>CAMDJW010000006.1 GCA_945901025.1 Spirosoma fluviale | reverse complement strand
GAAATACCCTTGAAATATTTAAAAACTCATACCTTGAAATTGAAAAAAAAATAGGTCGCATTACTGCATTTTCTAAAATTTATCAAACAGCTGCTTGGGGAAAAACAGATCAGCCAGATTTTTTAAACCAAGTAATTTCATTAGAAACCGATTTAAATCCTGAAAAAATCATGTCTGAATTATTAGATATTGAATTGTTTTTTGGCCGTCGGCGCGATGTCATCTGGGGTCCTCGAATACTAGACCTTGACATCCTTTTTGTTGAAAATCAAATTATCAGTAGTGAAAATCTAGATATCCCGCATCCTCAAATTGCCAATAGACGCTTTGTTTTAATTCCCATGGCCGAGATTGCTCCGAATTTTTTACATCCAGTTCTCCAACAAACTATGCAGGACTTATTGGAACAAACAACAGATCTTCAAAGCGTTCGAGTGATGGATTAGTCCTCGATTTCCGTATCGTTTTCTAAAAGACTGGGGTTGGGGAAGCGCCAACTTTGACCCACGATTTTTTCGTAATACTTCTCGTATAAAGGTAGAATCTTTTTGATGTCAAATAATTTGGCACGTTCTAATGCATTTTTTTTCATGGTCGCATGTAAAACGGGGTCTGACAAGATCGCGATTGCATTTTTTGCCATATCGTCCACATCTCCGATATCACTAACAAATCCTGTTTCTCCATGAATGTTTACTTCCGTGATGCCACCGGCATTCGAGGATACGACAGGTACTTCACAGGCCATCGCTTCTAATGCAGATAAACCAAAACTTTCCTTTTCGGAAGTAAGTAAAAACAAATCCGCCAATGATAAAGCCTCCTCAATCGCATCTAATTTACCTAGAAAACGAACATCTACTTGAACCCCCAATTCTCTACATAGTACCTCTATAGCTGTTCTTTCTGGACCATCACCCACTAACAAAAGCTTTGAAGGAATTTGTTTTTGGACTTTGGCAAAAACTTGAATGATATCTTCAATCCGCTTTACTTTTCGGAAATTGGACGTATGAATCAATAACTTTTCTCCATGTGGACAAATGGCTAATTTAAAATGCTCTTTAGGTTGCTTTTTAAATCGCTCAAGGTCGACGAAATTAGGGATCACTTCGATGTTACTTAAAATTTCAAAGGAGGAATAAGTATCATTTTTTAGACTTTCAGACACGGCTGTAACCCCATCAGATTCGTTAATGGAAAAAGTAACCACAGGTTCGAAAGATGGGTCGCGACCCACTAAGGTAATGTCGGTACCATGAAGCGTGGTAATAACTGGGACGTGAATACCTTTATATTTTAAAATTTGCTTAGCCAAATAAGCTGCTGAAGCATGTGGAATCGCATAATGAACATGTATCAAATCAAGCTGTTCGTTAATCGTCACATCCACCATTTTACTGGCCAAGGCTGATTCGTAGGGTAAATATTCGAAGAGCGGATAGGATGCTACGGAGACTTCGTGGTAGAAAATATTTTCGCTAAAAAAATCCAAGCGGGGTGGTTGGGTATAGGTAATAAAATGCACTTCGTGACCTACCGACGCTAATGCCTTTCCTAATTCTGTGGCCACAACACCACTTCCACCGTAAGTAGGATAACAAATAATCCCTATTTTCATGCCTCAAATTTATTAGAATAACAATTAAAACTTACATAAAACCCAAAAGGTTCCTGATTTAAGGCTAAATTTGTGTTAAATAATTCAATACGCTTGAAAAATTTAGTCATTTTTGCCTCTGGTTCTGGTTCGAACGCCGAAAAAATTTTTGAATATTTCAAGGATTCAAATGAAGTTTTAATTACACATATCTTTAGTAACAATCCAGAAGCGGGTGTTATTTCACGCGCAGAAAGATTAGCGATTCCCTGTACTATTTTCACTAGGTCTGAATACAAAGATGGAACCTTGTTGAAAAAAATTCAATCATTAAACACCGATTGGGTTATTTTAGCAGGCTTTTTATGGCTGATTCCTAGTGATTTTGTTCAAGCCTTTCCTCAAAGAATTGTGAATTTACATCCTGCCCTATTGCCAAAATTCGGTGGAAAAGGCATGTATGGGCATTTTGTTCATGAAGCAGTTGTAGAAGCGGGCGAGAAAGAATCCGGAATCACCATTCATTTCGTCAATGAGCATTACGATGAGGGTGGCATTATTTTTCAGAGCTCTTTTGCCATAAATCCAAGCGACACCCCTGAAGATGTTGCAAAAAAAGGACAAGTATTAGAGCATCAAGATTTCCCGAAAGTAATTGCAAGTCTTGTGCTACCAGCCTCCTCCTAAAACACGGTACAAGTTAATCGCCCGCATCCACTGATTTCGAGATATTTCTAATAGCTCTAATTCCGATCGTAAAGCATTTTGTTGCGCTGTCAATACCTCTAAATAACTTGCATTAGCCGTTAAAAAGAGAGTTCCTACTGTATTTATTGCTCCCTTCGTTAATAGCACTTCCCGTTGCTTGAGTTGTTGCTGTTTTTGCAAATAGGCTAATGACTTGACCTGAGTATCCCATTCCAAATATCCCTTCACTAGCACATTTTGATAGGCTAAATCTTTTGACTTCCAGTGTGATTCGGAGCGAAAAATATCAGCGGTTAAGGCTGAGCGGTTCAACCAAGGACTCGTAATTCCTCCAATGAATTGATAAGCCATGGATGCTGGAAGTTGAAATAAATAGGCTGGCTGAAAACCTTGCACGCCTAAAATCCCTGATAAGACGATCGATGGCTTTAGCGCTAACACCGCACTCTCCTTAGTTTCAAAAGCAGCCATTAAATTCAATTTTGCCTGCCTAATATCAGGCCTATTCTCTAATTGATCTATTTTCACCCGAGCAAATAAACTACTATCCAGCGAGCATTGAAAAGGGAATTTAGATCGTAAAATAGTGGCATTGGGTTTGTTTAAAAAGAGACGAATTGCATTTTCCAGACTTATGATTTGTTGGAGCACATCTCCTTCCTGTGCACGCGAGTTTAACCATTGTGCCTCTAATTGTTGGACCGCTGACTCATTCACCGCCCCAGCTTCCTTCTGTACTTGCACTAATTCGAAGACCTTTCGTTGAATTTCAATGTTGGATTTTAAAATTTCCAACTCCTTATCTAAGGCGATCAGCTGTCCATACGAACTTGCCACCTCAGCCACTATGGAAGTTATTAACCATTGCTGCCCTGATTCTGAGCCTAAATACCGGAGCGCACTCGCCTTTTTTCGTTTGGCTAACTTCCCCCAAATATCCATTTCCCAACTTGATTGTAGGCCGACTTGTAAATCAGGTAAGTTTTCTGGAATGATTTGTTCCTTAGTGATATTAGTTGAAAATTTAGTATCATAATTACCTACCGCATCCATCGTGTATTTTCCAAAACGTCTCAAGCTGGGCTGAATTAATCCATTTACGACAGGTTTCCTTAAACCTCTTTGATATCCAAAATCAGCCTTTAGCATCGCAACTTCCAAAAAGCCGATCTTAATATCATTACTTCGAATCAAAACGGAATCTATTAATTGCAACAACAAGGTGTCCCGCTTCCAACATTCTTGCACATCTGAAACGGAAGGATTTTCCTTTGAAACTCGATAGGTTTCAATTTCGGCATTTATTTTAAGTTGCTCTTTCAAAATGCTCGACTTACAAGACGACAAACTCAAGGCAATCAACAAGATAATATAGTTATTTTTCATTTTTAGACATTTTAGCCGAGAGCGATGCGAATACCACATACAATCCCGGAATCACCAATAGACCTCCTACCGTACCCAAAATCATCCCGCCAGCAGAGGCTGTACCAATCGTTCTATTTCCTATCGCACCTGCCCCAGAGGCAATCATAAGCGGAATTAATCCTGCCACAAAGGCGAAAGACGTCATCAAAATAGGGCGTAAGCGTGAATAAGCTCCTTCTTTAGCCGCCTCGATGATCGATGCCCCTTCCTTTTGTTTTGCGATCGCAAACTCGACAATCAAAATGGCATTTTTCCCTAATAAACCGATCAACATCACTAGCGCCACTTGGGCATAAATGTTATTTTGTAAACCAAATAAATATAAGAAACCGTAGGTACCCATAGCGCCCATTGGCAAAAAGAGAAGCACCGGGAAAGGCAGCAAAAACGACTCGTATTGCGCAGCTAATAACAAATACACAAATAGCAAACAGATCGCAAAAATGAATATTGCCTGGTTCCCTGCTAAATCCTCTTCGCGCGTCATGCCTGACCACTCAAGTGTATAACCACGCGGCAAACTTTTTATTGCCTCCGCCCGAATGATATCCAAAACAGCACCCGAAGAAAAACCAGGTGCCGGCTCACCATTCACCATCGCTGAAGTAAACATGTTGTAGCGTGTAAATTGCTCCGGACCATAGACACGTTTCATCTTTACGAAGGATGAATAAGGAACCATTTCCCCGGCTTTGTTTTTAGCATAAAACTTCAATACATCATCCGGATGTGCCCGGTAGCGCGGATCAACTTGCACCATTACTTTGTACATCTGGCCAAAACGGATAAAGTTTGTGGCATAAAAACTTCCCAATAAAGTTTGCAAATTGTCCATGGCTGGCAACACATTTACCCCTTTCTGTGCCGCGGCTTCTTGGTCTACTTCCAACATATACTGAGGGAAACTTGGATCAAAACTGGAGAAGGTATTTTGAATCTCAGGCACCGCATTGAGTTTTTTAGCAAAGTCATTGGCCACTGTTGCCAACTTCTGTAAGTCACCTGAACCTGTTCGATCCTGTATCCTAAATTCAAAACCAGAGGCATTTCCAAAACCTGGTACCGCTGGTGGTGGAAAAAATTGAATGCTCGCATCCTTGATTCCGTTCGTCTTTTTTCGAATAATCTCGGTTAATTCATCTACTGTTTCCGTGCGCTCATCCCAAGGTTTTAAGGTTATAATCCCTGTTCCATACGAAGCACCAGAACCGTCTGTCAATAAACTGAAGCCGGCCAATGTTGAAAATGACTCAATGGCATCCACTTCTTTAATCGATTTAAACACTTGGTCCATCACACCCTCCGTTCTTTCCAAGGTCGCTCCCGCCGGCGTTGTAGCATTGACATATAAAGTTCCTTGATCCTCAGAAGGAATAAATCCACTAGGAACGATACCGGATAAAACCACTGTCCCAACGACAGAACCAAGCAAAATCAACCACATCCAAATTCGTTTACTGATCAAAGCGCCTACCCAAATCAAATATTTTTGTGCGATTTGATCGTAGCGATGATTAAAAGCATGGAAGAATTTCCCTAACCAATTCTTTTGGTTATGTTCCGGCTTTTTCAATAATAAAACGCACAATGCAGGAGTTAAAGTCAAGGCCGTCAAACCCGACAATGCAATGGAAATCGCCATCGTCACCGAAAACTGTCGGAAAAATACGCCAATCGGCCCCGAAAGAAAAGCTACTGGAACAAACACTGCACCCATCACTAGAGTAATGGCCAAAATAGCCCCTGAAATTTCATGCATCGCTTCTTGGGTCGCAGCTAAAACAGGCATGTCTTTTTCCTCCATTTTGGCATGGACCGCCTCCACAACCACAATAGCATTATCCACCACAATACCGATAGCTAAAACCAAGGAGAATAAAGTCAGTAAGTTGATGGAGAATCCGAAAGCCAACATGAACGTAAAAGTACCTACGAGCGAAACAGGTACCGCAATAATCGGCACTAGAGTCGCGCGCCAATCTTGCAAGAAGATAAACACAACAAGAGCAACTAGTAAAAATGCCTCTAGCAAAGTCTTAATAACTTCGTGAATTGAAGCATCCAAGAAACGGGAGACGTCATAGGAAATTGTGAATCCCATACCAGGGGGAAAAGTCGTCGTTTTCAATTCAGCTAGACGCTTTTTTACATTTTCTATTACCTCTGCCGCATTTGAACCCGGACGTTGTTTCAATAATATCGCCGCGGATGGTCGGCCATTTTCTTTAGAAAGTACATCGTAATCTAAGGATCCAAATTCCACATCTGCCAAATCTTTCAAACGTAATATTTGACCTGTTTCAGTTGCTTTGATCACTAAGTTTTCATATTCAGCTACTTGAGTAAATTTCCCCGTATAGCGCATCACATATTGTAATGCCTGTGGATGTTTACCCGAACTTTCTCCAATTTTACCTGGAGCAGCCTCCACATTTTGATTACGCAAAGCTTGAATAACGTCCTCAGCTGAAAGCTTATAGGCAAACAGGCGATCTGGATGCAACCAGATACGCATCGCATATTCCCTTTGGCCCATGATATCCGCAAACCCCACCCCATCAATTCTTTTTAATTCGGGAAGTACATTGATATCTGCAAAATTATAAATGAACTTCTCGTCGATGTCAGCATCTTCGCTCAATAAGTTCACATATAGCAACATACTATTCACTTCTTTTTCTGTAATTACCCCAGCTTTAATTACTTCTTCAGGCAATTCATCGAGTACGGTTTGAACCCGTGTTTGGACATTGACCGCCGCCACATCCGGGTCCGTTCCCACTTGAAAATATACTTGAATAATACTGGTCCCATCGTTACCAGAAACAGAAGTCATGTAAGTCATTCCTGCCACCCCATTGATTGCACGTTCGAGCGGCGTGACTACGGCTTTAGCACATACTTCGGCATTTGCTCCTGTATACTTGGTGGTGACGGTTACAGCCGGTGGAACAATATCTGGAAATTGCGTAATAGGCAATTGCTGCATGGCAATCACTCCTAAAATCACGATAAAAATCGATACAACGATCGACAATACCGGTCGGGTTATGAATTGTTGTACCATGTTACAGAGCTTTATAATCCTTTAATAACTGGCGCATCGACTTGAAGGTCGACTTGATTTTTTGGCCTTGCTTTAAGAGCTGAATTCCCTCAATTAAGATGGTATCCTTGGATGAAAATCCATTTTTAACTAGGTAAAAATGGGGAATGCGTAAGTCAGGCACAATACTCTTCATCTTGACAATGCCATCCGCTTCCTTCACGAAAACATAGCTCTTTTCTTGAATTTCAAAAACAGATTTTTGAGGAATAGCCCAATAGCCTGTTACTTCTTTAGGCAATTGTACTTTACCTGATGCCCCGTGGCGCAAGAGTTTATTCGGATTCGCGAAACGAGCACGGAAGGCAATATTTCCCGTATTTTTATCGAACTCTCCTTCAATAGTTTCGACTAAGCCCTTTTCTGAATACTTTTCCCCATTGGCCAAAACTAAATCCACTGATGCCGATTTATTTACACCATCTTGTTCACTAAAGGCAAGGTATTCTTGTTCTGACACATTGAAATAAGCAAAGACGTTTTGGTTGTCAGATAGTGTTGTCAATAAGGTTCCTTCGTCGACTAAACTTCCCCGCTTAAAAGGTAATCGGTCAACGATACCCTCAAATGGGGCTTTAATATTGGAATTTTCTACTTTTAATTCAGCGGCTTGTACATGCGCTAGCGCCTCTTCGCGTTTTGCTTTCAGTCCATCCACCTTAGCAAGTGATATGGCTAATTGGTTTTTTGAAATCACATTTTTGTCAACCAATAAGCGGGTGTTAACCAAAGTCAATTCCTCTGCTTTTAATTCAGCGGATGCCTGGCTTAAAACCGCCTTAGCACGGGCTAGATCAGCCACATATTCTTGGCTATTGATGGTAAACATAATCTGCCCTCTTTTGACTTGCTTACCTTCATCAACCAAAATACGGTCCAAATAGCCTTTCACGCGAGCGCGTATCTCCACATTTTGAATGGCATGAATATCAGCCACGAATTCCTGATGAATGGTCGTGTCTAAGGAAATTGGGGTAGAAACTTCCAATGTTTGAACTTCCACTACCTCCTCTTTTTTAGCCGTGCAGGCTGTTAAAAGCATTAATCCCAATAGGTATTTTTTCATATCTACTTAGTTAGGCCTTCCCCCATGTTGTTTGTAGGAAGGTGTTTGTGTTTTAAATGTATCCACCCATTCTATATTGGGTTTGTATTCTTGGTACTTCGGGGTTTGAATACTGGGCTTCTTTTCTTTTATTTCCACCCGTTTTTCAATCAATACTTTATCTTTCAATGTCCTGTTTATCTGATTTTTAAAGTTTTTCCCTTGGCTATAGCCAGAAATAACCATAAAGACGAACATAGACGCAAATGCGTATGTTTTCATAACGATTTAATTTACCTGTGCGCAATGCACAGATGACAAGAAGATTTTATGATTTTGTTTCAATAATGCACGCGTAATTACGCCATGCGGGGAGGGGGACTCTCTTTCTCAAGGAGCACATGTAAGCTGGATTGTTTATACTGATCATTAATTGATTTATCAGTAAAACCATCGAAATTGTTTTGGTTTACATCCAAACCAAAATCGTCACTCGCAAAAAATTCGTCAGTTCCATCTTCTTCCATTGAATCTTCGAAATTCATCTCCAAAGAAACACTACTCTTTTCGTACAATACATCAAGCGCAAACGAAAGGCCATCTTTCGTTAACAAACAAAATACCAACAAGAAATAAAGGACAATACCTCTTACCATTTTTTAATCTTTAATTTCTTCATAAGGCACATAATCTCCTTCATCGGCCAACGGCTTTTTACCCGTTTTCTTTCCTGTTGGAGGTACATAATCCACATCTATCGAACCTTCTCTACGCTCTTTTGCAGCAGATTGTTTAGAACGAATATCCTGCTCAGACATCTTTCTATGAACCTGAGTGATGATAAATCCCTTAAACAGGAATCGTACCAAAGGCCAAATCACATAGTAAAATACTAATCCAAAAGCGATTAATTTTAACATGGTTACTTAGCGGCTTAAATATAAATTTCGTTCTCCATACACCTTACGAAAGAAATCATCTTTCAAATCATCAATGAAATAGATCGCCTCGCCTGTCGATTTCATTTCGGGCCCTAGCTCCATATTGACATTTGGAAACTTAGAGAAAGAAAATACAGGAATCTTGATTGCATATCCTTTTTTCACCGGCTTGAAATTAAAATCTTTTACCTTCTTATCTCCTAGCATTACTTTAGTTGCGTAATTCACATAAGGCTCTTGGTATGCCTTGCAGATAAATGGAACAGTACGAGATGCTCGAGGGTTCGCCTCGATGATGTACACCACTTCATTTTTTACCGCAAACTGTATGTTTAATAGACCTTTCGTCTTCAATGCTACCGCAATCTTACGCGTATGATCTTCAATTTGCTTGATCACATGATCCGACAAATCGAATGGAGGTAACACCGAGTGGGAATCACCTGAGTGAATACCTGCCGGCTCAATATGCTCCATTAAACCGATGATGTATACGTCTTCTCCGTCACAGATTGCATCCGCCTCCGCCTCAATGGCATTTTCTAAGAAATGATCCAATAAGATTTTGTTCCCTGGAATATCGCGTAAAATATCGACGACATGTTGCTCTAATTCCTGCTCATTAATCACAATTTTCATGGACTGACCTCCCAAAACATAGGATGGGCGGACCAACAATGGATAACCTAATTCGCGTCCGAGCGCTGCTGCGTTATCAGCATCTTCACAAACCCCAAACCTTGGATAAGGGATATCTAAATCTTTCAATAGACTGGAGAAAGCTCCACGGTCTTCAGCTAAATCCAGGGCTTCAAAGGAAGTACCTAAAATTTTAATGCCATATTTTGAAAGCTTTTCGGCTAATTTTAAAGCCGTTTGACCCCCTAATTGGACAATCACACCCTCCGGTTTTTCATGCTGAATGATGTCGTAGACATGCTCCCAAAATACGGGTTCAAAATACAATTTATCAGCTATATCAAAATCCGTTGACACCGTCTCAGGATTTGAATTAATCATAATGGTCTCATAACCAGCCTCTTTAGCTGCTAACACCCCGTGTACACAAGAATAATCAAATTCGATTCCTTGACCGATCCGGTTGGGCCCCGAACCTAACACAACGACCTTTTTCTTATTTGAAACCACGAATTCATTATCCAAAACTTCCGCACCTTCCTGACCAAAAGTAGAATAATAATAAGGAGTCTTTGCTTCAAACTCAGCGGCACAGGTATCTACACATTTATAGATACGCTTAATGCCTAAGCTGTTGCGTTTATCGTAAACCTCTAATTCTAAACAACGTAAAGTATGCGCAATTTGGCGATCCGCAAATCCCTTATGCTTCGCTTCTTCAAGTAAAATTTTGGGAATATTGTGTACCGAGTACTTCTCTATTTCCTTCTCGACACGAACTAAATCCTCAATTTGGTTCAAAAACCATTTATCGATTTTAGTTAATTGCTGAATCGTCTTAAATGAAATGCCCATTTTGAAGGCATCATAAATATGGAACAAGCGATTCCAAGAAGGATTGGCCAACGAGTACATAATCGCATCCTGATCCTTCAATTCTTTTCCATCCGCACCCATCCCGTTTCGCTTAATCTCTAAAGACTGACATGCCTTTTGAAGTGCCTCTTGGAAATTACGCCCAATACCCATGGTTTCACCCACGGATTTCATTTGCAAACCAAGCGTCCGATCAGCGCCCTTGAACTTATCAAAATTCCATCTTGGTACTTTAACAATCACATAATCCAAAGCCGGCTCAAAATAAGCCGAGGTCGTTCCTGTAATCGCATTGGTCAACTCGTCTAAGTTGTAACCAATGGACATTTTAGCGGCAATCTTGGCAATCGGATAACCCGTAGCTTTAGAAGCCAAAGCAGACGATCTAGAAACCCTTGGATTTACTTCAATCGCTATAATTTCATCCGTATCAGGATTTAATGAAAACTGAACATTACATCCACCCGCGAAAGTACCTATGGCATTCATCATCTTGATGGCCATGTCTCTCATTCGTTGGTAAATGGTATCTGGCAAAGTCATCGCAGGAGCTACCGTAATGGAATCTCCGGTATGAATTCCCATCGGATCAAAATTCTCAATCGAGCAAATAATGATCACATTGCCGATGTGATCACGGAGTAACTCTAATTCATATTCTTTCCAACCCATGATGGATTGTTCCACCAACACCTCATGGGTTGGGGAAGCGTGTAAACCTTTATTTAATGCTGCATCAAAGTCCTTTGGGTCATGAACAAAACCACCACCTGTACCTCCTAGGGTAAATGATGGACGAATGACCAAAGGGAAACCTGTTTCCTGGGCTATTTCTTTTCCTTCCAGAAATGAACGAGCCGTACGACCCTTACAAACCCCTATACCAATTTCGATCATTTTCAAACGGAACTTCTCGCGATCCTCAGTCGTTTCAATCGCCGCTATGTCTACTCCAATGATACGAACTCCATACTTTTCCCAAATACCCGCCGCATCACAATCGATCGCCAAATTCAACGCTGTTTGTCCACCCATCGTAGGTAAAACTGCATCGATTTGATGACGTTCTAATATATGAATGATGGACGCCTTTTCTAATGGTTTCAAATACACATGATCCGCATTCATCGGATCCGTCATAATCGTCGCTGGATTAGAATTAATTAATATGACTTCGATCCCTTCCTCCCTTAAAGAACGAGCTGCTTGGGAACCTGCATAATCAAATTCACATGCTTGACCGATAACAATGGGACCGGAACCAATAATTAGGACTGATTTAATCGACGAATCTTTAGGCACAGGATGGTATAAATTTAAAGCGTTATAAATTCAAAATTGATTGGCCTTTCAGTATGGCTCAAAAATTGTACAAAATTAGTGGTTTGAGCTCAAATTGGGAAGCATAATTGAAAATAAATTTATCAATTTTCTATAAATCCATTTATATCCACATAGGGCTAAATAGATCCCGAAAAATCTCTTATTTTTGATAAAAAATTAGAACTGTTGATAAAGATATTAGTCGCTTTTGATGAAAATAGGGTTATTGGAAAAAACAATGCGTTGATATGGCATTTACCAGCCGACCTTCAGCGATTTAAAGCGCTCACTACAGGCCATGTGATCATCATGGGGAGGAAAACTTATGAGTCCATCGGTAGGCCCTTACCTAATCGGACGACGATCGCCATCACGCGTCAGACCGAATTTAATCCAGCAGGCATCATGACCGTAAATTCACTAGACGAAGCCATTTTAAAGGCTAAGTCGATTTCAAGAGAAGACATTTACATAGTGGGCGGCGCTGAAATATACCAAATGAGTCTTGCCGTCGCGGATCAGATATTAGTCACCCAACTACATGATATTTTTGATGGGGACACTTATTTTCCAGAGATCCCAGCAGATACTTGGGAAGTTGTATCCCGAGAAAGAGGCGTTACCGATGAAAAAAATACCTATCAGTATAGCTTTTTGACTTATCAAAGAAAATAAATATGGAGCAGAAAATTGAGTTAATCGATTCCCCACTCTTGATCGATCCCCAATTCAAATTTTTACAGGCTGAAGAGGCCGGAGGAATTTGTTTATTCATAGGCACCATCCGAAATAAAAACCAAGGAAAAGAAGTTAATGCGCTAACCATGGAGGCTTATTCGCCCATGGCCGTTAAACAAATAGAACGATTAGTTAATGCAGCAGGAGATAAGTGGCCCATCCTCAAAACCGTGGTTTGCCATCGAACCGGACCATTGGAAATAGGTGATATTGCGGTGATCATAGGGGTGACTTGTGTGCACCGAGCAGAGGCTTTTGCGGCATGCCAATGGTTAATTGACACCTTAAAAAAAGAAGTTCCTATTTGGAAAAATGAATTTTATACGGATGGATCATCGTGGCTGGTTCCACATCCCTAATCGAAATTACCTAGGGCTCAGAAACCATCATGCTACAGCCCCGCATTTCTGAATTATCAAAGCGCCCCAGCACCTTAAATCGAATACCATCTTCTTCTAATGAACCTAAATCTCGGGTTTCAACGAAGGAGCAGGATTCAATATTAGCCAAATCAATCACTTTAATCCCACCTACTTTTCCCGGCGTTTTTACGAGCGAAAATGGATCATTCACTTCGCGCAAGAGCACTCGCATGGTTTTTGTTGGGACAAAAATACCATCTGAAAACGAATAGGCTTGAGAAAATAATTCGGTCATTCCATATTCAGAAGCCACTTGGTTAAATCCCATGTGCTCCATCATATACGCATGAATTCGATCCCTAATCCACTCTTCTCTGCGCCCCTTCATCCCTCCTGTTTCCATGACAATGATGCGACCTTCTTTGATCGCCTCATTCCAAAATGAAAAATCTTGTCCTGAATCAATCCAGTCTAAAAGCCCAAAAGTCACCCCCATTAACCAAATTTTCCGATTGGTTTTTAACGCTTCCTTTATTTGGCCAACTAATTCGGGATATTGATTAAAAAAAAATCCAGAAAATTCAGACTTTGATTCTTGAATGAAATGATCCATCATAAAAACTAAACTGGACGTATTTCTTTCCAAATAAGAGGGCAATAAGGCAAAAATATGATAATCCGTCACTGAACCAAAAAGATGATTAAACGCATTCAGTGAATTTTCTTTATAAAATTCGGGATCACAAACGCCGTGTTTAGAAGGTATTTGACCCGTAGTACCTGAACTTTCAAAATCGAAAAGCACTGGGGAAAACCCGGTTTGAACTTGGTATGTTTTGAATAGCTCAATCGGCAAAAAAGGAATTTGGTCCATCGATCGAACGGAATCCACCGAACAATCTAGCATCCTAAGAAAAGATTGATATATTGGATTGTGTAGCGCTTGAAAATTAAATATTTCGATCGCCAAATCCTCAAATTGAGCAGAATTGACCTCTAATACCTTTCGTTTCAGTGCGCTTATTTGCAACTCCACAGCTTCAGGACTTTCATGCATACCTTTTATTTCGAATTTCATACAAAATTAAACCAAATCATTAACTTTACGATTGTTAATTTTAACATGTGATGTCCAATAAAAGTTTTTTATTCTGTTTAACTCTTTCTTTTACTCTACTCATATTAAGTTGTGTGAAGGAACCTGAATTTAGCACCACGCCGGCCATCTCATTTGAATCCATCCAAAAAATCACCAAAATTAGTAATGACGGTTTTGGCGGTAAAACAAAAATCGATTCGATTATTATGAGCATTCGCTTTGAAGATGGCGATGGAGACCTTGGAATTACAGCGGAAGAAATAAAAGCAAACGCTAAATTTAAGGACTTTAGAAATTTTGAGGTGGATGTCTTATTGAAGAAAAATGGCAAGTACGTACCAGTCTTATTTAGCCCAAAAATAGGCGGATTAATGAATTTCCAATTGCGTCCTGATCAAAAACCAGGACCCATAGAAGGATCTATTTCCTATTCAACCCAATTTGTTTATGCGTTCTACAAAGGCTACTCGCCTCTTTTCACTGAATTTAATGATACCTTAAAGTTTCAGATTTACATTAAAGACAAGGCATTCCAACAAAGCAATACGATTGAGACCGAGCCCGTCATCATCTTTCAGAAATAACTAGAGCTTAGAGATAATTTTATAAATCTTACTATTCAATCGATAGTTCAACATCCTCTGATCCTTCTCGTCTTGCTGAATATCCAAAATATTTTTGTCTTGAAAAATTAAAGATAAAGACTTCGTAAAATTGTCAATCAGTTTAGATCTAAATTGTCTTTGAGATTCAGGAGCACTTTTATGCCTACCAAAAAAAGCGATTAATTGATGCCCATTGACATAACCCTGATTATAATTTAACAAAAGGAAATCAAGAAATTTCTGCTCATTTTCTCCTAATATATTTTTCAGTTTCGCCTTAGTCTGTTTCTTTTCAGATTGCCAAAAATAAATACTAAAAATAGACTCATTAAAACTCCCAAGCTTAACATAATAATCTTAAAGAATTCAATATACCATGGTTCGTCTGTTAGCTTACCTAAATATTCTGAGTCAGCTAAAACATCTTTAAGGGAAATGGTATATTGAACAGCTTTTTTAGTAGCTGAATTTTTGGAAGAAAAATTAGATGACCAGGCCAATGAGTCTTTCCCTTTATAATGTATTTCCTGATCACTGAAGTTGTCATTATTTCCCGTAACAGGTAATCTGCCTGAATTAAGCCAGTGATACGTTTTGAAATTATCTAATAGATCGATGATAATCATCGTATCATAGCGATAGCGATACACCTGAACAGACTTATCGACCAAAATAAAATACCTGCCGTTGAACAGGAAATTCCTATACAGGTCTTTTTCTACGTATTTCTTTAATTCTTCTAAATGTACGGTACCAATTATTTTAAAATTATGATCCTTGAATCCGTATTCATATATATTCCAATCAATAATGGCACTTTCATACATTTTAGAATCATTCACTTTTAGGTTAGCCATGGAAATGAATACATCTCTTGATGAAAGGTATGCTGAAATTCCATCATTAATAGCCAAAGGCACGTCCCCCTTAACTGCTACACTTGTCCATTCTTTATTAATAGGATCGTATTTAGTTAGCACATTGGATGATTGCCAAAATCCGTATCCTCCAAAGGAATACAACACCCCATTTCGCAGAAATTTAATCGCTCCACAATTTGCGCCTCGATAAAAAGTTTGATCGATGCGTTTTAAAATCCAATTTTTGCGATCTAATTGATATACTTGGCCCGTGCAACTAACCAATAAATAAGATAAGCTTGAGCCAGGAATAGGAATTTCTTGGTAGTGCCTGTTCCCCGAAATAATATCATAGCTTTTAATATCTTGAAAACTTAAGTCTGCTATTTTATACCATTTGGACCCATCTTTATTTTCAAAAAACTCTTTTGTTTCAAAATTAATCTGGTAAATATTTCCAGATTTTGGATTAATCCATTTAGCTACTTGGGCAGAAACGGGTCTAGCCAACAAAAGAAAAAGGATGGAAAAAAATAATTTAAAATACCTCATCATAAATTTAATTCTATCCAAAAATGCAATATTTTTATATATAATTTAAATAATTCTTATCGTATGAATGAGAAATTTTGACATAATTTAAACGAAAATGGCTAATTTTGACTTATAAATCTAAGCTTAAAACAATAAGCTACCCATTGAAATAATTAAATTATGACCTTACACCGCGAAGGAAGGACTTTATTAATCACATCACTCATCATTGTCCTTGGCATCAATGCGTTATTTGCCTATCTTTTTCCAGACCGAGAATACCTAAGAGAATTCATTGTTGTCATTACTTCTCTATTTTATTTAATCATTTTACAATTTTTCAGAGTACCGAAACGTCATACTGAAATAAATCCGCAACATATTATTGCACCCGCTGATGGAAAAGTAGTTGTCATCGAAGAGACCGTAGAATCAGAATATTTTAAGGGTACACGCAGGCAGATTTCCATCTTTATGTCACCCTTAAATGTGCACATTAATTTCAACCCCATTTCAGGTATCGTTTCCTATTTTAAATACCATCCAGGGAAATTCCTAGTGGCATGGCATCCAAAATCAAGCACCGAAAATGAGCGCACGACCTACGTGGTCAAACATGAAAATGGAACTGAAATATTATTTCGTCAAATAGCCGGTGCACTCGCCAAAAGGATTTGTTGGTACGCCAAGGAAAACGACTCAGTGACCCAAGGTTCAGAATTCGGGTTTATCAAATTTGGAAGTAGAATCGATATTTTCTTGCCTTTAGATGCCGAAATTTGTGTCAATTTGGGCGATAAACCTGTCGGTGGAGAAACGATAATCGCAAAACTACGCTAATTCCAGCTCCCCCAATTTTCCTCAATTATACCCATGATTTTCTCAAGGCCTATTTGGTCTTCCTCCGTAAAATCATTTAAACTATCTGAATCCACGTCGAGGACTAAAATCACTTGGTCATTGTGAAATACCGGAACGACGATTTCAGATTTTGAGGCAGAAGCACAGGCGATATGCCCTGGGAATTCATCTACATTAGGAACGATAACTGTTTTTCTCTCCGTATAGGCATATCCACAAACTCCTTTATGAAAAGGAATTCGAGTGCAGGCCACGGGGCCTTGAAATGGGCCTAAGACTAATTCATCTCCCTTCACCAAATAAAAACCTACCCAAAAAAATCCAAAAATATCATGGATAGCAGCCGCTATATTGGCGAGGTTAGCATATAGATCCGTTTCTCCGGCCAACAAAGATTGAATCTGAGGATGCAAATTCAAATACTGATTAGCTCTTGTTCCACTAATTTTGATTAAATCTTCAGCCATATTAAACGCTTGATTTAACTAGATATTTTTTCAACCATGATTCTCGAACCGTCTGAAGCCATTGGGTTCTATAGTGACCTAAGTCTGATGTTTGTGGCGGAATGATGAAATCTTCCTCAGACAAATTAGCGTTAAGAATAAAATCTTTAATGGATGTTATCGGTATAAGTAAAATTCGTTCCCCTTGAATGCTAGCAATTTGCCGATCAAAAAAATCTACTTGAATCAGTTCGCCCAAAGATTTAAACCAACGGGTAGACGCATCAATCGAACAACCTGAAGCTTGATTGACATCTTCATTGACCGCGACAATAATGACTTGGTTAAATCGAATCTCAAAAGATGCATTCAGAGGAGCTCCATGGGCGGCCCAAGCATTCATTTCATTCATCAAAAAAGAACTTATTTGTTCAATTTCTGCGTCCACCAAGGGACGATTTGCTTGATACACCCAAACACGGGACTGATCGGGTAATTGTTCGAAAGGTATATACATCTTATTTCATTGCTTTTTGGACTAACTCAGCTAAGTCCACTACTTGGATATCTTGGTCATGGCCTGTTTTATTTAAACCATCTTGAATCATCACCATACAAAAAGGACACGCGATAGCTACTTTTTTTACTCCGGATTCTATAATCTCCTCCGTCCGTTTTACTTGGACATCTATGGCGCCTGGCTCTGGTTCTTTAAACACTTGGGCCCCACCGGCACCACAACAAAGTCCCTTGGTGCGGCAACTTTTTAACTCTTTTAAATCTTTTTGAAGTTCCGCAATAATTTCTCGGGGTGCCTCATAAATCCCATTTCCTCGTCCCAAATAACATGAATCATGAAATGCGATTTCCTCCCTTTCCTCCGCGATTTCTATTTTACCTTCTTTCAATAGTTGAGCCAATAACTCCGTGTGGTGAATGACATCATAGGTTCCCCCAAGGCTTGGATATTCGTTTTTCAACGTATTGAAACAATGTGGACAGGCCGTCACAATCTTTTTCACTTGGTACATATTGAGCACCTCAATATTGGTCATCGCCTGCATTTGAAACAAAAATTCATTTCCTGTTCTCCTAGCTGGATCTCCGGTGCAAGATTCCTCCGTCCCCAAAATGGCATATGAAATTTCAGCCTTTTGCAAAATCTCACAAAAAGCGCGCGTCACCTTTTTTTGTCGGTCATCAAATGAACCTGCACAACCTACCCAAAATAAATACTCTGGCATTTCTCCCTTAGCTAAATAATCAGCCATTGTTCGAATATTTAATACCACCTCTGACATCATTATTTAGTTAATTTGACAACTTCTTTTAAAAACTGAACGGATGCTTGCATCGGAAGCTCCGTTTTATTCCCTAAAATAGGTGATGTTATTACATGATTACCTGATTCTGGAAAAGCAATTTCTTGCTTAAGCGCAGAAGATGTTCCTAATTCTGGAAACATTTCTTGCATCGCTTTGACCGAAACTACCTGATCTTGATGAGCTTCATCTTTATAATAATACGTTAGTAAAACAGGTATTTTTACTTGACTAAATACTTCTTTGTTCATCGTGTGTGTCAAGAAATTTTGCATTTCTACCACAGCCTCAAATCGATAATGCAAATTCCAATAGGCATCATGCGCCTTATTTTTGCTTGGTATTTCATTGTATTCTCCCCCTTTGATAAGTCGGGCTAATTGGAGCCCCCAAGGATTATCTAGTAGCGCTGCACTTGGGTCCGCCACTTCAATGCATGGGCCGTATAAAATGATGGCCTTAATTTCTGGGTGTTTCGAGGCTAAATAGACCGTCATCGCACCACCGAAGGAGGTACCCATCACAATCACCTCTTGGCCCAGTTTTTTCGCTATGGCTAAATAATTCTCAACGCTCGCATAATAATCATCAGCCGTCACATTTCCCAAAGTATGATCTGAAGTTTTTTCTCCATGACCTGCAACTCTAGCTAATACTAAATTTCCTTTGAACGCCGCGGCAACTTGTCGGTGTACCGGATCTCCTTCCATCTGTGAGGCTGAAAAACCATGCACATACAAAAAAGCATATTTAGTTTTTTGGGGATTTAAGGAATCAGCCCAAATGATTTTTGCTTCATTCCCAGGTTTTAACTCCTTATTGGCTAATTCCTTCTGCTGGATAAACTCAGAAATTTGCGGCATCGAATCCGGAATTTGGGTCCATGTTGGACTTGCATTCAACACCGGAGCATCTGGCTTAGGTCCTACAAAATAAATAACGATCAGGGCTAAAAGGCCCATTAATACTTTTTTCATTCCTTATGATTTTGTCCAATTCATTCGATCCGAAGGATTGAATTTCCAGGGGGCTTGATTTGTTTCAATATTTGAAAACATAGAATTCCATGCCGCAGGAGCGTCAGACATTTCCATGATTTGGTACCTTCTCAGTTCCAGAATAATATTTAGAGGTGATAATTCCATAGGACAGGCCTCCACACATGCTTGACAAGTCGTGCAAGCACGTAATTCTTCCCCAGTAATTTTATCTAGCAGTGATTTTCCGTCATCGACAAATTGGCCTTTGTTTTTTGATAAAATCAGGCCAACTTCCTCCAGTCGATCTCGGGTATCCATCATTATTTTCCGGGGAGATAATAATTTACCTGTTTGATTGGCCGGACATTGATCTGTGCAACGTCCACATTCGGTACAACTATAGGCGTCTAAAAGATTTTTCCAATTCAAATCCATAACATCCTTGGCCCCAAAACGCAAGGAGGTTGGCGCAGCTTCGCCCGACACACTTTGGCCTAACATCAATTTGACTTCGTGGGTCACCGCATCCACAGAAGCCATGTAGCCGGATGATTTTAGACTAGAATAATAAGCGGCAGGGAATGCAAAAAAGATATGTAAATGCTTTGAATAAGTCACATAAAGCGCAAATCCTAAGATGCCGGCGATGTGAAACCACCAAGCAATTCGCTCTATTACATACAAGGCTTCCGAACTATATGAATCCAAAAATGGAATTAAATTTTCTGAGACGATGAACGAGCCTACCTCATGGTAATGTTCGACTCCCCGACTTTGTAAGACCGCATCTGCCGCGTTCATTGTCCACAAGGCCATCATCAACACACACTCGACAATTAAAATAGTATAAGCATCTCGGATCGGAAATCCCTTTAATTCCGAATGTTTTTCAGGTTGTAAGCGTTGGACTTTGAAAATACCCCGACGTGCAAAAAATACGAGGCAAGCTAGAAATACACCGCCAGCTAAGAGCTCGAAAAAATTCAAAAGTAGAGGATAAAGTGTTCCCAAAAATGGAGCAAACAATCGATGTGTTCCTAAAATTCCATCCAACATAATCTCTAGAATTTCCGCATTAATTAAAATGAAACCGATATAAATCAGGAAATGCATAAAGCCCACAAAAGGTTTTTGGAACATCTTTTTTTGGCCAAAAGCTAATAGAAATACTCGCTTCCAGCGTTCGGCCGGTTGGTCTGATAATTGGATAGGCTGTGACAATCGAATGGTAGCCAATATTCCTTTAAATCGCATCGCGATTAAATAACTCATGGAAGCCAACAAAGCGATAAAAAGAAATTGAAAAAAATAAGTCATATCCATTTATTAATCAAAAAACGCTCGTGTCGTGAGGGAGCATTTGAGCAAGAATTTCAAGGCGAAAACTAAATAAATTTAAGCTAGAAAAAAACCAAATGGATCATATTTTAAGGTAATTTTTTATCGTAGGTAAATTACCTTGGAAGATCCAATCAATCTAGGCCAACGCTAAAGTTCTTTTTTCAAAAATCTTCCCGTATGGCTATTTTTCGCTTTAGCCACCTGCTCCGGTGTCCCCGAAATGAGCAATTGGCCTCCGGCATTTCCTCCTTCTGGACCCATGTCCACAATATAATCCGATACTTTAATTACATCCATATTATGTTCAATCACCAAAACGGTATTGCCTTTATCCACCAGTTTTTGCAACACATCTAAGAGTAACTTGACATCTTGAAAATGCAATCCTGTGGTAGGTTCGTCCAGCACATACAAAGTCTTACCCGTGTCTTTTGTAGACAATTCTTCCGCTAGTTTAACCCTTTGCGCTTCACCACCAGATAAGGTCGTCGCATGCTGACCCAAGGTAATGTAGCCTAAACCCACCTCGGCTAGGGTTTGAACCCGACGGAAAATTCGGGGTTGATGCTCAAAAAAATCGAGCGCCTGTTCCACCGTCATATCGAGCACATCTGAAATCGACTTCCCTTTGAAGCGAACTTCCAAGGTTTCGCGGTTAAATCTTTTTCCCTTACATGTTTCGCATTCAACAAATACATCGGGCAAAAACTCCATTTCAATTTTTTTCCTACCCGCTCCTTCGCACCCTTCACAGCGCCCCCCTTTAACATTAAAACTAAACCGACCTGCCTTATACCCTCGAATTTTAGATTCAGGTAATTCACAATATAAAGTCCTGATATCCGTGTACATATTGGTATAAGTCGCAGGATTTGAACGGGGTGTTCGACCGATAGGTGACTGATCTACCTCGATAACCTTGTCGATAAATTCCAAGCCCGTGATAGACTTAAAAGGCAAGGGTTCACGTTTCGTTCGATCAAAAAATTGCTTCAATTTTAAGACTAAGGTATCATGAATTAAGGTCGATTTTCCAGAGCCCGAAACACCGGTAACCGTAATAAATTTACCTAATGGAAATTCAACACTTACATTTTTTAAATTATTCCCATGCGCCCCTTTAAGTACAATTGAATTTCCATTTCCAGTTCTACGAACCGTAGGCGCTTCAATTTTCAAAGCCCCATTTAGGTATTTTGCCGTAGGTGTGCCTAATTTCAAAAATTCAGAAGGACTTCCAAAACCAACCACATGCCCGCCATGTCGACCTGCCCCAGGTCCTATATCCAAAATGTAATCAGACTCTAACATCATGTCTTTGTCGTGTTCGACAACAAGCACTGAATTTCCTAAGTCGCGTAAATCTTTTAAGGCTAAAATCAACTTTTCATTATCGCGCTGATGTAAACCGATGGATGGTTCATCCATGATATAAAGCACGCCTACCAACTGCGTTCCGATTTGAGTCGCCAAACGAATTCGTTGGGATTCTCCGCCAGACAAACTTTTCATCGGTCGGTCGAGTGTCAAATAAGTAAGACCTATTTGCGTCAAAAAGCCAATTCTCTTTTTAATTTCTTTTAATACTTCGGTGGCAATTTGTCTTTGTCGGTCTGAAATTCTTTCTTCCAAATTAGAAAACCACTCGGCCAAATCGCTTACATCCATTTGGGCTAATTCACCAATATGATGCCCATCGATCTTAAAATGTAAAGACTCCTTTTTCAATCTAAATCCATCACAATCCGGACAAATTTTTATCTCTAAAAAATCCTTCAGCCAGTCTTGCGTTTTTTCAGATCCGTTATCTTGTTGGCGCTTCAGAAAATTAATTATTCCATCATATTTAGTACTCCACTCCGTACCCACATATTTTTTTGAAGGCACGGGGACAGGTTCATCCGTACCATATAACATAAGTTCTACAGCTTCCCTTGGAAATTTGGCGATGGGTGTAGATAAACCGACGGAATAAGGTTTTAATAAGACCTCTAATTGTTTAAAAATCCACAGCTCTCTATATTCCCCAATGGGTGCAATGGCCCCACGAATAATACTGAGAGATGGATCTGGAATGACAGATTCTTCGGTAATTTCTTCCACAACTCCTAAGCCATTGCAACAAGGACACGCGCCGTAAGGGCTATTAAAAGAGAATGAATTGGGTGCTGGTTCGTCATAGGATAGACCTGTTTGGGGATCCATCAGGGTTTGGGAGAAATAATGTAATTTCCCCGACTCATCCAGAACAAAAACTTGGCCTTTACCTATGTTCATGGCCGTCTGCAATGATTGTGATATTCGAAGCCTTTCGGTATCTGAAACGATGAGTCTATCCACCACCACTTCCACATCGTGCACCTTAAATCGGTCTAATTGCATTTTAGGGATTAAGTCCATCACTTCGCCGTCCACGCGAACTTTGGTATATCCCCATTTAGCTATTTGAACAAAAAGCTCTCGGTAATGTCCCTTACGGCCTTTCACTAAAGGGGCTAAAAACCATACTTTAGAGGAGGAGAATTGACTCATTAAGGTCGATATAATTTGATCCACCGACTGCTTAACCATGCGTTCTCCAGATAAATAGGAAAAAGCATCTGATGCCCGAGCAAAAAGCAAGCGCATAAAATCATAAATCTCTGTGGTGGTTCCTACGGTAGATCGCGGATTTTTAGAAGTTGTCTTCTGTTCAATGGATATGACGGGAGACAAACCGTTTATTTTGTCCACGTCTGGACGCTCCATATTCCCTAAAAATGAACGGGCATAGGCAGAAAAACTTTCCATGTAACGTCTTTGGCCTTCCGCATAAATGGTGTCAAAGGCAAGAGATGATTTCCCGGAACCCGAAATGCCTGTGATAACGACCAGCTGGTTGCGGGGAATGGATACATCAATGTTTTTTAAATTATGTTCGCGCGCACCCAACACCTCAATGTGAGAAAAACCGGTTAAATCTTTGGGTTGCTGCATATGAAAAATCAGATATAATTCGCAAAGGTACAAAAAAAGAGGCTGTCCTTTTAGGGACAGCCTCAAGATAATTTTATATGAATCTTACTTATTCAATAACTGATCAAATGTTAAAGAAACATAGTAAATACTTCCAACCGTTGGGTTAGCCCATCCAGTTGTATAAGCAGCACCTAATAAATTAGAACCACCTACTTTTAAAATAGTCTTCATCGCAGATAATTTCTTGCTAACCTGCGCATCTAAGGTATGGAAAGCAGGAATTAAACTTTGTTGGGATTGATTAACCACTTGGTTTACAATCGACGATTGCCAAACAAATTGATCTTGGTATCTCCAAACAGTACTGAATCCCCAACCAGAACCACCGATGTTACGGTTTCCTAAAGTAACATTTGTGCGATAGTTAGGTGTGTTAAAGGCTAATTGATAATCAACTAAACCACCATTATCCTTAACTGCGTTATATGAAACGTTTGTTCCTAAAGCCCAGTTAGACCCTAATTGGTAATCTAAACTTAAACCCCAACCGTTGGTAACCACTTCATTCTGAACATTAGAAGGGAAAGAGAATACTTTATTTCCTACTACCGTTGCATCATTGTGCTGTGAAGGTAATTGAACGACAACCATACCACCTGCTGAGAAATTAGTAAAGTTCGATTGGTAGATATAGAAATCGGCTAATAACTTATCTCCTAAGAATCCTTTATAACCTAATTCAACTGTTTGAACCTGCTCTGGCTTCCAAGATTTAGCTGTATATACTTCAGGCTTTCCTGCTAACACAGATTGTAGAGTAAATGAATTACCTGATAACTTATAACGATCTTGAACCACTGGAAGACCTCCTAGCAAACGAGCTGACGGAGTATTTAAGTTGATATACTGATCTTGTGTCGTTGGAATACGGAAACCTGTTTGATAAGAAGCACGGAAATTAGAACGTCCTTGTGTTAAAACCCCTGTCAAACGTGGACTAAATTGGCCTTCAAAATTTTCGTTTTTGTCATAGCGCATCGAACCCGTTAATTTGAATTTATCCGCAAACATCTTTTTACCAACTTGAATGTATCCACCAAATTCGTTGATCGTAAACTCACTACCATCAGCTTTCAAGGCAAACAAAGAACCCTCAGAGTTTAGTGCGTATACTTGATAGCTAGCTCCCACAATCATTTCTAATTTCTTGTTAAACTTCTCAGTGAAGTTATACATTCCTTCATAGTGATATAAAGCCGACTTATCTGTGAATTTCGCACCTGCTGGAAGTGGTTTATTTTTGATCGCTTCTACGGCTGCATTAAATGCGGCTGTTCCTGGAACTAATCTTCTTCCACCATCAGCAGTCAAACGTGCTGCAGCATGATAATTAGCAAAGTTAGCTTGAGTAGTAGCAATGGCATTACCAATCGCTGCTGTAGGATTTCCCGTTTGTGCTAGTGTGGTTGCCAAAACAGTACCAAAGTTCTGTAGGGCAGCTCCTGCAAATGTGCCGAAATAGTTAGGATACCATGAGGTACTAGGCGTTGCAGCCTCGTTGACTAATTGGCCTAAAGTTCCTGTCGCATACGCATCACCCGAATTCTCTTGGGTCGTGTAAGCACGTAAGAAGAAATTACTTCCTTTCAACTCAGCCTTGTATTGTCCCATAGAGAAATTCTTGATCGAATAACGATCAGCTCCTGTGTATAAAGTAGTACCAGAACCATATGATCCTTGTAAAATCAATTCCACATTATCATTAAATCGATAATGCAAAGCTGCATTGAATTTCATGTTACGGTTTGCATAAGAAGCTAGATCACTTTCTTTATACCCTTCGCGAGAAATAAAAGCCTTCGGAACGATGTAATTTAAAATAGCCGTTGGCGATAATAAACCACCCGTAGCTTTAGAAATTTGATTAATTCCCGCAGTTAAAGGATGTGAAGGAACACCTAATAAAGGAGTCAAAGAAGATAACATTTCAACGTTAGTCTCGTCACCAAAAATACTAACCCCATTATAGGCTAAATTTCCCATCCGACTACCTGGTCCTAATTTTGAGCCATTTAATAAGGATTGATCACGGTAATCTGTCGACTGCCAATCTTCTGCACTTAACGTATTGAAATTAACTTTATAAGCCCACTTGTTATTGATAGCCTTCGCATAACGAATTGAAATATCGCTATATGGAGTAGTCGCTTCAGGACGATTGGATGCGCTCATGGCTCCCACTTTTACCTGCGCACTTAAACCTTGGTATAAGAAAGGAGATTTTGAACTCATTAAAATAATTCCATTCAAAGCATTAGGTCCATATAAAGCAGATGATGCACCTGGAAGTAATTCAACTCCTTCCAAATCTAATTCAGAAATACCTACGATATTACCTACCGCAAAGTTCAAACCTGGCGCTTGATTGTCCATACCGTCAATTAACTGAACGACACGTGTATTACCATTGCCATTAAATCCACGCATATTGATGGATGAAAAAGAAACAGATTGAGTACTTGTTTCAACTCCTTTTAAGTTTCTTAATGCATCATAAAAAGAAGGCGCTGCCGACTCTCTGATTGCACGAATGTCCATTTTTTCAATGGTTACTGGAGATTCAAGAACACTTTCTTGAATTCTAGAAGCAGATACGACAACATCTTGACCTAAAGTAGCTTGCTCTTTTAGAGAAATATTTAGATTAGAAGTTGATGTTTTAACAACAATTTCTTGGCGTTCATAACCGACCATAGAAACAGATAAAGTGAAAGGTGCTGGTGTCGTTGTGCTTAAGGAATAATTACCTTTTGCATCTGATATAGTACCAATTACTTTCCCTTTAACAGAGATACTAACCCCAATAAGCGCTTCTTTTGAAGCAGCGTCACGAACATTTCCAGCAACTTTGGTCTGTGCCATGGCAGCAAATCCAAGAAGGAAGATGAACGAGAAAATGGGTAGGACTTGAGTAATAATTCTTTTCATAATGAAGATTTTTTAATTACTTATTTTGATTATTAGGTTACACTTTTGCAACAAAGCTACGTAAGATTTATGTAATGGCCACTTGTTGTATCAAAAAATTGCAAGTTTTTAAGAAAATATTTTTATTTCAAAACATGATTTTTAAAGGTTATAACCAATCCATCTGTTTTTCGGTATATAAAAAGGCCTCTTTTCTTCTTACATTTGTTTATTAATATTGCTCAATGAGAAATTTTTATCTGTGTTTAATCGTTTGTTCAATCACGTTGACTTTACAAAATTGTAAATCCAGTACGCCTGTGAAATTACAAGTTCGCTGGAAAGATTCTCCAGCACCTCCAGAATCAGACTATGCAGATGTAAATAACTGGGCAGCCTTACCTTCAATAAAGGATGCGGCCGATCGAGTTCCCAATGGATCACCCTTTCATGATGAACAAGCATCAGCTAAAGCCGATGTTTTTTTCATACATCCAACCATATTAACCTACGAACCTACGAATGAATTCAAATGGAATGCCACATTTAGCGATGCCTATTTGAATGCCCTTGTTGACAGTACGACCATTTTAAATCAAGCCACCATTTTTAATTCTGCCGGTAGAATCTATGCACCTCGCTATCGGCAGGCCCATTACCATGCTTTTATTACATCTTATAAAGAGGATAAAGCAGCCGCTCTGGACCTAGCCTATTCTGATGTGAAGAAAGCATTCCTTTATTACATGTCACATTTTAATGAGGGAAGACCCATCATTATTGCCTCACATAGCCAAGGAACTGTTCATGCGACTAGGCTCATGCAAGAATTTTTTGATGGAAAAGAGCTTCAAAAGCAATTAGTTTCTGCCTACATCATCGGAATTGCTACTCCCAAAAATATATTTCAACACATTAAACCCTGTGAAAATTCAACACAAACGGGTTGTTTTATCGCTTATACTACGTTTTTACAAGGTTATTTACCTGATTGGCATCCCAATACCCCAACCGAACTAGTCTCCACAAATCCATTAACTTGGACCCTAGACGACAAATTTGCCGCCAAAGAATTAAATCCAGGTGGCGTATCCTATGGATTCAAATGGGTCAAAAATTTTGCGGATGCCCAAAATCATTTAGGGGTGTTGTGGACCAATACGCCTTATGTTTTTGGTCGGAAATTTGTTCATTTAAAAAATTGGCACAAAGCTGATTTAAACCTATTTTATGCGCCTATTCGAGAGAATGCGAAAGCCCGAGTGGATGCATTCATGAGCCAAAAGCACTAATATGAAAAATACGTTCTTAATTATCATGGCGGGGGGAATCGGAACTCGCTTTTGGCCCATCAGCAGAAGTACAAACCCTAAGCAATTTCACGATGTCCTTGGGGTCGGAAAAACGATGCTCCAACAAACCGCCGAGCGTTTTGAGGGAATCATTCCGAAAGAAAATATATATGTAGTTACCAGTAGTGAATTTGCGGATTTAGTCAAAGAGCAAATGCCTTATTTGCATGATGATCAAATTCTTAAAGAGCCCCAAAGAAGAAATACCGCTCCTTGCATTGCCTATGCAGCCTATAAAATTGGCAAAAAGCATCCTAAGGCAAGATTAATTGTAGCACCCGCTGACCATGTCATCCTAAAAGAAGATGCTTTCATCTCACGTATTAAGGAAGCGTTGGATGCTGCATCGGAATCTCATTTGGTCACTTTAGGCATTGTACCTACTCGGCCAGATACCGGTTATGGATATATTCAGTATCAACCCAGTGCCGAAAATGCCAAAGTAGTTAAAACATTTACCGAAAAGCCGAATATTGAATTGGCCGAAGCATTTTTAGATAGTGGCGATTATGTATGGAATGCAGGCATATTTGTTTTTAGTATTCCAACTTTCAAAAAAGAATTAGAAAAGCAGCTATCCCGTATGGCCGAACAGTTTGAAGAGGGAATAAATGCCTATTATACGGACCAAGAAGAAGAGTTTATCCGAAAAGTTTATGGAGTATGCAAAAGTATTTCCGTTGACAACGGCATCATGGAAAAAGCTCAAAATGTTAAAGTAATCCTTTCGGACATTGGTTGGTCCGACCTAGGGACCTGGAAATCACTTTATGAGATCAAGGAAAAGGATGAAAAACAAAATGTGATTGAAGGGAAGGTACTCATTTTTGACACCGAAAAATGTATCATTAAGACACCGCATCACAAATTAGTCGTCATACATGGGTTACAAAATTACATTGTGGCTGAGCATGGAAATGCCTTAATGATTTGCCCAAAGGAGCAAGAACAACAAGTAAAATTATTTGTAGAAGAAGCCACTAAAGTGGGCATAGAATTCAGCTAAGCATTATCTGCTAAACTAATTAAAGACTCAAAATCCCACATTAATTGTATCTTCTCAGGGACTTGACATGATGGTTGGAGTATCTGGTAACCTGTCAGAACAATTTTACTGTTGGGTAAATCCTGACCCATCTTATCCAAATACTCATCGATCAATTCAACATGAGGTTCACTGGTAAATACTGAAAAAATATAATCAGGCTGGTGAATTTTATAGGCTAATAATAACTCCTCATATGGCAAAGACTGCCCCAAATAAACGACGGAATGTTTCCGAGCTCTTAAAATGTAGTTAGCAAATAATATTCCTATTTCATGCAATTCGCCTTCGGGAAGATATAATAAAAACTTTTTTGAGTTAGGCTTCAAATTTAGGTCTTGAGCATCAATGGCCGCAATTACTTTTTGGCGAATCAAGTGACTAATAAAATGCTCCTGCGCAGGACCGACAGAACCCGAAAGCCAAAGAGTTCCTAATCTTCGCATGAAAGGGTGAATGATATTCAAAATATAGCTCTCAAACCCCTGCTTTTTGACAAAGTTTTCAGTCAATTTCTGAAACTTGTTTTCATCCAAATCCAACATGGCTATGGTCAGCGCTTGAATCTGCTCAGGATAATCTAGTTCACCTTGCGAAAGGGAAAGTATATGATTAAAGATATCATCATCTGACATCTTGGCAATTTCAGAAATCTTAAACCCTCCCTTATCTTGTAATAATGCTATGTTCAACACTAATTTTAATTCTTCATCGCCATACGACCGGATGTTGGTATCACTCCGACAAGGATTTAAAATTCCATAGCGCTGTTCCCATATCCGTAAAGTATGTGCCTTAATTCCACTTAAATGCTCTAAATCTTTTATTGAATAGGAACTCATAAGATTATTATATATTTACTATTGTTTGTAACTGATTTCAATCAAAAATGTTTTAAATCAAAAAAATTGCAATAAGAGCCAATGACCCAAGAAAAAGAGAAATTGGAGCAAAGCAATTAATCGAAAAAGACTAGATTTTGAAGGCCATGGGCCCAACTGGTATACATATTGAAAGAAAAAACTAATCACCCACCAAGCTACAAAATTCTGAACAGGTACTTGGATATTTGACCAATGCCAAAAATCAAAATGAACCGCCACGGGCTCAATCAATAAATCTAATGCCGTCATTAACCCAGCACCCAAAGCCGCCTTGCCTATTTTACCCCCTGCATTCCATTCTTCCACCACGGCATTTGTACTCATTAATAAAATGATCCAATTCAATCCGATGGTGATCGGCACATCTGCCAACTTCAATCCCAATGTATTTCCGTACTGATAACTTCCAAAAATTAAACCCGTTCGAACCCCTTGGACCTCGACTAACCAAGCCGCGATCGCAATAAATAATAAAACCAAATAAGTGCTCAAGGAAGGTCTTGGATGGTAGAAAATACAAATAAATGCAGTAAACCAAAGGTTTAAAGGAACCAATGAAATGAATAAATTTTGAGTGGCAGGGATATGCATGCCAATTAAGCCAGCTGCATACAATACCATCAAAAAACGCTTTAGAAAAACGGGATTCATATCTACAAGTTTAACAAAAAAGTCCCAGCATTGCTACCGGGACTCTCCTTTTCTAAAATGGGGCGGATGATGGGACTCGAACCCACGACCAAGCGCACCACAAACGCCTACTCTAACCAACTGAGCTACAACCGCCATTTAGGACTGCAAAAATACGAAATGGAAGGTATATTGCAAAACTGAAATCAAAAAAAGGGAGAGAATTTAAAATCTCTCCCTTAAAATTTATTTCTGAGCGGCTAAATAACGTGCTTCCGCCTTATTCCAATCCACTACATTCCAAAATGCATCTACATAATCCGGACGTTTATTTTGAAACTTCAAATAATATGCATGCTCCCAAACGTCTAAACCAATCACAGGGAACCCTTTTACATCCGCCACGTCCATCAAAGGATTATCTTGGTTGGGAGTAGAAGAAACAGCCACTGAACCGTCTTTTTGAGCCACTAACCAAGCCCAGCCTGAGCCAAAACGAGTAATGGACGCTTTTTTAAATTCTTCCTTAAAGCTATCAAATGAACCAAATTTAGCATCGATTGCTTTTCCTAAGGTGCCGACAGGTGCGCCTCCACCCGTTGGAGATAAAATATTCCAAAATAAATCGTGGTTATAATGTCCACCGCCATTATTTCGTACGGCAGGTGCTAAGGTGGATATCGTTGAAAATAATTCCAACAATGTTTTTCCTTCTAAAGGAGTACCTGTCACAGCTGCATTTAAATTTGTGACATAGGCATTATGGTGGCGATCATGGTGGATCTCCATCGTCAAAGCGTCAAAATTAGGCTCTAATGCATTGTTTGCAAAAGGCAGGGGTGCTAGTTCAAAAGCCATATAAATATTTATTTATGTTATTAAGGGCAGAAAAATTTCTACCTAGGTGAAAACGATTGAAAGATAAAATTACAAATCATTGATAATCCTACCATATAATTTTTATTTTTTTTTAACGGCGCATGGAAAAAAACTCTTTCAACAAAAGAGCGGATTCATCCGCAAGAATTCCTGCGGTCACATTTGTTTTGGGATGCAAAACATCTTTCCCTAAACTCAAAAAACCTCTTTTTTCCTCCGATGCCCCGAATACCAATCGGCCTAACTGAGACCAATAAATAGCTCCAGCACACATCAAACAAGGCTCTAGTGTAACATAAAGCGTGCAATCTTTTAAATATTTGGCCCCAATGGTTTGAGCTGCAGAAGTGATGGCCAACATCTCTGCATGTGCGGTTACGTCGGTCAGCATTTCGGTCTGATTATAGGCTTTAGCCACAATCTTTCCTTGGCATACGACCACAGCACCCACTGGAATTTCTTCCTCTTCCAATGCGAGTTCAGCTTGTTTTAAAGCTAAACTCATGTAATATGAATCTTCGTTCATTGTCATTTTTGTGGCATCTGAATCACTTGATTCCTTAAGTAAAAGTCCAGCAAAACAATGGCAGCCATCGCCTCTACAATAGGAACAGCCCTAGGAACCACACAGGGATCATGCCTTCCCTTTCCTGAAACAGTAATTTTATCTCCCGTCTCATTCACACTATCCTGATCCTGCATAATAGTAGCGACCGGCTTGAAAGCAACTCTAAAATAAATAGGTTCGCCATTTGAAATTCCTCCTTGGATACCCCCTGAATGATTTGTCAGCGTCCTTAAACTTCCATCAGCTTGTTTTTCAATGATGTCATTATGCTGCGATCCTCTTAATTCCACTCCGGAAAACCCACTCCCATATTCAAATCCTTTTACGGCATTGATGCTTAACATAGCCTTTCCTAATTCCGCATGAAGTTTGTCAAAAACAGGCTCTCCTAATCCCACTGGGCATCCAGTAATGTAAGCCGATATGACACCACCGACAGAATCTCCCTGTTTCCTAATATCATCAATGTAGGTAAACATTTTTTCAGCCAAAATAGGATCTGGACAACGAACAGCATTAGACTCGGTTAAAGATAAATCTAACTGTTCTACCGCCGTCTCCAGCTTCATATGTCCCACTTGGGATACATAAGCAGTAATTTTTACACCAAGCTGAGTTAGTACCATTTTCGCCAAAGCACCCGCCGCTACACGAGCGACTGTCTCACGGGCTGAACTACGTCCACCTCCCCGATAATCCCTCAATCCATATTTAGCAAAATAGGTATAATCTGCATGCGAGGGCCTAAATTGGTCCGCAATGTGCGTATAATCTTTGGATCGCTGGTCGTCATTCCACACGAGCATGGCGATAGGTGTACCTGTTGTTTTGCCTTCAAAAACACCCGATAAAACTTCGATTGAATCCGCCTCTTTTCTTTGTGTAGTAATGCGCGACTGACCTGGTTTCCGTCGATCTAACTCTGATTGCACAAAATCTAGGTCGAAATTAATCCCCGAAGGACAACCTTGAACGATCACGCCAACCGCTGGACCATGAGATTCCCCGAAAGTACTAATCTGAAATAATTTTCCGTATATACTACTCATATGTTTTTATTTTGGCTTTTTCCAAACAAGAAAAGCAATAACAATCGTTAAAAATATCAATATCAAATTTACTAATTGACTCCAATTCACCCACTTTGCCCAAGTCACATCCAAGGTCTTTTTGTTTTCAATCCCTCGATAAACTTCATTCTCATCCTGACCGGTATTGAGTAGTCGATCAGATGAATTACCCGTTATATCTAAAACTATTTTGGATTTTAATGTGTCAAATTGTTCTGCTTTGACATTAAAATAAATCCAATTGAAATAATGACTCATCACAAATTTACCTGGTTGTTTGGGAATAATTTGAATTTTATCCGTTTTATTCCCAAACATTTTTTCCTGGAACGGTGCCACAGTTGTTTGAACTGAAATTGGCTCAAAATTCAAGAAATAATCCGACTCAGGGGATTTGTTATCCCACAAAACTCCATTTCCATCTCCCAGTAAATTAGCTGTATACATGATGGGTTGCCCTGTCTTGGTCATTGACGACGAAATATTTTCTTTCAATTGGAAATTTCCTACGGGAACTTTTCCGCTCAGCGGGTGATGTGGCAAATCTCTAAGCTTAATTTCTATAGGAGCCGAAGTAAAAAAAATGGGTTTTTTAACGGCTTCCAATCCTTTTCGATTGAGCGACATGACCCTTAATTTCAGTGCAGGTATCTGAATCTTTTGATTTTGAAGGGCAAAATAGGTGGCTTGAAAAAACCGATATTCGGTATATCTCTTTTTGTTGATCGACACTTTAAGAATTTGCTCTGTGGTTATTCCGAAATTTTCTTCCCAACAAAATTTAGGCTTCATTTTAGAAATTAAGGCTGGAATTTGAATGTCATTATGATCAAATTCGAATTCTTGGGTATTGCTTTCCGGTACAAAAAACGACATTTTTAAGGTGAATCCTTGGCCAACAAAGGGCTTAAGAATATTAGAAGTAACGACAAAAAATGGATCGTTAGACGTAAGTATTAATTCACTAGGCAAAAGCTCTTCTGTAAATTCCTCCGTGTCGACCGCCGGGCTGACGACAATAGTAAAAGGCTCTAGTCTGTAAGTTTGATTACTCACTTCAATCCCTTCATTAGTAATTTCAAAATTACCTGGCTTATCTGGTTGATAATATTGAGAAAAAGTATAGGAATTAACCATTTGGCCATTCATGGATTTAGACGCTTTCGCTCGACTTACGCCTTGTTTTTTGAAATTTAAAAGCTCAGGAAACTTATACGTTGGCAATGATGCCGAAGCATTTTCAACGCTGGTCAGCGTAAAAGAAAGTATAAAATTTTCGTCTTGGGGAATGGATTTAGAACCAATTTGTGTCGTTACGGTCATAGCATTCTGACCCAAAGCCGAAAATGCCAGCGCTAACATCACAAAAACGATATGAAAAATAGACCCTAATTTTTTCATTCTCGCAATTTACATAATTTGTAACGGGAGAAGATATTCTACGGATTAAAAACTTTGAAACGGAAAGAAATACCTAAAGCTCCGTACCAATCTGATTTATTTGATAGGCTTTTTCCGAACGATATATCTAACTTGAAATTGTCATTGAGGTAATAGGCTAAACCACCATCTACCCAATGATCCACATTCACTGAAAAAGGAACTCGGCCAAAAACCTCTACATACGCATATCCATTTTGGCCTATGTTCATATTGGGAGCTATCCGGTAAATTCCTTCCATGCTGCCATTCGAATGAAATTCAGCTCCAAAATTATAGCCAATTCCATATCCACGACCAAAATCATTTTGAAAAGTTAATACCGCATCGCCCACAGAGTGTTTGATTGGATTTCGCTCACTTTCATCACGACTTAAATTATCCCAATGAAGATGCGTGATTATGGACGTTCTTGGAATCCATTTTTTTCCTTCCAATAAGGCCAATTTAAATCCAATAGCCTCTGTTTTAAAGCTAGAAATGCCCTCAGAGGAAGAGGCCATAGACACATAGCGCAGTTCTAGATTTTTCCACAAGCCCAATTTAAGCAAGGTTGTCGGAAAAAAATACTCAAGGCCATCAGCATAACTATTCCGATTAAAACCCATTTCTGCTTGAATATATCCTTTTTTGACAATGAAAGGACATTCTGTTTGATCAGGTCGATCAGTTTCTATACGACCTGTTTGTTGGCCACGAACGGCCAAAAAAGACAATACAAAAAGGAGTAGCCAAACCAATCGCATCTCCAAACATACACATTTTAGACGTAACTAAAAATTTATTTTGCCTTACCAAAATTAAATCCAAGCATCCAAAACCATTCTCCAAACCAAATGGACTGACTGGCTTTATCTACGGACCGACCTGTTGTATGAACATCCCACAAATCAGTATAACCACCCTTCAAGGTAGTTTCGAGAAATAATAACTTGGTCAGGTTAAGTCGTAATCCCGATTTAATGGACGCACCTGCCCCGGCCAAATTCCAGAAATTATTTTGACCTACCGCAAATAAACGAACATCAGAACGAGGAACCACAACACCGATTCCAACTCCATTAATCCAGTCTAATTGCATATTTGTTTTTCCTGCTCTCCATAATTTTGCGTAATGATCTAACTCAACTGCCGCAAAATTAAATCCATCTGTATGTTCATAATCAACAAAATCGGCTGGATTAATAACGATAGTCGCATTTGAAAAAATACCTACATAGGCAGGATTTACCATTATGCCTGGATTGGAAGCTTGATTTGAAATGTTTCCCGTAATATGGCTATTCTGAAAATCATCTACCACATATTTCACATGATCCCAGCCAATACTTAAGGACAAATTATCTTGTATAAAAATACCTGCATGTAAATTAAATTGTGGAATTGAAAAAAGGGAAGGATTAAAATAAGTCTCAAATCCGTCAAAGGCTGTCGGGGCATCAGAGGCCGTAACCTTATTTAAAGTAAAGTCATAACCGGGGCCTTTAAAGGAAATATCGGAGGTGGGATAAGCAGATCGATATACCCCCAATAAACAAAATATTTGCCTTTACGTGGAATTGATTGACTAAACGCAGTCATGGAGATAAATAGAAGCAGGTATTTCAAGTTCTTATTTTAAAAAATTCATGTGAATTTCGGAAATTAAAAGCTCATTTAGGAATCAGATTATTGATATTTATTATAAAATTAAATTTTGTTTAAATTTTTCGGACACAAATACATAAATTGCATGTTCAAAATTCAGCTTACGAATTTAGAGATTGAAAATTGCCTAGTAACCATTGCTCATCAAATATGAAAAAACCAATTATAAAATTTGAATATAAAACTTTCACCCTTGGGTCAGAAATTACGCAAGAGCAAAAAGATTATTTCAAAAAATATGGGGTAATCCAATTTAAGAATTTTATTTCTTCTGAAACGGCCTTGGTGTTTATTGATGAATTAGCCAATATTGAATCAAAGTGGCTTGAAGAAGGGGTACAAAAAATCAATGGAATTCCATTAAAATTTGGGAAAGATCCGGAGGGTAAAGACATGATCCAACGTATGTGCTTTACAAATAAGCATAGCAATGTGTTGCAAGAGTTTTTAAAAGATCCCCGATTAAGTTTATTAACTGAGTTCCTATCCCCATATGAAGGTCGGATTTCAGAAGATGAAAAAGATGGCTTGGTGTTCAATCACTATGTAAATCAACCTAATTCCAAATTCACACAAATGGGCTGGCATACTGATAGCCCTCGAGATTTATTTTTGGGTCAAAAAATATTACCTATGCTAAATGTAGGAATACATTTAGATCATTGCCCTTCATCCAACGGAGGATTAAGAGTATTGCCTGGAACTCAAAACCAAAGCGTTTTGAAACTGCTTTTTGGCAAAAAACAATTTATAGATTATCGTTCAGACCCGAGGGAAGCTGCATTTGAAATAGAGCGAGGTGATTTAACCATCCATGATGGAAGGTTGTGGCATCGGGTGGAAGTATCTCCTAATTTTGGAGAGAAATCTAGGCGTAGAGTGATGTACGTACCCATTATAACGGGGAAATTCAATCCAAAAAGTTCCACCAGCAAGACTCCGTTTTACCATCGATTTGCCAAAGTAGTCACTAAATAAAAGTCTATCTAGTGCATTGCTTCCATATAGGATTGTAAAATGATGGTTGCCGAAACACGGTCAACATTCCCTTTTTCGCGTCGGTCTTTTTTAGACATTCCACCGGCGATCATGGCTTGCATGGCTAATTTTGAGGTAAACCTTTCATCATGCTCGTGCAACGGTAATTCAGGAAATTTCTTTTTGAAACTTTTTATGAAAATTCGCACGCCAGCGGTTGAGTCCGTATCTGAATTATCTAAGTTTTTTGGCATGCCGATGACCACTTCGTCAACGGTTTCTTTTTTGAAATAATTATCTAAAAATGAGAGTAGGGTGTGTGTTGGAACAGTTTCGAGGCCATTGGCAATAATTTTCAATGAATCCGTCACAGCTAAACCTGTACGCTTCAAACCAAAATCAATGGCTAAGATTCTGCCCATAAAATTTATTGAATATATCCTTTGTCGCGAAGAATTTTATCCATCAATTTTTTATCATTTTCATTATTGAAGATTGAAAATGGCAAATACATAAATTGAAATTTTCCCATTTCAAGCACATAGGATTGCTTATCCTTGTAGGCCTTTAAAATCATATCCCATTTCAACATTCCCCCTTCCTTATCGGAAATTTTCATAAAAATTTGACGAGAATCTATTTCATATCGGTACTTATCAAAAAGCTGTTTATACTGAGCTAATTGCGTGATTCCCGTAAATTGAATCAACCAAAATAAGATATATCCGATGGTACCAATGGCAATAAATATATAAATCCAATAGTTTTTATAGGTGCCTGAAAGATTTAAAGCCACATTAGCAAGAATCAAAACCAAAGGCACAAAAGACCATTTCCATTGATTAGCAAATAATTGACGCATACAAAGTCCAATATATTTGTTTTTTTCTAACCCGTATTTCTTCGTTTTAATCGCTAATGGATTGGAAGGAGCTTGCATTTGTTGGCGCTGCTGCGCCCCATACATTTTGGACATAATAAATAATTTAACTGCTAAATAAAGCGTAAAGGTACGAAATTTGGATAATTTTGGTAATTTTAAGAGCTATTTTAGTGCAACAACCCAATTATGTCGGCAAAACAAATCTTAGACGGACCTTCATTACTTCAAAAAATCAGACGAATATCGTTTCAGATTTATGAAAATAATTTTGAAGAAAAAGAAATTATTATTGCCGGCGTCATAGGCGAAGGATTTGCCTTAGCAAAAATGCTTTGTTCTCATATCCAGGAAATCTCAAAGCTTCAAGCCAAGGCAGTGGAAATTCATTTGAACAAAGAAATCCCTTATGAAAAACCTGTCAGTTTCGACTGTTCTTTAGACCTATTTGAAAACAAAGTGATCGTGGTCGTGGACGATGTATTAAATACAGGTCGAACTTTTTCTTATTCCTTAGCTCCTTTTTTAAGTATCCCGGTCAAAAAAATTCAAGTAGCTGTTTTGGTCGATCGCAATTACAGAAAATTCCCAATTTCAGCTGATTACAAAGGATACGAATTATCTACTACCCTATCTGAGCACGTCGAGGTAATTATTTCCGATGTAAAAAAGAGAGGCGTCTATTTGCATTAAGATTGCCAAATCTCCCAAGCCTTATCTGCCTGGCCAATTAACATATCAATTCCGGTATGTGTGCCACCTACGCGAGCAGCAATTCCTTTTTTAAGAAATAAGGTTTCTAATGGATTATAAACTGCATCATATAAAAAGTGTTGCTCATTTAAAGCTGCATAGGGTAATGGCGGACTTGAGTCAATATTTGGAAACATCCCTAGTGGTGTAGTATTGACGATCAGACCAATTTCAGAAATAATTCTTGGAATTTCTTCATAAGTAATCGCATCGCCGGAAGCCACTCTGGAAACTTTGATTACAGGAATACCCAAATCTTCCAAGGCAACAATAATAGCTTTAGCTGCTCCTCCTTGACCCAAAACCAATGCTTTTTTTGATTTGAAATAGGCCAAAGCTGTCCAAGAAATTAACGTATTTTTAAAACCCCAATAATCTGAATTATAGCCGATGGTATGCCCATTAGAAGAAATTTTAATCGTATTAACGGCACCAATTTTCAAAGCGGCAGAATCTATCTCACTTAAAAATGGCATGACTAATTGTTTATAAGGAATCGTTACATTTAAACCCTTTAAAGTAGATTTATGTTGGGCCAATAACTCAGGAAATTCGTCAATCGAAGCGATGGGAAATTGTTCATACGCATGCGAATCGGATAGACCTAGCGATTGAAATTTTTCAGTAAAATACTTTTTAGAAAATGAGTGGCCAAGAGGGTAACCAATTAGGCCATATAGAGAAGAGGTCGCCATCAATTTTTATTTGGCTAAGCGTTGCTTGATCAATCCAATCAGAATGGGCAAGACCGAAATCCCAACTATCCCAAGGACTACCTTTTCAAAGTTCTCTTTAATAAAGGCATTATCTCCTAAATAAAACCCCGCCATGGTTATGGAAGTAACCCAAAGGCATGCACCTAAGAATCCATAAAGTAAATAAACGGGATACGACATGCGGCCGGCGCCGGCAACAAATGGAGCCACCGTTCTTACAATAGGAATAAATCTGGCTAAAATAACGGTCTTTGCTCCATATTTAGCATAAAATGTTTCCGTTTGTTCTACGTGAGAACGCTTTAAAAATAAGATTTGCTCCCTTTCCTTAATCCAGGAACTGAAATATCTTCCTAAAAAATAATTGACTTGATCTCCAGACAACGCTGCCAAAATCAGTAGAGGAATGACAAAATATACATCGAGTTGGCCCGAGGCTGAGGCCAATAAACCCACTGAAAATAACAAAGAATCTCCAGGAAGTAAAGGCATAACCACGAGACCCGTTTCCACAAACACAATTAAAAACAAAAGTGCATACGTCAAAGATCCGTTGGCCGAAATAAACTCAGTAAGAAATTGCAAGGGATCTTTTAATAAATCCAAAAGTGATTGAAGCATGTTTATATTTTTGAAAAATAAATGAACCCCAAACACGAATTAATTTCGTTGGATAGGCCCTAAAAATTATTTTAATGAGTTAAAAAATGATCAAATGTGTCGCCTCGTAATCCCAATCGGATAGTTTCTAAGGAAATAACTTCGTTAGGAGCAATATTACCGACATTCACATTGGCGCCTACCAACTTAACAAACCAAACTTGTTGGGACTTCTGAGGAGCCTCCCAAATGATTTTTTCTTCGGGGATTTCAGTCAAAATCTCTTCTACTAATCCTTGGCGAACTTCCCCTGATGAACGAAATAAACCCACATTACCACCTTCTCTTGCTTCGCCAATGACCTTCCATGAACCGGCCTCTAATTCCATTTTCATCAATTTGATCCATTTATAGGGAGGAATTATTTTAGCTTCATCTTTTGATCCCACTTCAGAAAGCACAATTACTTGCTTTGAGAGCTTGTGAATAAATTCACATTTTACATCGGAGGGCATTTCTACTGAGCCATCTGAAATTTCAGCATATTCCATCCCATATAGGTCCAAAACCCGCTGATATTCATCCACTTGGCCGCGAATATAAAATGCTTCAAATAAGGTGCCGCCAAAATAAACAGGAATTCCTGCTGATTTATAGATGGCCAGTTTTTCCTTCAAATTGGGTGTTACATAGGAAGTAGCCCAACCTAATTTTACAATATCGGTATGAGCACCACCCATCTCAATGAAATCTTCTACTTGCCTTAAGCTCAACCCTTTGTCCATGACCATCGTCAATCCCTTTTGACGTGGTTTTGCAGTTCGCTCTGGAATTTGATCTAAATTATAATTCATAATGTGATATTGGCTGTGATTTTTTCAATTCAAATCTAAAAAGAAATTTCGGTACAAAAATAAGCATTCCGATTGAGGTCAGCAAACCTTTTGGAATTCTGTTGGTTTAATAATTTATGATGATTTCACCCTATATTTGCACATTCAAAAATTTTCTATCGATGAAAACAACATTCTTATTATTATTTAGCACGCTTATTCTTCAAGCAAATTCATTTGCAAACTCGGGTCCTGATGTCATTCTAGGCGAATGGCTTTCCCAAGAAAAAGACGGAAAAATAAGTATTTACAAGCAAGGAGATAAATATTATGGAAAAATCTCATGGGGAAAAACTCCCGGCAGAAAGGATACCAAAAATCCTGATGCTAAATTAAAGAACCGTGACCTCATTGGATTAGTCATTTTACAAGATTTCAAATACACGGGGTCCGCCTGGGAAAATGGTAAAATTTATGACCCAAATTCAGGTAAAACCTATGATTGTATTTTAAAAGTAAAAGATAATAATAAAGTCCTAGATATCCGGGGATATGTAGGTGTACCCATGTTTGGCCGAACAGCGACATGGACCCGATCCTAAAAAATAATTATTCCGCCTAACACATTATATGAAACCAAACGAAACGGTTCTTCAGTTTTTGAACCAAAATTTAGATCGCAAGATTGTAGACGGAAATCCGAACCCTGTATCTTCGTGGTTAGACGGCACCTTGAAAAAAGCTTCATTAGGTTCAATTACAGCTGAATTTGACGTGAGAGCCGACCAATGTAATCATGCTGGGGTGCTACATGGAGGAATTATTTCAACTATGCTAGATGAAATCATGGGCATGACCCTGATTACCGTTCAGATAGATCACCTTTATGTCACGATCAATTTACATGTCGACTTTCTATTCGGCGCTAAAGCAGGTGAAAAAGTTACTGTTACCTCAGAGGTTTACCGTGTAGGTAAGAAAATCGCTAATGTAGAAGCTAAAATGTACAATCAGGAAGGGAAAATTGTAGCGAAAGCGACGAGCAATTTAGCGGCCACTTCCATCCCAATTAAAATTTAAGAGAGGGCTTGATAGACCAAAAAAGCGGATAAATACGCTAGAGCGGTCATATAACCGAATTGAATTAAAGGATATTTCCACGATTTTGTTTCTCGGTAGGTCGTCGCCAATGTACTCATACACTGCATAGCAAAGGCATAGAAAATCAGCAAAGAAAACCCTAAAGCCATATCATACATAGGCTTTCCAGTCTGTGGATTTATCTCCGCACGCATTCTATTTTTGATGGTTGCATTTTCATTGTCGATTTCACCTCCTAAACTATAGATCGTGGACATCGTTCCCACAAATACTTCGCGTGCGGCAAAAGAGGTGATCAATGCAATCCCAATTTTCCAATCGTATCCCAAAGGCCTAATGGCTGGTTCAATAAACTTGCCAAAATGACCCGCATACGAATTTTCTAATTTTTCTCCGGCAATTTTATTGCTAAGTTCAACACCTGTTAAATTTGGGTTTTGAATTTTAATTCGGTTGGTCGCATCCTCCATACTATCTCCTGGACCATAGCTCGCTAACACCCACAATATAATCGAAATAGCCACGATGACTTTACCGGCTTCAAAAACAAATGCCTTTACATTGTTCAAAATTGTATAGCTCACATGCTTAAACCTCGGCCCTTTATAGGTGGGTAATTCCATGATGAAGTAACTCTTTTCCTTCGCCTTCAGAATCAATTTCATCATGTAGGCAGATAATAATGCCATAAAAAATCCGAGCAAATACAAGATAAATAGCACGAGTCCTTGCAAGTTAAAAAGCCCAAATAACGTATTTTTTTCAGGAACCACTAGGGCAATTAACACCGTATAAATAGGCAATCGAGCCGAACAAGACATTAAAGGAGTCACCAAAATAGTGATCAAACGATCTTTTCGAGAACCGATCGACCGAGTACTCATAATAGCAGGGACTGCGCAGGCCACACTGGAGAGAAGGGGAACGACCGACTTCCCATTTAATCCAAATCGGCGCATTAATTTATCCATGATAAACATCACACGAGACATATAACCCGTTTCCTCCAACATCGAAATAAAGAAAAATAAGAAGGCTATTTGAGGAATAAAAATCAATACTCCCCCGATACCTGCAATTAATCCATCGGTCAACAATCCTCTAAAGGTCGATTCCGGAAGTATGCCTTTCAACCAATCATTTAATAAAGCTACTCCAGCGTCAATGGCATCCATCGGATAAGTGGCCCAAGTGAAAACAGCTTGAAACATGACAAATAAAATCGCCAAAAAGAACAAATATCCACCAACAGGATGTAGAAATAATTTATCTAATCGGTCTGTCCATGTTTTCACTGGTGGCGCATCCCATTGTCTATTTAAATTAATGACACAACGGTCGACCACCTCCGTCAAAAACTCATATCTTTTTACGGTTTCAGCTGACTTATATTTTTTGGGTTCAAAATCATGTTTGACCATAATTTGATCTAAATCTGCACACTGGGCCTTTGTAAACATTTTCATGCGATCATGTTCCATCAGCCAAAGCAAACACCGATAAGGATCCACGTCTCCAAAAGCCCCCTGAATATCAGTAATCACCTCTTCCGAAACCGGAAGTGGTAAGCCATCATTAGACGAAAATCTATTTTCTAAGCTTTTTTGAACTGCTAATTTTAATCCATTAATGCCAATCCCCTTTTTAGCATTTACCTCCGCCACCTCCACACTGAGCTCACGAGCTAACTTGATCGAGTTGATGACATATCCTTCATTTTCAGCTACGTCAATCATGTTGAGGGCCAAAACGGTAGGAATTCCCAAGTCACGAACTTGAGAAAAAAGCAATAAATTTCGCTTTAAATTAGATGCATCTGCCACGACAATGGCCATATCGGGATAATCAGGATGTGCCGGATTTCCCAAAATATTAATCACCAACTCCTCGTCAATGGACTTTGGGTAAATACTATATATTCCAGGTAAATCTAAAACCTCGATTTCATTTTTTGGACCTAATTCCCATAGGCCGGTCAATTTATCCATGGTTACACCAGGGAAATTTCCAGTTTTTTGACGGAGCCCGGTCAACGTATTGAACAAGGACGACTTCCCCGCATTTGGGTTTCCAATAAGAGCTATTTTAGGAATTTTGGCCAATTTAAATCGAATTAATTAGGATGGTGGCCGCCTCTTCTTTTCTCATAGATAAAGTGTAACCTGAAACTTTAATGGCAATAGGGTCTCCAAATGGGGCATGATGTGTTAAAATCACCTCCGTACCTGGCAAACAACCCATTTCTAATAATTTTAAGGAAAGTTTTTCATCCGTAAAACCTGATATAAACCCATGTTCTCCAATACCCAAATCTGCAACTGTACGCATATAGAACTAAGCTTTCCTATTTACCTATTTAGAATTATTCAAAATTAGCTACAAATGTACTAAGTATATTTGAGCTAAAAAATGATCCACTAGAGATTTAATTTGATGTTTACAGCTGAAAGATTAAAATCAACAGATTTACGATTAATCCCAGGGTAAAATACTTATATAATATTCCTTAAAGCAAATTTTCTGTCGTAAATTGCTGGTCCTTTTAGATTAATTCATGCTAATTAACGAAATACGCGTGCTGGTTAAAAAAGAAATCCAAATGGAATGGCGGCAGAAATACGCGATTCATGGATTACTCTTGTATTTAGCCTCCACCATATTTGTTTGTTATTTATCATTCAAAGCCAAACAGCAAGCGATTAATCCCATAACCTGGAATACTTTGTTCTGGCTAATTATATTATTTATGGCCGTCAATGCCATCGGAAAAAGCTTCACGCAAGAATCCAAACAGCGTAATATATTTTATTATTCGATCGTAAGCCCAGAAGCGGTCATCTACTCAAAAATATTTTACAATGCCCTTGTGATGATCGGCATTTCATTTGTGGGCATTTTATTTTATTCTTGGGTCATGGGCAATCCCGTTGGGAATTTACCTTTATATGTTATATCCTTACTATTAGGATCTATCGGTTTTTCAGCAACACTGACAATGGTCGCAGGAATAGCTGCACAAGGCGAAAATTCAGCTACATTGATGTCGGTTCTTAGTTTTCCCATCATCATACCACTTTTATTGATCTTACTTAAACTCTCAAAAAGTGCGATGGATGGAATATCCATGCAGGAGAATTGGGATGAAATGGCTACTTTGGCCTCTTTAGATGTAATAGTTATTGTATTATCAGGAATTTTATTTCCCTATATATGGAGACATTAAAAAAGAATTATTGGAAAATAGCCTGTATGCTGCTTTTAATCTACACGATTTGGGCAGGATTTATGGGGAAGGTGCCCCGACAAGCCATTTTAAATGAAACCGTAAGAAACCTATACTTTCATGTAACCATGTGGTTTACCATGATTTTCTTATTAGGCACTTCTGTGTACCATTCGATTCAGTACCTACGAAAATCCGATATCAAAAGTGACCTTATCTCAAATGCTTATGTCGAGACCGGTTTGGTTTTTGCCACGTTAGGGCTAGTTACAGGTAGTCTTTGGGCCAAATTTACGTGGGGAGATTGGTGGACCAACGACCCTAAATTAAATTCGGTTGCGATCGGCCTATTAATTTATTTAGCCTACGGTTTAGTACGTTCGTCCATGCCAGATGAACAGCAAAAAGCAAGAATATCAAATGTTTATAATATTTTTGCCTTTGTCATTTTCATGATTTTGATATGGATATTGCCTCGAATGACAGATTCTTTACATCCAGGAAATGGAGGGAATCCAGGATTTTCAAAGTACGATTTAGATTCCAATATGCGCTTGGTTTTTTATCCAGCCATTTTAGCTTGGACTTTGTTAGGCTATTGGATCGCAAACCTTAGAATTCGTATAAAAAAATTAGAACACATAACATCAGAAAACGAATAGATATGAAATTTTCAAACACTTTATTGATTCTTTTAGTTAGCAGTTTTACTGGGATGGCCCAGCAAGCCGACATCGAAATGGCGGATCAATTCCGCGCCGATGGGAAAATATATGTGGTCATTGCAGTCGTTTTATTAATTCTCGTGGGTCTTTTTATCTACCTTTTCAACTTGGGAAATAAAATTACCCGACTAGAAAAAGAGATTACAAAGAAAGTTTAATATGAAAAAAACACAAATCATTGGATTGATTTTAGTGGCCATTGCCATCGGGATTATTTTAATTACGACGGGCGACGCTAGTACCTATGTGGGCTTTGATGAAGCAGAAAGAATATCGAAATCTGACCCATCCCAAAAAGTCCATGTCGTGGGAAAACTTAAAAAAGACGCTCAAGGAAAGATCATAGGCATGATATTTAATCCTGCTTTGGATGCAAACCGACTAGAATTTACGGTAGAAGATAGTTTAGGTCGTGAAAACCAAGTCATTTATGCCGCTCCAAAACCCCAGGATTTTGAAAAATCCGAAAAAATAGTTTTAGTTGGAAGCATCAAAGCAGACAAAATATTCTATTGTGACAAAATTCTTTTAAAATGTCCATCCAAATATCAGGAGGGTAAAATTTCTGCAGATTCAAGTGCTTTAATTGAAGTGAAAAAATAAATATGATACACGAAAATATTGGCACGATAGGTCATTTAATGGTAATTGCGTCATTTGTAACTGCCGCACTAGCAACATTTTCTTATTTCAAGGCAACTCAAGCAAGCGATGAGCTCTCCGTAAATGATTGGAAAAAAACAGCAAGAACCTTATTTATCATTCATCTATTTTTAGTGATTGGCGTGGCCTCAAGCCTTTTCATCATCATATACAATCACTATTTTGAATATCATTACGCCTTTACGCATTCCTCTTTAGCACTTCCCACCATGTTCATGATTTCATGTTATTGGGAAGGCCAAGAAGGTTCATTTTTACTTTGGATCTTCTGGCAAGCTATTTTAGGTGTGATTTTAATGATCAAAAATCCTAAATGGGAATCTCCCGTGATGACCGTTTTTGCCTTAGTGCAAACGTTTTTGACCTCCATGATTTTAGGTGTCATTATTCCATGGATCGATTTGAAAATCGGATCATCCCCCTTTCTTTTGTTGAGAGAGGCGCAGCCCGACCTACCCGTCTGGAGTTTACAGCCCAATTTTATTCCAAAAGATGGACGTGGCCTAAACCCATTATTACAGAATTATTGGATGGTTATTCACCCGCCAACGCTCTTTTTAGGATTTGCCCTGACACTCGTTCCTTTTGCCTATTTAATTGCAGGTCTTTGGAAAAATAAGTTGACCGAGTGGATAAAACCCGCATTACCTTGGGCTGCTTTTTCAGGAGCCATTTTGGGAATTGGAATTACCATGGGCGCCTACTGGGCTTATGAGACTTTGAATTTTGGAGGATATTGGAATTGGGATCCGGTTGAAAATGCCTCTTTTGTTCCTTGGCTCGTTTTAATTGGTGCCATTCACACCATGATTGCCTACCGAAACTCAAGTGCGGCGCTAAAAACCTCCATTATTTTGGTCATCTCAACCTTTATTTTGGTCCTTTATTCAACTTTTTTAAATCGGTCTGGGGTGCTTGGAAATGCTTCCGTTCACTCATTTACAGATTTAGGTCTTTCGGGGCAACTCCTTATTTACATGTTTACGTTTTTATTGGGGGCCATTATTTTAGCAGCCTATCGCTGGAAAAGTTTACCTAAGGATGAAAAGGAGATTGGCATTTACCATAAGGAATTTTGGATTTTTGTAGGGGCTTCCGTGTTGACTTTATCGGCATTCCAACTCATTTTTACGACTTCCATTCCCGTGTACAATAAAATTGCTGAAGCCTTCGGAATGGTCTCAAATATGGCTTTGCCTGCTGATCAAGTCGCACATTACAGTAAAATTCAAATTTGGATATTTATTGCGGTTGCACTTTTAAGTGGAATTGGCCAATATGTTTGGTGGGGGAAATTAAAACAATCCACTTCATTTAAGCCGCTATACTCATCTCTTTTGATTTCAGTTTTATTAACTGTGATTGTCATTAATTTCGAAAAGGTGTATGAAATTCCATACATCGTTCTATTATGGAGTGGTCTATTTTCATTAGTCGCGAACGGCCAAATATTATGGTTTTTAACGAAGCAAAAGTTTTCCATTGCCGGTGGCGCTTTATCCCATGTAGGTCTCGCTATCATGCTGATTGGCGTTTTATTTTCTTCAGGTTATTCCAAAGTTGTTTCGCTTAATCGATCTGGCTTTGCTATCTCCAATAAAGTAGAGCAATTCACGAAAGATGACAATAGAGAAAATAAGGAAAATCTGCCACTTTGGTTAGGCCAAGGAGCACAAATGCAGGATTATCTAGTTACTTATAAAGGTAGAAAAATTGAATTAAGAGGAAAGCCCGGGTATTTTAATCGCAAAGATTTTGATATCATTGAAGGTGATTTTCATGCAGTTGCTTTAAAAAATATTGAAAAAGAAGGGCAGGCCATCGCTAAAAAAGGAGATACGCTAACTGTAGAGCCTGAAAATAATTATTACGAATTAGAATTTAAAAATGCAGAAGGCAAAATTGTATCCCTATTTCCTCGTTGGCAAATGAATCCCAAAATGGGAACCGCCATTTCACCCGATGTGAAACATGCTTGGGATCACGATATTTACACCTACGTTTCATTAGATCCACGTCTTGCCGCAGATGCCGGATCAGAAAAACAGTGGAGTCAAACCGTCGATGCCACTGTGTCCATCGGAGATACTTTATTCTTAAATGATTTTGTAGCTATTTTAATGGATGTCACGCGTGTCACTAACGTGGAAAATGTAGTTCTAGGTCCGAATGATGCGGCCGTTCGTGCTAATTTCAATGTATTAGGAAAGAATTTTCAGCAGTTCCAACTAGCTCCTACGTTTATTATCAAGGATAGAATGGTGGCTATGCCTGCATTTGAAAGTGAAGAAACGGGGATCAAAATTAAGTTTACCGCGATCAATCCTCAAACACAGGAATTTAGTTTTTCTTATAATACAACCCAACAAGATTTAATTATCATTAAAGCTATAGAAAAGCCTTACATAAATTTAGTTTGGGTAGGATCGATTTTGATATTTATTGGCTTATTTGTGTCTACATTTAGGAGGACTGAAAAAATGATTGCCTAATATGGGTAGAAAAGAAATTTTAAGTTTAGCGGCAGGGATTGGGTTTTTTATTATTTGGATCATCGATCTAAATTCCCCAGTTCCCAATAATATTAAAGGTCATTTCTGGTCTGAAATATTTTATCATTACGGTTGGCTCATGTATTGCGTCGCCTGTCTTTTTTATTATCAGTATTCAAAAAATGAACGATTGAAAAAAGAAGACCCACAAAAATCAAAAAAGAAATAAATTGGATTCAATGCCTGACATACAAACGCCCCAGTACTTAGGAATCATCTTAGCCATGGTTTTTTCGGCATTTTTTTCTGGTGTGGAAATGGCATTTGTCTCGTCCAACAAACTTTATTTTGAACTTAAGGCGAAGCAAAACATCCTAAGCGCCAAGATCATTGCTAATTTTAACCAAAGCCCTTCCCAATTTATTGGCACCATGCTGATCGGCAATACCCTTTCATTAGTAGCCTATGGTATTTTCATGGAGGAGTTTTTGCATCACCTGATTTTAATGAATTTTCCAATAATTACGAATGAAATCATTGCAAGACTTATCGCATCCATCATCGCGACCATTATCATTCTCACCACATCAGAATTTACCCCAAAAAGCATCTTTTTAATCAATCCAGATGCGATATTAGAATTTTTATCCATTCCCATTTGGGTCATCAATACCTTAATGTTTCCATTAGTTTGGCTGACTGTCGGATTATCCAAGTGGTTTATCACTCGGGTATTACGTTTAAGCTATTCAGAAGAAAAACCGGCCTTTGGATTGACCGACTTGAACCATTACTTACAAAATTTAAATCGGAAGGTATCTACGGAAGAAGAAAATGAGGTCGATACTAAAATCTTTCATAATGCATTGGAGTTTAAGCAAGTCAAAGTACGAGATTGCATGATTCCCCGAACTGAAATTACGGCCATTGAAATTGAAGAAGGCATAGAAGGGCTCAAAAAAGTTTTTATTGAAAGTGGCCATTCAAAGGTTTTAGTGTATAAAGAAACCTTAGAAGAGGTCGTTGGATACTGTCACTCTTTGGCTTTATTTAAAAAACCAAAAGATATTCAAAGCATCCTTACTTCCATTCCCATTGTTCCCGAGGCCATGCCCGCGAATGATCTCATGTTGAAATTTTCCAAAGAAAGAAAATCATTAGCCATTGTGGTTGATGAATTTGGAAGTACCTCAGGCTTGGTCAGTATGGAGGATGTGATGGAACAAATTTTTGGTGAAATTCAAGATGAGTTTGATGATACTGAGGATTGGATTGAAAAGCGATTAGATGAGCATACGTTTATCCTTTCTGGTCGTCACGAAATTGATTATTTGAACGAAAAATATAATTGGAATCTCCCTGAAGGCGATTACGAGACACTTGGCGGTATGTTAATTCATCTATATGAAGATATCCCCGCAGTGAATGAAGTGATTACCTTGTCAGCCTTTCAGTTTCAAATCATGACGGTCACTGATGCCCGCATCGATACCATTAAAGTCATCATTTCAGGGAAACCCATAAGTAAATAATTGGGCAGCTCTAGCTTAAATCGATAATATTCGTTGGAGCGTTTGACACTTCATTTCCGTTTCCTCCCATTCTTTTTCTGGATCCGAGTCTTCTGTAATTCCACAGCCCGCATAATACGTAGCTAAATACCCCTTTGAATCCTTCATTATTTTAACAGTCCTCAAATTGACAAATAAATAAATCTCATGATTCAACTTCACGGGCCCCACATAACCACTATAAAACTCACGATCATGTGCTTCAGCATTTTTAATCCAAGCAATTGCCTCTTCTTTAGGGGTACCGCAAACTGCCGATGTTGGGTGCAATAACGACAACATAATCCCAGGCAATTGGGGGAAATTAAGTGCCTTTGTATCTACTCTATATTCGGTTTTCAAATGCAATAAATTGCCGGCTTGAATCGTTTTGGGACCAATTTCAATATATTCACGCAACCTGATTTTCTTAAAACATTCGATAATATACCGACTAACAAAAGCCTGTTCTTCGATCTCCTTTTGTGACCAACGAGCATCTTGAGGTGTCGTCATCTGCCCCTCGTGATTGTTGACCGATTGAGTACCTGCTAAAGAAATCGTTTTAAAGATTCCTTCCTCATTGATTGACACTAAAACCTCTGGCGTGGCACAAATCCAAGTTTGCTGAAGCGATGGCACATAAAAAGCCGAAACAAAAGCTTGAGGGTATACCTGACAAAGCGATTCGAAAAAATGCAAGGTTGAATAATCAGCATCTAATGCCTCCTCATCCGTCCTAGAAAGTACAACTTTTTGAAAATTGCCTGCCTTAATTTCTTGGATACTGGCGTTAACCCAATATAGAAAATTTTCTTTTTTAGGGGATCCGACTTTTGAGGGAAATGCCTCTTTAACGGATACTTGAACACTTGGTACTTCTGAATTAAACAAATACTCCGCCTTTAAAAAATAGGGCTTCCCAACAAAAGGAGCCGCCATAAATCCTGGCTCAAAAGACTGAAGATCAAGGGAATCCGTGACATGTCCACCTTGCGTGTCGATTAAAAGTGAACGTTTTTCCGAGTTGGGTAAGCGCCAAATAGCGATGGCCGCATCATGTTGCTGAGCTTCTTTCCATAGGTGATCCCATTCAGCATCTTGGCAATATAGACTCGTATTCTTAGGCATTTTAATAAGACAAAATAGCTACTGTTAATCGGCTTACACAAACCAAATTTCCCGATTCATCGTGAATTTTGATGTCATATACATGCAATGTTTTACCAATTTTTAATGCGGTACATGTACCAATTACAAATCCTTCTGTGACCGATTTCATGTGATTGGCATTTATTTCAACACCCACACCACGCTGTGAAATAGGATCAGCCACGGCTAGTGATGCAGCAATGCTTCCTAAAGTCTCAGCTAAAACAACGGACGCTCCCCCATGTAACAAACCATAAGGCTGCTTTGTTCGCGAGTCCACCGGCATTTTTGCCTTAATAAAATCCGGCTGCACATCAATAAACTCAATTCCTAAAACTTCGATCATGTTTCCATGGCCCCATGAATTAAGCGTGTCTAATGAGATGGATGTATTAAACATAATATTCGTATTTTTGCACATAAAATTCGGAATAATTTAACGAATTAAACTCCTTTTGATCCAATTTATATGCATGCTTTAAAAGACATTTACCTTATTCGCCATGGTGAAACAGATTATAATCGAATGGGGGTGGTTCAAGGAAGCGGAATTGACGCAGATTTAAACGAATTAGGCAATCGGCAGGCGCAAGCATTTTTTGAACATTATCAGCACTTGGAGCTAGATAAAATTTACACCTCCGCTTTGCGCCGAACGCATCAGTCGGTGAAAGGATTCATCGACAAAGGACTCCCTTGGGAGCAACACGAAGGTTTAAATGAAATTTCTTGGGGAATTCGCGAAGGCAGAACTCCTTCAAATGAGGACGATGCTTATTATAGAAATTTAGTCAGAACATGGAGAAAGGGAGACGTACACATACAGTCTGAAGAAGGGGAAAGTCCAATCGACGTATTAGAAAGACAAAAGCCTGTTGTCGATCTAATTATATCAAGAAGGGAAGAAAAATCTATATTAATTGCCATGCATGGAAGGGCGATGCGTGTTTTATTAACGCATCTTTTCAACCAACCTTTACAAAATATGGACCATTTTGCTCATCAAAACTTATGCTTATATCACCTGCAATATGATTATGAAAAAGGACAATTTATTTCCTTAAAAGCAAATCATGCGGATCATTTACAAACTTTACCGGATTCCATATAAGTTCTAAATGCATGAACCAAAGCAAGCTATATTGGAAGTTTCAATTATCTGGATGGTTCATTTGGGCGTTAAACGAAGCATTATTATATACTAATCAATATGGATGGAAATGGGAATGGATTTTTTCATCATTTGTCAATATCTCATTAGCCATTCTTCTGACGCATGTTTATAGGCAAATTTCGCATAAATACAGATGGCAAGATCTTCCTTTATTTACCCTAATTCAGGTCAATTTAGGCGCGCTTATTTTGATGGCTACTTGCCTTGTTGCACTCAATATCCCATTGGATTATATTTTTCTATCTGAAAACTATGCCATTGAATTAAGCCCTTTCATCATCTTACAGATTTTTTTAAATTTTGCCAAACCCATTGCTATCTGGCAATTGATCTATTTCTTTTTTCAATACTCTAATAAAAAATTAGAAATGGAACGTGAAAATGACCAGTTAGAAAGAACCATTTTAGAAACAGAAAGCAAAGTTTTAAGGGCGCAAATGAATCCTCATTTCGTATTTAATGCACTTAATAGTGTTAGAGCCCTCATTACTGAGGATCCCCAAAAAGCAAAGAAAGGGATCAATCAATTGTCTAAATTACTTCGAAGCTCCTTACTCACTGAGCGTAAAAAAACAATCTCTCTTTCTGAAGAATTGGACACGGTAACAGATTATTTATCCTTAGAGAAAATCAGATACGAGGACCGATTGGCTTGGGAAATAACGGCAGATAAAAATTGCCTCAAAGCGCAAATTCCGCCTATGCTTTTACAAACTCTAATTGAGAATGCCATTAAACATGGTATTTCTAAAAAAATTACGGGAGGGACGATCACGGTTGACGCAAAAAATAATGAAGGAATTTTGTCAATAAAAGTCATCAATCCTGGACATTTCAAGAGCCCAATTTTGTCAAAAGACCAGGGCGTCGGACTTATTAATTCAAAAAATAGGTTACAAATATTGTTTGGTGAAACCGCTCACATTAATCTCAGACCTTTGGACAAAAATCATGTAATTGCGGAAGTGAATTTACCCTATCTTGAAAATTAAATACGCCACCCATGAAAGCAATTATAGTCGACGATGAACGTCTAGCCCGAAACGAACTAAAAAGATTGCTGGAAAATTTTCCAACCATCGAAGTCATTGCGGAGGCTTCTAATACCGAAGAGGCCGGGCCTCTCGTGGAAGAATTAAAACCCGATGTACTTTTTTTAGATATTCAAATGCCCGGAAAAACCGGATTTGAGTGGCTTGAGGAGTGGGAGGGATTTTTACCTGAAATTATTTTCACTACGGCTTTTGACGAGTTTGCCCTTAAAGCATTTGAAGTTAATGCCTTAGATTATGTTTTAAAGCCTATTGAATTAACTCGGCTATCGGATAGCATTCAAAAATTAGAAAATAGATTTCATGCTACCCAGCATAAAACAGCCACACAGGGCCAAGATAGAAGCCAACACCTTTTGGGTGCCAATGATCAAATTTTTGTCAAAGACGGTGAAAAATGTTGGTTTGTTCGACTCGACAGAGTACGCCTTTGTGAATCGATGGGAAATTATGTTCGTTTGTTTTTTGACGACCAAAAACCTTTAGTCCTTAAATCATTAAATGCCCTTGAAGACCGACTGGACCCCAAAGTGTTTTTTAGGGCGAATCGCAAGCACATCATCAACTTAAATTACATTGAAAAAATTGAACCTTGGTTCTCAGGTGGATTGCAGGTTACGCTCGTTGGCAAAGGAGAAAAAATAGAAATTTCTCGCCGACAATCCATCCGGTTTAAGGAGCTTCTGTCTCTTTAACGCGCTTGGGTGCTTCGCCTAAAATAAAACCATAAGGTTGCAAGGTGGGCACATGATCAAAAATCACTTTGATGATCGCTGTAAAGGGCAAAGCTAAAATCAATCCAGGTATTCCCCAAAGCATTTCACCACCCAAAAGAGCCAACATAGCCACAAGGGGATTAATGCTGACTTTGGAACCGATGACCATAGGGGTTATAAAATTTGCTTCAATAAATTGGACCGAAGCAATCCAAGCGATAATGGCTAAGGCATGTGAAGGGCTGAGCGTAGCTAAAGATAGTAAGATGGGCAAACTCGCCCCTATCCAAATCCCGATATATGGAATCAATAGCAATAAGCCCGTCGTTATTCCAAAGAAAATAGGATAATCTACCCCAATCCACCAAAAACCTAAACTATTAGCCCCTGCCACTGTAAACATAACAACCAGTAATCCCACCAAATATCCTTGAACCACTGAACCTGTTTTGCCCATAATACCACGCAGCGTTTCTTTTTCAGTTGTCGGAAAAACCATAGCCAAAAAAGTAAAAAAGAAGCTTCTGTAAAAAAGCATGAAAAACATAAAAATGGGAATCAAGATTAAAATAGTGAGTGAATGCACAATCGTAGAAAAAGTGGCAGTCAAAATACTCCCCGAGTTTTTCAATAATCCAATGGTTTGATTACTAAGTTCAAGCATTTGCTTTTTCCTTGAAATATTTAAATTCCTTGAAAGAAAACTTTGTAATCCGGAAATCCATTTTTCAGCCTTTTTAATAAACATAGGCCAATCATTTGAAAACTCGATTATTTGAAAGGTTAGCAACGAAATCAAACCCGCAATAATCGCCACAGAAAAAAGTAGACAAATGGAGATTGCGACCGATCTAGAAATTCCCTTGTTCTCAAGGCCCCGACAAAGTGGCAAAAGAACCATCGCTAGTATGAGGGCAAATGCAATTAAAATCAACAAATCCTGCAAATAATACAAGCCCAACAATACCAAGTAAATGGAAATTAAAACCGATGCCAAACGAACAGAATAAGGTGAATTTTTAAACATAAATTTTATATTTGATAGTATAAATGTCGATAAAAATTAACAATTTGGTAACATATAGCTATCTATATTTGTGTCATAAGTTCATCAAAAGCTGTCAGTTCTATCCATGAGTCAAGTAAAACAAAATACCAAAATCTTATTGGTTGACGATGATCCTGATATTCTGGAATTATTGGAATACAATTTAGCAAAAGAAAACTATGTTTTAGCTAAAGCGGTGAATGGCCAACAAGCACTCGAAATAGCAAAGACCTTCAAACCCAATTTAGTCATCTTGGATGTCATGATGCCTATTTTAGACGGAATTGAGACAGCTCGACAAATGAAGTTGATGCCTGAATTAAAGTCAACCATCATCTTATTTTTAACGGCCAGAGGAGAAGAATATACAGAAATAGCTGCTTTTGAGGTAGGCGGTGCTGATTATGTGGTTAAGCCCATTAAGCCAAGGGCCTTAGTCAGTCGGATTAAATCCATGTTAAATAGAGAAGGAGGTCCAGCAGAAAATTCTCAAGAGATCATTCAAATTGGCGACTTAGTTATCAATAGAACTCAATATTCAGCTAGCTTTCAAGGTAGACTTTTGGTTTTACCTAAAAAGGAATTTGAATTACTTTCGTTTTTAGCTAGAAATCCCAACAAAGTTTTTAATCGGGATGAGCTTTTGGAGAAAGTCTGGGGCACCGATGTCTATGTCGTTGAGCGGACAGTAGATGTGCATATTCGAAAATTACGAGAGAAAATTCCAGAGTATTATATCAAAACCCTGAAGGGTGTGGGATATTTATTTTCCATCGATCAGCTTTAAAATTCTAAATTTTCGGTCATATTAGGTAAATTGCGCCTTGAATGAGGCTAATCTACACCTTTCTTTTGATCATTTTATTTCATTTTACTCTTTTCCCTACTGGGCCCAAAAGAGAGTTGAGAGGTGTTTGGGTAGCTACGGTCTCCAACATCGATTGGCCCAGTGCCCGGAATTATAATGGAATTAAGCAAAAAAATGAGTTTGTCGACCTTTTAAATTCACACCAAAAAACAGGAATCAATGCTGTTTTTGTCCAAATCAGGACAGCTGCAGATGCATTGTATGCAAAAAGCCCAGAACCCTGGTCTACTTTTTTATCGGGTTTACAAGGTCAGCCACCAAGCCCCTACTATGATCCCTTAGCCTTCATGATCGAGGAAAGTCATGCTCGGGGAATTGAATTTCATGCCTGGTTGAATTTAAATAGGGCCAGTATTTCCACCAATTCACTGCTTGACGCCAATCATTTAGTCCGTAAACATCCCGAATGGATTATCAAATACCATGGACAATTCATCCTTAATTTTGGCCTTCCGGAAGTCCGACTATATTTAGTGAATTTGGTTAAAAACCTCATCGAACAATATGATGTGGACGGAATTCATTTTGATGATTATTTCTACCCCTACCCTATGAAAGGGGAAGAAATTAAGGATCGAGAAGCCTTTGAAAAATACAAATTGCCGGAGGAAAGCCTGGTAGATTGGCGAAGAAGAAATACAAATAACCTCATTAAAGATATTTCGGAGGTCATCAAATCGACTAAACCCAAAGTGAAATTTGGTATTAGTCCTTTTGGAATATGGCGACATCAGAGTGAATCCGTTTTAGATGGATCGCCCACAAGGCGAGGCTTGCAATCCTATGATGACTTATTTGCGGATACAGAAAAATGGATAAAAGATGGCTTAGTGGATTATTTAGCTCCACAATTATATTGGGAAACGAGTCATAAAGTTGCGGCTTTCGAGCCATTAGCTAAATGGTGGAGTGCGCATAATTATGGCCGACCTATTTATATCGGCCATGCGGCATATCACTTAAATGATCTGTGGTCCCCGAACGAATTAAGCAAACAATTAAAGGTCGCTCGTAGTTTACCAAACGTGCAAGGATCCATCTATTTCAGTTCAAATTTAATCACCCGAAATGTGAAAGGTTGGCGGGATACCTTAAGGCAAAATCAGTATTCATCTGTAGCCTTAATACCGGCGATGCTTTGGAAAGATAGCATAGCTCCTACCCCACCGCACCAAGTAAGTTTACTTAAAAAAGGCGACGATTGGTTGTTGGCTTGGAAACAAGGAGAGCTCAGTGAAGATCAAGATCCACCGGCCTATTACGTTGTTTATAGAATCAAAAAGGGCGAAGTTGATCCTTTGGAGAACGCAGAAAATATCATTTTCAAAGGTAAAATGAATCAATTAATTTTAGATAATAATTGGATACGATCTGGTTATGGATTTGCGGTTACCGCACTAGACCGATTACATAATGAATCATTGCCGGGAACTATCCAATGGCTCATACCAACAAAAAAAGAATAATATGAATCAGAGATTACATTTGACCATAAAGGAGATTACGGAAGAAACCGTTGACACCAAAACCATCCATTTTTGGCATCCGATACATAATACCATATCGTATATATCGGGTCAGTTTTTTACGCTTATTCCGGAAATAGAAGGTCAAAAAATCAGGAGAAGTTATTCACTTTCCTCATCTCCTAAAACGGATACCTCGCCTGCCATTACTGTCAAAAGGATTGAAGGGGGCCTTGTGTCCAACTATTTATGTGACCATTTAAAGGTGGGCGATAGTTTGGAAGTCATCGAGCCCATGGGCAATTTCTTGATTGATCCCCAGGCTGATTCGACCAAAACCTATGTTTTTGTGGCTGCTGGATCTGGGATTACTCCCTTGTTCTCCATGATCAAAACCGTGTTACATTCCGAGCCTAAGGCTAACATATACTTGATTTATGGGTCGAGAAATGAACAACAAATTATCTTCAAAAAAGCATTAGAATCCCTGGAATCCCAACATAGTTCCCGATTCAAACTGATACATGTCATCAGCCAGCCCTCTCACACATGGCCTGGTTTTAAGGGGCGTATCAACCAAGCATCCATGGTTTTTTATTTAAAACAAGAGTTTGGCATCGACATACCTAAGGCCTTTTATTATTTATGCGGACCCGCTGGAATGATGAGCGAAGTAGAAAAATCATTGGCCATGTTTGATGTCCCAGAAAAACATATTTTAAAAGAATTATTTTTATCTACTGTGAGCGAGGAAACAGAAAAAGCAGAGGAAGATGGAAGCTTAAAATCCCAAGAAGTTACCTTGATCTTTGAAGGAAAAACACATACTGTAACCGTCTTGCCGAGTGAAACTATATTAGAGGCTGCTTTGGAAGCGGATATCGACATCCCTTATTCATGCCAAGCAGGAATGTGTACGGCCTGTATGGGATTATGCACCAGCGGACAAGTGATCATGGACGAAGAAGACGGACTCACCGATAATGAAATTAAAAAAGGATATATATTAACCTGTGTGGCTCATCCGATGAGTGAAGGGGTTGTGATTAATTTAGATTAAAACAAAAATATACATGATAAAACGTACGGTCACCCCTCAAATAATCCATCGAACTTTACTGCCCCAGGACTTTTCTTTAAGCACATGGGAAAGTGTTTTGCCCTATTTTGAAAAGTTAAGTGCACAAGAAATTATTGATTTAAATTCACTCGAGGATTTTTGCAAGAACCGATCTGAGCTTGAAAGCTATCTTTCTGAAAATTTTGCTTGGCGTTATATCAAAATGTCCTGCGACAATCAAAACGAAAATTTACAAAAAAGCTATCAGCAATTTGTCAATGAAATTATGCCCAATGCCTCTGTCTTTGATGATGCTTGGAATAAAAAAGTGATTGATTCCGGATTATCAGACCAAGTATACACGAAAGGCTTTTCGATTATGGTGAGAAGCATCAGAAAATCAATTGAAATTTTTAGGGAGGAAAACATCCCCTTATTTACAGAATTACAAAATTTAGAATCCCAATATGGTGCGTTAACCGGAGCGCTGATGGTGGAAATTGACGGGGTGGAAAAGACGCTCCAACAAGCCAGCGCCTATTTAGAGTCGACCGATCGAGATATCAGAGAATCCGTTTACCAGAAAGTTGCGGCCAAAAGACTCAGTATCAAAGATGAATTAAATTCGCTTTATAGTGAACTAATAGGCAAGAGAAATAAAGTTGCCCTACAAGCTGGATTTGAAAATTTTAGGGATTTTTCTTTTGCAAGCCTAGGTAGATTTGACTATTCTCCGGCCGATTGCTTTGAGTTTCATGAGGCCGTAGAAAAAACAATCAAACCCATTTTAAATGAATTAGCCTCCAAAAGGAAAAAGGCATTGGGTTTAGATTTGCTCAGACCCTGGGATAAATCAGTGGACCCCTTAGGTCGCAAACCATTGAAACCCTTTAAAACGGGAGAAGAGTTATTAGAAAAAACGATTCGGGTTTTTGATAATCTCGACCCATTTTTAGGAGATTGTCTAAGAGAAATGGTGAAACTAGATCGCTTTGATTTAGACTCAAGAAAAGGTAAAAATCCTGGGGGATATAATTACCCCTTAGAAGAAACTGGTTTTCCTTTTATCTTCATGAATGCCGCAGGCCAAGTGCGAGACATGGTTACTTTATTGCATGAGGGCGGACATGCGGTCCATTCCATTTTAACGAAGGAACTTTCCCTAAATGCATTCCGAAATTTTCCATCGGAGGTCGCTGAACTTGCCTCCATGAGCATGGAATTAATCACAATGGATGAATGGGATATCTACTTTGAAAATCCGGAAGATGCCAAAAGAGCCAAAATAAAACACTTGGAAGATATTCTAGAAACCTTGCCTTGGGTGGCGACGATCGATGCATACCAACATTGGATCTATGAAAATCCTGACCATACCTTAACTCAAAGAGAAGAAAAATGGAATGAAATATTGGCCAGATTTGCGGATCAGATGACTGATTGGACCGGATTAGAAGAAATAAAATCCCATGTTTGGCAAAAGCAATTACATTTATACGAAGTGCCGTTTTATTACATCGAATATGCGATAGCTCAATTAGGTGCATTGGCGGTTTGGAGAAATTATTGCCAAAACCCACAACTTGCACTAGCTAATTATTTGGAGGCACTATCAGTAGGTTACACAGAACCTATCAAATCAATTTATGCAAAAGCAGGGATCGAATTTAATTTTAGCGAGGGGTATATCGCCGAATTAATGTCATTTTTATCAGAGAAAATCAAAAATTTAGAGGAAAGCTAAGACTTAGAAGCTTATAGACTTTTTTAATACAAAATTTGGCCTTATTTTTGTACTAACAATTTGTCCTAACAAGAGAATGAAATTAGAAAAATTACTTCCGATTATAGCTTTAGCCTTTATGGCGACGGCTTGTGACTATCAAAAGAACAATACCATCAAGCAAAAAGATTTAAATGAAGGCGAGGCTTATGTTTATGGAGTTCATCCAGATAGTGCAGCGGTTCAGTTAAAAAATAAATATGACGCTAAGCCGGAATTAGAGTTAAAAGCGAACGCACTTCGCGAGAAAATGTTTAGTGGAAAAAGTATCAATCAAGGAAATTAGTCTTTCCCATCCCATATTTTAAAGCCGGTTTATCCGGCTTTTTTATTGCCCAAACCACTCGCGAATAAAAGTAAGTTGGTAAATCGCCCCCGTATATAACAAGGCCCACAATAGGGATGAAATGGCCATAAAAAAGAGGACTCGCGGCAAAGAAACCTTAAAAGATAAAGCTAATAGACTTCCGCCAATCGGCGTAAAAATAAGTGGAGTAAGCGCTGCAATCCCTTTAATGCCGAATTTTTGCCAGATCTGAACGGCATAACGCACTCGCTTTGAAAATAAAATAGCTTTCTTCTTTCTGAATCGACTGATAAAACCGATGACTAATTTGCCCATGCTCAAGGTGAGTGAGATCGTCAGCATGGCTCCAATCCAAGTAAAAATAACCGTTTCATACCAGGTTAATCCAAGGCCAAATCCGGTTATTGGCCCGGCAATAAATTTTAATCCTGTGGCAATCATTACTCCTGAATAGGCTCCCCAAGACATATTTACTTTGATTTATAGGCGTCAATTCCTTTTTTAAGAAACGAAATAAAATGATTAATATCCGCATCAAAAGCGACGGGTGGAACCATAGGAGCAGCGTCCTTTCTAGGGTCTAACAGAACATAATGAGGTTGGGCATTTGAATTAAATCGAGAAATTTGAAAATCTAAATTTTGATCTCCCAAGGTCTTTTTTTCTTGGCCATCGACTTTTGAAACATACCATTTATTTTCCGGGAGTTCCGTTTTGTCATCACAATAAAGCGCGACGATGACATAATCATTTTTCAGAATGGACAATACTGCTGGGTCAGACCACACATATTCCTCCATTTTCCTGCAGTTTACACAACCATGTCCAGTGAAATCGATAAACAAGGGCTTGCCTACTTTCTGAGCATAAGCTTTGGCTTCATCAAAATCAAAAAATCCATTGAGCCCCAAAGGTAGTTTTAAAAATTCGCTGTATTTAACCGAGGAAGAAGTTTTTGATGCATCGGCATTTGGATCATTTACCTGCGAAGTACCCTTAAAGTCCTGGCTTGACATGGGAGGCAACCAACCAGATAAACCCTTTAATGGAGCGCCAAACATTCCTGGAGTTAAATAAATAACGAAGGCAAGAAAAGCCGTGGCAAAAAGCGCACGGGGAACAGATAATTTCCCGCTAGGTCCATCATGAGGCAAGGAAATCTTACCAAATAAATACAAGGTTAATGCGGTAAATATAGCAATCCAAATAGCTAGAAATATTTCGCGATCCAATAAATGCCAATGATACACCTGGTCGGCCACACTTAAAAACTTAAAGGCTAAGGCAATTTCTAAAAAGCCTAACACCACTTTGACTTCATTCATCCAATTGCCAGATTTAGGCATTTTTTGCATGAATCCTGGGAAAATAGCAAATATGGTAAATGGAATGGCGAAGGCTAATGAGAACCCTAGCATGCCAATAATGGGCTTCAGAAATACTCCCTGAGATGAGGCAATTAATATGGATCCGGCTAATGGTCCCGTACAAGAAAATGACACTAAAACCAGCGTAAATGCCATGAAGAATACCCCTAACAATCCTCCTTTATCAGATTTCGCATCTACATTGTTAACCAAACTAGAAGGCAACACAATTTCGAATGCACCCAAAAAGGAAATACCAAAAAGAATAAAAATGACAAAAAACAAAAGATTTGGAATCCAATGTGTGCTTAAAAAATTAGCAAAACTAGCCCCCGCAAAAAATGCTAAAATGGTGCCAAAGAAGACATAAATGAGGACAATGAAGAAACCATAAAGAAAAGCCAGTTTTTTGCCTCCTTGTTGTTTCGTAAAAAAACTAACCGTCATAGGAATTAGAGGATAGACACAAGGCGTCAGTAAGGCCAGCAAACCAGCGCCCATCGCCAACCAAAAAAACTGCCATAAAGACTGATCGTCCTCTGGTACTATTATTTTTGCGGTTGAATTAGAGGCTTTTTTTTTTGAATCTTCTGGAGTAGAAGATCCGCTTAGGTTAGAACTTATCAGAAATGGGCCTTTAATTGGCACACACAAACCGCTCTCATTCGAACATGTTTGCGAATCGTAAGATCCGTCAATCTTCCAAGAATCTGAGGTGATTTTTACAGTTTGTCGAAATTCCGCTTCCTCCGTGAAATAGGTGTACGTTCCGTTCCAAATCTCTTTATCGAATTTTGAATGTGGATTGATGGCTCGTAGAGGTCCGTCAACAGATACTCCAAGGTTTTCTTTGATCTTAATGGTCGTAACTACAGGCCCCAATTCCTTGTCGAAATCGGATGAATATAAGTACCAGCCTTTATCGATTTTTACTTTAAATATAATTTCAGCCGTCTGGCCCACCGTAGGGTTCGTTGGCGACAAAGTCCATGACCATTTAGCCGGAGTGATTTTTTGGGCCATGCCAGTAAATCCCACAAAACCCAAGAAAAGCAAAATGATTAATTTCAGTTTCATTCTCTATAATTTTAAAAGCGCCCCGCCCTTATTTTTTAAAGAATCAAAATTAACAAAAAATAGCGGAACCTCATGGGATATTTATTCAAAAATGGGGAATGATCGTTTTTCTATTCCGTTAAAAATTCGTAATTTTAAACTTTTTAAAACGAAATTCAATCCACATTTATTACATGGCTGCTAGCACATTTCCCACCCAGCGAGACGTTGAAATTTTTTCATTAATTAGCGAAGAAGCACACAGACAAGAATTCGGCATCGAATTAATTGCTTCGGAAAACTTTACTTCCCCTCAGGTAATGGAGGCACAAGGAAGTGTTTTGACTAATAAGTATGCAGAAGGCTTACCTGGAAAAAGATATTATGGAGGTTGTGAGGTAGTCGATGTCGTAGAAACAATTGCCATCGAACGTGCCAAAAAATTATTTGGTGCCACATGGGCTAATGTGCAGCCTCACTCGGGCGCGCAAGCAAATGCAGCCGTTTTTTTATCGTTTTTAAATCCAGGAGATAAAATTTTAGGATTTGATTTGGCACATGGGGGACACCTTTCTCATGGGTCGCCGGTCAACTTCTCAGGTAAATATTTTCAAGCCTTTTTTTATGGCGTTGAAAAAGAAACAGGTTTAATTGATTGGGATAAAGTAGAGGCTACTGCCTTGAAAGAAAATCCTAGATTATTAATTTGTGGAGCTTCCGCCTATTCTCGTGATTGGGATTATGCCCGTTTAAGAGCTATTGCAGACAAAATAGGTGCCATATTATTAGCTGATATTTCACATCCATCCGCTTTAATCGCGAAGGGTTTATTGAACGACCCGATGCAGCATTGCCATATTGTAACGACAACCACACATAAAACTTTACGAGGACCTCGTGGTGGTTTAATTATGATGGGGAATGATTTCGAGAATCCTTTTGGATTCAAAACGATGAAGGGTGAATTAAAAATGATGTCGGCTTGTCTTGATGGTGCTGTATTTCCTGGAACACAAGGAGGTCCTTTAGAGCACGTTATTGCAGCAAAAGCGATCGCATTTGGAGAGGCATTGACTCCTGAATTTGGACAATATGCCCAACAAGTTAAATCGAATGCGCAAGCGATGGCAAAAGCTTTTTTAAGCAAAGGATATGATATTATTTCGGGCGGGACTGACAATCATTTAATGCTGATTGACTTAAGACCCAAAGGTTTAAGTGGCAAATTAGCTGAGAACACATTAATTCAAGCGGACATTACCATCAATAAAAACATGGTTCCATTTGATGATAAATCGCCATTTGTGACTTCAGGAATGCGAGTGGGTACCGCTGCAATGACCACACGTGGATTAAAAGAAAATGACATGAGCCAGATTGTTGACATGGTCGACAAAGCCCTCATGAACCATGATAATGAATCTGTTTTAAAACAGATTAAAGGAGAAGTTAACGAGTGGGTTAAACAATTCCCACTTTATTTATAAGATAGCATATGGCCACAGACCAAGACTGGGAAAATGATTTTGATGACGACGTAGAAGAGAAAGATGGGACTGAAATGTCGTTTCTAGACCATTTAGAGGAGTTACGTTGGCACATCATGCGATCCATCGCTGCGATTTTGATCTTTACGATTGCCGCATGGATTTTTAGAAATGAGATTTTTGGTACCATTATCATGGGGCCAACGAAAGTCGATTTTGCGACCAATTTAGTGCTTTGTCATTTAGCCGACATCACGGGTTGGAGTAGTTTATGCATGCAAAAAGCGGACTTCATCTTACAAAGTAGAGAGGTTTCGGGTCAGTTTATGATGGCATTGACTCAATCCATTATTGTGGGCCTATTGTTTTCTTTCCCGTATGCATTTTTTGAGCTTTGGAGATTTATTAAGCCCGGTTTAAAAAACAAGGAATTAAAAGCTGCCAAGGGAGCTGTTTTCTGGGTATCCACCTTATTTTTCATGGGGGTTTCCTTTGGTTATTATGTGGTAGCTCCTATGGCGATCAACTTCCTAGCCAATTTTAAATTGGATGCAACGATTCAAAATCAATTTGACGTTAATGATTATATCTCTTTATTGTCCATGCTTACACTTGCGTGTGGATTAACATTCCAGCTTCCCATGGTGGCTTTTGTGTTATCCCAAGTAGGTATTCTAACTCCTTCTTTCATGAGGGAATATAGAAAGCATGCGATGATTGTGATCTTAATTGTCGCAGCGATCATCACCCCTTCACCTGATGTGATTTCACAACTATTAGTGGCATTTCCACTTTTAGGATTGTATGAAATCAGTATCTGGGTATCTGGAAGAGTCCTAAGAAAAAAAATGAGGGAAGAAGCCCTTGAATCGAATTCTTAATTGAATTCAACTAACACAATCGTATGAATTACTTATCGGCGGAAAATGTTTCACGCAACATCGGAGAAAGATGGATCTTTAAAAGTCTGTTCTTTGGCCTACAAAAAGGTGAAAAAGTAGCCCTCATTGGCAAAAACGGAACCGGTAAAACTACATTAATGGAAACATTGATGGGAATGCAAACGCCTGACGATGGAAAAATATCCATCCGTAAAGGTATACGTGTCGGATACCTACCGCAAAATCCCGTTTTTTCTGAAAAAGAAGAGGTCCTAAATTACCTTTTTTCAGATGATTTACCATCCGCCGTTGCCATTAAAGCCTATGAAAAGGCCATGCTTTCAGGCGACCCTAAGGAGTTAGAAGACTCCTTTGCCTTAATGGAATTAAACAATGCTTGGGATTATGAGGCAAGGGCTAAACAAATCATTACTAGGTTAGGCATTCCCGATGGAGACCAAAAAGTATCCACGCTTTCCGGAGGTCAAAAGAAACGACTTTCACTGGCCAAATTATTGATTGAAAGTCCAGACATCATGATCTTGGATGAGCCTACCAATCACTTGGATATTGAAACGATTGAATGGCTGGAAGGAATTCTTTCAGGCCCCAATGTGACCGTTTTAGTCGTCTCACACGACCGCTATTTTCTAGATAAAATATGCAATAAAATGTTTGAGCTTGCCTTAGGCGCCCTATATACCTACGAGGGCAATTACGCCTATTTCTTAGAAAAGAAGGCCGAAAGAGAAGCATCAGAGGCGAGTAGCATATCCAAAGCAAAAAACCTGTACCGCAAGGAACTCGAATGGATGCGTAAGCAACCAAAAGCAAGGGGAACCAAAGCGCAATACCGAATCGATGCATTTACTGAAATCGATGAAATGGCTCACAAGAAACTGGATGACAGCAAATTGGAGCTAAACATTCAAATGTCCCGACTAGGAAATAAAATCATTGAAATCAACGGGCTTCAAAAAGCGTGGGGGGACAAAAAAATCATCAATGAGTTTACTTATACCTTTAAGAAAAAGGACCGAATAGGAATCGTTGGCAAAAATGGGGCAGGAAAAACCACATTTCTCCAACTCCTTACCGGTTTAGAAAAACCAGATGCTGGAACCATCGATCCAGGTGAAACATTAGTGATTGGTTATTATACCCAAATTCCTTTTGATTTCAAGCCTGAGCAAAGAGTCATCGATACCATCACGGAAATAGCAGAAGTTATCCCTTACGGTAAAAATGAATCGCTAAGTCCGAGCCAATTTTTAAGTAAATTTTTATTCCCTACCGCTCAGCAATATACGCGTGTAGAGAAACTTTCTGGTGGTGAAAAAAAGCGTTTACAACTCATGCGTGTGTTGGTCAAAAATCCGAATTTTTTAATTTTGGATGAGCCGACCAATGACCTGGATTTAGATACACTCCAACTCCTGGAAGATTTTTTATCGGAGTTTCAAGGTTGTCTTCTTTTGGTTTCACATGATCGCTATTTCATGGATAATTTGGTGGACCAATTAATCCTAGTGGAAGGAGAAGGGGAAGTTAAGTTCTTTAATGGAAATTATACTGATTATCGAATTTCATTGGAGAATCAAACAGAAAATAATTCGGGGGCCAATAAACCTAGTCCCGTGAAAGCGCCAACCACGGAGAATTCAAAAACCAAGGTGAGTAAACTAAGTTTCAAAGAACAAAAGGAATTTGAAACATTAGAAATAGAAATACAAGACCTTGAACTTAAAAAACAAAGCCTCATTGAACAATTGAATGCAGGTCATGAGGACTTTCAAATATTAAGCCAATGGGCCACTCAAATTGAAGAAATTAAAAACGCTCAGGAAGAAAAAGAAGCCAGATGGCTAGAGCTTTCAGAAAAATAACAAAAATGGCCCTAAATTTTAGGGCCATTTTTTATGATGAATTACGTTTGAATTTTAATTCTCAAATAAGAAATCCTTCAATCCAAATAATGCGCCGTCTCCCCCTTTTGGATTCACAAAGACAAAATACAAATCTTGTACGCCTGAAATATTAACAGGAATATTGAATTTATTAGACGCATTTATTTCAACGGATCCTACTAGATTACCCGTCGGACTTCCCGTTCTTAACTCAAGAGTTCCGCCAACTGTTTGACCTTGCATATACAATCCCATGAAGGAGATATTTTTAATTCCAGTCAAGTCGATTCCGTTGTATTTAGCAAAACCTTTATCACCTGTAGCAACTAAAACTTCTCCTAGTCCGTCCACTTTATATTTAGATCCTTTAGAAACTTGGTCGAAATCCACGGCTTTTACGGTTGGGTTACGAAGCGCCACAACCTTTTGGCCCGTCGCAGGACCTAGTTTACCAGCTCCTTTATCCGTGTAACTAGCGGCAAATAAATAAGTACCAGCTTTTCCTTTATCCTGAGGAACATATTCGCCAACGACCGGCTTGGATGCCTTCTTCTTGTCGGATAGACTTAATATGTAATTCACGATTTCCTTCGCATCTCCTAATGAAATTTGAGGGTGTGCAGCCATCGCTTGCTCTCCCCAAACACCACCACCACCGTTGATAATTTTCTTAGCCAACATATCTATGGTTTGCGCATTTGCCTTATATTTCTTGCCTAAATCCAAGTAAGAAGGTCCGATCGATTTTTTATCCGTTGCATGGCATGCCTTACAATCGGATAAATCCATTAATCGCTTCCCAGTAGAAAAAGATATGTTCGCCTGATGTCCCTGTGCAATAATTGTTTTGTCATAACCATCTAAGAAATTGACACTCACCATCACATCTTCTTCAGCTACTTTTTTATTTGCTAAACTTCCATCTTCTTTGTCTGAAACCGAAACTTTATACTTAACAGGTTTATCATTCCAATAAAAAGTCTTATTGCCTTCAATAGCCACTTCCACCTCAGGAACTTCATTACCTGCTCGAATGGTGAGTTGGGATGTACCCACATTTCCCTGTGAATCTTTCACTTTTAAGGAAACTTCATATACCCCCGACTTAGAAAAAGTGATGGCTGGATTAGCTGCATTACTTGTTTGTCCGTTGCCAAAGTTCCAAGCATACGTAATTTTATCATTGTCATAATCTTGAGAACCTGCCGATGAAAACTTCACTTTTAAAGGTGTCGCACCTACTTTTTTATCTGCAGAAGCTTTGGCCAATGGTTTACGATTTCCCGCATTATATTCCAATTTATATAAAACGGCCTCATCATTTTGAGCAAACCAGTTGGGTCCATATTCAAGACCAAAAAGTGTTCCATTTTTATCAAATTGCATATCCATCGGATGTGAAAAAGGAATCGAAGGCAAGAAGCGATCCATATTGGAAAAATCGCCATTTTCCTTCATGGACACTGTATAAATTAAATCTCTTGCCCAATCGTAAGCAATTAATTTCCCATTATAATAGGCAGGGAATTTCGTTTTTGAATCCGCTGGATAGTCATCTCTATAATAGACAGGACCTGCCATTGCATTACGGCCACCTTTTCCAACCACAGGTCCAAACTCAGGAGAGTCTACATATGGGTAGTAAATGAAAGCTTTTTGAGCAGGAGGTAAATGTGCAAAACCAGTGTTATGTGGCGAATCGTTGATCGGCGCACGTGGATTAAATACAGCCCAAGTACTATCATTTTTAAAATCACGTTGATTATAAGGTCGGTTGTCCGCTACAAATAAAGGCCAACCGAAATACCCTGCCTCACGCGCTTGATTTACCTCATCATGTCCTCTTGGACCGAATTTCTTGGAAGCTTCCCCAGCATCTGGACCTACCTCACCCCAATACAAATAACCTGTATGCTGATCCACAGAAATACGGTATGGATTACGATTCCCCATCACATATATTTCCTGCTTAGCATGATAAATTTTTTCTGGATATAAGTTGGTCGCAGGAATCGTATAACCTCCCTCTGGAGTGGGTTTGATGCGTAAAATCTTACCCCTTAAATCGTTCGTATTTGAACTAGTCGATCTGGCATCCCAACCCGATCGGCCTGGACGATTGTCACTTGGACTATATCCATTTGATGCAAATGGGTTTGTATCATCGCCAGTGGACAAATATAAATTCCCAACCTTATCCCAAGCGATAGATCCACCTGTGTGGCAACACTCCACGCGCTTTACAGGAACGCGCAATAAAATCTTTTCTGTATCCATCAGCAAAGTATCCTTCACGTTATCATATACAAAACGAGATAAATGCTGTGCTGTATCTGGCTGACCTGATGGCGGCGAATAATATAAATACATGAAATTATTTGAATCAAAATTAGGGTCAATATTCAAACCCATTAAACCATATTCCTGCTTAGTATATACGTTCAAATTAGCAACCACTTTAGACTTGCCTTTTTTAGGATCATACATTTTCAACTTCCCTTTACGCTCTGCATAAAATATCTTCCCACTATTAGCCACCGCTAATTCCATAGGCTCATCTAAACTACGATCCAATATAGTTTTCGTAAAACGATTGTCCTCTGGCGCCATTTCGGTCCTTAACTTCTTCTTGTAATTCTGATCGGGTCCTGAAGACACATATTGAAGTCCTCCCCAAATATGCTTCAGCACCAAATCCTCAGAAAATGTCTGATTTGTGTGACCCCAGTTGGTATAAAATGCCCGACCACCATCATATTCATGGTACCAAGCCATTGGGTGAAAATCTCCCATTTTACCGTCTTTGTATGATTTTTCGTCAACAGTCACCAATAATTTAACGTCTTTATTAAATTCTTTAATGTCATAAAACTCATCTGTGCGATCAAACGACGCGGGCATGTGTGCAGTGGAAATATGTGTATTGTCAACGACATTCATTTTACCTTTTTGCACATTTGGATTGCCAGGGTGTGAAGCAAAAAAACCACCTGCTAATTTTCCATACCAAGGCCAATCATACTCCGTATCCGCAGCCGCATGAATACCAAAATATCCACCCCCTGCTTGAATAAAACGCTCAAACGCATTTTGCTGAGCATCATTTAAAATGTTTCCCGTAGTATTTAAAAAAACCACCACACGATACTGCTTCAAATTATTTTCAGTAAAGGCCGTTGCGTTTTCAGTGGTATCCACTTGAAAGCCTTTCTCCTTAGCCATTTTCATTAAAGCCGTTTTGCCGGATCCGATGGAGCCATGGCGATATCCTTTAGTAGAAGAAAAAACAAGGACTTTTTTTCCTAAGAGTGGATTTTTATCCTGAGCATTTACTTGTTGAAAAGACAGTAGAGTCAAACAAGAAACGGCAAAAATAATTCGGCTTATGCCGAACAAAAACTTTTTCATAGTGTTGTATTTTATAATAGGTAATGTCAAAGTTACTTCAAATCACAAATTTTCGTTTATTTTTATAAAAAATATTTAAAATATCCTTCAAAATGATGAAAAAAATTACGCTCATGGCATTGTTGGCCTTCATGACCAACAACCTTTTTGCTCAGTCAATCTGCTTTTCGACCAAAGACCAAATGCAATTGATGGCCTCTAATAAGGCATTTATGAAATCGCATGCATTGCCCAAAGCCTACAAGCACGTGAGCAAAGCGGGTGGTGTGATGGTTGAATTTAATACTCCCGATGGAACCATGGCTAAAGGATTTTATATCCCAGCAGATAAGCCTACACAATATACCCTGTTTGTATTCCAAGAGTGGTGGGGTTTAAATGACCACATAAAAAGAGAAGCCGAACATTTTTACTCGACTTTAGGTAATGTTAACGTTTTGGCTTTAGACATGTACGATGGAAAAGTGGCTACTAGCCGGGAAGAGGCAGGTAAATTAATGGGTGGAGCCAATCCAGCTAGATTAGAATCCATTATCAAAGGAGCCATTTCATATGTAGGACCTAAAGCTAAAATCGCGACGGTAGGTTGGTGTTTTGGTGGCGCTTTATCTTTAAAGGCCTCCATTTTAAATGGAAAACAAGCCGCGGCTTGCGTCATGTATTATGGTATGCCAGTGAAAGATGTGGAGCAATTAAAATTACTTCAAACAGATGTATTGGGATTGTTTGCAGGGAAGGAAAAATTCATATCGACTCAAGTCGTAGCTGATTTTGATGCCAATATGAAGCTAGCTGGAAAAAAATTAACTTTAAAAAGTTTTGATGCAGACCATGGTTTTGCCAATCCTTCAAATCCCATTTATGACAAAGCATCGACAGAGGCTGCCTGGGAGTTGGCCATCACTTATTTAAAATCTAAATTAAAATAATGCGGTATTTTTCGATATTGCTTTGTGTATTTTTTCTGGCAGGTTCTTGCGCGAGCAATCGCTATAAGCAAAAGCCTTACAAGAAAAAGTGGTCCCTTTTTAAGAAAAAATCATGTGACTGTCCAGACCTTAAATAATGGGGTTAATCGAGGAGGCAGCTAAAGAACCTGGAGCTAATCCCTGGAACCAACGCAGCCGATCGGCCTCTTGATTTGGGTTCTTGGGTTCAGTTACGCGCATGTCGGCATCCATAAAAATCAACGTCATCACCTCTCGCATGTGGGTGGTTTCATTTCCAGGGGCGGCATGTAAAGTCCAACCGCGATGAAAGGTGGCATCACCAGCTTTCATCGTTTTTTGGGCGACAATCGGAAATTTATGCTCCGCGACAAATTCACTAATCATTTTTTCAGACTCATCTGAAATCCCAATCGGAGGAAGATTAACATGCTGACTGCCTGAAGCAAAAGTCAACATCCCCATCCCATCTTCTATGTCGACCAAAGGCATCCACATCGTGACTGTTTTGTCGGTGTCCATCGGCCAGTAATATTGATCTTGGTGCCAAGGAGTTAAGCCTCCACCAGGTTCTTTAAATAAAGCTTGGTCATGATATAAGCGTACATTCTTTACACCCAATAAATCGGCTGCTATTTTTCCAAATCTCTTGGCTAAAGAAAATTGCTTAATCAATTCATTTTCCTCCCATAGGTTCATCATTTGTAGAAATGCCTTGCCATATGTGTCCCTTTCTTCCATCGGTTTTTGATTTTTTTTGAAATCAACGGCCCAAGCACGAATGGCTTCTCGGTATGGTTTTAGCTCATCAATAGGAAGGACATTTTCTAAGAAAACATGTCCATTTTTTTGAAAATCAGTAATTTGATTTGAATTTAAAGAGTAGGTATTGGATAACATCGCTTTTATTTTTCACAAAATTGACATTAATTAAAATCAAAAACCACGTCAAAATTTGTAAAAAATAATGCAATTTTATCCTAAATTCAATTCAGTATAAAAATTGAGGTAAAATATTAATATGAAGGCGAGCCTTGAACATTTGTCAGAAAATATAAATCAGCCGATCCAATTGAAAGAAATTGTACAAGCTCGATTTGATGCTCCTTATCATTTTCATCCTGAACTTGAGCTAACCTTAATTATTTCTGGGGAAGGAAAGCGTTTCATAGGCAATCAAATTTCTGATTTTAGTCCGGGTGATTTAGTGCTTTTAGGTTCCAATTTGCCTCATTGTTGGCAAAATCACCGCAATGATTGGTTGGGCTCCGATGAAACATCAGATGCCGCTCAGGCCATTGTTATTCATTTCAAAAGAGATTTTTTAGGGGATAAATTTCTTGAAAATGATGCCTGCCAAAACATCCGCCAATTGTTTGATCGGGCTAAAGGTGGCTTAACTATTTTAGGCCCGACTCAAGATAAAGTAGCGAGAGAAATGCTAAAATTAAAGGAATTAGCCCCTTTCCCTAGGCTCTTAGCTTTTCTACAAATTTTACATTCCTTAACGATGGGCGGAGCGGACGTTCAGCCCATTGACACCAATGAAGGAGGTTATACGGTTTCTACAATAGACTTAGAGCGAATTAATCGAATATATGCGTACATCATTGCGCACTATACGCAAGAAGTCCATTTGGATGAGGTAGCCCATTTGGCCAACATGACAGAAACGGCTTTTTGTCGGTATTTCAAAAAGGTAACCCAAAAGACTTTTGTCGAGATTGTGACCGAATTTAGAATCAAACATGCGTGCCAAATGCTTAGAACTACCCAAAAAACGATGGTGGAAATCTGTTTTGAAAGTGGTTTTGGCAACTTATCACACTTTAATAAACAGTTTAAGCAATGGATGAAAGTCCCGCCCTTGCAATATCGAAAAATGACTCAGGAGTGGGTTTAATTTAATCGTCCAGTCTGCTTATTTGACTTCTTCCTTCTCTGGAAAAAGCAAACTCAAAATAATGCTGGTCGATAAAATACCTACAATCACGGCTAATGAGGAAAGAGTGCCAAAACCGATTTCAGATAAGTAATGATGCCCTAGCATTTTCAAACCTACGAAACTCAACAACACACCGAGCCCAATAGGTAGAAAGCGAAATAAGCCCATCAAACTCGAAAGGAAAAAGAAGAGTGAGCGTAAGCCCATGACCGCAAAAACATTGGAGAAAAAGACAATGTAGGGGTCTTTAGAAATAGAAAAAATCGCTGGAATTGAATCCACCGCAAACAATATATCGGTAAAAGCAATCACCACCACAATGACGAAAATAGGCGTAATAAATAATTTACCCGTTTTCATCCGAACGAAAAATCGGCCTATGACATTCCGGTGATATACATTAAAGAAACGAGACAAGAATTTTACGATGGGGTGTTCGGCTGGATTAATCTCCTCGTCATGTTGTTTGGTAAATAATATTTTCACTCCGGTATAAACTAAAAATGCACCAAAAACATAAATGACCCAGTCAAACTTTTGCAATAAGGCCGCCCCCAAGAAGATGAAAATCAAACGCAAAATAATCGCTCCTAAAATTCCCCAAACTAATATCTTTTTATAATAGCGTTTTTGTACGCCAAAGGAATTAAAAATTAAAATGAAGACAAATACATTGTCGGCCGACAATGAATATTCGACCAAATATCCCGTTATAAACTCGAGAGATAAATTATTTTGAAAAATGGTTAGTTGGTCCGCAAATGTACCCATCCCCAACTCTATATGAGGAGCATACAATTCTTTGACGGAAATTAATCCATTTACATCGGCAATGCCATGCACCATACCCCCAAATTGCCTCAAAAAAAAGTAAAATGAAACCGCTAAGAGTACCCATGCTCCCGTCCAAAAACCCGCCTCTTTAAACGTAACCTCTGCAGCACCCGCCTTTTTGAAAATTCCTAGATCCACAAGCATGACGGCTATGACCAAGATTGAAAAAATAAGAAAAAATAGAGATTCGCTCATAAATATTTAATTTTACCATTAGGCGACACAAAGGTCGCAAAAAATAGCCAAAAAATATGTACGAAGGGAAAAAGGTTATCGTGGTGATGCCGGCTTACAAGGCCGCTTTAACATTGGAAAAAACATATCAAGAAATACCGCATGATTGGGTTGACGAGGTAATTTTAGTGGATGATTACAGTCCAGACAATACCGTAGAAGTAGCGAAAAAAATTGGCATAAAACACATTGTCCAACATGATAAAAACCTTGGCTACGGGGGGAATCAAAAATCCTGTTACACAAAAGCCCTTACCTTAGGTGGAGACATTGTGATCATGCTGCATCCCGACTACCAATACACGCCTATGTTATTGAAAGCCATGATTTCAATCATCGGCAATGGTTTATATCCCGTAGTTTTTGCCTCGAGAATTTTAGGAAAAGGTGCATTAAAAGGGGGCATGCCTATTTATAAATACATTGCCAACCGACTATTAACCTTGTTTCAAAATATATTAATTGATCAAAAACTCTCAGAATACCACACAGGTTACCGTGCATTTTCCAAGGAAGCATTAGAAGCCGTACACTTCACGAAATGTGACAACGATTTTATTTTTGATAATCAAATGGTGTTGCAATTATTTTGGAAAGGCTTTGAGATTGGCGAAGTTACTTGTCCAACCAAATATTTTGACGAAGCCTCGTCGATCAATTTTAAACGAAGCTCCATTTATGGCCTAGGTGTTTTATGGTATTCTGTTCGCTACCGGTTAGCCAAATGGGGTTGGAAATGGGATTTGGTGGAATAGTTTGAGGGCCCAAATTGTTAAGTAAAACCTATAGTTTGATCTGAAAAATTTCGTTGAAAATAAATATTTAAAAATTGACGCTCAATTTTAATTGACCTCCTAATCCCGATTGTATGATTCGCATGAGGGTAGAAAGCCTTATATCGCTCGCGTTATTTTCAATTCTAGAAATGTAAGTCTTAGTCGTGCCGCATTTTTCAGCGAGCTGTTCTTGCGTCAAACCTTTTTCTTTACGAAGTTCTTGAAGCATGACTCCAAGTTTAAATGCTTCAAACTCATTTTCGAAATTTTCACGCATTTCAACTCCCCTCTTACCATATTGTTGATCCAAATGTACACTAAAAGATGTTAATTTGTTTTTAGGATTTTTCATCAAAATATTGCTTTTTTAGTCTTTCTGCTAACTCTATTTCTTTTTTATCGGTCTTTTGTGATTTCTTTTGAAATCCATTCATTAATATGACCAAATTACCTTTTTCAAAAAAACTGAAGACACGGTAAATATTTGATCCCTGCTCTACCCTAATTTCAAAAATGCCTGATGTTCCTGTTAAATGTTTAAAATATTTAATAGGGACCCTTTCAAGAGTTGAAATTAGTTGCAATGTCCAGTTGAACTTTTTTTGTGTATCAGGATTTAAGGTTTTAAAGAATCTCACAAATAGTAGTCTTTATAATAAAAAACTTCCCTCAAAAACGCCTGACTCATCGCTAATTTATTAAACACAAAGTTAGCTAATTAGATAACATTTGCAAGTCAATAATATTATTAATCCAGTAAATTGATCATTTTTAAAATACGTTAAAGTCGAATATTGAGTCCCAATAAAAAGTTGAACCCCGCTTGAGGATATTGAAAATTTTCTGTCGTCAAATCCCCAGCATACAAATAGCTATAGGTATATCCATTGGACGAGTACATCGAATTCAATACATTGTTCAGTAATAAAGTGGAGCTGATATGTTTAGAAAATACATAGCTAAACCTGACATCCTGAGTCGCATAGGCCGGAAGAGATCGCTTGGCCGTAGACGTATTATCTAAATATTGCTTGCCCACATATTTAGATAAAAGCGCTCCTTCAAATGCTCCTCTTTTATAAGTAATCGTATTCCCGGTAATAAAATTGGGTGAATAGGCTATATCCGTTGTACCATGTTGGACTAAAACCTCTTTGTAATTTTCATAATCTGTCAACCTCTCCGTGAAATTCTGTATTTTATTTTGGCTCAACGTTACATTTCCCGACCAAAGGAGATAAGGCAAAATTTGATAATTCAAAGAAGCCTCCAGGCCCAATCGGTAACTGTCTGGAGCATTGGTTCGTATCGCCTCACCTACATTATTTAAAGCTCCCGTGAGAACCAATTGATCCTTATATTTCATGAAATAGCCATTCAATTGCAAAGCATATTTTTTTCCAGCACGTTGATAACCAAGCTCATAATCCTGTAGGTATTCGGGGCGGGGTGCAGTCGTAGGATTATCCACAAAATCTTGCCGACTAGGTTCTTTACTACCCAAGGAGATCGAAGAATAAATCTTTGCTTCGTCTGAAATCTGATGTGTCAAACCTACTTTTGGGTTAAAAAATTGATAGCTGTTTCGATTGGTCAATGTCAAAAACTTATCCGCCGTACCCAACATTGTGTATCCCACCGTTCGGTATTGTAAATCAAGGTAGGCATTCCAACGATCTGCCAAAACCAAATTTGCTTTTGCATAGAAGTTCAAATCTGTCTTTTGGGACCTACTTCGATACCACTCATAATTTTTATAGGAAACAGGCAAGGATTTTCCCTCCGTAATAAGTCCATAATGTCTCCCCACATATCGATTCCAAGCACCTCCAAAATTGAATTTAATCTTGGTGGATCCTTCGTATTGCAATGAAAAAGTCGTTCCATAAAAATCATTATCCAACCACTTTTGGCGCACTAAATCCGTACTAATTTTTGAATTTATTCCATAATTTTCTAAATCAGCTTGAGGCTTGAATTCTTCAAAAAAACCTCTACCGTACGTATAATGAGCATTTAAATCTAAATTCCAAGAAGCAGAAATCCGATGATTTGTCAACAATTGCACATGATCCTGAGCATAATTATCCGTTTGGTTTGCATAGGTATAATAGTTGTACGTCCGACCAGATTTCAATACGTTTTCGGCCTCCGCGGTCGACAAATAATTACGTTCAATATAAGCCTGCATCTCAGTTAAAGACCCTTTCACACGAGATTCTGGCGTTCCATACCAAGACTGAAAAGTCTTCTCTTTGCCAAGAAAATAATTGACGCGCACAAAACTTTTTGAACCAAAATAAGCAGCAGACAAATAAGCTGATTGCAGATTAGAGGTTGCGCGGTCGATGTAACCATCTGAAACAATTCTAGACAAACGTCCGTCCACTGTAAATTTGCTTCCCAACAACCCTGAACCCACTTTCAGCGTTGTCTTAAGGGTTCCGAAAGATCCACCAGAAGCATTTATTTCCGCGTATGGCTTCGCTTCAAACTGATTCGTTTGCATATTAACCGATCCGCCAAATGCACCTGCACCATTGGTCGAGGTCCCCACTCCACGCTGTATTTGAACAGAATTAACCGAACTCGCAAAATCGGGCATATTGACCCAATAGGTTCCTTGAGATTCTGAATCGTTCACCGGAATTCCATTGATCGTCACATTGACACGCGTGGCATCTGAGCCCCGAATTCTAATTCCCGTATAACCGACACCCGCACCGGCATCAGAAGTTGTCACAACAGAAGGAGTAAAATTTAATAAATTAGGCATGTCCTGACCTAGGTTACTTTTGCCTAATTCGGTAGCAGAAATATTTGAATAGGCCATCGCAGAATTTTCATCAGCCCGAGTGGACTTAACGACAACCTCATCCTGTAAAAAACTCGATCTCTTTAAATAAACTTGCGCAGCATTCTCAGCCAAAAGCTCCACAGATTCATACCCAAGAAAACTAATTTTAATTTTCCCAGAGGTTGAATTAAACGAAAAATACCCCTTCGAATCTGAAGTTGTACCCAAGGGACTTCCTATCATTGAAATGGAGGCTCCCCATAAGGGCAATTTGTTTTCTAGATCCAACACTTGTCCCCGCGTTTTTTGGGCGAAAGCTTGTTGGCCTAAAATCACTAAAACGAACAATGTTATTAACTTTTTCATAATGAAAATTAACAACAGGCAAAGGAGTCAAATCCCGTATGATTTAACAATAACCCTAATTTTTTGATTTTTTTGAGTTTTCAGCGTTAAAAACTCTACAAAATCCCTTCGACAGCATTATCTGTATCAGGTTCAATGGGTATAATCTCAGCCTTTTTTCAAGGCACCCCTTTTTGTGGATGCACAAAGATATAAAATTTTCTACCTTTGCAATCCTAATTTAAAATTTCTTACCCGATTTAGGGATACGATGATTGTAAAAGATTTCCTCCAGTTATACAAATCAGATGGGATTGTTCAAACAATTTCACAGCAAATTTCTGTCGCTGAAAAAGGAAGTTTATTTTATATCAAAGGTCTATGTGGCGCATTAGACACCGTTTTAATCGCCTCCTTAGGCCAAGAAAAAAATCCGCTTCTGATTATTTGTGAAGGAAAAGAAGAAGCGCATTATGTATTAAATGATTTGCAATCTCTTTTGGGAGATCCAGCTGTCATGCTATTTCCGATGTCCCACAAAAAACCCTATGAGTGGGAAGATGTAGACAACGCGAATGTACTCATGCGGGCTGAGGTACTTAATAACTTGAGTAATTACCATGAACAATTATTGGTTTTAGTCACCTATCCAGAGGCATTAACCGATAAGGTGATTAATCGAAAATCCCTTGTAAAAAACACACTTTCCATCCGAGTGGGGGATAAAATTGATCCCACTTTTGTGGCAGAGACGTTAAATGAATATGATTTTGAGCGGACCGATTTTGTATACGAAGCTGGTCAATATTCCGTGCGTGGAGGAATTTTAGATGTGTTTTCCTATGCCGCAGAATTTCCTTATCGGCTTGATTTTTTTGGTGATGAAGTAGAAAGTATTCGAACCTTTCATCCAGAAACCCAACTGTCCATTCAATCGGTTTCAGCCATGCACCTCATTCCCGATGTGCAAACAAAATTAGTACAAGAAACTAGAGAAACTTTTTTCTCATTTTTACCTTCAAAAACAAATATTTGGGTTAAGGATCCTGGGGCATTACTTGAAATTATTGAAACTAATTTTGATCAAGCGACAGCCGATTTTGAGCGAATAAAATCCGCCGGGGGAGGAAATATCCAAATCATATCTGATCCCAGTGAACGTTGGGAAACGAAGAAAGAAATAAAAAAATCGCTCAGTGGATTTACGCTCGTTGAGTTTGGCAAACGTTCATTTTTCAAGAATGCAACACTCATCCCCTATCCATCAAAAAATCCAGGAGCCTATCAAAAAGATTTTGAGCGCTTGGCCGCTGCTTTTTTAGAAAACCAAAGTTTAGGGTTTCAAAATATTATTTGTTCGGAATCGGCGCGCCAACTAGAACGACTGGAGGTCATTTTCAATGAGATAAATTCGGCCATTCAGTTCAAAACGATTCAAATTACACTAAGAGAAGGGTTTGTTGACGAGCAAACAAAAATTGCCTTTTATCCCGATCACCAGCTTTTTGACCGATTTAATCGATTCAAGGAAAAAAATAAATTCTCAAAGAATAAAACCCTAACCTTAAAGGAATTACGAAGTTTACAAGTAGGCGATTTTGTGACCCACGTGGATTATGGCATCGGTCGTTTCGCGGGTTTAAATATTATTGACACATCCAATGGTGAACAAGAAGTCATCCGTTTAATTTATCGAGATGATGATGTCTTGTCGGTATCCATTCATTCCTTGCATAAAATTTCCAAATATTCAGGGAAAGATGGGGCGCCCCCAAGCATGTCCAAACTGGGCTCACCCGAATGGGACAATAAAAAATCAAAAGTAAAAAGGCAGGTAAAAGATATCGCGAAAGAATTAATTGCGCTTTATGCCAAAAGAAAAACCGCTAGGGGATTTGCCTTTTCAGCCGACACCTATTTACAGGCTGAATTAGAATCTTCCTTCATATATGAGGATACGCCAGACCAAGCAAAAGCCACGGCCGATGTAAAAATGGATATGGAAAAGCCGCATCCGATGGACCGTTTAGTCTGTGGGGATGTAGGTTTTGGTAAAACTGAAATAGCCATCAGAGCTGCCTTTAAAGCCGTGGCAGATTCTAAGCAAGTGGCAGTCCTGGTACCGACCACCGTGCTAGCGATGCAGCATTTTAGAACTTTTCATGAACGGTTGGCCGCATTCCCCTGCAAAGTGGAATACATCAATCGCTTCAAATCAAGTAACCAGATCAGTGAAACACTCGCTCGAGTGGCCACTGGAGAAACGGATATCCTCATTGGCACCCACCGACTGGTCAATAAAGATGTGCTATTCAAAAATTTAGGCTTGATGATTATTGACGAAGAACAAAAATTTGGAGTCAAAGTTAAAGACCGACTAAAAGAAATGCGTGTAGATGTAGATGTGCTTACCTTAACCGCTACGCCCATTCCCAGGACATTACATTTTTCGCTGATGGGTGCCCGGGACTTATCGATCATCGCCACTCCACCACCGAATCGCCAACCGGTTGAAACCAAATTGGTCGTCATGACCGATGAAATTTTAAGGGATGGGGTGCGAAGTGAATTAGCCAGAGGAGGACAAGTTTTTGTGGTACACAATAAAATCAGTGATTTGGAGAGTACGGCCAACCGGATTTTGCGATTAGTACCCGATGCTAAAATAGGCGTGGCGCATGGACAAATGGAAGGCGATAAATTAGAAAAAATCATGCTCGGGTTTATTGAAGGGCATTACGATGTGCTTGTCGCAACGAATATCATCGAATCCGGTTTAGATATTCCAAATGCCAACACCATTTACATCTTAAACGCAAACCATTTTGGCCTTTCCGATTTACATCAGATGCGAGGCCGAGTGGGTAGATCCAATAAAAAAGCGTATTGCTATCTAGCCACTCCTTCTTTGGCAGCCCTGACCAGTGACGCCAGAAAACGACTGAGTGCATTGGAGGAGTTTGCGGATTTGGGAGACGGGATTAAGGTGGCTAAGCGCGATCTAGATATTAGAGGAGCGGGAAATTTGTTGGGAGGAGAACAAAGTGGATTCATTAATGATTTGGGATATGACATGTATCACAAAATTCTAGATGAGGCAGTCCAAGAATTAAAAGAAAATGAATTTAAATCTTTATTTGAGACGGATTTAGGTGCTGTAGCTGAGGTACTAAAGGTAGATTGCCAAATCGAAACCGATTTAAGAGTTCTCATTCCAGAAGACTATGTTAGCAGTATTTCGGAGCGATTAGCGCTATATACCCGTCTAGACGAGATAGAGAACGTAAAAGAGTTGGATGAATTTATGGCTGAAGTGAAAGATCGCTTTGGGGAATGGCCGACAGAAGTGCGAGATATGTACGAATTAGTGGCCTGCCGTTGGAAAGCACAGGTACTAGGAATAGAAAAAATTACGTTGAAGGGCAATATCTTGAAATTATATTTCGTTTCTATGGAGGCACAGCCAAATACAGGTTCAACTATCATTGGCCAAGTTATTCAGTTTGTAAATACCAAAAAAGGAGGATGCCAACTGCGTGAAAAAGCGGGTAAATTGATCCTCCAAGTAGAAAAAGTAAGTACAATAAAAGATTTAAATAGTATTTTGATAGATATTTTAGGTTAATTTTGAGCAAATTGCTTGAATTTCATACCTTTGTTTTTCAAATTCTGTAGAAAAGAACATATAGATGATTGCTAAATTAAAATTTGTTTTAGGCCTTTGTGGCATCGCGGTGTTAATGACATCTTGCCCGAGCGGCATCGGAAGTAAATTAGGTGGAAGTTTAGGCGGTAAACCTAATAGCGTTAACATTGGAAATTCATCTTCTGTAACCGGTCTTGCATATAATCAAAAAGCGGGATTTCAGGTGGATAAAAAATTCACAGGACAGCTCATTGGGCCTAACTTAGTTTTTATTGAAGGAGGTCGTTTCACTATGGGGTCTATTGAAGAAGACGTGATGGGAACACATGATAATATCGAGCGTACAGTCTCTGTACAATCATTTTACATGGATGAAACGGAAATTGCCAACGTACATTATTTGGAATATTTATATTCTGTTCAAAAAGATTCTACCTTAGATTTTTATGAGGCGGCATTGCCTGATACAACTGTTTGGCGCAATGATTTAGCCTTTAATGATCCTTATGTTGAGCAATATTTGAGATTCCCAGGATTTAGAATGTATCCAGTAGTAGGAATTTCTTGGACACAAGCGACCGATTATTCTTTGTGGAGAACGGCCGTTGTGAATCAAAATTTAGCGGGAGGAAATGCAAAAACAAAAGCACCAAAAGCGACTAAGACGGGTGCGGCAACAGCCTCAGCTGCGACTAGAGCTAATGCACCGGCTAGAGTAAGCATTGAATCAGGACGTATTTTGCCATCTTATCGATTGCCAACAGAAGCCGAATGGGAATATGCAGCCAAGGCGATGATTGGAACCCAACAACAAGATGAGAACCAAGCAAACCAACGAATTTATCCTTGGGATGGTCCATCACTTAGAGAATCTGGCGGAAAAGGCAGAGGAACTATGTTGGCCAATTTCAAACGTGGGCGCGGTGACTATGCCGGTATTGCTGGTAAATCAAATGATGGCGCAATCATTACCGCAGAAATTTACAAATATGCTCCGAATGATTTTGGTTTATATCAAATGGCAGGAAATGTGAATGAGTGGGTGATGGATTTATATCGTCCTTTATCTTTTCAAGATTTCAATGACCTAAATCCTATGCGTAGAAATGATAAATTAGACAAAGCTTCCCGTTACGATAGCAAAAACAATAATTCATTAATTGATAATAAAGCTAGAGTATACAAAGGAGGTTCTTGGGCAGACATTTCGTATTGGTTAGCACCAGGTTCTCGTAGATTCTTGGATCAAGATTCTGCTACGGCAACTATTGGTTTCCGTTGTGCTATGATTTCAGCAGGATTAAATAAATAAAGCTTTTATTTTAAAGCCGCCAGTGCAAGAAAAGAAATTTCTCTTGCGCCGGCGGCTTTTAGTTTTTCGGCCGCCGCTAAAAAAGTCGCTCCTGTAGTTAAGGTGTCATCCACTAACAAAATGTGTTGGCCCCTAATTAATTCCTCATTTTCGATCCCAAAAGCATCTGAAAGAGATTCATACCGCTGAACTCTATTTTGGCCTACCAAAGATTTACTCTGTATTTTACGAATTAATACTTGTTCGAGGCAAGGTAATCCAGTGGCTTTTTGAATTCCCTTGGTTAAGCAAGCGGCTTGATTATATCCTCTTTCACTTAGTTTCTTAGCAAAAAGAGGAATAGGGATCATGACATCATAAAAAATAAATGAATGAGATTTTTGTAATTCTTTCCCACACCAAAAACCCAAAAATTCACCTAAATCGGAATGCCCTTTATATTTAACCTGATGCATGAGGTGCTGAACTCGACTGCCCTCAGAAAATAAAAAAAAGGTGTTGGCATCCTTAAAATCAAATAAACCGTCAAATTTTGCCGTAATCCAATTAGGCGTTGGCAGAAATAAACCCGGCTTTGGCAGGTCGAATCGACAGCCCGTACAGATAAAATCTTCCGCCGCTAAAAGTGGAAATTGGCATGCTCCACAGAGCCTAGGATAAACTAATTGTAAAAAGCTCTTAAACATCTAGAAAAACTATTGTATTTGATATAAGTTTCAGTAATTTTGCACCCCTAAATCAGTACTAAAACGAAAACATATTGTTTTGTTGTCCAAGTACTTGATCATTTAAAAATAGAGTTAAAAAAACATTTCATAATTAAATTTAAAAATGGCACGCGATTTAAAATTTACTAGAAACATTGGTATTGCTGCGCACATTGACGCTGGTAAAACCACCACAACAGAACGTATTCTCTATTACGCTGGGGTTTCTCACAAAATAGGTGAGGTACATGATGGGGCGGCTACTATGGACTGGATGGCACAAGAGCAGGAGCGTGGGATCACGATCACTTCGGCGGCGACAACAGTAGGTTGGAAATACCGCGATCAAGATTACCACATCAACATTATTGACACTCCGGGTCACGTAGATTTTACCGTAGAGGTAAATCGTTCTTTACGTGTATTAGATGGTCTGGTATTTTTGTTCTCGGCTGTTGATGGCGTTGAGCCTCAGTCGGAGACCAACTGGCGTTTGGCGAATAACTACAATGTAGCTCGTATTGGATTTGTCAACAAGATGGACCGTTCGGGTGCTGATTTCTTAAACGTGTGTAAGCAAGTGAAAGAAATGTTAGGTAGTTATGCGGTGCCACTTCAATTGCCAATCGGAGCTGAAGATGGTTTCGAAGGGGTAGTTGACTTAGTTAACTTCCGCGGAATTAAGTGGAATGAGGCAGATAAAGGAATGACATTTGTAGAAGTTCCTATTCCGGATGATATGTTGGAAGAGGCGACTGAATACCGTGAGAAATTATTAGAAGCAGTAGCTGAATTTGATGAGACTTTGATGGAGAAATACTTCGAAGATCCTACTTCAATCACAGAAGATGAAATTTTAGCGGCATTACGTGCGGCGACTATATCCATGAAAATTGTTCCAATGCTTTGTGGTTCATCTTTCAAAAATAAAGGGGTTCAAACGATGTTGGATTATGTGATGGCTATTTTGCCTTCACCGATGGACAAAGAAGGAGTAAAAGGAGTTCACCCAGATACTGGTGCGGAAATCTTAAGAAAACCAAGTGAATCAGAGCCATTTGCAGCTTTGGCATTTAAAATTGCTACGGATCCTTACGTAGGTCGTTTATGTTTCATCCGTGCGTATTCAGGAGGTTTAGATTCAGGTTCTTATGTATTGAACAACCGTTCAGGAAATAAGGAGCGTATCTCTCGTATTTTCCAAATGCACGCAAATAAGCAAAATGCGATTCCTCGTTTAGGTGCTGGAGATATTGGTGCAGTAGTAGGATTTAAAGATATTAAAACGGGTGATACGCTTTCAGACGAGAAACACCCAATTATATTAGAAGCGATGGATTTTCCAGAGCCAGTGATTGGATATGCGATTGAGCCTAAGAAAGCAGCTGATGCTGACAACTTCTCTAAAGCGATCACTAAGTTGATCGAAGAGGATCCTACTTTACAAGTGGAATCTAACGAGGAAACAGGTCAAACCATCATCAAAGGAATGGGTGAGCTTCACTTAGAAATTATCATCGACCGTATGCGTCGTGAATTCAATGTAGAAGTAAACCAAGGTGCTCCTCAAGTTGCTTACAAGGAGTCTTTAACTAAGACAACTGAACACCGTGAGGTTTACAAGAAACAATCAGGTGGTCGTGGTAAGTTTGCTGATATCGTATTTGAAATCGGGCCAAGAGAAGATGAAAAACCAGGTTTAGAGTTTGTTAATAATATTGTGGGTGGTGTGATTCCTCGTGAATTCATTCCAGCCGTACAAAAAGGATTTGAAGAAGCGATGAAAACGGGTGCTTTAGCAGGATATCCAATGGATTCGATGAAAGTTCGTTTATTCCACGGATCCTTCCACGATGTCGATTCAGATTCATTATCATTTGAATTAGCAGCCCGTATGGGTTACAAAGAATCAGCTAAACAAGCGGGTGCTAAATTGATGGAGCCAATCATGGCCGTGGATGTTGTTACTCCTGATGAGTATACAGGTCCAATCACAGGTGACTTAAACCGTCGCCGTGGAATCATGAAGGGTATGGATTCCCGTCAAGGAGCTGTAATCTTAAAGGCTGATGTGCCTCTTTCTGAATTATTTGGTTACGTAACTGATTTACGTACCATGTCTTCAGGACGTGCTACAGCATCATTGACGTTCTCTCACTACGAATTTGTTCCTCAAAACCTTGCGGAAGAAGTCGTTAAGAAAGCAAAAGGATTGTAAGATTCTTGTAAGATCATTAAAAGCCCGAGCCTTTTCGTTCGGGCTTTTTTTATGCCCCATCAGGAGCGTAAGAAATTGCAAGGCAAATGATTGGCCTAGAAAAATCCTTACGAAACAAAAAACCTTTTAAAACTTTGAATTGGCTTTTCAATCAAATTAAGTGATAGAAAAGAAAAGGAAAACAACACGATAAAAGGAACCAAGTTAAAAGGCAATTCGGGAATTGGAATATGTAATTTCCCAGCTATTTGGAAGAATAAATTGGGGACCAACATGTGATATAAATAAATCCCATAAGACATCTGGCCGATTAAACGCAAGGGACTAATCGATAGGATTTTGGCAAAGTTGCCAGGCTGCATGGCATAAAAAAGCACGGCAACGGATACCAAAGAAGTAAACGTTCTAAAAAATAATTGTTTGACTAAATCAGCATCTGTGTGCTTTAAACAAATCATTAAAAAGCAAAATACGACGGGAATAATCAATCGACGAACCCATACAGCTATTTCTGCAGATCTTCCTTCGCGGATGTAATGTGCTAATAAAGCACCCCACGCGAAGGTATCCACGCAGGTCAACATATACACCCCGATACCTTGTTGGAGATGCACTGAATAATACCTGAAAGCAACACCCAACAGCACGCAGAACCATAAAAAATAGGCCCGAAAGCGACTCGAAATCAACAAAATACAAAATGGCCATAGGACATAAAACTGCTCCTCCACCGACAACGACCAATACGGAGACAAGGTGTCTGCCCAGTTGGCCCCCTGCTCCAACCAATGATTGTACATATAGCCCCAATAATACCATGGATACTCATAAAAGTCGGTATTTATCACAATAGAGACTCTTTTCAAAACCAACAATCCAGCCAACACTAAAAAATAAATGGGGAAAATACGTAAGGCTCTGCGGATAACAAAGTTCTTAAACGAGCGAAAAAATTGAGCTTTGGTCTGTTGCTCCATTAAGATATTGGAAATCAAATAACCAGACAAAACAAAAAATAAGGTGACGCCAATGGGGCCATTGGGCAGAATATTAATTCCAACTCCCTCTGGAAACCAATGGAAAACCAAGACCAATAAAATAGCGATGGCTCGAACCCCATCTAACGCAGGAATATATTTCATTCCGACAAAGCTAAAAAAACGTGCGCAGGAATCAAACCTCTTATCCACCTATATCCCACTTTATCCCATGCTTGTATCTTTTGTCTAAAACTCAAGATACTTTCAAACTTTGGATGTATTTTTGAGTGAATTATAGATTTACACATGACTAAAATAATTGAGACCCAAAATATTTCTAAACGCTACGTAATGGGCGAAGAGGTAATCGATGCGTTAAAGAACATCAATATCTCCGTCAACAAAGGCGAATATGTGGCATTTATGGGACCCTCAGGCTCTGGTAAATCAACACTCATGAATATTGTAGGCTGTTTAGATACGCCTAGCACCGGAAAATATATTCTTAACGGACAGGATGTTTCTGAAATGTCGGAAAACGAGTTAGCCGCCGTAAGAAATAAAGAAATTGGATTTGTTTTTCAAACGTTCAATTTACTTCCCCGTCAATCCGCACTCGAAAATGTAGCCCTACCATTAATTTATGCAGGGTACTCTAAAGCGAGAAGAACTGAAATTGCGATGGAAACTTTACGTGGGGTCGGTTTAGATAATCGTGCACTGCACAAGCCTAACGAACTTTCGGGAGGCCAAAGGCAACGTGTGGCGGTGGCACGCGCCCTTGTGAATGACCCTTCTATTTTATTAGCGGATGAACCTACAGGTAACCTAGATTCAAAGACCTCCTATGAGATTATGGATCTTTTTGACCAATTACATAAAAAAGGAAATACGATTGTCATGGTGACCCATGAGGATGACATCGCTCAATATGCCCACCGCATTATTCGTTTGCGCGATGGTTTGATTGAATCGGATACCATCAACACCAATGTCAGGAAAGTAGAGAAAGGGTAAATTAAATATCTAAATTCATAGAAATAGATTAAACAAAAAAGCTGTTCATTTCTGAACAGCTTTTTTATTTATAAAAATCTCAAACCTATTTTTTCTTCTCTTTTACACGAGCCGCTTTTCCTTGCTTACCTCTCATGTAGTATAAACGAGCACGACGAACTTTACCATGACGAGTCACCTCGATTTTGTCAACATTGGGTGACAAAATTGGAAAAATACGCTCCACTCCAATTCCATTTGAAATCTTACGAACGGTAAATGTTTCTCCAGCACCTGAATTCTTGCGCTGAATAACTAAACCTTGGAATACCTGGATACGCTCCTTGTTTCCTTCACGAATTTTTACGTGTACATTAACTGTATCGCCAGCTCCAAACTCTGGATGCTCCGCTCTACGTGGTGCACTTTCTGCTTCAACAAACTTAATTAATTCACTCATCTTTCTTAAATTTTGGATGATTATCAGCGCTTAGCGGTCCAATTGTACATAAGCCGAGCTGATTCGGGTTGCAAAGATAGAAAAATAAAATCTTTATTGAAAAGAATGATTAAAATTATTCCTAAAATTTATTTTAATCCCTTGATACTTTTCACAAATCCCACAATTTCCTCTCTTAAATTTTTAGCGGACCCTAATAATTTTACAAATGCACTTCCTATAATGGCCCCTGAAGCTCCCTTTGAAGCCTTCATAAAGCTCTCTCGGTCAGAAATTCCAAAACCCACAAGACGTGGATTTTTTAGTTTCATAGCATCAATACGTTTGAAATAGGCTTCTTGATCCGATGAAATACCCGTTTTAGCACCTGTAGTACTCGCAGATGACACCATATAAATAAATCCTTCACTAATGGAATCAATTTGCTTTATACGCTCATCTGATGTTTGAGGAGTAATTAAAAAGATATTTAACAAGCCATATTGCTCAAAAATCGTTTGATAACTTTGCTGATATTCTGCCAAAGGCAAATCAGGTAAAATCAAGCCATCCACACCCACTTCCTGGCATTTTTGGCAAAAACGTTCTACTCCAAATTGCAATACAGGATTTACATATCCCATCAGTAACACCGGAACCGAAATACTTTGGCGCATATTTTTAAGTTGATCAAACAAATGTGTAACCGACATTCCTTGATCTAAAGAAACTTGGTTCGATTGCTGGATCGTCTCCCCATCGGCTATCGGATCGGAATAGGGCATCCCAATTTCAATAATATCAACTCCGCCTTCTTGCAATGCATTTAAAACAAGCATGGTATCTCCAAAATTAGGATAACCTGCCGTCGCATATACATTTAAAATAGGCTCCTGAGTTGAATTAAATAACGTTGATATACGATTCATATTATGGGTTCAATTTTAATTTTTCTTGGTATGTCGCCAAATCCTTATCTCCTCTTCCTGATAAATTAACCACTGAAATTTCATCTGGTTTTGCTCCTAATTTTCCAAACACCGCAAGCGCATGCGCCGTTTCCAATGCAGGGATGATTCCCTCCAACATCGAGCATTCTAGTGCAGCTTCTAAAGCCTCATCATCCGTAATATCAAAAAACTTCGCTCGGCCAGATGTGGCTAAATGAGCGTGCAAAGGCCCAATCCCTGGATAATCCAAACCGGCCGAAATCGAATAGGGCTCTATCACTTGGCCATCTTCCGTTTGCATCAATAAGCTTTTGGATCCATGCAAAACACCTGGTTTACCTAAAAAAGTAGTTGCAGCCGAATGTCCGCTGGACACTCCTTGGCCTGCAGCCTCCGCTGCAATTAATGCTGTTCGTGGTTCATCCAAATAATGGTAAAATGCTCCGGCAGCATTTGAACCACCTCCTACACAAGCTAATATGTAATCCGGGTAATCGCGACCCTCTTTCTCTTGTAATTGCCATTTGATTTCTTCCGAAATAACGGATTGAAATTTGGCCACCATATCAGGATAAGGATGCGGCCCCACCACGGAACCAATGATATAATGTGTATCTACCGGGTGATTAATCCAATGGCGCATCGCCTCATTAGTCGCATCTTTTAACGTCTTTGACCCGGACTGCGCGGCAACAACAGAGGCCCCTAGCATTTTCATTCGAGCGACGTTAGGCGCTTGGCGCTCAATGTCTATGGCTCCCATGTAAATGATACATTCCATGCCCATCAAGGCGCAAACCGTGGCAGTTGCCACTCCATGCTGTCCAGCACCTGTTTCTGCCACTATTTTATGCTTACCTAATCGCTTGGCCATCAAAATCTGACCGATCGTATTATTGACTTTATGAGCTCCCGTATGACACAAATCCTCCCGCTTCAAATAAATTTGGGTGTTGTATTTAGCCGACAATCGCTCCGCCTTAAACAAGGGGGTCGGTCGGCCCACAAAATCCTTCAACAAGAAATGAAATTCCTTTTGAAAGCTAGGTTCCATCATGTATTCCAAATAATGTAAACGCAATTCCTCTACATTCGGATACAACATCTCAGGGATAAAAGCACCCCCAAAATCACCATAATAACCCTTTTCACTGACATGAAAAGATATTCCTGCATCGATCATCTTTCAATTATTTTTGAAATATTTTTAACTTTTTCTATATCCTTAACTCCTGGTAATGACTCTAATTTACTGTTAAAATCAAGCCCATATATGGGAAATTGCGCCGACAAAGATATCGCTTCCGCCACATTTTCTTCCCCTAATCCCCCTGCCAATATCCATGGAATTGACTTTTTATAGGCCTGTAAAATCGTCCAATCAAAAGCAATACCCGTTCCACCCACCTGTTCTCCTTTTTTAGTATCAAATAAAAATAAATCAGGCTCCCCCTCACAGGCCAACAAATCATTTTCCGAACTCACGGAAATAGCCTTGATAACCTTAAGTCCCAAAGACTTTAATTTCAATATATCATTGGCCGATTCCTGACCATGCAACTGGACCCATTCAAAACCGGCCCTTTTTGCCAAATCAGCTATTTTCTCCACAGATGCGTCAACAAAAACCCCTACGGCCTTCGTTTTTTTTGGCAATACTGGAATTTTAAACTCCTCCCCTACATACCTAGGCGATTTTGAGGCCCAAATAAAGCCCATAAAGTCGGGCTCAAATTCGGCAACATCCTCAATATTTCCTAAATCTCGCATGCCACATACCTTCCACTTCATCTTTCCTATTTTAAAAATTCAGTTAAAGCTTTCCCAGGATTCGTCGTTTTCATAAAACTTTCGCCGATCAAAAATCCACGATATCCATATGTTTTTAAATCCTTAATGATCTCTGCACTCGAAATACAACTTTCAGAAACTTTCACAAATTGAGCCGGAATTTTATCCGCCAATACCTTTGAAGCCTCCACGTTTTGTTCTGAAAAATTCTTCAAATTTCGATTATTTACACCTACCACCGAGATATAATCCCCCACGCTACGATCTAATTCTTCTTGGTCATGTACCTCTAACAAAGTCTCCATGCCTAAAGAACGCGCTAAGGTTCCTAATGTTTTAACTTCCGAAGGACTCAGCGCTGCAGCTATCAGCAAAACAACATCTGCACCCATCGATTTAGCCTCAATAATTTGGTACTCGTCAATCATAAAATCCTTGCGTAACAAAGGCGTTCCTGGATTCGTCTTTCTCGCTAATTCAAAATCTGCATAAGTACCTCCAAAAAAATGCTCATCGGTCAACACTGATAAACAAGCAGCTCCAGCCTCGACATATCCCCTCGTCACTTCATCCACGCCCATTAGATCATTAATAATTCCTTTGGAAGGGGATTTACGTTTAAATTCAGCAATAATCCCTGTAGAGGCAGGAGCAATTAATGACATCGACAAGGAATGGCATGCGCGCGCAAAATATCCCAGCTTCTCTAAATCAGTCACAGATTTAGCCCGTTTGCTTGCCGCAACCTCCTCTCTTTTTTTAGCAATAATTTGATCTAAAATGCTCATTTTTTTTCTTTAACTCCCGACGCGATTATCTCGTCTTTACATTAATTTTATCTGTAGAGACGAGAAAACTCGCGTCTATTTAATACGTCTATTTAATCCATAATAAATTTCTTAAACGCTTGAAAAGCTCTACCACTTTCTAGCGATTCCTTCGCCATTAAATATCCATCCTGAAAACTATTGGACTTTTCAGCTACCCATAATGCCGCACCTGCATTCGATAGAACAGCCTGCGTTTGCGCGACAGTCCCCTCTCTTTGCAATATCTTATATAACATTTTGGCCGATTCCTCCACATTTGCTCCCCCATGCAATTCCGATTGCTGTACCAGTGAACACCCTAAATCAGAAGGTTGATATACGTTGGCCCCAGCATTGGTCGTCAATCGAAACGAAGAGGTTAATGAAATTTCATCATAACCATCCTCGGAATAAACGATGCCATATTTATTTTGACTTTCTTTAAAAAAGCCCGCGTATAAATCAAAAGCTGAAGGCGCATACACACCGGTCAATTGCTTAGTGACCCTAGCTGGATTTAAAAGAGGTCCCAATAAATTAAAAAAGGTTTTCATGCCTAACTCTTTACGAATAGGACCCACAAACCTCATCGCAGGATGAAATAAAGGCGCATGTAAAAAACACATGCCTGCTGATTCCATTTTGCGCTTTAAAATTTTAGCATCACTATTGAACTTCAATCCCAAAAATTCCAAGACGGTCGACGAGCCCACGGAAGATGATACGCCATGATTTCCATGCTTCGCAATTTTCTGGCCAGCACCCACAATGATAAACGACGAAGTGGTACTAATGTTGAAAGTATCCTTCCCATCACCGCCTGTACCACAAACATCCATGGCATCAAATTCAGATAAATCAACCGTCACAGCCAATTCCATCATCGCCGATACAAAACCTTTTAGTTCAGCAACCTGAATCGGATGATACCAATAAGATGATAAAAATGAAGCAATTTGGCTTGGATTTATCTCGCCTTGGCCTATTTTCAACATAATATCCCTAGCCTCTTGTTCGCTAAGCACCTCACCTTCAACACGTCTCTCTAATATTTTTTTCATTTTTATTTCAACCAATTTTTAATCATTTGTAAACCATGTTGGGTCAAATAAGCCTCCGGGTGAAATTGTACCCCACGCACATCATACTTTTGATGTGCCTCTGCCATCACAAATCCTTTATCATCCACTGCCGTAATTTTTAAATCTGCCGGCATTGTTTCCGGTACGACCGTCCAAGAATGATACCGACATACTTCAAAGCGCGTTGGGATACCTTGAAATAATTTTTCACTAGGATCCGTCACCACGCATTCAGTAGTCACCCCATGCAATACCTCCCCCATATTTTGCAATTGAGAACCAAAGGCTTCGCCAATCGCCTGATGGCCTAAACAAACTCCTAATATTTTTTTGCTCGACTTATATTCCTTCAATAAATCTAACATGATTCCCGCCTCCGATGGAATTCCAGGACCTGGCGAAAGTAAAATCTGATCGTATGCAGCCACTTCCTCCAACGAAATTTTATCGTTGCGAAAAACATCCACTTTCGCCCCCAGCTCCTTCAAAAGATAGACTAGGTTATAGACAAATGAATCATAATTATCAATCACTAATACATTCATATTTCCTTAAGATAAAGTTTCCGCCACTTCTAATGCTCTTCGCAAAGCGGCCAATTTATTATGTATTTCCTGCATTTCACTAGCCACCACAGATTTAGCCACCACTCCCATTCCCGCTTGAAAAAACAAGGTTTGTCCCTTGCTTAAAAATGTTCTTATCGCAATGGCATGATTGAAATTTCCTTCAAAATCCATGAAGCCAATCGCCCCACCATAAATGGCACGGTTGGTAGGCTCCAAGCGATTAATGATCGTCATCGCATTATGTTTCGGCGCTCCACTTAAAGTTCCCGCAGGAAACGTATCGGCTACTAATTGAAGCGAATTAACCCCTTTTTGCATGCGTCCTGTTACCTTTGAAACTAAATGAATCACATGAGAGAAAAACTGAACTTCCTTAAAAGTTTCCACCTGCACATTTTCAGCACTCCTACTTAAATCATTTCTAGCTAAGTCCACCAACATAACATGTTCGGCCGATTCTTTGGGATCAGCAATCAACGCCTGGGCTAATTCCGCATCCCGAGCATCATCCCCAGAACGTCTAAATGTTCCGGCAATTGGATGAATTTCAGCTAAATCACCGTCAATTTTAATTTGTTTCTCTGGTGAAGCACCAAAAATACGGTACTCTTCATAATCAAAGTAAAATAGATAGGGTGATGGATTCACGGAACGTAAAGCCCTATACACCTGAAAATCATCCCCTTGATAATTTTGACTAAATCTACGGGAAGGTACAATTTGAAATACATCCCCCCGCAAACAATGTTTTATACACGTGTGAACTATTTCCCGAGTTTGATCCTCGGTCAAGTTACTAAGTTCTTCCCCTTGGCGTTGAAATTTTCCCAAGGCTTCAGCAGGCTGATCTATCGCATTCAAAATAGCATCAAAACTAGGTTCGCTTCCATCATAAGTGTGCGAATAGTAGGCCAATTGGTTATTAAAGTGATTAAATGCTAACACATAGCGATAAACAAAATAGCGGATGGACGGAATTTCCGTTTCCTTACTTTTGCCCCTAATCTCGATGTCTTCAAAATATTGAACCGCATCATACGATATATGGCCAAAAAGTCCATTGGCCATAGGTGAATCCCCCGCCTCCTTTTTAAAAACAAAACGATCAGAAAAGGTTTTTAAAGCTATAATGGCTTGTTGGCGCGATGCCAACACAAATGTCTCTTCAGTTCCATCAGGAAATTTTTGATTAACCACCGACTGATCTAATGTAAAACTAGCAATGGGCTCAAAAGCAATATGGGAAAAACCGTGCTCGCGCCCATGGTAATCAGCGGATTCCAATATGACCGAGTTTTTGAAATTCTTCCGAATTTTAAGAAATAAGCCAATGGGCGTCATCGTATCGGCCAAAAGCGTCTTTCTACTCGTTTTTATATGTATATTTTGTGTCGTTGACATGTTTTCTAATTGAATACAAATTAATAAAAAAAGGCTTACTGAGAACAGCAAGCCTTTGTAAAACATATCATATGTGCACACAGCAAAACTGTTCAAGGATTTATTACCCTTGCCAACCGTTTTTGTTGTATGCTGCTTTTATCATTTTGTTATAATTTCTACAAATGTAAAATGAAATCTATTAAATCAAAAATTTAACCTATTAAATCCCATAAATTTCCATACAAGTCCTCGAAAACAAGGACTTTACCATATTCCTCCTCCGACGGTCCCCGCACAATTGTGATTCCTTTTTGGAGCAGATTTTCATGATCCCTTTCAAAATCATCCGTGTGTAAAAATAAAAATACGCGTCTCCCCGTTTGATTTCCTACTCTCGATTTTTGTTCCTCTGTCGCAGCCTTTGCTAAAAGCAATTGGCAACTCCCCTCTCCCGGAGGTTGAATTAAAACCCAACGCTTTACGTCGCTCAATGTAGTGTCCTCGATTAAATGGAAGCATAATTTTTGGGTATACCAAGCAATCGCCTCGTCATAATCAGCCACCACTAAAGCAATATGCATTAATCGTTGGTTCATATCTTAATTTTCGTCTCGGCCAACAAAGTTGAAAGGTGAAATAAGTTTCAATTCGTTTTTGATCGCTTCACTCACTGCTAAACCATCAATAAATTGATGAAAAACGGTTTGGTCTATTTTTCCATGGTGACGTGTTAAATCCTTTAGCGCCTCATACGGTTTTGGATAAGACTCACGTCGAAGTACCGTTTGAATGGCCTCCGCGATAACAACCCAGTTTTCCTCTAAATCATGTGTGATTTTTGACTCATTTAATTCCAACTTACCTAATCCTTTTTGCAAAGAATTTAATGCTATCAAGGTGTGCGCTAAAGGCATTCCCACATTTCTTAAAACAGTAGAATCGGTTAAATCACGCTGCAACCTGGAGATTGGCAATTTTGCCGACAAGAATTCAAATGTAGCATTTGAAAACGCCAAATTACCTTCCGCATTTTCAAAATCAATTGGGTTTACTTTATGAGGCATGGCAGACGACCCTATTTCCCCCTCTTTAATTTTTTGCTTAAAGTACCCCATGGAAATGTACTGCCAAATATCTCGAGAAAGGTCAATCAAAATCGTATTCAATCTTTTTAAGCCATCAAAATAGGCCGCCAAATTATCATAATGTTCAATCTGCGTTGTATACTTTGATCGTACAATCCCCAAATTATGATGCAATTTCGCAGCAAATTGGGGCCAATTAATGTCCGGAAAAGCCACTTGGTGCGCGTTAAAATTTCCTGTAGCACCCCCAAATTTTCCAGAAAAAGGAATTTGAGCCAAAAGATCTAATTGGCGATCCAACCTTTCCACAAAAACCATCACTTCCTTGCCCAGCCTAGTAGGCGAAGCGGGTTGGCCATGTGTATGCGCAAGTAAAGGAATATCTTTCCAATCCTTTGCATAACTGGAAAGGATATCTTTGACGGATAGATAAGCAGGTAAAATAACGTTGTTATGTGCCTCCGCGATGGACATCGGAATAGCTGAATTGTTGATGTCCTGAGAAGTCAACCCAAAATGAATAAATTCCACAAAGCTTGATAAGTCCCCATCCTTGCCAGAAAGATTCAGCATTTTTTCTTTAATAAAATACTCAACCGCCTTGACGTCATGGTTAGTCACTTTTTCTTTGTCCTTGATCCATTGCGCATCCGCCTCAGAAAATTGAAGATACAAATTACGTAGATCAACAAAAGCGCCTGCCGGGAAACTGGCAAGCGGTTTTAATGGAATTTCACAAAGGGCAATAAAATATTCTATTTCAACTCGAACGCGGTATTGAATTAAACCAAATTCAGAAAAATAAGGCGCCAATACAGCTGTTTGCCGACGATACCTCCCGTCCACGGGAGAAATAGCACTTAATAAATTTAATTCCATGTGATTCCTTTCAAAGTGTAAAGGTACAAAATTTGTCTTGGAAGAGGGTTTAATCAGAAGATTTTGAGTGATTTAGGTAGGGATTTTCCTAATTTTTTATGAAATTTAGCAAAATACCTGATATGCTAAGTCCAAAATACCTATCCCTTATTCTAGCTATTGTCATTGCTGGAGTGACGACAGCATTCATTTCGTTTTTGCCAAGCTCTGATATAAGTACCCTATTTGTGTGCTTTACAAGTTGTCTAATTTTTGGTGCTGTTTTAATCTATTTTGCCTTGGATTATTTAGTTTTCAAAGAAGTAAATTTGTTATATGACCGCATCAAACAAATAAAAAAGAAGAATTTTTCTGTCATTCCTCGTTCTCAATTAATCGAAAAAGATAATCCCATTGCCTTGTTGACGGAGGAATTAAACTCCTATGTCACGACCAAAGAAGATGAGGTGAAGGAATTGAGAAAATCAGCTAAATACCGACAAGAATTTTTGGCTGATGTATCTCATGAACTAAAGACCCCTATTTTTGCCGCTCAAGGCTTTGTGCATACGCTACTAGATAATCCTGAAGAGGGCATCGAAATTAGAACCAAATTTTTAGAGAAAGCGGCAAAAAGTCTAGATGGATTAGATGTTTTAGTGAAAGATTTGTTGACTGTTTCTCAAATAGAAACGGGTGCTATTAAAATCGATAAAAAATCAATCGATTTGCGCCCCATCATTTTAGATATTTTTGAACAATTAGAAGCCAAAGCCAAATCAAAAAAAACATCGTTGAAGTTGACCGGCAAGGAAGGTCCCCTTTTAGTCAAAGCAGATAGCCAGCGCATGGAGCAAGTACTGGTCAATTTAATTGATAATGGGATCAAGTATGGAAACCAGGATGGCAAAGTGAATGTGTTGATTGAAGAGCGGAAGAAAAATCTTCAAATTTCGGTTAAAGATAACGGGCCTGGAATTCCTGCAGAGCACTTGCCAAGGTTATTTGAGCGTTTTTATCGAGTAGATAAAAGCAGGGCTAAAATGAGTGGAGGTTCCGGTTTGGGCTTATCGATTGTTAAGCACATCGTAAAAGCACATGGGAGCCAAATCACGGTCATCTCTAAAGTTGACAAAGGAACTAGCTTCAGCTTTAAACTTGAAAAGGCTTAAGCGAAAAAAAATTAAGCAGCTCCCTCCGTTAGTCTTTCGGTATTTTCCGCAATCCTCAATTGCTCAATAAATTCTCCTATTTCTCCATCCAAAACGGTAGGCAAATTATAAACGGTCAATCCGATGCGATGATCTGTCACACGACCTTGTGGATAATTATACGTTCTTATCTTGTCGGAGCGATCTCCAGAGCCCACCAAAGATTTTCGAGCACCTGCAATTTCGGCATTACGTTTGGCTAACTCAATTTCATAAAGCCTTGAGCGCAAAACGGTCATGGCCTTATCAAAGTTCTTAATTTGAGAACGCTCATCTTGACACTGAACCACAAGTCCAGAAGGAATGTGCGTCACACGAACCGCTGAATAAGTCGTATTCACCGACTGACCACCCGCTCCGGATGAACAGAAAGTATCCTTTCTAATATCATTCATATTAATCTGTACATCCACTTCATCCGCCTCGGGCATCACAGCCACCGAAGCTGCTGAAGTATGTATCCTTCCAGCTGATTCTGTCGCAGGCACCCGTTGAACTCGATGAACACCCGATTCAAATTTCATTTTGGCATATACATCTTCCCCTTGAACCGAGGCAATTATCTCCTTATATCCACCGGCCGAGCCTTCTGTAAAATCCATAATTTGGAAAGTCCAGCCCATCTTTTCAGCATATCGCTGATACATTCTAAATAAATCACCTGCAAAAATACTTGCTTCATCCCCCCCAGTTCCACCTCGAACTTCCAAAATACAATCCTTTGAATCATTTGGATCCCTAGGAATAAGCATCTCCTTTAACACCTCATTCATGTCCTTCTCCGCTGGCATTAATTCATCCAACTCCGCCTTGGCCATGTCCCTAAAATCTTCGTCTTTTTCTGTGGCAATAACATCCTTTGCCTCCTCGATGGACTTCAATAAATTCAAATAAGTGGCATACTGATCTACTATTTTTTGCAAATCTTTATATTCCTTACTTAATGTTTTAAATTTCTTCAAGTCTGATACGACTTCCGGCATGGCTATCTGTTGCTCCACTTCTAAAAAACGTTCTCTAATGGCCTCCAACTGCTCAAGCATGATTTTCTATTTTAAAAATTTTTGCAAAGATAACAATTAGTTGAATACCTTTGCGCAACGCTTTTTTTATTATGTCTGGATCCAAACTCTTCTTGCTATTTTTTATCTTAGGATTAAGCTCATGTGACTTTTCAACACGCATTGACACCACAGCAGCCGTAAAAGAAATGAAAGCCAAACAGGTTAAGCGCGTCCTACCAGAACAAATTGTAAACCAGGTAGATACTTGGGGACTAGGTGTTCAAAAAGAAATAGAAAAAAAGCTAAACGAAAAATCAGCCATAGACTTGGCAGCTCTTTCCAAAAAATATGGAATTTCCATTCTCATAGGAAAACCTAGCGATCTAAACGCTCAAGTTCGTGATCAAAAAATCAAAGACATTTTGGATGCATTAGATTATAGCCAATCTATTCACCAAGAGATCCCTCCTAGCATACAAAAAAATGCCAATGGCGATAGCCTTTTTTACATTTTCACCCATCCTGTAGCACACACCATTATTTTGGGATTCAGTAAAGTCCGTGTCATTCAAGAGATGGACCGACCGTTAATCAAGTGATTGAGATTTGATTAAGGCCAACATCTGTTTATAGATTTCCTGCATTTCTGGACGATCAATGAGTGATTGTTGGTCCATCACCATCCGGCCATCTTGTAATTTTGCGACTTCTTGAGCTGGAGAAATGGGATGATTTGAGAAAAATGACTTCATGTAATTTTCTACAACTCCTTGTATTAATTGAGGTTCTAATTCGATCGAAGTCAACAATTCTTTCGCCTGGTTCCAAAGTTGCTGAGTAAAAGTACCCGCCATCAACATTGCCAAATGAATCTTTTTTCGTTCATCCCCATTGACTAAATAAATGGCATCGGACACATCTTTGGCAAGAGCCAATAAAATGGTTTCCGTTTCCTCCACAAACACTTCAATACATATCGGGGTGTTTGAAAGGTTTAATTTCCGACCCGTTAAAACATGTTGGACCGGGAAAAACACCCCAATCTGATTCATGCTTTCCCGAAGTGGATCGTACAAAAGCATCGATTCTGCCAATTGGGCCGTACCTGAAACCAATACTAAAATCCCATATTTGGGCAATAATAATTCAGGTAAAACTTGAGGATAGGCTGATTCAGGAATGCACATAAAAAATACTTCTGAAGTAGATTCAGAAAAATCTAAATGTTCCTGAACACGTGCGTTATATAAAAAGCTACTTAATTCTTTTGCCTTTTTGGGATCCCTACTGAAAACTTCTTGAACAGAATTTCCTGCATTTTCTAATGCTTGAGATAGATGCCAAGCCACATTTCCTGCGCCAATAAATGAAATTTTCATACTTAATAGATGGGTTCTCGTTTAGATCCCACAAACGGAATCCATTGTTGGTCCAAAATTCCGGAAAAATTTCGCAAAAACATAACAAAAGATGGTTTGAAAGGATGGCGTGCTAAATGCATCCCTGCTTCCTCTGGAGTGAGATCTCCTTTCTTCGAATTGCAGTATTTACAAGCGGTCGTTAAATTATCCCAAGAAGTCCTTCCCTGCCTGGATTTCGGCATTACGTGATCTAATGTCAAATGATCTTTCGATCCACAATATTGACACGTATTCGCATCGCGCTTAAAAATATTTTGTCTAGTTAAAACAACTCCCTTGTATGGGAAATAAACATATCGATTTAAGCGAATAACAGAAGGAAAAGGAAAAGTTTGCGAGATGGAATGAAGTTTTGCGGTAGTCGATTCGGCCACTAATTCAGCCTTGTTTAGGTAGACCAACAAGAAAGCTTTGGGCATCGAACAAATCGTGAGTGCACTATAATCTTGATTGAGAACTAACACTTTCTGACTCATAGACAAAAATTATTTTTCGCTTTTTTCGCAAATCCTCTACTCGTTTTAAAGGTAAGAAAATTATCAAATGATTTTCATCAATTCCAAAGAAAAATAATAATTTTTTAATCGCTTTTGTCCATAGGGTTCGAGGGTATTGTTCATTCTTTGTAGATTTGCAAAAAAAGAGAAAATTGTCATGTCGCAACTGATTGAAAAGATTAAGGAAATAGCTAAAAAAAACACGCAGGAGGTAATCGGAAATCGCCATCATTTGCATCAAAATCCTGAACTTTCATACCATGAAGTAGAGACTCAGGCCTATGTGTTGGCCCAACTCAATTCCATGGGAATTCAAGCAGAGCACATCGCCAATACTGGATTAATCGCTAAGATAGAGGGCAAGAATCCGACTAAACGTGTGATTGCTTTGCGCGCCGACATGGACGCATTACCCATTTTTGAAGCAAATGAAGTGCCCTATAAATCTAAAAAAGAAGGCATCATGCATGCTTGTGGACATGATGTACACACATCCTCATTACTAGGGACAGCGAAAATATTGCAAGCAATACGAGGGGAATTTGAGGGGACCATTAAATTATTGTTTCAACCTGCGGAGGAAAAAGCACCTGGCGGAGCCAGCGTTATGATCCAGGATGGCGCTTTACAAAATCCAGTTCCTTCTGGGATTTTAGGCCAACATGTTGCGCCGAATATCCCTGTGGGTAAAATAGGTTTTCGCGAAGGTATGTACATGGCCAGTGCGGATGAATTATATTTGACGGTGAAAGGTAAAGGTGGCCATGGTGCTATGCCAGATATTTGTGTAGATCCCATTTTGATTGCTTCTCACATCATTGTGGCGATGCAACAAATTATCTCAAGAAATAAAAATCCACGATTACCTTCGGTGTTGACCTTCGGGAAAATTGAAGGCTTGGGGGCAACTAACATTATTCCGGATGAGGTTAAAATTCAAGGAACTTTCCGAGCCATGGATGAAGAGTGGCGCGCGGATGGTTTGGCGAAAATGAAAAAATTAGCAGAGGGAATGGCTGAAGCGATGGGCGGCACTTGCGAATTTGAGGTATTAAAAGGATATCCGTTTTTACAAAATAATCCAGCATTAACACGTCGAATGAAAGATGCGGCGATTGAATACATGGGGAAAGAGCAAGTTATCGAACTTGATATTTGGATGGCGGCGGAGGATTTCGCTTGGTATACACATCATGTAGATGCCTGTTTTTACCGATTAGGTACTCGGAATGAAGCCCGCGGAATCATCAGCGGCGTGCATACGCCTACGTTTGATATCGACGAAGAAGCTTTGGAAATCGGACCGGGACTGATGGCTTGGCTGGCTATTTCTGAGCTCAATTATTTAACTATTGACAAGCAATAGTCAATTAAATTATATCAACTTCCTGATCTTAATTATCAGTTTTTAACGGGCTAATATGGTCGAGATTCTTTAGCTTTACTAACTTTTCAAAAGTTAGTAAAGCTTGAAATGAGGGTCTTAGATCAATATTTTTTCACCTAAATTTTGCGATTTTTAGCCCACAAAAAATCATTTTTTGTTGGATGAATTAGACGCGAGGTATCGCTTCTCTACAAAATCTATTGGTTTATTGAGTTTGATTAAAACTCCATCGGGTCAGGATGCTTAAATTGGTATTTTAACTCCTTTATTATTTTTTCCCCTGAAACAATTTTGCCTCCTAAACAAGGCTGTGAATAATCCCAAGTCCCCGCAGGCATATTGCGCTTTTCAATATCATTTTCTCCTACTTCACCTTTGGTAGGGTGAATCGGTGCCACTATATTAAAAATACCTTTATTTATTTTTTCAACGGTCAACGCACATAGAGCGACCACATCATCTTTATGCACATAATTGACCGGGCAATTTGCCCCATCGTTTCTACGGCCAGAAAAATATTTAGCAACAAATCGGTCGCCACCCATTAAACCCCCTAAACGTAAAATAACACTGGGTATTTTAGACGCCAGAATGAGTGATTCAGCTTGGGCCATTAAAGAAGTTTCGACAATGGCAGATTTTTCATCGACGACATCAGAAACGTTTTGATAGATGGAAGTGGAAGAAAGAAAAATGATTTTTTTCACAATCTTTTCATCCAAAACACTCAGCCAATCTTTCAATATTTGCAAATAAAACTCCTCTGAATTCTTTTTCCTACGCGGAGGTATGGCCCATATTTGCACTTCAGACTGATTCATTTCATCCCAAAGGCCCTTCTCCATATTGGGCTCTGCTCTAAATTCCACTACTTTAATATTGGGATGTTTGGCTTGTTTGTGAGCAGACGATACTGATACGTTTACTTCGAACTCCGCTAAAGCTAATTTAAACGCTAAAGGTGCACCTACCCAACCGCCCCCATAGATACTGATGTTTTTTTTCATAATTTTTTGCACCTTTGGAACAAATGAACAACAAATTTAGTTGTAAACCACAATAAGCAGGCCTTAGACTCATGAATAAATTGTTTTTTGTACCGTTTTTATCGCTGGTAATTTTTGCGATTGATTATTACGTTTGGCAAGCATTTCGCACGGCCACGCATCAGTCCACAGCTCAAATACAAGCCATTACCCGCTATGGATATTGGGGTTTTACGAGTTTGATCATTGTAGGAATTTGGGCGTATAATTTCATGCCCTTGCATTTTTGGAAAAACGAAATTCGGATCACCTTCATGGCTATGGTGATGATCAGCGTGATTACTAAATTATTCATCATCATTTTTTTACTCATTGAAGACATCACCCGGATTGTTCGTTGGTCCTTCCAAAATGTCAAAATGCGCATTAGTCCCGACGAATATGCCCCGGGAAATATCAGCCGAAACGAATTTCTATCCAAAGCTGCCTTGGCCGTTGGCGCCGTCCCTGCAGCCACATTTGCTTTTGGAATCATTTCAGGAGCACATGATTACCGAGTTGAAAAAATTTCTCTAAAAATCCCAAATCTTCCCAAAGCTTTCAAAGGCATGCGCATTGCCCAAATCTCTGACATTCATACTGGAAGCTTTTTCAATAAAACAGCTGTCAAAGGAGGTGTCGAAATGATGATGCGGGAGAAGGCAGATGTGATCTTTTTTACAGGAGACTTGGTTAATAATGAAGCAAAAGAGGTAAAAGATTATTTTGAAATATTCTCAAAATTAAAAGCTCCCTTAGGCGTTTTCAGCACCTTAGGCAATCACGATTATGGCGATTATGTTCGCTGGAATTCCCCGGCCGCAAAAAAGCAAAATTTAAAAGATTTAATGAAGGCTCATGAATTAATGGGTTATGATTTATTAATGGATGAACATCGTTTCATCGAAGAATCCGGTGAAAAATTAGCGATTATAGGCGTGCAAAATATTGGCGTGGGTCGGTTTCCTTGGTATGGCAACCTAGGTAAAGCCTATGCGGGTACGGAAGAAGCTTCTACTAAATTGCTTCTTTCACACGACCCTACTCATTGGAATGCCGAAGTAACTAAAAAATTCAAGGACATTGATGTTGCTTTTGCTGGTCACACGCATGGAACACAATTTGGAGTGAAGATTGGAAATTTTAAATGGTCTCCAGCACAATACGTATACAAGCAATGGGCGGGTCTATATAAAGAAGGAGAACAGCAAATTTATGTGAATCGAGGATACGGGTATTTAGGATATCCTGGCCGAGTAGGTATGCCACCAGAAATTACCGTGTTTACGCTAGGTTAAATTTGGCAGGCAAATTGGCCCAAAATTCAATTAATAAAATCTGAATTTTGATTAATTCGTTTGCCCATTAGCAAAAAAGTGCTATTTTTGCGTCCCAGTTAATTGGTTTCGTGGCCGAGCGGCTAGGCAGAGGTCTGCAAAACCTTCTACAGCGGTTCGAATCCGCTCGAAACCTCAAAAAACCTTCCTAGTGAAGGTTTTTTTGTTTGTGTTGAAATTTTAATACTTAAGCTAAAAATAATTCAATAATCTTTTATGCTTATTTTATAAAATTCTAAATAAGGGCCCAATCCTTAAAAAATCCTGAAATTGAATGACTAATTAATTGTTTCCTATTATTTCAGATAGTAATTTTGGCCTCTGAATTAAAAAGAGAATTCCAAGCTTATGTTTTGTAAAAAATCAACTCTCGTTACCTTTCTTTTTTCATTAGCCTTATTATTTGCAACAGCAAGTACATCCTATTCACAAGATGCGGCCGAAGGAGAATCATTATTTAAAAACAATTGTGCGGCATGCCATAATACATCAGATGAGGCTTTAGTTGGCCCTGGATTAAAAGGTATTTCTGAGCGACGTCCAATCGAATGGATCGTTTCTTGGGTGCATAACCCTCAAGCTATGATCGCGTCTGGCGACAAATATGCCAACGATCTGTACAACAAATATAATAAGGCGGCGATGACCCCGTATCCCAACTTCTCAGAAGGGCAGATTAAGGGAATTATTGCCTACATCGATGCGGCGAATGCAGCTCCAGCGGCTTCGGCAGCAGGTGCAGCTCCGGCGGCGGGTGTGGCTCCAACAGCAGCTCCGAGCTCTGGTGGCATGATGGAACTCTTGTTAGTCGGTCTTTTGATCATCATGGTTTTGGTTCTAATTGCCTTATTGTCAATTGTCAATACCTTAGCCAAGCTTTCAGGTTCTGAGACTAATGAGTCAGGCAAACCGTTTTTCCAAGCATTATCTGAAAATGCAAAATCATTAGCAGCTAATTCAGCGGTCAAAACTGGCATAATTGTTTTAGCCTTATTATTAGGAGGCAAAGCAACCATCGATGCAGCTTATGGAGTGGGTATTCATCAAGGATACGCACCTGAGCAACCCATTAAATTTTCGCACAAATTACACGCAGGTGAATATCAAATCAATTGCAACTATTGCCACACGGGAGTTTATGAAGGAAAAGGAGCCAATGTTCCGTCGGCCAATATTTGTATGAACTGCCACAACGCAATTAAAAGAGAATCACCAGAAATTCAAAAAATCTATTCCGCCTTGGAAAAAAACGAACCTATTCAATGGGTTCGCGTTCACAACCTTCCTGATTTAGCTTATTTCAATCACTCACAACATACCAATGTAGGAGCTTTGGAGTGCAAAAGTTGCCATGGTGAAGTGGAAAAAATGGAAGTTGTGCAGCAACGTTCATCGTTAACGATGGGCTGGTGTATTGATTGCCATCGTCAAACAGACGTTAATGCAAAAGGGAATGCCTATTATGACAAATTAGTTGAGGTACATAATAAGGACAGTAAAACTCCTTTAAAAGTTCAAAACATCGGTGGCTTAGAATGTTCTAAGTGTCATTATTAATAGTAGAAAAATAGATTCAATTTTAGTCTGAATAAGAAAGATTATATGGAAAATTCGAACAAGAGGTATTGGAAAGGGATTGAGGAGTTAACCAATGAACCATCGTTTGTAAAAAACATTCACAATGAGTTTGGCAATATGCCAACTGAAAATGATTCAAAGGGAGAATCCCTCGTAGATGGTTCAGCTACTCATCGCCGCGATTTTCTGAAAATGTTAGGTTTTGGAGTGGCTGCAGTGTCTTTAGCTGCATGTGAATCCCCAGTGAAAAACACAATACCTTATTTAAATAAACCAGAAGATGTAGAGCCGACTATCGCGAACTGGTATGCGTCAACGTATTCAGATGGTGGAGAATATGCCTCTATCTTGGTTAAAACCAGAGAAGGAAGGCCTATTAAAATTGAAGGAAATAAATCATCATCCGTTTCAAAAGGAGTTTTATCCGGACGTGCACACGCATCCGTATTAAGTCTTTATGATAACGAGAAATTAAAAGGACCTCAGGTAGGCGGAAAATCTGCAGACTGGGCCCAACTAGACAAAGAATTTACAGCTAAATTAGCTGCAGCTGCTGCCAAAGGAGGTCAAATTAGAATTGTATCTAATTCAATTCTCTCTCCTACTACTAAAAAAGTAATTGCAGAATTTACAGCTAAATATCCAACGACACAGCATGTTGTTTACGATGCAAACCCTGCTTATGGTTTGACACAGGCACATGGTGGAATTCTACCTAATATTGATTTTAGCCAAGCAAAAACAATTGTTTCTATTGGTGCCGATTTCCTAGGATCATGGATTGCTCCAGCAGAATTTGCAGCACAATGGGCGGTAACGCGTAAAGTGGGTTCAGCAAAAGATGGCAAAAAGACGATGTCTCGTCATTTCCAGTTTGAGTCAATTTTATCGAATACCGGTGCTAACGCAGATTATCGTTCGACATACAAACCATCTCAGGAAGGTTTAGTTGCCTTATCCTTATATAATGCAGTGGCTAAATTATCAGGAACGGCATCGATTTCTGGTGCAACGATTAAATTAGATCACTTAGAAAAAGCAGCGAAAGATCTTGTTGCTTCAAAAGGCGCATCGATTATCGTTTCTGGTTCAAATGACCCGGAAGTACAAAAGATTATTGCAGCGACAAATAGTTTAGTTGGCGCATACGGAACAACCATCAACATCGGCCTAGCTGTTCATTACCGTCAAGGCAATGATATGGCGATGGCTAATTTCATTAAGGAAGCTTCGGCGGGAAGTATTGCTGCCGTGATTTTCTATAATGCAAATCCAGTATATAACCATCCGATGGGAGCAGCGCTTGCCGCAGCTTTACCCAAAATTGGCTTAAGTTTAGCGACCAATGATCGTGCAGATGAAACTGCATCTTTATGTCAATTTATTGCTCCAGATTCTCATTACTTAGAATCATGGAATGATGCAGAACCTAAAGCTGGTTTTTATTCATTGACCCAACCGACGATATCGACCATTTTCAAAACGCGTCAAGCGCAATCAAGTTTCTTAGCTTGGGCTGGCTTAGCGTCTGATTTTGCTTCTTACTTAGAAAGCAATTGGGAGAAAAATATTTTAAAAGGGGGTGCAGTAGCTTGGAAAAACGCATTGCATGATGGTGTTTTTGAACCTAATGCAGTGAATGTTTCTGCAGCGACTCCTTCCGTAGATGTTGCCGCTTCAGCAGCTGCCATCAATAAGTCTTATTCAGCTACTTCTACAAATTTAGAAATAGCCGTTTATGAAAAAGTGGGCTTGGGCACAGGTTCCCAAGCTAATAACCCGTGGTTACAAGAATTTCCTGAGCCAGTTTCAAAGGCTTGTTGGGATAATTACGCAGCGATTTCACAACCTACTGCGACTAAATTAAAATTAGCACAAGGCGATTTAGTTGAAGTAAGTGCAAAAGGATATAAAGTAACACTTCCTGTATTGGTTCAACCAGGTCAAGCTCAAGATACGATAGCTATTGCCATCGGTTACGGTCGGACTAAAGCTGGTAAATCAGCGGATGGAGTTGGAGTAAATGCATACCCATTCATTTCTGAAATTAATGGAGCATGTGTGGGAATCAATACGCAGGGTGTAACGATTACGCCAACGGGCGAGACGAAAGACATTGCTCAAACACAAACACACCATACCGTGATGGCACGCCAGGCGGTTGTTCAGGAAACTGTATTGGGAAGTTTTGTTAAAGATCCACTATCAGGACGTTATAATCCACAAGTTTCAACGGCCGAAGGAAAGAAAGATGCAACAGATATTACCCTTTGGAATGGACATAAGTACAATAACCATGCGTGGGGAATGGTCATCGACCTAAATACATGTACGGGTTGCTCAGCTTGCGTTATTTCATGCTCTGCAGAAAACAATGTTCCAGTGGTCGGTCGCCAAGAAGTAATTAATCGCCGCGAAATGCACTGGATGCGAATCGATCGATATTATTCGTCAGATGCGGAGGTAGAAGATTTAAAAGGATTGGAAATAGCTTCTGATAATCCAGAGGTGGTATTCCAACCGATGTTATGTCAACATTGCAACAATGCTCCTTGTGAAACGGTTTGCCCAGTTTTAGCAACCACTCACTCTTCAGAAGGATTAAACCAAATGACTTATAACCGTTGTATTGGAACTCGTTATTGTGCTAACAACTGTCCATATAAAGTACGTCGTTTCAACTGGTTCCGTTATTTCCAAACAGATGATTTTGATTTCCATTTCAATAATGATTTAGGACGTATGGTCATCAACCCTGACGTAACTGTCCGTTCACGTGGAGTCATGGAAAAATGCTCGATGTGTGTTCAAAGAATTCAAGCAGGTAAATTAGAAGCAAAGAAAGAGAAACGTCGTCCAGTCGATGGAGAAATCCAAATGGCTTGTGCGCAATCTTGTCCGACGAATGCCATCACTTTTGGTGATATGAATGATCCTAGCTCTGAAATTTCTAAGTTATTAGAGGTTGAAAAAGAAGGACGTGCATACCACGTAATTGAAGAGATTAATGTGAAGCCAAATGTTTCTTATTTGATGAAAGTGCGTAACAAGGACTCAAAAAAAGAAGCTTAATATTAAATAAAATAAAAATTAAATAAAATATGTCGCACGTTGTATCACCCATAAGAGAGAAACTAGTTACTGGTGGAAAATCTTATCACGATGTTACCCACGATATCTGCAAACAAGTAGAAGGGGAGCCCACAAAAGAATGGAAATGGGCCTTTGGTATCTCATGTATCATTTTCGCATATGGAGCATACTGCTTATTTTACACTTGGTGGCAAGGAATCGGAGTTTGGGGACTGAATAAAACCGTTGGTTGGGCTTGGGATATCACAAACTTTGTATGGTGGGTTGGTATTGGTCACGCGGGTACATTGATTTCAGCGGTGTTATTATTATTCCGTCAAAAATGGAGAACCTCGATCAACCGCTCAGCGGAAGCGATGACTATTTTTGCCGTTTTATGCGCAGCTTCCTTTATTTTGGCGCACATGGGACGTCCTTGGTTAGCTCATTGGGCTTTGCCATTGCCTAATACTTTTGGTTCACTATGGGTTAATTTTAACTCTCCGTTGGTTTGGGACGTATTCGCGATTTCAACTTATTTATCTGTTTCCTTATTGTTTTGGTACATGGGTTTAGTGCCTGATTTGGCTACTATACGCGATCGTGCCACAACTAAAGCAAGTAAATTTTGGTATGGCTTATTTAGTTTAGGTTGGACTGGTTCAGCAAAAACTTGGGCTCGTTACGAATACATGTCATTGATTTTGGCTGGTATCTCAACACCCTTGGTACTTTCAGTACATACGATTGTATCCATGGACTTTGCAACTTCGGTCATTCCGGGTTGGCATACGACGATCTTTCCTCCATACTTTGTGGCAGGAGCGATTTTCTCTGGGTTTGCGATGGTTCAAACTTTATTATTAATCACACGTGTTGTATTTAAGTTAGAAGATTATATCACGATTGAACATATTGAAATGATGAACATTGTCATCACAATCACAGGTTCGATTGTTGGTATCGCGTATCTGACTGAGTTTTTCATCGCTTGGTATTCAGGAGTTGAATATGAAAGTTATGCATTTATCAACCGTGCAACGGGTCCGTATTGGTGGGCTTATTGGATGATGATGACTTGTAATGTAATCTCACCACAATTATTTTGGGCAAAAAGCATCCGTACTAATTTAATGGTCAGTTTCTTTTTATCTATCGTGGTAAATGTGGGAATGTGGTTTGAGCGTTTTGTGATCATTGTTACATCGTTACACCGTGATTATATCCCATCTTCATGGGCTATGTTCTCGCCCACTAGGTACGATATTGGTGATTATATATTCTCGTTTGGATTGTTTTTTACCCTATTCTTTTTGTTTGCCAAATTCTTGCCTGTTGTTAACATGGCGGAAGTGAAAGCCGTGATGAAGGGGGTATCCACAAACTATCCTGCGAAAAAAGCGAAAGCTTCTACAAAGACAGATGAATAATTGAAATAGGAAATATTAAAACTATGAGTTCGACTAATAATTACATTCTGGGAGTATATGATGATGAGGATGAGGTTTTACATGCCGTAAGCGAGGTAAAATCCAAAGGCATCAAGATTGAAGAAGTATATACCCCATTTCCAATTCACGGGCTTGACACAGCATTAGGTCATCCCCGCACACGTTTACCTATTGCAGCATTTATGTTTGGTTGCTTGGGATTAGTTTGTGCACAAGCGTTAATTAATTACACGATGGTATTCGATTGGCCTATGATCATCGGTGGTAAAGATTTCTTTGCATTACCCGATTGGATTCCAATTACTTTTGAGGGAACTGTTTTGTTTACAGCTTTTGGTTTAGTAACCACATTCTGTATTTCAAATGACTTATATCCAGGCAAGAAACCTGAAATCTTAGATATTAGAATTACGGATGATCGTTTTGTGATGGCTATCAACGTAGACAAAAATAAAAAAAGTGCAGCGGATATTAAGAAGGCCTTGAAGGATTCAGGAGCTGTAGAAGTAAATGTTAAATAATTTAATACGAACATTGTTCAAGAAGCATAAAAATATGTTGAACCCAAGCAAATCAATTATTTTACTAGCAGGAATGGTCCTTGGATTATTATCATGTGGCAAAAACCCAAATGATACTGGAACTGAATACGCTCCTAATATGTATAATTCCGTAGGCTACGAGCCTATGACCCAATTACAAGGTGATACCAACAAAATCAATCCATTAGGAATGAATATGCGTTTGCCAGTAGCAGGAACTGTTTCAAGAAAAATGTATTCAGGCGTTGACAGTTTAAAGAAGTCATTTTTATCTCAGGAATTAGTTTCAAAAACGATTCCAAATGATAGCATTTCTTATTCAGAAGCTTTATTAAATAACCCATTAGTAGCTACACCTGAAAATATTGAAGAAGGCAAATTACAGTATGAGCGCTTTTGCCAGCATTGCCATGGCGAAACAGGAAAAGGAGATGGACTCGTAGCTAAAGCATATAAAGGCGTTCCAGTTTACTCAAGTGACGCATTAAAAGCAGTTAATGACGGACATATTTACCATGTGATTACGCATGGAAAAGGACGTATGTGGCCACATGGATCACAAATTTCATCTCAAAATAGATGGAAAATTGTGCTTTATGTACACGAATTGCAAAAACAATAAGAACTCATTCATTTAAATTAAAATAGAGAACAAAATGGCGGGACATTCACATTTTTCCCCAGCAAACGTAGAAGAGCATTTTGAATTCAGCTCGGAAGGAAAGAAAAGAATCATTTATGGTTTCATTGCAGGAATAGTAGCTTTAATTATCGGTATCTACTTACTTTCAAAAGGTGAGTCAGGAGGACATGAAGTAGCTGCGGCTGGGCACGAAGCCGCTAATGCAGGCCATGAGGCTGCTGGACATTTATCTGGAGGTGCCGCATCTCACCAACCTGCTGCTGAGGAGCATTACGATTGGACTAATCGTATCTGGGCTAACGTTTGGTTGAATGCCGTCTTTTTTACGGGTATTTCAGTTGTTGGTATGTTCTTTGTTTCTTTACAATACTTAGCTAAGGCTGGTTGGTCATCTGTTTTAAAGCGTGTACCTGAAGCATTTCCAAAGTTTTTATATGTTACACTACCTATTTTATTAGCTGTATTTATCTTTAAAGGCGATGTGATTTTTCACTGGATGCACCATGGAGTTACTGAAGTTGGCAGTGAAAACTACGATAAGATCATCGCTGGGAAATCAGGCTATTTAAATAAAACATTTTTTATCTCACGTCTAATCGGTTTTGGAGCTATTTGGTTGATTCTTTGGAACATGTTGCGCAAGAAATCTATAGAAGAAGATTTAGTAGGAGGTACTGAAATATTCACCAAATTAGTTCGTATTGGAGTAGCCTTTATTGTCATCTTTGGATTATCAAGTTCTATGTTTGCATGGGATTGGGTGATGTCCATTGACACCCACTGGTTCTCAACGATGTTCGGTTGGTACATGTTTTCTTCATGGCATGTTACAGGTTTAGCCATCATTACCTTGACCGTATTATTACTGAAGGATAAAGGATATATGTCCTATGTTAATGAAAATCACTTGCATGATATGGGTAAATTCATGTTTGCATTTTCTATCTTTTGGTCTTACGTATGGTTCTCTCAATTTTTATTGATTTACTATGCGAATTTCCCTGAAGAGACTATTTATTTCTTAGAAAGATGGGAAGGACACAATAAAATTTATAAAACTTCAGAAATTTTAAACATTTTATTTAACTTTTTCTTCCCTTTTTTAGTTTTAATGACAAGAGATGCAAAACGGACGAGAATCTTCTTAATGATTGCCTGTTTCTTCATCATTAGTGGACATTACATTGATTTTTATCAGATGATTATGCCAGGAGTTTTAGGCCCACATGGAGGATATGGTTTAGTTGAATTTGGAATGTTAACAGCATTTTCATGTGCCTTTATTTATGTTATTTCGGATGAATTAACGAAGGCAAGTTTGGTTGCGAAAAACCACCCATTCTTAATAGAAGCTTTGCATCACGATATTTAATTTTAAAGATTTAAATTTATAATTTATGAATTACCTAATAGGTCTTTTAGCCATAGTATTCTTCTTCTTAGCGGTATCCGTTATTGCTAAGAGTGTCAAATTAAACAATAAGTTGAGTGGCACGGAGGAGGATGATTCTACTGTTGACAATTTTAACAATGCAAATGGGATAGGAATGCTCATTTTTTGGCTTTTGTTCGTTATTTTGGGATCATGGTCATTTCTACATGCTAGACCAGATTTCTTACCTATAGCTGCATCAGAGCACGGAGTGAAAACAGATAACATGTTTTGGACTTCTATGGCTGTGGTCACTTTTGCTTTCTTTATCAGCAATACTTTGTTGTTTTATTTTGCCTATAAATATCGTTTCAACAAAAACAGGAAGGCGACATTTTATCCGGTCAACCATAAATTAGAGTTGGTATGGACAGTTATTCCTGCGATTGTCATGGCAGTTTTAGTATTTACGGGTTGGAGAACTTGGAGAGATATCACATCTCAAGCACCTAGTAATGCAGCTGTTATTGAGTTAACAGGTCATCAATTTGGTTGGTATGTAAGGTATGCGGGAGTGGATGATGGCCAATTAGGCAATGTGAACTATAAGTTAATTGACGAAACAAATAGCCTAGGAATTGATTTCACGGATAAAAGTTCTTTTGATGATTTTACGGCTACTGAATTACACTTACCAAAAGGACAACCCGTTCTTTTGAAAATCAGGGCCCAAGACGTTTTGCATTCTGTTTACCTACCATTCCACCGCGTGAAAATGGATGCGGTTCCTGGTATGCCGACAAAATTTTGGTTTATCCCTACTATATCAACAGATGAAATGAGAGCAAAATTAGGCAAGCCTGATTTTAATTTCAAAGTGAACTGTACGGAGGTTTGTGGCCGTGGTCATTTTGGTATGTCCATCACTGTGTTTGTTGACGAGCCAGAAGATTACAAAAAATGGGTGGCAGAGCAAAAGCCATTCCTAGCAACAAATCCAGCTTATTTAGATAAAGTACCGACTAATCTAAAGTCAAAAGCAAGTAAATATATTCCCATTGAACCCATCGCAACAGATAGCACTGAAGCGGTAAGTGTTAATTAATCATTATAGAAATAAGAAAATAAAATACATATGTCAACAGCCATATCCACAGCCGAAGAAGTTCACACACATGACCACGATCACGATCATGAGCACGAACATCATGAATTAGGATTTATTCGTACATACATCTTTTCAGAAGATCACAAGACCATTGCCAAGCAATACCTAATTTCGGGTATTTTATGGGCATTTATTGGCGGATCTCTTTCCATTTTATTTAGACTCCAATTAGGATTTCCTGAAATGTCGATGGAATGGTTAAGACCTATATTAGGTGGTTGGATCGATGACTCCGGTAAACTAGATAAGGAATTTTATTTAGCTATGGTGACTATGCATGGAACCATCATGGTGTTCTTTGTTTTGACAGCTGGTTTATCTGGAACCTTTTCTAATTTTTTAATCCCTTTACAAGTAGGAGCCCGTGATATGGCTTCTGGATTTATCAATATGTTATCTTATTGGTTCTTCTTCTTGTCTTCGGTCATTATGTTCTCATCCCTGTTCATCGAAACTGGTCCAGCTTCAGGTGGATGGGTAATCTATCCTCCATTGAGTGCATTACCTCAAGCGATGCCAGGTTCGGGATTAGGTATGACCTTGTGGTTAACCAGTATGACCTTCTTTATTGTTTCGTCGTTAATGGGCGGTATCAATTATATCTGTACTATCATTAATTTACGTACCAGAGGAATGACATTTACGCGTATGCCATTAACCATTTGGTCTTTCTTCTTTACAGCTGTGTTGGGATTATTATCATTCCCTGTTTTATTATCAGCTGCTTTATTATTGATTTTTGACCGTTCATTTGGAACCTCATTTTACTTGTCTGAAATTTATATTCAAGGTCAGGCTCTTCCAAACGTGGGAGGTTCGGCCATTTTATACCAACATCTATTCTGGTTCTTAGGACACCCTGAAGTTTACATCGTTTTACTTCCGGCATTAGGAATGACTTCAGAAATTATCGCAACTAACTCGCGTAAACCAATTTTTGGATACCGAGCTATGATTGGCTCCATGATGGGAATTACTGCACTAGCCTTTATTGTTTGGGCGCATCACATGTTCGTGACAGGTATGAATCCATTCCTTGGATCTGTATTTATGTTCCTAACTTTAATTATTGCGGTGCCTTCTGCGGTAAAAGCATTTAATTACATCACCACATTATGGAAAGGTAACTTAGTGTTTACTCCTGCGATGTTGTTCTCCATTGGTCTTGTTTCTTTGTTCATTTCGGGAGGAGTAACAGGAATCATTCTAGGAAACTCCGCATTGGATATTAATTTACATGATACTTATTTCGTAGTAGCTCACTTCCACTTAGTAATGGGAGCGGCATCATTCTTTGGATTGATGGCTGGGGTATATCATTGGTTCCCTAAAATGTTTGGCCGTATGATGAATAAGTCATTAGGATATATTCACTTCTGGTTCACATTTGTAGGTGTTTATATGGTGTTTTTCCCAATGCATTATATTGGAATCGCAGGTTTCCCACGTAGATATTATACATTTACTGCTTTAGGAAATGATAGTATGGCGGCATTCACCGATATGAATATGTTCATCTCGATTGCTGCGATCATTACATTCAGTGCTCAAGCAATCTTTGCTTGGAATTTCTTTTATTCAATATTCAAAGGTAAAATTGCTCCGGCTAATCCATGGAATTCAAATACATTGGAGTGGACGACGCCTATTAATCCTGAGCACGGCAACTGGCCAGGAGAAATTCCGGCGGTGTATCGTTGGCCTTATGATTATAGCAAACCAGGTGCTCCAGAGGATTTTATTCCTCAAAACGTACCGCATTCAGCTACACTTGAATCCAACCTCCATGAGGAAAATGCTGAAATAGCGCGTGAAAAAGATATTGAAGGTTTATTAGGTGCTCAGAACGAGAGTTATACCCATTAATAAAATCTCATTCATACAAGATGCATCGAAATGATTATCATTTGGATGCATCTTTTTTTTATCCTTGTCGACGTGTTTAGAACATTTGGAATAATTTCCTTAGTTAGTATTTACTTGCTTATTTTAGCGGGTGGAATCGTGCGCAGTACAGGATCAGGAATGGGGTGCCCCGACTGGCCAAAATGCTTTGGCAGAATGATTCCACCCACTCAGGCATCAGAATTACCTTTCAATTACCAAGAAATATACAAAGAGAAATTACATGGCCAAGTACTATTTAATCCTACCAAAACATGGATCGAATACTTGAATAGACTTTTAGGTGCATTAACAGGAATATTCATGGTCATCACCACGTTCTTAGCCTTTAAACAGAGTAAAAAAATATTTACACACACATTGGCCGCGCTAATTTTAGTCATCCTAAATGCTATCCTAGGAAAATATGTAGTTGACTCATTTCTCTTACCTGGCGTGGTCACAGCACATATGCTTTTGTCGATCGGGGTCATTTATTTTTTAATTAAAGCCTTAAACATTCATTCCATTTCAGAAGTTAATGACATAGAAAACCGCCAATGGATAATGATCAATTTATGCATTGTGTTTCTTCAAATATTATTAGGGACTCAAGTGAGGGAAAACGTGGATCATGTTATATTGGAGTTGGGGGAATCGGCTAAATCTGAGTGGATAGGCCAATTAGGTATTATGTTTATATCGCACCGAACATTCTCATGGTTTTTAGTGATTAGTCACTTCATCCTTTGGTATAAACTTAAAGACTCGATTTTACAACGCTATCGGCATGGAATGATGGCATTAATTGGCATTTCATTTTTAACGGGAATTCTGATGGCCTATTTTTCATTCCCTTTAGGAAGTCAAGCCATTCATTTATTCATTTCACTGGTGTTAATTGGCCTACATATAAACAATTACATCAGAACCAAGTCCATTCATGTCTAACATCAAACCCTATATTGCCCTATTAAAATCAAGGCTTTCAATAACCGTGGCCTTCTCGGGTGCTTTTGGGTATATATTGGCTCCTATTAAACATGAGCCACTAGGAATAATTTTAATTTCATTAGCAGGCTTTTTATTAACGGGCGCGGCCAATATCGTCAATCAGTTAAAGGAGATTCCCTTCGATAAATTAATGAAGCGAACGGCTAATCGGCCTCTTCCCACGGAAACTTTAAATTCGAAACAAGCTTCCATTTTTGGCTATATTTTAGTCGCTGCAGCCTTGTCACTCCTCTTTTATTTTTCGTGGAAATCAGCTGCATTAGGATTTCTTTCCTACTTATTATATGGATATGTGTACACTCCATTAAAGAGAGTTGGACCTATTTCGGTATTTGTAGGCGCATTTCCGGGCGCATTTCCGCCGATGATCGGTTGGGTTGCCGCCACGGGACATTTTGGCTGGGAGCCAGGAATATTATTTGCTATTCAATTTTTTTGGCAATTTCCACATTTTTGGGCGATTGCTTGGGTAGCCGATGAAGATTATCAAAGAGCTGGATTTAAAATGTTGCCAAATGATGGGAAGAAAGATATAAAAACGGCATTTACGATTATGATTTACACCTTGTTTTTAGTGCCATTAGGTTTTATCCCCTATTTACTTCACATGGCCGGAATCACATCTGCGATCATTACCGTGATAGCTGGAACTTTATTTTTATGCCAAACCTTTTATTTAATGATGCGACCAACAGACAAAGCCGCCAGGTGGATGATGTTTGGTTCTTTTTTTTATTTAATTATTATTCAAATTGCCTTAATTCTTGATAAAATTTAACACATGAACACTGAAAAAATGACCCTTGAACCTGCTGAAACCAGGTCGATTAATCCCAAGGTATTTACCATGTGGTTATTCATTGTTTCTATTCTAATGCTATTTGCCGCATTCACCAGCGCATACCTTGTCCGCAAGGCAGAAGGGAATTGGGTAGAGTTTAAATTACCTGATTTATTTAGTTATAGTACGATTGTTTTGGTATTGAGTAGTATAAGTATGCATTTTGCGTTAATTGCAGCAAAAAAAGACCAATTTAATGCCCTTCGAATAAGTATTTCTATTACTTTTGTACTCGGATTGTTATTTTTAATTATGCAATTTTACGGTTGGATCCAATTAGTGGAAATGAACGTATTTTTTGTGGGCAATCCGTCGGGATCATTCGTATATGTATTTTCTGGTTTACATGGTTTGCACCTTGTTTCTGGACTAATCGTTTTAACATTTGCGCTAGTTGCAGCATTTCGATTTAAAATAAATGCAAAGTCGTTGACCCAAATTAAAATTTGTTCCACATATTGGCATTTTTTAGATGCTTTGTGGCTTTATTTATATGTATTTTTATTGATTAACAATTAAGCTATTATCTATGTCAGTTGCTCACGCTGCCCCTGCCGTTCCGGAAAAATTATCATGGTTAGGTGGTTCTGAACCACTTAAAGCTAGTTATGGAAAACTAATGATGTGGTTTTTCTTACTATCTGATACATTTACATTCTCGGCTCTTTTGGTTACTTATGGAATGATTCGTTTCAGCCAACCTGCTTGGAAGGGGACGCCAGAAGATTTTTATTTTTCTACTACACATTGGCCTATTCCAGAAAAGGTATTTGAAGCGGTTCCATTTTTACATGGTATATCGTTGCCACTCGTTTTCGTTGGTATAATGACTTTCATTTTGATTGCCTCTTCTGTTACGATGGTATTGGCCGTTGAGGCTGGTCACCGTGGTGATAAAAAAGATGTAGAAAAATGGATGTTATGGACGATTGTCGGAGGATTTACATTCTTAGGTTCACAAGCTTGGGAATGGGGGCACTTTATTCATGGACCTGAAGATTTATCATTCGCGGCTAAGCAATTAGTGGATGGAGTCATGACACCTATAGAAGGTGCAAACCTAGTTCGTAATCCCTATGGGCCTCCTGCGTTTGCAGATTTATTTTTCTTTATCACTGGATTTCATGGTACACACGTTTTTTCGGGTGTTATATTAAACGTGCTTATATTTTTTAATGCGGCGACTGGAGTTTACCAAAGACGTGGACATTATGAAATGGTCGAAAAAGTAGGTCTTTATTGGCACTTTGTAGACTTGGTTTGGGTATTTGTATTTACATTTTTCTATTTAGTTTAATTTAAAATTAATCATATTATGGCTTCGCACGTATCACACGAAACCTCAGAAAAAGAAATTCCAGCTCCACAAACGGCGGCTATTTGGAAAACTTTTTGGATACTATTGGTCTTAACAGCCATAGAGTTCGTCATTGCATTTACATTGCCCGCTAACACACTACGTGTAGCTATTTTCTCAGGAATGACGATTGTTAAAGCATTTTATATCGTGGGAGAATTCATGCACTTAAAACATGAAGTTAAGATCCTGATTTGGATGGTGCTTATCCCCACATTATTCGTAGTTTGGTTATTAGCTGCCCTAATGTTTGAAGGCGGACACCTTTATTGAGTTTAGATTTCAATTCTTTATTGGGTTATGAATAAGAAGATAGGCATATTATTTATTGTATTAATACTGCCTGTCTTTATTTATTTAGGCCTAAAGACATGGGGAACAAATCATTTTGCCTTACCTCGCTACATTCCAGCCATCGACTCCACCACAGGAGAAATTAAAATGGGCAAACGCCTAAATCCTCGTTGGGATGAATCAGAACTAGACACCATTTTCCAAACCATTCCTGCCTTCAATCTAGTGAATGAAAAAGGTCAAAGCTTTTCTTCATCAAGTTTAAAAGGAAAGATTTATGTGGCTAGCTTTTTCTTTACCAGATGTGGAGCCATTTGCCCTAAAATTACAGGCCAATTATCTCGCGTGCAAGATACGTTCAACAAGGACCCTGATCTGAAATTGATCTCCATTTCGGTTGACCCCGCATATGATCATCCAGAAAAACTACTGGCATATTCCAAAAGATTTGATGCCAATGAGGGACAATGGAGCTTTTTGACAGGAGAAAAAAAAGTGATTTATCCGCTTATTTTAAACGGATTTCATGTTCCATTAGCCGATGCATCTGAATATGATGCGGCCATAAAAAATCCTGACGAAACATTTATCCACTCAGAAAGGTTAGTACTTGTAGATAAAGAAGGAGTTATCAGAGGTTTTTATGTGGGTACGGATAAAAAAGAGGTAGACCGATTATTAGTTGAGATTAAAGTATTAAAGACAATTTATTCAAGCGAAAAAACATTATGAGCCAATTTGCCATCGAAAAAAACGCGAAAAATGACAAATTAATCAATTTGATTTCATTGGTTATTCCGATCGCGGTAGCTTTATTAATTGGAATTCAAACAAAATTACCTTTAGGAGCTTGGACTAAAATACTTCCACATGTTATTGGGTTGATCAATAGCACAACAGCTTTAAGTTTAATCATTGGCTTTATTGCCATCAAAAATAAAAATATTGCTGGTCATAGAAAGGCCATGGGAATCGCATTTGCGCAAGGAGGACTATTTTTAATTTTATATATATTATATCATATCTCTAACCCTTCGACTTCTTTTGGAGGCCAAGGATTAATAAGACCTATTTATTATACTTTACTTTTTAGCCATATCGGTTTGTCCATTGGCGTAGTTCGACTTGTATTGTTCGCGATATATCATGCGCTGAGTGGAGATATTGCATCTCACAAAAAAGCGGTTCGCTGGGCATTTCCTATTTGGCTTTATGTGTCCCTTTCTGGAGTAGCTGTTTATTTTTTAATATCCCCTTATTATGTATAAATCAATGGTCTTATTTTTGATTATTGGCCTAGTGATGGTTGGCATTGATGCGAATGCTCAATGTGCTATGTGCCGAACAACGATTGAGAGCACTATATCAAATGGGCGTTCCAATATCGCCACCGGATTAAATACGGGTATTTTATATTTATTGAGTGCACCCTATTTAGCCGTTGCAGCAGTAGCTTTTTTATGGTTTCGCCAAAGCAAGAAAGTACAGCAAGAACGAATTTCGAGATGGAAATTGCGCCAAAAGGTATCTCAATTATTAGGGAAGTAAGATCAATCCCAAATAGGATATTGAGTTAATTTAATCGTTTTGCCAAAGAAAATTTGAGTTGATTTCTCAAATGAATCCGTGTAGTCAGATACAAAAAACTGTCGGCCTACCACTTTTCCTTCATTCATCAAGTCCTCTTTTTGTAAGATCCTTTTAATCTCATTGGCCACAATGAGAGAAGTGTCAATAACTTCTACGGAACCTTGATAAAACTGATCAATCTGCTTTTTTATCAATGGATAATGTGTGCAACCTAATATCAAACCATCAATGTTTTGTAAAACAGGCTGCAGCAAATACTCTTTAATAATTTGCTCTGAAATCGTATGATTGAAAAACCCCTCCTCGATCATCGGGGCTAATAAAGGCGTAGCTAATGATTTAATATGTATATCCTTTCCCAAGGCCTCCGCTTTATTAGAATAAATACCAGAATTAACGGTTTGCTTGGTCCCAATTAACCCCAGCGTTTTTCCTGACCAGTGTTGATCTAAAAATTGAACCACGGGATCGATTACATTGACAACAATCGCCTTGGTACCTACATAGGCCTTGACTAAATCATAGGCCGCCGCGGAAGCAGAATTGCATGCGATTAAAATTAGTTTACAATTCTTTTCCAACAAAAGGTTGCAGATTTTCACCGAATACGCTTGAATCGCTGTAGCTGACTTATCGCCATAAGGAAGGTGCGCAGTATCCCCAAAATAGATGATGGGTTCGTTGGGCATTAACTCAGTGATGGCATGAGCGAGGGTAAGTCCCCCGATTCCGCTGTCAAAAATTCCAATGGGCGAGCTGTTTGGCATAGACAATATATTGCGTACAAAGAACGTGAATTTGGAATTGTTTTCAAACCCGCGCAACCATTTCTACAAAATGCCCATCTTTGTATTCGTATTCCAAAATTAGCCCATTGACACCAATTTTATCTTCCCAAACCATCGAGCGCGAATTAGTCCAAGCCTGCAAAAGGCGGGATCGAAAGGCTCAAGAGGTGGTATTTAAACGCTTTGCTGGGAAAATGAAAGCCATTTGCAATCGCTATTTAGGGCCGGGTCCCCTTGGCTGAAGATATATTGATGGAGGGATTCATGAAAGTCTTTACGAAGATTGACCTGTTTAAAGAGCAAGGAAGTTTTGAGGGATGGGTACGAAGAATTATAGTTAATGAGGCCTTAATGGCCTTGCGCAAGGAGGGGAAAATGAAATTTCAGGATACGGATTTTGGATTTGAGATAGGCCAAGTGGGGGATGCATTTGCGAATTTACACGTGGAGGAGTTGAATAAATTAATCGAAGGGCTTCCAATAGGGTATAAAACAGTATTTAATTTATATGCGATTGAAGGGTATAGTCATCAAGAGATCGCAGAGATGTTAGGGATTCAAGAGGGGACGTCAAAATCCCAGTTATCGAGGGCCCGTGGCTTACTTCAACAAAAATTAAACGAATTACATAATGAAAAATCGATCAGATAAGGACTGGGAATCCATTGAATCGGAATGGCGAGGAAGGATGCAAGAGGAAAATTCCCCCATTTCGGAGGGGCTTTGGGAAAAGTTATCGGCTCGATTAGATGCCGAGGAAAAGCCAAAAGTGTTTTTTATTAAAACATGGCAATGGGCGGCGATATTGGCTGTGGCCATTGGTCTAGGCTGGCAATGGTTTTTGCCGCGGAAAGAAGAAGTGGCGCTCAGTGCGAAGTCCACGGCAAAAGCCCCTATGCAAACGTTACCTATTAAAAAAGAGCGTGTATCGAAAACCATGACCGCTAAGGCAATTAAGGTCGCGGGTATTATCATTCAAAAGTCGGATAATAAGAGAGAGCCCATTCTGCCTACAATTGAAAAATCTGTTATTGAGGCTCTATCGGCGCCAACAAGAGAAAATACCGTAGTTCAACAAAATCCTCCTTCCCCATCAAATTTAGCCGAAGATAAAGGGGCGGAAAAGGAAGAGGTCATTTGGGTCCAAGTGAAGATTGACCCAATATTATCGGTAGATGAGGAAAGACCCACTTTGACTCAGAATCCGATACAGAAAAAACGGAATTTTGGTCAATTATTGAAAAAAATCAAACAGGTAATCAGGGGCGATCCGGGGGAGTGGAGTGAGATCAAAGAAAATTTTCATTTGGTCGCAAACAAATATGTACAAACGGAGGAAACCATTAAGCAAAAAATTCAATTTCAATAGCATATGAAAGCAATCGCAATAATAACATGTATGTGGCTAAGTTTTTCAGCGCAAGCGGCGCATCTAGGCCAGGACTCGATTTTATTAAAAATTGACAAACGAAACCAGACCTTGTTAGGAACCAAAGGAGATAAGACCAAAACTTTGAAGGAGGAGTTGACCCAGGTATTTGAGAAAAAGGGATTGGTTTTGTCGGATAGTTTATGGCAACAAATCCGAAGTGTCATTCGAACAGATTCTGAAGGAGACAGTAGTTTGTCGGTACAAATTGGAAATAGCCGTGTCAAAATTGGAGTCATTAAATCGTTGGCTCAATACGATGCTCCGAAAAAGACATTGAATAAATCCTATCGAAACGATGATGGTAAAATAATCAATATGAAAAGGGATAGCCTAGGTAAAGCAATAGTCATTCATAGCGATGGCAAGGAAGAGATGCGCATTGGGTTAAATGGAATTCATGTAAAAGATGGAAAGGAAGAGGTTCATGTCGACTGGAATGGTGTTCGGGTAAAAGAATCAAATGGAGAGGAGACAAGTGTTTATTGGGGTCCAGATTCACTAAAAGCCAAACAAAAAAAGGAGAATGCCAATTTATTCAGTCGCGATGGGATGAATCTATATTTGGGATTAAATGGATTATCGGGAGAAATTCCGCCGATTACCACCATGATCTATCCGCCGAACTATTTGCAGACAGATACTGAATTAAAGCCATTCGGTTCTAGGTACGTAAGTGTTGAATTTTCTGAGTCATTGACCCTTGTAAAGGGCAAAAGAAGTGCTTTTAGGTTAGGCTTAGGAATCAGTTTTGATTGGTATAATTTCATGTTTGACCATAATCGAATGGTGCAAAAAGCAAATCAAGGAGCTATATTCCAACCTGTGTTTGACGCGCAGGGCAAAGATATAACTTTTAGTAAAAATAAGTTGACCGTATCCTACATCAACATCCCCATCATGCCACATGTGGTATTTAATAAAAACTCGGGGGTACAAATGATGGGTTTAGGGGGATATGTAGGGTATCGGATTGATAGTTGGACCAAATCCATCGAAGAAAAAACCGAAAATTTGAGTAGAGTTTCTTCCAATTTTAATTTAAATCAATTCCGATACGGATTGAGGGCAGAATTCGCCTTTAAGAAATTGCCAAATTTATTTTTCAACTACGATCTAAGCCCTTTGTTTGAAAAAAATTCAAGTCCTAATCTGACTGGATTTAGTTTTGGTATTCGCTTATTATAAAAATTTATCAGAAATTTTTCGGTCAGGTGTTTGCAGAAATAAAAAAATGAGGTACTTTTGCAAACTATTTCAGCAAAACGTTTCGCTGAAAACCAAGAAAATGGGGATATACCAGAGCGGCCAAATGGGGCAGACTGTAAATCTGCTGGTGAATGCCTACGGTGGTTCGAATCCATCTGTCCCCACCATAAAATAGCCGTAACTGCCTGTTTTATAATTGATTGTAAATTAAGCGGGAGTAGCTCATTTGGTAGAGCGATAGCCTTCCAAGCTATAGGTGGCGGGTTCGAGCCCCGTCTCCCGCTCGAATAAAATAGGATATGAAGAAAAAACGCTTCATATCTAATTTTTATTTAGTGAATCGAAAGAGATTCACAAAAGGCCGCAAGGTAATGCCTTTGTAGCTCAGTGGTAGAGCACTTCCTTGGTAAGGAAGAGGTCGGCAGTTCAATCCTGCTCAAAGGCTCTTAGCACGAAAGCGAAGGAAATAGCGAATGGCCGAATGGATAAGTACACATTTGAAACTTTTTATAACTTAATTAAGAACTAAATAATCATGGCAAAAGAGAATTTTGACCGAAGTAAACCCCACGTAAATATTGGTACTATTGGCCACGTTGACCACGGTAAAACAACTTTAACAGCTGCTATCACTAAAGTTCTTTCTGAAAAAGGTCTTGCTGAGAAAAAAGATTTCTCTTCCATTGACTCTGCTCCAGAAGAAAAAGAGCGTGGTATCACCATTAACACGGCACACGTTGAGTATTCAACGTTGAATCGTCACTATGCACACGTTGACTGTCCAGGTCACGCGGATTATGTGAAGAACATGGTTACGGGAGCTGCACAAATGGACGGAGCTATCTTGGTAGTTGCGGCTACAGATGGTCCAATGCCACAAACTCGTGAGCATATCCTTTTGGCTCGCCAGGTGGGTGTACCTCAATTGGTTGTATTCATGAACAAAGTGGATATGGTGGATGATCCAGAATTATTAGAATTAGTTGAAATGGAAATCCGTGAATTGCTTTCATTCTATGAGTTTGATGGTGATAACATTCCAGTAATCCAAGGATCTGCTTTAGGTGGATTGAATGGTGATGCTAAATGGGTAGCTACTATTGACGCCTTAATGGAAGCAGTTGATAGCTGGATTCCACTTCCTAAGCGTGATGTTGACAAAGCATTCTTAATGCCAGTAGAAGACGTATTCTCGATCACAGGGCGTGGTACAGTTGCAACGGGTCGTATTGAGACGGGTATTGTTAACTCAGGTGAGTCGGTTGATATCTTAGGTATGGGAGCTGAAAACTTGAAATCTGTTGTTACAGGTGTTGAGATGTTCCGTAAGATTTTGGATCGTGGAGAAGCTGGAGATAACGTAGGTTTATTGTTACGTGGTGTTGAAAAAACTGATATCCGTCGTGGTATGGTTATTTGTAAGCCAGGTTCTGTAAAGCCTCATACTCACTTCAAAGCAGAGGTTTATATCTTGTCAAAAGAGGAAGGTGGACGTCATACTCCATTCTTTAATAAATATCGTCCACAATTCTATTTCCGTACAACAGACGTAACAGGAGAAATCATGTTACCTGCGGGAGTTGAGATGTGTATGCCTGGTGATAACTTAACGATTGATGTTACGTTATTAAGCCCAGTAGCTATGGATAAAGGTCTTCGTTTCGCGATTCGTGAAGGAGGTCGTACAGTAGGTGCAGGTCAGGTGACTGAAATCTTAGACTAATTTTTCTAGTCGATGTAGAAAAGAGCGGTCACTGGCCGCTCTTTTTTTTGCCTCTAATTAAAAAATAAGCGCATGAAAAAAATAGTATTCTTTTTGTTGTTCATTTCCTATGCGGGTATGGCACAGGAATTTTATGAAATCAGAACTTATCAGATGAAGTTCCGGGGAAACGTCAATATTTTGGAGAATTATTTATCCAAAGCATTGATTCCTGCCTTAAATAAATATGGCGTTTCAAAAGTAGGTGTGTTCAAGGATTATGGAAAGCCGGAGCCGGCGATCGTAGTTGTAGCGATTCCATTTGGATCGCTGTCCGCTTATGCTGGATATAAGGATGCGTTGGAGAAAGATGCGGAATACCAACAAGCTTCTGGCGCATATTTTCAGCAGGTAGGATTAGATAAACCGATGTTTGAGAAAGTTTCCATTTATTTAGCCAAGGCATTTGCGGGACATCCTGCGTTAACTTTGCCTAATAAACAAGCGAGCAGAATTTATGAATGGAGAACGTATGAGGCCTATAATGAAGATGCCCTTAAGCGTAAAATTGCCATGTTCAATGATGCCGAATTAGCTGTTTTTGATAAAGTAGGTTTGCATAACGTATTTTTTGGTGAAGTATTAGCAGGCGAAAATACGCCATGTTTGAGTTACATGGTATCTTTTGAAAACATGGCTGAACGGGATGCCAATTGGGCTAAATTTGGAGCTGATCCAGATTGGAAAAGAATTTCAGGAGATGCGAAATATGCCAATAGCCATTCGCGTACGGTACGTAAATTCTTGGAACCCACAAGCTATTCGCAATGGTAAGTAGGCTTTAATTAAATAAGGAGGTTTGTTAATTATGATTTTTTACCTAAATTTGCAATCCTTTCTACGGGCATAGTATAATGGTAGTATGCAGGTCTCCAAAACCTTTGGTCAGGGTTCGAATCCTTGTGCCCGTGCAATGTAATTAATTTAAAAACCGGAAATCCGGTGAAAATATGAGCAGTATAACATCTTTGATTAAGGAATCTTGGGTAGAAGTAACGGAAAATGTTACTTGGCCTAAGTTTACTGAACTCCAATCAAGTTCTATTTTGGTTTTGGTTGCATCATTAATTTTTGCCTTATTGGTAGGAGTCGTTGATTTAGCCTTTAAAACTGGATTGGATTTATTTTATAGTTCATTTTAAATTAGGGTTTAGGCCCGTCCTTAACAAACAACAATTGCCATGGCAGAGACTAAATGGTATGTTTTGAGAGCAATTTCAGGACAAGAAAAAAAGGTAAAAACGTATATGGAGAACGAATTAGCGCGCCAAGGTGTGTCTGATGCGGTTCCTCAAATATTAATTCCGACAGAAAAAATTTACGAAATTCGTAAAGGGAAAAAGGTCATTCGCGAAAAGAACTTATTTCCTGGCTATATTATGGTTGAAGCAGATTTAGCTGGAGAGGTTAGTCATATATTGACTTCTACTCCAGGGGTAATCGGCTTTTTACAAACGACCAATGAAGTAATTGAGGAAGAGAAGGTTGAAGGTGGTAAGACTAAAAAAGTGAAGGTTAATGTAAAAAGACCTATGCCGATCAACCAAACGGAAGTTAATCGTATTTTAGGTAAGGTTGACGAGTCAGCAGCCATCGAAGAATTTGCATCGGTTACTTTCATTAAAGGAGAAACGGTACATGTCATCGACGGACCGTTCGCTACTTTTGAGGGAACGATTGAAGAAATTCATGAGAACAGCAAGAAGCTATCCGTTATGGTGAAAATATTTGGCCGTAATACGCCACTTGAATTAAATTACTCTCAAGTAGAAAAATAGGTTTCAATTTTAATTTGGAAAAAGTCCTGAATAAAAATTCAGGACTTTTTTTATGTAAAGTATTTGCAAATTAGAATAAAAGCCCTAATTTTGCAGTCCGTTTAAAAAGCGGCAATTTCTGTTTTGAAAATTTCAAAAGGGGATTGGGCCTGATCGTAATGTTACACGGGAGGGTCACCCGGAGGGGAATCAGATAAGGAAGCTTCCACCCTTATTGGCAGATAAACCTCTAATTCACTAAATAAACGATGTTTTAACATGGCAAAAGAAATAGCTGGCTACGTAAAGCTTCAATGCAAAGGTGGCCAAGCCAATCCTTCACCACCCATCGGTCCTGCATTAGGTTCGAAAGGATTAAATATCATGGAGTTTTGCAAGCAGTTTAATGCAAGAACCCAAGATAAAAACGGCGTAATATTGCCGGTCCTAATTACTTATTATGCGGATAAATCGTTTGATTTCGTTGTAAAAACTCCTCCTGCTCCTATATTATTATTGGAAGCAGCGAAGGTGAAGTCAGGTTCAGCGCAACCCAATTTGAAAAAAGTGGGTTCGGTATCTTGGGATCAAGTGCGAGTAATCGCGGAAACTAAAATGCCTGATTTAAACTGTTTTACAGTCGAGGCAGCAATGAGTATGATTGCTGGAACGGCCCGATCAATGGGAATTACTGTTTCCGGTGAAAAACCGTTCTGATTTTTATAATCGGAAATTAACAATTTAATTAAAAGGTAATGGCAAAACTTACGAAGAAAATAAAGGAAGCCCTTTCAAAATACGATGCAACGCAAGCGTATTCGCTTGAAAAAGCAGCGGAGATTTTGAAAGAAATTTCTTATACAAAATTCGATGCCTCTGTGGACATAGATGTTCGCTTAGGAGTAGATCCCCGCAAAGCGGACCAAATGGTTCGTGGCGTGGTTGCCCTACCTCATGGAACAGGTAAAGACGTACGAGTTCTCGTATTGTGTTCACCTGATAAAGTAGAGGAGGCAAAAGCAGCCGGTGCTGATCACGTGGGATTGGATGATTACATTGCAAAAATCGAGAGCGGTTGGACCGATATCGACGTAATCATTACGATGCCGACCGTGATGGCAAAATTAGGCCGTTTGGGTCGTGTGTTAGGACCTCGCGGTCTGATGCCTAATCCAAAGTCGGGTACAGTGACTTTGGATGTAGGAAATGCGGTGAAAGGAGTGAAAGCAGGTAAAATCGACTTTAAAGTTGACAAAACTGGTATCATCCATACCTCGATTGGTAAGGTATCTTTCGGAGCAGATAAAATTGTAGATAATGCATTAGAAGTAATCAATACATTGATGAAATTAAAGCCATCTTCTGCGAAAGGAACTTATGTTAAATCGATCAATTTATCATCGACGATGTCTCCGGGCATTATCATTGATAAAGGGACAGTAACTGGATTGTAATCATGACAAGAGAAGAAAAAAATCAAATTATTGATGAGTTGAGCGAAAAGTTCGCGGCAACTCCGTACTTCTACTTGGCAAGTACAGCTGGACTATCTGTAGCAGAGGCAACTCAGTTTCGCAGAATGTGTTTTACTAAAGGCGTAGAATATAAGGTGTTCAAAAACACGTTAATTTCAAAGGCATTAGCTAAAACTGGAACTGATTACAGTTCTTTAGATGCTGAAGTTTTGACTGGAATGACAGGAATTATCTTCTCCACAGGAGATGCTAAATTACCTGCTAAACTGATCAAAGATTTCAAAAAAGAAGCAGGTAAAGACAAAATCAAGTTCAAAGCGGCTTCCATTGAAGGTGGATTGTACATTGGCGAAGGCCAATTAGTATCACTAGAAAACATCAAGTCGAAAAACGAGATGATTGGCGAAGTGATCGGATTATTGCAATCGCCTGCTAAAAATGTCATTAGTGCATTATTAAGCGGCGAAAAGAAATTAGCTGGAATCGTGAAGACTTTGTCTGAGCGACCTGAATAATTTTTAATACGTTTAACAAGAGGGTAATCCTCATAAAATAATTAATTTATAACTATTAAATTTTCAAAAAATGGCAGATTTAAAAGCGTTCGCTGAACAATTAGTGAACTTAACTGTAAAAGAAGTAAATGAATTAGCTACTATCCTTAAGGATGAGTATGGTATTGAGCCAGCTGCTGCTGGTGCCGTTATGGTTGCAGGTCCTGCAGCTGGTGGTGGCGCTGGTGATGGTGCCGAAGCTGCTGCTGAGAAATCATCTTTCGATGTAATCTTAAAAGCATGTGGTCCTAACAAATTAGCGGTCGTTAAATTAGTAAAAGATCTTACTGGTCTAGGTTTGAAAGAAGCGAAAGATGTAGTTGATGCTGCACCTAAAGCGGTTAAAGAAGGAGTAAGCAAGGACGAAGCGGAAGGTTTGAAGAAATCTTTAGAAGAAGCTGGAGCTGAAGTTGAATTAAAATAATTCAATTACCTGATTAATTAAAAAGGGAATGGCAACATTCCCTTTTTTTTGCTTTATTTGAGATTTGAAGAGAATTAATCATTTCATTATTCATGCGCGACATAATCCAACTTCTTCCTGATGCGATAGCCAATCAAATTGCGGCCGGTGAAGTGGTGCAAAGACCCTCCTCGGTGGTCAAAGAATTAATGGAAAATTCGATTGACGCAGGGGCTTCCACAATCCAACTCATCATTAAAGATGCCGGAAAGGGAAGTATTCAAGTCATCGATGATGGCATGGGGATGTCTGAAACAGATGCTCGCATGTGTTTTGAAAGACATGCCACATCTAAAATCCGAAAGGCTGAAGATTTATTCACCATCAAAACCATGGGCTTTCGTGGAGAAGCGATGGCTTCTATCTCTTCCGTGGCACAGGTCGAACTAAAAACCAAAAGAGCAGAGGACGAATTAGGCACTTTAATCAAAATAGATGCCTCAGTACTCAAATCACAGGAATTAGTACAATGTGCCAAAGGGACTTCGATCATCATCCGTAATCTCTTTTATAACATCCCCGCACGTAGGAATTTTCTCAAATCTAATCCCGTTGAAATTCGCCATATATTAGATGAATTCCAACGAATTTCATTGGCTAATCCTAGCATTAAATTTTCTTTCATTCAAAATGATCAAGAAACGTATTCTTTGCCCCCCGATAAATTAGGCAAACGAATCGTCGATCTATTTGGTAAATCTTACCGTGAACAATTAGCCGCCTGCGAAGAACACACCTCCTATGTCAGTATCAAGGGGTATGTTGGCAAGCCCGAACACGCGAAAAAAACAAGGGGTGAACAATTTTTCTTTGTCAACAACCGATTCATTAAAAATAGTTATTTAAATCATGCAGTCATGACCGCTTATGAGCGTTTACTGGCCGACGGTGCATTTCCTTTTTATGTATTATTTCTGAGCATTGATCCCGCACATATCGACATCAATGTCCACCCCACAAAAACAGAAATAAAGTTTGATGACGAACGTTCAATTTACGCCATCGTCCAAGCAGCTGTTAGAAAAACCCTCAGCATTAATAATTTAATTCCTTCGCTCGACTTTGAAACCAATGTAAATTTCAATGTGCCCACAACCTTTGGTTCGACACAAAGAACCATTGAAAAAAGTGACACGTTTAAAGCAAGACCAACCCAGGACGCTTGGAAGAAGCTTTATGAAGGAATGGATAATAATATTAGCGCGTTTGAGCAACAAGGTTCCTTGCAAAGCATGAAAATTTTTGACTCGGCCGACGAGCCAAAAACCATTCAAAGTAAAGCAAATGACTGGAATTATGATTCCGTTAACACCCCCAATTTTCAGGTTATCCAAGTACTACAAAAATATTTAGCCATTCATATCACGGATGGTTTACTGTTAATCGATCAAAAAAAAGCATACCAAAGGATTTTGTACGATCAGTTTAATGATCATTTAAATAGGAAAAACGGGGCGTCCCAACAATTACTTTTCCCTCGGACGATTCACATAAATCCAGCGGATCAACTTCTATTCCAAGAAATAAAGCAAGAAATAAAGGATCTTGGATTTAGAATGGAAATGGATTCTGAACATAATTTCTTAGTACAAGGAATTCCATCCGGAATTTTAGAAGAGGAATGCCAATTAATCATTGAAGGTATTTTGGAGCAAATTAAAAATGAGAATACTGATTTTACATCTCATCGAAATGAAAAAATTGCTCAAGCGATGGCCAATAAAACCGCCAGTAAATACACGCAAAAAAAACTAAGTAATGAGGAAATGAATGCCCTGATTGGGCAATTATTTGCAAGTTCAAATCCTAACTTTTCACCTAATGGCGAGGAAATTAGTAAACTAATGACCGAGGATTATTTGATTAAATTATTTAGCTAAATCAATAGCCCTATCTCTCGCGGCAAAAATCCCCTCCTTTAAACCCTCCGAAACACCTAACTCTTTAAATGTTTTTAAAGCTGCTTCCGTGGTTCCTCCCTTTGAGGCTACCGCTTGAATTAATTCATCCAAATTTTTATCACTTGTTTGCATTAAATGATAAGATCCTAGCATCGTTTGCTTGACCAATAAGGCCGACATAGCTGCATCGAAACCCATTTCAACTCCTGCGTCAATCATCGCCTTAATCAAATAGAAAAAATAAGCAGGCCCACTCCCACTCAAACCTGTTACCGCATCTAGCAATTTCTCATCTTCCAAAAATACCGCTCGGCCCGTCGAGTTAATTAGATTTTCAACTTTCCGGATGTCTGAAAAGCCTACGGCCGAAGCCGAAGCAAAAGCAGTCATTCCCATACCCAACAATGCAGGCGTATTAGGCATAGCCCGAATAATTAATTCATGAGATAAAGTTGCCTGTAAGTTAGCAATAGGTATTCCCGCCATGATCGAAAGGACTAATTGGCCCGGTAATATAAATTGAGCCAATTCCTCCGAAACTAATGGATAATCCTGAGGCTTAACAGATAAAATAATTAAATCAACATCCGAAATTTTAGCAGAAATGGTATCCACCACCACCCCAGCTTTTTGCTCTTGCAGTATTTCTCCCCGCTCCTTATTTTTTTCAATTAATAAAAGATTCTCTTTTTGGACTAAATTATATTGAATGAATGAATTGGCAAAAGCCATACCCATATTCCCACAACCAATGATAGCTATCTTCATATCCGTTTATTTTCCAGAAAATAAATTTGTCAAAAATTGATCCAAAGCCTCTCCCCTTAAGCCTTTAGCAATGACTTTTCCTTCCTTGTCCAACATAAAAGTCATCGGAATAGCAGAAACTTGGTATGCCTGAGCGGCCACTGAATTCCAATATTGTAAGTCGGAAACATGTTTCCAAACTAATTTATCCGAATCAATCGCCTTTAACCAAGCACTTTTATCTTGATCCAAACTTACCCCATAAATTTCAAAGCCCTTGTCTTTAAATCGGGCATAGGTCTTAATCACGTTTGGATTTTCACGCCTGCAGGGGCCGCACCAACTAGCCCAAAAGTCTATCAACACATATTTACCACGTAAAGAGGAAAGCGCGAGTCGCTCTCCAGAGGGTTGACTAAGGGAGATTTCTGGTGCTTCAGAACCTACGCCTACCCCTTTTAATCTTTTTAAATTCTCAAGAAAGGGTTTAACCTGCGGATGATTGGGTCTATCTTTTTTAAATCGAGCCCCAACCGCTTCTAAAATTGCTATTTCGGAGTCTGCAGGTAAAAAATTGGTCGCCCACAAAGCCACCAAGTTTGTACCCATCAGTGGAATGAGATCTTTGATCTTTTTCATGGTAATCGCTTGAGCCAATGAAAAGTCTTTTTGGATTCGCTCTTGAGCTGCAGGATTTTTTTGAATCTCTGCATTCCACACAGTCACTTTACTTTCTAATTCTCTTGAAATTAGAAGCAATTGGTTCATGTAGGTGAAATTGGGTGTATTTCCTTTGACAGAATAAGTGCCTGGCTTTTCAGGCAAATTGATTCCTTCGGCTTGTACGTCAACAAGCTCCTTGCCTTCTAAAATTAAAAGTACTTTTTGGGGATTAGGGATGTCATAAAAATTAACTAGGTAGAATCCTCCTTGGTCGATGATGGTTCCTTTAAAATTGACTTCCTTTTGAGCATTTGGCAACATCGAATCTACTTTGATGGCTTGCCCCCTTCCATTAATCCATTCTAAATATATTTTCCTGTCGGGAACGACATGAGTTGCTTTCACTTTTACTTGGAATCCCTGTCCCAAAGAATTTGGGGACATCAAACCAAGCAAACACAAAATAATTAAATATTTCATCTCGTTACATTTAATGGCTTAATGCCTCACTGACCAATTGGTTTACTTTTTTAGGATCTGCCGTTCCTTTTGAACGCTTCATCACTTCTCCGATAAACAGGGCCAACAAACCCTTTTTACCTTGTTGGTATTCCTTCACCTTTTCAGGGTAAGCAGCAATTGCCTGATTGACCCATTCTTGCAGTTCATCACCTGACTGTTCCTGAGACCATTTTTGCTCTTTGACAATTTCGGATGGACTTTGCTTCGGGTTTTCAATACATAAAGGAAATAGTTGTTGGACCGCTAAATTATGCGAAATAACACGATTTTCTACCAAATTAACAATCTCAGCGAGGTTTTCAGAACTCAATACAAATTGGTCTACCGACAAATTATGCTCATTCAAATAGGATTTAACTGGGCCCATGAGCCAATTAGAAATTTGCTTTGCATGAGCAGCATGTTCATAAACCGACTGAAAATACATCGCCATTTCCCTACTCTCCGATAAAAAGTGAGCGTCATAGGCAGGTAAATTATATTCCTCCATTAATTTTTTCTCTTGTTGCCATGGCAACAAAGGCATCTTAGCTTTAATATCGGCTAACCAATCCTCCGTAATTTCCAATGGAGATAAATCGGGCTCAGGAAAATACCGATAATCATTCATCGATTCCTTTACACGCATACTGTTTGTTATGCCCAAATGAGCATCAAAAGTTCTGGTCTCTTGAATAATTTGTATGCCCGAACTCAATGACTCTGTTTGGCGTATAATTTCATGTTCAATCGCTCTTTGGATATTGCGCAACGAATTCATGTTTTTAATTTCAACCTTTGTTCCTAAGGTAGATGAGCCCTCCGGACGCAATGAAACGTTCACATCGCAACGCAATGAGCCTTCCTCCATGTTTCCATCACAAATTCCTAGATACCGCACAAGTTTCCGCACTTCAGAAACCATGGCAAATGCCTCTTCGCTAGAATGCAAAGCAGGTTCTGTGACCATCTCGATTAAAGGTGTACCAGCTCGATTGTAATCTATAAAACTAAATGGATTATCCCCCTCATGTACTGATTTACCAGCATCTTCCTCCAGATGAATGTGGTGAAATGGTAAGACTTTCTCCCCACTTTTAAGATGAACCGTAATAGAACCCCCTAAACAAATAGGCGTTTTATCTTGGGTAATTTGATATCCTTTTGGAAGATCTGGGTAGAAATAATTTTTTCGGTCAAAATTTTGCCAAGAGGCAATTTTAGAACCTAAGGCAAAACCCATTTTAATCGCAAATTCAACCGCTCTAATATTAAGTTTTGGCAAAGTCCCTGGGTGGCCCAAGGTAATGGCCGAAATTAAGGTATTTGGATTTTGGCCAAAAAGCACAGGATCACTTGCAAAAATTTTTGAATTTGTTTGCAACTGAGCATGAATTTCAAGGCCGATGACAGGCTGATAAACGATAGGTGAATTAGTACTCACAAAGGATATTTAAATTAAGTGAGTAAAGATACTAAAAAGGGTAAATATTTCTTGATTAAGCGCTTATTTTACAAGTACAGGTTTTTTTATGCTTGTAATTAACCCAATAAGCGGCGCTGATAACAGCACCTAACAAGATGCCAAATAGCCAGGCATAAGACTGATTTGCCAAAACCATATCCAAGACCTTTATGATAATTCCAAATCCCAAAAAATAAAGGGGAAGTGGTTGGTGGTGTTTCCGATAATCCAACACTAAAATAAAAGCAGCTAATACAAAACTAGATATCACTAAAATCCATTCTAGATTTGAACTAAATGCAAAAGAGCTAGCCAAATACGGAGCAAAAAATAAGAAAATAGGCAAGGTCAGGCAATGAACTGCACAAACAATTGACAACAAAACACCCACTTTTTCTATTGTTAAAAATTTATATTTAGACATTTATTTAATTATTTAATAGATAGGTCAAAAATCAAATCAATATCTGAACTCCCACCAGATTCACTTCCCGTTTTAACTGCTTTTCCATTGATTGGAGGTTGGTGTTTAAGTATAAGATTTAGTTTACCTGAACCCATAGCATTTTGAGTAGTCCCAGAAGATAATAATCCAATAGGCAAGCCATTTTTATCTTTGTCAGTGGCCTTTAAGTTAAATAAAGACGCTGGGTCTATTTTAAAAACAAAAAGATGAACGTCACTTTCTAATTTTATTTGTTCGGTTATATTAACCATAGGATTTCTCGTCTCATCGTAGACATTAATTTCCAAAGAATAACTCATATTCTTGTCTAAAACAATCTTATCAAATTTTTCTGGGGGAGTTTTTCCATCTCCATCCTTATCTTGAAAAGAAAAGGTACTAACTTTTTTATTTGTATCTGTAAATGTTAATTCAACTGTAGTAATTAGCTCATTATCATCAACGGGTTCAAGATCTTCTTTTTTACAAGAAAAAGAAACAGATAAAATACATAAAAAAACGAGCAACTTTTTCATATTAATTAATTTGAATATCAATGGACTATTCCACATCAATAATGCAATACTGTTGCAAGATAAGTAAAATATTTTATTTTGCAACATTGTTGCAAAATAAAATTAGTAATAAATGTTAGGTAATAGGTATCAGGTAATTGTAGGGGACGGGTTAACCTCGTCCCTTCATAAAATCAGGTAACAGGTATTAGTTAATAGGTAATAGTAGGGGACGGGTTAACCTCGTCCCTTCATAAAATCAGGTAATAGGTATTATTGGGGCAAAAAAAAACCGCGATCTTACGATGC
>CAMDJW010000005.1 GCA_945901025.1 Spirosoma fluviale | reverse complement strand
TTGTAATTCTATGCTTCTTAGGCTCCCGAGTTTTAAACGCTCAGGAGCTTCTAGCTTCAGTTACAATCAATACGGAGCAATTACAGCTAGACCAACAGCGAGGATCATCCCAAATTTATACGGAATTGCAGCGAACCGCTCAGGATTTTCTATCGGGTCGTCGCTGGTCCATGGATAATTTTGCGCCTGAAGAAAAAATCAAATTAAGCATTAATTTATTGTTGACAAAGGCCTCTGCCCAAGGGGATTTTGAAGCTAATGCACGCGTCCAAGTATTAAGACCCGTTTATGGGACTTCCTATGAAACAGTCATTTTAAATATGATTGACAAGAGTTTTAATTTCAAGTTTCAAACAGGGACGCCTATTACGTACAATGACAATTCTTTTATTGATAATTTAAGCTCCTTATTAGCTTATTATGCCTATTTGTCTTGTGCGTATCACTATGATTCTTTTGGTAAATATGGAGGTGATTTCTTTGTTCAAAAATTGAATAATTTAACAAACCTTGCTCAGACTTCGGGATCGGGCTGGGGCGTAGTTACTGACGTTCGGTCTCGCTTGTCGATTGCTGAAAATTTGATTAATCAACAAGTGCAAGGGATGCGGGAAGTGAATTATATTTACCATCGGATTTTATTGGATTCATTCAAAGAAAAGCCTGATGAGGCTAGGAAAGGGATTTTGGATTTGCTGAATCAGATTAGAACGGTGAACCAATTGAGGCCTGGCGCGGCTAACATCCGTGTGTTTTTTGATGCCAAATCGGATGAGATTTTTTCTATTATGGATGAGGCGAGTGTTTCGGAGCGCCAACAAGCCTTCGCGTATTTGAGTTTATTGGATCCGATTCGTACCGAGCAATACCGGAAACTGATACGATAGGTGGGGGTGGGGCAACCGCAAGGGTTGCCCTTGCACTAGAGTGGCCCTTGCACTAGAGTGGCCCTTGCACTAGAGTGGCCCTTGCACTAGAGTGGTCCTTGCACTAGAGTGGTCCTTGCACTAGAGTGGCCCTTGCACTAGAGTGGCCCTTGCACTAGAGTGGCCCTTGCACTAGAGTGGCCCTTGCACTAGAGTGACCCTTGCACTAGAGTGGCCCTTGCACTAGAGTGGCCCTTGCACTAGAGTGACCCTTGCACTAGAGTGGTCCTTGCACTAGAGTGGTCCATGTACTAGAGTGGTCCATGTAAGGGGTTCATCTTGTTGTCTTTGACCTTTTAGCCTTTTTTTTCAGTCCATTTTGAGGGATTATTTATGATATAGTTTGATATTCTAGTGTAAGCTAATTTATTTCGGATGATGCGTTCATAGTAATTTCGGTGCCATAATCTACCCATTTTTTTATTTTTTGCTTTGTAAATATTTAGACAGGCATTAAAAACCAGCGATTTATAAGCGCTTATAATGTCTGCAATATTCTTGTTTTGGTTTTTGGCAGCAAGTTTTGTGCTAGCGCTAGAGTCGTTTTCGTACCACCTGCCCAAGCACGTTTCAATCGGGGCAGCCGTAAGGCTCGCTGGTTCTTTTTTGCCGACTAACTCAATAATGCTATGAAAATGATCAGGCATAATTTGAAAAACATTCATTTTGAATTTTGAAAATCGTTCTGGTAGTTTAACCCATTCATCAAAAGCAATTTGTCCACATTCATTCAATTGCATTTTCCCGTTTTTGATTTGACCAAAACGATGTATTCTTTTTTCGCATAGTAAGGTGATGAAATACAAACCAGATTTAGAATAGTCATACTCCTTTAGCCGCCTGGATTTCCTATGATGTTTTTTTGGATCGTACGCGTTCTTTTTTTGGCTATCAATCATATCTACTGGTAATTTTATAATTATAGTATTAATATGATTATTATTTTCGGGTCTAATAGATGCCTTATCTTAGCATTGAAGTTTGGTAAATTAAGCAATCATAATGGCAGATATGGCATTTTGATATTAATTATCAGCAACTTGGATTAATCCCGTTTTGAATTTTTTATTGATTCAGTTTTTTTGCAAATTCATTAAATCATAAAAATGCCCCCATTAAGTGTCTAAATTTTGGGGGCAGTCTATTTCGAGGTGGCTTTATGTTTTTATCTGACTGACCTTAATTACATAGGCCGAATTTCTAAAATCATCACCGTCTCCGTTTTGTCACTTACTTTATTCCGATTGTCGATTCGATGTCCCATTACCCAGACAACAGATCCTTTGCTCAGTAAGATTTGCGTATTTTTTTTGATGTTCAAGGGTACTTTTTTATCTGTCAAAAAATCTGAGATTAGTTTTTTGGAATTCATGCCTAAAGGACAAAACCAGTCACCCTCTTGATATTTTCTAATTTCTAATGGAAATTCTAAGCTATCTGCATCTAAGCAAGCAAAATTGGGAGCAGTAGATGGCACAAATGATTCATTATTTTCCTCAATAAAAACGTGTAGTTCATTGGATCCAAACGCTATGATTTCATCTTCCTCTTGGATTAAAATAGGTTTGAATGCTGCGTGATCTTTAGGACTAATGACCCATTGATTTCGATCAATGTTTAAAATATGACTTGGCGATTCAAAGAGTTTCCCCACCTTATCAGCGGGATGCGCCAAAATTTGATTGATCACGCCAAAAGAATAATTAAATTCCTGTAGATATTGTTGGGCAATGACCGTCCATTTTTCTTTCGAAAATCCATCGCCTATGGGCACGTAAATATTGCCATCTGAATCATTGGTCACACGATTACCTTTAAATTCATTTAACTCCGCTGAGATCCAATGTTCAATATTTCGAATTTTTTCACTCGTGTCTGCGAGCGTTTGTTCAAATTGAGAATTTAACTCCTGAAATTTTGGCATAATTTCATGCCTTATAAAATTTCGTTGGTATTTAGTCGTAGGATTACTCGAATCTTCACGCCAAGCCAGTTTTTGCTCGACTACAAAATCATAGATTGTTTCCTGACTTGCAAACGAAAGAGGTCGGATGATATGCCCATTTTTTATAGGTATCCCATGAAATCCGGCTAAGCCCGTTCCTCGGGTGAGGTTGATCAACATCGTTTCGGCACTGTCCAATTGGTGATGTCCGGTCGCTATAAAATCGTAATTGTTTTTTATTCTGATTTCTTCAAACCAAGTATATCGAAGAATTCTGGCTGCTACTTGAGTCGACAACTTTTCCTTTTCAGCAAAAGCATTCGTATCAAAACATATGGTGTGATAGGGTACTTTCAATGTTTTGGCAAACTTTTTTACAAATACTTCATCGGCCAATGACTCTTCTCCTCGCAAACTGAAATTTACATGCGCGATACCAAAATTAAATTTTGCTAAAGAAAACAATTTGGATAATACAATGGAATCAATTCCACCACTGACCGCAATCAGTATTTTACGATCTGGCTTGAATAAATTCTCTTTTTGGACAAAATTGATAAAATCTTCCAGCATAAAATTGGTAAATTGCGCGTTCAAAACAATTAGCGAAATTAACGATTCGCTTTTAAGATGCCGTATATAATTAGAATTTTAATGTTTTTCTTTTTGGTTTTGCCTTGGATAAGTCAGGGACAAAGCCAAGTAGAATTAATACGGGCCGATAGCTTAAAAGGATACCAACAAGATTTAGTTATGCGAAAGGAGCTTTTGGGGCACGTATTGTTGCGTCAGGGTACCACGACTTTAAGTTGTGATCAGGCGGTTCTTAATTCGACGACCAACAATGTAGAGGCTTATGGCCATGTGAAAATCATTCAAGCAGATACGGTGACCATTACGGGTGATACCGCTTTGTACAATGGGGATATGCGCCAGGCTTTTATGTCGGGGCACGTGAAACTGGATGACCATACCATTATCTTGAATACCAATAAACTTGACTATGACTTGAACTCAAAAATGGCCATCTACCATACGGGAGCAAAGATTATTGACAAGAAATCTACATTGACATCCAAGGAAGGTTTTTATAATACGGTGACCAAAAATTTCCTATTTAAGGAAAAAGTTCGGGTGATTGACAAAGATGGAGGGGCCGTTCGAGCAGATTCCTTGCGGTACAATACAGCTTCAAAAGAGGCCTATTTCATATGTCCCACGGAGATTATTAGTAAAAAAGACACCGTCTTGACCTCAGCAGGATTCTATAATACACAAACGAAGGTATCCAATTTCACGGGTCGGTCTACAGCTAAAACGGATGAATATATTTTGTCTGCGGATACCTTGTTTTATGATTCGCCGACTCAAATAGGTGTTGCTAGGGGAAGGGTTGAGTTTTTGAGCCAAAAGGAAAAAGTGATTTTAACCGGGGATCATGGTCGGTATGCAGGAAAAACGGGTCTTACTCGCGTATATGGACATGCCTTAATGAAGAACATCATGGAAAAAGACACGTTATATTTAACGGCGGACACTTTGGTTTCTTTAAACAACAAGAAGGATTCGATTCGTAAATTATACGCCTATAAAAATGTCTTGCTCTATAAATCCGATTTATCGGGTAAATGCGATTCACTTGCCTATGATGTGACGGATTCCGTCATTCACTTTTACCAAAAGCCCATTTTGTGGACCAATGATTCCCAATCACAGGCGGATTCGATTTCCTTGTTTCTCACGAATCAAAAGTTGAAGGAAATGCGTCTTCGGGGTAAATCTTTTGTTATTTCTAAGGACTCGGCGGATCATTTTAATCAAATCAAAGGCCGAAAAGTTTGGGTGTTTTTTGACCCAGAAAGTAAGTTGAAGCGTGTCAATGTAGAAGGAAATGGGGAAAGTATTTATTACGTGATGGATGAGAAAAAGGTCACGACAGGGATGAACCGAGTCGAATGCAGTCGGATGAATTTATTTTTTGAGGACAATAAAGTCAAGAAGATTACGTTTATCACCAAGCCAGAAGCTAAATTCATTCCGCCTAAGGAGTGGACCGAAGATTTACAATACTTGGATGGATTTAAATGGCGAGATAAGGAAAAAGTGACTTTGACATATTTGTTGGAGCGCGTTAAGTACACAAATACTGTTAAAAAACCTTAAAATTTGCCATTAATAGCGTTTTGAATGTTGGCCTAACGTACACGTTTAATAGAAATCCTTACCTTTGAGTATAATCTTTTGGAATGAAAAATAATTTACGAACCTGCTTATTTAGCTTTTTGTTTTTTGCAATCCTATTGGTTGGCAATTCGGCATTGGCGCAGATTCAAACTAAAAATAGTTCAGAAAATTATTTGTTCTCAAACGATCGAGTTTGGGTTTCTCATGTATATCCAAATCCAGCGTTAGATTTTGTTGACATTGACTTTCAAATTGCTTCGTTTGTACGTGAAGTTAAATTAACCTTTTACAATGTTTTAGGCCAAGAAGTTAAAGATGTGGTGTTGGAAAAAGATCAGAAAACCACACATATTTCATTGCGCGAATTAAATAGCGGAATGTACATGTATCAGTTGAGCATCGACGGTCGTTCGGTAGCTACCAAGAAATTAATTGTTAGGAAGCAGTAGGTTAGGTATTAGGTATTAGGTAATAAGTAATACCTATTACCTAATTTTTACTTATTACCTATTTTTCTTACCTATTTTTCCTTTTATCAATGGTTAAAACCCACCCACGGTTCGTTTGATAAACGCTGTTAAATCAGAGCCGGTCAATAGGTTTTGTGAGAGTAAAGCTAAATCTGAGATTTGCTTAGCTAAAGCCTTTTGCTCATCTTCTGATTTTAAATCGGCCAATTTACTGATCAATGGGTGATTGGCATTAATGGTAATGTTGTAAGTATTTGGCATGGCACCAAACATCCCCATTCCACCGCCACCAGTTTTGGACATATCACTCATACGGCGCATAAACTCATTTTGAGTAACAATGGCCGGAAGTTCGTCTGGCGACATTGCTTCTACGGCAACAATCTTTTGCTTGTCTTGAAGAGCATCCTCAAATACTTTTTTAACGGACTCCTTTTGTGCATCTGTTAATATAGCTTCAAGGTTTATCCCTGTATCGATCAATTTATCTACCGCATCTGCGTCGACTCTCTTCCACTGCGTTTTTTCAATTTTGGTTTCAATGGTATTAATAAAATGACTGTCAATCATATTATCCATTTTCAAAACCGAATAGCCTTTTTGACTCGCAGATTGAATAAAGGCATCTTGCTGTTCTTGGTCTGTCGTATACAAATAAACCTTATTTCCGTCTTTGTCGGTCTGCGCGGCTTGTACTTCTTCTGCATATTCGTCCAGCGTAAAGTATTTGCTCGCTGTATCCTGAACTAAACAAAAATCCTTCGCTTTTTCCATGAATTTCTCATCTGAAATCATGCCATATTTAACAAATAGGCCTATGCTAGCAAATTTCTCTTCAAAAGCTGGGCGATCAGATTTGAATAATTCTTGTAATTTATCAGCTACTTTTTTCGTGATGTAACTGTTGATTTTTTTGACATTTGAGTCAGCCTGCAAGAAACTTCTCGAAACATTTAATGGAATATCTGGAGAGTCAATCACCCCATGTAACAACATTAAAAATTCAGGAACAATATCCTTTACCTCATCCGTAATAAATACTTGTCGGCTATATAAGGAGATCTTCTCACGCTGCAATTGCATTTCGTTTTTAACCTTAGGGAAATATAAAATCCCAGTTAGGTTAAATGGATAATCGACATTTAAATGTATCCAAAATAAGGGCTTCTCTTGGAATGGATAAAGCTCCTCATAGAATTTCAAATAATCCTCATCTGTTAAATCTGCTGGAGTTTTGGTCCAAATTGGATTTGGGTTATTGATGACCTTCTCGTTGAATTCAATCTCTACTGGAAGGAATTTGCCATATTTCTCCAGGATGGACTTCAATTTAAACTCCTCTAAAAACTCTTCTGAATCTTCAGCGATATGTAAAATGATATCCGTTCCCCTCGTTTTCTTTTTAGCAGCAGAAATGGTGTATTCGGTCGATCCGTCGCAAATCCATTTGGCAGCTTCAGACTTATCTTGGTACGATTTTGAAATGATCTCAACTTCCTTAGCTACCATGAAGGCAGAATAAAACCCTAGTCCAAAATGTCCGATAATTCCTTTGTCATCTCCCTTGTCTTTGTATTTTTCGACAAATTCTGTCGCTCCTGAAAAAGCAATCTGGTTGATGTATTTTTTTATTTCTTCCGCCGTCATACCGATTCCATTATCTGAAATCGTGATGGTCTTCTTGTCTTTATCGAAACTTATCTTAACCTTCAACTCGCCTAATTCACCGTTGAATTCACCGATGGAACTCAGGCGTTTAATTTTTTGAGTGGCATCTACTGCGTTTGAAACTAACTCACGAAGGAAAATCTCGTGGTCCGAATAGAGAAATTTTTTGATGATTGGAAAAATATTCTCGGTGTGAATGGAGATGTTACCTGTTTCTTTCATTTTTTATGCGATTAAAAATTATAAATTTGGATCATCGTTTATCAATTTACTTTCCAAAAATAATTTGGGTGTCATATTGTCAGTTATTTATGTTTAATCGAATACTTATTTTTTGCTTTTGTCTAATGGCTTATTTAACAGCAGCCCAGCAGGAAGCTCTTCGAATGGTGTATCCTTTTATGCCGCTTTCCTTAAATCCCGCTGAGGCCGGTGCGAATGGGGTTATTTCTGTGACAGGGATTTATCGGAAAAAGCCATTGATTCAGCAGTTTGGGATGTCGAGCTCGTCCCAACAATATTTTTCGTTTGACAAGCCGATCAAAAATAATTCTTGGGGAATGGGGTTTTTGGCCTATAACACGGACCAAGCCTATGCCATGCCTTTGGGGGGTATTGCGTCCAACTTAGGTTTAGCGGGGCTATTGGCTAAATCCATCTCTTTTGGGCGTGGTCGGGAAATTAGAGCAGGAGGCCAAATAGGAATCAATCAGTATCCAGTCATCGGTCGGAGTGGTACGAGTGAATTAACCGGTTCCTATGGGTGGGGATTTTTACTCAAACAAGATGAATTTACTTTATCTTTTAGTCAGCCAGCCGTTCAAATGCAAGAAATGAATTGGAAGTCGACAAGTCCCATGTACATCAAGGGGCAATATATTTTTAAAGCTAAATCAGGTAATGCCTTGAAATCAGGCAGCGTGATTCGATTTATAAAAGGATTAGATACGCAAATTGACCTATATAGTGTTTTCTGGTGGCAAGAACGTTTGGGTTTTGGCCTTTGGTGGCAAAATACCGGGTCTGAACTTGGCAACCCAGCGTTAATAGGAAGTGTAGAAGCACCCTTAGGGAAAAATTTCAAGGTGGGATATGGCTATGATTTTTTAGGTGAAAATGTTTCCACTTTACCCGCTGGCATTAGCGGATCAGCGAATTCAACGACTTCCTCAACTGCTTCAGGATTTCACCAAATCTTTCTACGGTATGAACTCGATACCGGAAATGGAAAATTAGCGGAATTTAGACATTAAATAGAGTTGGAATATTTTTGATTTTTGAAAGATAAAATTGAAATTATTAAAGAATAATTTAAAGCATTTTAGATTTGCATTTTTTCAAATGAAATTTGTCCACTTAAATGCAAAATCCATCATTTATTTATGGGATAATTACATTGCTTGTAGTAAATTGCGTAGATTTTTAAGATTACCTTTTAGGCCAAATAATTATAAATATTGAAACTGTTCTTGGGCAGCTTGCCCCAGAAATATACTTATGGATCCATTTTCCTACGTTGCCATTGCAGATACACAAGTCATTTCAGATTTGTACGATGCATATATTCAAGACCCCAATTCGGTAGACACCTCTTGGCGTGATTTTTTTAAGGGTTTTGATTTTTCTCAATCCTGGAAAGGGGAGACCTCTCAAAATAGTTTAGGATCAGGCTCCAGTGCTAATCAAGTTCCTGACATTCAGCATGTTAAAAAAGAGATGTCTGTGATCAGTTTGATTAAAGCTTTTCGCTCACGTGGACATTTGTTGGCCCAAACAAACCCAGTTCGTGTCCGTAAAGATCGTAAACCTCGTTTAGATTTAGTGGACTATTCACTTTCAGATGCCGATTTAGATACGGTTTTCCAAGCGGGTAGCTTTATGGATTTGGGTCCAACGACCCTGAGAAATATTCAGAACGCTCTTCATACTATTTATGCGGGCTCTATTGGTTTTGAATATTCATATATACGTGATGTCCAACAAAAAGAATGGTTGCGCAATAAGATTGAAAAGGAGGCGATGACCTTCAAGCCGAGTTTAGATGAAAAGAAGTTAATCCTTCAGAAAATCAATGAGGCGGTTGTTTTCGAGAATTTTTTAGGTACCAAATATTTAGGTCAAAAGCGTTTTGGATTAGAAGGAGGGGAAAGCACGATTGCCGGTTTGGATGCCATCATTAATGTGGCTGCTGATTCGGGTGTGAAAGAAGCGATGATTGGCATGGCACACCGAGGAAGATTGAATGTTTTGGCTAACATCATGCATAAATCGTATGAATCTATTTTCGATGGTTTTGAAGGAAATGTGCCGGATCAAATTCATGGCGACGGAGATGTAAAATATCATTTAGGCTATTCTAGTAAACATATTTCGCCGAAAGGAAATGAAATTTCGTTGAAACTTGCTCCCAATCCATCGCATTTAGAAGCGGTGAATCCGTTGGTGGAAGGCTTCTGTCGGGCCAGTGCCGACGCGCATTATGCGTGTGATTATGATAAGGTTTTGCCTATTTTAATTCATGGGGATGCAGCAGTTGCAGGTCAAGGAATTGTTTATGAAGTGACTCAGATGGCTAATTTGAAGGGTTATTCAACAGGAGGTACCATCCATTTTGTGATCAACAACCAAGTAGGGTTTACCACAGATTTTGAGGATGCACGTTCAGCCATTTATTGCACCGACGTAGCTAAAATCTTGGATGCCCCCGTATTTCATGTGAATGGGGATGATCCTGAAGCAGTCGTTTTTGTTTCCAAAATGGCGGCTGAATTTAGACAAGAATTTAACAAGGATGTGTTTGTCGACATGGTATGTTACCGTCGAAATGGGCATAATGAGTCAGATGAGCCACGATTTACGCAGCCTACTTTGTATGCAAACATTACAAATCATCCGAATCCTAGGGAAGTATATACACAGAAATTAATTAAGTCGGGGGAGATTGAAGCGAAATTAGCTGAGCAAATGGATGCTGAATTCAAGGCTGAGTTGCAGGCTAGATTAGATATGGTGAAACAAAAAGTTCGCCCTCCTTACATCCCACTTAAATTAGATAATCGTTGGTCTTTATTGAGATTTTCCAATGAAAAAGATTTTGAAAGTTCGCCTAAAACTTCCATTTCAAAGGAGACTATAGATCTAGTGGCTAATTCTTTAACCACGATGCCGAAGGGATTTGTCGCTTTAAAGCAAATCGAAAAGGTAATTGCAGATCGAAAGGGCTATTTTGCTAAGGGGCAGTTAAACTGGGCGACAGCAGAATTATTGGCTTATGGCTCTTTGCTTTTGGAGGGAAAGCCGGTTCGTTTATCAGGTCAAGATGTGCAGAGGGGTACATTCTCACACAGGCATGCGGTTTTGCATGAGGCCAATACCAATGAAAATTATTGCTCGTTAAATCACATTAAGGAGGGCCAAGAAAAAATTCAAATTTACAATTCACTTTTATCTGAGTATGGGGTATTGGGTTTTGAGTTTGGGTATGCGCTGGCTAATCCAGATGCTTTAGTGATTTGGGAGGCTCAGTTCGGTGATTTTGTGAATGGGGCTCAAACTATGATAGACCAGTTTGTCAGTTCCCATGAGTCGAAATGGGGGACCCAAAATGGTTTGGTGATGTTATTGCCACACGGATATGAAGGCCAAGGACCTGAGCATTCAAACGCCAGACCTGAACGCTTTTTGCAATTGGCCTCCGAGAACAACATGATTGTCGCTAATTTAACGACACCTGCTAATATATTTCATGCCTTGAGACGCCAGTTGACCTGGGAATTCAGAAAGCCACTGATCGTGATGTCGCCTAAATCGATATTTCGTCACCCTAAAGTGATGTCACCAATTGAAGATCTTACGAAGGGGAAATTCCAAGAAGTTATTGGAGATGGATTTGCGGATAAATCAAAAGTTAAAAAGGTGTTATTGTGTAGTGGAAAGATTTATTTTGATTTATTGGAACGCCAAGAAAAAGACGGAAGAAAAGATGTAGCGATCGTTCGCATTGAGCAATTACACCCATTGCCTTTGAAACAAATTGAAGCTGAATTGGCTAAATATAAATCGGCCGATCTCTACTTTGTGCAAGAGGAACCTGAAAATATGGGCTGTTGGTCTTATATCATTAGGGAATTTGGTTGGGCTCGCTTTAAGGGTTTAATCGCTCGGAAAAAAAGCGCGTCTCCGGCAACAGGATTTTTGAAGGTGCATGTTGAGGAACAAGCAGCCTTAGTAAATAAAGCATTTGAATAATTTAATTTAAGCCGAATACCATGGCCATAGAAATGAAAGTGCCCGCTGTGGGTGAATCGATTACCGAAGTGACCGTAGCTACCTGGAATAAAAAAGAGGGTGATTATGTGAAACTAGATGAGGTTTTATGCGAGCTAGAATCGGATAAAGCGACCTTTGAATTGCCTGCTGAGGCGGAGGGAATATTGCATATTGTAGCTTCTGAGGGGGATGTATTGCCCATCGGAGCCGTTATATGTTCGATTGAACCTGCTACTGGAGCTTCGATTCCTGCGGCTCCGGTCGTGGCTGAAGCGGCTCCTGCTGCGCCTGTTGTGCAAGCGGATGCGACACCTGCTCCAGTAGCGGTGGCTGCTGCACCAGCAACTAATGCAACGGTTTTGGAAATTAAGGTTCCAGCAGTGGGCGAGTCCATCACGGAAGTAACGGTTTCTGTTTGGAATAAAAAATCGGGAGATTCGGTTAAGCTTGATGAAGTAATTTGTGAATTGGAGTCAGATAAGGCCACTTTTGAGTTGCCTGCTGAGGCTACTGGAATTTTGGAGATTGTTGCCGAATCAGGCTCAGTAGTAGGTATAGGAGGTTTATTAGCTAAAATTACGGTAGGTGCGGTTGCGGAAACTGATGCCGCAAGGACATCAGCTACTAGCGGGATGGTGGCAGCTCCTGTGGCGAATGCCTCTGCGGCTGTTGCCCCAGCGGCTCCAGCTCCAGTTGTTGCTGCCGATAGTTCTTACGCTGCTGGACATCCTTCTCCGGCTGCTGCCAAAATACTAGACGAAAAAGGAATTGCGGCTAATGCTGTAGCAGGAAGTGGAGTGGGTGGTAGAATAACTAAAGAAGATGCACAAAATGCAGTTCCAGGTGCTCAGGCAGCGCCTGCGCCTTCAGTTGCGGCGGCTTCTGTTGCGGCGGCTTCTGTTGCGGCTCCTTCTGTTGCGGCGGCTGTTTCTAATGGCCCAAGCGATGCCCGAGGTGTTCGTCGGGAAAAAATGAGTTCTTTGCGTAAGACAGTCGCGCGCCGATTAGTGGCCGTGAAGAACGAAACGGCTATGTTGACGACTTTTAATGAGGTCGACATGAAGCCTGTGATGGATTTGAGATCTAAGTACAAAGATAAGTTCAAAGAGAAGCATGGCGTGGGCTTAGGATTTATGTCCTTTTTCACCAAAGCGGTTTGTGTAGCATTAAAGGAATTTCCTTCAGTGAATGCCAAAATTGACGGAGAAGAAATGATCTTCCATGATTATTGTGATATTTCTATTGCGGTATCAGCTCCAAAGGGGTTAGTGGTTCCAGTGATTCGCAGTGCGGAGCATTTATCATTGGCCGGAATTGAGTCGGAAGTGGTTCGTTTGGCAGTTAAGGCTCGCGACAATAAATTGAGTTTAGAGGAAATGAGTGGAGGAACGTTTACCATTACGAATGGAGGCGTTTTTGGTTCTATGTTATCTACGCCGATTATCAATGCACCCCAAGTTGCGATTTTGGGAATGCACAATATTGTGGAACGTGCCGTGGTGGTGGATGGCCAAATTGTGGTTAGACCGATCATGTACTTAGCCTTGTCTTATGACCATCGAATTATTGATGGCAAGGAATCGGTTAGCTTTTTAGTTCGGGTGAAGCAATTGCTTGAAGATCCGGCTCGTTTATTATTAGATATTTAATCAACGCCTATATGCAAGAATTTGATGTCATTGTAATTGGTTCAGGCCCAGGAGGCTATGTTTCGGCCATTCGTGCGGCCCAATTAGGTTTGAAAACCGCTATCATTGAAAAGTATGCCGTGATGGGTGGAACGTGTTTGAATGTGGGTTGTATCCCTTCAAAAGCCTTGTTGGATTCATCTGAGCATTATTACAATGCGGTACATCATTTTGAGGAGCATGGTATCGATATTGCTAAACCTAAAGTTAATTTAAAGCAAATGATTGCTCGGAAAACGGGAGTCGTGGAGAAAATGAATGGGGGGATTTCGTTTTTAATGAAGAAAAATAAGATTAGTACTTTCCATGGTTTAGGTTCTTTTGATTCAGCCAAAACGGTGAAAGTAACGAAGGAAGATGGAAGTTCAGAGGTCTTAACTGGAAAACACATCATCATCGCGACAGGTTCAAAACCTACTATTTTGCCTTTTATACCGGTCGATAAAAAACGCATTATTACGTCGACAGAGGCCTTAAAAATGACAGAAGTTCCGAAGCATTTAATCGTGATTGGGGCTGGAGTTATTGGTGCTGAACTGGGTTCTGTGTATGCCCGTTTAGGCTCAAAAGTTAGTTTTATTGAGTTTGCTGATAGCATGATTCCGACCATGGACAAGACGATGGGCAAGGAATTGCAAAAGTCGATTGCCAAATTAGGTGCCGAATTTTATTTATCACACAAGGTGATTGGTGCTTCTGTGAAGGGATCTGAAGTAACGGTTAAAGCTGAAAATTCAAAAGGAGAATCTGTTGAAATCAAGGGCGATTATTGCTTAGTTTGTATCGGTCGTAGACCTTATACCGATGGATTGAATTTAGCTGCGGCTGGTTTAGTGGCGGATGAACGCGGTCGAATTGCCGTAGATGAGCATACCTTGCAAACTTCAGTTTCTGGGATATATGCGATTGGCGATGTGGTCCGCGGGGCTATGTTGGCGCATAAAGCAGAGGAAGAAGGCGTTTTTGTTGCAGAAGTTATTGCGGGTCAAAAGCCGCATATCAATTATAATTTGATCCCTGGAGTGGTATATACTTGGCCTGAAGTGGCTTCCGTGGGAAGAACAGAACAAGAATTAGCTACTGCTGGAATTGCCTATAAAGAAGGATCTTTTCCTTTCAAAGCTTTGGGTCGCGCCGCTGCGTCGATGGACGTGGATGGTTTGGTGAAAGTTTTAGCAGATGCCAAAACAGATGAAATCCTAGGGGTTCATATGATTGGCGCCCGAGCGGCTGACATGATTGCCGAAGCAGTTGTCGCCATGGAATTTAGGGCCTCAGCAGAAGACATTGCACGTATGTCGCATGCACATCCGACGTATACGGAGGCTATGAAGGAAGCATGTCTAGCGGCAACCGCTAAACGAGCACTTCACAGTTAATGACAAGAACATTCTGTTGTAGAGACGCGATACCTCGCGTCTTTTTTAAATATCCTCAGGCTCAAACCTATGGTCATTTTTATACCCAAAAGACGCGAGGTATCGCGTCTCTACTTTAACTTATTTATGTAGAATATCAGCTAATTGATCATTTTAGCTATTAAAATCCGTTTTAGGTTTTTGATTATTTTATTAGTGCATCTTGCAAAAATATTTTTGCAATGTCCAAAAAAGAAAAGCTATATTTGCGACTGAAATCAAAGCCTAAGGATTTTACATTTCAAGAAATCAGAACGTTGTTGCATGCGTATGGTTATGAAGAATTTTCGAAGGGAAAAACTTCTGGCTCAAGGGTGGCCTTTTTTCATCATGATTTAAAACACATGATTCGTTTACATCGCCCAAATCCTTCCAATCAGTTAAAAGAATATCAGGTAAATTATTTATTAAATGAATTAATCAAATGGGATTAAAATGTAACAACGATCAGCTTCAATACAAGGATTTTATAGGAAGCGTAAATTTTAGTGCAAATGATCAAATTTATTACGGGAAAATAGAGGGAATTTCTGATTTGGTGACTTTTGAAGGAAACACAGTTCAAACTTTGACTCAAGATTTTCATCAGGCCGTGGAAGATTACATCAAGGATTGTCAAGATTTAGGAAGGCCTGATTTTATCAGTGTAGGTTAATTTAATATTAATCTTCCACTTTCAGAGCATCCAAATCAATTCCATGCGCGCGCACGTAAAAGCGCCATGTAAGTAAAATGGAAGAACAGATTAGGCTGGCCGTTAATCCGATCCAAATGCCTTCTGCCCCCTGGCCTGTAAATATGCCTAAGTAATAACTCAAAGGAATGCCCACTCCCCAATAAGAGAAAATGGTAATCAATGTCGGAATTTTGACATCCTGTAATCCTCTCAATAAACCCAAAGAAACCGCTTGGACCCCATCAAATAATTGGAATATCGCACCCCAGATGACTAATTGGACCGCGATGCTGACTACGGCAATTTCTTTGGTGTAGGAGGTGACAAAAAATTCTCGACCAAAAAACATGACCAATGCACAGATGCCCATGAACACGAGGGATAGAAATAAGGCGGCATTTCCAGACACATAAATACCCGGTTTGCTTTTATTGCCGATATCTTCGCCCACCAAAATTCCTCCTGCCGCCGCGATTCCCGTGGCTGCCATATACGTAAGGGAAGCCATATTAATCGCCACAATGTGGGCAGCCTGTGAAGTAATGGAAATCCAGCCCATCATGACCACAGCCATCCCGAACGTGGCAATCTCGAAAAAGCCTTGAAATCCACTGGGAACGCCAACTTTCAAAATCGATTTTTCAAGTACCCAAGGAGTATGATGTACGTGCACTTTGGCTAAATAGGGTTTAAATTCTTTCCTAGTAAAAATATAAATAGCCAAACTAGCCGCCATAAAAATCCGAGCCATTAGGGTCGCAATTCCTGCTCCCATTAATCCTAAGGCCGGAATCGGTCCGTAGCCATTGATCAATATACTGTTCCAAAGAATGTTTAATAATAGCGCAATTAACGTAATGGTCATCGCGATCCTAGGTTTTTGCAGCCCATCCGTCAGTGTTTTTAACGCTGAAAAGATGAAAATGGGAATCACAGAGGCGGTAATTAATGCTAAAAATGGGAGCGTCAGTTTTTTGTTGATCGCTGTTTGCCCAAACAAATCGTAATTAAGTCCTATGATCCCTAAAATGACAATGGTGATGACCGCTAGAAATAGAGCGACACGGATGCTAGCCCTTAGTAAATTACCACACTCAGGGAGGTCACCTTCTGCGGCGGCTTTGGAAACCATGGGGGAAACAATGTTCATACAGATCAAACCCACCACGGCAATCGTAAAAAATATAGACCCCGCCATTCCTGATGCTCCGAGGCTTTCCGCCGCCAGAAATTTCATTCGGCCTACCTGGATGGTATCCGCTAAACCCATGAGCATGATGCCCAACTGCCCTATGATGATGGGCAATGCAAGTTTAATCGTCTTAAAAACTTTTTCAGAAAATGTGGCTAATACCATGCGTTAAATTCGGACGATCTCGGCACCAATTAAATTAAGTCGAGTATCGATATTTTGATATCCACGATCTATTTGTTCGATATTATCGATGATGGACGTTCCTGTGGCCGACATAGCCGCGATCAGTAAGGAAACTCCCGCACGAATATCCGGTGAGGACATCCGAATTCCTTTTAAGGTTTGTTTCCGATCAAATCCAACTACGGTCGCACGGTGAGGATCACATAAAATGATTTGTGCCCCCATTTCGATCAAGCGATCCACAAAAAACAAGCGTGATTCAAACATTTTTTGATGAATCAAAACAGTTCCTTTCGCTTGAATAGCAGTCACTAAAATGATCGAAAGTAAATCTGGGGTAAATCCAGGCCATGGATGATCCGAAATGGTCAACATAGACCCGTCGATGAAATTTTCTAATTCATAATGCTCTTGCGAAGGGATGAAAATATCATCTCCTCTGAATTCCATTTGAATCCCTAATTTTTTAAACACATCCGGAATGATGCCCAATTCAGCTATTTGGCAATTCTTAATCGTGATCTCCGATTGAGTCATGACCGCCATGCCGATGAACGAGCCGATCTCAATCATGTCTGGCAACATCGTATGTTCAGTACCATGAAGCACGTCCACTCCCTCAATCGTCAGTAAATTCGACCCAATGCCAGAAATCTTAGCACCCATTCGGTTCAGCATTTTACTTAATTGCTGAATATAAGGTTCACAAGCCGCATGGTAAATCGTTGTAGTTCCCTTGGCCAAAACTGCCGCCATTAAAATATTAGCCGTTCCTGTTACAGATGCTTCATCTAATAACATATAGGCACCCTGCAAAGAAGAGGCATCCACTTCATAATTACCGCCATCTTCCGGGCTGTAATTGAATTTGGCACCTAGTTTCATGAAGCCAAAAAAGTGCGTGTCCAAACGCCTTCTACCTATTTTGTCCCCACCTGGAGAAGGAATCCGGCCTTTTTTGAAGCGAGCCAAAGTTGGCCCTAATAACATCACGGAACCTCTAAGGGCAGCCGCTTTTTTCTTATAAGTATCTGATTCTAGGTAATCGATGTTCACTTGAGAGGCATCAAACTCAATGCTCGACTCGCTTAATCGGCGCGTCCGCACACCCATATCTCCTAATAGATCAATCAATTGATTGACATCTCGGATGTTTGGAATATTGTGAATGGTGACCGGCTCGGCGGTTAAAACCACCGCGCATAAAATTTGCAAAGCCTCGTTTTTAGCTCCTTGGGGAGTAATTTCTCCCTTTAACCGCTTTCCTCCCGTTACTTTAAATGATGCCATAAATTATTTTTTTCGAAAATTATTGTTTCGATTATTGTTGTTATTACTTCTGAAGTTATTTTTCCGGTAATTGTTATTACTCCGGTTGTTGTTATTATTGCTATTTGGATATTCCGGAGCATTATAGGCATTTCGCGCATTATTAGCGACGCGTGCATGACCTAAACCTTCTTGCGATAATTCATCCACGATCGTCCCAAGTAAATTCTCAGACATATCTTTGATGTTTTGCCAAATCACGGAATCATCCACCGAATCTTTATTCCATGTCACATAAAATCCTTTCATTAATCGGGCAATGTAGGCCACTAGGATTTTTTTGTCTTCTAATTTTTCTTCTGCAATGGCCCGTAGAATAAGCAATTCCACGTTCCTTCCATAATGTTTGAATTTCAGGTTGTGCTGATTGTAAGACACTTTTCTTGGCGCCTTTCCTAATGATTCATGTGATGGGGGAGGGAATGGGGCTTGGACGTCCAACTTAAAATTGGACATAATAAATAAATCATCCCATAGTTTTTTGGAATAATCTTGCGTCGAATCTTTCATATTGGGATGAATTTGCTTCATCAGCTCCACCATCAAAAACGCATATTTGGTCCTTTTTTCTTCCTCGTCGATGGTCATGATATAATCCACCAATTTCTGAACGCTTGATCCGTATTCTTTCATAATGTTTACCTAGAAAATGCTAGCCACATCCATAGATGAGGTAAGGAAATTAGACAAAAAACAAATATGGCCCAAATTGCCATGACTAAAACTGCACCTGCGGCATAATCTTTTACTTTTTTTGCGATTGGATTTATTTCTGGCGAAACTAAATCCGTTAGCTTTTCGATGGCCGTATTAATTAATTCAGCTACCCATACCCCGGCAATCGCCAATGAAATCCACAACCATTCAATGGCTAAAAATTGCAATTTTAAACCCACGATGATCACAACGATGGTGGAAACTAAATGTACTTTGGCATTATTTTCGCACTTAATTAAGTCGATAATCCCGTCAAAGGCAACTCCGATACTTTTGAACATTTTTTTCAACATCTTAAAATTCTGCCGTTTTAGGTGTTCTTGGGAACGGAATTACATCACGGATGTTGCTCATTCCAGTAACAAATAGTACAAGTCGCTCGAAACCTAAACCAAAACCTGAATGGGGCGCTGAGCCAAATTGGCGCGTTTGTAAATACCACCAAATGGATTCCTCTTCGATTCCCACCTCTTTTGTTCTTTGTAAAAGTTTTTCGTAATCATCTTCACGCTGCGATCCACCGATGATTTCGCCGATGCCGGGAAACAATACATCCATGGCGCGGACCGTTTTTCCATCCACCTCTTGCTTCATGTAAAAGGCTTTGATTTCTTTCGGGTAATGTGTTAAAATAACGGGTTTTTTGAAATGTTTTTCAACCAAGTAGCGCTCGTGCTCTGATTGCAAATCGATTCCCCAATCGACTAGGTAATTGAATTTACCTTGTTTGTGGGCTTTGGACTGAAGCAATATATCGATCGCTTCTGTATAGGTCAAACGTTCAAAGGTATTCTCCGTGACAAATTTTAATTTTTCAGAAAGAGTCAATTCCGATTGTTCCTCTTTCTTTTTCATTTTCTCTTCCTCTAATAATCTTTTCTCTAGAAAAGCTATATCGTCAGCGCAATGATCTAACGCGTATTTAATCAAGAACTTGGTAAAATCTTCGGCCAAATTCATATTATCAGATAGTTCGAAAAATGCCATTTCAGGCTCGACCATCCAGAACTCAGCTAAGTGACGCGTCGTATTTGAATTTTCTGCTCTAAATGTAGGTCCAAACGTATATATTTTTGATAAGGCCAAAGCGCCCAATTCACCTTCTAGTTGGCCCGAAACCGTCAAATTGGTCTCTTTGCCAAAGAAATCTTCTTTATAATCTACTTTTCCGTCTTCGGTTAATGGCGGATTGATGGCAGGTAATGTAGTTACCCGAAACATTTCGCCCGCACCCTCTGCATCAGAACCCGTAATGATGGGCGTATGTAAATAGAAGAAACCGTGGTCGTTGAAATACGTGTTGATTGCAAAGGCCAGGGCATGTCGAATGCGCAAGATTGCGGAAAAAGTATTGGTCCTAGGTCGCAGGTGACCTATTTCTCTTAAAAACTCCAAGGAGTGTTTTTTCGGCTGAAGCGGATATTTTTCTGGGTCTGCAGCGCCATATATTTCGATGGAATTTACTTGGACTTCTACGCTTTGTCCTTGTCCTTGTGAGGGGATTAAAATTCCATGAACGGCGATACAAGCCCCCGTGGTCACTAATTTCAATGTTTCCTCGGGAATGGAACCTTCATTAACAACCGCTTGAATGTTGTTAATCGTGGAACCATCGTTGATGGCAATAAATGCGACAGCCGCGGAATTTCGTTTGGTACGAACCCATCCCTTTACCGTGATGGCTTGTTGGGCTGCTGTTAAACCTAATATTTCTTTAATTTGCATGCGATAATAAATCAAAAGGCCCTTTAGATGGGCAATAACCCTCAAAATTACGTTAAAAAAACGGATTTTTTTTATTTATTTACGATTAAGGATTATTTTTAACATTGAATGTAAATCGGCTTATATTTGCTCCAATTAAATTGTAGATGTCAAATTTATCATTAAAACTTTCTCAGCAGCAGCGTTTATCTCCCCAACAGATCCAATTGATCAAGTTGTTGCAGATTCCCACGGCGGAATTGGCGGCTCGGATTGAGGATGAATTGGAGGAGAATCCGGCCTTAGAGGAGGGGCCAGAAGTAAATGATTTGGATGAACCTCTTGAAAGAGAATCGGTGGATGATTTAGAGCGGGAGGAATTGGAGATCGGGGATTATTTACAAGATGATTATTCGGGGTATAAGATGGCGGGGGATTCCTATGATCCGAATGAGGAGACGAAGGAGCGCCCAATGGCAACGGTTTCGAGTGCGGAGGAATATTTGCTCATGCAGATTGGGTTTATTGTCAAAACAGAACGCGAACAATTATTGGCCCAACAGATCATTGGGTCTTTGGAAGATGATGGTTATTTGAGGCGAAATATCGAGAGCATAGTAAATGATTTAGAATTTACGATTGGCTTTATAACGAATTATGAGGAGGTGGAGGGGATTCTAAAAAAAGTACAGGAATTGGATCCGGCTGGCATAGGAGCGAGGGATTTACAGGAATGTTTGTCGCTGCAATTGCATCGGAGGGAAGTGGATGAGCCGGCGTATGGTTTGGCGATTAAATTGATTGACCACTATTTTGATGAGTTTTCGAAAAAACACTTTGCACAGATTCAGCAAAAATTGGGTGTCGATGATGCTCTATTAAAGCAAGCTATTAAAATTATTACGCGCTTAAACCCGAAACCGGGTGGGACGGAAGTGGGGGAGGTGGCTCCTTATTTACAACCTGATTTCATTGTGACGGCTTTGGAAGGTAAATTAGAAATTAAATTGAATGGCAAAAATGCCCCTGAATTACGGGTGAGTCGGGCCTTTCAGGAGATGTTGCAGACGTATGCCAAAGGCGATAAGCAGCAGAAGGACATTAAGGAGGCGGTGACTTTTATTAAGCATAAATTGGATTCGGCCTCATGGTTTATTCAGGCTATTCAGCAGCGTCAAGGAACTTTATTGAAAACGATGGAGGGAATTGTGAGCAAGCAATATGATTTTTTTCTGACGGGCGACGATGCACAATTGAGGCCCTTGAAAATGAAAGAGATTGCGGAGGTCATTGGGATGGACATTTCAACGGTTTCTAGGGTAGTGTCGGCGAAGTCGGTGCAAACGGATTTTGGGATGTTTCCTTTGAAATATTTCTTTTCAGAGGGAATCATGAATGATTCTGGGGAAGATATATCTACGAGGGAGTTAAAGAATATTTTGCGGGAGATTATTGAGCAGGAACCTGCGGGTTCTCCGCATACCGATGAAGAATTGGAGAAAATCTTGGCTGAAAAAGGCTATGTGGTGAAGCGCCGCACCGTGGCAAAATATAGGGAGGCCTTGGGGATTCCGGTGGCGAGGTTGAGGAAAGGGTTTTAGGTAATAGGTATTAGGTAATAGGTAATAGGTAAGAAGTATTAGGTAATAAGTATTAGGTAACAGGTAAGAAGTATTAGGTAATAGGTAAGAAGTATTAGGTAATAAGTATTAGGTAACAGGTAAAAAGTAATAGGTAATAGTTTTAGCGTGCAAAAAAGATCAAAATATGGAATTCAACTATTTGAAATTGCATCGTTCTGGGCCTATTTGGACTATTGAATTGAATAGGCCTGAGGTGTTCAATGCGTTGAATCCAGGGTTAATTCATGAGATACGTGAAGTGGCAGAATCGGCTCAAATCTCTGATTTGGTACGTGTTTTAGTCATCACGGGCTCGGGAAAAGCGTTCTGTTCGGGAGCTGATTTGAAGGCTGGGGTTACGGATCCTGATTTAGGAAATGTGTTGCGCGCCACCTATAACCCGATGATTTTGGCATTGCGCGGATTGAATAAACCTGTGATAGGCGCGATCAATGGGGTAGCGGCGGGGGCGGGTTGCAGCTTAGCTTTGGCCTGTGATTATATAATTGCCAAAGAAGGAGCGTATTTTTCGGAATTGTTTATACAAATAGGTTTGGCGATGGACGCGGGGAGTACTGCATTTTTAATGCAGTCGCTTGGATATCACAAAGCATTTGAGTTGGCCAGCACGGGAAAGCGTGTTTCTGCTTCGGAAGCGAAAGATATTGGATTTGTGGCGGAGGTTGTGACCGAAGAAGCATGGCAAGGCCGAGTGGATTCATTGGCGAAGGAATTTGCTGAAAGGCCTACCTTGGCTATTGGGCTGATGAAACAGTCATTGCAAAAAGCGCAAAACCAGGAATTGGGGGATGTTTTAGAGTCGGAGGCCAACGCTCAGTCGGTGGCTGGACGTTCCGCTGATTTTTCAGAGGGAGTCATGTCTTTCATACAGAAAAGAGCCCCTAAATTTACTGGGAAATAAAGATTTTTGAATTTTTTGGGCGAAGCCTTTTCAAATTGCCTAAGAAATTTTACCTTTGCAGTCCCTTAGGGGTATTGGTTGCGTAGCTCAATTGGATAGAGCATCTCACTACGGATGAGAAGGTTTGGGGTTCGAATCCCTACGCGATCACTAGTATTACGCATAAAGGCCTCTAAATCAATCTATTAGAGGCCTTTATATTTAACAGGTAAAGGTATAGGTAAAGGTTTTGTGTTAATCCACCCATTTACTTCTGTTTACTCTCAATTACATACGCTTTGATTTATTGCATTTATAGATGAAAGAGAAGGCGTATAACCCATCGGCAATATTTTACCTGTTTACCCCTTTAATACGATTTAGGTTCTCATATATAATATATAGCATTAATGTGCAAAAGGAAATTAAAAATAGCCTCAAGAATTGATTAATTTGGGATTCTTTTATTTTATGTGAGTGCTAACAAATCGGGTAGCACGAGAGGGGGTTTCGAATGAAATGTGGGGTTGTTTAAATTTAAACGATACAGGAAATAATGAAGATTGAACTATGAGAAAATAAAAACAGCCAAAGATTGCACAGAAAAAAAAGAAATTATAAATTCACAAAAACACGAAACACTCCTTAAGGAAAAGTCCACTTTAGTTTGACGACGTACAATTGATTACATTAATTTTATTTAATAAATAAATCCAAAATGTTAACTGGTCAAAACATCAAAAAACATAAAGGTTTCCAAGGTCAAAAAGGAATAATCATTCCAAGAAAAATATTAAATTATCAGATTGAGAAGAATGAAATTATAAATACACTTTATATTACTGATATTGGTTTCTACCCAAAAGCTAGATTTCATTATCGTGAAAGGTTAAACGGGAGTGAGCAAAATATTTTGATTTGTTGTGTTGAGGGAAAAGGGGAAATTACTATTCAAAAAGTAATTTATTGTTTAAACCCAGGTGAGTTTGTTGTAATTCCTGCAAAATTAGGACATAAATATGTTTCAGATGAAAATAATCCATGGTCTATTTATTGGGTTCATTTTAAAGGTAACATTGGTCGTTGTATTATTGATTTAGTAAATAATAAGATGCTTGGCTACAAGGGATTATTACATGATGTCGAAAAAATGGTTTTGCAATTTGAAGAAATTTATAGCCAGCTAGAAAATGGGTATAGTTCCGATAATTTAACCTATACTAACATGTGTTTTTGGCATTTTATCACCACTTGTATTTATAAAACTCAAAGAAATTTTGATAATTCGACATTTTCTAAAGATTCAATTGATTTGGCAATAGAATTTCTAAAAAATAATACTAACAAATTATTGAGCTTACAAGATATATCAAATGAAGTAAATTTGTCAGCTTCACACTTTTCCTTCTTATTTCGAAAAAAAACTGGTTTTGCCCCTATTGAGTATTTTAATCACCTTAAGGTGCAAAAAGCTTGTCAGTATCTTTTATTTACAGAAAGTAGGATTAAAGAAATTTCCTTTGAGCTAGGTATTACCGACCAATACTATTTTTCCAGATTATTTAAAAAACTAATTGGAGTATCAGCTGTAGAATATAGAAAAAAAAGGAGAGAGTAGTCATAGCCTAAATTTTCAAACAATTTTACATCTTTAAAGGTGATGGTTACTTAATCCTGAAAACGTTAATCCTGTTAAATTAAATTACAAGTATTCCTAACAAAAAATAAACCTATAAAATACTTTAGTTAAGTAACTCTTAATTTTATTTGATAATAATTGAACATTTTTGATGTTAAAACATCCTAAATACATTAAAATATTATTTTAATGGGGTAAAAATATATCTTCCATTTGCTCTAGTGTCTTGCCTTTAGTTTCTTTAACATTGACTTTAATAAACCAAAATCCTACTAAACAAATACTCGCATACAACCAAAAAGGACCATAAGTGCCTAATTTTTCTGCTAAGATGGGAAACGTAAATACTAAAATAAAATAAGATGCCCACAAACATAATATGGCAAAAGATGAGGCCTTGCCACGAATTTCGTTAGGAAAAATCTCCGAAATAAGTACCCATGTAACAGGTGCGATGGTAGATGAATAAATACTAATTGCTATCAAGACAAATACCGATAAAATGATGGGGTCTAGCTTTAATTGTAGTACCGAAGCTATAATTATGTATAAAATTGTCAACCCTAAACTACCAAACAACATAAGTGGCCTTCTTCCCAATTTATCTACTTGCAACATGGCCACGAGAGTAAAAATTACATTTACAACTCCTATAAAAATAGTTTCTAAAAGTTGCCGGTTGAGGTCTGCACCTAATGACTCATACAGTGTTGACGTATAATTAAAAACAACATTTATACCACAAAATTGCTGAAATATGGCAAGGCCTACACCCACAAAAATGGCTGGTAAAAATTTCTTTTGAAACATATTACTATTTTTGACGACTATTTTCTGTGATTTTTCAATACTCAATAGTGTGGTTTCTGCGAACGATTTTCCACCAATTTTTTCTAATATTATACGGGCTTCCCCTACTTTTTGATTTAAAATTAACCATCGGGGGCTTTCAGGTAAAAACAACACACCTCCAAAAAATAGGAAAGATGGCACTGCCCCAAGACCAAACATCCAGCGCCAAGCATCTGGGCCAGTGTCTGCCAAGAAATAATTAACAAGATTAGTAATTAAGATACCCAAGACAATAGTAAGCTGATTGATGGAAACATTTCTGCCTCTCATTTCTGCTGGAGAAACTTCTGCAATATACAATGGCGACAACATGGAGGCCATCCCAACGCCAATACCAGCACCAAAACGCATTAAAAGAAAAATGGAGAGTGTATTAGAAAAAGCCATTCCTAAAGAGGATATTGCAAAAAATAATGCAGAAATCATCAAGGAAGGTTTTCGGCCAATTCTTTCAGAAAGTAATCCTGCAAGTAGGCAGCCTGCCATACACCCAATTGCTAATGTACCAGTTAAAAAACCCACCCACCATGGATCTAAAACATAAACCTGTTTTAAGAATGGTAACGCCCCTGCAATAACAGCAAAGTCAAAACCGAATAAATATCCTCCAAGAGCTGATATGAAGGAAATAAAGAGTGTGTACTTTGAATTCATTGAATTTCATTTAAACAGATAATATTTTTTTATGATGCACTATTAGATTTTTGTGAGCCATTGCTCCCATATGTACTTTACTCATACTCAATACATTATCAAAATATTGACTTGCAATGTCAATCAAACCCTTTCCTAAATATCCTAAACCCTTCATATATTGGCAATGAATAAAATTCTTTTGATTTAAGTCGACATCGAAGACTAATAAATCAGGCAATGAAACGGCAAAAAAGTCTATTTTTATTTCATCATTTTCATGCTTTTTACCAAAGTTTATTAGCTTGTCAAAAATCACGGATTTTTTTAAATGCTGGCTAAGTTTTTGCCAAGCTAAGCCTTGATAGAAAAGTTTATCGGGCTGCTGGTCGTTATAAAAAATTGCTTGCACTGGCTCTTCGAGTCCTTCCGTAGCCATTTCAAAATATCGATTGGCTTCGGCTTTATTTTCTTTAAATTCATAGCATAATCCGATTAAGTAATCTATATCATTTTCTTGTGTTCCGTAGATTTTCCCCTCACCTAAATTTTTTGGATATACCTTAGCTTCATTTAATAGATGAATTGCCATTTCATAATTTTGGTTTTTTATCTCAATTTTTGCCAGTTCAGTTTGACAGAATAAATATTGACCAATGACTTTCCCTTCTCCACCCTCCCAAGGATGAAAAACTCTCTTTAAAAGCATTTCTTTGGCTTTTCCATAATCTCCTAAGATATTTAAAAGTGATATATATTCTAAGTTCAAATCCTCTCGCTTTTCGACTAACGAAGGATTCTTTTCAAGAAATTGTAACCTAAAGATTACATCATAATTCATGATTTTATGTAATTGGTCTAATTCCATTAAAATCCGGGCATCTGAATTATCCAACCTAAAAGCTTCTTTCATGCTTTCAAGTCCTTTTTCTAACATTTTTTGTTTGTTGAAATAAGCCAATGAAAGATTGCGGTGAACAGTTGCGAAATTCGGTTGAAGGGCCAGAGATTTTTCCCAACATAAGACGGCATCGTCATACTGTCGGTGAGAATACCAATAATTTCCTAAAAAATAGCACGCATTGGCATCATCATTTTGTGCCAAAGCCCATTCAAGAACGATTTTCTCGTCTAATCTGTTGGGAAATACAAAGTCAGGATTAGCTTTTTGTGCATCTGACAAAAATTTAAATTTTAAATAATTTTTATTTAATTTTTCAGCTAAAAATGCAGCGATATAAAGCGCTATTGGGTAAATTTCTTTTGTAGTATTTAGGTAATTTTCCAATAATTGAGATGCTTCATCGAATAAACCAGCTGACATATATTCAAAGGTATATTCGATATAATTATGCACATAGCCTCTCATCAGTAATTTGAAATCGAGTAGAATTACATTTGCTTCTGTTAAATCAGTATTTTTTAATATTAAATACTTTTCAAAAATACATATTGCATTAAGTGAGTCCATTTCGAGTGCAATGTGTATCAATTTCAGTGCTTTTTCAAAATCCCCAGTAATGCGAAGGTTAGCTATCATTACATTTCGTGCTGCATGACCTCTATAATTTCTATTGATAGCATCGTTTGCGTGTTCGATAGCCATCATGTGGTCTTTTTTAATTGTCGCAATTCGGGCCAATTCCAAATAAGCAACATCTTGCCATGCGGCAGCCCAAGTGGCCTTATAAAAAGCCGAATAAGCGTCCTCGTAATATTCAAGTTTTTTTAGACACAAACCTAAATTATAATAAGCTTCACTATTGTAAGGATTAGGGTTACGATTAGTTAAAGTAGCTATTGCTTTTTCAAAATAGTTTTTCGATTTCAAAAAACGCCCTTTTTTGAAATACCATAACCCCATTGCATTATTAGATTTTGTATCTTTAGGATCTCTTTTTAATGCTTCTTCATAATAATCAGTGGCTATATAGGTGGCATGGCGGTACTGTTCTATATGTAAGCCTGTAAGAAAAAGTTGCTCACAGCTCTCTATTTGATGGGGTAGTTTGGCAGCAATAGCAGCCTCGGGTAATTCACCTACAATAGGTTTTTCAGGACTATATGAAATCAAAACTTTACCTGTTGCGTCTTTAATACGTAATTCTAGGCTTTCGTAATCGGTAAAACTTTCGAAATTCTTGCGACGATATACTTGATAAGGAGAAACATTGATTTTTTCCGAAAAAATAAGCTGATTAGTTGACAAAAGTTCTACGATTAAATCACCTTGAATTCCACTGGCATATACCATAATTTGGTATTCATTTTCTGAGACCTCTAGATTTATCGCCAAGTCTTTGGTAGCATTTTTAACAACACCTATTTCGCTATAAGGCATAAAATATTGAGTAAAATGCTTTTCCTCGTTGGGCATTATCCAAGAAAAATCTGGTTGATTGTCAGTGAATACACCTGTCATCAATTCTATATATGGCCCATCTTCATCAGTTAAATTCCTTTCCCACGCATTTCCAAACTCACCATTGCCCCAAGTCCATTGTTTTTTTCCTGGCGAAATATGGTGATTTGCAACATGTAAAATACCCGTTTGGGTATCATGTTCATAACCTCCCAAAAAATTATACTTGGAATTAATAGCCATATAAGAAGTGGGTACCGGAATATTTTTATAGCCTGAGATATCTGTTCCTGGCGAATAGTCTATCTTATAATATGAACCAGTGGCAATCGGGAAGGATGAAACATCTCGCTTGCCGTGGTCATAAACGGCATAAACATCAGGTGGGAAAATAGATTGATAATGATCATTTACCTTAACCGCTGGATTTGCCCACCACAAAAATGTCTGCGGCAAAGAAGTTCTATTATATAAAACACCCTTAACCTCAAGGTAAGCAGCATCCGGGTATAAAGTAAAACCTGCCATACCCTTTGTGGAAAACATACGTTCGATTTCACTTACCCAAACTGTTTTTGACCCGTTTTTATTTTCCTCAATTTTGAAATCTATTGCTTCAAAAGTGCTTGGCCGATGGTGCTGAGGCCAATTAAATTCAATACCCCCTGAAATCCAAGGCCCTGTTAACCCCACAAGAGCTGGTTTTATTACTTGGTTGAAATACACAAAATGCCTTTCTTTTACTTTGTCGTAAGCCATCTGAATTCTACCACCTAGTTCCGGCAAAACCATTATTTTTATAAATTGGTTTTCCAAATAAATTGCCTGATAAATTTTATCAACGGATGTGTTCGACACACTTTCTATTATAGCATTTGGATATACCACACCGCTACTACCCTGATAAACTCTTTTTTCTAGAAACATTGGATTTTTCTGAGGTTCTCCAGTTTCGTATGTAGGAAATATTACGCTTTCCTCCCAAACATTTACATACGATTTATTTTCCATAGCAATATTTTCAAGACTTCAATTTTTTAAATTGAGAAATAAATGTTCGTTTTTCAGTCACTATGTATTCTATTTATAGAATATTTGATAAGGCATTTTGGACTGAAAATCGCTAATTTATTATGTCAATTATTTAAATAGTGCTTTTATTTTTTGAATATCTACAGTATGCTCGGGAGCAAAAGCCTTGCTATTCATGTAGGATAATAAACTATATTTAAATTGGTTTGAAACTATTCGGTTATGCATGTCACTTGTTAAATCTATGCTGGTAACCAATAATTTCCCCTTACCGATGTTGGTTTCAAAGCCTATAGCCAATTTCCTGTTTTCAAACCAAGTGTCTATAGGCTGAATGAGAGGCTTATAATTTTTGTCAAAGTCATTAAGTATCATGGCTTGACTTTTAGATATTAAATCAAACCATTGATAATTGCTAAAACGCTCAGTGGGAAAATGTTTAAATATAGCATGTTCAGGATTTAAGGCTAGTCCCATGGTGTTGGGACCTTGATTACCGGTCCAAGCTGTGTTCCAAAAAATACTTGAAAATCCGATTTTTACACTTGTATCTTTTACATCTCCGTTGGCTAGATACAAAACATTTTGTCCATTTTTTATTTTCAAAATCACTTCATCTGTCAATTCGTCTACCAGCATAACTCCACCAGTTGAAATTTTTAGTTCACTTGGATACACCCAAATATCCCAACTGTTATTTATCTCTGAGCCTTTCACACTTGTTTTTAATTTTAATTGCTTGGCTGATTTTATGTTATTGGGTAAAAATTTAATGTTTCCTACATACTGAGAATCTCCAATTTTGATTTCTTTGATAACAAAATTTCCTTGACCATAGATTTTATTATTGGCATCAACAACCTGCCATTCTATGAATTGATTTTTAAGCGGAGCATTCCCAAAATGGGTAATATCGAGCGGTACATCTATTAATTCTTTATTGGTAAATGTAAGTTTCTGAAACTTTGCCAAAAGAACTGTAGAATTACAAAAAGTTCGATATTCTTCGGGGCTAGTATAACCTTTCGACTCCCAAAAAGCGTCTAAAGCGCCAACAAGAGCAGTTCCTTGGCCTGAAAAATCATGTAAGCCCAACAACTGAAAACCTCCAAACTTTGGGGTACGGAGCGCTGCTTCAATATCGGCTTTGTAGCAAAGTGTCTGTAATCTTCCTGAGGCATACAAAAATTCCTCTGCTTGGCTCCCCATTCCACTATTTTCTAAGGTTTCTTTGAAAATTTCGAAATTTTTTGCCTTCATTACACCCTTGTATTTTTTAATTTCGTTTAGATTCGGGAATGCACACCACTCACCAATTTCGTGGCTTACTATGGGTTTATCAATTTTATCTAATGTCGTTTGCCAATTATAATCAAATGAGGGTTGTTTTGAATTAATAATGCTTTTTAATTCCTGTCCCCATCCTTGAATTCGAACATCGGTTGGCGTAATATGTAAATCATTGGCAGCAATCATGGGCCAGCCAGCCGCAGAGGTATATAAACGTCGGTTATCTTTGGCCTTAAAATGTTCTACCCAATCTGATAAAAAAGTATTCTGGTTGGCACCCGCAGGTTCGTTTCCAGAAGACATCATTATGAATGAGGGATGATTACCATATTCTTCAATGATCCTTTCGCTTTCAGCATAAATAAAACTATCCACGACGCCTCCAGTACCTACTGCGCTTCCTTGATTGGCCCATACTGGGCTTTCAGGGTATAAATATAGCCCAAGTCTATCTGCTACTGAAAATGCAATTTTTGGAGGACACCAAGAGTGGAATCTGAGATGATTCAAACCATAAGATTTGATGGTTTTGAAAATACGTTCCCATTCAGCCTCATCGGTAGACGGATATCCTGTTAGAGGAAAACCAGCGCAATCTACATCGCCTCTCAAAAAAACAGGTCTGTCATTTATGGCCACCCTACCCTCGTTTATGGATACTTTTCTCAAGCCAAATACCTCCGATACATTATGCACATTATATCCATTTACGTCAAAAAGCTTTATTTGTAAAGTATAGAGATTGGGGGTGAATTCATCCCATAACTTTGCATTTGGAAGTTTGTATACAAGTTCGGACTCCAAATTTTCATTCTGAATTTCGAAATTTTTTATAACCTCTTCAAAACCGTTAATATAAAAACTAATTTTTCCAATTCTTTTTTCTCTTATTGGATTGTTTAAAATATATTTTATAGTTATCTCAGATTTTTTAATATCGGTAAATATTTTTACCGTTTTGAGTTTAATTTTTTCGTACGCATTTAACGAAATGTCGCCAATTATTCCATTCCAATTGGTTTGAGTATGGTCGGTAATACTTGTAGAATTAGGACCAATTGGTATGATATAGTCGTTGTTTACCCGGATCGTAATTCTATTAATCCCAACTTTTAGATATGGACTGATGTCATAATCATGCTTAGAAACAAGGCTGTTTTGAGTGCCACAATATTTCTCGTTGATATATACGCTGCTCTCCCAATGACATCGTTCCAAATTTAATATTACATTTTTCCCCTTCCAATTCTGAGGTACTTCAATGGTACGGGTGTACCAGGCAACACCCCGATAATAAACTTCCGATAAAAGCCAAAAGGGCACTTTAATATTATCAGTTCGGTAATTTTGATATTTATCAGAATAGAAATAGGTACTATCGATAACATTGCCTGTCCATGGTGTGTTAATATCAACTTTATAACCAATTTTATTTTCGGTGAGCGATCCTGGTAATTTCAATGTTTCAGAAAATTCGTTTTTCCACCATTCACCTGCAATTCCCTGTTTGTAAGGGTCGAGCTTCACCTGCCAAGTGCCAGCTAAAGATAATTTTTCCTGTCCATATGAAAACATAATAAATGCGAAATAGACAAACACAAAAGATTTGAAAGTTTTCATTGTATTTCAGGTTAATTTTTAACCAAATTAATTAATATTTTTTATCCAATAAATGGTTGAAAACACGATATTGATAGATTATCTTACTATCGAATAAAATTGTAATTTTTGATTATTCCTTGCTATGATTAACTTTTTGTTTTTACCCTTACTATTTATAGGAATGATTGATTTTGCATCCCCTAGTATCCATAATCCAGATTTATTGGATGGGATATTTTTGAAATGTCCTTTCCCAATATTCAAAAGCACGCTACCATAGGATGCGTCGTATTGACCTATAAAAGATTCAATTCCGTAATCATTTCCCACTGTTATAAGGTCATCCAGGCCGTCTGCATTGATGTCTATGACCAAAATATCATTGACAGGAGCTAACTGAGCTTCTTGTGGAAGAGCTACCCAGGTAAATTTGAAATTGCCTTGATTGATTAAAACCAAACTTTGAGCATTTGCTGCTTTCCTAATCATCGAATTTTTAATGTCACTTTCTGTTAAAATATCCGAGATTTTGGCATTTGAAAAAGCGGAGAATGTTTGGAATTTTTTTCGAAGTGAAGGGAGTTGTCGGCGTAAATCATCAAAAGCATGAACCGGATATTCTACTTCGCCCCAATAATTAGTTGATATGGCATCCCAAATGGAATTAGTATCAAAATCTCCTCCATAAACCATAAAAGGCTTTTCTTGTGAAACTTTGACTGAGATATTGGTTCCTAAATTTCCTAAAATTAAATCTAAATCTCCGTCTTTGTCTATATCATGGGCTTTAACGCATCGCCAAAAACCCGAGGTTTTTTTTCCAAAATCACTTTTTTGGAGTTTCCCTCTTACGTTTTTAAAGATTGAAATTTCCATTAATTCCCCTACAATTACGAGGTCTTCCCAGGTATCATTATCTAAATCAACCCAAGTAGCATCTGTAACCATTCCAATTTCTCGTAATTCAGGGCAAATAGTAGCCGTGTTATCAACGAAGCGACCATTTGTGCCTGTAAGCAATCTGCTAATGCCAGGTTTAGGGTATTGGGTAGCAATAGCCCTACCACCTCTAAATATATCTTGATCTCCATCTTTATCAAAGTCGGTCATTGCCACTACCGAGCCAGAATTTCTGATTTCAGGAAGGAGTAAGGATAATTTAAAATTACCCTTGCCATCGTTTGTATATAGTCTATCTTGATAAAACTCTGATCCGTCAAAATATTCATTCGAACCACTGACAATGTATAGGTCAAGATCTTTATCGTTATCAAAATCAAATAATTGTACATCTGTATCTTCTTCGTCTTTGGTTTTTACAGAATTGAGAAGTGGTTTTTTCTCAAATTCTCCATTGGATTTTTGAATAAAAAATACGCCACTTTGCTTGTAGGCCCCTCCCACAAAAAAGTCATCTAAACCATCTCCGTTGACGTCTCCTTTTGTCAGTTTTGGTCCCTCTTGAGAAAATTTGTGCGGCAATAAGGGTTCAATATAAAAATCTGTAAATGGAATATCGTCGTGTTTGAAATTGTTTTTGAAGAAATGTTCGGAGAATAAAAATTCATTTTTAAATGGAATTTTTATTGCCTCCTGAGCCTCGGAAAGGTTAATTGTCAACTGTTGATTTATTTTAGGGTTCTTTACAGAAATTTTCTTGCTGCCTAATTTAACAATGACAGAGTCTATTTTACTAGCCTGCCCTAATCCAAAATGCAGTATATTGGTGCTTGAGGATTGAAAACCTCTTGTGCTATTCTGGTATAAAACTTGAGTTGTGTGGTTGCTATGAAGTTCAACTCTTGCGCCAACTGCGAGTGAATTTTGGTCTAAACCATTGATTTTTACAGACAAATAGTTGTTCGTTGATTGATTTTGATAAACATAAGCCAACTGATTAATATTGTTCACGACTATATCAAGGTCGCCGTCATTATCTAAATCGGCGTATGCAGCTCCATTAGATAAGGAGGGTTCGTTTTCAAGCCAAAAATTACTCACATTTTCAAACGTATTGTCACCATTATTTTTATAAAAAATATTTTTCTTCGATATAGAAGGCATTTTTTTAGCATTTTCCTTCATGTAATTATTAACATTTTGTGCTTGATTTTTTTCCGCAAAAGCTATATTGCCCGTTATAAAATCTAAATCGGTAATATCTCTAAGGTAGCCGTTACTGATAAATATATCTTTTTTGCCATCATTGTCGAAATCGGCAATGAGCGGTGACCAGCTCCAATCCGTATGGTGAATATCTGCAAATTGACCAATTTCTGAAAATCGAGGAATATTAGTAGTGGAATTATTTACTCCATAATTTCCTTGATTAAGAAAAAGCATATTTCTCATAAATTGTGGATGGAAACCTAAGGATTTACTTTTTTCAAAATAATAATTATTGGATGGATTGGCCATTTTTTTGAGCGCCGAATAATCGGATGGCATCATGTCAACGGTTAACAAATCTAATAGTCCGTCGTTATTGATATCGGCAGCATCTGAACCCATTGTAAATTGTCCGTGATGGGCCATGGATTGATTGGCTGTTTGAGAAAATGTCCCATTTTTATTGTTGAGATACAAAAGATCATTGGCTAAAAAATCATTCCCTACAAAAATATCTTCCCACCCGTCGTTATTAAAATCTGCAATAGACAAGCCTAAACTCATTCCTTGATGAAAAATTCCAGCTTGCCTTGAAATGTCTTTAAAGGTATTATTTCCAAGATTTTCATAAAGTTTATCCCCCGAAACCATATGGTCATATTCCGATACTTCTTTTAATTTCATCGGATTTCTTGTGTTGTTTTCGCTGGTTATGATAAAAACATCAAGATCGTTGTCATGATCAAAATCAAAAAATGCGGCTTGGGTTGAAAAGCTCGTATCGGCAAGATTATATGACTTAGCCTGTTCTAAAAATTGATTATTCCCTTGATTAATGTATAATTGGTTTTCTCTGGATTTTACCCCATGAACTCCGGATTTGCATACATATATATCCAGCTTTCCGTCAGCATTCACGTCAGCCATCGTTACGCCAGTACTCCAGCCACCTTGTTTAATATGGGCAGATTGAGTTATATCCTCAAACTTTATTTGACCATTTTTTTCAGTTTTATTTAGGAATAACTTATCGCCTGTTTGATTTCCAGAAAAATAAAGGTCAGGTAAACCATCGCTATTTATATCGCCCACAGCTACGCCTCCACCATTGTAGACATATGAAAATTCGGTAAAATTCTCCTTCTCATTTTCTACTATTTGATTGATAAAATTTAGGCCTGATTCAGATGCTGGAATTTTAATAAATAGATGTTTTTTTTGCTCGCATGAGGCAAGAAATAAAACAAGTATTAACCAAGTAAATTGAAATTTCATTTTTGACATAAGTTAAAAAAAACAAGCTGCTTAATATTAAGCAGCTTGTTTTTATCTATTTATCTATTAAAATTTACTATTGCCAAACGCTGTTTTGCTTAACATTTGGATTACCTTGAATTTCAATTAATGGTATTGGTAAAACATAATCTTTTGCTTTTGGTACTCTTCCCATTTTGTAAGTTTCTGAATATCTCTTTATATAACTACCTAAATAGTCGGGTGTTCCTCCAAATTTACTTTTCCTTCTTAGCTCAGGATATATATTTTGCTCAAAAGCAAATTCATGTACTACTTCATCAACGATGGCATCACGAAGTTTATCTTTAGTTAGACCAGATATTGCAACAAGTCCTGCTCTACTTCTTACTTTATTCAAACTTAAATAAGGATCTCCTTGACCACTTTCATTACATGCTTCTGAATGTCCTAATAGGACCTCTGCAAGTCTATGATAAATAGTATTCTTTTCTGTACTCGTCCAAGATATGCCTAGCTCTACCAATTTTGAAGTCCAAACCTTGCCAAAAACAAGTTCTGCGGCATTATTTGCATTAGTTGTTGGTGAAACTAATCCACCAAATCTAGACACATTATAATCTGCCAACTCACTCCATTTTACGATAGGGAACTCACCTTTTGTGTTTTTGCCAACACGCATAGTAGGATATTGTTCAATAAACGTACCATTTATTCTTTTATCATCTTTTTGATAGCTCATTCTAAAATCTTTTGTCCCGCTTAACCAACTCCAACCAGCTCCTCCTAATTCACTTGGATAATCTTCCGGATTAAAGTGTCCTGAATGGTGTTGATATTCGTTTGAATTAGCTTTGGCTGAAACTTGCCCTTCAAAAATTCTTTCGCCTTGATTTTCATGGGCCACGTCAAAATTATGAGAAAAATCATTAAACAAGCTCAAATTACTTGAATTAATAATATTCTCAGCGGTTGCTTTGGCTTCAACCCATTTCTCATCCCAAAGTTGGGCCTTCATTAAAATTGTATTTGCAGCCCATTTCGTTGCTCTACCTTTATCAGCACCTTGATAAGATTCGGGTAAATTAGCTGCTGCCAATTTGCAATCTGAATAAATTTGTTCAATAACAGCTCGTTTACCACCGCTGTTAGATGGTAAATCTGAAATGCTCTTAGTTGAAGTTATCTTTACCGGTACATTATCATAATAAATCAAAAGCTCATAATAATAAAAAGCTCTTAAAAAATGTGCTTCGGCTTTTAGTCTATCTATTTTTGATTTATTAGCCGGATCGTTCATTTTTGTTGCAATTTCAATGATACTATTTGCTCTGTCAATGGAACGGTAATTTTGTTGCCAATATGCCGTTACATGGTCATCTGCTGGACTAAAATTACCTAAGTTATACTGCAATGGAGCTTTCTCCCAGCCTACTTGATATCCTACCAAACACTCAAATACATAACGGTTATAAAAGTGATCAAACCAATCACCATTCCCAAAATTAAGGTCGTCATAAATTGCATTAACGCCCAACTCTAATTCTGTTGTTGATTTATAAAAAGTATCCGGATTAATAAAATCTGGTTTTTCTTTTAGGTCCATACAGCTAAAAATACTTGTTAGCGTAAAAAATAGAAGAGTTAATCTAATTTTAAAATTTTTCATTTTTTTATTGTTTAAAGTATTAAAAACCAAGGTTTATGCCCAATGTAAAAGTCTTAGCCCGAGGATATGCATCATAATCATCACCTCTATTTAGGTTACTTTGGCCACCATTATTTACTTCAGGATCAAAGCCTTTATATTTTGTAAGTAAGAATAAATTTTGTCCACTTAATGTAATTCTAGCATTACTGAAATAATTAGTCTTTATCGGTAAATTATATCCAAGTGAAACATTTTGAAGGCGTACAAATGAGCCATCTTCAATAAAGAAAGATGATTTCCTGAAAGATATAAAATCTCTACGACCATCAATAATTGGTCGAGTTGCATTTGCATTATCTGCTGAATACGTATCAGTAAGAATATTGGATATTTGGTTTATTTTCTGAACTCCATCCCCAATTTCAGATTGCTGCAGATTACGTATTTGATTTCCCTGTACACCTACTACAAAAATACCTAAATCGAAGTTTTTATACTTCATTGTTGTATTAAAGCCAAATGTAAATTTAGGATTTGGATCTCCCATAATTTTGTAATCATCCGTAGTGTATTTTCCATCATTATTTACATCTGTATATTTTGGATAGCCTGCTTTTGCAGAATAAGAAGCAGCCTCGGCATCAGTCCGAAAGATACCAATATATTCAAAACCCCTCCAAACACCTATTGGGTTACCTGCCATTACCCAGCTACCATCTATGCCTAAGTGACCACTAGGGCTTCCAGCAAAATATGGAGTGCTTGTACCTAAGTCTAAAATCTTATTTCGTACGAAAGAAATGTTTCCGCCAATATCAAGTTTGAAATCCTTATTTGTTAAAACTTTGTAATTAGCTTCAAAATCCATTCCCTTATTTGACAATGAACCTGAATTTAATAATATAGTGCTAAAACCTGTACTTTGTGCAATTGAAACATACAATAATAAGTCAGTGGTTTTTGTACTGTACCAGTCGGCAGAGATATCAAGTCTACCATCTAATAATGTTGCATTTAGTCCTATATCAGTCATGGCAGTAGCTTCCCATTTTAAATCTGCATTAGGAATATTGCTTGCTGCGTAGCCTGAGGCTAATTGATCAGCTAAAATATAATTAAAAGTACGTAGTCCTGATACAGATTGATATGGAGGAATATTGGAATTACCTGTTATCCCATAACTTGCACGAAGTTTTAAATCAGTAAATATTTTTGAAAAGAAACTCTTTTGAAAGAAATTTTCATTTGCTATTTTCCATCCAAAGGCTGCCGATGGGAAAGTAGCCCACTTATTATTTGGCCCAAACCTAGAAGATCCATCTCTTCTAACGGTCAATGTTAATAAATATTTATCAAAAGCACTATAATTTACCCTTCCAATTAACGATTCTAAAGCCCATTCTCCACGACCTGAAAATGGTACTTGAGGCTTTGCTCCATTTTGAAGATTGAGCGAATTTACATCTTCCGACGGAAGTCCCCAAGTGTTAACACCCATGAAGCTATTAGTTTCAATTTGCCTTGAGTGACCTAAAGTCACTCCGATATTATGATTTTTAGCTATAATTTTATTGTAGTTAAATACATTTTCAAAAATGACATTACTTACATTTCTAGAGAATCTATTTAATTCCCTATCATTTTGTCTTCCAAGTCGAGTATTTTTATTAAAAAATGAAGTTCGATTTGCATTAACAAGGTCAAGTCCAAAACTTGTTTTGAAAGTAAGTCCGTCTATAATTTTAAAGGTAATAGCTGTTGTCCCTAAAAGTCTGTTTGTAACATCACGATCAATTCCCTCCATTGCCTCAGCCAATGGGCTAATGTTAAATCTTCCATCATAACTTGGAAAATTGTATTGTCCTATTTGATTAAAAACAGGAATAGTCGGGTCTAAACCTAATGCAGTTATGATTATTCCACCAGGACCCCCTCTATCAGTCGGGACATTATTGGAATTGGCATTTGTAAATGACCAACTATTACTAAGGGTTGCCCTATCTTTTAAAAAGTCGTTATCTATGTTGACACGTGCTCCAAAACGCTGGAAATCTGTATTTTTTATTATACCATCATTTCCTAAATAGTTTCCACTAACCGAATATCTAGTATTTTTTGTCCCACCAGTAAAAGATAGTTGATGGCTTTGAAGAACTCCATTACGTGTGATTTCATCTATCCAATTTGTACCCGCACCTGCGGCAGAAATTTGACTAGAATTGTATCGCTCTTTACCTCCCTGAGAAATTTCTAGCTTATTGATGTATTTCATATAATCATCAGCTCGTAGCATTTCAATTTTTCTTGCCATTGATTGTATAGAGTACGACCCATCATATGAAACCTTAGTGGCTCCCGATTTTCCTCTTTTTGTCGTTATCATCACTACACCATTTGCACCTCTCGAGCCATAAATAGAAGTTCCTGATGCATCTTTCAACACTTCAATTGATTCTATGTCATTTGGATTAAGCATCGATAATGCATTTGCAGCTCGTCGGTTTCCACCAGTACCCACAGCAGAGTTGTCTGGATAAATTGGTAATCCATCTATAACATATAAGGGCTCGGAACCACTCAGAATAGAATTAGACCCTCTTACTCTTACTGATAGTCCTCCACCTGGTGCTGCTGAAGATTGTGTAATTTGTACACCTGCAGCTCTTCCCTGAAGAGCCTGTTCAATTGAAGTAACAGGAAATGCCTTAATTACCTCACCTTTTATACTGGAAACGGATGCGGTTAGGTCACTTTTCTTTACAGTTCCATAACCCATTACGACAACCTCGCTCAAACTGTTGTCAGAACTTTCAAGTACTACATTTAGAAATGTCTGTTTACCTATTAATACGGATTTAGCTTGGTGTCCAACGTAGCTAAAGACCAATGTGTTATTGGGAGAAGCAGAAATTTTGAATAAACCCTTACTGTCTGTAGTTACACCTTGAGTAGTTCCCTTGATTTGAACGCTTGCTCCAATCAATTCCATATTTTCAGAATCTGTCACCTTTCCAGAAATAACAGATTGTGCTGAGGAAACATAACTGACCATAGAAATTATTAAAAAAACAAGAGTAGTAACTAAGTGAAATTTTGAATATTTTTTCATATGTGTTATAGATTAGGTTAATTGAATTATTTTTATGTAAAATATTAATAATCTGGTACACAAAAGTGACATTCATTGAATCAAAATAAAATGGATTATATTACTTTTTAAATAGATTATGTTGAGAAATAATTTTTTATAAAAATTAGGTTTATATTTTCAAAAGCTATTAAAGAACTTCTAGCTTTTAACTGAGATAGAATCTAAATTATTTTACTAAAAAATTATTTCCCAATCTAATTTAGAACCCCAATAAACTTTATCTTATTAAATAGACTTTTAAAAAATTGAATATGAAACATATCATGGCCAAAATCCCATTATATTTATATATAATTACAAAAAAGTTTTGTGAATCATCAGCAAAATTGGACCGATAGAGTCTATTTCTCTTTGAATTTTTTTATAATTAAAAACTAATATTTGTTTTATTTAAAATAAAACAAATTCCAACTGATTTAATGGTACAAAGCAGCAAACAAGCGAGCACAAGGAACTGATTTCAACCCACTTAAATCGAATAAAATAATCCAATATTATTTAATTATAAAGTTTTAGGTTTCGTCTTGATCCGATTAAAATTTGGTTTGTTAGTCCCCTCCAAAATTTTCTAAATTCCTAAAATTTTCTATGTATCCCCCCATTAAGGGTATTCCAGACTACAACCCCCCAGGCGCCTGGGCAGGCGAGTGTCTCCCCCTGGGCTAATTCTAGCCTAGCATAAATTCATTTTTAAACATTTAACGTTATGGTAATTGTCTCTGATTACATGGAAAAGGTCAACGTATCGAGTGGCCAAACATTCGTCCTTCTTGAACTGTCAGGAGGATTAGAGCTTGTTCAATCCCAGAACACTGGGAAGTTTTACGCGACTAGTCGTAAATGCAGAATTCCTTCCACCTTTAATGCCGATGTGGCAAAACTCATGGTCGGCCAACAGATTGATGGTGATATTGTAAGGGTGGAATCAGATCCTTATGAGTACACCAACAAAACCACAGGTGAAATCATTACGCTTGCACATTCTTACGCCTATCGTCCAAAAGGAAGCATGGAGCTTCTTGGAGAAAGCAGAATGGAAATTGTTGAAGAGAAGAAAATAAGCAAACCCATTATCCTAGGTAAGCAGATCGCTTCTCACTAATCAATTTAATTAGTTTCGTTTTAGGGGTGTAGCATTCAGCTATGCCCCTTTTTTCATTTATAACCAATTCAATGATGGAATTACAAATCGCCCAACGAAAAAGGGCAAAGATAAAAATGGCTCTACAGGGGCCAAGTGGAAGTGGTAAAACATATTCTGCTTTAAACATCGCTTTAGGCTTATGCCATAGCTGGGATAAAATAGCTGTGATTGATACCGAGAATGAATCATCACATCTATATGCACATCTAGGAGCCTATAATGTTCTAGGTGTTCAATCACCATTTACTCCTGAGAAATACATGGAGGCTATTGATTACTGTGTTAGCTCAGGCATGGAGGTAGTCATATTAGATTCAATCACCCATGAATGGGAAAACTTATTGGACTATCATAGCTCATTAACAGGAAATAGCTTCACCAATTGGAACAAAGTGACACCAAGGCATAATGCATTCGTACAAAAGATTCTTCAATCACCCGTACACATCATTGCCACCATTCGTACCAAGCAAGATTATGTGCTTTCAGAGAAAAATGGCAAAGCAGTTCCTGAGAAAATTGGGCTTAAATCTGTCCAACGAGATGGACTTGATTATGAGTTTACACTAGTCTTTGATCTTGATTGCAAGAACATGGCAAATGCCAGCAAGGATCGTACAGGATTATTCTTTGGGAAGCCTGAACAACGTTTATCAGCTAGCATCGGAGAGAAGATTTCTCAATGGTGTTTAGAAGAACTTGAGCCCCAAATAGAATACATCAAAGAGCGTATAAACAATGCTTCTTCTATATTAGAATTACTTAGTCTATACAATCAATATAGCCAATTTAATGACCTCCTCTTGCCCTATTATGAGAAGCGTAAGCACATTCTTAAGGCAGGCAAATTATCAACGCTTACAAGCCAATTAACCCCCACAAATCATGAATAATAATGTAATAATTAACCCAATATCCATGGGCACAGAAGCCTTTGATACGTACATCGATGTAGCTGATGCAGTAAATGCAGATGAATTAAAAAGTTCTGGAAATTTTATAGGAGCAAACACGATTGAAGTTGAGCTATATGAGATGCAAAACAAGCACATCATCCCTGTTTTCACCAAGGACAATGAACCATTAATCTCTCATGCCGATTTCATTCAATCTACCTCTGATGTCATTCAACATTATTTTAGAGGTGAGACTATTTTAGCTCCTGCTATTCGAGTTTCCCATCCCATTAAGGGCAGGGTTCCTGATGCAAGGCATAAACCAGCATTGCAGTTGGAGGAACATGAGAAAACGTTGTATTACGAAAGAGCGATGTTTGTATTTGATATTCCTAGCATCTATAAAGATATTGATGGTCAAGATATATCATTAAGCGTAGGTGGAGTTAAATCATACGGGATTGATAAGTTAAACAACAGAAAGGGAGCTGATGAGCATTTTAAGATATTCATTGGCTTCTCAGTCAAAGTGTGTTCGAATCTATCAGTATGGAGCGATGGAGCCATGCTTGATCTGAGGGTAAGAAGCCAAGGGGAACTTATGGATGCCTTGATGCATATGATAAATAATTATCAAGCCAAAGAGCATGTATTAGCCATGCAGAAGCTAAGTGAATATCAGCTTACAGAATCACAATTTGCCCAGATTATGGGAAGAGCTAGACTATATCAGTATTTACCCAATGATCTAAAGAAGCAGATACCACCGCTTTTATTCACCGATACACAGATGGGAGTTGTGGCTAAAGATTATTACCAAGACCAAAGCTTCTGTCGTAACCAGAATGGGGATATTAATCTTTGGAGAATGTACAATCTTTTCACAGGGGCTAATAAATCTAGCTATATCGATAGCTTTCTAGATCGCAGTGTGAATGCTTTTGAGTTCACCCATCAACTGCAACGTGGACTAGAAGGCAATGCGTCAAATTGGTATCTGAATTAGCATGGCAAAGAAACAGCAAATCGAGTTTCTGCACCCAAATGTATTACTTGTTATCACGCCCAAAGGAATTATTATGGAGCTCTTTACACCGATAAGGGCTCAAGTGATAAAGTCCATTGGGAATTTAACTGTAGGAACATATGTCTATATAGATTCTATTGTCAAAAACGATGAACATAAAATTCTTTATTGCATCGCTAGCAAATGGTATCCGTATAGCTATTTCAGGGTGGGGAAATAATAAATGTTTTTTAAAACCCTACATCATCTACACTTGCTACATGATTTAGTGTAGCTTGTGTAGGAAATGTAGGGAAAAACAAAAGATTTATTTTAGGTGATGAGAGATACCAAACAAAAAATTGGTAGAATTGCTACTTAGGTTATCGCCATTATATATTGTAGTTATTGTCAAATTATTTCTGACTTCAACTGTAAAGGACAGTAACTTATTTATTGGAAAGTGACACCCTATTCCAGTGGAAATACCTAACTCAATTTTTTTACCTGTAACATTGGTTTCTATTATTTGAGGGTAATCCCTAGAAATAAATTGTTGATTAACTAAATACCCTAAATATGGTCCACCATTTACAAAAAACCTCAATTTGCTTCCAAATTTTGCGTGAATTAGAAGTGGCACAACAAGATAATCCAGATAAATATCATCTTCATAAACCTGACGCCCTGTGGACGTAATAAGATTAAGCGATTGCATATAACCCTTTCGTTCGTAGGAAATACCGCTTTTAATTGATTGATGTTTATTGATATTATAATTTAAATATACCCCCCCTGTAAAACCATTTAATGTTGGTTTATGATAAATATTTCTACTGTTATAAACAGATATCCTACTTGGGCCCCCTTCCACCTGAATATCGAATTTATTAGATTGACCAAATCCCAAAAACGAAATGAATAATAGAAGTAAAAGGATTAAGCATTGATAATTTTTCATATTGAAAATTGTTGGATTTATAATTTTAGCATCAAATCTTTATTTTTACTGAATATTATTTATTACAAAATAATTCATTCGAAAATATTTAATCACATTATTTATTAATAATGTTTTCTTATTCCCAACTTTCTAATCCCCGGTAGATTTAATGATACGTGGTAAATTATAGATTTATTGACTTTCTAAAAAAGAATTCTTGTCAAAGGGAAATTGTTGAACGCTAAAGATCTTAAAATCCTAATAAACAAGTATAATGCCCCTCACTTATTCAAACCATCCTTTTTATTCTTTTATAATAGGTACCGTGGTAGAAATCATATTTTTATCAGTGAATCTAATCAGATATCTACCTGAACTATAATTAGATAAGTCAATCATGTGACCTGAATGGTTAATCTGTATTTTTTGAAGAATTACACCTAGCGAATTTATAATTTCTATTTCTCCAATATCTTGCGTAGAAATCACAACTGTTTCCTTCGTAGGATTGGGATACACTAAGAATGCCGGTGATTCCAAAATTCCTGTTACTGTCACCGTTAATGAAACAGGTGTTGAAGCTCCACTTGAACATCCTTGAGCATTGGTTATCACCAAACTATATGATCCAGAAGTGGTTGCAAGATATGTTTTATTGGTTGCACCATTAATTACTTTATTATCCAAGTACCATTGATAACTACCTATTGCAGTTGTACTTAAATTCTGATTATTGGTTACATCAATTTTGGGTGCATTTGGCTTTTGAATATCTACTAAACCAATATTCGTTACTAGATTTTTATTCCCAACTGTATCCAACAATTTACCAGCTAATACACTTAAAACTAAACTATCGGCACATGTCCTATTTATCAAAATCTCAAAATTTCGATTGTCGAGTTTCTTTATATCACTGATAGAGCCATTTTTTACAATAAAGTCAGAATTAGTCAAACTATTTTGAATAAATTCATTAGAACGAATATTTAGTAATAATTTCCCATTAGCGGTATTTACCTTAGATATACTCAGTACTGGTTCGCGGGTATCCTTGTAAACCGTAGTAACTATAGGACTACTTTCATTGTCCACTGAATCTTTAACAATACACGTAATTTCAATTAAACCATCTTCAAACTCCTTTAATAAAACATCTTTCACGCTAACATCTGCTTTGGTAAATGTACCAGTTGTTGTTTTGGAAAATACAGGGATTCCAGTGTTTTGTTTGGTTGGGGTGATTGTCAACTGCTTTAAAATTAAGGTATAAGATCCTTTTGACTCTGAAGCTTTAATTTGATAAACCAAGGAATCTATATTACTTTTTCCAAGATTAGATAAATTGGTTTTTAAAATTGATGATTTAGGAGCCAATACATCTTTTGCATAAGTCGATTTCCCGGTACCCAGCAACCTATTACTTTTGTCCATTATGAAAACAGTTGCGTAAAGAATTCCATCATTTACACCAAACAATTTAATATTTGGGATGACGACAGAATCACTACTCATGATTCCCTCATTCACGACAGAATTACCACCCATACTACTGTAAAAACGGGCCCGGTAGTTTTTGTCCTTACAGTCTTTACAGCTAATTGACAAACTCAATGCATCAACGTTTTTGGCATTAACTTTTTTACCAAGGATTTCTACTTTAGGCTGAACGAGTTTTGTACTATCGGCTTTTTCTAAATCAAATCTAACTATCTCTGTGAAGTTATAATTCTTATTATTAAAGGCTCTATCTGAAAGATTGATAGATTCTACGCCCCACAGACCAGGAGCAGATCCTTTAGGTAATAAAGTAGAAACGCGATATTTTCTCCAATCTCCTGGTTTACCAATGGGATCTTTTAGCCAATAAAAAATCGATGTTTTAAACTGTTTGTCCAGATCACCCTGCATTCCAAAAGTAAATGTTTTTCCTTGGGGATCTCTTAATGTATAATAGCCATTATTTAATCCGGCTTCTTGATTAAGATAGGCTGAGCTATCTCTAGCAAAGAAATCCATTTCAAAAAGTGTTTCACCATCAGGTGCTGTTGGATTACTTGGAGTCGCTTTAATTGAAATCTGATTCACATCTAGTATTGGAGGAATGAAGTCCGGGTAATTCGTTTTGACATATACGCTATCTCGTAAATGTTTAGAGTTATTAGGCATCAACTTAAATGCAGTGGTATCCCTCATGAAAGATGCTCTTTGATCATTTTGCGCTTCATCTTTAAGATACATTTGTGTTATTACGTAGTAACCTGTTGGGTAATATTCAGGTATGGGATACTTGTAGGTAATATGATTAATGCTGCTATTCCCAATGTCCTTTTTAACATAGGAGTCATTACCACCTAATACGCCAAATTGAAAAATTTGTCTTACCCCTCTATCATCATTTTTTGGAATAGCAAAATTCAATCCAGTATAACTCATTTTATTTTTTTCCAAAAGATCAAAATTTGCTTCTAAGGATTGATAGACCTCTCCCATGGGATCTTCCAAGGGAGTAAATGAGCTATATTTACCAGAACCCATTTTAAATTTCAATGTTCTTTCAATATATTTTGGTGAGATTAAATCTTCTAAAGGATTATTGATGAAAATTTTTATCCCGAAGGTGCTATTATTTTCATACCTTTCATTACCTACTTGATCCGTTAATTTAATTTGATTAACTCCCCAATATCCGCTTTTTGCAAATTTTGTAATTGTGAGTCTACCTTCTAATACAAATCCTTTCCCATTATCAACGGGATTTAAATACAAGTCAAAATAGGTTCCAATCGAACTAGATACACGTGTAAAAGCCCCTTTAGCACCATCTTGCCTTTCATCTATCTTATTTAATTCAATTCGAATAACTAACTCTTTATCTTCATTTGGCAACCCATTCACTTGAACATCTACCTTTTTAATCTTGCCTGGGTAATTATAATCAGGGAACAGATTGTATACTTGGAAGGTTAAATCTTTTCGAATGATTGAAACATAACGTGTGCCTTGCATAATGCGGTCACGTATAAATTCAAACTTTCGTAGTGATCTAGATCGAAGAATGTCAGGGTTTACTACATAGGCAGCAATTGATTCAGCCATATCTTCATTAGGATTAATTCCGTGAGCGTAGGCCGATACAAATTCTGTTGTATTACTAGTGGTCCACCCTGACTTGGAAGTAGGATCGAGAAACCAACCACCAGCGGTTGCCCAATCATCTCTAAGTTTTTGATCAAATAAACCTTCCCACATAAAATGCGCTTTCTCATGGAGCATTAATCGTTGGGTAAATGAATATTGAGTGCTATTAAATGCAGCATCCATGAATTCAATAGTTTTTAACCCTACCCAGGCTATAGCAGATGCAGAAGGTAACTTTGGGTTTGCTTGGCCTGCTATTCTCCTAACTAAATATTTTAGGTTACTCTGAACATGCATCCCATCTGGAAGTTCCTCAAACATGGATAAAATAGCTATTTTTTCAAAAGCTGAGAATTGCTGAAAATTAGAGTAATCTTCACTCATTAATTTCTGAAGATCGCTATTGGGAACTAAAAATTTTATTCCAAATCTATTTAGCGCTAATTGACTTACGGCATCCGAATTATTTCCATAATTGGTAGCAAAGTTGACTAATGCACCATAAAGTCTTTTAGAATAAAACCTTCCTTTTACACCGTCCAATGTGACTACCATAGGTAAAGCATAAGTAAAAGCCTTCCGAGAAATGGTAACAAATTTGATGCCATTTCGTTCAACAATTTGAATATCATCTACTACGTCTTGATCAGTTATGTACCAAACAGATTTTACATCTGCCTTAAAAACGGCCAATAAATCATCATTTATCAACAAGGATGGGATTCGCTTAACTGTTTGAAATAAACGAAATGCATCTTCTGGCGTCCAAGAGCTTATTTTATCTGATAAAGCAATTCCGTGTTTGTTAAGAAGATTAATTGAATTGAAGTCCTCTGGAATCTTAATACTTTGATCAAGTACTTGAATTTCGTTTGGTTGATTTATGTAACTCTGTTGTGCATGTCCTACAAAACTTGAGTCATCTTGCCACTTATAAATGTAATTCGTAGCATTAGATAAAGTTATAGGATTTAGTGTTATTTCAAAAGATTTAGGAGATCCAGATAATTCAAAAACTTGAGTTGATGGAAAATAATAGCCTGTTGCATCTAGCTTGAACGCCCATTTACCATTACTTAAGTTTGAGAATGTGTGTTCTGTAATACCTGAAGCTACGCCTCCTAGTTTTTTGAATTGAAAGTTTTCAGCACTCTTTTGGATTTGAACCGTGCAAGTATCTCCTACTTTTAATCCAAATATTTTAACTGAGACTGCATTTTGTGCATTAGTATTGTAATTAAATAAAAAAGTCAATAAGAGTAAAAGAAAAACTTTAGAAATAATGTTTAAACCTAAATTTTTCATCCTAAAATAGTTTTACAAACATTGAAATATTTAAATATAATCAAGGATTTATTCATTTACTAAACATGCTATTTCTTTTGAAGTTAATATTTTTTGATAAACTCTAATGTCATCGATCATACTATTAAAATACCGAAAACTTAAAAGGAATCAATCTATATTTTATTATTCTTTATGGTTCAAATCCATTAGAATACAAATAATTTACCTCTGTGGCAGTTAGCGCCCTATTCCAAAAGCCGATATCATCTATTTCTTTTAAATATGTACCAGTTACGGGATTTATTGATGAGCCAATTGTAATATTTTCTTTGTTATTGAAATCTTTAAAATAGGTTTGCTTCGCGTATGAACATATTCCATTTAAATAACATTTCATACAGTTATCTTTAAAAACATACGTAACATTAATCCATTTATTAACTAAATTTTCTTTAGACAAAAACTCAAACATTGGAACAACTTTTGCAGTTGGTGATTCAAAATATACTCCAAATTTTTTATCTGAAATAGAATTATCTTGATTGACACCTATGTGCCACCCACGGTTAGAATTCACATAAGATTTATAGATCAATGATTCAACATGATAATCCCAAGGTTCATTGAATTTGAACCATAATGAAATTGTAAATTCTGAATTAAAATTAAATAAATCATTGTGCGGAATACTAATTAAGTTTCCATAACCTTTTGGGAAAAAATACGATGAATTTGGCTTCCCATTTCTATCTGAGGACAATTTAACACTACCATTAACTGTTCCATGTGAAAAATTACCACTAACATCATTAGCATTTCCATTAAATGGATAATACGCGACTAAACCAACTTTTATGGAGTTAAATGAATCAATGATTTCCTCATCACGGTTGGTGCAGCTGAATAGCGTTAAAATCAATAAAAATAAAATGGTTGTTAATTTTTTCATTGATACTTATTTTAAAATTTTTATTTCAACACGTCTATTTTTGGCTCGAGATTCTTCGGAAATCTCATTGGCCTTCAACTGCGCTTCGCCAAATGCCAAGGCAGTCATGCGACTCTTAGCTATTCCCTTTTCAGCCAAATAATTCAACACGCTATTGGCTCGTTTTTCAGATAACACAAAATTAGATTCTGAATTCCCCACATCATCTGTATGTCCTGAAATGATAATTTTTAAATCAGGATTTTCCAATAAAATGGCTAGTAATTCATTCAATTTAGACTTTGATGGTACGGTTAGGTCAGCTTTATTTGTTATAAAATTGACCTCATTCGCTATTTCAATTACCTTATTTTCAATTTTCTTAGACACAACAGGACAACCATTATTTAGCTTATCACCCTTTTCTTCAGGGCATTTATCCACATCATCAAAAACACCATCGGCATCTGAATCCATTTGATTTAAAGCACACCCATAAGCATTTACTTTTTGACCCGCTTGTGTGTTTTTACAGATATCAATCAGGTTATTTACACCATCCTTATCTTCATCTAATTGACTTTCGGAACAACCATCTGCATTTACCTTTTCGCCTTTCGGCGTATTAGGACATTTATCTTTTTGATTCGACACCCCGTCCAAATCATCATCCAACTGGCTATCGGAACAACCATTTGCATTTACTTTTTCACCTTTGGGGGTAGCTGGGCATTTATCAAGTTTGTTAACTATTCCATCCGCATCATCATCCAATTGATTTTCTGAACAACCAACTTGATTTACGGTCTCCCCTTTGGGTGTATCTGGACATTTATCAAGTTCATCATTAACCCCGTCTTGATCTGAATCTTTATTTTTCTTTCGTTCTATACTGAATGTAATCCCAATAACACCATTAACGAGAAAATCTTTAGTATTATCCGTTTGTTTGTTTGACATATAATAGTCAGGGTCTTTAAGTGTAGTCTTATAGGGCTTATTGCCAGTCGTATTGATGAAAAGCGACCATTTCTTGCTGATACGGTAATCTAGTTGTAATCCTAATAATCCGCTATATTCTCTCCTGTACCTTTCACCGACAACATTCGTAAATGAGTTTTCAAAGGCTTGAAAATTTGAGCCTATTCTTGTCTTAAGGCTTAATTTTTTTACGGTTAAAATTGGAAACTCAAGACCTAGTGAAACAGAACTCAGTTGGGTTGAAAGACTTCCAATCCCAGAAGTTAAGCAACTGCAAGAATTATCAGAAACTACAGGTATGACTAGAACTTTAGAAGAACTCAGTGCTCCAAGCTCACCATTAACAAATAGGTTGATTTTTTTTCCTATCCCATATCCATATCCAAAACCAACCTTATTAAAAATGAAACTAGATTGTCCGGTTGGTCGCTCTATTAAATAATTCGACTGTCCTCCAAACAAGGAAAAGTTATGACCCCCTTTTTGAGCAAATAATTCTTTATTTCCTACCGTTGCAAAAAATGCTAGTAAAATTGAAGTGAGTAAAATTTTATTTTTCATCTATTTTAAAACAAATTTTTTATAATCAACAATAATGAAGTTTAGATTGAAATATGTTAGTAAGATTAATTTTATGTATTCAATGATCTTTTTTCTATCAAAATAAACTTATTTCGACAGGCCGAAATAAACTAAAAACAATGGTCTAATTAAAATGTAAAGTAAATATATATTTATTAAATAACATATAAGCCTGCATTTTTTGATTTTTGAGGATTAAAATGAATTATGTTGTCTAAAAATATTTTTTTTAAACAACGTGATTTAGAGGGGATGTCTAATTTTTTTTCATAGGCTATGTTTGGCCTATCATTAATCAAAAAACTGTTTCTTAAATAGTTTGATTATGTTGAATGCAAGTTTGGTTTTTATTGGTATAAATCGTCAGCAAAAAGTGGACCGATAGTTATTAATATTCAATCAATTAATTAATCACTTATCAATTAGAAATAAAATGTAATGGGGCCGAAGCCCCATCATGTTAAAAGTGAATTGCAAAAAAAGTTTTTATTTTATCTGCATATCCTACATCTCCTACATGATTTTATAGGAGAATGTAGCTAATGCAGGAAATAGGCCTAATTCTATAACTTTTTGTAATGTACGACGTGTCCTTTTGCGTATCTAATCACATCGTATCCATGACGTCTTAGTCTTTCGCTTAAAGATTTTAAAGCACATGCTCTATACCCGTAGCTATCGCAATACGTTTTATATTCAGAATACATGGATTGGAGTGGCATTTTGTTAATATCACCCTTAGCATAACCCATATCGTCTAAAAACGAAAACACTGAATCCGATTGCTGTTGATACGCAATGGATGTTTTTTCCGCTTTTTCAGATTTAGTAAAATTTTTCTGCTTAATTAATCTGTACAAGCCTTCTATCACCCAATTAAATACACCTGGTAGTTCGTTCTCAATAATCTTGTACGATAATTGAGGATCTTTTTCGCTATCAGATATTTTCTGGTCAAAATGTAGAATTAAAAAGCGCCTAAAAAACGCATCATTATGTTCTATTTCACGAGGGAGCTCGTTTGTGTTGAAAATTAAACGAGCATAGTTTTTTAACATAAATGGTTCCCCATATGGCAACCTGGCTTCAATAGGCTCTCCAGATGCCAATGCTTTAAAGTTGACAGAATCCATCTTTACGGATATTTCTGAGGCGTAATTCAATAGTTTATTTTGAATTTTAGCCCTTGTGTAGCCATTTTCATTGGTAAGGCTCTGCAAACTATAGCTTGTAACATTATCCGGACCTAACATAGCAGTTAGGATTTCAAAAAATGCCGATTTGCCATTTGATCCATTTCCATAAAGAATTAGCGCTTTCTCTAGCTTTAGAGTTGAGTTTTTCAGAAACGTATACCCACAATATTCAGCGAGAATTTTTCTTTCTTCATATTCAGTCAGCACCCTAATTAAATATTTACGAAACTTTGGTGCCTCGGCTTTTGGGTCGAAATTAAATCCAAGTTGATAGAATAAATAATCTTCCTTTCGAAATTCTCTAAAGTATACTGCACCATTGCCATCAATGATTAATGTGCCATTTTTGAAATTAATTAATACCTCATTGCATTCTTTTTCTGGTGCGGGCATATAGCTGGAGACTAAAAATTGAGAATATAGATCTTTTACAAACCTATGATATTTAGAATCAACAGGCCTATGACCTAATTTTTCTATTGATTTTAAAAGAAAGTGCATCACATGTTCTTCTTCAAGTTGAAGCCAATAAGCTCCATTATATATAGAGACTTGGCTATTTTTCACCATTAAACCCCAATTGTGGTTTATAGCCGCTTCGATAATTTTATCCACAGCAACAACAACTATATGTTTGTCTTTTATAGGTTCGCCTTCATTCAATTTAGCTTCTAAATGAAAGTCAATAGGGGTGATTTCTGAAAGTAACTTTTCAAAAAGTTGGACATGTGGTACAACATTTGATGCGTTATGCGCTGAACTTAGTTTATTATTTTGATTGGTAGGGAGGGCCTTGCCCTCCTCCTTTCCATTTATTAATTCATCCATTTTAAAACGATTGGATTTTATGGTTGTCTAATAATCGTATTATATCACTGTGTCGATATAACATTTTCCCACCCACCTTATAAAAAGTTAGCTTACCTGAATCGCGGAGATTCTGGGCAGTACGTCGGCAGATGCTTAGTACCTTCATGAGCTGATCCGTCGTGTAAATCGGATCCATATTGTTTACCTCAGGGACATAGTTCTCCTGATGTAGAATTTTTTTGTTCTGCATATTTATAATCTTTAAAAAAATCATTTTAAAAAATTGAAATTTGATTGGATTATCCGACAGGTGCTTTTAAGAATTTTTGAGAAAATAAGCACTATTTTCACGCATTATCTTCTGTCGTTTAATTCAACGTTTCAAAAGTAACAAGAGTGCAAGAGTGTAGGAAAAAACGCAAGGCGTATAATTTTACCGCCTTCCAAAAAAGTATTTTTAGGAGTCTTCGGGATACTTTTTGGGTCTATCTGGAATTTTGGACAATCGATCTAGAAGTATTTCTTTTATGTCATAAAAACCTCCCATATCCTTTTTATTAGTTACTTCGTTGTATAAAGTTGTTAGCGTTTTTTTTGTGCCTAAACTAACCGCTTTCACTTTCTTACTGTCTTTAAAACTAAAATGTTCATGACAAAATTGAAGTGCTGCTTTCTGGTTTGTTAATATATCACACTTTAATAATAGATCAATCAATGAAACCAAGGCAACTTTACTTATGCCAAATTCAAGCTTTTCTGCTGTCGATTCTGAATATACCTCAAGAGAAATTTCAGTTTCGAACCTTTTATATGCCTCGATTTCTAATTTTTCTAGATAATATTTGTAAACATCGCGGAATTCATCCCAATCCGGATTGGTTAATCTTTTATGAATAAGCGCTTCAATTTTGATTATAATGTTATCAATTATATTAGTTATTGACTTCCCACCCATAGAAAGGGCTTTTGTGATGTGTTCTTCAATTAATTCTTGTATAGGATATAAGACCTCCCAAAGCGATCCCCATATTTTATTTGTATCCAAGTTCTTAGAAACATACATTTCAAGGAGGCCAAGAGAAGTTTCATTCAAATAATCTTCCTCAGGTTTAACCTGGTAATAAAGACAATAATTCTTAAAATCCATATGGAAAGGCAAATAGAGCTGTTCAAAAAATTCCTGGTCATCATGTGTGACAAAATCTTCATTAAATTTAATGAATCCTTCATCTTTTAATGCCGAAATAACGACTTGAAGTTCTGTTTCAAAAAGGCTAAATTTCGATGGATCAAAAAATAATTGATCTAATTCCGCATCATATAGGGGGTTCGATTCAAACTCCTCCCTTTTATGTTCAAAATAAGAAATTCCAAGTTTATCAATTGCCAATGCAATTTTTCTTTCGATTTCATCCATGATTATTTAGTTAAATACTTTCATTGCATCATCCTAGTCTCATTGTTAATTGCAAATTAACTAAAAGTTGATAATTTTTTTTGGTAAGGGACTTATGAAAATATTTTATCTTGGGCTTCATCTTGATCTAGTCCAAGAACCTTTGAATAGATTAGGGTAGTGGCTATATTTGAATGTGCCATAATCTTTGAAACATGGACGATGCTCATGCCTTTACTATGGGCCATTGTACCGTACGAATGTCTTGAAATGTGTTGACTTATTTTTTTATTGATATTTGCTTTCTTGGCTAATATTTTCAAATTCTTATTTATATAGGCTGTAGCAGAAGAAATTCTCTTCAATAATACAAATGGAGAAGAAAGATCTTCCGAGTCGTCTAAGAAAGGGAATATGAAGCCCTTTAAGTCACCTTCTGGCTTATATCTATTTATAATTTCTTTTGCTTTTGGAGGTAATTTTACGGAATGTTGCTGTTTAGTTTTCTGTATAAAAAAGGTTACTTTTTCGTTTTTAGGATCATAATGCTCCCAACGTAATTGTAATAAATCTGAAATACGTATTCCTCCCGCATAGCAAGCAAAAACAAATATATCTTTATGCTTTGCCATTGCACTTCCTGTAGTAACTACCACATTATCGAATGATTTAATTTCTTCTTCTGTCAAAAAAGTTTTTTCAGTTTTTTCTGCTTTAAGTTTATACTTATTAAATGGATTATTTTGAATCAGGATGACATCTTCCTTAACAGCTCTATTTAAGAGCATTCTTATAACCCTGAAATTTGCATGTATCGTGTTTGTAGAGTTTCCTAATTTACGAAGATGCTTCTCGTAGTTTTTTAAAAACTCAAGATCAAGCTCCTTAAATGAAATATCTCGTTGTTTATTATAATCGGTCAGCTTTTTTAAAATAGATTCTGACTTCCTAAACGTTCCTGCAATTTGAGCTCTTTTTAATTCTCCTAAGTATTCGTTAAAATAACTCGTAAAACTTCGTTCCACTAATTTAACTTTTCCTTTTTTGAGAAGTTCTCCAAGCCCTGGCTTACCATTTAGTTCAATCTTAAAACTCTCTGCTTCACTAAGCTTTTGAGAAATCAAATTGTTTATTCTGGAGGAATTCGAATGCTTGCTTTTAGCCTTTTGCTTTTTATCATCCCATTCTTCCTCAAGAATATCTTGACCTAATGATATCACCGTTATTTTTTCTCCCTCGATCACACGCATGTACAATGGACACTTTCCAGTAGTTTTCTTTATTTTGTCTTTACGAAGAATAATATTGATTGTTGACATCGCTATAAATTTTCAATAAAGGTAAAGGTTTAGGTAAAGGTTTTATTACTTTTTAATACTTTTTTTTGCATAGACTTGCTTATTGATATATCTTTAAATGTCATATAGATAGTATTTTAAGTGCATTTGTGTGAAAACGAGTGAATTATTCGTGATCCCTACGCGATCACTAGGTTTTAAATTAAATGCCTGTAAATCACGGATTTGTAGGCATTTTTTTTATGGGCAATGATTTGAATAAAGGTATGAGGAATGGTTTTGGTTGAGTATGTTTTAATTCGGGATCAATCTTAAGATTGTGAATAAGTCAACAATGGCGATAAACCTTTATTGATTAGTTTTTAATTTTCGTTTATTAATGTATTCTTTGAATTCTACGAATGACATTCCCTGTGTTTCTTTTGAGATTTTTTCTTTCACTGCTCTAAAAAACTTAACTGTGTCAAATTCTTTTTCTGGTATTGTTTCGTTAGTTTTCATCACCTTCTTTCTCATATCCTTCATAATAAATAGGACTGCTCAATTCCTTTAAAAATAACTTCTCTATTATTTATTTCGTCAGTTAGGTTTTGACTTAATAAAGTCCTTAATTCCAACCCATTAATAGGGCTTCTTTCCATAGCTTGTAAGTACAATGACTTATCTACAAATTGCCAATTCACTAATTTTTTAAGTCTAGTTTTTAAAATCATATCGAGCCAAATACGCATTGTTCTTCCATTTCCCTCTATAAAAGGATGAGCTATATTCATTTCAATATATTTTGCGATAATTTCTTCGAAGTTGCTCTCTGGCATTTGCTCAATTTTGACCAAAATTTCGTTTATATATATAGCGTTTGCAAATCTAAAACCGCCTTTCTAGATGTTGTGCATGCGAATTTTTCCGGCAAAATCGTATAAATCATTAAGAAGATAAGCATGTATCTCTATAAGACCTTGGGTGGTTCCTACTTCGATTTTGTCAATATCATTTGATTCGAACAAACGAAATGCATTTTCTAAACTATTTTTATCCATATTTTTCATATGATGACAGTCCTACAAATCAGTTAATTCAATTCCAAAAATACTCAAATTGTTGATCATTTATTTAAAAGAGTTTAATTATCATGCATTTAATCGGATTGATTTGCATTCATTATTAAAAAATGATTTTCGTCAGGTTATAACTAATTATCACGGTATTCACTTGAATACCCATACTTTACAAATTCTACAAAACTAGATTGATCTTCTAGCATTATTAATTCACTCTTAAAGCATTTCTGCAATGTCATATGTGACATTGTAACTAGTTTATCCTTATAATATTTTTGTTTATGAAGTTGACAAAGGGCGAGGTAGTTATGTTAATTGGCTCTAAAATAAGAGAAATTAGACAGGAAAAAGGTCTGACTATTGCACAGTTGGCATTTGAGGTGGGAATAGAATCAAAGCAATTAATTCGGATTGAATTAGGGCAGATTAATACTAGTCTTTATCAGATTTTTAGCATTACTCAGGCGCTGGGAATTCAAATGTATGAAGTGTTTTTATTTAGCTGTAATTAGCTCATTAACAAGGTCATCCATACAGATTAACGTATGAATTAGTGTGAAAGGCCTACCTAAAAAATGTTTTTTTTATGGCAGATTTTGGTATCATATTGTTGTTTATCATAGGGGTAATTCTAGGCCTTTTGTATCAATTTTTTTATAAAAAAATCCTTAAAATCAAAACTGATAAATTAATCCCTATCATTAATGCACAGCAATATTTTAATGAGATTGAAATAAGTATTTTTTCGAAAATTTTGACATCTCCAGATAAAAGTATTTCAAGCCATGAGCTTACTTTAATGATTAATCAAAATAATCTTTCTTCTGTTGAACTAAATCGATTAAAGCGTTTGATATTAAAAGATCTCAATTTGAAAATTAAAATAGTTTTTGGGATTCCGAATGGTATTTGGCAGGTTGATTCCATTGAAGACAAGAAATTGAAAAAATTTATGTTATCTAAAAAGTTCAATATAAGCCAACTGAATAAGATATTTCTTTCGTAGAGACATTTTTTAGGTAATAGGTAATAAGTAACAGGTAATAGTAGGGGACGGGTTCACCCCGTCCCGTGTTTATTCCGTCGTATTAGACGGGTTTATCTCGTCAGGATAATGGTCATATTTACTAAAAAAGCATCAAGAAATTGATGCTTTTTTTAGTTTTATGTAATCCTTGAAATAACTAATTGCATTTTAACTAATACCTATTACCTAAAAAAACCTATTACCTAATACCTCATACCTCATACCTATTACCTCATACCTCTTACCTATTACCTAAAACAACCTCTTATCTAACTTCAATTCCCTGAAAAACAATGTTATAATTTGAATAACACAATTATTTGTACTTGTATGTTGAAATTTGTGTCACTAAGCAGTTGAGATTTTTTAATTTATAAAATTTTACGGTTATGATGATTTATTTCATTTCTGGGATGATTGCAGGGGTTTCGGCAAGTTCTTATTTGATCGGGAAAGAGCTTTATGCGTATTACAAAAAAAATACGCTTCAGGAAAAACAATTGATGCGGTTACGCAAGTTGAACCATCAGTTGTCAACTAAAAATGCTATAACATCTAATTTACCCACCAATTATGTTTTTGAGAGCAATGAGGTCTTGGTTCAATAATTTATTTTTAAATAGTGAATTCTCCGACTTTGCCTATTTAGGTAATTTGTCGCAATATGATTTGTCAGAAATGCAAAGTCAATTAAGTGCTATTTGGAAAGAAGAAATTAAGGTGTTTGAAACTTTCCAAATCGTTACTTGGTCCAATACGAATTCTTCTTACAGCATTTGTTATACACTATCCGGCGTATTTGTTCAAATAAAAGAAGAAAGTTGGAAGAAAGAAAAATTAACGTATTCGTATGAATTGAATCCAGAGTTATTGTACTTGAAACAAGCGGTTTAAATGCAGAATGGATTGTCGCAAATCGTTGTTAAATAAAAAAGAAAACTGAAAATAATTATTATAGAATAGCAAGATTGTCAATTAGTTAACGGTTATTAAATTTTTAGAACTAGGATTTTGTAAATCCACTTTGAATATTCAGAGTGGATTTATTGTTTTTTACCGTTTGTAGAGACCGTTTACAGGTAATAGGTAATAAGTATCAGGTAATACCTTTTTGGTAATAGGTAATAAGTAATCAGGTAATAGTAGGGGGCGGGTTCACAACGTTCCAATGGTAGAGACGCGAGGTATGGCGTCTCTACTAATGGTTGTCGGCTCACAAAGCAGTACATTTCTCGGATCTACCTCTACCTTCTCTGGTGCTTCTTTTAACTTAAACGTTTGTGAATTTTGCTTTTTATTAATGCGCATTTTTAAAAGGGTAGGGGCATTGCTTCCTTTTTTATAATAAGCAATCTCAACCGGCATGTCAAAAATGACATCTCCTTTTTGAACTAGGTCTAAGTTTATGTTTAATTTTTTAGCCTTTACATCATAAGTCCAATTCGCCTGTATTTTTGGAATCACGGGTTGGAACAACCACTGATTAAAGAATATTTTCAAATCCATTCCAGAGGCTTTTTCCATCTCAATTCTAAAATCTTCAGTCGTTGCAGATGAAACATAAAATTTGGCATAATACGATTGAATCCCTTTTTTGAAATCCACTTCGCCCATGAGATCTCTCAGCATATGCAGGACCCAAGCCCCTTTTTGATAGGTGATCCCTGTGATAACTAGCTCTTTCTCAGCGGTCCTCGGACTTACAATGCTGAAATCTGGCATTTTAACCAGTAAGTCTAAAACCGTTTTTTTAGCTTTCGCAATTCCCTTGGTATATTCCTCTTTGCCATATTCATTTTCAATAAAGAGCAAAGTGAAAAATGTCGCAAAACCTTCACTCAACCAGGCATCATCCCAGGTCGTCTCCGTGATTGAATTGCCAAACCACTGGTGCGCTATTTCATGAATGACTACATTCCGAGTTCTTTCCGACCTTTTTCCAGTCACCAAATTTTCCCCATAGAAAATAGCCGAGGAACTTTCCATTCCCCCATTGACACTGGGAGTTTGGATGTTGGCCAATTTTTCATAGGCAAATGGACCCACATATTGACTGTAAAACTCCAATACCTTTTTGGTCGGCTCCTGGAAATCATAAAATCCCGCCTCCCTATTTTTCGCATAGACCCACGTTTCTATCGATTTCCCCAGGAACGGATCCAAATATTGGACCGCAAATTCAGCCACCCCGATCACAAATAGCCAACAGGAGGAAGGGACGGATTGTTTCCAGTGCGTCAACTTCACATTGTTCCCTAATTCAGATTCTTCTAACAAAAGGCCATTGGAAATGACTTTGTAATGCGAAGGTGCTTTTACTATAAATTCGGATGTGGCTTTATCCGATGGATGATCCAAAGTCGGTAACCAGTGCCTAGCCCGATTAGGCCAATTTTCATTAAAGAAACTGCGATCACCTAATTTGGTTTTCCCAATCCTTAATCCATCCAAAGGAACACCATGATACTTTATTGTAAAAATGATGGTTTGGTTTTTTGTCGATGGGCTCGGTAAATCAAGGATGATTTCATCATTTTGATGGGTATATCGAACGGCTTGATCGCCTATAGTTATCGCGTCAATCGCCATTCCCTTGTTCTCTTTATCCGCTTTTTGATTGACGAAATCCAATCGGAAATTTCGAACACCCACTTCCCTGAAATCAATGGTAATGGTCGCAATGCCCCTAATTTCATCATTGCTGTCAGAAAGATTTATTTCAAAAGCATAATGTTTGATGTCAATGTTTTTATTCACCGGGTAGTCATCTGCATGTGCCGTTGGACCATTAAAAATCAGACTAATACCAAAAAATAAATAGAGAATTTGTTTCATTATTGGAGCGTTACTTTTTTCAAATAATATCCTTTCGCATCTACTTGGGGTGGCAAAATACTATTGACAATAAGACCCTTATTGTCCATCACGATGCGACTCGTTTTATCATTAACGGTCACCTCAAAAGGCAGTGGCATCATTAAATTAGCCACCTTGATTTGGTATTTTTGAAAGCCAATTTCCTTAATATTTACGTCCAGCACTTGGGTCGTTCTCAGGTAAAAGTCAAAAAATGGTTTTAAATCTTTTCCTGATTTGGAACTAAATAACTTTTCAACATCCGTGGTAGTCACAAAATGATCATAGGTGTAGATTGGATCGGTGGCTAAGGTTTTTAAGGTTGGGAAAAACACGTCATCGCCTATCAAATAGCGTAAACTATGCATAAAAAAGGATCCCTTTCCGTAAATATCGCCTCCGGAATAAACTTCCTCCTCGGTGACTTCTTCCCCAGGCACTACTGCAAATTTGTTACGAACTCCTTTTCGATGGCCCGCAATGATTTCATTGTAAGCTGCCTCGCCGCCGATTTCCAACATCGCTAACGCCTCTGCGTAGGTGGCGATGCCTTCTTGGATCCACATATGGCCCCAGTCTTTATTGGTGATCTTATTGGCCCACCATTCGTGTGCATATTCATGAAATAGATTTGCTGAATATTCTTGGCCTCCGATATTTTTATAGGCAAATTTATTGTCAAACGTAATCATGGTTTGATGTTCCATGCCCGAATTCGGCACCTCGGCAATGCCTATTTTTTCCTTTGCCCAAGGATATTCACCAAAGTATTTTTCCAAGATTTGATTGTCACGTTTTTTGGTAGCAATGACTTTTTTGGCATGCATCGTATCCACTTCCAAAACATAATATTCAATAGGAACTTTGTTGCCCAAGACGGTAGAAAGCTCATCCCTAACGACCTGGTATTTACCAATGTTGAACAAAATGCAATAATTGCTAATGGTGTAATTGGTTTTCCAATGAAAGGTTGACCTATTCTTTTTAGTCGACACATTCATTAACAGCCCAGGTCCTGCGACTTTTAAATGCGAAGGAACGCTTATTTTCAAATCGGCCCCTTCATTTGGTTCATCGCTGGGATGGTCTTTGCAAGGAAAATACATTTTTCCACCTTCCCCTTGAATATTGATGGACACCCAGTCATTCCCATTTGTATCTTTCTCCCACGTAAAACCACCATCCCAGGGCGGCTTAATGGCTACGGGTGGAATTCCATGATATTCAATCCAAACTTTTTGATTGCCCTCATTGAAACCTGTTTTTGAGGTAATGAATATTTTATCATCATGTTGATAATAAGATGCGGGTTTGTTGTTCACCTTGATTTGAGTGACTTTGTAAAGATGGATTAAGTCTAGGAGAATAGTGTCTGATTTTTGTGATAAATTCAAACTGACTTCAGTAAAACCGCTAATGGATCTTTTGGCAATATCGACATCCAAACTGATTGTATAATGCCGAATGTCCATAATGGCCTGCATAGGCAATAGTTTTCCCCCTGATGTGAGGTATAGAATATCTCGGCTGTTGATGTCGTCATTATGTTGGCTCTTCACGACGCCACTCAGCAATAAAAACACGAAAATAAATCCCATTTTTATGCGAGAGCTGGATTTTTTTAGTTTCATAGCTATAATTTTTTACTGATTTGATTTATATTTTTGAATCCCTATTACCTCTCACCTCTTACCTAATACCTCTCACCTATTACCTCTTATCTCTCACCTAATACCTAATACCTATTACCTAATACATCCTTTATTCCCAGATATATATTTTTATTGAATAGTTAAGTTTATTTTTCTTCCAAGACCTATTTCAATTAATTTATACAACGTGGATAATTGGATATCGCTATGGCCATTTTCAATTCTTGAGATGAAACTTTTTTTGGCGCCAACTTTATTAGCAAGTTCCTCTTGAGTTAAATTAGCGAGTTTTCTTTCTTCTTTTATCAATTCTCCAATGGCAAAAGATTTTGCCTTAATTTCAAAATTAACCCTTTTCTCTGTACCACTCGCACCATATCTTTGATCAAGATGTTGATTAAATGTTTTTATATGCTCATTTTCGATCTTCATAATTTTTGTTTTTAAAAATCATTAAAATATGCCTCCATAATGGATTTCGCTTTCTTCAACTCACCTGTTGGAGTTTTTTGGCTTTTCTTTTGAAAACCGTTGAATAATACGACCAAATTTCCTTTATCGAAACAACAAAATATCCGATAAATATTGCTTTCAAATTCTACTCTAATTTCAAACAGTCCTTTAATTCTTTCAATATTCTTAAGAAATTTTGTCGGCACTCGCTCTAAAATTGTAATGGCAAATAGCACTTCATCAATCTTGACCTGCAATTTTTCATTTAAGCCCTTGAAAAAGTCATCGAAATAATCCTTGTAAAAAATTATTTCTCTAACATTTTTCATTTGACAAAGTTAACTAATAATGGAACAAAATAGTAAAATTATCATTTTACTATTAAAGAATTTATAAGATTTTTTTGAAATCCCTCTTACCTAATACCTAATACGTCGCTCTCCCTCCCGAAATATCAAACAAAAACCCTGTCGTAAACGTACATTCTTCAGAAACGATCCAAGCTGATATCTTAGCCACTTCTTCAATTTCCCCAAGTCTTCCCATGGGGATTTTGGCCACCATGTATTCCAATTGCTTAGGATCTGTATCCGCGTTCATAGCTGTTTTAATTACGGCCGGCGCTAGTCCATTGATCGTAATTCCCGAGGTCGCATATTCCTTGCCGATCGATTTTACAATGCCAATCACCGCGGCTTTGGAGGCTGAATAGCCAATCATTCCCGGATTACCTTCTTTCCCAGCCATGGAGGCAATTAACAAAATTCGGCCATAGCCGAAAGGTTCCATCGCTTTCACTGCATACTTAGTCATCAAAAAGGTGCCTCGTTGGTTTACCTGATACAAGCGATCAAAATCCTCCGTGGAATAATCTGTGATTTTGGTGCTAGTTGGCCCCACAATACCTGCACAATTAACCATAATATGTATTTGGCCATATTTTTTGCCAACTTCCTCAAAAGCCGAAACGATGCTATCCTCGGAAGTAACATCTGCGACGATGGTCATGACTTCATAACCGGCCGATTTAAATTCGCTTTCCGTTTTTCCTAATTTGATTGGGTTGCTATCGAGTAATACTACTTTTCCGCCTTCTGAAGCGATTAAAGTGGCGATGCCTTTGCCTAAGCCGTCCGCACCGCCACTAATGATGGCTACCTGATTTTTAAATCTTGACATATTTAAAATCCTTTGACTTCCCAACCTTTTCGATAGGTTCTCTTTAAAAATTTCTCCGCAGCAGGATAATTAGGAAATTTCATTTTGGCAGAATCCCAAGTTAACAACTGGTCCGGTACGCGAATCGCAATCGTTCCTAATAATACCGCTTCCGCCATGGGTCCCGATTGTGCAAAATGCGACTCGGTTTTTTCACCTCCCAAACAGGCATCCACAAAATGATGGTAATGATTTCGCTCAGCCAATGTTGGTATTTTCACCTCTTTGGGTGTGCCAAAAGGAATGTAAACAGGCATTTTTCCATGTGGAATTAACAAGGCGCCCTCCGTTCCGATCAACATCGCAGATTCAGCCGGATATTCTCCATCTTTATATAAATCCATCACTTCTTTCGGTGGATAAAACTCGCCGTCAAACCATTCTAATTGGAGTGTGTCTTTCTCCGTCATCGAATTTCCCGGAAATTGCCACGTAATATGATTTCCCTGTGGCCACGTATCTGCACGGCGCTCAGGTGAATTTTGCCACGATTTTTGAACCTCTGCCACGACCGATTTAGGGGGTTTCATATCCAAGCCTTTCCAAACCGCATCAAAAATATGGCAACCGATATCACCAGACCAACCGGTTCCAAAATCTTGCCAAGTTCTCCAAATAGCTGAATGGTAAATATCGGGTGCATATGGCCTTACCGGCGCTGTTCCTATCCACTGATCCCAATGTAAATGCGAAGGAACTTCCTGTCCCTGTGCAGGTCTTGGACCCACTAATCGGTATTTAGCTACCGCTCCAGGCCGATTGGAACATAAATAAGCATGTTTCACTTTGCCTATGAGGCCTTGCTTGATCATTATTACCCCTGTTCGGTCTCCCATCGTAGAAGCAATTTGAGTTCCTAATTGGGTCGTCACTCCTGCTTTTACCGCCTCTTTGGTTAATGCACGCACCTCAGCCACATCATGGCACATAGGCTTTTGGCAATACACATGTTTTTTATTTCGGATCGCCTGCACCGCAATTGCATAATGATTATGATCCGGCACGGTGACATTCACTGAATCAATGTTGTCCTGCTCCGCTTTTAATAATTCACGGTAATCCGTATATGTTCGCGCCCCTGGACACAAGTCCGCGGCACGTTTTAGATTTTTTTCATCTACATCACAAAGGGCGACAATCTCGACCGAAGCGTGTTTTTTGAATTGTTGCAAATCGCCCCAACCCATTCCTCCTACGCCTATGGCCGCATGTCTTAGCTTTGTGCCCGCAGGTATCTTTGCAACGGCTTCATTGGTAAATAATAAAGGTCCCGCCATCGCAGCCGTAGCCGCCTTAATCATAAATTCTCTCCTAGAATTTGCTTGTACTTTGTTTTTCATAGGTTTAGGTTTTTGAATCTGTAATTTATTTTAATTTTTTTAGAGTTAAGTAAATCGCCGACATGATTTTTTCTTCAATGCCTTTTTCAAAGGGTCCCGGCATTCCATAATAAATCATACTGGAATCTGCCTCATATCCTCCTTCTTTTAAAACGCGTTCTGAGGGGATGTAGCACATGACCTCATTGCTGTAGCCGGAAACAAAAATATGCTTATCCGGAAATTCTTTTTTGGTCCTCAAAGGATTTTTTCGTCTTTCTCCGCATCCCAAATAGGCCATTTAATCCATTGGCCCGGATTTATGGTTTTCTCTCCGCCTAAAATAAATGGCTTATTGAATTTTTTGAAATGATCGAAAAATTCGATTTTGATAAAATTCCTGCATTTAAACTTAGAATCGATGCTTTTTTTATAAAATCTCTTCTGTTGGCATTTTTCATTTTAATCTTTTCATTTTTATAATCAACAAAGAATATCAAATATTAATACAGGCTCTGAAGTGTATTTGGACCAATGAATACTATATATACATTAACATTTAACAAAATAAATTTATTGATAATTTAAGATTTTTTTACACAAAAGTTGTTGTTTTTGAATTTTTCTGATTTTAAATTGTTTCCCATTAAAAAATTACGTTTATTTATTTTATCGTTTTACTTAAACAATCTTACACATGAAAAAAAATTTACTAAGCAAAATTTTCTTTTTGCTGGTATGCCTAGTCTCCATGTCGTGGAGTGCAATGGCACAATCTCAAACCATCACCGGTAAAGTTACCGATGAAAAAGGGGAGGCCTTAGTAGGAGTTAACATCATACTAAAGGAAACCAGTAGAGGAACAACTACTAACATCGATGGAAAATACTCCATCTCAGTGGCAGGCGCTAGTAGCCAATTAACATTTACCTCAGTGGGTTATGACAGCAAAACCATCACAGTAGGAAATCAGACGTTGATCAATGTCGTTTTGACTGGAAATGCACAGAACTTATCTGAAGTGGTCGTGATCGGTTACGGTACGCAACGTAAATCAGATTTAACGGGTGCTGTGAGTTCGATCAAGACAGATCAATTGTTAGAGCGTCCAGCATCTTCATTAAACCAAGCTTTGGCTGGTCGTATGGCGGGTGTTCAAGTGAACAACAACTCAGGTCGTCCAGGTGGTCGTACTACCGTTCGTGTTCGTGGATTTAGCTCGATTAACTCTTCAAACAATCCTTTGTATGTAGTGGATGGTGTCATGCTTCCTCAAGGAACATTAAACCAGTTTACGAATGCCATCGATTATTTGAATCCAAATGATATCGTATCGGTTGAGGTGTTGAAAGATGCATCGTCAACGGCTATTTACGGAGCTCGTGGAGCGAATGGGGTAATCTTGGTGACAACGAAGAAAGGTCAATCAGGTGAAGGAACCGTTACTTATAATTCTGATTTCAGTGTGAACGTAACAGGACCTAACAAGCCAGAGGTTTTAAATGCCAAGCAATACATGGCAGTAGAGGATTTATCTTGGAAAAATATGGAGAAGTATGATCCAATCGGTTGGAAAGCTGGTAAGTGGGCTGCATATGATCCTCGAATTCGTCGTGCTAATTACAGCAAGTTGTTTCCAGGTGTTTTTGATTCGAATTTAAATCCATTGTATGATACAGATTGGTTTAATGAGTCGACTCAAGCAAAATTATCTCAAAATCACCAATTAGGTTTTAGTGGTGGTAATAATCGTACTCAGTATTCATTCTCGATTGGATACCGTGATGATCAAGGTTTAGTCAAGACAACTTATTCGACACGTTACTCTAGCCGTTTTACGATTGACGATCAAATCAAATCATGGTTGAAAGTAGGAGGTACATTAGCCTACAACAATCAATCAGAGCGTTTATCGGATGTCAATGATGCGGTTTCTCGTCAAATTGTGGAAGATTTTCCTTATTTGCCTGTAACATATGCGGATGGAACTTACGCGAATAACCGTGATTTCCCTTTTGCAGAAGGTACATTCAGTTCAGTACACCGTTTAATGGGTCGTCAATATATTTTGAATACTCAAACCACAACTGGTAGTGTTTATTCAAACATTACCTTCATGAAAGGTTTAGAGATGAAGACTGTGTTGGGTGCTAATATCATGACTCAGGAGAACAACTCTTCTCAGACACGTACTTTGGCGATTGCCAATCAAGGAGAAGCATCTGCTTCAAATTCAAAGGAGACTTTCTGGTCATTAGAGAATTACTTGACCTATACCAAAGAGTTTAATGATATTCATTCGATCACTGCTTTATTGGGTCTATCTTGGCAACAAACAGATGCCTTCAGTATTAGTGCTAACGTGCGTGGCTTTGCAACGGATTATTTTGGATTTAATAACTTAGGGGCTGCGGCAACTTTAGGAGGTATTGGATCAGGAGCATCTAAGTTTGCATTTAATTCTTATTTTGGTCGTGTCAACTATGGCTTAATGAATAAGTATTTAGCTACGATTACGGCTCGTGCTGACGGTTCATCTCGTTTTGGAGAGAATAATAAATTTGCTCTTTTCCCTTCAGGTGCATTAGCTTGGAGAGTATCTGAGGAGGATTTCTTGAAAGGTAGTACCACTATTTCTAATTTGAAATTAAGAACTTCTTATGGTATCACAGGTAACTCTGAAATTCCTTCTTACTCATCACTACCATTGTTAAGTTCTAACTATGCAACAATCATCAATGATGCGCGTGTTTCAGGAACTGGTATTTCTCGTTTAGCTAACCCAGATTTGCAGTGGGAGAAAACAGCTCAAACGGATTTTGGTATTGAGTTGGGATTATGGAATGGCCGCGTAAGCATTGAAGCAGATTATTACTACCGTTTAACGACGGATATGTTATTAGATGCTCCGGTACCTACTACTTCTGGTTATGGTACAATTCGTAGAAACGTAGGTTCTATGGAAAACAAAGGACTGGAGTTTTCAATTAACTCAGTTAATGTGAACACAAAAGGTTTCCAATGGAATACAAATTTCAATATTTCATTCAATCGTAACAAGGTTTTATCTTTGGCTACTCCATCTGATATCTTCAACGTGGGAGGACCGAACTTTACCAACCCTACCAACATCATCCGTATCGGTGAGCCAGTAGGTTCATTCTGGGGATTAACTCGTTTGGGTGTTTGGAGCGAAGCTGAGCGTGATCAAGCGGCTAAGTTTACATCATACAGAAATGGTTTGACTATGTTACCTGGAGATTTAAAATACAAAGATTTCAATGGGGACAATGCAATCACAGATGCTGACCGTAGAATTATTGGAAATGGTAGCCCTGATTTCTGGGGTTCATTGACTAATACATTCAAGTATAATAACTTTGATTTAATGTTAGAATTAGCTTATTCGTACGGAAACGATGTGATGTTAATGAACTTACACCCATCTGAAGATCGTCAAGCTTTAGCGAATAGTTATTCAACAGTATTGAATGCTTGGACACCAACAAATCAAAACACGATGATCGCTGAAATACGTGATACACGTGCTGGTTATGTGACTAACGTAGATACTTGGTGGATTAAAGATGGTTCATTCTTAAGAGGAAGAAACTTGTTATTAGGTTATACTTTCCCAAGTAATGTAGCTAGCAAGCTTAAGTTAAGCCGTTTACGTGTATATGGAACTGCTCAAAATTTCTTCTTATTAGTTAAAGAAGCTGGTGTAGTAGGTGATCCTGAAACTACTCCTTTAAATCAAGGGGGTGGTAACAGTGCATTCTCGCAAGGTATGATTTGGCATAATTATCCTAAGCCAACGATTTACATGGTGGGTCTACAAATTGCATTTTAATCATACGGATCATTTAAATTTAAAAATGTCATGAAAACAAAATTAATTTCCAAAATATATAAGATCGCCTTGGTAGGCGTGCTGTTATTTGGACAATCGGCTTGCTCAGATTTCTTAACTGAAAAGGCACCGTCTAATTTAACACCAAGTAGTTTCTATACCATTCCAGATCATGCGGAGGCTGCTATTGCATCTGTGTATGCTGATTTGAGATTTATTGGAAATGGAGCAGGTATTTTCTCCACCAACTGGCAATTGTTAGAGGCTCTAACAGGAACTTCTACGACTGAGACTGCACAGAATTCAGATTTGAACAACCTTTACGGTTTAGTTCATGATGGTTATACCGTTCACATTGTCAATTATTGGGGTGGTCTATACAAGGTTATCGCTCAGGCAAACCAAGTAATTGATAAAGTTCCAGCGATTACTCCGATGGATGCGAAACAAAAAAGTAAGATTTTAGGAGAAGCTCGTTTCTTACGTGCATCTGCATATTTTACTGCGGTTCGTTTATGGGGAGATATTCCATTGATCACGAAACCTCAAACAGCTTCTTCTGAAGATTTTCTTCCTGCAAGAGCACCTGTAGAGGCGGTATATAAATTGATCGTTGAAGATTTAATCGCTGCGGAAGCTGCTGGATTAGATTGGATGGATTCACGTGGTCGTGTAGGAACAGCTGCTATAAAGGCTCAATTAGCTGAAGTTTATTTGACGATGGCTGGTGGTACTTTGAATAAAGGCGCTAGTCATTATAAATTAGCTGCAGATAAAGCATTTGAAGTAATTACGTATGCGAATAGCAACCCAACTTCAGTGAATTTATTTAATACTTATTATGATATTCATCGCGAGGCAACTGAAAATAGATTGGAGCATTTATTTATGATTCAATACAATAACTCAGTAGCAGGTAATCCAATGGAAAATTTCTATCCGAACTTTAAGCCAGTAACTTTCTCTGGTCCAGGTGGAACGGGTTCATCAGTTCCAGTGCCAGCTTTCTACAGATCGTATGAAGTAGGTGATTTGAGAACTAAAGATCAAGAAGGATATTTCTATACAAGTTACTATACCAATGGAAGTGGAGCTCCGTTTAGCTTAGGTGCACCTTATGTATTTAAGCATTTTAATCAAACTTCAGCGGGAACTTCTGGCGCGCCTGGAACACGTAATAATAATTTAAATGTTCCTCAAATTCGCTATGCTCAAGTATTATTAACTTATGCAGAAGCTCAAAATGAAGTGGGTGGTCCAACTCAAGCAGCTTACGATGCATTCAAAAGAATTCGTGACCGTGCGAAGTTAACTACGCCTGCTTTGGGTACTTACACTGCAGCTTCGTTTAGAACAGCTGTTTGGAAAGAGCGCTGGCATGAATTATGCTACGAGCAAATCACTTGGTTTGATATGGTTCGCTTGAAAAAAGCATTCAATCAGAATACAAAAACCTTTGAGGAATTTGTAGGACATACAAACCTTAGTTCAAACCAAAAGTTGCAAGCGAAGCATTTATTACTTCCTTTGCCAACGGCTGAGTTGTTAAACAATCCAAAATTAGGAAAGCAAAACACAGGATATTAATCTTATTTGCTTAATTGAGTTTGAAATCCCCTTTCATGAAAATGTAAAGGGGATTTTTTTTATCTTGTCGCTACGTTTTTTTAATAATAATCCATGAGAAAAAATATTATAAGTCTTGTATTGTTAATTTGTGCTTTTTCTATTCATGCCCAAACCCCATTTTCAGTTGTTTATACCTCAGGTCAAGAGGGACATAAAACCTACCGCATTCCTGCCATTATCAAAAACAAGCAAGGACATTTGCTCGCTTTCGCGGAAGGTCGCGTAAATGGTTCAGGGGATTTTGGTGATATAAATATCGTTCTTAAAATTTCTCGTGACCAAGGCCGCACTTGGTCCGCGCTTGCTACCTTAGTTGATTATCAAGATTTACAAGCCGGAAATCCTACACCTATTTTGGATACCACCGACCCACGCTTTCCCAAAGGCCGTATGTTTTTATTTTACAATACGGGAAATAACCACGAAAATGAGATCCGAGAAGGGAAGGGGCTTCGTGAGGTTTGGTACATTACTTCTACTGACGGTGGTTTGACTTGGTCTTCTGCTGTAAATATTACGAGCCAAGTACATCGGCCGAATCAACCTTCTCGTAATACTGCTTATACGTTCAAGGAGGATTGGCGGCATTATGCCAACGGCCCCGGCCACGGAATGCAATTTACCCAAGGTCCTCATGCAGGTCGAATGCTTATCGCAGCTAACCATTCTGAAGGGCCTCGCGGTGAACGAGGATCCGATTACCGTGCTCATACCTTTTATACCGATGATCATGGAGATACCTTTCATTTAGGGGCCTCCATTGCTATCCCAGGAAGTAATGAATCTTCAGCCGCAGAAATTTCGGGTGGTAAACTTCTTTTGAATATTAGAAACCAACGAGGCGATATACGCCAACGAATCATCGGCCTTAGCGAGGATGGAAGTGCTTCTTGGAAAGAAACTTATTTCGATCCACAATTGCCCGATCCTATTTGCCAAGGAAGTATTCTAACCATCGCTCAAAAGAAACAGGCTTTTACCTTAGCTTTTAGCAATGCCGCCGACACAAAAAATCGGGATAATTTGACCATTCGGATCAGTCAAGATGATGGTCGTACTTGGCCTATATCAATTCCGGTAGACAATGGAGCTTCCTCAGGGGAATCACCTAAGGACTTCACGGCCTATTCGGATTTAGTTTTATTAGATTCAAAAAACATTGGGATTGTATACGAACGAAAAGATTATTCTCAAATCGTTTTCAAAAAAATTAAGTGGAAATAGTCCAATAATTTCGTAATCTTTACCCTAGATTTTTAACCTATTTAAATGAAAAATACACGTAGAACCTTTATTAAAAAGGCATCCTCAGGAGCCTTTGCATTTAGTTTAGGAGGAATGCTTCCCGCATTTTCAGCCAAAAGTTATCAAAATATTCTAGGGGCCAACGAGAAAATCAGGGTCGCCTGTATGGGAGTGAATAGCCGCGGCTTGGCCGTTGGTAAAAATTTCGCCCATCAAAAAAACTGCGAAGTCCTTCACGTATGCGATGTAGATTCTCGTGCGGCGGATATTTGTATCGATGCCATAGGTAAAATTCAGACAGTTAAACCCAAGGCCACTCCTGATTTTAGAAATGCGTTAGAAGATAAAGATTTGGATGCACTCATTGTGACGGCACCCGACCATTGGCATGCTCCGGCGGCTTTGTTGGCCTGCTCAGCTGGAAAACATGTGTATTTAGAAAAGCCATGTAGCCATAATCCCAACGAAGGAGAGATGCTCGTTAAATCAGCTGAAAAACATAAGCGTGTTTTGCAAATGGGTAACCAGCGCCGCTCTTGGCCTAATGTGGCGGGAGCTATTGCGGAGCTTCATGCGGGGGTTATTGGCCGACCCTATTTTGCCAAAACGTGGTATACGAATAATCGTGCTTCCATTGGAATAGGGAAGGAGACCGCCGTTCCGGAATGGCTTAATTATGATTTATGGCAAGGACCTGCACCGAGAAAAGCGTATAAGGATAATTTGATTCATTACAATTGGCATTGGTTTTGGCACTGGGGAACGGGTGAAGCTTTGAATAATGGTACTCACATGATCGATTTAGCTCGTTGGGGTTTGAATGTAGAATATCCGACAAAAGTCAACTCTACCGGTGGACGATACATGTATCAAGATGATTGGCAGACCCCAGATACACAAGTGATTAATCTGGAATTTGAGAATAAATCCATGATATCCTGGGAAGGTCGCAGTTGCAACGGAAAGTCTATTGAGGCCAACAGCGTAGGCATTATATTCTATGCTGAACATGGAAGTATGGTCATCGAAAGTGGCAACTCATATAAGATTTATGACCTTAAAAATAACTTGGTCAAAGACGTGAAAAATAATTTTACTGTGGATGCGCGCAACTTATCTGATCCCTCTCAAAATTTAGATGCTTTGCATATTCTTAACTTTTTCGATGGAATCCGTTTAGGTACACGCTTGAATTCAGATATTGTCTCTGGTCATCAAAGTACGCTTTTGGTTCAGTTAGGCAATATTTCCCAGCGAGTGGGCCGATCTTTAGTTATTAATCCAAAAAATGGTCACATTTTGAATGATAAGGGTGCAATGAAATTTTGGTCACGTGAATACGAAAAAGGTTGGGAACCCAAAATTTAACTCATGGCGCAATCAGCAGATTTACTGGAACAGCAAGAGAAGTTTTTGAACAATCGATTGTATTCATTAGATGCCTTACGTGGATTTGACATGTTTTGGATCATTGGTGCCGAGGATATTGTTCATGGCCTAGCCAAAGTTACGCATTCGCCCTTTTGGGAAAGTTTTTCTGCTCAGCTTCGTCATCCCGAATGGAATGGGTTCACGATGTATGACCTTATTTTTCCATTATTTATATTTTTAGCAGGAGTTTCTACTCCATTTTCAGTCGGGAAGGCCTTGGACGAAGGTGTTTCTAAAAATGTCTTACTGAAACGAGTGGTCAAACGAGGAATCATCTTGTTTATTTTAGGAGTTATTTACAACAATGGTCTTACGCTCAGGCCTTTAGCTGAGATCCGTTTTTCATCCGTTTTAGGCCGAATTGGAATTGCATATATGTTGGCCAATATCATTTACCTCTACGCCAAACAACGCTGTATCATCATTTGGTTTTCCGCACTATTAATTGGGTATTATTTGATTTTGAAATTCATGTCGGCCCCAGGCTTTGCTCCTGGTGACTTGACGATTGAGGGCAACTTTGCTTCTTATGTAGACCGAATGGTTTTACCAGGCAAATTAAGTATGGGCATACACGATACAGTCGGTTTTTTCAATAATATACCTGCGATTGGAAATGCCCTTGCAGGGATTATGGTTGGCGTATTTTTAAAACGAACAAATATCAGCGGAAAAGAAAAGGCCCTGTATTTATTTGCCACGGGGATTATTTCTTTAGTGATAGCCCAACTATGGAATTTGGATTTCCCGATCAATAAGAATTTATGGTCTAGTTCATTTGTGATGCAAACCGTTGGATGTAGCTTGTTGTTTTTTGCGCTATTCTATTATGTGATTGATGTTTTAGGGTATAAGAAATGGGCATTTGCTTTTCAAGTAATCGGTGTTAATTCGATATTAATTTACCTTTCTGAGAAATTTATTGAGTGGGAATATACCGCAAAAAAATTCTTTGATTGGGTATACCAATGGGCTGGGGATCCTATATCTATTATTTTTGTAGCCATTGCAATTTTATTCATCAAATGGCTTTCCCTGAAATTTTTGTTTGATAAAAAAGTATTTTTACGCGTTTAAATTTTAATTATTTTGAAGGTACACATAAGTAATAATGCAAAAGAATTAGGCATTTCGGCAGGCTTAAGAGCCGCTGAATTAATTAAAGAAACGATTAGCAAAAAGGGTTTTGCTAATATCATTTTAGCGACGGGGACGAGCCAGTTTGAAACCATTCAGCAATTGATTAGCGACCCGGAAATTCAATGGGACCGAGTTCAAATGTTTCATTTAGATGAATATATTGGCTTATCCATTACGCATAAAGCTAGTTTTCGCCATTATTTAAATGAGCGTTTTATCTATTTGGTGCCAACGTTAAAAATGGGTCATTTGATCAATGGTGAGCTTGATCCTGTTCAAGAGTGTGCCCGACTAGCCGATTTAATTCAACAAAATCCCATCGATGTAGCATTGGTTGGCATCGGTGAAAATGGCCATCTAGCTTTTAATGATCCTCCGGCTGATTTTGATACGGAAAAACCTTATATCGTAGTGGATTTAGATGAGGCTTGTAGAGCCCAACAAATGGGAGAGGGTTGGTTTGAAACCATGAATGATGTACCTAAGCAGGCAATTAGTATGTCGATTAAACAAATCATGAAATCAGATCATATCGTTTGTTCCGTTCCTGATCAGCGAAAGGCTCAAGCTGTGGCTGATTGCTTAACAAAACCAGTCTCAAATATCCATCCAGCTAGTATTTTACAGAATCATCCCCATTGTGATTTATATTTAGATACAAGTTCGGCCTCACTTTTACATAAGAATCTGTAACTAATGTCGGAAAGAATTAAAATCTTTAATGGCCAAATAATTCATCAGAATCGCATTCAATCAGGCGGCTGTCTTTTGATTGAAAACGGAAAGATTGTTGATGCTGCTGTCAATGATGTCGATTTTCCTGATGCTGAATTAATTGACGCTAAAGGAAATTTTATTTCACCTGGATTTATTGATATTCATATTCATGGGGGAGGAGGTTCTGATTTTATGGATGGGACTTTGAATGATTTTTTACAAATTGCCCAAACACATGCCAAACATGGTACCACCTCCATGCTTCCCACTACGTTAACCTGTGAAAAGGAAGACTTGATTCAAACGCTAGAGGCTTATCAATCCGCATGTCTATCCAATAAATTAGGAGCTGATTTTATTGGAATGCATTTAGAAGGACCTTATTTTGCGGTAAGCCAACGAGGTGCACAGGACCCTAAATTTATTCGTGATCCCGATCCAGCCGAATACAAAGAGATTCTTTCTTCCTTTGATTTTATTAAACGTTGGTCTGCAGCTCCCGAGCTAAAAGGTGCTGTGGAATTTGGGAGTTATGTCACTTCAAAAGGTGTTTTAGCCGCTATTGCGCATACAGATGCTATTTACGAGGAAGTTTTAGAGGCCTATCATCATGGAGGGTTTACCTTAGCAACCCATTTTTATTCAGCTATGTCGGGGGTGACTCGTCGCAATGCTTTTCGATTTGCCGGTGTGATTGAATCAGCCTATTTGTTGGATGATATGGATGTGGAAATTATAGCGGATGGGGTTCATTTACCTGCTCCATTGTTGAAATTAATTTATAAAATAAAAGGTCCGGATCGAATTGCCTTAATTACCGATGCGATGCGTGCTGCGGATATGCCAGAGGGTGAGTCAGTTTTAGGTTCTTTCAAAAATGGCTTAAAGGTTATCGTCGAAGATGGTGTTGCAAAATTACCCGATCGCACTTCCTTTGCAGGAAGTGTGGCCACAGCAGACCGATTGGTTCGAACTATGTTGAATTTGGCTGACGTCCCTTTAGTGGAAACGATCCAAATGATCACGGAAACCCCTGCTCGAATCATGAAAGTTTCAGATCGAAAAGGATCTTTGGCTAAAGGCAAAGATGCGGATGTCGTTATATTTAATGATCAGATCGAAATCCAAAAAACCTTCGTTAAAGGCCGTTTAGTCTACCAGAAAAACTAATCCAATTCCTTTATTTTGATGTTTTTGAATGCTACATTGTGGCCATGATCTTGCAATAAAATATAGCCTTCTTTACGTTTATCGTATCCCGTTATCGATTTGAATTTACTTTGTAAGAATCCATTTTTGAATTCATTCGAATCCCGATTGACCGATATGATCATTTTGTTGTCCAACCAATGTTCAATTTGTTCATCTTTGACCACGATGCGTGAGGTATGCCATTGACCAATTTTCACATCAGGTTTATTGGGAGTAACCATGTTATAAAGGGCCCCCGTTTTATGATCCTCTGGTAAGTGCTTGTCGTTATAGATAAAATCGGGATCGTCTATTAATTGATATTCATAACCTATCAATGAGCTTGAATTAGCTGGTTTTTGAGGAAGTTCTTCCACAAAATACTTAACCCCAGAATTACCTAATTTACCAAGTTTCCAATCAAAACTTAAATCAAAATTTTTGTACTTTTTAAACGTAATAATATCGCCTCCATCACCTGATTCTTTTCCAGAAGATAGTTGGCCTAAAAGCTGCTGGTTTTTAATCACCCATCCATGGGAAGGGAATTGATTTTGGTAAGCACCGCGCCAACCTGCATTTGATTTTCCATCAAACAATAAAGTGTAACCATTGGCTTTTTCGATGCGACTTAATTTATTGTTTTGGCATGAGCCCAAAACCAAGCCTATTAATAGAATGCTGACTATTTTTTTCATGATGTTAAATGATGTTGGCAATTTTTACTCGGCCCCCTTTTTTATTTTTGCTTTTATCTGCCGCTTCCATAAAAGCAAATATTTCTAACGTCTCTGCTTTATCTACAGGAGGAATACCCGTTTTAAAGAATTCAATAATTTTAACTAAAAGAGGATCATATCCATTGTAAGGCCCTAAATGCATGATTCCTGTTTTTCCATAGGCGGTTCCACCATAATCTTGTTTACCTGATTTTATCCCTCTAAATGTACCGATTCTTCCATCCGCCCAAACGCCCGTACAAACTTCTTGTTCTTCTGATATAGTTCTTTGGACCGAAACACAACCAGTTCCCATGACGGTAAATAGCATTTCAACGCCATGAATTCCGTACCAAAAAAGATCAGGATGAGTTTTTTCGAATTTCATTGGGCTATAGGTGTCGGCACCCACCACTGGGCCAATTTTCCCCTGCCTTATTTCCTGCATCCCCGTGGAAAAACGTAAGGATGAAGCAGAGAATATGGGTACTTTATATTTTTCAGCTTCATTGAAAATTGCTTTGGCATCGGCTAAAGATGCGGCAATCGGCTTGTCAATAAATGTCGTTTTACCTGCTTTAAATACTTCAATAGCTTGCTCTAAATGCAATCTCCCATCATTTGTTTCAAGCAAAACAAAATCTACTTTATGTAATAATTCTTGGATTGATCCGACAATTTCAACGCCCAGTTTTTTGACATCTTCCGTATATCCAGGAATTCGTTCGGTACTAGACACGATGTCTTTACTTCCTTGTGGATAAGCTGCCACAATTCTAAATCCATCATAAATTGGATTTTGAATGCTCGCATTTAAGGATTTTGTGAAGGCAACACTATGGGAAGTGTCGAGTCCAATGATCCCAATTCTTTTGCCCTCGGCCTTTCCTGGCATGAATTTAAGCTTTGAAAATGGCAGACTTAATCCCGCCAAAGCCATGGGTCCCATAAAATTCCTTCTTGTCAGTTTTCCTTTCATCTTCATTTTTTAATTAAGCTTCCATTGTCTGATTTTATGTCCTTTGATGGCATAAAAAATTAAATATAAATAGCAGGGTATTAATACGGCATAAGCCAACTTTAAGTTATACAGATCCGCAAAATAGCCGTAAAAAAGGGGAAGGATTGCATTTCCACAAAGGCCCATGATTAAAATGGATGCACCTATTTTAGTGAATTTCCCTAAACCGTCCAGTGCTAAGGGCCAAATACCTGCCCAAATTAGCGAGTTGGCCAAACCCAATAACACAACAAAACAAATACTGATGTCAACCTTTAATCCTGCCAATTCAACGTTGCCCGAGGTCATTAATATTCCAATAGCGAATAGCAAGCCAAGAATAGTACATGTTCTCAGAGCATTTACTTGGCTGATGTATTTTGGGATGCATATAATCCCGATGATGTATCCACAAATGGTAGCAGCCAGCGTAAATGAAGGGAAAATTTTAGCTTCCAAGAGTTGGATATTCATCGACCCCGCATAGCCAATAACCGTGTCGATAGCAATCACCTGGGTACCTACGTGTAGAAAAATAGCTATAGCCCCTAAAATCAAATGTGGAAATTGTAATATGCTCGTTTTCGGCGAATTGACCTGTGTCACTTCATCATTTTCTTGATCTGTATCTATCTCAGGTAATGGAGAAAACCGAACGGCCAAGCCCAATAAAAACAATAAAATACCGACGCACAAATAAGGGACGATCACCCGTTGGATTAATTCATTAAGTGCTAAGTTCCTGTCAGCCCCCGTCATGTGTTCCAAATTTTTAAATAGGTCACTATCAGTGGCCTTAAGTATCACGGCGGCAAATGCCAATGGGGCTAAAATCCCCGCGCCTTTATTACAGATCCCCATGATGCTAATTCTTTGTGCTGCACTTTCTTTGGGACCTAAAAGTGTTATGTATGGATTGGCGGCTGTTTGTAAAATGGCTAATCCGGTTCCTAACGTAAACAATCCTAATAAGAAAATAGGATATGCTCGGTTCATTGCCGCAGGAATAAAGATGAATGCCCCGATCGACATAATCCAAAAACCTAACATCATTCCTTTCTTAAAACCAATCGATTTAAGTACATATGATGCGGGAACCGACATAATGAAATAGGAAATATAAAACGCAAACGTGACTAAATAGGCTTTGAAGTTGGTAAGTTCACAGGCGATTTTAAAGTATGGGATTAAAATGGAATTGGCCCAAGAAACAAAACCAAAAATGAAAAACATCATCCCAATCAACATGATGGAAATTTGAGTATCTCTTTGGGTTAAAGAGTTTACTGGTACTGGTTTTTTCATTATTTTAAATAGGTTTTTTAAAGCACATTAATTTATATTGATTTTCTTAAAGAAGCAATTATTTTTAGCCAAGTCGTTTAAAATGATCAGTTTTATGGACTCCAAAATGTAGTTTTTTAATCTCTTTTCTTATAGCTTTACTAACTTTTCAAAAGTTAGTAAAGCTTAGAAAAGAAATATTATTTTTTAAAAATTTAGAATTAAAACCTGTTAACTCATTGGAAAAATTGACGGTCCTGTTTTATTGGAGTGAAGTTTTTTGCTATTACGTAGGACTTTGTTTAAAGGTTTTAATACTTAGATTTCGGTCTCCACAAAAAGTCTTTCTGTGCATCGCCATGGATGGAGATTTAGGTGACATGGTTGCCTCGGAGCCTATATTGCCTCGATTAAATGAAAAATTCAAGGACACTCACATCACTTGGATCACAAGTAAAAAGCACTTCCCCATCTATGAAAATCATCCGCTCGTCGACCAGCTTGTGGATCAAAAGTATACCTTACTCAGTTATTTCCTTCAACAATGGAATCCATTTCATCATTATTATAATTTACACTTAAGTGGTTTTAGAATAGATGAGAAGACAGGAGTTTCAATTTCGAATGCTAAGGCAGATGCATTAGGCATCGACTTGTCAAATTATTACGATCAACATAATTTACTAGAAATAGCCTTAAAGCTTTGTGACTTAACTTTAGAAGACGCACAACCTCATATTTATTTAGATGAAACACCCTATAATGTTCCCTTCGAAAAACCTTATTGGGTCATTCATGCTAAATCCAAAGCAGGATTTCGAGACTGGACGGATGAAAATTGGTGTCATTTATTAACGAAAATAATTGATACGTGGAATGTTAACATCATTGAAATTGGCCATGTAAATGCGTTGAATTTCGCTCATAAAAATTTCATTAGTTTGGTCGGGAAAACGAGCCTTTCGGAAACAATGAAGATTATGAAAGGGGCTTCATTTTTTATCGGATTAGATTCAGGCCCAACCCATTTGGCCAATGCTTTTATGTTGCCAGGCTTAATTTTAAATGGTGAATTTTTGAATTTTAAAACTTATATGTCATATTCGGGGATGTATAAAAATAGTCAAAAAGTTAAAGTACTTTTTAACGAAAACGGGATAACTAAAGATTTGCCATTTAACACCGTTTGGGAAGAACTTAATCAATTGAAAAAATCAATAGCTGGCCATTAAAAATGACTCAAAACAACTAAATTTTGATAAACAAATAAACCTACAATTATGGACTTAACTAGACGAAGTTTTTTGGAAAAAAGTGCCCTAGCCGGTAGCTTTTACATTGTTCCTAGGCATGTGTTAGGAAAGGGCTTTCGGGCTCCCAGTGATCAATTGAATATCGCTGGAGTGGGGATTAATGGAAAGGGGATGTCAGATGTAAATAATGCTTATAATGAAGGCGTTAATAACATTACGGCACTTTGTGACGTGGATTTGACACGTGCAAAACCATTATTTGAGAAGTTTTCTAAGGCAGGTCGTTATCAGGACTGGCGCGTGATGCTTGAAAAAGAAAAGGGTATTGACGCGGTGACCATTTCAACCCCTGATCATAATCATGCGGCTATTGCCATGGCTGCCATGCAATTAGGTAAACATGTGTATGTTCAAAAGCCGATGGCTCATAATATTTTTGAGGTTCGCACCATGACTGAAGCGGCTAGAAAATATAAAGTAGTTTCTCAAATGGGAAATCAAGGGGCTTCTAGTCCTGGGACCCAGCAAGTTGTCAAATGGTTTGAAGAAGGATTGATTGGTAAAGTCCATACAGTCAACATTTGGACCAATCGCCCGATTTGGCCTCAGGGAATTCCAGTGCCTACTGGAAAACATGAAAAACCATCAGACATCGATTGGGATGTTTGGTTAGGACCTGCTTCATTAATTGATTATAATCCAGCATACCATCCATTTAAGTGGAGAGGTTGGTGGAATTTCGGTACAGGTGCTTTGGGTGATATGGGTTGCCATTTAATTGATGGGCCATTTAGAGCCCTTGGATTAGGTTATCCCACGGAAGTTGAAGCGAGCGTAGGTTCCGTATTTATCGCAGGAAATCAACCTGAATACCTTCCGGAAGGATGTCCGCCATCGGCCGCAATCCAATTGAAATTTCCAGCGTCCAAGAAAAATAAATCAGCCGTTACGATGAATTGGACGGATGGGGGTATTCGTGGATTCCACCCAGATTTAGTACCCGCCGATGATTCGATTGGAACCGCTGATAATAGTAATGGGGTAATTATGATGGGTTCAAAAGGAGTTTTGGTCCATGCCACCTATGGCTTAGAGCCGCGCATTTATTTGAATAATGGGACGAAAATAGAGATGCCAAAGCAAGAACCCAATAACTTGAAAGAGTATGGCCATCAAGCGATGTGGGCGGAAGCTTGCAAAGCAGGATTTAATAGCGCCGCGCATCAAAGTTTATCTTCGAAATTTGATTTTGCGGGTCCATTATCAGAAACGGTGTTGATGGGAAATTTAGCTATTCGTAGTTTCAACGTTCGTACGCCGATTCCAAACACAAATAGATTCACCTATCCTGGTCGCAAGAAATTGCTTTGGGATGGTCAAAACATGAAGATTACTAATTTTGAAGATGCCAACCAGTTTGTCAAGCGCGAATATCGTGCCGGTTGGAAATTGTAAGTATATGAAAAAGTATTTGTTGATTTTTTGCCTTTTGCCTTTGATTTCTTTGGGCCAACAAGCATCCTTGAAGGGTGCTTGGGGCCTAGAGAACTCATTAGGGCAAACGGTTTTGTTAATGACAGACCAAGTTTTTAGTTTGACGGTTTATCATTTCAATGAAAAGAAATTCATTTCTTCCGAAGGAGGAACTTGGCGCTCGGATGGAAATAATATCTGGTTGGCCTACGAATGGTCTTCACAGGATAGTTCTAAAGTCGGAAAAGAAATAAAAGTTTCGGTTGCTCTTTCCTCAGGCCAATTAAAATTAGGTTTATTAAATCAACCTTTGAAAAAGCTAGATCACGGAAACCCTGGAGCTTTGCAAGGCGAATGGATCATCTCAGGTAATTATACCAATGATGTGGTTTCAAAAAGACCGAGCCCCTTTTATCCGCGTCGGACCATGAAGATTTTAACGGGAAATCATTTCCAATGGATTGCGTTTAATGTAAAAACCAAGGAGTTTTTTGGAACCGGTGGAGGTACTTACACAACTAATGCCGAGGGTAAATATGCAGAGTCAATTCAATTTTTTACCAAAGCCGTGACCAGTATCGGAAAGCGAGTTGAGTTTACTTATTCTTTTCAAGACGGAGATTGGCGCCATAAAGGGCAAAAATCAACTGGAGGGCCCATGGATGAATGTTGGACCCCGAGAAAATTTTACATTAAAAATTAATTAAATTCTGAGCCAGTCAGTAGGAATTAAATCCTTGGTTTGAGCATTCATTTCTTGATCAACAAACCACATTTTAGGAGCTACTACCACCTTTTCAGGATTCTGATTTAACCAGGCGCCCCACCAACTAAACGTGCTGTTTGCCATGATTTGATGTTTGCAATGACTCATTAAAATCAAATCTAAGTAATTATGGGCGTCGTCATTTTGACTCATGAATTCGGTCGGAAAATTACTTTTGAAATTTTCTTTTGCCCATTCAATGTCATCTGAAAAAACGAATAATTCTAAGTTTGGATGCTGAGCTGCTATCATTTCAATCGCTCTTTGATAATAGGCAAAGTCTAATCCACCATGTATTTTATGGTGATGTTGGCCAGGTAATTCAAGCCCATGCATTCTTCTAATATGTAATGAGACGGAAACAACCTCAGACATTTTTTTTGAAATCTTAGCATTTTCATTTTGGAGAGGAGCCTTTAATTGGATTTCATGAATAAGTTCATCCCTCACATCATTGAAATATTTTTCGCTTTGCCAATATCCATCTAGATAGGCATGCTTTGTTTTAACTTCTATGGAATCGTCAAATTCAAGGTTTTTCTCTCTAATTAAACGCCAATCAGATCTTTTTAACCCTATAAGATAGTTTTTAATTTTTCCTTGCCAATGTTTTTTTTCAATGCTCAAATGGTCCAAATCAATGGAAATTGGATCGTTTTTTAAAAGATTCTCTTGAATGTTGAACGGAGATAAATTGTAACTTCTTCTATAAGGATCATTTTTAAATCCATACTCCATTTCTAAGTATAACTTCTGATTTGTCTTTAGCGAAATTTTTTTGCCAAAAGCATATTGGAATAATTGATTCCCTAAGCCGCCAAAAAGTTTAACTACAATCATACGTTTTGTCAATAATAATTTAAATTCAAAATTAGTTAAATAATTAAACTTGGCTCAATTATTAATTTTTACAATTTTTTATTTAGCTTTAAAAGTTCAAATTCTAAACCTAATGAAAAAGAAAAAAACAGTGGACTCCCGTCGGGAGTTTTTGAAATCAGCCTCCTTAGCCTCTGCAGGATTCATGATTGTCCCTCGTCACGTATTAGGCGGTAAAGGCTTTTTAGCCCCTAGCGACAAATTAGTTGTAGCAGGTATCGGAGCGGGTGGAAAAGGTAAATCAGATTTAAAATATTTCTACGATAGCGGCAAGGCTGATATTGGTTATTTATGTGATGTAGATGATCGCATGGCTAAAGATTCAATCGCTGCATATCCAAAGGCAAAATACTATAAAGATTGGCGTAAAATGATGGAAGTTGAATCGAAGAATTTCGATGCTGTTTCTGTTTCTACTCCGGATCATAACCATGCGGTTCAAGCCATGGCTGCCATGCAATTGGGAAAGCACGTGTATGTGCAAAAACCAATGACTCACGATATTTTCGAGGCTCGTATGTTGACCCAAGCGGCTGCAAAATACAAAGTAGTGACTCAAATGGGTAACCAAGGTAGCTCCGGTGATGGAGTTCGCCAATTGGTTGAATGGTATGACGCAGATATTATTGGCGATGTTCATACGGTTCAGATTTGGACAAACAGACCTATTTGGCCACAAGGTATTCCATGGCCTTCTACTAAGCCTGCAGTTCCTGCTGGATTAGATTGGGATTTATGGTTAGGTACTGCACCTCAAAAAGATTATGTTGAAAACTTGATTCCAGGCTCATGGCGTGGTTGGTGGGACTATGGTACAGGCGCTTTAGGTGATTTAGGTTGCCACTTAATGGAAGCTCCTTTCCGTGTCTTAGGCTTGAAATACGCATCTGACGTTCAAGCTAGTGTAAGTAGTGTATTTACAGCTTTCGGTAAAAGAGGTGTATTCTTAGACTCTTGCCCTCCATCAAGTCATGCAACATTGACTTTCCCTAAAACAGATCGTACCAAAGGACCTGTAACCATGCATTGGATGGATGGTGGAATTAAGCCAGAGCGTCCAGAAGAATTAGGACCGGACGAAATGTTTGGTGATGGTAATTCGGGTATCTTGTTTATTGGTACCAAAGGAAAAATGATGGCTAGTGAATATGCGGCTAATCCTCGTTTATTACCTTTGTCAAGAAATCAAGAAGTGAAAGTACCTCGCAAATTAGAGCGTGTTCCAGGCAGTGCCGACGGACATTATGCACAATGGGTGGAAGGTGCGATTGCTGGATATGGTAAAAAACAATTAAGTTCTCCATTCGATTTAGCGGGTCCTTTGACTGAAGCGATCTTAATGGCCAACTTAGCTATTCGTGTGGCCGACATGCCATTCCCTCGTAAAACAGGAAACGGAATGCATTATCCAGGATCAAATACAAAATTACTTTGGGATCAGCAAAATATGCGCGTGACCAACTTCGATGCGGCTAACCAATTCGTTAAGCGTCAATATCGTGCTGGTTGGGGTGAATTAACACTTTAATCACATCCTTCTTTTTAAAAAGACCCGTAGAAATGCGGGTCTTTTTTTTGCTCAGAATTGATTAATCCTAGCTGAATTTAGGGATTTTCAATTTCAGTGGAACTATAAACTTGTATTAAACAAGTATAAACGTTAGCACTGTAAGAAATTAATAGCCAACAATTTTTTTATTTAAACACGTGAAAATTAATTTTTCTTTGTTGAGTTAAAATTTATCCTTAATTTAATATTTCAAAAACCTATTTACTTATAAAAATTATTCAAAATGTCCTCTAAAATAAAACTCGGACTGATCCTTATTGTAATCTCAGTTTTTACGATTAGTTTCTTTCAGCCACTGGCTCCTACCTTTTTATCGATTAATAAAAACACCAAGATCGCTTTAGTAGGCGGTAATTTAGGCTCTCGCATGATTAATTATGATCATTTTGAGACAGAATTACATCTTCGCTATCCTGAAAACAATTTGATGGTTCGCAACATGTGTGATGGGGGAGATACTCCTGGGTTTCGCCCACACTCAGCTAGATTTGCACCTTGGGCTTTTCCAGGCGCAGAAAAATTCCAATCAGAATTTGCCAATCCCTCGCAAAGCGAAGGCCATATCGAAACGCATGACCAATGGATGAGTCGTTTAAAAATGGATGTGGTTATCGGCTTTTTTGGATATAGCGAATCTTACGAGGGTAAAGCTAATATCGCAAATTATAAGGCTGAACTTGAGGCATTCATCAAGCATACGTTGGCGCAAAAATACAACGATGTTTCAGCGCCCCAATTGGCCATCGTATCACCAACAGCTTTTGAAGATTTAAGTGCAAAAATAGATTTACCAAATGGTACCGTGCAGAACGCAAACATTGCTTTATATACTCAGGCGATGAAGGAGGTTTGTGAGAAAAATAATGTATTGTTTATCAATGCTTTTGATGCATCCAAAAAATGGTATGCGGAATCAAAAGAAGATTTGACTATCGATGGGTTCCAATTAAATAATGCAGGGTATAAAAAATTAGCTTTATTGTTGGCAGACCAAGTTTTTGGAAAGAAAAAACCAGCGATTGAATCTAAAAGAGCTGATGTATATGCAGCTGTTGCTGAGAAAAACTGGATGTGGCATACCGACTATAAAATTCCGAATGGGGTTCACGTATATGGTCGCCGTTACAACCCGTTTGGACCTGATAACTATCCTGCTGAAATTGAGAAAATTCGTCAAATGACGGATAACCGTGAGGCGGCGATCCAAGCATCGATCAAAGGTATGAAGTATGATTTGGCCGCTGCAGATGCTAAGACTCGTCCTTTAGATCCTGTAAAAACGAATTTCAATCCGGATAAAAACGGTAGCTTAAAATATTTGTACGGAACTGAGGCTTTAAATGAGCTGAAAGTAGCCCCTGGTTACAAAATAGATTTATTCGCTTCGGAAGAAGAATTCCCGAATTTGGCAAAACCAGTTCAAATGACTTTCGATAACAAAGGACGTCTTTGGGTGGTTTGTATGCCTTCATATCCACATTACAAACCGGGTGATGCAAAACCCAACGATAAAATCATTATTCTTGAGGATACTAATAATGATGGAAAAGCGGATAAGGAAACTGTTTTTGCAGACGGTTTACACGTTCCAGTTGGTATGGAGATCACCGAACATGGAGTTTTTGTTAGTCAAGGAACCAATTTGGTTTTATTGAAAGATACGAACGGCGATGATCATGCTGATACGAAAGAAGTTATTTTAAGTGGTTTTGATGACCATGATACGCACCATGAAATTTCGGCCTTTGTAACGGACGAATCAGGTGCTATTTACATGGGAGAAGGAGTATTTTTACATACAAATGTGGAGACTCCTTATGGAACTGTACGGGCAACAAATGGAGGTTTTATGCGCTATAATCCTGCTAGACATCATTTAGAGCGCGTGGCTCAGTTGTCCATTCCAAATCCTTGGGGAATTGCCTTTGATAAATGGGGTCAAAACTTTTTTGCTGAAACCTCCGGTCCAGATATGCGTTGGATGATGCCGGGGTCAACTAAAAACCGATATGGTCAAACAGGGCATAAGTCATTTACCTTGATTGAGGATAAGCATTTAGTTCGTCCTACTTCAGGTTTAGAATTTGTTTCAAGTCGTCATTTCCCGGATAATGTTCAAGGCGATTTCTTAATTAATAATACGATTGGTTTCTTGGGAATGAAGCAGCACCAATTGACAGATGATGGAACAGGATATAAATCCAAGCATCGCCAAGATTTAATTGTCAGTAGCGATCGTAATTTCAGGCCTGTTGACATGGAATTTGCCCCTGATGGGTCACTTTTTTTAATTGACTGGCACAATATTTTGATTGGTCACATGCAACATAATGCCCGTGATCCCTTGCGCGACCATACACATGGACGTGTGTACCGAGTAACGTATCCTTCAAGACCTTTAGTGACGCCTGCGAAAGTATATGGCGCATCGATCGATCAGTTATTAGACAATTTAAAATTACCTGAGTATAGAACTCGCTACCGCGTGCGTAGAGAACTTCGTGGACGTAAGGCCTCTGAGGTATTGGCTAAAGTTACGGCTTGGGTAGCTCGTCTTGACAAGAATGAAGCTGATTATGAGCATCATATGTTAGAGGCATTGTGGGTAACTTGGGGTTTAAATAAGGTGGATCAGAAATTGTTAAACCAATTGCTAAAAGCAAAGGATTATCATGTTCGAGCGGCTGCCGTTAAAGTTTTACGTTATACCGGTCACCAAGTGAAAAATCAAGCGGCTTTATTAGCTAAGGCTGTTGAAGATGAACATGGCCGTGTTCGTATGGAGGCTTTTGTAGCTGCATCTTGGTTGCCTAAAGAAACGGCTTTACCTATATTAGATTTGGCAAAAAAACATCCTTTAGATGCATGGATGGATAAGCCGTATGAAATCGCTGTTGCTCATGCAAGTGGAGTGAATGTGGTTAGAAAGAAAGAAGCTCCTTTGGTATCAACGCTAAAAGGGAAAGACTTAGAATTGTTTACTGAGGGTCAAAAATGGTATGCCAAAGAAGGATATTGCAATACTTGTCATCAGACCAATGGAAAAGGACTTCCTGCTTCAGGTTTTCCTCCATTAGCTAATTCGATTTGGGTTACTGGAAACCAAGAGCGTTTGATCAAATTAGTGATCAAAGGAATTATGGGACCTATGGAATTAAACGGCGTAAAATATGCGGGTCAAGTTCCAATGACTCCCTACGGCGGTTTAATGTCGGATAAGGATATAGCAGCAGTGCTTACCTATGTTCGAAATTCATTTGGCAATAAAGCCTCGGCTATTGATCCTGAAAAAGTAAAGGAAATACGTGCTAAAATTGAGTATAAGCATGATTTATATAATGCCAATATGTTATTGTCTGAACACCCTATCGAAAAATAATCATGAAAAAAAATATCATTTTTTGTCTAGCTACCTTATTTATTTCGGTTATTTCTCTGCCTACTTTTTCACGTGAACATGGCCCATTAAAAGCAAAAAAGCCCTTAGTGGTTTTTGTTTGCGGAGATCATGAATATTCAGGCGAGTCGACACTTCCCTTATTAGCTGCTGTTTTAGAAAATCAATATGGCTTCAGGACTAAGGTGTTAAAATCGTTTCCTGATCAAAATGCTGAGAAAGATATTCCAGGTTTAGAAGCATTAGCTGAGGCCGATTTAGCAGTATTTTTTCTTCGTTGGCGCCTACTTCCAGCCGACCAAGTAGCTCATATAGAAGCTTATTTGAAATCGGGTAAGCCTATTATGGGATTCAGAACAACGACTCACTCTTTTAATTATCCTAAAACAGATCCATTATTTCCTTATAATGGTTTTGCTGAAAGAGCTTTTGGCGCGCCTCCAGGTTGGGGTGGCCCGGCCAAACACACGCATTATGGTCACAACGCAAGTACAGATGCAACCGTCATTCCTGAGAAAGCGAAACATCCTATTTTAACAGGGGTAAATCCTGAGTTCCATGTTAGGTCATGGTTGTATCGAGTTTTGCCAGATTATCCTGTTAAAGGAACCGAATGGTTGATCATGGGTAAAGCGGTTAATGCGGATAAAACGGCTGAAATTCAACCGATTGCTTGGACTTGGGAAAATCAATACAAAGGGAAAGTGTTTTTTACCACGATGGGTCATCCAGAGGATTTTTCAGTGGAGTCTTTTCAACGATTAGTTGTCAATGCCATACATTGGGAATTAGGTTTAAAAGTACCTAAAAAATGGTCCGGAAAATTAGATATCAATGTTCCTTATAGAGGAATGGTTAATTCAAAATAAATACAATGAAATACCCGATTGCAATGAATACACTGGTCTATGGGCCAGACATGAATGAATCCATCATTCAACATTTAGCTTATATCAAAGAGGTAGGTTACGAAGGGGTCGAGATACCTATTTTTGTGACAGACCCAGAATATTGGAAACCTTGGAAAGCCGAGTTAGACCGACTTGGATTAACTGTTTTTACGGTTACTTTTTTAGGAGCGGACATGAACACCATTTCATCAGATCCTGCGGTACGCCAAAAAGGAATCGACTTTCTTAAGGAGGCCGTTGACATTACCGCTTACCTGGGAGCTTCTTATCTTTCAGGTCCTTTTCATTCTGCCTTAGCTGTGTTTTCGGGCGCGGCACCGACCCAACAAGAATTAGATTGGTCGAAGGAAAGTATGTTGGCCGTCGCGGATCATGCCAAAGAAAAAAATGTGATTTTAGGTTTAGAATATTTAAATCGATTTGAAAATTATGTGGTGAGTTGTGCTGACCAATTATACAGCTTGGTCAAAGCAATCAATCATCCTAATGTCAAAATCATGTTTGATACTTTTCATGCCCACATTGAAGAATTTAATACGGGTGAAGCGATGGTTCGAATAGCCGATGAAGTGGGACATATTCAATTATCGGAAAGTACTCGGGCTACCTTAGGCGAGGGCCAAGTGCATTGGGACAATGTATTTGAACATCTTGAAAAAATGAATTACAAAGGCTGGTTGGTCGTAGAGGCTTTTACTCCTTTATTGCCTGCCGCTTGTATCTGGCGTAAAAATTATACGACTGAAGCAGAATTAATCAAAAAAAGTTACCAACATATTCAAAAGCATTTAGCTGGAAAATAAGATGAAAAACAATCGACGTGATTTCCTGAAAATGGGCGGCCTTACAGCCATAGGTTTAACCTCTTCTCTTTCTCCTGCTGAGGCTGGAGATGCTGCACAAGCGCAGATAGACCAATTAATGAAAGATCCTAAGCAGACTTTCAATATGTCTGGTTATGCCGCTCCCAAAATTGACACCGTTAGAATTGGTTTCATTGGATTAGGAAATCGCGGTTCTGGAGCCATTACTAGGGTCAATCGAATTGCTAATGTTCAGACCGTTGCCATTTGTGATATCCGCCCTGCTAAAGTGGCAAACGCTTTGAAGGCTTTAAAGAAAATGGATATTGAGCCCATCACCTATACTGAAAAGGAAGAGGCGTGGAAGGAAATGTGCCAAAGACCTGATATTGATTTAATTTACATCGCCACTCCCTGGAATTTACATACGCCAATGGCCGTTTATGCCATGCAACATGGAAAGCATGTGGCCTGCGAAGTACCTGCGGCAACGACCCTAGAGGAATGTTGGCAGTTAGTGGAGACATCAGAGAAAACGAAAAAGCATTGCATGATGCTTGAAAATTGTTGCTATGATTTCTTTGAATTGTTGACGCTCAATATGGCACGTCAAGGATATTTTGGTGAGCTATTGCATGTGGAAGGAGCTTATATTCATGATTTATTAGATGCTAATTTTAAGCAAGATCAGTATTATGACGATTGGCGCTTAAAGGCCAATATGAGGAATGGGAATTTATACCCAACACATGGATTAGGGCCTATTTGTCAATTATTAAACGTGAATCGTGGGGATCAAATGGATTATTTGGTTTCGGTTCAGTCGGACGATTTTTCGATGCATAAAAAGGCTTTAGAATTGGCTGAAAAAGATGCTTATTTCAAGCAGTTTGTGAATCAGAAATTTAGGGGAAATATGAATACGACCACCATCAAAACACATCATGGTAAAACCATCATGGTGCAGCATGATGTCTCAAGTCCACGTCCTTATTCACGCATTCATTTATTAAGTGGAACCAATGGAGTGGCCATGAAATATCCAGAACCTCGGATTTCCAATCATCACCATGAATGGATTAAGCCTGAACAAATGGCTGAAATGGAGAAGAAGTATGCACCTCCGATCGTTGCTAAAATTGGTGAATTAGCCAAGCAAATTGGTGGACATGGCGGTATGGATTTCATGATGGATTGGCGCCTCATTGACTGCTTGAGAAATGGTCTTCCATTAGATCAAGATGTATATGATGCAGCTGCATGGAGTTCAATTGTACCTTTGAGTGAGGTGTCGGTCAATAATAGATCTCGGTCTATGAATATCCCAGATTTTACTCGGGGTTCATGGAAAAAGAATGCTCCTGTGGATATTAGTTTAAATCAGGGTGGCAATACCGGAGTAAGGCCTTTAAAAGCATAATTTATTTCTTTTTCCAGAACTTTTTTCCTCCTTTATTTCCACTTCCGGAGGAGAAATTTCTTGGTTTTTCAGCCGATTTATAAGCCGCTGGGTCATAGGCAGGAGTTTCACCAAACTCCGCAGGGACCTCGGCTTTAATCACTGATTTTTCTAATAAAGTTTCGATCGTAGCAAATTTTCTTTGCTCTGTTGGACTAATAAAAGTAAACGCAGTACCTTGGCTTTGAGCTCTAGCCGTCCGACCAATTCGATGTATATAGTCTTCACCGTCATTAGGAACATCGTAATTGATCACTAATTCTATTTCGTCGATATCGATGCCCCGACTTAATATATCAGTCGCCACTAATATGGTTAAGTTTTTGTTCCTAAAATCTTGCATGACTTTTTCTCGCTGGTCTTGCATCAAATCAGAATGTATTTCTTCTACTTTAAATTTAGAACGCTTTAAGTCAGCGGTCAACAGCTTTACATTTTGCTTTTTAGAACAGAAAATAATGACGCGGGTATATTCCTTTAATTTCAATAAATACTTGATCAAAGGCGCTTTTTGAGCTTCATAAACCACAAAGGCATTTTGAACAATTTGTTCCGGTGGTTTTGAAACGGCAATATTGATTTCTACTGGATCCGTTAATAATTTTCTAGCCAATTCCCTCATTTTATGAGGCATCGTGGCTGAGAATAAAAGATTTTGTCGGGTAGGAGCGAGGAACGAAATGATTTTCATTAATTCATCTTGGAAGCCCATGTCGAGCATCCTGTCGGCTTCATCTAAAACCAAGTATTTGACTTCTTTTAAATTGACATATCCCATATTTAAATGGGCAATCATTCGGCCAGGCGTACAAACAACAATATCACAGCCGCTCGTTAAAGCCGTTTTTTCAGCGGTAAACGAATTTCCATCTCCACCTCCATAAACAGCAATGCAACTAACATTAGTAAAATATCCAAGGCCTTCCATGTTGTCGGCAATTTGAATGGCTAACTCACGTGTGGGAACAATGATCAACGCATTTATTTTGTTCTCATCATGTGGTTCTGTGATGATTTTATTGACAATCGGCAATAAAAATGCGGCGGTTTTTCCGGTACCCGTTTGAGCGGAGGCAATAATATCTTTGCCGGCTAATATAGGTTGGATGACTTGAGATTGCACTGGAGTTGCGGTTTTATACCCCATGGAGTCAATTCCCGCTAATAAACTGTCTGTTAGACCTAATTCTTTAAATGTCAAAATCCTTGATTTGTTAATGTATTGTATAAATTTAGAGAAATTTTATAGCTTTGAGTCAGCTTGCCTTAAATATAAAATACTAAACCTAATAATCAATGGTAGGAATAAACTTCCGCAACGCACTTCGAGAGGGTAAAAATGTGTATGGGACTCAGATTTCATCTACTTCTCCTAAAATGTTTGATTCGGTCATTAGCTTAGGGCTTGATTTTGTGTTTTTTTGTAATGAACATGTTCAATATAACATCGAAACGCTGAGTTGGATGTGCCGTGCATTCAAAGCCGCAGGTGTAAATCCTTTAGTACGCATTCTAGAACCAAGTCCTTTTTTAGCTACGCAAGCGCTCGATGCTGGAGCTTCTGCCATTTTAGTTCCTTATGTAGAGGAAATTGAGGATGTGATTGCTTTGATAGGCGCAGTCAAATATAGGCCTTTGAAAGGGAGAAAACTGATGCGCATATTACACGGCGAAGAAAAGCCAAGCGAAGAATTAAAACAATATTTAATCAAGCATAATAGCAATAATACGCTGATACTAAACGTAGAAAGTCAAAAGGGTGTTGACTCCATGAATGAATTTACGAACATTAAAACCTTAGATGGCCCTGGCGTCGATGGCCTAATGATAGGTCCCCAAGATTTGTCCACCTCTTTTGATATGCCTGAGCAATATATGACTAAGGCGTTTTTGGACTTGAGTTGTGGCATTATTAAAAATGCTAGATCAAAAGGTATCGCTGTGGGCGGGCATACTGGCTATCGTGATAGCTTAGATTTACAAGTAGAATGGGCCAAAGCTGGTGCTAACATTATACTTCATTGTTCAGATGCATATTTGTCGGCAAACCAATTAAACAACGATTTAAATCAAATTAAAAAATGTGTGGGTGATCAACAACAACTCAATACAAGCACAGAAAGCATATAATTAAATCATTCTCCAACGTATGAAAAATACATGTAGCTCTTTTTTACTTTTTTTCTTGTGCCTTAGCTTGCTGAGCAGTGCGCAAGTCCTTGATTTTTCTAAAGCCAAAATTCATGTATCTATATCTTTAAAATCGCCTCATCGAGAGACCTATATTCGAGTACTTCAGGAGGAAATTAAGGCGCGGACTGAATTGAATTTAGTCGTTCAGAATCAATCAGATTTATCTCCGATGATTGCATTGGTTCTCGCAACAGATCAAAATATAGACGGGGTTTCAGTACCCAAATTAGCTAAAAATGATGCGGCATTTAAAAAAGACGGTTATTGTATTTCGGTGGATGCCAACACAAAAAGGCCTATTCTATGGCTGATGGGTGGAGACGATCGTGGCATTTTATACGCAATAGGGGAATTTTTACGTAAAGTAGATTTGTCTAAGCATAAAATTTGGGTCGACAAAAAAGATGAAATTACATCGGCTCCATTGTATGCGATACGCGGGCACCAATTGGGTTACCGGAATACAGCTAATTCATGGGATGCTTGGAATGAGAAACAATTTGAACAATACATTCGTGATTTAGCCTTATTTGGTTCAAATGCCATTGAAAATATCCCCTTTCAAGATGGCCCTCCAGGACCTCATATGAAAATACCGAGGGATGAAATGAATTTAAAGTTGAGTCAAATATGTTTGAATTATGGATTGGATTATTGGGTTTGGACGCCGGCTGACATTGATTTAGCGGATGAGGCTAAATTTAAACAAGAGGTGCAATTTCATGCTGATTATTATAAAAAATGCCCCAAATTAGACGGTGTCTTTTTTCCAGGTGGTGATCCTGGGAGTAATCATCCTAAGCATGTGATGCCATTCCTGAAAGCCATTTCAGCCGAATTGAAAAAATACCACCCGGAGGCGGGCATGTGGATATCCTTGCAGGGTTTTAGCGATGAAGAAGTAAATTACTTTTATGAGTACTTAGAGAAAAATAAACCGGATTGGTTGGCCGGCGTAGTTTCAGGACCTAGTAGCCCTGACATGGCCAATACCCGTTTTAGGCTACCTAAACAATATAAGCACCGACATTACCCCGATTTAACGCATACGGTTCGCTGCCAATACCCTACGGAAAATTGGGATCAAGCTTTTGCTTTAACGGAAGGACGTGAGGTTTCAAATCCTCAGCCAGCTTATTATACCAAAATTCATAATCGATTCGCACCTTTAACCGATGGGTTTTTGTCTTATTCAGATGGGGTACACGACGATGTAAATAAGGTTATTTGGAGCCAAATGTCTTGGGATCCAACTAAAGATGCACGCGATGTAATGGTTGAATATGCTCGAATGTTTTTTGGCCATGCCATTTCTGAGCAGGTAGCCGATGGGATTTTGGCTTTGGAGCGAAATTGGGTCGGCCCTGTGGAAGAAAATGGGGGAATCGAAACCACTTTTGCTTTTTGGAAAAATTTGGAAAACCAAAACATAGGGCTCAAATTAAATTGGCGTTGGCAACAATTAATCATGCGTGCTTATTATGATACCTATGTGGTGCGACGCAAATTATATGAGCAAAAACTGGAACGTCAAGCCAATGCCGTCTTGGAAAAAGCCTCAGAAATAGGAGTGCTTAAATCCATGGAAACAGCCTTAAATTTTGTTAATGAGGCTGATAAATCTCCAATAAGTCCGGATGTACGCCAAAAGATTGTGGACTATTGTGAGGCTATGTTTAAGTCGATCGGGATGCAAACATCTGTTCCTAAGTATCAAGCCAGCGGAGCAGAAAGAGGAGCTATTTTAGATTTCATAGATTATCCCTTAAACAACCGTTGGTGGTTATCGGATGAATTTGAAAAAATTAAAAAAATGACTAATGAAAAGGAACAATTAGCCCGTTTGGATGTGATTGCCAAATGGGAAAATCCGGGTCCTGGCAGTTTCTATGATAATATTTCTGATTTATCAAAAGGTCCCAGAGTTAAAACGAGAACAGAGGATGCAACGGATGTGCTTTGGACCAATAATGGCTTGAGTAGGCTCCGACTTTCCTCTCAATTGTTTCAAAATTTTCCTCGTTTGGACTATGTTGATTTAGATCCTAAAGCCATGTATACCATTCGAATTTCAGGTTATGGAGAAGCATTGTTGCGCGTAGATGGTGTTCGCATTGCTCCAACGCTTTATAAAAAAGGGTTAGAGGAATTCAAGGAGTTCCAATTAAGCCCTTCTTATGTGAGTGACGGGAAAATTGAAGTAACGTTTGATGAGCCAGAGGAATCACATTTAAATTGGCGTCAGCATTCCAAAGTTTTTGACATTTGGTTATTAAAAAAATAAATGCATTCAAGAATTCAGATTTTATTTTTTACTATCCTTTTTATGCCTTGTGCCCTTGTTCAGGGCCAGCACAAAAATATATTGGATGCAAGTGATTTGACATTTTTAGAACAGATGGTCAAGGATGTGATGGAAGCATCTAGAATTTATCCGGGTCAAAAAATTTCGAAGGACTTTGGGCCAAACCAAACGGAAGGCATTTTGATTCGACCCGGTGGCAGAACCTCTTATCCTGCTTTTTGGATTCGCGATTATGCCATGTCTATAGAGACCGGATTTGTGTCCGAAAAGGAACAGAAGCATATGTTGGACATAACCGCTAGCACACAATCCGACCGCCTGATACGGACTCAATGGGGCACGAGTATTCCCAAAGGTTCGATTGCCGATCACATCCGAATCGATGATGGAAAGCCCATTTATTTTCCCGGTACGTATAGTTTTGAAAACCAAGGAGAAAAAAAATGGGGTATGCAACCGCCCTTTTGTGATCAGTTTTTTTTCATACAAATGGCCTATTTTTATGTTAAATCTTTTTCGCAAACGACCCAATTAACAAAAGAAATTAGAGGGGTGAAATTGATCGACCGATTGGAGTTGGCGTATCAAATGCCACCTTCCAACCCCCAATCTCATTTGGTAGAGGTCAACGATAGCAATAGGGGAGTTGATTTTGGATTCCGTGATGCCATTTATATTACTGGAAAATTATGTTATGCCTCGCTTTTAAAATATCATGCAGCCAAGCAAATGGCCTATCTGTATGGTACAATGGGAAATAAATCGAAGGCCTTAGGATATCAACATGAGGCAAATCTTTTAAAGATATCGATCATTCGTGCATTTTCAGATGCTCGGGGCATGCTTAGCGCCAGTACGGGAACCAGTGCTCAAGCAGATGTTTGGGCCACATCTCTGGCTATTCATTTAGGTATTTTGTCAGGTCAATTACGGTTAAAAGCGGCTCAATATTTAAGAGATGCCTTTTTGAGAGGTGAACTATCTCAAAAAGGAAATATTCGACATGTGATTAAATCGGATGATTTTAGCCCAACTACCGCATGGGAAAAAAGTGCTGTTTCTATAAATACGTATCAAAATGGGGCTTATTGGGGAACCCCCGTGGGTTGGGTTAGTCAAGCAATCGCGTATGTGGATATTCAAACTGCACAAAAATTAGCGAAAGAATATGTGCAAGAATTACGCGATGGGGACTTTAGAAAAGGGGAGAGTTTCGGTTCACCTTGGGAATGTTTTAATGATAAATTAACACAAAATCCAGTCTACTTAACTTCAGTTGCCGTTCCATTTATTATATTTAATAAAAAATAATTATGAAAAATCAAGATCAAATCTCCCGTAGGCATTTTGTAAAAAATGTATCTTTTGCCTCTGCTTTTTTTGTGGGTGGTGGATTTCAATCAATATCTGCACAGGATGTAGACGCATTAAAGGATCAAGTTAAAATGAGATTTGCTGTTGCCTCAGATTCCCATTATGGGCAACCTGAAACGCCATATGAGGCCATGATGGATACCATTATCGAGAAAATTAATTTATTTCATCGTTCAAATCCATTGGATTTTTGTGTGATGAATGGCGATATTGTTCATGATGAAAAGTCCTTTTTATCTCAAGCGAAAAAGAAAATAGATGGGTTAAAAGTTCCCTATTTTGTGACGAGAGGAAATCATGATAAATGTTCATCAGACTATTGGGAGCAAGTTTGGAACATGCCATTGAATCATCAGACTGTTGTGAAAAATTCGTTGGTCTTATTGGGTGATACCTCTAATGAACAGGGAAAGTATCTTTCACCAGATTTAGCATGGTTGGAGGCCCAACTAGAATCCAATAAAAAACGAAAAAATATATTTCTATTCTTGCATATTCCTCAAGCTAAGTGGACTAAGAACGGGATAGAAACGCCTGCTTTTTTTGAATTAATCAAGAAATATCCCAATATCCGTGCCGTTTTTCATGGCCACGAGCATGACCAAGATGGGGTACAAATGGTGGGTAAATTACCCTTCTTATTTGACTCACACATTGGAGGTAGTTGGGGAACGCCGCACAAGGGTTTTCGTGTCGTAGAGCTTTTAAACAGCGGTACGGTTATCACGTACTTAATGGACCCAACGGTTAAGAAAAATGAGTTGACTTATTCTGTTTAAAATTTAATTACATAATCAATGTATGGAATTCCCATGAAGGAGCTGCTCACTCCCATGGGGGTTAGTACACCAAAGTCAAAGGAACTTTTTTCTAACATGATTCTTACTCCGCCTGATAGGATACCGTTATAATTGCTTTTTACGCCATTAGCTTGCATAATGCCATTGGCTTTCATTTGGTCATCATAGGTATATTCATTGACCGCGAAAAACCAGTTTTCACTGACCAACATACACCTTCGGGAAATTCGGGTCATACCTGAAAAGGTGAACATAGGTTTATTAGCAAAACTCCAAGAGGTCTTACTCGTGTTACTAACTGCGTCATACGAGTCACCTTTAGTAGCACCCCACCCAACATTCAGAGTCACATTGTTTTCATTGGAGCCTAATGTGATGGATCCATATCCTACTCCTACGCCCAAATTCAAATTACTAATCAGGGAACTTGCTATTAAAATTCCACCGCCTACATGAACATTTTCACTTATTTTTTTTCCGAATTTTGGGGTAATATAAAATAAGAAGGGTACTACGACTCCTCCACCGATTGAAAACTCATCACTAAGGCCAATTTGCATACTGTTGGATAATACGTATGCGTTTTGGAAATACTTTTCTCCTTTTTTAAGAGGTATAGCCGAAGGGCCAAAGAAATAGCGAGTTGGGTGTGGGTTAGGAAATCGATATTGTCCATTTTTGATTTGACTCTCCTCGATGATTTTTATCGATTTTATGGCTGATTTAGTGAGGGTAATCTGACCTAAATTTTGGGTTAAAATACTTAATTCCGATTCTGTTTTTGATGCTAATTTTCCTAAAATGGTTTTTCCATCATTTAAAATAAGTTCTACATAGAGTTCACCTTTTAGTTCAGAAATTTTTAGGATACTCGATTTTTGTAAGTTGATTTCTCCTAAAGTAAAATCTCGGAACAAAATAGTTGATTCATTTTCACTGATTTTATTTCCAGTTAGAATAAACTGGTCTTTCAGAATGATGGAAAAATTTTGTTGGTTTGAGCCCTGAATAGTTTTATTTGCCGTATTTTGGCCGTACACGTATGTGCTAAGCGCAAGACATACAATTAAAAAAATCGATTTCATCGCCTTTTGTTTTATGATTAAAGGTACAATTTATTTTATATTTGAAACCTATATCCCTACATATGAAAAATATAGTCTTGAGGCCATTTCGTTACCTGAGTCCTTTTTTTATTTTTTTATTGGCTATTATTGGTTTCAAGTCTCACGGTATAGTTTGTTGGCTCGTGCCGATCTATATTTTTTTTATGATCCCCATCTTAGAGTTAATCATGAAACCCGTCGCTGAAAATGTGGGGGAAGTTGTGGAGGATCAAATCAGAAATGATCATTTTTATGATTGGATATTGTATGCGGTTGTGCTTTTACAATATGGCAGTCTTTATCTTTTTCTTTCAAGCATATCCGAAAGTTCAGGATTTGATTTGATGGGTCAAATAATTTCTATGGGTATTTTATGTGGGACATTTGGGATTAATGTGGCTCATGAGTTGGGGCATAGGAAATCCGTTTTCGAGCAGTTTTTGGCTAAGTTATTGTTGCTGACAAGTTTATATACACATTTTTTTATTGAGCATAATAAGGGACATCATGCACATGTGGCAACGGACGAGGATCCTAGTTCTGCCATTTTAGGTCAGTCGATTTATTCTTTTTGGCCACAAACTGTTTTTGGAACTTATAATAAAGCTTGGAAAATAAATCTAGCTGAATTAAAAAAGAAGGGTTTAGGTTTTTTTAGTTTTCAAAATGAGATGTTACTTTTTACGTGTGCGCAGCTAATTTTGATTACGATCATTGGAATTAATTTTGGTCTAAATACAATTTATTTTTTCCTGATTTCAGCAACTATAGGTGCTTTATTATTAGAAACAGTTAATTACATTGAACATTATGGATTAAAACGTAAGCGGAATTTGAATGGGAATTTCGAGCGAGTTTTACCTAAACATTCATGGAATAGCAATCACCTTTTGGGGCGTTTGATGCTCTTTGAACTTAGTCGGCATAGTGATCATCATTATTTAGCCTCTCGTAAATATCAAATTCTTAGGCATCATGACGACGCACCTCAAATGCCTACCGGATATCCTGGGATGATCGTTTTAGCTTTGTTTCCACCTCTTTGGTTCCGAGTGATGAATCGGCAATTAAAAAAGTATGAGTCTATTATTTCTGCTTAGACATATCTAAAAGCTCGATATTTTTAAAGTCAATTTCTTGGCCTTCACTTTGCAAGGCTATAAATCCACTTTTTAAGCGTTGGCCATCAATTTTCAATGCCGGATTATAGCGATTCGCCACTCCTCCACCCATTTGTGGGTTAGTATATTCCAACACATTTTCCCCATTGATGATATGTGTGACGAGTGAATCACCTCGAACGATCAACTCAGCATGAATCCATTGATCTCCATCGTAGGTTTTTGAAGATGAATTGATGCAATGCCTAGGATCTACTCGACCTTGATATACGACATCGGTACCTGGAGAACACATGTTTCCTGTTGGCCTTGGTTTTCCATCAGCTAGCATGCCTAAAAATTGCATCTCCACTGAAATAGGCCAATCCTGCTCTTTTAGTATTGTTTTAGGATCTTGAGAGTGGAACATGATGCCAGAATTCCTTTCCGTGTAGGAGGGAGCATCTTTGCGCCAAATGCCAGTAAAACGATAGTCTATTTTTAATTTGTAATAGGAGTAGGGTGTATTGTAAAATAAATGCCCATAACGTTCGTTAAACTTTTCATATTGATCATAACGCACTTTTATGATTCCATCTTCTACCCTAAATGTATTCCCAAAATTTTCACCCACTTCATGGTGGTGAATTTTAACGGTCCAATTTTTTATATTCTTGCCATTAAAAAGCTTGATCCATTTTTCTCTTTTGGGAGCAGAAAAGACTTGTGATGAAATGAATAGTAAGCATAACAATGTTACATTCTTCATAGTTTGAGTTGGTTTAGAAGCTTCTTACAGCCATGATATTGCATTTGAAATCTTTAAAATAACTGGATTGCATGCCTGTATTTAAATTGTGAGTCCACGCATTGCCTTTGTCTATTTCTGTGGATGTCCAGTACCACGTCGATTTAAATATTCCGCCGTTACCCAATTTTTTGAAATTTAATTTGGGATGAATAAGGTCAAATTCCTCTTTAGTTGGTAACCGCCAATCATCAAATCCATTCGTATTTAAGTCCTCACATTTTTTCTTTGCGTCCTCAAAATCTCCTTTGCCAACAAGCTCCACCGTTGCAATAAGTCCATGTCCGTTTTTTTCATAAATCAAATATCCACCTAACTTTATTGGGGGAGTTTTTTTAATGTTGTCTTGGCCAAACACGCTTGTCGCACCTAGCATTAAAGTAGAACAAATAATAAAATAGAAGGTATTTTTAATGGTTGATTGAACGGCCATATCTTGGTTTAATTTTTAATTTTCAAATTTATGGAAAATTGCGCAGGTATTTAATAATTAAATTCTGAATTTACCGTTTAATATCCGATTATATATTGAAAAATATGTTGTATTATTGTGTTAATCCTAATTTTTTTATTGGTTTTAATGAGAAATAGTATTCCATTTTTTAGATTAATCATATTTTTATTTTTTATTTCTTGTGGATCAGTTTTTGGTCAGCAAACCCAAAGTTCTACAGATCATTTAATTCATTATCGGCAAGGTAAATCCTTTTTTGAAGCTAGAAATTATTTGGCGGCCCAAGAGGCATTTCGGACCTATCTATATGGTTTGACAGAAAAGAATGCCGAAATGCTGAGTGAACAAATATCAGCTGAATACTTATTGTGCATGTGTTCGATTTATTCCATGCGTCCTGAGGCTGAGGTGTTAGCCAATCGCTTTGTCGAAAGTTATCCTAAAAATCCATATTCAGCAGATTTGGTTCGTGATTTAGGAATCTATTTTTATGAGGCGGGGGATTGGAAACGAGCCATTAAATATTTGTCTAAAGGTTCACTTACTAACCTAGAATTTAAATTTAAATCAGCCGTTGCTTATTATCAAATAGGTCAAAAAGATGAGGCGCACGGCATATTTAACCAAATTAAAGGTGAACCAGAGGAAGAATATTCTCAGCCTGCAGCTTATTTTTCTGGTTTAATTAATTTTAATAGCAAGCATTATGATTTAGCCATTGAGGACTTTAAATTTATTGAAGGAGAATCAATTTATGGTTTAGAAGCACCTATATGGATTACAAGTGCCCTACTAAAGCAAGAGAAATTTTCTGAACTTTTGGCTTATGCGAGCCCACTTTTAAAAAATCCAAATTCGAAAATTAAGTTGGATGATATTGGTTTGATGGTCGGTAATTTAAGGTTTCAACGAGAAGATTTCCAAGAGGCTTATCAGGTATACCAACAATTATTTACGAGATACCCAGAGAAAATTACACGGTTATTGACATTTAAAAAAGCATTTTCTCTATACAAAATTAAGAATTTCAAAGAAGCAAAAACGGAGTTTGAGAAAATTACTTTTGTTAAGGATTCATTGGGCCAGCATGTCGAATATAATAAGGGCTTGGTTTTAGAAGCCTTAGATCAAAAAGATGCTGCCCTCAAGTCATTTGATTTAGTTAAATCGGTGAACTTTGATCCCCTAGTAACTCAGGATGCCTATCTTAAAAAAATTGGTATTTTGAATGATCAAAAGAAATTTACAGTCGCATTAGCCGAAATTGACGAGTGCAACAAACGTTTTCCAAAAGGGAAAAATCTCAATGATTTATTGAAGTTGAGGATTTTTACGGTTAGTAATTGGGGTAATTTAGGGGCGATTGAGGCTTATCTAAAGCAAGCGAAAGGGCAGAATACAGATGTTCAAGCTATTTATCAATCCTTGTTGTATGATAAGGCTAATCGAGCATATAAATCAAATGATTTGAATGAAGCCTTAACTGATTTTAAAAAATCGCTTAATTATCCAGTGAATTCTGAAATTGCCTCTTACGCTAAATATGGTCAAGGAGAAATATTAGCAAAGACAAATCGAAATCCTGAGGCTGTCAAAGTATATATGAATTTGCTTTCAGATATTTCTTCAAATGCTGATATGGATGGACTTAAGCAGCGAGTTAGATTGAGTTTAGCTCAGTCTTTCACGTATATGTCAATGTATGAAAAAGCCCAACAGTATTTTGTGGAGTACGAAACTAATATTAAAGATTTAGCTGCCAAATACAATACTTATTTAAATCTAGCTGAGGTTTCAGTGGCTGCTGGTAAATTAACCGAAGGGATTAAATATTTTGATTTAGCCAGCTCGATTTCAGTGGAAAATAAATTTGAAATAGTTACGCGTAAAGCTGCTATTTTGTATGACTTAAGAAAATATAAAGAGGCTTCTATAGAATATGAAAAGCTATTGAAACTGGGCAAAACTGGAGAGGTGGCAGATTTTAATACCTATCGCTATTATGATTGTCTTTTTAGATTGCAAACAAATGAGGCCTACGCTAAAGTCATCAAAGGTCTGTACGAGTTAGTTAATCGGCCTAATTTAGCTCCCGAACTTTTGATAAAATCATTAATGGTTAAGGGGCAGTCCTATGAAAATACAGGTCAGTTTTTTGCAGCCTCGGATGATTACAGGCGCATAGTAACTGAATTCCCTAAAGACCCATCTGCTAAAGATGCGATTGTAGGGCTGCGTGAAATGTTAACAAGGACAAATCGTTCGCTTGAATTCATTGCTATTTCTGAAAAATTCGAATTGGCTAATCCGGAAGATGAAGATAATGCAGATAGAAGTTTTGAAAATGTTCGTATGAGTTTTAATTCTAAACGATATAAAGAAGTAACTCTTTTAGGACAAAAATTTTTAACAAAATACCCAAAATTTGAAAGCGTGGTTCAGGCTAATTTTTATTTGGCGGAATCTCATTTCCAATTAAAAAATTATGCTCAGTCGACCGAATTCTATAAAAAAGTACTAAAAAGTTCTGTTGATTCACTCTTTTCAGTATCTAGTACAGGTATCATGAAAGGATATTTAAAAATGGGTTATTTAGATTCTGCGGCCAATCAATTCAGCCAATTGGCCACGAAAGATTCTCTGGTTCTAGCTACCTACACGGAGGAGATTGCCAAGGGATATGAATTGAAAGGGGATAAGCAAAAAGAATCCCAATGGTTAGTCGAGACGACAAAATTTGACTCATTTTCAAAAGGAGCACTGGCTTCCTTGCGCCTTGCAACCCTATTGTCGAATGATGCTAAATACAAAGAATCGAATGATCATATTAGGTTAAATTTTGTGGATAAGGGCGGTCGCTTTTATGATGCGGAAGCCTCTGTTGTGGGGAAAGCCTTTTTGTTATTGGCCGATAATTTTGCCAATTTGAAAAACATAGCACAAAGCAAAGCGATCTTATCTAGTTTGATTGAAAGTTCTAGCGATGTGGAGATTAAAAAGCAGGCTAAAGTTAAATTACAAGGATTTAAATAAGGATGTTGAAAATGATAATACACGTGTATAAAGGTAATGGGATTCTTCTGAGACATTTTTTGTGTCTTGTGGGTTTATTTGCTAGCACTACCTTGTGGGCACAGAAAGGAACGATTGACCGAAGTGTCATTACTACTTTTGGAGGGGCTAAAAAATCAATTGACTTTAAGGTTTCAGATCGAAAATTTGACGAATTACCTTCCTTTAAAATAGAATCTCCATCTGTTATTTTAAAAATGGAATCAAGGAATTGGCCCTTGGATTCATTACCTAAATTCACTGAACCTGAGGCATTGAAACTGCAAATCAATGGATCTAAATTAGCCATAGTTACGGTTAAAAATACGAATATTGCCAAATTTGGGATTGGGAATTACGGACGCACTTTGTTTAATTTTAATACGGGTTACGCTCCTAGGGAGAATAAATTTTTAGGCTTGTATGTAAATCATGATGCCAATCAAACCGGCTCTGTTTTAAATGAATATTCAGGAAGAAGCGAAAATGAAGTTCGCTTTTCAAGTCGTAGTTTTGGTAAGAAAGTTTTTTGGGATAGTCGGGTTTCTTATAAAGAAAATTCAACTGCATTTTACGGTATGCAAGAAATCCCCAAGTATTACACGATTCGCGATATAGAAGTAGTGAATAATCGTTTTCTAGTTTCAGGTAATTTTAGTAATTCGGACAAGGAGGGTAAATCTGATTATTCTGGTACTTCTTCCTTTCATTTTTTCTCTAATCAAAAAAATGAATCGGAATGGGTTTCTCAATCCAAATTTCAATATTCTACCGATTTTAGTCCTAATTTGATTGGACAAATCGATGCTGATTTTATCTTATCAGAACTTAATCAGGGTACAAGTCTAAGGAGACAATTTTATCGATTAAAGCCAAAAATTCAGTTTTCTGGAGCCCGAATTGCTTTGCAAGTAGGTTTAAATATTATTAATTCGAGTGATGGGATAGCTACTAAATCACAAGGGAGTGTTTTTCCTCAAATATCGATTGATTTTGCGCCTTCTGATATCTTTCATTTATTCGGTGGGGTAGGAGGAGATGTGCAGTTTAATTCTTTGTCCAATTTTACAACTGAATTGCCTTGGCTTGGAGCCAAAACTTTGGTTAAAAATACAAGCCAAGTTGGAAATGTGTATGGTGGAATTAAGGGAACTACTGAAAAGTATGTCGATTTTGAAATTAAGTATGCCTATTCTGAATACGCTGATCTTCCATTTTTTGTCAATTCAACGACTCAAAATGGTGCTTTTGAATTGATTTATGTTGGTGGCGAAAAGAAGGTGAAAGTAGTCAATTTAACAGGTCACTTTAATTTTAAGATGGCTGAAGGTATTACCACTGGAATAAAATTTGACGCGGCAACTTACGACAACTTAGTTATTGAAAAGCCTTTTCATAGGCCTAATTTGGTGGCTTCCTGGACCAATTCAATTAGATTATCCAATAAACTTTTATTGTCACCCGATGTATACATCATTAAAGGCTTATATGCTCGTAATCTAAAAACTCAAAAGGCCGTTGTATTAGAGGACATCATGGACTTAAATATTAAATTGCATTATCAGCTTAACCCTAATACAAGTTTTCATATTCAAGGAAATAATTTAACGGGTAAAGCGTATCAACGCTATATGAATTATGCTGTTCAAGGGCTTAATTTTAATGCCGGGTTTGGTTACTCATTTTAATCATTGATTTTTGTCAGGTATTTCGTTTCGCTGGCCAAGATCTTTTTCTTTTGATTATTTTTGTTTTTTAAACTAATCAGATATGTTTCAAAGGTCATTCCTACTTTTTTTTATCATATCCTCTCTTGCCTGCACACAGGAAAATAAGCAAGTTCAAACATTTAGTAGCTTAAATGAAGTCCTTGATTGCCAAACTTTGGATGGCTTAAAATTAAAATATGGACCAGAAAATATCATCAATGACACCTCTTGGGTGATTGGTGATGATACGTTGAAAGGCAGTATTATTTTCCCCAATTCCCCCAAACAAGCGTTTGTGTATTTTCATGATACGAAAATCGTCGATGTGACGATTAAAGGCGAAAGCGCAGATTGGAAAACAAATTCTGGACTTTATTTAGGCATGACATTGACTGATGTTCAAACGATTAACGCAAAAAACTTCACCCTTTCAGGATTTAATTGGTCTCATGGAGGCTCTGTGGTTAGTTGGGAAGGTGGAAAATTAACCGGTGATTCCACTCTGAGTCATTTGGCTGTGTTTTCTAATGCCTCGAATGAACACCCCGGAATTTCTGATGAAGCTTATAAATTGATATCTGGGGAAGTCGAGTTCGATGTGAGGCATCCTGATATTCAAAAACTAAATCCAAAGCTCGATCTAATATCCATTGTCATCCCAAATATTCCATCAAAATCTGAAGGAATGAAAATAGGAAGTCGCATTCAGAAAAGTCAAATGCCTAACTAAGGGTTGACGCAATTGACAATCTTTCCTAGTACATATAATTTTAATGTATTTTCTAAGGAGGTCACAATTCTTTTTCTGGCTTCCAAGCTTATCCAAGCAATGTGAGGAGTAATTATAGCATTTGAAATACCTATTAATGGATGGCCTGTGGCCGGTGGCTCTACCTCCAATACATCTAGAAGTGCAGCGCTAATTTGGCCTGAAATTAAAGCTGATTTCAGATCAATTGAATCAATTAAACCACCTCTTGACGTGTTGATTAAAATAGAACTGCTTTTCATGAAGGAAAGAAATTCGCTATGAATCATTTTGTTCGTCTTGGGCGTGAGTGGGCAGTGCAAACTAATGACATCAGATGTGGATGCTAATTCATTTATGTCTACAAACTTCCGATTGGCTAGTTTTAAATCTTTCGTGTGGTGATAAATAACCTGCATGCCTAAACTTTCAGCCATATTGGCGAATGCTTGGCCTATGTTGCCCATGCCTATAATCCCCAATATTTTCCCATGCCACTCGCGAATGGGACTTAGGGTATAGGACCAATCTTGATTGGTAGTCCATTCACCTCTTTTGACCGATTTTTCATGTAAATCAATCTGATTACTGTAATTCAACATCATCGCTAAGGCATGTTGGGCGACAGAAAATGTCCCATAATTTGGAACATTAGACACTTGAATTCCTTTTTCCTTGCATGCCTGTACATCCACGATGTTAAATCCAGTGGCTGAAACTAAAATCAATTTAAGGTTTGGGAATAAAGTTAAATCATCCGCGCTAATAGGACATTTATTTGTTATGATTACTTCCGCGGAATGGTCGACGCTTTTTAATTCATTACGTGAAGTACGATCCCGAAAAACAATGTCGCCATATTTTTTAAAAACAGATGCATCTAAATCTTTTTGAAATAGGGTAAATCCATCTAAACTTAAAATTTTCATGATTTTAGTTTTGGGTTATTCTGATGTCTTTCTTTATCTCTTTCTGTCTTTTTCAATAAACTTTTAGTGAATGCCTCTTGTAAATCAACTCCAGTTTGGTTGGCCAAACATATGAGCACAAACAAAACATCCGCCATTTCTTCCCCTAAATCTTTGTTTTTATCCGACTCTTTTTCTGATTGTTCCCCGTATCTTCGGGCAATAATACGGGCCACTTCTCCCACCTCTTCCGTCAACATGGCCATGTTGGTGAGCTCGTTGAAATATCGAACACCCACTTCTTTGATCCATGTGTCTACTAATTTTTGTGATTCTAGTAAGGTCATTAGCTAGGATTTTTTGAGTCTATGATGATGGTTACAGGGCCATCATTGATCAGTGAAACTTTCATATCTGCACCAAAAACCCCTGTTTGAATTGGTTTGGTGAGTTTAAACGTTAATTGTCTACACATTTCCTCATAAAGGGGTATGGCTTGCTCTGGCCGACTAGCTTCAATGAAACTTGGCCGATTTCCTTTTTTGGTCGATGCGATTAAAGTAAATTGACTGACCAACAAAATATTGCCATCTACTTGGGATAAGTCCAAATTCATTTTCCCTTCCGCATCAGAAAAAATTCGTAACCCACTTATTTTATTGGATAAATATTGAACATCCTCCATCGTGTCCGTTTCATGAATGCCTAAAAGCACCACAAAACCTTTCTCTATATTGGCATGTAATTGATAGTTTATATGAAGCTGCGCCTCAGAAACTCGTTGGACTACCGCGATCATCCCCTACAATAATAAATAGACAATCATGAAATAAACTCCATAACCTAATATATCATTGGTCGTTGTGATGAAAGGACCACTAGCCACTGCAGGGTTAATTTTCAATTGGTTTAAAACTAATGGAGTGATGGTTCCCATTAATGAAGCAAGCATAACCACGGCAAATAGGGAAATCGACACAGTGGTGGACAACATAATTTCACCAGAATCCACCAGTAGCGAACATCCAAAAGCAAAAATGGCTGCAATGATGGCATTGATGAAGGCCACAATTAAAACTTTTTGAAGTCGTTTCCAAAGCGTCGTGTCAAGACCGCTTTTATCTGCCAAACTTTGAACAATTAAGGACGAAGATTGAATTCCCACATTACCACCTGTTGACCCAATTAGCGGTATAAATGCGGAAATTGCTGGTAAAAGAGCGATAGTGTCATCAAAACGATCAATGATTTTAGCGGCAAAAAAACTACCGACCATACCGCCAATTAACCAAGGTAAACGCGAACGAACTAAAAGCCAAATGGAGTCATCTTCTTCGACGTCCTCCGAGATACCGGCCATGACTTGAATATCCTCTTGAGCTGATTCGGTGATAAAATCGACCACGTCGTCAATGGTGATTCGTCCTAAAAGTCGGCCTTGAATATTGATCACAGGAATCGCCTCAAGGTCATACTTTTGCATAATGTCAGCCACTTCCTCCCCAGCAACATACGTTTGAACGGACACGATTTCATCGTCTTCGTATACATCTTGTATTTTTGATCCTCGCTTGGCTAAAATTATTTTCTTTAAAGAAACAGTTCCTAGTAATTTGCCGTCATCATCTACGACATAAACGGAATAGACTTTCTCCACATCTTCGGCTTGTCGGCGAATTTCCTCCACACATTCTGTAACCGTTTGCTTGACATTGATTTTGATTAACTCCTTTTGCATTAATCCCCCCGCACAATCCTCATCATAATGCATAAGGTCAATAATGAACCTAGCTTGTTCGCGGTCTTTTAAAAGTGCGATTACTTCTTCTCGCACGCGAACGGGCTGCTCATTTAAAATGTCAACAGCGTCATCTGAATCAATTACATTGATGTATTCAGCTATTTCGTTTGAGTTGAAATTTTTTAAAAACTTTTTACGATCGTCCGCGTCAATGGTCGAGATAATCTCAGCGGCAATTTTAGTATCTAATAGGAGTACAATATATTTAGCTTCTTCTCCGGTTAATTCGATTAAGATATTAGTGATATCAGCCGGAAAAAGCTCGTCTGTTTTTCGAATAATTTCTTCTGTCGCCTGATTTTGAATCAACAAGCGAACCTCTTCTAAGTACTCTTTAGTGAGTTCAAACGGAAGGTGTTGTGTGTTTACTACTTCCATGATTTGAGGTTTAGAAAATGAATAATCTACAAATTTATAAAATATTGGCTTAAATCAGGCAATTTGAAAGGAAGATATCCTGAATTAGGCCCCTGGATATCCCTGAGCTTTCCACAATTCAGTTAATTCCGTGAATTCGGGTACTCCTAATTGCTCAGCTCTTTTGGTTAAAAGAGGGTGATCGGATAATTGCAATGACCTAAGGGCATTCCTAAGTGTTTTCCTCCTTTGATTAAAGGCCATTTTGACCAAAGCCTTAAATTTTGCGGGATCACATTCCAGTTTTTTATCCCAATTTCGCACCAATCGTATGACGCCTGAATTGACTTTAGGGGGAGGAGTAAACACCTCAGGTCCTAAGCTAAATAAATATTCAATGTCGTAATGGGCTTGGAGTAATACACTTAATATCCCATAATCTTTGTTGCCTGGTTTTGCAGCTAATCTTACTGCTACTTCCTTTTGTAGCATGCCTACGATTTCGACACATTGGTCTTTATATTCCAAGACTCTGAAAAATATTTGAGTGGAAATGAAGTAGGGAAAATTGCCAACAATCCCGAATTTTTCTTCACCAAAAATATCTTCTAATGGGTACCTCAGAAAGTCGCCATCGATCAACCTAGGTCCAGTAAACTCAAGGTAATTTTTTCTTAAGTAGGCTACAGATTCCTGATCTATCTCAATTAACGAAGTTTGATATTCCGTTTTTTTGACCAAAAACTGCGTCAAAACCCCCATTCCTGGTCCTATTTCCAATACTTTGTTATAGGCACCATTAGGTTGAAGCCCATCCACTATTCGCTTAGCTGCGTCTAAATCCTTTAAAAAATGCTGTCCTAGACTTTTCTTTGCTCTTACTTGCACGTGCGCTTCTGGGTTTATTGAGTAAAATTAAGCCCTTTTTCGTACATTTAGGCAAAATTTTAAATTTACCCATGGAGCAAGCTTCCACTGATAATTTGATAAGGACATTAGAGGGCGTAAAGCTTTTTGGTCTTATTATGTCAACGGACGGTATCATTGTCCATGCCAACGCCTTTACACATACTATTTTAGGCTACGAGCCATCGGAATTAAATGGGAAAGATTTTTTCTCTACTCTATTGCCAGCCGATGAAAGTGAGGCGAGACGAACTTCATTTAATAAGGCGATTGCCTCTGGTGGATTATTTGAAGAAAGAGAAAGAAATTACATAACTAAAACTGGCGCGGTTAAATGGGTGGAGGTTTCTTCCACCATCGTTAGTGAATCAGATTCAAATACCTTTTTAAGTATCATTGGCGAGGATGTCACGGAGCGAAAAAAGGTGACAGAGGCATTAAATAGATCGAATTCCCAACTTCAAGACTTGATTAATAATACGACCGACCTAATTCAAATAACGGGTATTTCGGGTCGGTTTTTATTTGTCAATAAGGCATGGCTAGAAACCATGGGCTATTCAGAAGAAGAAGCAAAGGATTTGAAATTGCAAGATGTTTTGCATCCTGAGTTTGCCCACATCACGATCGATCAATTCACAAAACTTAGTAAAGGGGAAGAATTAACGGAATTTACCGCTGTTTTTAAGCGGAAAGATGGCCGTCGATTATATGTCAGCGGCTCGGTGACTTGTCGGTTTGAAAAGGGATTGCCTACAGCCTATCGCTGTATTTTGCATAATTCAACTGCAAAAGTTCGGGCTGAGAGGGCCAATAAATTATTTTCTTCCATTGCCCAAGTGGCCATTAATTCCACGAATCTGGACGATTTGTATGTGAATATCCACAAGCAATTAGGGGAGGTGATTGACGTAAAGAACTTCTTTATTGCGCAATATGATCCGGCTAAAAGCTTTCTTTATTTTCCTTATTACATCGATGAATATTTCAATTCTAGAGTTCATTTTACCAAGCGAAAATTAGGTAATGGTTTAACTGAATATGCCATTATGGCCAATAAGCCATTGATTTTGCATGATGATGAAATTCATAAATTGGCGGAAGAAAAGGTTATTTATTTATATGGGGTGGTGCCCAAGGTAATGCTTTGCGTTCCATTGCGAATCGGTGATCGGGTGACTGGCATTATTGGGGTTAAATCGTATGAGCGGGTCAATAAGTACGAAAACCGAGATTTGGAGTTATTAAATTTTATCTCGGGTCAAGTAGCGTTGGCTATCGCTAGAAAGCAGGCAGAAGAGGCTTTGGCTCGTGAAACAGCTCGTTTAAGTGCGATTTTCGAGGGCAGTTCCCATTTAATGTGGTCGGTCAACAAGCGGTTGATGTTGACAAGTTTTAATCTTGAGTATGCTGACTTATTGGAGAAGCAACTTAACATGAGTCCTCAATTGAATTTTTCGACCGAGACCATGGGTTTTAAACTGTTGCCACCTGAAGAGCGCCGTCCCTTAGAAGATAAGTATAAAGCCGCTTTTCGGGGTAAAAAGCAACATTTTGAGCTTGAATTACGGACTAAGGAAGGTGCTGAAAAATGGCTTGAAGTTTATTTGAATCCAATTTTGGCCCAGGGGTCCATTCAAGAAGTTTCAGGTATCGCTCGTGATATTACTGATTTGAAAAAATACCAAAGTGAATTAGTTTTTGCTCGCGAGCAGGCTGAATATTCCCTTAAAGTGAAGGAACAGTTTTTGGCGAATATGAGTCATGAGATTCGTACACCTATGAATGGAGTGATAGGCATGGTGGATATGTTGAGTGACACGAGCTTGGATTCAGAACAAATGGACTATGTTCAAACGATCAAAAAATCATCGGATACGCTTTTAAATATTTTAAATGACATTCTAGATTTAGCCAAGATTGAAGCTGGTAAAATGGCTTTACATCCTCGAGATATTATCATAAGAGACGTTTTTGAGCGTTTGATGGCTTTGTTTTCTCAAATTGCTAAGCAGAAAGGAAATACTTTATCCTTTGATTTAGCAGCTGATATACCCGAATGTGTTCAAGTAGATGAAACTCGCTTGTTGCAAGTATTATCAAATCTGACTTCCAATGCACTTAAATTTACGGAGAACGGTAATATTCAAATTGACGTTTCGGTTCTAAATAAAATAGACGATCGGTTTGATTTACATGTACAAGTTTCTGATACTGGCGTAGGCATTAGTGAGGCTGATTTAAAAATACTATTTAATTCGTTCCAACAACTTGACAATTCAACGACAAAAGTTCATGGAGGAACAGGTTTAGGTTTGGCCATTTCTCGTGAGATATGTAAACTGATGGATGGAGATGTAGGTGTGGAATCAACAGTAGGTGTGGGAAGTACTTTTTGGTTTACAATCAATTTAAAAGTAGGGAATCGTGCATTTGCCATTGATCACAAGGAAGACCAAACGTTTGAGATCTTTGGAAAATTGAGTGAGTTAAGACCCACTATTTTATTGGTCGACGATAATTCGACCAACAGAAAAGTCGCGAGTCAAATATTGAAAAAGTCGGGATGTCAGGTCGATTCCGTGTCTAGTGGAAAAGAGGCCATCTTGAAATTGCAGGCTGATGTGACTTATGACTTAGTTTTGATGGATATTCAAATGCCTGAGATGGATGGGATGGAAACAACTAAGCAATTAAAAGACTTAAATATCATTGATTTGCCTCCTATTATAGCTATGACGGCTTATGCGATGAAAGAAGATCGTGATCGATTTATGGCGGTAGGGATGGATGATTATTTAGCCAAACCCATCCGAGCTCAATCATTGATTGAGATGGTGACTCAATGGGTTACAGGGAAAAAAGCAAAAATTTCAAAGAATAAATCAGGTAAATTCATAAAAAATAAAACCTCTTTGGTTATGGATATTGAGGTTATTCATGCTTTATCTGAGGCTATGGGAGGGGATTTAGCCTTTGTAAAAGGGATGTTGGCTGAATTTATGATTGAAGCCAAAGAACAAATTAAAATCGCTGAAAAGGCGTATAGATTGAATGATTGTCAAGGTGTTCAGTCTGAGTTGCATACCTTAAAAGGAAATTCAGGAACTTTGGGTGCTTCTCAAGTTCATGAAATTTGTGAGAAGATCGAGAGTAAAGCCAAGGTATGCGATTTCACAAACTTTGAAGAAGAAATCATTTGGCTTACATCTGCATTGCATAAATTTGAAATTGAAATAGTTAACCTTTAAACCTATTAATTATGTTGAAACGTATTCAGTTTATTGGATTATTGTCGATCATGGCAATATCTGTGGCTTTTGGCCAACCTACAGAAAAAATCATTAAGGTAGCGATTGCAGCTGATCATGCGAATTGGAATTATAGCATTGGAGAGAAAGTGAATTTTACCATTACGGTTACGAAGAATGGAAGTCTTGTTCCAAATGCTTCCGTTCGCTATGAAATAGGACCAGAGAAACAGGATCCTACTCAAAAGAAATCAGCGATTGCAGCCACTGGTATTATTAAAGTGGATGGAGGAACATTGTCAAAAGCTGGATTTCTTCGTTGTATAGCCATCGCTGAGGTCGATGGAAAAGAATACCGCAATCTTGCCACGGCTGGATTTGCTCCAGGAAACATTCAACCAACCGTTGAGAATCCTGCCGACTTTGACGCTTTTTGGCAAAAAGCCAAAGAAGATTTGGCTAAGATTCCGATGGATGCAAAGATGACATTGATGCCTGAGAGATGTACTGAAAAAACGAATGTATATCACGTTAATTTGCAAAATTATCGTTTAGGTTCTCGGCTTTATGGAATTTTATGTGTGCCTAAAAAGGAGGGAAAATACCCAGCTTTATTGCAGGTTGCCGGTGCGGGTGTACGCGCCTATGGGGGTGATATTGCCACGGCAGAGAAAGGGGTAATTACTTTTCAAATTGGTATTCATGGGGTTCCCGTGGACATGAACCCAACGGTATATACTGATTTGGGTGCGGGTCCTTTATCCGGTTATTTTAATTATAATATGGACGATAAGGATCGTTTTTATTATAAGAGAGTGTATTTAGGATGCGTGCGCGCGAATGATTTTCTGACAAGTTTGCCTCAATATGATGGCAGTAATTTAGCGGTTACTGGGGGAAGCCAAGGAGGAGCTTTGTCCATTATTACTACCGCTTTAGACTCCCGAGTTAAAAGTTTAGGTGCTTTTTATCCGGCCTTATCAGACGTGACAGGTTATTTGTTTGACCGTGCAGGTGGCTGGCCACATTATTTTGATAAGGTAAATAGGTCGGCGAATGAGAAAAAAGATAAAATTTCTACTTTGTCGTATTATGATGTGGTGAATTTCGCTCGTCGAGTGAAGGTTCCTGGGTATTATTCTTGGGGGTATAATGATGAAACTTGTCCGCCAACTTCCATGTATGCGGCTTACAATGTTATTTCAGCTCCGAAAGAATTATACTTAGCGCTAGACACGGGCCACTGGACTTATCCTGAACAAGGTGAGAAAATGAGTGCATGGTTGCTAGGTCGATTAAAACCTTAGTCTAAACGCTTAATCAGGACATTTTGGCTGACATTTTTAAATATTCTTAGAAATTGAGCCATTATTTCCGATTTTGGATTGTGGTTTTTTAATTGATGATTGGATTCGAAATTTATTAAAAAGATGAATCCAAATAATTATACGTCACAAGCCGGTATTTTGATTCAAAATGCAATGGAGATTGCGACTAAAAATGGCCAGCAAGCCATTGAAACAGGCCATCTGCTTTCATCTATTTTACAAGATGATACGCAGACGGCCTCTTTTTTGTTAAAGAAAATAGGTATATCTAATGCGGTTGTTCAAGAAAAACTGCGGCCTATTTTAGAAAAGTATCCCAAAGTTTCTGGTAATCCATTTTTAAGTAATGGATTGCAGTCGGCCTTACAAAAAGCTGAAAAATTGAAAGAAGAATTTGGGGATGCTTACGTCAGCGTCGAGTTATTATTTCTCTCTTTGCTGGAAACTAATGATGTGATTGCCGATATGTTAAAATCATTTGGCATCAACACAAATCAATTTAAAAGTACTATCAAAGAACTTAGAGGAAATAAGAAAGTGAATGATCCACATGCAGAGGGTACGTACCAATCCTTAGAAAAATATGGTCAAAATTTAAATGAATTAGCCAAAGCGGGAAAAATTGATCCTGTTATAGGCCGTGATGATGAAATCCGACGTGTACTTCAGATATTATCTAGGCGAACTAAAAATAACCCGATTTTACTAGGTGAACCCGGGGTGGGCAAAACGGCTATTGTTGAAGGTTTGGCCCAAAGAATTGTTTCAGGCGATGTTCCCGAAAATTTGAAATCTAAAATTATTATGTCGCTAGATATGGGTTTACTGGTGGCTGGAGCGAAATATAAAGGTGAATTTGAGGAGCGTTTAAAAGCTGTCATTAAGGAAGTAACGGATTCTAATGGTGAAATTGTTTTGTTCATTGACGAAATTCATACGTTGATAGGTGCGGGTGGTGGTGGCGAAGGGGCCATGGATGCGGCTAATTTATTAAAACCTGCATTAGCCCGAGGTGAATTGCATGCCATTGGTGCGACGACTTTAAAGGAGTATCAAAAATACATCGAGAAGGATAAGGCCTTGGAACGCCGCTTTCAATCGGTCTTGGTTGAAGAGCCAGATGTGACAGACGCCATCTCTATCTTGAGAGGTATCAAAGATAAATACGAGTTGCATCACGGCGTTCGTATTCAAGATGACGCCGTCATTGCTGCAGTTGAATTGTCGAATCGCTACATTTCAGACCGTTTTCTGCCCGATAAAGCAATCGATTTAATGGATGAGGCTTCTGCAAAAATGCGTTTGGAAATAGATTCTGTTCCAGAAGAAATAGATGATATTCAACGAAAAATCATGCAATTTGAGATTGAGCGTGAGGCGATACGTAGAGAGAATAACAAAGAAAAGGAAACGATTTTAACGCGTGATCTAGCTGATTTGACTGAGAAACGAGATGGGTTGAAAGCTAAATGGCAGTCGGAAAAATCTGTATTAGATTCAGTGAGGGCCGAAAAAGAAAAGATTGATAAATTAAAATTGGAGGCGGACCAAGCAGAACGTTTGGGTGAATATGGCAAAGTAGCTGAGATTAGATACGGCCGATTGGTCGAGTCTGAGGCTAAATTAAAAGAGCTCCAACTAAATTCTGCGGGTGCAAATTCCATGCTTCAGGAAGAGGTTACAGCAGAAAATATCGCCGAAGTAGTTTCGAAGTGGACGGGTATTCCGGTCAATAAAATGTTGCAAACGGAGATTGACAAATTACTTCATTTGGAAGATGAATTGCATAAAAGAGTGGCGGGGCAAGATCAAGCCATTGAAATGGTTTCTGATGCGGTCAGGAGATCCAGAGCTGGATTACAAGATCCTCGTAGACCTATAGGTTCCTTTATTTTCTTGGGTACCACGGGAGTGGGAAAAACAGAATTAGCCAAGTCTTTAGCCGCTTATTTGTTTAATGATGAAAATGCCATCGTTCGAATTGATATGTCGGAATACCAAGAACGTCATGCCGTTTCTCGCTTAATCGGAGCGCCTCCGGGATATGTCGGTTACGATGAAGGGGGGCAGTTGACCGAGGCCGTGCGACGTAAACCTTACTCAGTTGTCCTTTTGGATGAAATTGAAAAGGCTCATCCTGATGTTTGGAATATATTGTTGCAGGTATTGGACGAAGGCCGATTGACCGATAACAAAGGCCGGACCGCTAATTTTAAAAATACCATCATTATAATGACATCTAATATCGGAAGTCATTTGATTCAAGAAAAAATGGCTCAGATGGAGGGTTGGAATAACGCCTTAATTTTAGAGGAGACGAAGGAGGAAGTAATGACCTTATTAAGGCAAGTGGTCAGACCTGAGTTTTTGAATCGGGTAGATGAAATCGTATTATTTGAACCTTTAACAGAGGAACATGCTAGGAAAATTTTAGCTATTCAATTTAAAGAAGTTCAGAAGCGTTTAGCCGAACAAAATATTACGCTGGAAGCTACTGAGATTGCTTTAGCTAAATTAGCTAAGGATGGGTATGACCCTAATTATGGAGGAAGACCTATGAAACGAGTTCTTCAAAGAGCGGTATTAAACGAATTGTCCAAAGCCATTTTATCGGGTAAAATCAAGAAAGATTCTGCTGTGATGATGGATTTGGATGGAGCGGGAGAGCTTACATTTGAAAATATAGCGACGCCCGAATTAGCTTAATTTGGTATCATTTCATGCTTAGATGTAATGGATTTAAGCATTCTAAATTAAAAAAGCCAGCTAAATAGCTGGCTTTTTTATTGGTAAAATTATCGAAATTAAGGAATCAATTCACTCGAAAAGTTCTGAAAACAAACCGGTCTTGTAAATCGATAAATGGCTTGCGTACCTACGGAAGTTGATCTTGAATCGGTCGTCGAAGGGAATGGGCCTCCGTGAACCATAGCTCCAGAAACCTCTACACCAGTAGGGAAACCATTCAATAAAATACGACCTACTTTTTGAGTCAAAGCCTCTATTAAGTCTGCAGATTTACTTAATTCACTTAATTCGCCTTGGACCGTAGCGGTCAATTGGCCTGGTAAGGAATCAATAAACGAAATCATTTCCTCCATATCTTCAGCGACAATCGCTAAGGTACTTGGCCCAAAAACTTCTTCCAATACCTCTGGATGATTCATTGCTTGTTTTGCACTCGTTGTAAATAGGGCAGGAGAAGGTAAATCCGCTTGGGTTAATTGCTGAACACCTGAATGATTTGCTAATGATTTAGTTCCATTAGCATAAGCATCTTTGATCCCTTTCGTCAAAAAGGTACCTAATGGCATCGTGTTTAATCGGCTTGCTAAAAGATCTAGAAAACCTTCATCCGATTTTAATAGGATTAAAAGGCCTGGATTGGTACAAAATTGTCCTACCCCCATGCATACAGACTGACTTAGTCCGTCGGCCAATGCTTCTCCAGCATTTTTTATTTTTTCTGACAATAAAACAACTGGATTGATGCTACCCATTTCAGCATATACGGGAATGGGTTGGGGTCTGCGAACAGCTAAATCATATAATGCTTTTCCACCTCGGTAAGATCCTGTAAAGCCAACGGCCTGCGTGATGGGATGAGTCACTAAATAACCACCTATTTCATGGCTTGTGGCATGAATCATTGAAAATACGCCTTCAGGCATGTGTGTTTTTTGGGCTGCCTTTTGAATGGCGGTTCCTATTAATTCACAGGTATTGGGGTGGGCTGGATGTGCTTTAAATACGACAGGGCAACCTGCGGCGAGGGCCGACATCGTATCTCCACCGGCCACAGAAAATGCTAAAGGGAAATTGCTTGCCCCAAAAATGACACTCGGACCTAAAGGAATTTGTTTTTGAAATAAATCCGGTTTGGGTAAGGGTTGTCGGTCTGGTAGGGCAGGGTCATGAATTTCTTTACGCCATTGATCGTTTGAAATGAAATCTGCAAAGGCCTTTATTTGGCCTGTGGTTCTGCCCCTTTCACCCGTGATTCTTGCCTCAGGCAAACCGGATTCTGCACAGGCAGTTTGGATTAATATATCACCTATGGCATTGATTTCTTCAATAATGGCCATTAAAAATTGGGCTCGATCTAAGTCGGAAATTTTTCTATATTTTGGGAAGGCTGATTTGGCCCAAGTTAAGGCTGAATCCACTTCATCCGTAGTAGCTTCATAAAAGGTAGGCCCCACCACTTCTCCCGTAGATGCGTTTATTCCATAAAATTCCCGAGAACCTTCTTGGGATAATCCGTATCCAATAATTTGTTTTCCTGTTATGCTCATTATAAAACGATATTTTTTAGGGTACCAATGGGTTCGATAGTGATTAGAATTTCATCGCCCGATTGCAAGGTAAAAGGTGGGTCAGGAACGATACAAGTACCCGTCATTAAAAATGTTCCGTGTGGAAAACTCATTTCCATGGTTAAGTAATGAACTAATTCAGAGTGAGTTCTTTTCATTTGGGAAATTTGTGTATCCCCTTGAAATACTTGATTTCCGTCTCTGAAAATTTCCATATTGATGACTGTTTCTGGGGCTAAAGGTTTATCTGTTACCAAAATACAGGGTCCCAAACCTGCCGCTCCGTCATATACTTTTGCTTGAGGAAGATATAATGGATTTTCACCCTCGATATCCCGAGAGCTCATATCGTTACCGATGCTATATCCCGCTAATTGTCCATGTGAATTAATGAAAAGCGTTAATTCAGGCTCAGGTACATTCCAATGAGAATCTTTTCTGATTTTCACTTTGCCACCTAGGCCCACAGATCTTAATTTATTGCCTTTGTAGAATATCTCAGGTCGTTCTGCTGAATACACCTTGTCATAAAAAGTATCTCCTCCTGATTCCTTCGATTCTTCCATTCGGGCTACTTTACTACGCAAATAAGTAACACCAGCTGCCCAAATTTCTTGTTGGTCAATCGGACATTTCGGATTAGAAATTTGTGAAATAGCTTGGTCCGAGCTTCTCATTTCTGATTTACATACCTCGAAAAGGTTCTTTTGATTAATAAATAAATCCCAATTAGCTTCTTTCGCTTGGACACATTTCCCTTCTTGATCTTGAATTTGAATTCCTTGAGGGGTTAAATAAATTTTAAAATAATTCATAAATTTAAATATTTAATATTTCTAGAGCAACGCCAACCTCTTGTTGGACTCGTTTAGGATACGAAATGTCAAATATACAAAGGTTGTCGATCTTTGCATGAACAATTTTAATGGGATATTTCTTGCTTATTTTCATGAACTCATTTAATTGTTCTTACGGGAAAGATATTTTTTGCAGGATTTCAGGCTCTATGGTCACTATTTCAGCATTCAACAGGGCATCTGCACTTGCTTCTTTATATGCATGGATTAATCCTGGGACTCCTAATAAAGTTCCCCCAAAGTATCGAACAACGGCCACTAAGACAAAATGTAAATGGGCCGAAAATACAGTATTTTGGATAGGTTTTCCAGCACTTCCGGCAGGTTCGCCGTCGTCATTTGACCTAGTTTCCTCCGGTGTAAAACCCAAACGATACGCATAACAGACGTGCCTTGCTTTCGGGTGTTCCGATTTTAAAAGACCGACAATATTTTTTATTTCTTCTAAATCTTTCACTGGAAAGGCCTTAGCGATGAACTTACTTCCTTTATCTTTGTAAATTCCGTCCGAGGCCTGTTTGATTGATAAATAGGAATTTGGCGGATCGTTCATAGACCTAAATTAATCATTACATGCATAATAATTATTTTTTTCTGCAAAAATTGGTGGTTCAATTAAGGCAATGTTTAATGTATGCCCGTTTGAAGCAATGTTTTTCGCAGGAAAAGGATGAATTGGTTTTGGGTTTTGAACGGCAAAATGGGGAAGACTTTTGGATCAAATGTGTTTTGGGGTCGCAATTTTCTATCCTCCAATTTCCAGATCAATTTCATCGTGCAGGTCGAAATTCAGTGGATTTGTTTTCAGAATTATTGTTGGCCGAAGTGCAAGCGGTTGAAATGTTTGAGAATGAACGTGCTTTTTCAATTCATTTATTGGGTGATTTTGTCTTGGTATTTAAACTATTTGGCAATCGGTCTAACTTGATCTTATTTCGCGATTCTACTTATCAATCTCAATTTCAAGGTCGACTAAAAAATGACCAATCGATCGATCTGCCACATATTAACAGGATCATTAAGCAAGATTATCAAGCTTTCATCGAGAACGATTGTGAGGTGGCTTCTTTGTTTCCCACCTTGGGGAAAGAGGGATTTGCCTATTTGAATCGGAATGGATTTGAGACGCTAGAAGCTCAAGATCGCTGGAGACTGATTGAGCAAATGCTTAGCGTGTTAGACCAACATATATTTTTTATTGCCGAATCTGAAAAGGGGGTTTATTTGACCTTATTTCCCGTGGATGAGTACTTATATAAGTCGAACGATCCCATCGACGCTTTAAATAAGCTTTATAGTTTTCATTTTTCTATTGGCGAATTCAAAAAGGAGAAAAATTTGATTTTAGCTGCCTTAGATCGAAAATTGACCAAAACACAAAACTATTTGGATGATTTACATCGACAAAAAGTCCTTCGTGATTCGAACGTTCCCTATGAGGAAATTGGAAATATTTTAATGGCTAATTTACACGCAATTCCAGCAAATATTTCCCAAGTTATTTTAGACGATTTTTACCGAAATCAACCCATTAAGATAAAATTGAATGCAACTCTTTCAGCAGCCCAAAATGCTGAAAATTATTACCGGAAATCTAAAAATTACAGCAAAGAGGTAGCTTATTGGCAATCCAATGTGGACAAAAAAAATGAAGAAATCATCCGCATTCAGGAGCAAATTTCAGCTGTTGAGCTAACTGAAACACGAAAATCATTAAAACCTTTTATATCTATTTTGACGCAAGTGAAAAAGTCGGAGATAGAAGGAAATGAAATTCCTTTCAAGCAATTTGAAGTGGATGGTTGGGTTATTTGGGTAGGTAAAAGTGCAAAAAACAATGATTTGTTGACGCTTAAATATGCAAAAAAGTTTGACCTTTGGCTTCATGCACGTGATGTGGCGGGGTCTCATGTCATCATCCGGAATCCTAATCAAAAAGTAGTTCCAAAATACGTGGTTGAAAAAGCGGCTGGTTTAGCTGCTTATTTTTCAAAAAGACAATCGGACTCTTTATGCCCTGTCATTGTTACTCCCAAAAAATATGTGCGAAAAACGAAAGATTTGTTGGCCGGCCAAATGATCGTCGACCGAGAGGAAGAAGTCGTTTTAGTCAAACCTGAACTCATTGAATAAATATCATTTACTCTATAAAAATTCATAAAACTTTTATTTTAGTGACTATTCCTCTAAATTAGCATGTACAAGACTACTTACCTTAACCAAAAAATTTATGCAATCCCAAGGTTTACAAACGTTAGATTATCTCGTTTTTTTATTTTATTTCGTTGTGGTGGCGGGCTATGGATACTGGATTTACCAACGGAAACAAGCGTTAATTACAACTTCAAATGATTTTTTCTTGGCCGAGGGTTCATTGACTTGGTGGGCGATTGGTGCTTCTTTGATTGCGTCTAATATTTCAGCTGAACAGTTTATTGGTATGTCGGGAAATGGTTTCCGACTAGGTTTAGCGATCGCCACTTATGAATGGATGGCCGCCGCTACCTTATTGATTGTGGCTATTTTCTTTATGCCAATTTATCTGAAAAATAAGATTTTTACGATGCCTCAGTTCTTGGCTCAGCGATATAGCCCTTCAGTGAGTTTAATTATGGCTATTTTCTGGTTGATGCTTTATATTGCTGTTAACCTTACATCTATTTTATATTTAGGTGCTTTAGCCATTACGACTATTTCGGGAATCGACGTGACGGTTTGTATGATTGGAATGTCGGTTTTTGCGATCATCATCACCTTGGGGGGTATGAAAGTGATTGGATATACCGATGTAATCCAAGTATTTTTCTTGGTGTTGGGTGGTTTAGCCACGTCCTATTTAGCCTTGACCATGGTGACAGATCGCTTTGGTGGTTCAGGAGTATTTGATGGAATAAGTCATTTATTGAACAAAGCTCCCGAGCATTTTCATATGATATTAAATAAGGATTTAGGTCCGGATGGCAAATTATTAAATCCTAATTATCCAAGTTTGCCAGGTCTAGCGGTGTTAGTTGGCGGTATGTGGATCATTAATTTAAATTATTGGGGATGTAATCAATACATCACGCAGAGGGCGTTGGGTGCTGATTTAAATACAGCTCGAAATGGTATTTTATTTGCGGCCTTTTTAAAATTAATGATGCCAATCATTGTTGTTTTACCAGGTATCGCAGCCTATTTATTATACAAGGACGGCATGTTCCAAACAGAAATGTTAAAGGATGGGGTTTTAAACCAAGATAGTGCATATCCTGTGTTATTGAATTTATTGCCTACTGGCCTTAAAGGATTATCTTTTGCCGCTTTAACTGCTGCGGTGGTTGCCTCTATGGCTGGAAAAGCGAATTCCATTTCGACTATTTTTACCTTAGATATTTATAAGAAATATTTGAACCCAACCGCAGATGAGAAAACCTTAGTTCGTATAGGGCGGATTGCTGTAGTTGCTTCCATGATTGCTGCAGTGGTCATTGCACCACTCATGGGTATCGATAAAAAAGGTGGTTTCGAGTTTATCCAGGAGTATACTGGATATGTATCTCCGGGTATTTTTGCCTTGTTTATCATGGGTTTCTTTTGGAAGAGAACCACTTCAAAGGCAGCTTTATTTGCACTTTTAGGCGGGGTGACTTTTTCCATCATCACCAAATTTATTCCAACATGGACCGGTTTAAATGACACGATGTTTTATACTGCTTTTGCAGATGAAACAGGAACGATGATGATTCCATTTATGGACCGCATGGGTTGGGTATTTATATTTTGTGTGATTTCAATGGTGGTGATTACGTTATCAGATCCTGAAAGCAAAAATAATCCACAAGGATTGGAGATCGATGCTAAAATGTTCAAGTTGTCGCCAACCTTCATTTTTGGTACCGTGGTGATTTGCTTGTTTTTAACTTTGGTATATACCTATTTTTGGTAATCAACCTTTAGAAATACAATGGGTTATTTAGCTCTTTGCTGAATAACCCATTTTTTATCAATGAAAGAGGAGAAAATACTTTTTGAAGAAAGCCAACGGTTTACCCAATGGTGGATATGGGCAATCATATTAGTTGCTTTGGGCGTTTCCATTTATGCCACTATGGAAACGATTCAAATGGACGAGTCACTTTTTAATTGGCCTAACTTCCGTATAATTATCCCAGTTTTTATCATTCCTGCCTTATTTTATTTCTTAACCCTCAAAACTAGAGTTGCGGAGAATGGAATCTATGTACAATTTATCCCGTTTCATTTGAAAGAAATTTTTATTGCTTGGGATCAGCTGGATGAATGCTACCTTAGAACGTATAGTCCTTTAGGCGAATATGGGGGTTGGGGGATCAAATATGGTCTTGGAGGTGCTGGTAAAGTCTATAATGTCAGTGGAAACCAAGGCTTACAATTGGTTTTTAAGGATGGGGCTAAGTTGTTAATTGGCACTCAAAAGCCACAAGAATTGCAGGAAATCGTGAACAAGCTTAATTATTTACTACCCGTAAATAGCCTTAGAAGGCTTGTGTTTCGCTGAGCTTAAATCACATGTATTCGATTAGCAAAAATTAAAGCGCTATCTTTGTGAAAATTATGAGGATGATGTTTTATTTCTCATAGCACACATTCTTATAAAATTTATGACTTTTGAATCATTAAGCCTCATTGAGCCAATTTTACGGGCGCTCAAAGAAGAGGGTTATAGTGTACCCACACCCATCCAGGCACAAGCCATCCCCATTGTTCTAAAAGGAGCAGATTTATTGGGCTGCGCACAAACAGGAACTGGAAAAACAGCCGCATTTACTTTACCAATTATACAAAGATTATTGTCAAATAGACCTCAAGGAGTCCGCAGGACTGTAAAGGGTTTGATTGTTACTCCCACAAGGGAACTTGCTATTCAAATCGGCGAAAGCTTTAATGCCTATGCCCGACATACGAATTTAAAATGTACCGTTATTTTTGGCGGTGTAGGTCAAAGTCCCCAAGTTTCAGCCCTGCGAAATGGGGTAGATGTGGTTATAGCAACTCCAGGTAGATTATTAGACCTGATGAATCAAAAGCATTTAAGTTTAAACGATGTCGAATATTTTGTCCTTGACGAGGCCGATCGAATGCTTGACATGGGTTTTATCCATGATGTTAAAAAGTTATTAGCCGTTTTACCACGTAAGCGCCAATCATTATTTTTCTCGGCCACCATGCCTCCTGAAATTGTAAAATTGGCCAGTACGATTTTGCACAATCCCGCTGAAGTTTCGGTAACTCCCGTTTCATCGACCGTTGATATTATTAATCAATCGGTCTATTTTGTGGACAAAGGAAATAAAAATGCGTTATTGCTGACCATCTTACAAGATGAAAGCATTAAAACTGCTTTGGTGTTTACAAGAACCAAACATGGTGCAGATAAAGTTGTCAAGGTTTTATTAGCCAAAAGCATCAAAGCCGAAGCCATTCATGGAAATAAGTCTCAAAATGCACGTCAATCAGCTTTAAAGAATTTTAAGGCACAAACGACTCGCGTTTTAGTGGCCACCGATATTGCCGCCAGGGGAATCGATGTGGATGAATTAGAATACGTGATTAATTTCGAGTTATCCAATATTGCAGAGACCTATGTCCATCGAATTGGTCGTACGGGCCGTGCCGGTGCCAAAGGAACCGCTATTTCTTTTTGCGATATCGAAGAAAAAGAATATTTGAGGGATATTGAAAAATTGATTGGTAAAAAAGTACCGATCATCGAGGATCATTTATATCCCATGAAAATATTTAAAGTAGAGAAGGCTGCCAAAACACCTCAAGGACGCAGTGGAGGTGGACAGCGTTCTTCTGCCGATTTCAAACCAAGCAATACAACTCCTGCCGCCTCGCCTAGGTCGTTTGATAAAGCCAAAGGTGGGAAAAAATGGTATGGAAAGAGCAATAATTATTAAGTTCAATGGAGTGGGGGAATAAAACGCTTTTGGTCATTGTAGGTCCTACTGCGGTAGGCAAAACAGACCTTTGCGTTCAATTAGCCCAGGAATTGAAAACGGAAATCATAAGTGCCGACTCGCGTCAGTTTTACAAAGAATTATCCATTGGTACCGCTAAGCCAAGTTTGAAAGAACAGGGTGGAGTCACTCATCACTTCATTGATTCCCATTCCATTCATGATTATTTTTCACCGGGTGATTTTGAACGCGACGCTTTGTTGCGGTTAACATCCTTGTTTGAACAACACGATTATGTGATTGCCACGGGTGGGTCTGGACTTTACCTGAAGGCATTGGTGGATGGCTTGGATGAAATGCCCGATATCGATATGGAATTAAGGAATTCTCTCATGTCTAGGTTAAAAGAGGAGGGGTTGAGCGCTTTATTAGATGAACTCAAGACCAGAGACCCTGAGTATGCAAGCCAAGTAGATTCAAAAAATCCGCAGCGTGTCGTGCGTGCGTTGGAAGTATGTATGTCTACCTCCAGGACCTATTCAGAATTCAGGAAAAGCAAATCAGATGTCCGGCCATTTAAGATTTTAAAGTATTGCTTGGATCGACCGAGAGAGGAATTATACCAAAGAATCGACGCCCGGATGGATGCGATGCTTGCTGAGGGGCTTGTTGACGAAGCCAAAAAATTCGCCGATTTCCAAACCAATTATGCCCTTAAAACCTTAGGTTACAAGGAAGTATATGGTTATTTGCGCCATGAATATGAGGATGCTGAATTAGTGAGGTTATTGAAACGAAACAGCCGACATTACTCTAAAAAGCAATTGACCTGGTTTAGACATCAAGATGAATATGTGTGGTTGCATCCTGATCAGGCAAAAGATCGTATTTTAAAAGACCTAGAGCGATAAAAACGCTTCTAATCCCCCCTCTAAATTTCGGCAGTTTTTGAAACCTTTTGCGGCTAAAAGTTGGCATGCTATATGACTTTGCGTACCATTATAACAAATTAATGTATAGCTATTTTCTGGGGAAATTTCATTGATTCGTGCGAGTAAATCATCCAAGGGAATATGAATTCCCCCTACATTAAAATCGTCCCATTCTCTTTGCGTTCTAATATCTAACACCGCAATGGCATCCAAGTTTTGTTTGAATGCTTGGGCTGAAATACCATTCATGTTAGTATCCGGCTGATTGCCAAGCGACCATTCCACCGATTAAATTTCTTGGATTAGTAAATCCTTCTGATAATAAATATTCTTTTGCGCGACCTGAACGTGCGCCAGATCTACAATGAATAATTACTTCTTCGTTTTTCCACGCGTCAATTTCATCTAAACGATCCGGTAATTCTCCTAATGGAATTAATATAGCACCAATATTGAATTCGTCAAATTCATACTCCTCTCTCACGTCAATAATATGTAGCTTTTCGCCTTGATCTAATCGTTTTTTAAGTTCTTCTATTTGAATGTCTTCCATGATTTATTGATTTTCTCCGCCTACAACCCAAACATCTATCGCATCTCCTGGGTGAATGCTTGTTCCAGTGCATGTGGCGCAACTTTGTTTAAATACAGTTCCAGCAGGGAATTCGCTATTAGCTTCATAGGTTACTTTTCCTATTTTTAAATTCATTCCTGCTAAGATGATATTGACTTCGTCCATGGGTTTTCCAACTAAATCAGGCAATTCCATTTCTACATTAGCTGTTCCGTTTCCTATAAATAAGTCGACTGCAGTACCTTTGGGTATGCTGGCTCCCGCCTCTATTTTTCTGCCAAATGCTTGAACTTCAATCACTTCTTTAATTCGGGGGTCATTTACTTCATGCACAATTCCTTTTCTTAAACCTAAGATAAAAAGTTGTTGCTCTGCGCTTCTAACAGACAAGCCGACTAACGTAGGTAATTTAATGGTCGGAGGAGTTTCTGAATTAATGGTGATGTATATTTTTCTGCCTGACTTGACCAATGAATTTGGCATCGGGTATTGAGACAAAATGGTTAAAGGAGGTTTATCGGCTGTAAAAGTGCAATCTGAAATTTCATATTCCAAATCATTTTGGTTAATCAACTCTTCCATTTTTTCGACACTCATTCCTTTTAGATTAGGAACTTTAATGGTTTCGCCATGGTGTGTACTCCAAGGTAAATAGACAAAGAAGAAGCCGAAAAATAAGACTAAAAACAAGGAAATAATGATCGCTATGTGCGTATAAAGATCTTTCTTAGTTTGAGTCGGAATGATGGCCATATGCTTTTGATTCGAATTTGTTGCAAGTTATAATAAATATGTGGCAATTTGGAAATTGTCTATTGGAAAATAAGGCCGCCTTTGATAAAAAAAAGAGACGCGATATATCGCGTCTCTTTAGGCTATTCATTCATTTTTGAATTAATATTTAAACACTTTATTTCCAGCCATAACCTCTTGCGTTTTCTCGTCAAAAGTCACTCGCTGACCTGTGCGATATGCCGCATTTGACATAATGGTTGCAATAGAATGTTGGTATCCAGCTTCGATCGGTGCATTTGGAGTCTTGCGAGAACGAACACATTCCATCCAGTTTTTGATGTGGTTGAATGTTAATTGGTCTCCACCTGTATTAGCACTTGTTTCAACTACAATAGCTTCACCCAATTTCATGCTAGGTAATAGGTTGGCTTGCATACCCATTTCCTTTGCATCTCTTTCTCGAAGTCCACCATTAGGTGAAATTGTGTTTGTATCTAGATTTAATTCACCTGCATTTGAATAATAGATTTCTTTCGTTCCACCGGCTCCATTTGAGAAGCGAGAAGTAAATTGAACTTGGAATCCTTTTGTTTTGTCATCTGAAGGGCCGTAATCAAATACAGTTGTTTGTGTATCTGCGTTTACGCGACCATCATTCCATTGGTAAATACCTCCGTTAGAAACGGCAGAACGAGGATGTGTTAAACCAGAAAACCAGTGTACGGTATCAATTTGATGCGACATCCACTGACCTGAAATACCAGATGAATATGGCCAGAATAAGCGATATTCTAAGTATTTACGTGGATCAAAAGTATCTTTAGGACGGTTAAGCAAGAAACGATTCCAATCAATATCGGATTCTTTTAAAACTTTTGTTAGAGCAGGACGTCTCCATCTTCCTGGTTGGTTTACATTCCAAAGTAACTCCACCATTTTGATATCACCGAATTTACCTGATTTGATAAAATCTTCTGCAGCAAAATAATTTGTTCCTGAACGACGTTGAGAACCTATTTGTACAATTTTATTGGATTCTTTTACGGCCTTTAAAACGGCACGGTTATCTTCCATAGTTTCGGCCAAAGGCTTCTCGCAATAGGCATCACAACCTGCTTTTACCGCTTCAATTAAGTGAATTGCATGTTGAAAATCGGCTGTTGAAATAAATACAGCATCAATACCTTTTGAAGCATAAAGCTCATCATTATTGCGGTAGGTAGTCACTTTAGATCCCAATTGACTTTGGTAAAAGGCGGCACCCTCTTCTCTACGGCGATTCCAAAGATCAGAAAGTCCTACCATTTCAAAATTCATCTCTTTCGATAAAGTTTTGAATGGGCCTACATGTGATGATCGGTGACGATCTGAAAAACCAACGGCTGCCACGCGCACCCGATCGTTTGCACCTAAAATCTTGCTATAAGACTTAGGGCTAAAGGCAAAAGTACCTAGCGAGGCTAAAGTACTTTTTTGAATAAATTCTCTTCTTTCCATGGTAATAGGTTTTTAATTTTATTTAATTTCTCTGATTTTGATGTTTTTGTAAAAAACGGAATCTCCGTGCTCTTGAAACAAGATAGGGCCAGCTGCTTGAGCACCATAACCATCCCATCTTGAATGCTTGCTATGTGCTACTAACACTTTGTAAATATTGCTATTTCTTTCGTATTCTAACACCTTAAATCCATTTAACCAGTGTTGAACGATGTTATTTGGATAAACGATGATACGTCCTTGATTCCATTCACCTATTTTCTTTTGAAAACGTTTGTCATTTTTGTTTGACGGAATGATGTCATATAAACTAGCTAAGGTACGATTTCCAACAGTTCCTAATTTTGCGTCGGGATGTTTGTCGTCATCTAATACTTGGTATTCTAAGCCGATCGCCGACATGCCCGAAGCGTATGTTTCGTTCACAAAATATTTAACTCCTGAATTAGCTCCTTCAGTTAGCTTAAAATCAAAAACTAATTCAAAAGCCCCGAATTTTTCGTTGGTCAAAATATCACCGCCATTACCAGATTCTTTTCCACCTGAAGAATTGACGTGTAACGTACCTTCTTCTGCAGTCCAAACTTTAGGAGGAGCAGTAGTTTTGAACGCAGACCTAAATCCAGTTAAATCTTTACCGTTAAATAAAAGTTTAAATCCTAAAGATTTTTCTTGTTCTGAAAGTGTATTCAATGTATAATTTTCAACAGGAGTAACACCATCTGCTGGGCGTGGTTGCATGTCTTTTCCAGTCTGAATACGTACATTTTTCCACATTACTTGTTTTCCAGCCGTAGCTTCTTTTCCTATCGCATGTACTTGAAGGGCGATAAATCCCTCTGGAGTCATGTCGTCGATTAAGTTAGCTACTGGAACATCGTTGATCCAAGTACGAATAACGCTGCCAATGGCCTCGATGCGATATTTATTCCATGCGTCACGCTTGAATGCTTTTTTAGCTGCAGGATTCATTTCGTTTTGGTATAACCAGCCTCTACGCGCTTCGTCGTAAATTCCGCCGGACCAACCACGATCCGAGGGATCTATTTCCACTTGGTAGCCATGTACGCGGCCATTGTTGTATTCTGGTTTTGATAAACTACGGATTTGAATACCTGAATTCATGGAGTTATCCACTTTTAATTCTAATTCAAGGATGAAATCACCGTACGTTTTTTCGGTAGCCATGAAAGAATTTGGTGTGTTTGCTACGGTTGTGCCGATAATCACTCCATTTTTAATTTCGTATTTCGCTTGGCCATTTAATTGTTTCCAACCCGTAAACGTTTTTCCGTCAAAAAGATTAGTCCATTTTTGGGCTTGCAAGGCAGTTGGCAAAAGCATCACCGCCACAAGCATCGAGTAAATTGTTTTTTTCATCATTGTATTTAAAGGTATATTTCTATTTCTTATAAAGATATAACCAATATTTTTTTACTCAAATTTTTATCTATAAATAGATTATTTTAAAGGAAGTTTTTTAATGTTAATCTATTATTTTTGTAGATTATTTATTAAAATTTATGAAAAAACAGACTCAGTCGATCCGAATCCAATCCCCTAAGTCCCAAAATCGTGAACATTCTGTACCTCTTTATTTGACGTCAAGTTTTACGTTTGAAGATGCAGAGCAGAGTAAAGCTGTTTTTGCGGATGAAATAGAGGGAAACATTTATTCTCGATTCATGAATCCCAATGTGGATGAATTTGTTTCTAAAATGTGTGTGTTGGAAAATGCGGAGGATGGAATTGCGTTCTCAACGGGAATGGCAGCCATATTTGCATCAATGGCTGGTTTGTTGAAATCTGGAGATCATATTATCGCTTCCAAAGCTTTGTTTGGCTCAGCGATTCAAATATTAACTAAAATCACTTCGAAGTGGGGCATCGAATGCACTTTTGTTGCCGGGAGTGATTTAGATGCTTGGAAAAATGCGATTAAACCTAATACAAAATTTATGTTTTGTGAGAGTCCCTCAAATCCAGGTTTAGAGCTTATCGACATACAAGCGCTGAGTGATTTGAAAGCTGGTAAGGATATTGTTTTGGCGGTCGACAATTGTTTCGCGACGCCTATTTTACAGACTCCAATCGACATGGGAGCTGATTTAGTCATTCATTCGGCAACTAAATTTATAGATGGACAGGGCCGAGTGTTAGGCGGGATTATTTGTGGAAAAAAAGAATTGATTCAAGAAATACGGTTTTTTGCTCGACACACGGGTCCCTCTTTGTCGCCTTTTAACGCTTGGATTTTATCAAAAAGCTTAGAGTTGCTTGAGTTAAGGATGCAAAAGCATTCAGAAAATGCAATGGCTTTAGCCTTAGCTTTAGACGGTCACAAAGCACTCAATGCAGTCAATTATCCTTTTCTGCCGGCACATCCTCAGTATGAGTTGGCTAAAAAGCAAATGAAATATGGTGGCGGTATCATGACCATCGATATAAAAGGTGGATTTGAAAAGGTAAATGCCTTTTCGAAACAGTTGAAATTTATAACTATTTCGTCCAATTTAGGGGATTCTCGTACGATTATGACGCATCCGGGCTCCACGACCCATTCGAAATTGTCCGTTGAAGACAAGGCTGAAGTGGGCATCACGGATGGTTTGATTCGTATTTCGGTGGGCCTAGAGCATATTGATGATTTAATTGAGGATATCACGCAGGCCTTAAATAAACTATAATGTGGATCGCTCTACTTATTTGCCTTGTTTTAATCACCCTTAATGTGGTGGTCGGCGTATATGTGGAGCGTAAATTGTCTGCATTTATGCAAGACCGTTTGGGGCCAACGGAAAATGGTAAGTGGGGTCTATTGCAGGTTTTTGCTGATTTACTAAAGCTTTTGCAAAAAGAGGATATCGTTCCTTTTGCCGCCCAAAGAAAACTTTTTCTCGCGGCACCCTGGATTATATTTTTGTCTATTTTTGGTGCTTTTTCAGTTATTCCCTTAAGCTCAGGAGTTTGGCTTCAAGGTAGCCAGACAGAAATGGGTTTAATGCTCCTGATGGGTATTATATCGTTGGATACGCTAGGAATTTTGCTGGCCGGCTGGACATCTAATAATAAATATTCGTTGTTAGGTGCGATACGTTCGGCGGCCCAACTCGTTTCTTATGAAATTCCGTTGGGTTTATCGATTTTGTCGGTGGTTATTTTGTCTTCTAGTTTGAACCTACAGGAGATTGCGGGCCAACAAGGTATTTTTGCAGGAGGGGAACAATATTTATTTGGCGTCAAATATACAGGAATTGAAGTGGGAACTATAGGAGGAATTTTGACTTGGAATGTGGTCCGAATGCCTTTCATGTTTTTATTATTCATCGTATTTTTTATTGCCAGTTTAGCAGAAGCTAATCGGGCACCCTTCGATATTCCAGAAGCTGAGTCGGAATTGGTCGGCGGTTTTCATACTGAATATTCAGGTATGCGGTGGGCATTATTATTTTTATCTGAATACGGTATTATGCTATTAGTCAGCATATTAGGGGTGATCCTTTTTTGGGGTGCTTGGTATTCGCCCTTTCCTAATATCGGTCGTTTTGCATTAGCGGATTGGACGAATGGAACTCCTGGAACTTTGTTGGGAACAGCCTTAGGTTTTTTCTGGCTCATGCTGAAGTCATATATATTGATCGCTTTACAAATGTGGGTTCGTTGGACGCTTCCTAGGTTGCGCGTAGACCAACTTATGTACTTGTCTTGGAAAGTTTTGACACCCATTGCATTATTTTTCGTCGCAATATCCTCGGTTTGGTCGCTATTAAAGTAAATTCTATCGTGGAATTTTCGTATTTTTAGTTTTAACTACTTCTTTTTTTTATGAATAAACTCTTATTAAGAGTACTTCCCATCCTTTTATTAATTGCCGGAAGCCAATTTTCAATAGCACAAACTACCACATTACCCTCTGTTTATGGTCGTGTCTTAGACGCTCAAACTGGAGAACCCTTACGCGGTGCTGACATTTCCGTTGATTTTAAAAAATCGGGTGTTTCTACTGACTCTGCAGGTCGCTATCGATTATATCTTCCCTTTGGTGAATATGTATTGAAAGTTGGCCATGTCGGCTATAATCCCTATCGAACTAAATTTTATCTGAAAGCTGATTTTGAATTAAATGTTCAATTGAACGATGTGACGAAGCAATTGGAAGAAGTTATTGTTTCCAGCGCATCGACCAAACGCGATATTCAGACTCCCTCTTTAGGTGTGACCGTGTTAAGTTTAAAAGGAATTAAAAAATTGCCAACCATGATGGGGGAAGTGGATGTTATTCGAAGTTTACAAACTTTGCCTGGTGTTTCTTCGGTGGGTGAGGGGGCCAATGGACTTAATATTCGAGGAAGTAATGTGGATCAAAATTTAATCTATATTGATGATACTCCCATTTTTAATCCGACACATATGTTTGGATTATTTTCTGTTTTTGCTTCTGATGCGATTCGAGACTTAGAATTATATAAAGGAGGCATTCCTACTCGTTTTGGTGGTCGTTCGGCTTCTGTATTAGATATCAAGATGATTGAACCCAATACGGATAAATTTAAAATGCAAGGAGGAATTGGATTAGTATCTAACCGACTGCTGGCTGAAATACCGATTATTAAGGAGAAGTTATCGGTTATGGTTGCCGGTCGTTTGTCTATAAATGATTTTATGTTTAAGTGGTTTGCGCCTAATTACTTGAAAAATATTCGGGCCAATTTTTCTGATGTGGCGACCAAAGTTTTTTATAGACCCAATACCAAAAATACCATTTCATTTTCTAGTTATTTAAGTCAGGATTATTACCGAGTTGATTCATTGTTCAGCATTGAAAATGTGATTGCGAAGCGTACCTCGTTTGATTATGGTCATACTAATTTTGCTATTCACTGGAATCATTATTTTTCTGAGAAGTTGAATTTAATGTTAAGTGCGGCAAGCACGGTATATAAGACGAAGACCTATGCCCCGGATACGGTAAACACGATTGATTTAAATAGTTTTATCAAATATAAAAATCTATCAGCCAGTTTTGATTTTCAGCCGAATGCTAAGCATAAGATGAATTTTGGTGCGACGATTACACGATATGATATTGATCCCGGTTCTTTAAATATTGGTGTTGTTTCCCGAGTGGCGACTGTTAAAATTCAAGATGAGCAATCGTATGAAGCCGCGATTTATGCGGATGATGAGTTTAAGATGAACGAGACCTTTACCATACAATATGGTTTGCGGTATTCGCAATATTGGCGAATTGGCGCGGGAACGTTTAATGAATATATGCCTAATCGGATGCCTTCATTAAATTCCGTTATTAGTAAAAAGACTTTTGCGGATGGTGAGGTTATGTCATCTTATGGTGGATTTGAGCCTCGTTTAACCATGAAATATTCGATTGGCGAAAATACAACGATGAAATTTGGGTATAATCGGATGCAGCAGTTTTTCCAATTGCTTTCGAATAACACGACCCCTTTGCCTACTTCTCGTTGGAAAACAGCTGATCAGTTTATTAAGCCCCAACAAAGTGATTTTCTTTCTTTGGGTTTATTTAAAACCTATAATGAAAATGTCTATGAAGCATCTTTGGAGACTTATTACCGAGATGTCCGCAATACCCTTGATTTTATTTCGGGAGCTAATTTGCAATTAAATCCGAACATTGAAACTCAGTTGGTGACTGGAAAAAGCAAAGCCTATGGAGTGGAGTTAATGGTGCAAAAGAAAAAAGGCGAAGTGAGTGGTTGGGTTTCCTACACATACGCGCGTGCCTTTAGCCAAATGATTGGTGATTACCCTGAGGTACAATCCATCATTGGCGGGGACTGGTTTGCAACTAATTATGATAAGCCTCATACCTTCAATATGATGCTGAATGTTCAACCAACTACGCACCATAGTTTTTCATTTACTTTTGCCTACAATACGGGTAGGCCATTTTCATCACCTTCCGGAATGTATGAAATCGGGGCTAAAAAATATCCGGTATTCCAAGAGAGGAACAATGACCGTATTCGAGATTACCACCGCTTAGATTTTTCGTGGACCATTAATAATCCGTCGATGAAAAGTCAACGCTGGGAAGGTAGTTGGGTTTTCACGGTCTACAACCTTTATGGCAGAGAGAATCCATATTCAGTGTTTTTCAAATCCTCCAAAACAGGCCTTAGAGCATATGAGCTTAGCGTGTTTGCCTCTCCTTTTATTTCTCTTACGTACAATTTTAAATTTTTATAGAGATGCCTACTCATTTATTTAGATATATACTTTTTTCTACCATCATTGGCATGATTTCTTGGGCTTGTATCAATCCCATAATGGATTTCAAGCAAATAGATTCCACTTCGTACATGACTATTGAAGCCGATATTTCTGATGATGAGGCATTAAATAAAATTCGAATTACTAGTTCTGCTAATCGAATTATTTCTCAAAATCCCTTGGCAGTATCTAAAGCTGAGGTCTATATATTGGACCAGAATGGGGCAAAAACTATTTTTAAAGAAGGAACTGCATTGGGTACCTATTTGCCTCCTGTAGGATTTGTGGGTAAGGTGGGGTCTAAATATCGGTTGTTTGTAAAAACGCTTACAGGAAAACAATATGAAAGTGTTGAAGAAAAAATGATCCCGGCCCCTGAAATTGAAAATATTGTCACGCAGTTTGAGGTTCGTGATCAATACGATAAGGTGGATCCTCGGAGAAATGGTTTTTCTGTTTATGTTGATTTTAAAGATAGTCCCCAGGAAGGCGATTTTTATATGTGGAATTGGAGGCATTTTGAAAAGATTTCAATCTGTGAAACTTGTGAGGGAGGGGCTAAATGGAATTTTAAAACGAATGTTTGTGTTGCACCAGCAATGCCTACTGAAGAGATTTTAAATTATATGTGTAATGGGAATTGCTGGGATATTACCAACAACGCTGACTTAAATGTGTTTTCTGATGTGTTGACCAACGGACAGAGAATTTCAGGACGCCAAGTAGCTCGAGTGCCTTTTGATGGGTATTCACCCTATTATTTGCGATTAGAGCAACGTTCAATTACCAAGAATGCATTTAATTTTTACCAATCCTTAATTGCTCAAGTACAATCTAGTGGATCTTTATTTGACGTACCTGCAGAGACTCGTTTTAGTATGAACATTAAGCCCATTACAGATCCTAAGGAAAGAGTTTTGGGGATTTTCAACGTATTTTCCGTTCGTAAAAAGATTTACTTCATCGATCGATTAAAGAGTGTTCCTAAGGAAGAGTTTGCTTTAATCACCTATTTGAATGGAGAAATTTATACCTGTCCTCCGGGTTCTGTGAATTGCCAAGACCGCGTTCCTTGCGTTGAATCAGCTTATCGAACAAAAATTACTCCAGAAGGATGGATTTTATAATTTTTGAATGATCTTTGTGCTTTCAAATTTTTCCTATGGTAGGTGTATTAATCGTTAATTTAGGGACTCCAGATGATCCAGGAACTCCTTCGGTACGTAAGTATTTACGTGAATTTTTGATGGATGGTCGAGTAATCGACATTCCATACCTGATTCGTTATATTTTAGTTAAAGGGATCATTGCTCCTTTTAGGGCCCCAAAATCTGCTAAAATCTACAAAGAGTTATGGGAAGAACGTGGCTCGCCTCTGAAATTTTATGGGGAAGATGTAGCTCGAGACTTACAGGTAAAACTTGGCGATTCTTATTATGTGAAATTGGCGATGCGCTATCAGAGTCCTGATTTGGCCTCAGCTATGGCGGATATGGAAGCCAAAAATTTAAAGAAATTAATTGTCATTCCATTTTTTCCTCAATATGCTTCGGCTTCTACTGGATCCGTGTTCGAACGCGTGATGCAATTGATGTCCAAATGGCAAGTAATGCCCTCCCTTTCTATCGCAAGTTATTTTTATGACCATCCCGCATTCTCAAGTTATTTTGCAGCTAAAGCCGAAAATTATCAAAAGGATGTCGACTTTGATTATTATTTGTTTTCATACCATGGAATTCCAGAACGTCATGTACGCAAAGGGGACTTGACTAAAACGACTTGTGTTTTTGGCACTTGTTGCGAGTCAATCACCGATAAAAATCATGGTTGCTATCGGGCACAATGTCATGAAACGACTCGATTGATCGCGGGGAAAATGGGATTGAAGCCAGGTACCTATAGTACATCTTTCCAAAGTAGATTAGGTCGAGATCCTTGGCTTAAGCCTTATACGGATGAAGTGATCCCTCAATTAGTGGCCGATGGACATAAAAAAGTATTGGCTTTTTCGCCCGCTTTTGTAGCCGACTGTCTGGAAACAACGATTGAGGTAGGTGAGGAGTATAAAGAAATATTCGAAGAGGCGGGTGGCGAACACTGGCAATTAGTTGAAAGTTTAAACAATTCACCGGAGTGGGTAGGTATTTTAGAGGACCTGGTAAAAAAATCATAAAATGCTTTATTTAATACTCTCAGTCGTTTTTTCGGTTCTATTACTGGTGAATTTCAGGGCACATGCTCGATTTCAAGTGGATACTAGAATTGCCATTTTATTGAATTATCCAGTTTGTTTTTTAACGGCCTATTTTCATCAGCCTTCTGCTATTCCATTTCATTGGCCTTCCACTGGGGATACGTTTTTATTAATGGCTATGGGTGTGGGATTTGTTATTACCTTTTTATTATCTGGTTTTTCTACCCAAAAAAATGGAATGGCGCCTACTTCGTTGGCCAACAACATTTCGCTCGTCATTCCTGTATTAATTAATCTATTTATTTTAAAGACCGGTGGTGAAATTAATTGGTCAATTTCCTTAGGATTGGTTTTGTCCTTTGCCGCCATTTATTTTTGTAGTCCTCAATTGACTTCAGCGGATGGCGTAAAACCAGTCGTTTCATTATTGCTCGCTGTATTTGTCGCTTATGGTTTGACTAATACGCTTTTTAGTTACCTTAATAGCTCATTGACCTATTTTGTGGGTGGTACTTTACCTTTTATTATGATGTTGCTTATTGGCTCCATGATCAGTTCAGCCATCGTGCTTATTTGGAAATCGGTCAATGGTACCTTAGCCTGGAATCGTAATTCTGTACTAGCGGCCATACCATTAGGTTTGCCAAACTTCTTTTCCTTTTATTTTCTTTTAAAAGCGTTAGATGCCTATCAAAACAATGCCGCTGTGGTATTAACGATGTATAATTTAAGTGTAATTCTATTGAGCGCCATTACTGCCTATGTATTTTTCAAGGAGCGCTTGACGAACCGACAATGGATTGGTTTGGCGATTGGTTGCGCTGGAATCGCCTTGTTGAACGGCTTGTAGAGACGCGATACTTCGCGTCTAAAATATTAATACTTATTACCTAATACTTATTACCTAATACCTCTTACCTAATACTTATTACCTCTTACCTCTTACCAAATACCTAATACCTCTTACCTAATACTTATTACCTCTTACCTAACTACAGCACATTCGCCGTCTGCTCCTTAATCTTCTCCAACTCATCCTTCATATTCACCACGAGGCGTTGAATCTGAGAGTCATTAGCTTTGGATCCAATCGTGTTAATTTCCCGACCGATTTCCTGAGCCATAAAATTTAATTTCTTGCCATTTCCTTCCGCTAGGATGTCGATGAAATAACCCAAATGTGTATTTAAGCGTACTTTTTCTTCTGATATGTCGAACTTTTCAATGTAGTAAACGACTTCTTGTTCGAAACGGTTTTTGTCGAAATCTTCGTTTAATCCGAGCTCCAACAATGATTTTTTCATGCGCTCACGAATACCCGGCATACGAATTAAATCCTGTTCTAAAACTTGTTGCAAACCCGATGAGATCGATGCGATATATTCTCTGAATTTATCTTCTACAATTTTCCCTTCACGTGCACGGAATTCCTTACATTCGGCAACTGCCTCTTGGATCGCCTCATAAATGACTTGCCACAAAGCCTCAATCTCTTCCTCATTTTCCTCCTTTGCCTCTTGAGAAATACTTGTTGGCACATTTAAAGCCTGTAAATACAAGGCCCCTTCATCCAAATTCGAAACGCCTAATTCCGACGCCACTCGCTTCAACTCCGCATAATACAAAGCGATCTGACCTTGCGGCAAAATACTTGCCTCAACACCCTCATGATTCTTTTGAATCTGAACACTTAATTCAATCTTGCCACGTTCTAATTGCTGCGTCAAGAAATTACGAATTTCGATTTCCCGCGCCGAAATGGATTTAGGAAGTCGGCAAAAAATATCCGTAAACTTAGAATTCAAAGTCTTTACCTCCACCCGAATTTGTAGTTCTTGCGCCTCTTTTTGGGATTTCCCAAAACCTGTCATTGAATAAATCATATCTTATTTTTAAATGCTAAGCCCAAACCCAAGGCTATAAATAGTAATAATGCAATGGATGCGGCTGCGTCTATTTTATTGCCCATCTCAACGGAATAAGGCTTGAATGTAAACTCAATCGTATGCTTTCCAGCGGGAACAATCAATCCACGCAACACATAATCAGCCCTTACGTGATCCACTTCCTTCCCATCGATGTATGCTTTCCAGTCTTTGTTGCCCCGATAATAAATCTCTGAAAATACCGCTAAGGATGGTTTGCTTACGTTAGAGGAATAGCTGAGGTGATTGGGTTTGTAGTCTTTCAAATAGATAACTCCTACCGACATGGAGTCAGGTGCAAAATTTTGTAAAATACTCTTATCCTGAACCTCTAAAATCGCTGTATTTTTAGGATCAAATTTTTCGATATCAGTTAAGGCGTCATCAGCAGAATTTGCCCACTGGATATTTTTCACAAACCAAGCATTACCCAAGGCATTTGGATTTACTTGGGCGATCGGGCTGCCTAATGAATCTGCGCCAATAATATATTTGGTGTTTAACATGTTTAAAACACTCATTTGGGCTGGACTGCCAGCAAAATATTTCTCAATCAACTCTTGATAGCGACGAAGTTTGGCCCCATGATAACCTCCTAAAGATTGATGATAATAAGAAGTGGTCGCATCATTCATGAATGAAACGGTTGAGTTCAATACTCTGAATTGAGTTTTATCGGCTAAAATTTGTTGGTCTGCAGGACTCGGTTGCATTTGTTCTTCCAACGTGCTTTTGGAAACAAACGCATCATTCCCAAAATAACGTTTGGCCACAGGAGTTAGGTCAAAAATACTTAAAAGGACAAGGCCAATTAACCAGATCGATTTTTTTACCTTTTTACTCGTAGCTAACCATAAGATTCCAGTGCCAATAGCGATCACAAAAAAGCTTCTTAGCGCATCAGATCTAAATAAAACGATCCGGTCTAACCGAATGCTATTCCATATCGCTGCATTGATATTGGCATCCTGCAAGATTCCTGCTCCGTCCTGAGCACCCTTGAAATCAAAAAATAAATCGGGCAACAAGGCGAAAAACAAACAAATTCCCCCACTTAAACCAAATGAATAAAGTAGTGGTTTTTTGATCTCACTGAAACTAGGTTTCTCCTTGATGAATCTTTGTAATCCTAAAATTCCAAGAGCGACCAAACCTAATTGGACAAAAGAAAGCACCATGGTGATGGCTCTAAATTTATTGAATAAGGGAAAGTAGTCAAAGAGAACGCCATTAAAGAAAAAGTTTTTACCCCATGAAAAAGTGATGAATAAGAGTGTTACCCCAATCAGCCACCATTTTTCAGCCGTTTTTAGATAGAAGGCTGCAAACAAAAACAAGAAAATCACTAAAGCTCCTGCATAGGCTGGACCTGCGGTATAACTCTGCTCGCCCCAGTAAGTCGGTCCCTTTTCTACAAATCCTAGGACTTGATCTTCAGGTAGACCGGCGTCCACCATCGTTTTGTAGGTAGCAGATTTTGCGCCTCCTAAATTTCCTTGAGAGGCACCACCCTTGAAATTTGGGATTAATAAAGTTCCTGTTTCCGAGATTCCATAGGACCAGTCAAAGGCATAGTTTTTATCCAAACCACTGCCTCTTTCTTTGTTGGCTTTCAGCTCCGAAGCACCCCTCGTCGTTTCTTTGCTATAGTCATAATTGTTCCAAAGACGCATGGAATGTGTTCCTACAGCTAAAATTAAACCGATGGCCAATAATATTCCTTTGCCAAACCAGTCGGCCAAGGCCTTATCTTGAATCGCTTTCGTGAATGTATACAGTTTGTAGGCTCCTATTATGAAAAACAAATAATACGTAATCTGTATATGATTTGCATAGAGTTCCAGCGCCATCCCGATGGAGAAAATCGCAGCTCCCAGCCATTTATTTCGCTCCCAACAAATTTTAATTCCTGCTAAAACGACAGGAGCATAAGCTAATGCCAATACTTTTGAGGTATGTCCCGCGGGAATAATGACCATATTATAAGTCGCAAATGCATATAAAACAGCTCCTGCAAAGCCCAAAATAGGAGAGGCTCCCATCGCCCATAAAAACAGGTACATGCCTATTAATTGGAGGATTAGTAAGTTGACCGGATTAGGAAATAAATTGGTTAAAAAACTACCCGTATGACTCGAAATACTATACGGATAGCTTCCTGAAATTTGAAAAGTAGGCATTCCGCCAAACATGGAATTTGTCCACCAGGCATCTTCACCACTTATTTTTTTAAATTGAACGCTCTCTTGGGCCGCCGCTTGTGCCTGTTGGATATCATGCTGAATCAATACTTTTCCTTGAAGTACCGG
>CAMDJW010000004.1 GCA_945901025.1 Spirosoma fluviale | reverse complement strand
CTGAAATACCAGGGATGAGCGATGGACCAGTAGAATCTTTCAAATAACGGAATATCGTATATCGTATATAACGCATCAGCCACATTCGGAATTTCGAAAATTATTTTTCCTCCTGGCTTTAGCAATGATAATTGGGTATTTAGAAAGCTTAAAGGATCTGCGATATGCTCCAGGACAAAAAAATGCTGAATAACATCAAATTTTTTGTCTGGCTTCTTTTCTATCAATTCCTCCAGGGAAGAATAAATAGCAATTCCCCTACTTCTTACATATTCACTAAAGAATCCTGAAGGTTCAATTCCCATACAAGTATGCCCTTCTGCCTTCTGCGGGAATAGCATAAATCCTGAAGAACAGCCTACTTCCAAAATATCAGATTGCACATTAATGTTTGGCAAAAGGTATTTCATACGCCGTTCAACCGTCTGTCTGTTTGCAGCAATATGGCTTTCAGCTCCTTGCCATCCTCCTGAAACGCCACTCCGGCTTGTCATAAAGCCTTCAAATTCTGCGTTATAAAATCTGGACTCCTCCTCTGGGCTAAGAGCTGGATATTGATACCTTACATCGCAAGATATGCATTGATAAAAAGCCCTGTTACTTTCCTTATCTCCAAATACATGAGATGTAACAGTTTTCTGATTAATAATTCCGGCCTGACAAAGTGGACAGCTATTAGGAATAGACATTTTCAGCTAATTTAATTTTAAAATTTATAATGATGGTTAGGCTTTAGTTTTCAATCATTAATTGGATTTTTACTAACAGAACTCATAAATACAGCATCTATGGAGTATGCTATAAACTGATAGCCCTCTTTAATCTTTTCCTTTACTAATTCGGGTTGTGGAGCAACCACATGCATTCCAAAAGGAATTCCAAATTTATTACTCAAGAAGCGTATTTTTGTCATCGCTTCAGAAAATTTTTGCTCCTCAAATTTAGCGGTAATTCCCATGGAGGCGGAAAGATCATAAGGACCAACTAAAATGGCATCTAAGCCCTCTACTTTAAGAATGCTCTCAAGACTTTCGACTGCATCGATATGCTCTATCATAGCAACAAGAAGTGGTTTCTGTGCCTCAAGACTATAGTCTTCAAAATGTTTTCCAAAAAGGTTGGCACGTGAAAAACCCACACCTCTAGTTCCGGCAGGGGGCCATCTGCATGCATCTCTTATCAGAATTAATTGCTCGGCACTTTCAACCATAGGCACAATTACGCCACCGGCTCCTGCATCTAGTGCACGTTTACAGTCTTTAGGTAATCCATGAGCGAGTCTAACTAATGGAAGAGTATTACCCAATTCCAAAGCTCTGAAAAGATCAGGCAATTGACTAACATCTATTGTACCATGTTCTAAATCAACTGCGACCCAGTCAAATCCCGACTGACCCATAATTTCAGCGGAGGAAGAATTAGGAATCTGTATCCAGCTGCCTATTGATGGTTTTCCAGACTTCAAATTCTCACGAATTAAGGAAATTTTTTCTCTACGATTCATATTTCTGTAAGATTGTTAATGATTATTCCGGCGAAGGAATCAGCCAACTTATAGTTAGAATAATGCCTCCGCAAAATAAAAGGAACTTTGTTTATTGAAGCAGCTTCTAAATCTGCGGATGCGTCTCCTATCATCACTGCATCTGCAGCCTTAATAGATAATCTATGCAGGCTAGCCTTGATAGCTTCTATCTTACTAGTAGGGGCACCGAAAATGGATTCAAAACTAGATCTGAGATTTAGACGGTCTATTATTTCCAGCAACTCTTCAGTTGGTGTAGCTGAAACAACAATAAATATTTGCTGATTCGGATTAGTACGAATAAATATTTCAGCACCAGGTATCCATGGAGAATTGATCACACCATCAAGCACCAAATCACTAAACTTTTCACATAAGCGATTTACTTTTTCATCCGTGGCTTCGATATTTGCAAATTCCAGATATATTGGGAACTTTTTAAATCTTGACATTCCACCATTTGCCTCGTGATGTATACGGATTTTTTCGGAGACCTCGTTTCCATATTCAACGAATAACTTTTGAAAAGCTTTTGTTTTTACACCCACTGATTCCTTAATCACACCATCAAAATCCCAAAATATAACTTTGGCTTTTTTAATAAGATCAGAAGCGTTTATTTTCGTACCCATATCTGATTATACGAATTTTGGAAGCCATTTGTATTTGCTCCGATCATGTCCGAATGTCTTTTTTCCTTCAAAGTTAAACCACATTCGGTAAGGATATCTCTACACTGATCAGCCTGCTCATGAAAGTCATCATTAATTTCGATCAATATAGCATTTATATGACTCAGAATAGCTTTTCCACCTTTCAAAATAAAATGCTCTAAACCATCAACATCTATCTTGATATATCCAGGAACGGGTATTGCTAAACGGTTAAACGCATCTTCCATGCTCAATCCAACTGTTTGAAATTCAAAAACCTTTTTAATTGCTTTGCCATCCCAACCAAAATCTTGCCCGAAAGTAGATAAGGCTCCACCCCATTCTGTAGTGGTTAATTGCAGTTTGCTTGTGCCAAGTTTATCACTTAGAGCAAAAGGAACTATACAAACATCATTCGTTAAACTGTTCAAGTAAATATTTCTGGCTAATAATTCAAGATTAAAAACCGATGGCTCGAATGCCCAAACTTTACACTTATTTTTTTTCGCAGCATACACAGAATACAATCCTATATTTGCTCCGATATCCCATACAATAGCTCCCAACGGTATTTCATCAATCCACTCAAGCGTCTCAGGCTCTTTTGAAGAAAATGTATCTGCCCTCCATCTGCATAAACGATTTGGTACAGTAAATTTAAGCTCAATGCCTTTATGGGACACTGATCTCGTTTGATCCATAGATGTATTTACAATTTGATTCTGTAAATATTCCCCCAACTTGGTATTAATACTTAAATTAATTGTACTTCGTAAAATCGACTTAACAGTTTTTTTTATTTGTTGCTTCATATTGGATTATATTTATAAATGTACGACATTAAGTTCATTTGGATAAGTGTTAAATAACAGTAAAATATTTTAATTAAAAATTGTATCCCAAAAAAATCTAAATTTTTAAAAACTAGAAACACCCACATGCTTTAAATGGTGAGATATTGTCATTTCTATATTTTGCTTGCAAAAAGATAAGTATGTTAAGACAATTCCTTAGGTTTTGAGATTAACTGAGTCACAAATTACCTTATCAAAATCATATACTATATACTTGTAATTTTCATACTTCTGCTATAACTGTTACGGGTGATCCGTCTAATCCTTTTCTCAGAAGCGGTAAACAGTAGATTTTTTTTGGTTGACTTATCAAATTGTCTAAAAACATATCTTCAACAATGAGTATATTGTTATCAATTAAAAACTTATTATGTGAAATTCTCCCAAGAGGTCTATCTCCAAAAGAAGTTAAAGAAATAATATCCATGCCAAGTACACTCAAATTTGGACACCTCAATTTTAATTTACTAGCTAATTCGGGGGCTATTCCAGGATTAGATTTCCAATATCTTTCTTCATTTCTAAATTTCGAAAAGCCAGTTTTTAAAATTAGAAAGTCGACATTCTGTGGAATAGCATGTATTTGCTCAATTGTTAAATCAATAATTTGGTTATCAATTGCTTCAATTTCAATAAAATATGGTGAATTAAAAATCCAAAAATTAGCATCATAGTCTTCAATAACTTTGCCTTGAATTGAAAAATGATTTGGAAAGTCAATGTGTGTGCCAGAATGATTACAAAATTCAAGTAATTTGGTATTAGCTGAATCTCCATTTTCAATTGAACGCAGACTTTGCATTTTTACTCCGTAATAACCACCGTATAGTGGTGTGTTGTCATCCATGAAATATGATAAAAATATATTTTTATACATTATGATGGTTTGTATTGTACATTTTCACCACTTTTTAATAAGTCTTGGTAATTTTCATAGATACAATCTAATATACCCTGACCTAAATCGTGATAATTTTTTGGCACTAATTTAAGCGCTACCTTAGGCTTAAAAGAATAAGGTGTTATTTGATAATGTCCAGAAAAATCTTCAACAAGATATTCAATAATTATTTTATTATTTAGCATTTCGTTTATCATGCTCAAAATTTCCTTTACTTTCATTGTTTGCGGCCCAGTTACCATTACGTATTTATTCGCATAACCATTTTCTAAAATGTCTACACTTACTTGAGCGGCATCAAGAACATTTATATAATCTCTAATTTCGTTACCATCTCCTTTTCTTTCGATTTTATTTTCCAACAATGCTTGTTTAATTGCATTTTTTATAAAATTGAAAGAATTTGCTCTTGGTCCATAAAGGGAACCATACCTTAAGATGGTGAATTCTAAATTAAATTCTTTATAATAATTTTCAATAAATAATTCACAAGATTGTTTGGAACTTCTATAAAAAGAACCATGGTCGCTATAAACGTAAATTGTACTCGAATAAACAAATCTTTTTATTGAAAATTCACGACATGCATCCAAGATATTAATTGTTCCAATTATATTAAAATTAGTTGATTCAACAGGGTTATTTCTCGCTTCTCCTATATCTGCAATAGCTGCAAAGTGATAAACATAGTCCGATCCATTAATAACTTCTCTTACTTTGTCACGATCAAGAATATTTCCTATGACCATCTCTTGATCAGATCGTAAATATTTTGATTCAATTATATCAAAAATTATTACTTTATGACCTATTGTAGAAAGTGCATCTGAGACATGACTCCCTAAAAAACCAGAACCTCCAAAAACAATAACTTTACTCATTATTAATATTTAAATGCTTGACTAAATTATTAATTGCCCAAGTACCTTGTCTAACAACATTTTCATAAGTTCTCGACCCAATATGTGGGGTTATAATAATATTTTCATAGGATAAAAATGGATGATTTAAAATCATTGGCTCCTCTTCTAATACATCAGTAAGATAAGCATTTATAAGCTTATTATCTAGCCCAAATAAAATTGCTTCATTATTAACTAATCCAGCCCTTGCAGTATTAATTATTACTATACCATTTTTACATTTTAGAATATTACTTATATTAATTAATCCTCGAGTTTCTTCGTTTAAAGGTGCATTTAAACTTAAAAAATCAACTTTTGCTACTAAATCCTCAATTGAAGTAGAAATTTCAACATCATACTTATCAACAAAATCAGTATCTATAAATTTGTCAAATGCTATAATTTTCATTCCAAATGCAGCCGCTCTTTTAGCCACTTCTTTTCCTACATGCCCTAATCCAATTATACCTAAAGTCTTCTGAAAAAGTTCTATTCCAATTAATTTAGTCCAACTTTGACTTTGAATTAATTCGTTCTCTTTAATTATATTTTTTGAATAGGATAACATTAAAGCAAAAACATGTTCTGCCACAGTCGTATTGTTTACTCCGGGAGTATTAGTGACAGGAATATTAAACTCTTTCGCAGCCTCTAAGTCCATTTTATCCAAGCCAATTCCGTATTTTGAGAGTATTTTCAATCTTGATTTTGCACCTTTTTCAATAACACCGCGAGTAATTTCATCATCTCCGCAAATAACTCCATCAAATTCAGATATGACACTCAAAATCACTTCTTCTTTTAAAGGCCCACGCATTTTAACTACTTCAAAATTATATGAATCAAGCAGATCATGATGACTACCTGGAGTATCTTGAAACGAAGTTGATGTAAGTAATATTTTCATATTTAATGATTAATTAAAATAAGATTTTAATAAAATATCATTCATCATCTTGTTGTTAACATTTTCTAAATCTGCAGTTGTATCAACAGAATATGTTTCCGTTTCGGATAAGACCATTTTTATCTTAATCCCGTTTTCTAATAACCTATTCATATCTACAGATTCAATTATTTCAAGAGGACTTTGTTCCATTTCGTTATATTCTAATAAAAAATCTCTTAAAAATGGAATTATACAAACTTGCTTTAACATAGGCACATCATTAACACCCTTTTTTCTAGATGGAATTGGCTCTCTTGAAAAATACAAAGCAAAGTTATTCTTGTCAACAACAACTTTAACTTCCGCAGGATCTTCATGTTCTTGAACAGTATTCATCTTTGTCATTAGGTTTGTAATCTTAATACTCCTATCCTTAAGCAATGGAGCGATTGAATCATTAATCATTTCTGGTGTAACCATCGGCTCATCTCCCTTAATCATAACAACTATATCAATTTTAGAATTAGTATCAAATTCGATCTTTAATAAAGCTTCCGCTGTTCTGTCTGATGCTCTCTCATGCTTATCAGAAGTCATTACAGCTTTAACTCCAATAGAATTTATATATTCATATATTTCTTTATCACAAGTTGCCACATAAACTTCATCTAAAGTATTACATAATTTAGATCGATGATAAACATGTCCAATCATCGGCATGCCTAAAATATCAGCAAAAGGTTTTTGTGGCAATCTACTAGATGCAAGCCTGGCGGGAATAATTCCAATAATTTTCATAAATTAATTGTTTTAAATTTAATGCAGATAATTGTTCTCTAATTTTAGAACCTAAAAATAAGACGTCTAAACTGAAGGCAATAAAGTTATAAACCTTAGCCGATTTTTCCTTTATCAAATTAATATCTGCTCGAATAACATGAAAGCCAATCCATTTTTCATATGTCTTAGCTATTGTTTCGTAATGAGTCGGGGCTTTCTTTACATCATCATCTCAAATTCCAGGTGTACCCATTGATCCAGAAAAATCGTAAGGACCAATAAAAGTCCCATAAATTCCTTCAATATTGATAATTGCTTCAAGGTCATTAATTGCATTGAAGTGTTCTATTTGAGCAATTAATACTATATCTTTTGCTTTTCCTTCTTTTTACTCTTCAAAGCCATAAAATTGAGCTCTGGCAAGTCCAACTCCCCTTGTGCAAATTGGTGGATACTTTACTGATTGAACAGCTTTAACAGCATCTGTAACTGAATTTACAGAAGGAACAATAATTCCATCTGCTCCTGAATCTAATATTCTTTAAATAATTCTCTGATTATTTTTACCTACACGAACAAAAGCCTTGATTCCCTTATTTTGAATTGCCATAATTAACTGCTGCGCTTCAAAATAATCAGTAACTGAATGTTCCATATCAATACAGAGCCAATCAAAACCCGCATCAGCCATAATTTCTTCAATAGATGGATTATTTGTAGCAACCCAAGAACCCAATTTAGTTTTCTTCATTTTAGATTAAATTTTATTTAACCAATCCTTTAAATCAGACTTGTTATTAATTACACAAATCCCATGTGCCGCAGGGTCATCCTTTAGAACTAAGCCAGAAGGATCATAAAATACAGAAGGCTTTCCTAAATGCTTCCCTATCAAAGCTGTAGAGGTGAAAGGCAGTGAGATAACTGCCTTAGCTTTTTCGATAATCAATTCAGCAGGAATTGTAGGATCAATATTTAAAAAATAATATTCTTTTGAGATACGATTAATCTCATTAACATATTTGTAATGTTCCAACTTACCTATGTTTCGTTTTCGCTTAAATGCAATTGGAAAATTTAAAGACGTAATAGATTCAAATACATCAACTAAAAATGCATTTACAACTTTCGGGACATAATAATCTTGATCTAAACCAAGTGAATTGTATTTAGTTGCCCTTCTTGGTTGAACATCAAAAACAGCAATAGTGTTTTTCAATATTTCAAAGTCCTCAATCTCGGAACAAACAAAAGAAATCGGACCAAATATTTCAACTTTGACGGGGTAATTTGAATTTTTTATAACAAAATCAGATTGGAATTGATCCCAAACAAGATAATTAGACCAACTAATTAAATCCCAGCTATTTTTAACTCTACTGATTTTGTCTGCTTTTTTAAATCTCTCAATATTAGTTGAATAAAAGTAAAAGTAAATTTCTGAATTATACTTTTCAGCTGTGTAAGTCCATAAAGGTCTATAAATCCAATTTGAATTATGAAACAAATATTGAACTGCTATACCTCTTCCTTTATTCAAATTAATAATTTTTGAAATAAACGAATCTCGTAATAATAAAACATTCCACCATTTTCCTAAAATGAATAAAAAAAAAGACTTAATTAATTTTGAAAAAGCATATTCTAAAAAAAGTGCTAATGAAGTATAGGTTAAAGGTGGTAAAATCGGACTTCCAACACTATTTACTTTAATTTTACCATTTAATATAACACTATTCCTCGTTGATACTGTATGTGCTAAATAATCAATCCCAAGGCAATCAAAATGTTTTAAATACCAAGATAAGATTCCATATTCGTATGTCCCTGATCGGAAAGGAATATTGGATTCTGCTAAAGAATCAAAATAAACAAAATTTTGTATTTTAAATTTTCTTTCAAAAATGATGATATTCAATGAGTATATTGATTGCCTTAAAAATTCATAACAAGCATAAATCCACAATCTGAACATTTCAATTGTCCACAAAAAACTACAAACAAACTTATTTACCTTAATACCACTATTAATGATACAAATTTGCCATTCAGATGGCAAAGGATAGGCGAATTTTTTATTTTTATCGGCTAAACAGAGTAAAACTTCTTCATTAAAATTGATTCCAATAAATTTCTGTAAAATAAACTGTCTAACGGCTACCTCAAGTGAAACCACTTTTGAATCAATTGTAATAGCTTTCGAAAAATTGATCTCGGAGTTTAAGGGAGTGTTTGTTAATTGAATTTTGAGATTATCCAAATACTCTAGTTGATTTGAATCTTTCAAAAGTCTATAACCCTTTGAAATTTTTCGAAATTTACTTATTTTTTTATTTAAGAAGTATTTTAGAAAAAACATTTAAATAAATATTGTTATTTCGAAATCTGTTGTTTCAACTTATAAAACAGCTCCTTATTTATAATATTGAAATTGAAGCCCAATAAAAGGTATAATGCACCAAAAAACACTTTTATGATTAATCGAATGTAATAAACCACTTCTAATTTTCTCAAAAAAATGACTATAAATGCAAATACAAACAAAGAGAGGAATATGTAAGCTATTTTTTCATATTCCCAAACAATATTAAAATACCTTTGAGAATAATAAAAAGTAGCTAAACTTGACAATACTCCTGCCAAAAGTGTGCCGTATGCGGCACCTTCAGCGCCCCAAAGATTAATAAATGGAATATTAATTAGAATATTCAATACAATACTAAATATTGTTAAATACGAAGTTATCGCTGTTTTCTTGGCATAAATAAGCTGTGGCTGTTTCCCGAAAAAATAAGTGACATAAAGTAAACTTAAAACTGTAATAATATCTACAGCACCATGATACGAAGGAGGTGTTAATATAAATAGTATTTCTTCTGAAAGAAGTGATACACTTAGGCCGATAAATGCTGAAATATAAAGTGGTAGTGTTAAATATTTTCCAATTTCTTGCCCACCTTCTTCCCCTTTTATAAACATTAAGTCATAAACGTGTGGTGAATTAACGTTTTGAATTGCTGTCATAAAATTAAAAACAACATATGAAATTTTCTGACCTAGGTTATATACTCCAACTCCTCCAACTGATCCAAGAAGGTTTATCATATATTTATCAAACTGATTTCCGATAACACCAAAAAATATTCTGGGGGTAAGTGGCAAACTTATATTTAAGCACGATTTTAGTACATTTAGATTCGGACGAAAACTTAATAATCTTATAAATTTTATTGTCAGAATAAAAAAAACAATAGAGGAACCAAATAATTGACCCAAAACCAAACCAATTACACCTGAATCAAAATAATATATTAGTACGAAAGAAAAAATTACATTTAAAATCGTTTCATCAATCGAATAAATAGAAAATTGCTTCGCATTGTTTGTATTTTTAAAGTATGTTAAATAGTACATCTTTAATGAACTTATACCAACAGCACAATAGGATAAAAAAATTATATTCCCCCATTTTCGATCTCCTATTAGCCATGAGGATATATTAGATTGCAATGAATAAGTGATTAAACCCAAAAAAACAAAGGTTATCACAACAAATGACAAGACAGAAAATAACAGTGTCCCTTGCTTTTCCTTGCTTTCTTTATTCTCAAAAAAATTTCTTTCGTAGCCAATTGTTAATCCAAAATTTGCAATACCGCTTACAAAAGTTCCATATACCAGCCCTAGTGCGTAAATTCCATAATCTTCTACTGTTAAAATTCTAGTAAATATCGGTAATGTAATAATTGGAATAATAGCGCTAACCAAAGAAGGTACTAGGTAAATAAATAAATTTTTAATTGATTTCATTGTGTAAAAAACAAAATTTAGGCATATTAATAATTTATTTTTAATGTAGTTAATATTCAGAATAAATCAGCAACTAGCTATCTAATTTTTGAATTTTGAAATATTTCTTAGTTTAATATTTTCTTAATTCTGAGACTTTCGTAATAATACTAAACTTAAAAAAATAACTTTATTTTATTTATTTTTTAGTCTTCAATTTTTATTATTTCGGTAATTTAAAATGATTTAACCGTATTTATTTACTTATCTAATAATAATTCCCATGTGAGAGGTGTGCCTTTTGCTACATCGCGATTAATCTTAAGACCAATTATTTGATCAAAATATTTTGGAGGTAAGCCCAATCCAGGTCTTACACAACGTACATTCTCTTGACTCAAAATTGAGCCTTGCTTTACATCTGAAGAAATATACAAGGATCTTCTAAACACCAATGACTTTTTTTCAGCATCTGTAGCACCATAACGAACAACTCCTAATGCTTGCCAAGCTCGCTCTGTTTCAATGACAAGTGCTTCCATTTCATTTGGCTCTAGCGAAAATGTACTATCAACTCCACCGTCTGCTCTACTCAATGTGAAATGTTTTTCAATCACTGTTGCTCCAAGTGTGACAGCACCTACTGACACACCAGTACCCATTGTATGATCAGAAAGGCCTATTTGACAATTAAATAATTCGCGCATGTGCGGGATCGTGGATATGTTACTATTTGCAGGCAATGCAGGATAAGTACTAGTACATTTTAACAAAACCAAATTTTTGCAGCCTGCTTCTTTAGCAGCTGTAACCGCTTCATGTAATTCTGCAATGGAAGCCATGCCTGTAGATATGATCATTGGTTTACCTGTAGCAGCTACTTTACGTATTAAAGGAAGGTGAATGTTTTCAAAAGATGCTATTTTATATGCTGGAACATCTAATTCCTCCAAAAAATCAACTGCTGTTTCGTCAAATGGACTACTGAAACAAACTATGCCTAGTTCTTTTGCTCTTTTCATTATTGGGCCATGCCATTCCCAGGGAGTGTAAGCTTCGCCATAAAGCTTATGAAGACTTTTACCATTCCACAAACTATTTTCATCTTGTATTTTGAACTCATTCTCATGAACATCCAATGTGATTGTATCAGCAGTAAATGTTTGTAATTTAATAGCTTGAGCGCCAGCATTAGCAGCAGCTTCAACTATTGCTAATGCTCTATCCAATGATTGATTATGATTGCCACTCATTTCAGCAATAATAAATGGGCGGAAGTTACTCCCAACTTCAAAGGGTCCTATGTTAAAATTATTAATCGACATACTCTGAAAATCCTTTATAAAATTTAGTAATTGAATGATTAATCTGATATAAATCTAGTGGAATTTTTAATTTATCTTGAATACTCCATAAGACATCCTCGTATCCCATCATGTGACGAAACAGGACAGTACTGGAAAAACGAGGATTAATTTCAAAAATCACTGGAATGCCATTTACCAAACGGAGTTGAACATTAATAGAACCTTTCAAATCGAGTAAAATAGCAAGTTTTTGCAATAATTTACTTATCATTGGATTCTCTTCTCTTGATCCATAAGCAGAAAAGCCGCCCATCAATTTTCTTTTTAAAATAATATCTCGTATCTCGCCTGATGTCGAACGAAACAATCCACAAGTAAATTCGCCACCGTCATTTTGTAAAAACTCCTGCACTATAAAATTAGGATAAATTTTCTGATATAAAACCATTTCATCTAAATTATTGACCAAATGAATTGATTTGCTACCTGACCCATCTCTACTTTTGATCAAAATCGGATATTTATCTTTGTAATAATCTGATATAAGATACGTCTCTGGAAATGGAAGTTCATGTTGTGCAAGAAAATCTGATGTAATTTTTTTATCAAAACCTACACTTAGAGATTTTTGATTAGCCATAATAGTTGGCCTCCCAAAAAAATCATCATGATACTGATTTTTTTCAATATTCCTTAACTCTGGTTCGGAAATAGGAATTACTAGATCGATTTCGTTATTTTCAATGAGTTTCAAAACTTCTAAACGATAGTTTTCCTCATAACAACGAGGCAAGGTATAGCATGCATCAAAAATAAACTTTCCAGCATGTTCTTCATTGAGATCAGCGCCTATGACCAAACTAAATAGTTCAGAATTTGATTTTAAAATCTTACCAATACTTTGTCCAATATCCCCACCACAGCCTGTAATTAATACTTTCAACTTATTCATCTTTTATACCTCTTTTTAAAATCTTACTCAAATAGACAATATCAGGATCGTATTGATTAACTAATTTCAATAACAATTCAGTATCATAATGCGTAGTTTGTATCTCTAATTCACCACTTTCTACATCGAATAAACACCATGATGCTATGCCTCCTAACACGCGGGACTGGCCCACTGAACCAACATTTATTAAAATTCCATGATCAAGTTGTGTAATAAATGGATAATGAGAATGTCCAACAAAGATATAATCAATTCCAACGTCACATTTTGATAATATTGAAGGACTTGCATCAGGATACAAATAAAAATCATTATCAAAAGGTGAACCATGAAAGTAACCGATCGAGAAATCATTTATAGTTTCTAGATGAAATTCTGGTAGATTTCGCAACTGATCCAGCTCTGAGGTGCTAAACTTTTGCAAAGCTAGTTTATGACCACTGCCATATTTTTGTCTTAAAACTTCTGCATCAATAATTCCATCTGCACAATCAAAAAGCATGCGTTCATGATTTCCTAGAATCATAGTCGCACCCATTTTATTAAGACAATCAAAAACTTCTTTGGGATGATAATAATAACCAGTAAAATCTCCCAAAAATATTATTCGGTCAACCCTAGCTTGCGCTATCTTGTCGAGGACAGCATCCAAAGCAAAAATATTACCATGTATATCAGATAAAATTGCTAGTCTCATCATTTGAGTTTAAACTAAGAACTTAATAATCAATAATTACATTAAAACTGTTCTAAAAAAAAAATTCGGGATGTACCTACTTTCATATTCAAATTTTGAAAATTAATTTTAATTAATAATTGACTCTACGAAATTTTGCAATATATAATGCAACTTCTGGACAATTTGGATTTTGCAAGAATTTTAGACCACTCTATGTAAATATCAAGACCTTGGTCTCTGACAAAATTCATTAATTTAACTCTTGAAAGATGTGCCTGTGGACCACTTTCCTTAATTTTATAATAATTAGAATAGTCATTCAATAAAAACATTTCTATTGGAAAGTCGCCATATGACTCAATCACATTAAACCCTTCTTTCGTAATAAAGTTTGTCAAAGAGTTGAAATTGAAATACGAAAGATGATCTGGTGCGCAAAACCATTCATCATTACTTTTGCCAAGGCTTTTCAACAATACTTGTAGTTCAGATGTGTCATTTGGTACTACAATTCTTAAGATTCCATCAGTATCAATTAATTTTTTAATTATTCGAATGAAATATATCGGATCAGGGACATGCTCTAATATGTTTCCTAGATTGACTAACTTAAACTTTTGACCTTCCGCGATTCTATTTTTAATGTCTATTTCTGCATTTCCTACTGTTACTTTTTGAAATAATTGGGGATTTTGAGCATTAATCCCTGCTTCTGAATAGTCAGTACCATGTACTGACCATCCTAGTTGTTCTAGAAATGACATAAAAAAACCCTCCCCACAACCAATATCAAAAAGTGTTAAATTACTATTAGAACTATTATTTCTTAATACAAAATTTGCAACTTCCGCGGCAATTTTTGTTAATCTAAGCTCTTCTTCATTATAATGTTTTGAATAGGTAGCAACTATAGGAGCTTGATAATATTTATTACTATAATATTCTTCTAACTCAAGTTGACTTGGGATAGGATTAACTTGAAAAAATCCGTATTCGTTTTGATGGAGTGAATTCATGAATATTAATTAAAATTTATTGAGTTTCGCTTACTAATTGTTTAAATAAAATATCTATTTGTGGTTTACTAAAACTTATTTGTGGCTGTAAATTTGTAAAGGCTTTTATGGTCATCAATACTACTTCATTTATCACTTCTGACTTACTTCTATTAATAGAAATAATGTGGGGTATGTCTTTCATTTTCAAATATTCATGGAAAAGAACTTGATCTTCGGCTTGATAAACAGGCAATGCAATTCTATTTCTGCTCCAAACTTCATGGAGAGTTACGCTAACTCCACAAATTATTAATTCCGAAGAGTCGATTTCATCGACCATTTCATCTGCTGTTAATCCGATTGCAATTTTAGTAACAAAGCCAGCCGCATTTAATCTCTCTGCTATTTCTAATGTAGAATTTTGATCCATCATTATACCTAATACAATTAAAATTTTATTTTTAATGATTTTTACATTCGATTCTTTTAAAAAAGCATCCCTCAAAATGATATAATCACTACCAAGATAGGATTTGATTTTCCAACCTTGATATAACTCTTTTGAAGAATAAATATTAGGATTGATTAGTCTCCAAGCGTTTGTACGTTTTACTCGCGCAACATCATCTAAAACTACTGTCTTGATTTGATTTGATTTTAGAAGATTTAAGTAATTTACATCAAACCTATCGCCATCTAATATTATAAAATTTATTTTCAAGCCTAAGAAATATTTAAGTATGGCCTCTACTTCTTGATTGGGTTTATAATTTTTTTCAATTAAAATAGCATTATAGAAATTCAATTTCAAGTATTCATACCATTTTCCCGTACTTGAAATAATACAATATTTTATTCCAATTCGAGTTAACGACTGGGCAATAGCTATTCCTCTTGATCTATTTCCTTGACCAAACTGATCTCTATCCTCTACTTTTATTAAAACCATTCTTTTTAAAGATGTTTTCTAAAAACTGGCTTTACTTCCGGACCTACCAAATACTTTTCAATACCTTCATTAAGTGCACATTTATATACTTCTAGAGATCCCTCCAAAGCATCAATTAAAATATCTATATCAGAGGGAGTATGACAAAAAGAGGGACATAAATAACCCTGAAAAAAAACTCCTTGTCCAAACATTTCCTGCATGATAAGTGTTCTAAATGCACTTGAAATTTTTCCTTTTTTGTCTCTAAAATTTAAAGCAGGTAACCAACTACATTGTATTATATCAACATATTGATTCATTTCTAATTTATTAATCAATTCAGCACATTTAGTTAAAAATAAATTTCCAATAATCTGATTATGTTCAATAACACTATTATTTAGAAAAACATCAATGGTTGCAATAGCAGCAGCAAGAGCATGAGTTTCTCCACCATGGGTAGTAGATATTAAAAATACTTTTTCTTCGCCTTCATTAGTAATTCCACCAAGTTCCATTATCTCTTTGGTACCAGTTAGTGCACAAAAAGAAAAGCCATTCGCTATCCCCTTGCCCCATGTTGCCAAATCAGGCTTTAAGCCATATTTGGTCATAGAGCCAGGAAAAGCAGATTTGAATCCACTAACCATTTCATCAATGATAAAAAGTGCTCCATGTTGATGTGACAAATCAATTGCTTCTTTTAAAAAAACTTCCGGAGATTGTTGACAATTACAACCAGAACAAGTATTTTTTTCGGGCTCACAAATAACACAAGCAATTTGGCCTGGATATTTATTGAATAGTTGCTTTAATGAATCAATGTCACAAGATTTGAAAGTAACAGAAAGTTCTGAGAATTCATTGGGAACACCTTTATTACAATCAGTTGTTCCGATAAACCAATCATCATAGGAATAAAAGGGATGATCTCCAGGAAAGGCAACTAGTTTTCTGCCAGTAAAGGCCCGAGCTAACTTAACGGCAGCAGTAGTTACAATTGAACCATTTTTTGCAAATTTAATCATATCGTGTTGAGGCACCAGAGATAAGAATTTTTCGGCTGTTTCCATTTCAATAACTGATGGTCTTTGGAAGTTGACTCCTTTTTCTAATTCTGCCCTAACACGATCCAGGACGGGTTCATAAGCATGACCAAGACTAATACTAGTTAATCCCATTGAGCAGTCTAGATACTTATTTCCATCAATATCCCAAACATATGCTCCTTTCCCATGACTTATTGCCGCAGGTGAAAGTATAGGAAATTGATCATCTCCTTTTGAATAAGTATGCGCCCCACCAGGTATAAGTTGATGGATACTATTTCTATACTTATTTGATTTTGAAAAATTATTTATTTTTCTTAAAATTTGCTTTTTCATGATTAAGATTTATTATGTAGATAATTTTGAACTTTGGGATTTTCGAAATTAAATAAGGCCATCCTAATGGCATCACAATATTTTCCATCGTATTTTCCATGCATTCGATAGATTCCTTCTATTGTAAAACCCAAAGATTCATATAATTTTACGGCAACTACATTATCCTTAATAACACCAAGGGTAATTTTTCTTAGGTTTATGGTCTCAAAACAATAACTAATTAATGCTTGAGACGCTTCTTTTGCATACCCCTTACCCCAGTTGTTTTTATCCCCCATGAGGATACTATATTCTCCTATTTGATGTTTATAATTTATGGGGTCAATTTTTATATTCCCAATATGCGTGCCATCATGCTTGAGAGTTATTGCCCAGAATAATATCTTCTTTGAAACCATTAATTTTACAAATTCTTGCAATTCCTTTTCTGAATAGGGAATAGTCGTTTCTAAAAATTTACAAACTTCCTCGTCGTTCATCCACTGTAAATAACTATTGGATATGAATTTAGTATCCATCGGTTTCAATAGAAGTCTCGTTGTTTCAATTTGAGAAAATTGACTAAAGTGTTCTTTTTTTAAAACTGACATTACTGATTAATTAATTTTAGTTTTAAATATCCTTAGTTTTTGAATCTCGTTTTTGAAGCTTTTCCTCATCAGTAATTTCTGCTCCCTCGTTTCGCTTGATATGTTTATTTTTTTGAAACATATCTGGTCGCAAATTTTCAAGTTCAATAATTTTATTCCAATCAAAATAAATATCTGGATGAAAATATGAAAAAATATTGGAAACAACTTCAAAATCATCTAATTCATCTACAGTCCACCTTCTATCAGAATAATCAATTTTATTTACGGTATTATGAATTTTAAATTGTCCAGAATATCTAATATATGGGGTCACGTGCTCTCTTTCATTCGGTGCAACGGCTTCTTTATATGCTTTTTCCAAAGATTTAAATGAGAATACTTCTACATCTAGTCCATCGGGGTAGGTTGGAGGTAAAGTATTAGTTGCATAGTCGGAACCGCTGTTGAAATATTCTTCGATCAAAGAGTCTATTAAATTAGGATCAACCAATGGACAATCAGCTGTAATTCTAAGTAATGTTGTAGCATTATGAAATTTAGCAGCTTCATAAAACCTACTTAAAACATCTTGCTCACTTCCTCTATACGTTTCAAAACCTAGAGAATTTACAAAAGAAACTAAGGGGTCATTATTACTATTAACAGAAGTAGCTACAACTACTTTATCTAATAATTTAGCTTTAGCAACTCTTAAAAGTAAGTACTCTATTAATGGTTTTCCGTTGACCATCATCATCACTTTATTAGGAAGACGAATCGAACCCATTCGAGCTTGAATAAAAGCTATTGTCATTTCAATTAATTGTTAAATAATAGCCTAGCTTCTTTTAGATGATTTAATTGAACTGGCAAAAACGCATTCCATTGTGGATTACCATCGACAATATTTAGTCTCAAAATAATTGCAATACGACGAAGTACTTCTGCAATTGCTAAATCACCAATGAAGGGATAAAATTCTTTATTATCTGGCAGACATTCAGCCAAATTGTTCAACCAAATATCAGCTACATCTTTAGGCTTTAAACCAGTTTTTACAACGCTTTGCCTGCACAACTTTAATGAAGCAAAACCTAATGCATATCCAGACTCCATTAGTCTAATAGAATCAAGATCAAGAAAAGAAGAGACTTCCCCTTTTTTCACAAGTATATTATGTGGATGCAAATCGAAATGGGAAAACTGAAATATTCCCAAATTAAGATTTGAATTGAAAACTAATTCAACTTCATTTTGAAGAAGATTTTTATTCGATTTCAAAAGTTCTACTTCAGACTCTTTAATTTCGTTATAAACCACTTCTGGATTATCAAAAAAAAATTTAAATAATTGATAATCTTTAGGAGAACAAATATCTGGTTTTTTAAGACTAACTAAATTATCATCGATATTGGATAAGTTTGTAAACAACATTCCTGTTGCCTGAGCCACTGATTTCAATTCTTGAACTGTCCCTGAATAAAAATCACTATTATCAAATTGAAATAGAGACCAATATTGATTATTATAACTTATTACTAATGATTGATTAAAAGCTGGAATAAGTTTTGAAATTGGAAGATTTCTTTTAGTTAAAGAGGATGTTAATTCACAAATTCCATTGATATCATTAAGATTTAATGATGTACCCCATTTTTTTAATAAAAATTTACCTTGCGGATTTTCAATACAATAATTGTTAGAATTTATTTCAATTCCACCGACCTGTCTAACTTTATTCTCTAATTTATCAAGAATAGGAAAAAAATGAGAAGCTAATGTTAGAATTTCATTTGAACGCTCCTCCAAACAATCATGCCAAATTGGTTTACTCGAGGAAAAAAAATCAGGTTCAAAGGGATTCATTAAAAATAGCTTTTTGTCAAACCTCCATCGACCATGATACTTGTTCCTGTTATATAGCTTCCAGCCTCTGAACAAAGAAAAGTTACGGTGTTAGCGATTTCATCTGGATTTGCAAAGCGTTTGGCAGGAATCATATTCTGACTTTCAGATAATATTTCATCATAATTACGATTTGTTGTTTCTGCATTTTGTTTTAAAAGCGAAGACAACCTATCAGTTAAAACTCCACCAGGACAAATTACATTTAGTGTAATATTATCTACTGCATATTCAGAAGAAACAGCTTTTGTAAAGGCTGAAACACCAGCACGTAAAGTGGCCGATAAAACCATGGTTGGAGAAGGTTCTTTTGCAACAGTAGATGTGATAGAAACAATTCGCCCCCATTTTTTTTCTTTCATATAAGGTAGCATAGCCCTTGTAAACCTAATTACACTCATAAGATTCAGTTGTATGGCTGCGTCCCAAATTTGATCACTATGATTCAAAATTGAACCAGGAGGAGGACCACCAGCATTATTAATGAGTATATCAGGAGAACTGTTCCACTCTTTTTTTATAAACTCCAAAACTAGATTTGGCAAATCTAAATCAGAGACATCTCCTTGTAAATAAGCTGCTGAATAACCCAATTCTAATAAACTATGTACTTCAGATTTTAACAAATCAAGGTTTCTTGCTACCAATAAGACTTTAACTCCTTCACTTGCCAAAGAGTAAGCAATAGATTTACCCATTCCTTTACTAGCGCCTGTAACTACAGCTATTTTGTTATTCAATCCAAGATTCATCTTATAAATATTTTTTTTTATCAATCATTCCATTGGCTTGGTTAAATAGCACCAAGTTTTCAAAATAATTAGCAAGTTGCGGTAAAAATTGTTTTACTAAAGGTAAAATATAATTACTTATTTCATTCAAATATCTCTTCCTCACTTCTTCATCTGGATTTAAGCCCAGTATAAATAAATTATCGAGTTTATCTATTATTTTAACCACGGATAAATAGTGAGGAGTTAATTCAATGGACTTATAATATTTATTTAAATAATCTGTATTTTCTTGAAAATCTCTACTAACAGTAAGTATTTGGATTGATTCAGCAACATCGTGTCCGGTTTCTTCTTTGAGTTGATTAAAACTAACAGAAGAAACCTCTAATACATTATGAAGTAATGCAATGGTACCTAAAAGTTTTTTTTCTGAATTTGGAGAAAGAAATAATGTCATTCCTGCAACTCTTGTCGGATGTGCTAGGTATGCTTTTGGACTCAAACCGACATGATGATATTCAATCGATGCTGCGAAAGAAAAAACTTTTCTCAATTGTTCCTGATCATCAATTGATATCTCATTCATACCCAGCTCCCAAAGTGATTCGGAAAACTTTTCAGACTCTGGATTTTCAAGAGCCAACAATCTTTTACTTATTTCTATTTCAATATCTTCAAGAAAGCCGTAAGTGAGCATACATTTCCCAGTTTAAAGGATTACACAAATTATTGTCTAACGAAATTAATTCATTTGGGACATTCACGGTCCCACCAGTCGCAGCTTTAACTGTTTCTTCGAGTTGTGAATAGTTATCTATTCCTAAAATAACTCGATCAATTTTTGGATTTTGAAGAACATATCTTAAACATACTTCTAATGGCGTAATTTTATTATCAAGGCAAAATGAATTAAACAAATTCCAAAGCGATTTCCAATTACCAAATTGTTGGATCTGATCTTTGATATCCATTAATAATAAACCTTGCAAATATATAGACCTTGCATGTACTTCAATATTTCTTCTTTTTAACTTATCCAACGTATTATTTTCTACCAATCGCCCATCAATAATGTTGAATGGTATTTGAATTATATCTACATCAAAATTCCCTAAAATAAAATCTACCTCCAAACTGTCATATACCGAAACTCCTATTTTTTTTATTAACCCTTTTGCCTTTAATTCAGAAAGCTGATTCAACAAATTATTAATTTTAGGATCAAAAAATAATTTTGGATTGTGTATTAGTACAGCGTATAAATTATCAATTTTGAGTCTGTCAAGAGAGTCCTCTACACTTCTAGAAAAAGAATCCTTTATAGAAATAGTATTACCTGTTTTAACTTTGGTTACTATATTCCAACTCCTCAACTCCAAATTTCCTAATTTAAGTTCAGCATTACCATAAGTAGGTGCTGTATCAAGAAATGATATTCCGTTATCTTCTGCTAACCTTAAAATTTTACCAATTTCTTCTACAGATAATTCTTTATTTTTATTCGTTAAACCGTAAGAGGAACCAAACTGTGCAGTTCCTAGGCAGATTTTTTCAAAATTATTCATTTACTTAAAACAAATTTTGGAAGCCAGAAGGCTTTTTAATCGCGTCCACAACAAATTGTTGCTCTCTATCAGTCAATGTGGTAAACATCGGAATGCTAATAGCTTCCGAATAATAAGATTCCGATTGAGGAAACTCATTGCGATCATAACCTATTGCTTCATAATAGGGATGTAAATATACTGGAATATAATGAAGGTTTACAAGTATGCCTGCGGTTCTTAGTTTTTCGAAAAGTTGACGATGAGATATTCCCTGTTTATTTTTCTTTAAACGAATGATATACAAATGCAATCCAGAATAGGTATCAGGATGCTGCCAAGGTAGCTCAATCCAATCTTCTTTCAATAACTCGTTATAACGTGTAGCAATAGCGTGCCTAGCTGCAACAAATTCATCCAGGCGGTTCATCTGGCTTAGGCCTAATGCTGCCTGAATATCCGTCATTCGATAATTATACCCCAAATCAATTTGTTGATAATACCACGGACCATCAGGCGCATGCGTCATTTCACTAGCTTGCCTAACAATACCATGACTTCTGTAGCGATTTAAAGAAATGGCTAATTTTGGATCATTCGTAAGACACATACCGCCTTCGCCAGTAGTAATAATTTTCACTGGATGAAAACTAAATACAGTGATATCGGAATATTGACATCCGCCAATTGATTTTCCTTTATACTTGCCTCCAATGGCATGAGAGGCGTCTTCAATGATCCTAAACCCGTACTTTTGTCCTAAGGCATGAATTTTGTCCATTTCACATGATTGACCAGCCAAGTGAACAGGAATAACAACCTTGGGTAAACGTCCAATTCTTTCTGCATTAACCAATTTCTCTTCTAAAACACTTACTGACATGTTATATGTAGCAGCATCGATATCCACAAAATCCACATCTGCTCCACAATAAAGGGCACAGTTAGCAGATGCAACAAATGTAATCGGGCTAGTCCAAACCAAATCTCCTTTTCCAACGCCTAAAGCCAAACAAGCAATATGTAGAGCACTAGTCGCACTATTTACTGCAAAAGTATATTGAACATCACAGTAATTGGCTACTGCTTTTTCAAAGGCAGGTACGGCAGGTCCTTGCGTAAGAAAATCAGATTTAAGTACATCAACTACTGCTTGTATATCCGCTTCGGATATATCTTGGCGTCCATATGGTATCATAATAATTGAATTTCTTGAATTTTACTTTCAACCTCTTGCTTATGTAATAGAACAATATGCTGTTTAACTGTGCCTAAATTTCTCCCTAGATATTCCCGGACTTTTCGATTAGATAAACTCATATCTAATGGTCGTTTCATCAATTTAGCTTGGGATTGTAAAGTACTTTTATGTATAAGTGATTTATCCAAACCAAATTCTTCCGCAATCAATACTCCAAATTCATATTTTGAAATCCTGTCATCACTCACGACATGAAAAATGCCCTTGGCATTTTTATCCAATAAGTCATGTACGGTTTGAATCAAACTGCCAACAAAAATAGGAGTGAAATATACATCTTCAAATAAATGAAGCGCTTTATGACTCCGCAAGGATTGGATAATTTGATCACTAAATGATTTGCGATAGGAAGTTCCCCATCCGTAAAAATTCGTACGTATAATTAATGCATTGGGGTTAATTTTAATAACCGCATTTTCTGCCTGTGCTTTTGTTCTTCCATACACATTGATAGCGTTAATTGGCTCATCTTCTTGCACTAAAGAAGATATCCCACTAAAAAGATGATCAGTAGAAATGTGCACCAAAGGAATATCCAATTTTCTAGAAACTTTAGCAACAATACTAGATAATTCAACATTAACAGAAACAGCTAGTTCTGGATTATCTTCGCATTTTTCTACATTAGTTAATCCTGCAGTATGTATAACCATGCTAGGAGATATTGACTCCACTTGTTTCAACAAATTTTGCTCTGAAGTAAAGTCAAGAAAGAGAATATGACCCCCGTGCGGATGGATTTGTCTTTCGTTTAATCCTAAATATATAATAAAATCACTCTTCTTGGAATAAAACCAATTTACTGCTAATAGTCCTGATCCTCCAGTTAATAAAATGGAAGGTTTTTGACTCATTATATTTGACCTATTTTAAGTTTATTTTTTTTAATCCACTCTTCTAACTCATTTACTGACATCCATTCAGAGTTATTATCTGATGAATATGTAAAATCATCTGATACAGGCTTACCCTCTTTTATTCGTAACGGATCTGATGACCAATTATGAATTGCAGGTAAAATTTTATAATAAGAATCATATTCAAACGTATGAGGAGCATCCTCGACTCCAATCATTTGTTCATGAATTTTTTCGCCTGGACGAATACCAATAATTTTCTGTTCTGCTTTAGGGTCAACAGCTTTAGCTATATCACCAATGGTCATAGACGGAATCTTTTTTACATATATTTCTCCGCCCAACATATCGTCGAACGCTTTCCAAACTAATTTCACTCCCTCTTCCAAAGTAATCATAAAACGAGTCATACGAGGATCTGTAATTGGTAGTTCTCCGCTACCAACCAATTTGCTAAAAAATGGAATTACTGAACCGCGAGATCCCATTACATTACCATAGCGAACAACCGAAAAGGTTGTCTGATTTTGATTTACATTTGAATTTGCCGCAACAAATAATTTATCAGACGCTAATTTAGTAGCTCCATATAAATTAATTGGATTACTTGCTTTATCAGTAGACAATGCAACAACTTTTTTAATTCGACTTTCAATACACGAGTCGACTAAATTCATCGCTCCATTAATATTTGTCTTAATACACTCAAATGGATTATATTCAGCAGTAGGAACTATTTTTGTTGCTGCAGCATGAACAACAAAATCGATTCCATCCAAACAGCGGGATAATCTATCTCTGTCTCTAACATCTCCAATGACAAATTTAACTCTAGGATCATTTGCAAATTTTTGAGCCATTTCCCATTGTTTCATTTCATCTCTCGAATAAATTACTATTCTTTGGGGATTATATTTTTCAAGAGTCATTGGGACAAAAGTGTTACCAAATGATCCTGTACCACCGGTAATAAGAATTGAAGAATTTTTTAACATACAAAAATATTAAGTTGAATTATAAAATAATGCACACTAAACTGCACACCAACACACTCTTTGTTTCTAATTTTTATTCAAATCTAGGAAATGTACAAAATGATTTAACGCTGTAAATCAATGAATTAATGATTTACGAATATCTGTAAATACTATTTGGACGTCTGGACCACACTAATACTTAGTTTTAATTAGCTCCACAACTTCATAAATACCCCTACACTTTCCAAAATATTAGCCTTAAATTCTTCACCCTTATAAACCCCTACTCGAATCTTTTTCTGAACCAATGGCTCTGCCTTTTCAATCAATTGATATAAATACAGCTTATCCACTTCTCCCACGATGATTAAATCAACAAAAGGAGAATTCTTGCCTTCAGCCAAGTCCCCCGTCAAATACACTTGATCTAAATTACCCAGTTTCTTAATGATTTGATCTACGATTTGATCCAAGCCCACAAACTGCATGATAATTCCACGAAGCGTTAAGAACATAGGATGCCCCTGGTTGACCACATAATTTTTCACTTTGGTATTTTCAGAATCTTCCTGCGCCTCAATCCAATGCATGTCCTGCAATTTATTCAACTCTGTTCTCACCGTATTACTACTCACCCCTAAATCACGTTCCAAACCCCTCAAGTAAACCTTACTCGCTGGGTTCAATAGTAGTTTGGTTAGCAAGGCTATCCGAATCTTTCCTGAAAAAATGTTGTCTAAAACCAAATGAATGCTTTATTAACGGCTTCGCCATCTTGACCCACAGATGTATGGAGCAAATTGATACAATATTGAGTAACAAAAGTATGCAATTAAAAATAAAATTGGATAATTGTTGGTGAAAATTTATTTAAAGGACAAGAAATTAGGTAAGAGGTGAAAAGAGGTAATAGGTAATAAGCTTTTGCGTTTTATATGGTAGATAATATGCTAAATCATAAATTAAAAAGATTTTGGTCTTAGTTGCTCTCATGTTATATTTTCCTATTTTTACCCCATGATTCTTAGGACAGAAAATCTGGTTAAAAAATATGGGGCTCGATTGGTGAATGACCATATCTCCTACCAAGTAGCTCAAGGGGAAATTGTGGGCTTGTTGGGGCCCAACGGTGCCGGCAAAACCACTTCTTTTTATATTGCCACAGGTCTAGTTAAACCGAATTCAGGCAAAGTTTACTTAGATGATTTGGATGTGACTAGTTTACCTATGTACAAGCGGGCACGTTTGGGAATCGGTTATTTGGCCCAAGAAGCCTCCGTTTTTAGGACTTTATCAGTAGAGGAAAACATCCTTGCCGTCCTTGAGATGACTTCCCTTTCCAAATCAGAACAGAAAGAAAAAACCGAAAGTCTCCTCGAAGAATTCTCCCTGACCCATGTGCGAAAAAGCCTAGGCCAAGTCCTTTCCGGAGGAGAACGCCGGCGCACTGAAATTGCCCGTGCTTTGGCCGTTGACCCAAAATTCATCCTATTAGACGAGCCCTTTGCGGGTGTGGATCCCATCGCCGTAGAAGAAATCCAAAGTATTGTAGCCAAATTAAAATACCGAAATATTGGCATCTTAATCACCGATCACAATGTGGATGAAACTTTATCCATCACAGACCGAGCTTATTTGCTTTTTGAGGGAAGGATTTTAAAGGCAGGAACTCCCCAAGAATTAGCAGATGATGAGCAGGTTAGGAGGGTTTATTTGGGGAAGAATTTTAAGCTAAAAAAAATTTAGGTAATAGTTAAGAGGTATTAGATAATAAGTAACAGGTAAATTTAGGTAAGAGGTATGAGGTAATAAGTAATAGGTAAATTTAGTTAAGAGGTATTAGGTAATAAGTAATAAGTTCAAAAGATGAAAAAAGAAACTCAAGCGATACATGCGACTAACTTGGTGGATGAGACCGCCGGAGCAATCGCCACGCCGATTTTCCTATCTACCACTTTTGCCCGTGATGCCGATGGGAGTTATCCCAAAGGGCACATGTATTCCAGAAATTCAAACCCTAATCGGGATGCCCTTGAAAAAGGATTAGCTGTCCTAGAAGGCGGGGCCAAAGCCTTTGCTTTTGGCTCTGGCCTAGCCGCCGTTTCTGCCGTCTTTCAATGCATGAAATCAGGAGACCATGTCCTCATGCCTGCCGTCGGTTATTATGCCTCGATGAAATTAGCAGAGGAAATTATGGGTCCCTGGGGACTGCAAATGACCCAAGTGGACATGGAAGATTTAGAGGCCATTAAGGGCGCAATCCAACCCAATACAAAACTCATTTGGGTCGAAACTCCTGCCAATCCCCTCTTAGGAATTTCCGACATTCAAGCCATATGCGCACTAGCTCATTCGCATGGAATATTTGTTGGCGTCGATAACACCATCGCCACACCCATTTTACAAAACCCCATTACTTTAGGCGCCGACATCGTCATGCATGCCACCACCAAATACATCGGTGGACATTCGGATGTACTCGGTGGAGCCATCATCATGCAGGAAGAAAACGACTGGTCGGCGCGCTTAAAACGTGTCCAAATACTGATGGGCGCCACACAAAATCCTTTGGATTGTTACCTATTAGCTCGAGGACTAAAAACACTTCCCCTGCGCATGCGCGAACATTCTGCCTCCGCTTTGACCCTAGCCCAAAAATTAGAAAAACATATTGCCATCGAAAAGGTGCATTATCCTGGATTAATTTCACATCCCCAGCATGAGCTCGCTACGCGCCAAATGCCCCATGGATTTTCTGGAATGATCTCCATTCAAATTAAGGGAGACGTGGCAAATGCGAGAAAGGTCGCATCTAAACTGAAGCTATTCCAACAAGCCACCAGCCTGGGTGGAGTGGAATCTTTGGTAGAACATCGCCGATCCATCGAAGGGCCTGATAGCAAAACTCCGGGTAATTTACTACGTTTGTCGGTCGGTTTGGAACACGTGGACGACCTGTGGGAAGACCTGGACCAAGCATTATCCGTGTAAGATGTTAAAAAGATTTATTGACATATTGGTTTCCATCATCGCCGGAATGATCTTCCTGATTCCGATGGTGTTCGTTGGCCTGGCCGTCGCCTTGAGTTCCAAAGGCCCCATCCTCTACTGGTCGCGCCGAGTAGGCCAAAACCATATCGTATTTGCCATGCCAAAATTCCGGACCATGCAAGTCAATACTCCCGTCCTGCCCACTCATTTGTTGGCCGATGCAAATTCATTTCTTACTCCCATCGGTTCATTTTTGCGCAAAAGTAGTTTGGACGAATTACCCCAATTGTGGTGCATTTTAATGGGCGACATGTCGCTGGTGGGCCCTCGTCCCTCCCTTGAAAGTCAAACAGATTTAATTCAAGCAAGAGCCGCGGCAGGTGTTCATACACTTGTCCCCGGGCTGACGGGTTGGGCCCAGGTCAACGGGCGTGACGAGCTGCCTACCCAACAAAAAGTGGCCTTAGATGCGGAATACCTGCAGAAAAAATCAATTTTATTTGATGTTAAAATAATATTATTGACACTTTGGAAGGTGGTGAAGGGGGATGGGGTGAAGCATTAGGTTAGGTAAGAGGTAATAGTGTCTTGTCCTGAAATAGGTTGACAATTAGATAATGACGTCCCTCCAACCAAGCGCATTTCACTAAAAATGCGTAAGGATTGGAGCTTTTTTAATAATTCCAAGGTGGATTCATCGACTGTTTCGTAGTGTAACATCTGAAATTTTTAATGGGCAATCCCGTTATATTCACTATAAATGCTAATGCTTTGGGTTCTAAGGACCTAAATTGAGCAGCTAAAGCCCCTATTTCTCCTATTCCAAACCAGGCTGAAATTAAATTCCAATCTTCCATTAACCCATATTCCAAAACCCTTTGGACAATAAAACCTTTGTTTTTTTCTATATCAATCCCTTCCAAGGGAGTATCCCAAAACAAATGCTTTGACAATAATTCAATGGCTATCTTTTGTTCCATGCTCATGCAAGATATATTTTTAAATCAAAATTATGCCCATCGGATCGCAAATTCTATTTGAATTTCGTTACCCAAACCCCAAAAAAGGGTAAATTTAGGTAAGAGGTTCTCTAGGTAATAGGTATCAAGTAACAGGTAATAGTTTTTTGGCCAAAGGTAATGATCAATACATTGATCATTTTGTTAGAGATATCAAACAATCCACAAGTCCTACCTAAATTAGCATATAAATTAATAAAGTATATGAGCCAAGAAATTGGTTACTATAATAAAACTCTACTAGCCAAAGATTTTGGCTTACCCCACGAATATGCTACAAGCCAAAAAGAACTGGAAGTTTTTGCCTCCTCCAAATACAGAAGCCATTGCCAAATTGCAAGAGGAGTTAAAAACAACTAAAAACCCATATTTCCTTTCTTTAATGGTGAGTCGGGGCATCCTGACCTTCGACCAAGCCAAGCATTTCATGGTTCCTTCGTTGGAAGATCTGCCCGATCCCTTTCTCATGCAGGACATGGACATCGCGGTAGAACGCTTGGCTTTGGCTTTAGAAAATGGGGAGAAAATACTGATCTATGGCGATTATGATGTGGATGGGACGACATCGGTCGCTTTGGTCTATGGTTACTTAACCGAAATTTTAGGGGCAGATGCCGACTATTACATTCCTGATCGCTATAGTGAAGGGTATGGCGTGTCCCAAGCAGGAATTCAATATGCCTACGACAACGAATATAGCTTAATCATCTCCTTGGACTGCGGCATCAAAGCCCACGAACGGGTCGAATGGTGCAATGAAATGGGCATCGATTTTATCATTTGTGACCACCATTTACCTGAAGAAACCATACCCAAAGCCATCGCGGTCTTAGACCCCAAACGGAAAGATTGTGCCTATCCTTTCAAAGAACTAACAGGTTGTGGAGTCGGATTTAAGCTTTTATGCGCCTTTGCTCAAGCCAATGACCTAGACATGGATCCCATTTTTGAGCGATTGGATTTATTGGCCTGTTCGATAGCCGCCGACATGGTTCCGATCACGGGAGAAAATAGAATTTTGGCCTACCATGGCTTGGTCCAATTAGGCTCAAATCCAAGCCCCGGCCTTTCTTATTTATTGCAAAAAGCTAATAAAAAAGCACCTATCCAGATCACCGATATTGTCTTTTCCATTTCGCCCATCATCAACGCCGCAGGTCGGATGGAACATGCCCATGGCGCCGTGAAGTTATTGTTGGCCTCCGACCTCATCGAAGCCCAAATGCTAGCCGAGGCGGTCATCCAACAAAACCTTGAACGCCGAGTGGTCGAAAAAGAAATCGTAAGCCAAGCGCTTTCATTATTTGATACCAATACATTTCTGCAAAATGCCAAAAGCACCGTTCTATTTCAAGCGGGTTGGCACAAGGGGGTCGTCGGCATCGTCGCCAGTAAAATTCAAGAATTTTATTTTAGGCCCACCATCATTTTAACCGAATCGCATGGACAGATTGTAGGCTCAGCCCGCTCGGTCAAAGGATTTGATATTCATGCGGCTCTAGAAAAATGCGCCGATTTATTAGCCCAATTTGGAGGGCATACACATGCCGCTGGACTACACCTAAAACCGGAAAACCTTCAAGCATTTATTGAGCGTTTTGAATCTCTAGTCCAAATGGGCCTTCCCTCAGGAGAGCTCAAGGCTGAATTGACGATTGACCTGCAGGTACCTCTGGAAGCCATGACGCTTTCCTTTTACGATCAATTATTATCCCGACTTTCGCCTTATGGCCCTGGCAATATGATGCCCAATTTTCTAAGCGGCCCCATTTATTTAACCAAGGCTCCCTTCATCATGAAGGAAGAGCATCTGAAATTACATGTAAGTTCTTCGCCTTCTGGCTCTTCATGGGAGTCCGTGGGTTTTGGGATTCGCAAAGATTTTTATGAAGGCCTTTTACATGCCTACGAAAAGCAGCTCGCTTTCCAAATGGTTTATCATGTGGAAATTAATGAATTTCGCGGCGATCGGAATTTGCAATTGAGGATTTTAGATATTTCAGAAATTTAAAAATTAAGCGTAAATTTGTTTTTTTAAGATTCGATACCATGTCAAAAAAATTAATTGTTACAGGTTCTATGGGCCTAATCGGTTCCGAAGTAAGTGAATATTTTCTGCAGAAGGGATGGGAGGTACACGGAATCGATAATAACCAAAGAGCTGTGTTTTTTGGCATGCAAGGCGATAATTCTTCCAACAAAGACCGCCTAAAAATATATGGTTCCTCGTATCATTTACACGATCAAATTGACATAAGAGACCGTCAAGCCATTCTAGACATCATTCCTTCCATTAAGCCGGATGCCATTGTTCATACCGCGGCCCAACCGAGCCACGACCGAGCGGCGTCCATTCCTTTTGAGGATTTTGATACCAATGCCGTAGGAACTTTCAACTTGTTGGAGTCCCTTCGTCGCTACGATACGAACGTTCCTTTTGTGCATTTATCGACCAACAAAGTTTACGGAGATGCTCCCAATTTAATCAAAATGAAGGAGTTAGAAACCCGTTATGACTACGATGATCCCACCTATTTTGAAGGTATTTCAGAAAGCTTCAGCATAGATCAGTCGAAGCACTCGCTGTTCGGGGCATCTAAAGTTTCTGCCGATATTTCCGTTCAGGAATATGGACGTTATTTTAATATGCCAACGGCCTGTTTACGAGGAGGTTGCTTAACAGGTCCAAACCATGCGGGAGTAGAATTGCATGGCTTTTTAAGTTATTTGATCAAATGCAATATCGAGGAGAAAGAGTATACCGTTTTTGGATATAAAGGAAAGCAAGTGCGCGATAATATCCATTCCTATGATGTAGCGAGGTTTATTGAGGAGTTTTTAAAGGCTCCCCGCATCGCGGAAGTATATAACATCGGTGGTGGAAAAGATAATTCGGTTTCCATTTTAGAGGCCTTTGATTTGATCGCTAAAATTTCAGGCAAGCCCATGAAATATACCTATGTGGATCAAAATAGAATCGGTGATCACATCTGTTATTACAGCGATTTGAAAAAAATGAAAGATCATTATCCAAATTGGGATATCACAAAATCCCTTGAAGATGTGTTTGTAGACATTTATACGCGCTACATGGAAACAGCTCAATCATGAAAATATTAATTACCGGTGGTTGTGGGTTTGTTGGGTCAAATTTAGCCATCCTTTTTAAGCAATATTACACAGATTCCGAAATCTATTGTCTAGACAATCTTTCTAGGCGGGGATCTGAAATTAACTTACAAAAAATACTGGCACAAGGCATTCATTTTGTCCATGGAGATGTGCGCATAAAAACAGATTTGGAGCGTATTCCGGCGGTAGATGTGGTCATCGACGCCGCTGCTGAACCCTCTGTTTTAGCCGGAACTATTCCTGGGGAATTGGAGAATTTAATTGATACCAACCTGAATGGCACCATCAACACTTTATATTTTGCCAAAAAACATCAGGCGGCTTTCATCTTTTTATCCACGTCTCGAGTATATCCGTATGATCGCTTATTGGACGTTTCACTGACTTCTAAACCTAATCGATTTAATCTTTCTGACGCACAACCCATGTCTGGAATTTCATCGAAAGGTTTAACGGAAGATTTTCCATTAACCGGTTTAAGGTCCTTATACGGAGCGACTAAATTGGCCTCCGAATACCTCATTCAAGAATTTGCACATAATTTTAATATCCCGGCGGTCATCAATCGCTGTGGTGTTTTAAGTGGGCCTTATCAAATGGGGAAGATTGACCAAGGAGTGATTGTGCTTTGGATGGCGAGGCATTTTTGGAAAGGTTCATTGTCTTATATTGGGTTTGATGGGAAGGGCCAACAAGCACGCGACGTGTTGCATGTACGGGATTTATTCCGATTAGTCCAATGGCAAATAGCCCATTTGAGTTTACAAAAAGGCCAAATATTTAACGTGGGTGGCGGTTTAGACCAAACTATTTCGTTGGCCGAATTAACAGACGTTTGTTCTCAAATCACGGGAAATACAATATCCATTTCTCAGACCGCTGAAAATAGACCTGGAGATATCCCGATTTATGTGACCGATAACACCAAAATCACCGAGTTTAGCGGTTGGCGCCCCGAAATCACCGTCCCAACACTCCTTTCAGAAGTGTACGAATGGTTTAAACAAGATGAGGCCATGTTGAAACCTATATTATCCTAAGCCATGAAACTAAGTGTTGTCATTCCTGCATACAATGAAGAAGGCTCGATCCAAGAGACCTTAACTTCCTTATATGCAGCGCTTTCGGCAGCAGAGGTCGACCATGAAATTGTGGTGGTCAACGATAATTCCAAAGACAAAACCTTAGAAATCCTTCAGGAGCTTCAGAAAGAAATCCCCACATTAGTGCACTTTACCAATCCGGGACCTAATGGTTTTGGCTATGCGATTCGCTACGGTTTGGACCGCTTTACGGGAGAATGTGTGGGTGTGATGATGTCCGATTTATCAGATGATCCCGCTGATTTAATTGCTTTTTATCGACTGATGGTACGCGACAATTTAGACTGCGTGTTCGGTTCTCGCTTTATGAAAGGTTCAGCGGTTTACGATTATCCCAAACATAAACTAGTGATTAATCGGATTGCCAATTGGCTCATCAAGGTTTTAATCGGCATCAAATATAATGACTTCACTAATGCCTTTAAAATGTACCGAAGCCATACGATTGAAGGCTTGAAACCATTTTTATCTGCACACTTTAATTTAACGATTGAGTTGCCTTTGAAGGCGATCATCCGAGGATACTCTTTTGGGATTTTACCGAATTCCTGGAGAAACCGGAAAGCGGGGGAATCCAATTTGAAAATCAAGGAAATGGGAAGTCGGTATTTATTTATTTTGCTGTACATTTTAATCGAAAAATATCTTTCGAGAAATGACTATTTAAAAAAATAAATTAAGATGAAAAAGCGATTATTCTTAGGATTTTGTATCGCCATCTCATTGCCCATTGCCATCCACTTTTTCCATTTATATTTTACGTTAGAAAATACACCCACATGGTCTGATGACTTTCTGTTTTTAGAAATGATTCCTGACTTGTTTGATGGCGCAAGCACAAAATCGCTGGTATCCCAATTATTTGCTTCTCACAACGAAATTCACCGCATAGCTTTTGCGCGGATTTGGGTGGCGTTCTACTATTTGATCGCGCATGAAATCAATTTTAAAAACTTGATTTTGCTAGCTAATTTGCAAATGATAGTGATTTTAATTCCATTTTATAGCTACCTAAAAAGACAAAAATTATCCCCTTTACACTTGATTCCCATCACCTTTATTCTTTTTTCAGGATTTGGGAATTTAGACAATTACAGTTTGATTGGCAGCTTACAGCATACCTCTTCCATCATGTTCATGGTCTGGATCTCCTATGGCTTGCTCTATTTCCAAGATAAAAAATGGGTGTTATTGTTGGCCTTATTTTATCCTTTTGTCTCTTCCGAGGGACTTGCCTTTATCCCCATGATAGCCATAATATTATGGGTGCAAAAAAATAAATGGGCTCCCATATTTAGCTTTTTAGGCGTGGGCATTATCGGTTTTTATATCGCCAATTATCACCCACTACAAAAAGCTAATCTAGCCATCACAGCGAATACTTTTTTCGAATTAGGCCAAGGATTTTTAGGGTTTTTAGGCATATTCAGATTGCCATTTTCGGATTCCCATCGTTCTGAAATCGCTGCCTTATTAGGCCTCATCGTCTTTGGCATACTTATTTTTTCCATCCTTCGAGTATGGAGAAAACAAACCTTCCAATCCCTCGCTTTCCCCTTTTTAATCTATGCACAAATCATGGCCACCGGTGCCTTAATTTGCATCGGACGTTTTCAAATGGGGGATATCTTGGACATTGCTATTTCCGAACGTTTTTTCACCTACGGCCTGATTGGCCTCATACTGTTATACCTCATTCTGATCCATCCATTTGAATTTTTACGTCGCTCATGGACGCCAGGTTTACTGATAGGTTTAGTATTTTTCTTGACCTCTACCTATTTTTCAATCATCCCAACGAAAGCGATTTCATTGCGATTGCAAGCTGATCTAATCAACACCTTTTATCAAAAAAAATCAAGCACATATGAAGGTCAAATCTATGATTTCAATTTGCTCCATAATCCCAAATATTATCGTTTTCCAGACGCAAAAATCCCTTCCCTTTCCTCGATCCAAAAGGGGATGAAAAATGCCTCGATATTCAAAATTCCTGGAGAATATTCCTACCGAACCAAAGGAAATATCCGAGCGATTTATTTTGAAAATTTGCCTTTGAAAAAAGGATACGATCGTTTTTTAATCATTCGATCTATTCAGGATCCAAAGGTATTTACCTGTAGCGCATTAACGTATGATGAAAAACCATTAGGTCCTAAAATGGCCAATATATGGCTTCCCAAAGATTTCATTTTAGGTGGAAATGAATATTATCTTTTTTCATTGGATCATAAAAAGGTAGTCGACGTGCTAAAACTGGACGGCGAACCCACGCGTTTAGAATGAAACAAAAACACGTTTTATGGATCATTTTACTGGCAAGTATTCCTGCAGTCTTGCACTTTGCAAAGCTTACCCATTTGCTGATTAATTTCCCGTCATTTGGGGACGACTTCCAATATCTGCAATTAGTTGAATTCATCCAACACCATTCATTTTTTGAAAATGCAGAGGCCATTTTCCAACCCCATAATCAAATTCATCGGATTGCGTATGGCCGACTCATCATGCTTATTTCCTATTGTTTTTGGGGATTTGTTGATTTCAAATGGATGACCATAATCGCTAATTTTCAGCTATTAGCCATCGCCATTCCTATTTTTCTTTACTTAAAAAAGGAAAAGCATTCGCTTTGGCACATGATTCCCATCTCGCTCATTTTATTTTCTAGCTATGGCAACCTAGATAATTTTGGCTTCATCGGCGTTTCCCAGCACACAGGATCCATACTGTTTCTCGTCTGGATTTCCTATGGCCTGATGTATGCAGAAAATAAATTATGGGTATTATTTTTGGCCTTGGCTTACCCCTTTGTTTCCACGGAGGGAATTGCCTTCTTGCCCATTGTCGCCTTTGTCTTTTGGAAAACCAAATCGCGTTTAACCTATTATTTTGCTGGCGCTGTTGTAATCGTCATTCTCATATATGTTTCCGGGCTTTCCTTTTCTGAAAAAACCCAGGCCATTAATCCGCCTATTTTAACCTATATAATGGCTTTTTTTAGCTTTTTAGGCTTATTTATGATTAAGGTATCGGATACGTATGTGGGCCTTATCAATATGGCCACAGGTATTTTGGTCTGCTTGCTCGTAGCTTTTGCTATTTTAAAGGACCAAAAACGGTTCATATCATTTCCTACGCTATTGATGGCACAAGTGATGATCGTCGGATTACTAATTTGTATTGGCCGATCAAGTCAAGGGGATTTAGTGTCCATCGTTAATTCCGAACGCTTCTTATTTTATGGATTAATCAGCTTAATTGGGCTTTATTTATGTTGCCTCAGCATCCCCATTTTTTCAAAAAGCCTGATCCCATTAACGGGATTAGCCATCACTTTTTATATCCTAAGTTATTTTTATTCCATAGGTGCCTTAGAAAATATGCGTTTAAGGATAAAATCTGATGTAAATAATGCGCATAACTTTATGCCATTATCAAGCTATTCCATTTCGCCTTTAGACTATGAATTGATTAATCATCGCAGCTATTACCACCTGCCAAAAGACGAGATAATCTCCTTAGATACGGCTCAATTTTCCTCGAACCTTAAACCCCTAAAAATAAAATCGATTGATTCCTTAGGTTCTGGAAAATACCACGTCAACCTAGAAAACCCCATAATAAACGAAAATAAAACCTTATTTGCCTTATGGGTCGACCGAAAACTCAAAACCAAATGGATGATCAGTCCATTGTTCAATAACAAAACAGGAAGAACGCCCTTTTTTAATGTTCATTTTGATTCTCAAAATCAACTCATTAATTTCGAATTATACATGATGGAGTTGACCGGCACAAATAAAATGGCCCCCATCGCAAACCTAGTTTTATAAATTAACAATTGCCATGCTTTTTCGTTTATCCGCGTTTTTAGATAGACAATTAAATGGGTCAAACTGGCTCTTCCAAGTATTTATATACTCCATTTTAGGGTCTGTATTTTTAACCTATCTTGGTAATTTTTGGTACATCAATCAATACTTTCAGGAGTTTATTACCATAATTAAGGGCGGGCCAGCGAGTCATGAAATTTGGCAATTTCATTGGGATACTCAAATTTGGAAATCAAATCACTTGTTTATCCCGGCAAATTTTGACCCTAAATCACATGAGGCAAAAATAGCTTTTCGCTTTACGATCCCTCTTTTGTTACGCTTATGTCAGCAAAAAATTGAGTTAGTTTATTTTATTCAAATCGGCCTTGGCTTATATGCCTATACCTTATTTCTGAAAATCATCCACCAAATTACACAAGAAAGAAAAATCACTTTTTTCTTCGCCATGGGGGTATCCACCCTATATTTTATTAATTCCTTACATTTAGAACTGCTCGCCCTGGGGGATTCTTTTGCCTATTCTTTTTTAATTCTTGGATTTTACTTTTCTAAAAACCGCTATTTAAGTGGGGTATTTTTATTAGCCGCCATGCTCACAGATGAGCGTTCACTGATCGGTTGCGCCATGGGCATAATCTTACAATATTTCATCGATGAGGAACGGTATTGGGACTATTTTAAAACAAGTACATTCGCTATTTTAGTCTACCTTTTTATTCGGTTTTTAATCTATAAAAAATACGGACTGATAACCCCTGCAGGAGGCATTGAATACGCTATTTTTTTAGAAAATTTGAACCATGGATTGTTAATCATTTACAATGCCTTTAAATCTTATTATATTTTTTATTTTTTCCCCATCGCCATTATTGTCAACAAAAAAACAGTTTTATATACGCTATTTTCCATTGCATTTATCCTAAGTTCCTTTCTTGTTTGGGATGTTACGAGGTCCATCTCGTTTTCTTTTTGGGGCCTGCTTGTGGGCTTATATTTTATGGTCCATCACATTAAGAACCAATCGCTGATTTATGGAATATTGATCGCTTGCATGGTCTCGGCCATGTTGAACGTGACCATTATTTTTCCTTAAATTTTATTGTAAAACTCCTACCTTTGAAAATCTAAAATTAAACCCCTAAAAATGAAATTCCTAACACACGTCCCGGCCGCTATCTTAGCCTTTTTATTCTTATTTGGTGGCATTAATTTCTTTTTTCCTCTGGCTCCTATGCCCACAATGACTGGAAACCAACTAGCATTTTTTAACTTATTTGGGCCAACAGGCTATATGGCTGTCATTAAGGTATTGGAAATTATAGGAGGTGTTCTGATCATCATGCCGACAAAACGGGCTTTAGGGACGCTCATTTTAGCTCCAATATCCGTTAATATCCTGCTTTTCGAAATTTGCCTGGCTAATACTCCTGGCATTGGGATTTTACTTATCGCATTGATCGGCCTGGTGGTCTACCAAGAAAAACAGAAATTTTTAGCATTGGTTTAAAGCCTGAAAAGGCATTAAAAATCTAACCAAGCAAAAACTTTTTAAACCCTTCAAAATCCGTCCCCAACAAGATGGATTTTTTTTGCTTGTCCAGCAACTCAGATAGTCGCAAGGGAACAGGAACTTTTCCGCCGATCACCGCCTCGACAGTTGGCAAAAATTTAGCATAATGGGCCGTCGATAAAACCACTCCGGTAACTTTATCCCCACACTCTTTTCTGTATTGCAATAGCCCATCATATCCAACGGCCGTATGTGGGCACATGATATAACCTGTTTTTTCATACACCTCAGCCATTCTTTTTTTGGTTACATCATCATCCGTAAAATAGCCTTTAACCACTTGCTGTATTTCTTCCAAAACTCCCCCGGAAAGAATTTGCATCCTCACAAAATTCGATGGACTTCCCACATCCATGGCATTGGATATCGTCTCTACACTAGGTTCCGGATCATAAATACCGGTCGACAAATAATCAGGAACCGGATGGTTTTCATTGCATGCCGCAACAAACGCTTTGACCGGTAAACCCATTTGATACGCCATCAAACCCGCACTCAAATTTCCAAAATTCCCCGAAGGCACACTGAAGACCAAGGGATCAGATAAGCCCTTTCTTTTGGCCTCCGCATAGGCCGCAAAATAATAAAAGGATTGAGGAATTAAGCGCGCTATATTAATCGAATTAGCTGAAGCCAAATTAAATTTGGCCCGCAAATCCGCATCCAAAAAGGCTTGCTTAACTAATCGTTGGCAATCATCAAATGTCCCCTCAATCTCCAAGGCCTCCACATTTCCCCCCAAAGTCGTCAATTGCATTTCCTGGATGTCCGAAACTTTGCCCGATGGATACAATATAGTCACCGATATCCCAGGCGTATTAAAAAAGCCTTGAGCTACCGCTCCCCCCGTATCCCCAGAAGTAGCTACTAAAATTCTTATTTCACGCTGGTTTTTGACCAAATAATGCGACATGACCGCCGCCATAAATCGGGCACCAAAATCTTTAAAGGCCATCGATGGGCCGTGAAATAATTCCAAAATTTCCACCCCTGGCTCCAATGAAAATAAGGGCGCCTCAAAGTTCATCGAACTCGTAATAATCGACTTTATTTCCGCTTCACTTAAATCATCTCCCAATAAATTATTGCATACCGCTTCCGCAATTTCCACCAAGGATAAATCCTGAATGGTTTCAAAAAACGAATCCGGCAAACGCTTAATTTCAGTAGGCATATACAGCCCATTATCCGGAGGTAAACCTCTGAAAATGGCTTCCTCAAAAGAAACATTTGGACTCGATTTTTGCGTACTGTAAAGAATCATATTTTCAAAATACCCCCCTAGAGGCTATTGATTAAAGTTTTGCATTTATTAATCGCTCCCCTTCCAATAAAGGCAAGACATCGTAACGGTCCATTTCTAAACAAAAAGCGATGTCTTTTTCGATACCCAAACCTAACAATCTTTTCACATGGGAGGAGTTTTTCACGGCGGTCAACATATCTTTTGAGGCAACATTATAGTTTTTCCAAGCCATTAAAGCGGCGTCATCGGCTACCTCATAGACACCGGTCAATTGGTCTATTAGGGCACCCGCAAACAATGTATCTTCTAAATTTGGTTTGCCTTTCCAACCCGCACAAACAACCAAAGCGTCTCCTTGCCATTTTTTAACCGCCTCCGTAATGCTGGACAAATTTAAAAAAGCACCCACATATAATTGGGGCGCTTCGGCAGACCGACGAATCGCCACGGTCCCATTAGTCGTGGTCACACAAATTTTTGCTCCTTTAACCTTTGGATCTTGATACGAAAAAGGCGAATTATCAAAGTCAAAACCCTCCGGCGTGATGCCATTGCGTTCAGCCGAAATCAAATATCCGCGATCGCGAAACGATTGGCATAATTCAATTTGCTCTACCGGAACAATTTCTGCTGCCCCATGCGCAAAAGCCGTCACCATGCAAGAAGTTGCCCTAAAAATGTCCACCACCACGACACATTTATCCGACAAATCATATAAATGAATTAAATCCGGCGAGAAGCATACATCTATTTTACGCATCTTAAATGAAAGGCATTTTAACGATTTGAGCTTTTAATGATTTGTCACGGATGGAGATAAAAATCTCGGTGCCAACCGCACTTTGTGATGTCTCCACATATCCCATTCCGATTCCTTTAGACAAATTGGGGGATTGTGTTCCTGAAGTTACTTCACCAATCGCCTCGCCCGCCGCATTTAATATGGGATAATGTTGGCGTGGAATTCCACGGTCAATCATCTCAAAACCCACTAACTTTTTCTTAGGTCCAGCCGCTTTAATCGCCGCATGGAAATCCTTCATGATGAAATCCTTGTTAAATGAAGTAATCCAACCCAATCCCGCCTCAATCGGCGAGGTCGTATCATCAATGTCATGGCCATATAAACAATAGCCCATTTCCGTTCTCAAGGTATCCCTTGCACCTAAACCAACCGGCTGAATGCCAACCGATTCCCCCGCCTTAAAAATGGCATTCCACATCGCTAGGGCATTTTTATTCTCCACATATATCTCAAAACCTCCCGCTCCCGTATACCCAGTATTGGAAATAATCACCTCTGAAAACCCAGCCATATTACCTATTTTAAAGGTATAATAAGGCATTTCAGATAAATTAACATCGGTTAATTTTTGCAAAACGGATTGCGCATTTGGCCCTTGAACTGCAAATAAACTGTAGTCATTGGTACGATTTAACATCTCAACCCCAAAGGTATTGTGCGAGGAGATCCAATTCCAATCTTTCTCAATATTAGACGCATTAACCACCAAATAATATTCGTGGGCATTCACCCGATATACCAATAAATCGTCCACAATACCTCCTGTAGCATTAGGCAAACAGCTGTATTGCACTTTGCCGTCCGTTAATTTAGACGCATCATTGGAACAAACATATTGAATTAAATCCAGCGCTTTTTCTCCCTTCAATAAAAATTCCCCCATGTGGCTCACGTCAAAAACCCCCACATTGTTCCGCACACAAACATGCTCCTCAATTAAATTGGTATATAAAACCGGCATATTAAATCCAGCAAAAGGGACCATTTTGGCTCCCAAACCTACATGCGTGTCATTTAAATGCACAAATTGCAAAGCATTTTCTTCCATATTATTCTCTATATAAAACTTGTAATAGTGTTTGCCCAACCGCCTTTAACGTGGACTTATCGATGGTATTCAAATTATCTTGATGCGTGTGATGGAAAGATCCAAAATCAAAACCGCCATTCACCGGCCTTATATCGATGATATCAATCATCTGAATTTTCCCTACTTCATTCACCGCCGTATGGTCGTCCGTTATTCCAAATGCGTCTTCGTCGATGAACATATTTCCGTATCCTAAATCAGCAGCCGTCGCCCAAATAGAGCGCACAATTCCGGGTGCATATTGCATCGATGAGCCTTCATGTGGAAATTTAGCTCCTCTAGCCCCCACCATGTCCAATAAAATTCCATAATAAGGACGGTAGTTTTCTGGGATTATGTTCGTGGCCCAGTGTTGAGATCCTAGGGCCCAACTGGTTGTCGACGGATTTCCCGTGAAATCATGAGGCTCCCCATGATCTTCTAAATCAAAGAATATTAGGTCTACGCCGACCGTTGGCTTTTTAGGTGTTTCCGATAAAAGTCTCGCGATTTCCAACATAACCCCTACGCCACTCCCACCATCATTTGCCGCGTCAATTGGCTTATTTTTATCCACCGAATCTTTGTCGGCGATACTTCTGGCATCCCAATGCGCCCCTAATAAAATCCGTTTCTGAATTTGCGGCTGGTATTGCGCCATGATATTATAGCCCTTCATTTTATATCCATCGTAACGGAAGGATGTAAATTCTTGGATTTTGACTTGCCAACCGTAGCCCTTTAATTTTTCAACAATCCAATCTTTGCATTTGATTTGTGCAGGAGAATTAGGGATTCGAGGACCAAAACTTACTTGCTTCGCGATGTGTGCGTAGGCTGAATCGGAATTAAATACGGGAGTTTCAACGATGACTGCCGTAGATTCTACGTTCGATTCTTGGCTTTTCGTGCTTTTATACCAAAGGAAAACTCCACTGAGAATAAAAAGAACCAACGAAAATAATGCGATGCGAGAACGATTCATTTTACAAAGATAAGGGCTTGGAATTAAGAATTCCTATTTGATATTCGTACCTTGCAGGCTAATTACAAATAAATCATGGGCATTAACCCAAAACAAGAAAAATTTTTAAGAGAAATTCAAGCAGAGATACTCGAATTTTTTGAACTCAACGATTATCGATCGTACTCGGTCAACCAAATTCATAAAGCATTTGCGATTCGCGACCGAAAAACCAAGGAAATTTATTCCGACGCCGTACATAATTTAGCACAAGAAAACAGGATCATTCGCCAGTCGGATGGTAACTATAGATTTGACAGTGAATCATTCCAAGTAAAAGGTCGCGTAGACCACGTAAATTCACGTTTTGCCTTCATCGTAACGGAAGGAGAAGGAAAGGATATTTGGGTCTCGACGGCCGATTTAATGTTTGCCAAAGATGGAGATACCGTACTTGTCCAAGCGCGAAGGCCTTCTGAAAAAAAGAAAAATGACCGCCCGGAAGGCGAGGTTGTTGAGATTTTAGAAAGACGTTCGCCTGAGCTAGTCGGCGTAATCCAAGTCACTCCGCACTACGCCTTTTTAATTCCCGATTCAAAAAAAATATACGAAGATATCTACGTGCCTCGCACGGAAACGATGGCAGCTAACCACCTAGACAAAGTGATCGTCGAGGTGACTCGTTGGGCTTCAGCCGGAAAAAAAGCGGAAGGCCGAGTGATCAAAGTCTTAGGAAAAGCCGGTGAAAATGACACTGAAATGCACTCCATTTTGGCGGAATTTGGGCTTCCTTATGATTTCCCAGAAGAGGTGGAATTGGCTGCTGAGGCCATCCCAACCACCATTTCAAAGGACGAAATTAAAAAGAGAAAAGATTATAGAAAGGTCTTGACTTTTACCATAGATCCGGTGGATGCCAAAGATTTTGACGATGCGATTAGCTATCAAATTTTAGCTAATGGACATACGGAAATTGGCGTTCATATTGCCGATGTTTCCCATTATGTGAAACCTGGAAGTATTTTGGACCAAGAGGCTTACCGACGTGCGACATCTGTTTATTTGGTGGATCGCGTCGTTCCGATGTTGCCCGAAAAACTTTCCAATGGCCTTTGTTCGTTGAGACCCAATGAAGACAAATGTACGTTTTCTGCCGTTTTCGAATTAGACAAAAAAGGGAAGATTGTTAAGGAATGGTTTGGAAGAACGTTAATCCATTCGGATCGTAGGTTTGCCTACGAAGATGCCCAAGTTTTAATTGAACATGAGGGCCCTTCAGAAGATTCCTATGAACCCGTCATCAAAGATTTAAATCGGATTGCGAAAACGTTTAGAGACGCTCGATTTAAACATGGATCGGTCAATTTCGATACGACAGAGCTTCGGTTTTTGTTGGACGAAGACGGAAAACCCATTGCCGTATATCCTCGCGAACGCAAGGATGCGCATAAATTAATTGAGGAATTTATGTTGTTGGCCAACAAAAAAGTGGCTGAATATGTACATGAATTAAAGCAAACGGATCCACGAAATACCATGGTATATCGGATTCACGATGCGCCTGACCCAGAAAAACTTAGGGTATTTTCTTCTTTTGCGAAGAAATTTGGGTACCAAGTAACCACGGAACCCAAGCAAGTGAGTCAATCATTTAATGCATTGATGGAAAATATTCAGGGAAAAGCGGAGGAAAATGTATTGCAAAGTTTGGCGGTTCGGACTATGTCGAAGGCTAAATATAGTACCGATGCGATTGGGCATTTTGGCCTTGCCTTTCCATTTTATTCACATTTTACTAGTCCTATTCGTCGCTATCCGGATGTCATGACACACCGATTATTGCAACATTATTTAGATGGAGGCGAGACCAAAGATCGTTCGCCGATCGAGATTCAGTGCAAGCACTCTTCAGATAGGGAGAAGTTGGCCTCCGAAGCCGAACGTGCTTCCATTAAATACAAGCAAGTGGAGTTCATGAGTTTACAAGAACCACAGGTTTTTGACGGAATTATTACTGGGGTAACAGAATTTGGGATCTTTGTGGAGATTGGGGAAACTTCGTGCGAGGGACTTGTGCGGATGGTTGACCTAAACGATGATTTTTACGATTTAGATAAGGAAAATTATAGGATTGTTGGCAAGTCCAACGGCCGCGTATTTACTTTTGGCGATGCGGTAAAAGTGAAAGTGCGCGATACAAATTTGGCTAAAAGAACGATCGATTTAGAAATGGTGGGCATGCGTTCGGGAACAGGATATACTAATAATCGTTCAAGAAAAAGAGAAGCGCCTAGAGGCAATCGAGTGATTCCAAAAGGAAATGAACGAAGGAGAAATACGGGAAGAAGGTAGAGGGATTAGGTAAGAGGTAAAATAATATAATTATTTGGGATTCAATTCCAAAAATATTATGTAATTTTAGGAATTCAATCCTATGATATGATTGTTCGCCGAGTACAAAACGAGATAGAAGCCCGTTTATTCAAAGGAAAAGCCATCTTACTTTTTGGCCCAAGACAAACAGGTAAATCCACCTTAATTCATGCCATCCTATCAGCGCAAGAAAAATCGTTTCTTTATCTAAACGGCGATGAAACAGATGTCCGCGACATACTATCAGAAACCACATCCACGAAACTTCGTAATTTAGTTGGACCTCACACCTTAGTCTTCATCGATGAAGCTCAACGCATCCCTGGTATTGGCTTAACCCTTAAATTATTCACCGATCAGATTCCAGAAATTCAGTTAATTGCTACAGGATCATCTTCCTTTGACTTGTCCAATAAAGTCAATGAGCCATTGACCGGCCGTAAATATGCCTTCCACCTATACCCCATGAGCTTTGCTGAAATGGTGCAACATCATGGTTTATTGGCTGAAAAAAGACTCCTTGAGCAAAGACTTATATACGGCTCTTACCCGGAAATCGTCACTAACCCAGGGGCAGAGATAGAGCGACTAAAATTATTGGCCGGAAGTTATTTGTATCAAGATATTTTAATGCTTGAACAAGTAAAAAAACCAATACTCTTAGAAAAGCTACTTAAAGCACTTGCCCTACAAATAGGTAGCGAAGTAAATTATCATGAATTAGCACAAATGGTAGGGGCTGATAATAAAACGGTCGAGAAGTATATCGATCTATTGGAAAAATCATTCGTTATATTCCGCCTACCAGCCCTAAATCGAAATGTCCGCAATGAAATAAAAAAAGGAAAAAAGATTTATTTCTATGATTGTGGCATACGAAATGCCATCATCAATAATTTCAGTATGGCCAATCAACGCACCGATATAGGTGCTTTATGGGAAAATTATGTAATCGCTGAGCGCCGAAAGTATCTTGCTTACAACAATATGGCCGTAGATGCTTATTTCTGGCGAACTAGCCAGCAACAAGAAATCGACCTCATCGAAGAAAGTGGAGACACCATTCAGGCATTCGAAATTAAATGGAATCCACATTCAAAAGCCAAATTCCCATTGACCTTTCGTACGAATTATCCCCAAGCCTTGACTCATGTTGTCAATCCTGGAAATTTGGAGGAGTTTGTTGGAGAGGGATATAAGTAAGAGGTATTAGGTAAGAAGTAAAAGGTAAGAGGTAAGAGGGTCTTGATCTGAAAAAACAAAAAGCCTGACATGTTGGTCGGGCTTTTCTATTAAAGTCTATTTGGGGATTAATTCTTTGTAATAATCTCCTTGAAACTTAGTCTTGCACGAGAGGTCCAGGTCGAGAAGTTTGATATAAATCGTACCAGTCTTGGTGTTCCAAATCGATATTAAATGAATTAACAATATTACGAATACGCGATTCCTCCAACGTTCCGATTAAAGGAAGAGCGCCTAATTTAACGACCCAAGCAACCGCAATAGACTCGATGTTGCTATCGTATTTAGCCGCCATTTCGTTTAATTTTTTTCGTACTCGGAGTGCGATTTCATCCGTTCCTTGTTCGATACGACCTCCAGCCAAAGGTGACACAGCCAATGGGCGCATGTATTTTTGCTTGATGTAATCCAGCGCGCCATTATCCAAAGCCGACGTTTGCAATAAATTTAAATCGATGTGATTTGAAACGACCGGAATATTTAAATAGGAAACCAGTAATTGATGTTGGTATACCGAAAAATTAGATACACCAATATTTTTTACTTTCCCCGAACTTTTCAGTTTTTCAAGCGCCAAAGCCGTTGATTCCAAATCCGACAAAGGATCCAATTGGTCCAATAAAAACACATCTAAATAATCGGTTTTTAAATTTCGCAAGGAATTCTCTACAGAATTAGAAATATGGTCAGCTGATGTATTAACATGTTTAACCCGTATGTCGGGTCTTGCAGCATTGGGTAAACAAATTCCGCATTTAGAAAACAAGATAATTTCTGAACGTCGCACAGATCCGGATGAAATGAGTTCGCCAAACGTCTTTTCACAAGAATAATCCCCATATCGATCCGCATGATCAAAGGTATTGATCCCTAATTCAAGGCATAGTTGGACGATTTTCTCCATGGAAGCCACCTCATTTTCCCAGCGCCAAAAACCATAAATGGCCGGAGAAACTTTGGGCCCTGCATCGCTTAAATATACTTTTTCCATGTTCTAATTATTTAAAATTAATTTAGATGCCTCCAGTAAATCACGAACCAAAAAAGTGGCATTCGTTTCTTCGCCTTCAGGGGCCAAACGTATCGTTCTAAGTCCAGCTCGCGTTCCAGCGATAATATCGCGCTCGTGATCCCCGACCATAAATGATTTTCCAAAGTCCACTTGGTACTTGGCTGCTGCTTTTTCAATCAGCAAAGAACCTGGTTTTCTGGTTAAAGAACGGCTATCAAAATTTTCATGATAGGGGCAAAAATATAAATCATCTAAAACACCCCCGCAGGCGTTTTGTATCGCTTCGTGAATTTGGTACACATCCTTTCGTTCATAAAGACCTTTGGCTATACCACTTTGATTGGTAATGACCACGAGTAAATATCCTGCTTCTTTTAAGGCGATTAAGGCCTCTGGAACACCTTTTGGAATGATAAAATCTTCCATACGGTAAACGTAATCAACGCGGTCTACATTTAGAACACCGTCGCGATCCAAAAAAATGCACTTTTTTTTCATATAAACTTAGGCAAACAAGCGTGACCAAGGGATACGGCTTAAAATTAATAAAAGACCGATTCCGTTAAAGATCAACGCATTTTTATGCTTAGCTGCATCAGCTATATTTTTCTTGTTTTTGGCATTTACTATCGTCGCTAAAACTACCGCAATGATGTTCACTGAAATATGCTCAACGGCAATTAAACGAGTCGCTGGATCTTTCATGGCCGCACCAAAATCTGCAAAAGCTGCTGCTGTTACTGGGCTTAAGAAAAAATAAAGCACAAGGCCGATCAACAATTGAGTATGTAAAGAGATCATGAAAAACAATCCTGCTTTGCGATCTGCGTCCACAAAAGCGCCTCCGCTAGATAATCCGCGAATTGCGCGAACCAATAGATTTAAACCTAAAAGAAAGACAAGTACAAAAAGTACAATGTGAACATTTGTTACAATAGAATACATATCATGTTAGTTTGATTTGTGCAAAGATACAAAAAGGGAGTGGAACGTGACCTTAATTACGTTTAATCCTCCAATTTTCTTTACCTTTGAGGCTTAATTTTCTTTATTTATGGCAGATCCCAGTAAGCTACACGCGATGATCAACGCACGTTGTCCTCATTGTCACGAAGGCCGACTTTTTAAATACAAATGGTGGAATCTTTTAAATTTCACTCAAATGCATGAAAATTGCCCTCATTGTGACTTGCGCTATGAAGTTGAACCTGGATTTTTTTATGGTGCCATGTACATTTCATATGCATTTACCGTGGGAATTATGTTGGTCGGCGGTATAATCGTTTTCAATTTTTTCAATGATCCTCCAGCCATGGGTTATGTGGTTCCCATTACTCTATTTTCTTTGGTCATGGTTCCGTTTAATTTTAGAACGGCGCGCGTGATTTTTATTCATTTGTTTTCTGGTATTTCCTACGAACAAGAGTCCATCAAAAGCTAATGAAAATACTCGATTATTACATTTTAAAAAAGTTTCTGAAGACCTATGTTTTCGCCGTTTTTTTAATTGTATTAATTGTCATGGTCATCGATTATACTGAAAAAATCGATGATTTCATTCGCAAGCAGGCTCCCATGCATGCCATTATTTTTGATTACTATTTGAATTTTATTCCCTATTGGGCCAACTACATTTCGCCGTTGATGGTGTTTATTGCCACCGTATTTTTTACGGCCAACTTAGCCGCGAAAACGGAAATAATAGCCATTCTAAGTTCTGGAGTTAGCTTTACTCGATTAATGAGGCCATATTTAATTGGCTCCTCCATCATTGCCATCGGGACTTTTATTATGATTGGTTGGGTCGTCCCCAATGCTAATAAAATTCGGGTTCCATTCGAACATCAATACATCAACGGCACCTACTTTTTCGACAAGCGAGATGTGCATATCAAAATTGCCCCCGATGTATATGCCTATATTGAAAGTTACGACAACAATACCAATACAGGTTATCGATTCAGTTTGGAACGAATATCCAACAATGAGATCAAAGAGAAATTAATGTCCGATCGGATTACGTGGGATACCATTCGCAAAAAATGGACGATTCATGATTACCGAATTAGGAATTTAATGCCGGGAAAAACAGGAATTATATCGGGTGTAAAAATTGACACAACCTTAAATTTATTTCCCAAAGACTTTCAAAATAAGCATTTATTACACGAAACTTTTACCTTGCCTGAACTCAATCGGCACATCGATTTAGTACGTTCACGGGGAGCTGATGGGATAGAGGTCTTTTTAATTGAAAAATATTTACGCTTTGCAAATCCCATTTCCGTAATCATTTTAACAATCATCGGATTCTTAGTTTCGGCGCGTAAATCTCGGGGTGGCGTAGGATTTCAAATTGCCCTTGGATTTAGCTTAGCCTTTATTTACATTTTGTTTTTCATGATGAGTAAGGGAATCGCTGAAGGTGGGGGAATGCCACCGTTATTGGCAGTATGGCTTCCAAACATCGTTTTTGGCGCTGTGGGTGTCGGACTTTATTATACATTACCTCGATAAGATGAAAACGGCTCCTCGCTTATTGGACTATTTCAAAATTCACTTTATTGTCATTATTTATGCTTTCACGGCCATTTTAGGCAATGCGACTCAGGCAAATACGCTCACCATTGTCTTTGTGAGATGCGTGATCACGTCGATAAGCTTGGCATTGATTATCCATTACAGTAAAAAAGGTTTTCAAGTAAGTAAATCCGTTTTGTGGGTGTGGGTTTTAAATGGGGTGTTTGTCGCGTTGCATTGGTTGTTGTTTTTTGGCGCGGCAAAAGTTTCTACCGTGGCTATGTGTCTTGCAGGCTTAAGTACGCAAACTTTTTGGACTTCGTTGATTGAGCCTATTGTCAAAAAAGTGCGCATTTCAATGATTGAAGTTTTTTTAGGCTTATTAGTTATCGCGGCTTTAGTGATAATTTTTTCGGTCGAACAAGCGCAATGGCTCGGGTTGCTCATGGGCATCGCTTCCGGATTTTTTGGTGCCCTATTTTCGGTGGTCAATGGTCAATTTACTCATACGCATGACCCAAAATTAATCACCTTGTATGAAATGATTGCGGCTGGTATTATTACAGGAGTTGTTTGGAGTTTTGGGGCATTTGATGGGCTTGTTGGATATTTCCCGATAGGGCTCGACTGGCTCTGGATTGGAATTTTAGCGCTGGTTTGTACCGTGTATGCTTATACGGAAACCATCCATTTATATAAAGTTTTTTCCGTTTTCTCCATCAACTTAGTTATCACCTTGGAGCCTGTTTATGGAATGATTTTAGCGATTTATATTTTTGGTAGCACGGAAATTATGCAACCAGGCTTTTATTATGGTACCATTTTGCTAGTCCTAACTGTCATGGCGCACCCTTTTTTAAAAAAATCCAATAAATTGGCCTAAAAAAATCTATTTTCTCTTCCCCTTTGTCAAAAAGCTTTTTTAGCTTTACTAACTTTTGAAAAGTTAGTAAAGCTGGAAAAAGCTAATCACAAAAATTAAAACGAAAGAAATAAAATTATAAATTACCTGTTCAATTTAAACCTATTAATTAAATGAAAAAGTATAACGTTGCCATTGTGGGCCTGGGTTTTGGGGCTGAATTTATTCCCATCTATTTAAAACATCCTTTGGCTAATATGTACGCCATTTGCCAGCGAAATGCTGAAAAGCTGCAGTCCATTGGCGATGCATATGGAATCGAAAAGCGTTATACCGATTTTGAAGAATTAATTAAAGACCCAGCTGTTGACGTTGTTCATATCAATTCTCCCATTCATTTACATGCCGAACAAACACTCAAAGCTTTACTAGCAGGAAAACATGTAGCGTGTACCGTTCCTATGGCCACGAGTGTGGAAGAATGCAAGGCCATTGTCGAAGCTTCTCGGAAAATGGGCAAAAAATACATGATGATGGAAACTGTGGTTTATTCCAGAGAGTTTTTGTACATCAAAGAGCTTTATGAAAAAGGAGAATTAGGAAAAATACAGTTTTTGAAAGCTTCACACCAACAAGAAATGGACGGCTGGCCTGATTACTGGCCAGGACTTCCTCCGATGCATTATGCCACCCATTGCGTGGGACCTGTGGCGGGATTATTGCGTTTGGAGGCTGAATATGTTTCTTGTTTTGGATCGGGAACAATTCGCGAAGAATTGATCTCCCATTATAATTCCCCTTTTGCCGTTGAGTCCGCACATATCAAATTTAGAGATTCAGATTTAAGCGCGATGGTTTATCGCTCTTTGTTTGACGTAGCAAGACAATACCGTGAAAGTTTTGAGGTATATGGATCAAAAAAATCTGTGGAATGGCCTTTGATAGAAGGTGAAGAATTAATTGTTCACACCGCTAAAAAGCCAGAACCCGAAATTCCAGAAAAAGTACCCACACCAGATTACGCTCATTATTTACCCGAAGAAATTCAGCGATTTACGACCAAAGGCGTATATGATGAAGACGAAAATCAACACCTTTCCTTTACTCAAGGGGGCGGCCACGGTGGATCACATCCCCATTTAGTCAATGAATTTTTGCAGGCATTAGCCGCAGATCGTGATCCTTTCCCAAATGCTCCACAATCTGCGAATTGGACTTCAGTGGGTATATTAGCTCATGAGTCTGCTTTACAAGGAGGAAAGATTATTGAAATACCAAAATTCTAAAAGCCGAAAATTGCGGCCAACAAAACCTCTTTGAAATGAAAAAATTATTAATTGTATTGTTTTCAATTTGTTCGATTGTGACAACTTTGGCACAAAATGCTCCAAAAGGCAGAAGACTCCAACTCCTATTTTTAGGGGATAAAGGTCATCACAAGCCTTTTGACAGATACCCTTCTTTGCAATCTGCCGTGGGAGTGAAGGGGATGAACATCACCTATACCGATAACTTAAAAGACCTAAATGATGATTATTTAAACAAATTTGATGCCTTAATCTTATTTGCTAATCAGGATTCTATCGCCGCTCCGCAGGAAAAAGCGCTTTTAAAATATGTGGCTTCCGGACATGGATTAGTAGCCCTACATTGTGCTTCATGGTGTTTCAGAAATTCTCCTGAGTTTGTCAAAATGGTGGGAGGCCAATTTTGGCGCCATAAAATGGATTCCATTCGCATCAAAAATGAAATGCCTGGGCACCTAGCATTAAAAGATTTTCCAGGGATAAAGACCGTAGACGAAACTTATTTGCACAGTAAATTACAGCCTGACAATATCGTTTTGCAATCCAGGATTCTTGGCCCAGAACAAGCTAAAGATAAGCCAGGAGCAAGCACAGAACCATATACTTGGGTTCGCACCTATGGAAAAGGAAATGTTTTTTACACGGCTTACGGTCACGATGAAAGAACTTGGGACACGGAAGGATTCCAACAATTAGTCACTCAGGGCATTTTATATGCTGTGGGGGAGGAAAAAAGAGCTTTGTTGGACCAATTAAAACTAGCGCCTCTAGCCTATCGTGAAGCCAGACTGCCCAACTACGAAAAGCGGCCTGGTGTACAATTACAACAATTGCCCTTGAGCCCTGAGGAGTCTGTAAAGTATATTCAAATCCCTGTAGATTTTAATTTACAAGTTTTTGCCTCTGAGCCCAATGTCATGCACCCAATCGCCATGGCATGGGACGAAAAAGGTCTATTATACGTTTTAATTACCAAAGACTATCCAAATGAGCGTAAGGCAAGCGGCGGAAGTGACTATATTTTACGTTGCGAAGACACGAATAACGACGGCAAAGCGGATAAATTTACTCGGTTTGCGGAGGGTTTAAGTATCCCAACAGGCATGGTTTTTGCCAATGGCGGATTAATTGTTTCCCAAGCGCCTCATATTTTATTCATTAAGGATACGAATGGGGATGGCGTTGCTGATCAGCAAAAAGTTTTAATCACCGGTTTTGGAACTGGTGATACGCATGCAGGACCGTCTAATTTGCATTATGGATTTGACAACTGGATTTGGGGTTGCGTAGGTTATTCAGGATATAAGGGAAAAGTGGGCGCTGATTCGTTGCAGTTTGCTCAGGCTTTTTTCAGATTTAAACCCGATGGTTCCAAAATGGAGCACATGACAACGACTTCCAATAATACTTGGGGTTTTGATTTCAATGAAGCGGGAGATGTATTTGGGTCGACGGCCAACAATGCGCATGGTTGGTACATGGCGATTCCACATCGTAATATTTGGAATGCGCCATTTAGTTTAAATGGAAGTAAGAATATCGACACGCACAAAGACATGAAGACAATCACTAAAAAAGTGCGTCAAGTGGATGTATTTGGTGGATATACGGCTGCTGCTGGTCATAATTTTTATTCAGCCAGGGCTTTCCCTAAAAAATATTGGAACCAAATTGCCTTTGTATCTGAGCCAACAGGCCATGTAGTACATCAAAATAGAACCGTGAAAACCGGATCCGATTTTAATGACCAAGAAGCATTTAATTTCTTGGCTGGAGCTGATGAATGGGTTTCTCCCGTATTTGCCCAAGTAGGTCCAGATGGAGCTCTTTGGATTGCGGATTGGTACAGTTTCATCATCCAACATAATCCAACGCCAAAAGGTTGGACTAATGGTTTAGGAAATGCCTATGATCATGATTTACGTGATTATACGCATGGTAGAATTTACCGAGTAGGTTATAATCAAGCGCCCGCTTATTCCCCAGTAAACTTAAATTCTCCAGAAAATTGTATCGCGGCTTTGAGTAATTCCAATTTATTTTGGCGCTTACAAGCTCAAAGGTTGTTGGTGGAAAGAGGTAATAAAGATGTAGTTCCAGCACTTTTAAAGGTTTTGGCTACGGCTAAAACAGATGAAATTGGTTTAGCGGTAGGAGCCATTCATGCGCTTAGAACTTTGGAAGGACTAGGAGCTTTAGAAATGCCGGCCGTGAAAATTGCGTTAAAAAATGCTTTATCGCATACAAGTGGCGCCGTAAGAAAGCAGGCAGTACAGGTTTTACCTAGAACAGCTGAGATGGCCAAATTATTGATAGATAAGAAGTTATTAGCCGATAAAGACACACTTGTGGTCTTAAACACCGTATTAGCATTCATTGAAATGCCTAACTCACCGGAAGTCGAAAAGGCGATGTTGGCCAAAATTTCTACGGAACAAAGTGTGAAAGACCGTTGGCTTCCAGAGGCCTATTCCGCTTATATGATGGGCCATATGGGTTCGAGAAGAACATCCTTTATTGAATCTGAAGGCTCAAAAAAGATTCCTGTGGTCGCAGAATCATTGGGCAAAAATCTAGCCAATCCTACGACGGAAGGATCCGCTTCTGGAATAGATTTAGTCGTTCAAGAAGTTCAAATCAAAGGGGGTAATTTCAGACTACGAGAAGGTTTACCTTTCACAGTTCGTGTGAAAAATAGAGGAACTGTTGCCCTTCCAAAGGGTACTCCGCTGCCATTAAGTATTAAAATTGAAGGTATGGGAAGCCGGATCGATTATGAATCCTATACGTTTGTGGATGGCGTTGCTCCTGGAGAAACCGTTTCAGTAACTAAAAATAATAATGGCCCATGGGTAGGAAATTTTGGTTGGACTCCTGAAACAGCGGGCAAATACATCATGGAAATTCAATTAGATCGCTCAGCGGTTTTAGGTGAAAAAGAACGGTCAAATAACATTTATCGAAAGGCCATTGATGTAACTCAATCTGCTGGATTAAACGTATTGATGATCGAAAAATTATTCCGGGCCGGTTCTGTTTCATGGTCGGCCGACGAGGTAGTGCAACATCTTCAAAAGATGAAAGAAACCTCTTCACCTGCCTTTGGTGCTGCATTAAAAGGAGCTTCTGCGACTTGGAATGTTAAAAGATCCGCTAATTTATTACCAGAATCTAAAGATTATTTAACTAGTTTGGCGCCCATAGTTCGAACAGTCGATTTGGAATATTTAAATCGCTTGGCAATGGCTTGGAAACTAGAAATTCCTGCTTTAAAAGTAGCTGGTGAAGTAGTCACGCGGGTATTAAAAACCGTTCCGGAAGCCATGAAATATGATCTAAAAGAATTCACTGTACCTGCAGGGTCGACGGTTGAATTGATTTTCGAAAATACGGATGCGATGCCACATAACTGGGTATTAGGAGCTTTGAAAAGTAAAGAAAAGATAGGCTTAGCGGCGGATAAAATGATTACTGCGTCTGATGGAGTGTCCAAAAACTACATCCCTTCATTGCCCGAAATTTTAGCTTATACGCCACTGGTAGAGCCAAATGGCCGAGTGAAAGTGGTCTTTAAGGCGCCAACAGTTCCTGGAAATTATCCATTCTTATGCACATTCCCTGGTCACTGGCGAATTATGAATGGTGTTATGAAAGTTGAGTAATTCTGTGTGAATGGCAAATGTTTTTCAAAGCATTTGCCATTCATCCATTAATTTTTTGCCTAGCTTTGCCGAATGAAATTTGAAATAAGTCGTACGGATCTAAGCTCAAAAGCACGTGCAGGGGAAATAACAACAGATCATGGGACTATCCAAACGCCCATTTTCATGCCGGTAGGAACCGCCGGCACGGTGAAAGCCGTCCATATTTCAGAATTAAATAAGCCCATTAATGCCCAAATAATTTTGGGAAATACCTATCATTTATACCTCCGTCCTGGCTTAGAAATCATCGAAGCGGCGGGTGGCCTGCATCGGTTCAATGGTTGGGATAAACCCATATTGACCGATTCGGGTGGATATCAAGTGTATTCATTGGCCGGAACTGGAAGAAAAATTGTCGAGGAAGGTGTAAAATTCAAGTCACATATTGACGGCAGCACTCATTTTTTTAGTCCCGAATATGTCATGGACATCCAGCGCACGATCGGCGCTGATATCATCATGGCCTTTGATGAATGCACCCCATATCCATGTACCTATGAATATGCGAGAAACTCGATGGACATGACGCATCGTTGGTTAGATCGCTGCATTACGCGTTTTGACGAAACTAGCCCAAAGTACGGGTACCAACAAGCCCTTTTCCCGATTGTTCAAGGAAGTGTGTATTCGGATTTACGCAAAGTTTCTGCCGAATATATTGCCTCAAAAAACGCTTTTGGTAATGCCATTGGTGGCCTTTCAGTTGGCGAACCCGTCGAAGATATGTACAAAATGGCAGACGAGGTAACCGATATTTTACCAAAAGATAAACCCCGATATTTAATGGGTGTAGGGACGCCTGCCAATATTTTAGAAGGAATAGGGCTAGGAATTGATATGTTTGATTGCGTTATGCCTACCAGAAATGCCCGAAATGGTATGATTTTCACAACGGAGGGAATCATTAATATCAAAAATGAAAAGTGGAAGTCGGACTTTTCGGTTATCGATCCGTTCTTTGCTGAAGACACGCATGGCCAATATACAAAAGCTTACTTGCGCCATTTGATTCGTTGTGAGGAGATGCTCGGCCCGATGATCGCCAGTGTTTTTAACCTTAGATTTTACCTCTGGCTTGTGGGCGAGGCTCGAAAAGAAATTCTTGCTGGGACCTTTACGACTTGGAAAAGTCGCATGTTGCCACAGTTTATGAATCGCCTATAAATAAAATCAAGGAATAGGTAAAACCTTGCTCTCTTTGAAGGTAGATAAGATGACCATCGTAGATGTAGCTGAAACTTCTTCGATTTCGTTTATTTTTTCCAACATCAATTTCTGGTAAGTTGAAATATCTTTTGAGATAATTTTCAACATGAAGTCACCTGCGCCAGTCACATGGTGGCATTCGATTACTTCAGGAATTTGATTGATTTGATTAACAAAAGATTCCGTCACTTGCTTCTTATGACCCGTCAAAGTCACCGTGACAAAAGTAGTCACACCCAAGCCCACTTTATCTCTATCTAACTGAGCATGATAACTTTGAATGATGCCAGTGGCCTCTAATTTCTTCACGCGCTCAAGCGTGGGAGCAGGGGAAAGCCCGACCTCCTTGGACAACTGCGCGTTGGTAATTTTGGCATTACTTTGAAGTATTTCAAGTAATTGATGGTCAATTTGGTCTAGCTTGATGATGCTCATGATAATTATGTAAAACACAAAATTAGAGAATATTTCATTTAAATTTGCTTTCCTCTTGCATAAATGGGTCTAAGGTCTTAATTTTGCATCCACAAATTGCGAAAGTAGCTCAGCTGGTAGAGCGCGACCTTGCCAAGGTCGAGGTCGCGGGTTCGAACCCCGTCTTTCGCTCAAAACAAGAAGGCACCTTCCGGTGCTTTTGAGTTTTACAGGGACGCTTGGGTGGTGGAACTGGTAGACACGCAGGACTTAAAATCCTGTGAGCCGTAACGCTCGTGTGGGTTCGATTCCCATCCCAAGTACGATTAATCGACTGAAGACCTTCAAGCTTGCTTGAGGGTCTTTTTGTTTTAAATTTATGGCCCGAAAAATACTTTTTGCTAAGTCGAGCCAGCAAAGTTCCAACAAGCTTTACTAACTTTTCAAAAGTTAGTAAAGCTAAAGTACCCTAAACGAATGCTCGCTTAGCAACAACGTTTTTTAATTTGCATTTAGTACTTTTGTAACTGATCATTTTGAATATGCAAAAAATAGTCCTCACCATTTGTTCTATAAACTACTTAGCGCAAGCTAAAACCCTTGGTGATTCACTTAAAAAGCACAATCCAACGTATCGATATTTTATTGGCCTGGTAGACCGATTAGATAAATCGGACATTCAAAAGGATCAGTTGCCTCCCTACGAGCTCATCGAATTGCATACCATAGGCATTGAAGATTTAGATGATCTATGTGAAAAATACAACATCACAGAATTAAATACTGCCGTTAAGCCGTTTTTCCTAGAACACATTTACAATACCTATCCTGAAGCCGAAATCGTTCATTATTTTGATCCGGATATTGTGATTTACCAGCCCTTAACTGAGATTGAAAAAGGATTGGAAAATAACAGCCTTTTCTTAACGCCACACACGCTGAAGGCCTACCCAGACGAGTACGAACCCCAAGAAAGAGGTTTGCTTAATACAGGGCTCTATAATTTAGGTTTTATTGGGACTAAAAGATCCGCTACGACTCAGTCATTTTTGGCATGGTGGAAAGATCGCTTACGAGATCATTGTTACATTGATCTAGAAAAGGGCATGTTTGTAGACCAATTATGGGTAAACTTTGCCCCATTGTATTATGAAGACGTGTATGTAAGTCGGCATTTAGGTTTAAATATGGCCTATTGGAACCTACATGAACGCGTGATTACCAATGACAATGAGCCGTATTTGATTAATGAAAAATACCCATTGATATTCTTTCATTTCTCCGGATATAGTCCTGAAAAGCCTACACAAATTTCAAAATATCAGAACCGATATACCTTTCAGGAAAAAGGTGATGTAGCCTCCCTATTCGACTTTTATGCCCAAACATTAATCGCGAATGGCCATAATTTGTATAAACAATTTCCTTGTTTTTATATAAAACCAGCGCCTATTTTGCCTCGAAAACGATTCTTGCGCGTCAGAAAATACACCAGCATGCCATTCCGCTGGCTTGTCAATTTCATTGACACCGTTACCTTATAAAATTGAAAACTCGACCCGCCGGTTGGCTTGTCGGCCTTCCTCCGTTTCATTAGAAGCAATAGGTTTTAATGACCCATATCCTTTGGACTGAATGCGATTTGAGGCTACCCCTGCTGCCAACAAATACGTTTTAACTGCATCCGCGCGCGCTTGGGATAATTTCTCATTAATGGCATCCGTTCCAGTATTATCCGTATGTCCGGAAATCTCAATGCGCAAATCCGCATTTTCATTCATCACTTGGACTAATCGCTTTAACTCGGGATCGGATTCAGGTGTTAAAGTCGCTTTGCCCAGTTCAAAAAACAAATTATTAATAGTCATTTTAGCCCCTTTGGCAATGGCCGCCATCACTAAATCTTTTTCATCTAATTCCAAATACCGACCCCTTAATTTACTTAAGTCTAGGTTAATTGAACTCGGTAAAAACCCATTAGCTTTCGCTGTAATCCCATAATTTATCCCATAAGGAAGCACTAATTTATATACCCCCGTGGATGGATCCGGTTTTGCCGTACCTAATAATTGGCCCGTTTTTAAATCCTCATACGTAATTTCTGCACCCTCTGGCACTACATTCAATATTTTATTTAACACCTTTCCTGAAACTAAAACGACCGCCTCAGAAGTTTCACTTGAACCAATTCGTGGACTTGACTTGACTTCTTGTTGGGCCAATACCGGCGCCTCCACTTTCTTCGGTTCAACAGGAATTTCAGGTTCTTTTTCCACCGCCATCCGAAAGATATCTTTCTTCCCCATTGAATTTTTACTAGACAAAAAATAGGCAAAATCCCCTTTGGCAGATAAGCTATAATAGGCGTCATATTCCTCTGAGTTTATGGGTGCCCCCACATTGACGGGTTTACGCCAAGAAGTCCAAGACTCATCCAAACGTTTGGAGACATATATATCTTGACTCCCCAAACCCCCAGGTCGATCAGACGAAAAATACAAAGTCTTTCCATCCGCAGCTAAAAAAGGCGTCGTTTCCGAAAAATCGGTATTAATGCTAGACCCCAAATTCTGCGGTTTAGTCCAAAACCCATTCCTCAAAAAACTCACATACATATCATCCCGATCACTATTTTTCTTCTCGGAAAATGCCAGTAAAAGCGCCTTCCCATCCATACTTAAATAGCCATATTCATTTTTCCCACGACTCAATTTTTCATAGGAGGGAATATTGATTTTTTCCGGGATAGACCAACCAGAAATCGATTTTTTAGCGATAGAAAAACCACGCGTCTCATAGTTTCCTTGCACATAAGCCCCCTTCAAAAGGATGGTTTGTCCATCAGGCGATATCGATAAAATCGTATTATATTGATCGCGGTTCAAAGCGTCTGGCATCCTGAAAGCAGTACTCCAAACCCCGTTCACATTTTCTGAATACCAAATATCTTGAGATCCCTTCACGGTTTCAGATCCTTGAGAGCCGTATTTATTAGATGGGTGATTTTTTCTGCCAAAATATAAGGTCTTCCCATCAGGGGCCATGACCGGGTTTAATTCGGAAAATTCGCTATTGATCGCCGAACCTAAACTCTCGGGTTGTTTTTGGCCAACAGCATATTGCGCACATAAAATCCCCATAAATAGCAACAATACCTTCCTCATTAAACTTCTTTTTTACCGCGATAAATCCATTTTTTTTCCATTTTTTCGGGTTCATAATTCATCAAATAAGTGACTAAATCCTCTGGATTTGATTCAATATGTAAAGCCGATAAATTCCGTTCCTTCAAAAATCCCTCTTGGACCATATGGTCTAAATGTTTCATTAAATGATCATAATAATGCGCTGTATTTAAAATACTAATGGGCATTTGATGTAAATCCAATTGCTTCCAAGTCAACATCTCAAAAAGCTCATCCAGCGTCCCAAATCCACCCGGCAACGCAATAACAGCATCCGCCATTTCAGCCATCATTTCCTTGCGTTCATGCATCGACTGCGTCACATGACAAGTCTGAATCCCTAAATGTTTCACTTCCCAGGGCTCCATAAAGGAAGGAATTACTCCGATCAATTCACCCCCAATGCGTAAATATTCATCCGCCAACACGCCCATTAAGCCTACGCTTCCAGCCCCGAAAATAATCTTACAATCATGTTCCTTTAGTGAGTGAACAAGCTTAATCGCCTCTTGCTCATATACGACGTTATGTCCCTTGGATGAACCACAATAAATCAAAATATTTTTAGACATAGGTCAATTTTTTTATAGCCTCCGCGAAGCTCATAAACTTAAACGTAAATGTTAACTCTTTTTGTATTTTTTGACTCGAAACAAAATTTCCTCCCGTCACCAAATCGGCCATTTCACCTAAAATAATTTTTAAAAACCATATAGGTATCGCCGGAAAAATTAATGGTCTTTTTAGTTTTTTTGCAATCATTCTAATCATATCACCATGCCTAATAGGCTCCGGCGCTACCGCATTATACACACCTATAGCAGAAGAATTAATCAAAGATTGATGAAAAATTTCCACCAAATCATCGATGTGAATCCAAGATTGCCACTGTTTTCCCGTTCCTAAAATAGCGCCTATAAACCAATAAACGGGTCGGGCCAACACTCGAAAAATTCCTCCTTGGCTCGCCATGACTAGGCCAGTTCTCAACTTCACCACTCGAATACCTTGCGCTTGAAAAGGATCCACACTTTTCTCCCATTCCTTCGTACATTCAGCGACAAAATCGTCTCCTGGGATAGAGGTTTCAGTGCAATTTATTTCCCCCGTATCAGAACCATAATACCCGATTCCTGATGCTGAAACGACCGTTTTTATTTGATGGTTTTGGCTCGCCAGCGTGTCCACTAACAACCTCGCGCTTTCAACTCTTGAGTCTATAATTTCCTTTTTTCGAGCGGCAGACCAACGTTTTTCTGCAATCCCCGCACCGGCTAAATGCACAATGGCATCTACATTTTGTAAGGCTAAAGGGTCCATAAATCGATCCCGCACATTCCATATAAAATCACCCCCCGATCGAGATAAAATGGCCACAGTATGTCCTTCAGATTTCAACTTTTCAGTCAACGCCCTTCCAATTAAACCAGTCCCTCCCGTGATTAAAATATGCATCAATTACTTTTTTTTAATCGCTTTATAAATGACTTCATTAATTCCAGTTCGGATATTAGCATCTGAAATCTTACTATTATTCCGAGTAGGATACACGCGATTAGAAAGAAATACATACACCAAATCATGCTCTGGATCGATCCAAGTATATGTTCCTGTAAAACCAGAATGACCAAAGCTTGATGCGCTAGCTGAAGCGGCCGCTGATATCCCAGGTTTTTTCCGATCCACCTTATCAAAACCAATCCCCCGTCTTGAATTTTCTTCCATCGAAAAAGGATAATTCGTCCATTGCCTTACAGTCGACTCTTGAATGTATTGTTGGCCCCCGTAAAACCCCTTTTGTAAATACATTTGCATCAGTTTTGCTAAATCATTGGCATTCCCAAACAAGCCCGCATGCCCAGAAATCCCATCCAAAAGTGCCGCACCCTCATCATGCACCTTTCCATGAATAAGCGTTTTTCTAAACAATGAATCGTACTCAGTAGGCACAATCCTGGCTAATGGAAAATATTTCTCCGCCTGATAGACTAAGGTTGACGCACCCAGAGGCCTATAAAAAGTATTTCCCAAATATTCAGGCCACGATTTCCCCGTAATTTTTGGAGCCATTTCCGGCAATAAATAATACGACAAATCTGAATAGACATATTCCTTCTTTTCACGTAAAGGCGAATTTTTTATCGCTTCAAAAATCTGATTGGATATAGAGCGATGCGCCCATAAATTAGGTGCTACTTGAACTGGATACTCGTCCGATTGTGCGTAGGAAAGTGTGAAAGGCTTCCAACGTGTCACTTCCGTTTTTACATCCACACAGGTGGCCCATAAATCTTTCTTTTGGCGAATAATTTTCTTCACTCGTTCTTCGCCCGCCGACTTCGTGAAATACTTCTCTACAAAAGAAAATTTCAAATCATCTTTGGCATACATTTCATTGAATTTCTTGCTATGCACAATCATGTCAGTACTGTCAATATAATCTTGCCAAAAAGGAATCCAAGCCTTTAATTTTGCTTGATGCGTCAAAATATCCTCATATTTCAAATCCTTTTTATTGCTATTGGCCAGCGCCGGAATGAATTCCCCCATGGTATTTTGAACCGAAAATTTTCCTTGATCTTGCCAATGCATCAAAGCTGGTACTGAAGTAGAAATCTTGGTGATAGACGCCAAATCAAAAATATCTGATTTTTTTAGTGGCACCGTCGATTCATAAATTTGGTTGCCATAGGCCTTATGGTAAATGACCTTGCCTTCCTTGGCAATGAGCACAACAGCCCCCGGAGTTCCTTTAATTTGAATGGCTAAATTAGCTAAGGAATCCACTTGCTGAGCCAAATAATTTCCTTGTATTCCAACTGCCTCGGGCAATACACTATATTGCAATCTGGCTAAGGTGGGAGTCACAATTCCCAAGCCAAACGGATAGTCTTTCGAGGCACTCACTGGCAGTTTACCCTCGGCAGCAATTCCACCAAAAATCACCTCCGCCGCAGCTTCTTGTTGGGCTATCCCATCCTGATACGTCATGATTAAAGCCGACGCCCGATTCAAGTTTTCAAATTGGGTCAGTGTAAATGGATTGGCAAAATGCGTTACGATTGATTTTGCTGTCGAAAAACGTTTCACTAAAGCTTGGATGGGTGCTTTGATAGCATAATTATTAACCGGTCGGTACGAGATTCCATGAACCCCCACAAGCACCGTATTATACTTTTCCAATTCCTTTTCAACCCGCATAATAGTCGAATCTGGACTTAATTCGTCTAAATAAAAATGTGCCATTTCTACATAATTTTCGGCCATTTTTTGAAACTCTGTTGGGAAAACAGAACCATAATTAGCCTTCCCGATGGCCAAAGTCGCAATCTTTAAGGTATCTAAACGCCTTAGTGGAAGTATGCTTTCACTGTTCTTTAAAATGGTGACGGACTTTTCAGCTAATTGCCTTTTCAAAACCTCCGATTGGACTGGATTTAAATCCTTGATCAAGTCATTCATTTGAATCGCTTGATAGCGGTCTAGTCCAGCCCATGCTTTCGCATTCAAAATCCGTTTAACTCTTTTATCAAGATCTGCGATGGTTATTTCATTTTTATCTAATGCTGTCTTGATCGCAATAAATGCCGCGGGAACATCCACAAACGTTTCTAAAATATCATTGCCGGCCAAGAGTGCTTTTACGTTTGCCGTACCTTCAGGAAACATTTTGGTAGCACCCTTCATGTCCATCGCATCTGTAAATACCAATCCGTCAAACTTCATTTCATCGCGCAAAAGTCCAGTAACAATCGGCTTTGACATGGTGCTCGCTAAAGACGCCGTGGAGTCGAGCGAAGGAATACTTAAATGCCCCACCATAATTCCTTGGAGACCCTTTGAAATCAATTCTTTGTAAGGAAAAAGCTCCAGACTATCGAGTCGATTCCGAGTATGCTGAAGTACAGGAATATCGTAATGCGAATCTACGCCTGTGTCGCCATGTCCTGGAAAATGCTTAGCAGAAGTAATAATACCTCCTTTTTGGAGTCCGCGCATATAGGCCAGCGCCTTTTGAGTAACTAAATCCCGATTTTCACCAAATGATCTAAAATTGATCACCGGATTTGCCGGATTGTTATTGACATCTACAACCGGTGCATAATTGATGTGCACACCAATCCTTTTACATTGTTGGGCTATCTGAAACCCCATCTTCTCGATGAGCGCATCATTCCCCTGCATAGCACCTAGGGTCATTTGGTATGGAAAGCGAACCGTAGAATCTAAACGCATATTAAGGCCCCACTCCAAATCCATGCCGATAAAAAGAGGCACTTTTGATCGCTTTTGAAGCTCGTTGACCAATTGGGCCTGAACCGTAGGATAACCGGCAAATAGCACAAATCCTCCCACATGGTAATCTCTAATAATTGAAAACAGGCGAGTGGTATCGTACACTGGATTTGAATTCCCACGTGGCATCAGTACTTGGCCTATTTTTTGATCGATGCTTAAGGTGGCAAAAACGGAATCTACCCATTTTTGTTTGGCATGAGGAAATAAATTAGTCTGGCCTTTTGCTGAAATACTTAAAAATAAAATAATGAATATGTGAATGCGCTTCATGTAAAAAATATCAAATTTTGGGTGGGCAAAATAATGTGTGAAAATACGGGAAATGCCTGAATCTTTGAGGATTTACGATTGATTTTTTCAATGTAATTTTCAATCACGAAAAAGGAATCGTAATTTTGGGGATAATTAAAAAATGAAATCATGAGAAAAAAGATCGTAGCAGGAAACTGGAAGATGAATAAAACAGCTGCTGAGGCAATTGCTTTGGCGAATGAAGTAGCCCAATTAGTTAAGACGGACGTTTCAAAGGACGTTCAGGTCATTATGGCTCCTCCCTCATTATTTATATCTGAGGTAAATAAGGCTGTTTCAGGCATCTCTAATCTAGCCGTTTCAGCTCAAAATTGCCACGAAAAATCATCCGGTGCTTATACGGGAGAAATTTCTGCAAACATGTTAGCCACTTCAGGCATTTCTTATGTCATTTTAGGACACTCAGAGCGCCGACAATATTTTGCGGAATCAAATGCTCAATTAGCTGCCAAAGTAGACTCAGCTTTAGCCGCTGGCTTAACCCCTATTTTTTGCTGTGGAGAAAGTTTAGACCTTCGTGAAGGGGGAGAATTTTTAGCTTATGTGGCCCAACAATTAACTGAAAGTCTATTTCATTTATCGGCTGAAGATTTTGCTAAAGTAGTGATTGCTTATGAACCCATTTGGGCAATAGGTACAGGCTTAACGGCTTCTTCAGATCAAGCACAAGAAATGCACGCTTATTTACGTGGACATTTGGCCACAAAATATGGCCAAAGCGCTGCTGATGATTGCTCCATTTTATATGGTGGAAGTTGCAATGCAAAAAATGCGCAAGAATTATTTGCCTGTGCAGATGTGGACGGTGGTTTAATAGGTGGTGCTTCTTTAGTTGCAGCCGACTTTATTACGATAGCTACTTCGTTTTAAAACCAGCACTTAAATAAAAAATCAGCCATAAAGCATGTCACTTTATGGCTGATTTCTGTTTTTAAATTCTTTAAACTCCTTCTGCCACCACTTCCTTCACCTCAGGAATCATGCGCGTCATTAACGCTTCAATCCCAGCTTTAAGCGTCATTTGGGAGGATGGGCAACCTGAGCAAGAACCTTGTAAAAGAACTTTGACTTGGCCTATCTCCTCATCAAAAGAGTGAAAAGAAATGGCTCCCCCATCAGATTCGACGGCAGGTCTTACATATTGCTCTAATACATTTTTAATCTTCCCTATAATCTCGGTATCCGAATCATTAGAACTACCATCGGCAGCAGATTCAGGCAATGAAAATATTGGCTTTTTCTCCTCAAAATACTTTTTCAAGTACTGCTTAATGCCAAATAATTCATCTTCCCATAAAGTCGCCTCCCCTTTGGTGACCGTAATGAAATTGCTCGTGATAAATACACGACGAACAAATTCAAACCCAAAAAGAGCCACGGCCAAAGGAGATGATTTCTCTTTTGTCAAACCATCAGCAGGTTGTGAATAATCAAATGAAAGTCCTTCGGGCAATAATTCCACATTGAAAACAAATTTCATGGAATGTGGATTTGGGGTAGACTCAGTATAAATATGTATTTGTGGCTTTTCCATAATTCATTTTTAAAATTGTAAACAAAGGTAGCTCCAATTATGTTTCTTTAAAACAAAAAAACCTAGCATTTTCATGCTAGGTTCTCATTCGTATACTGAAAGAATTACTCAGCAGCCGCAGCCTTTTTTGCTGGAGCTTTCTTAGCTTTTGGAGCTGCCTCAACAGCCACTTCATCTGCTACAACTTCCGCTACAGGAGCAGGAGCCGCTTCAACAGCCACTTCATCTGCTACAACTTCTGCTACTGGAGCAGGAGCCGCTTTCTTTACCGGTGCTTTTGCTACAGGTGCGGCAGCAACAGCTGGCAACACATGTACAAATGAACGACCTTTAAATCCTTTTTTAAATGCAACCACACCATCTGACAAAGCAAATAATGTATGATCTTTTCCTAATCCAACATTCTCTCCCGGATTATGAGCTGTACCTCTTTGACGTACAATAATATTTCCTGCAATAACTGCTTGGCCTCCAAACAACTTAACGCCTAATCGTTTACTATGTGATTCGCGCCCGTTTTTGGATGATCCGGCGCCTTTCTTATGTGCCATTTTTTTATAAATTTATGCGTTCAAAACGCTAATGGTAGACTTATTTTAAAGTAATTGACTCAATTAAAACTTTGGTCAAGTTTTGACGGTGACCATTCATTTTTTGATAACTCTTTCTACGTTTCTTTTTGAAGACTAAAACTTTTTCTCCACGAACGTGTGCAACAATTTTTCCTGTGATTTTGGCTCCCGCTACTGTGGGTGCTCCTACGGTCACATCTCCGCCTTTGTCAACAAGTAATACCTTGTCGAAAACCAGTGCAGCGCCTTCCTCGCCCGCCAAACGGTGGGTATATACGGTCCGGTCTTTTTCTACTTTAAACTGCTGCCCGGCAATTTCTACGATTGCGTACATTATATTATGTATTTAAGTGAATCCCACGAGGCCAGGTCTTTACCTTTAAAAGCCCTTTAAATGGGGGTGCAAATCTAAAAAGATATTTTCAAATTTACAAGTGAGGACTAAATTATTCGTAAATAAATTCCCCAAAAGAACTTCTGATGGTCAGCTTTTTACCGGAAAAAGCCTCCACATGACCGACAATTTGAGCTGGAATTCCGAAGGATTCGGATATCTGAATAATTTCTTCTGTGCGATCAGGGGACACATATAATTCCATGCGGTGTCCCATGTTAAATACTTGGTACATTTCCTTGAAATCAGTTCCGCTTTCTTTTTGGATTAAATCAAAAAGCGGTGGGATGGGAAATAAATGATCTTTCACCACATGTACATCGTTGACAAAATGCAAAATTTTGGTTTGTGCGCCGCCTGAGCAGTGCACCATGCCATGGATTTGAGATCTCATCGACTTCAATATCGCCATAATCACTGGCGCATAGGTCCGGGTAGGAGATAAAATTAGTTGGCCCACATCCAAATCCGCACCTTCAACAACATCCGTTAATTTCTTAGATCCTGAATAAACCAATGACTCAGGAACAGAAGGATCATAGCTTTCCGGATATTTTGTGGCCAAATACTTGGCTAACACATCATGCCGAGCAGAAGTCAAACCATTGCTTCCCATCCCCCCATTATATTTATTTTCATACGTAGATTGGCCATCGGAAGCCAAGCCTACAATGACATCCCCTGCTTGAATGTTGGCATTTGAAACTACATCACTGCGTTTCATGCGGCCAATGACCGTACTATCCACAATAATCGTTCGCACCAAATCCCCCACATCTGCTGTTTCTCCACCCGTGCTATAAATTCCTACGCCATGATCGCGTAGCATTTGAAGCACCTCCTCTGTTCCATTAATAATTTCTGCAATTACTTCCCCAGGAATCAAATTTTTATTTCGCCCAATGGTGGACGAAAGTAGCATTTGGTCTGTCGCTCCCACACAGATCAAATCATCTGTATTCATCACGACCGCATCCTGCGCAATGCCGCGCCAAACGGAAATATCTCCTGTTTCTTTCCAATATAAATAGGCCAAAGAAGACTTTGTGCCTGCCCCATCCGCATGCATAATGTTGCAATACGCCGGGTCTCCGCCCAAAACATCAGGTGAAATTTTACAAAAAGCGCCTGGAAAAACTCCCTTGTCTAAATTGGCAATCGCCCGATGAACATCTTCTTTTGAGGCAGAAACTCCTCGTTGCATATAGCGATCAGACGACATAATTTATGAAATTTTTAATTGAGCAAACTCTTTGGCAAAATAGGTTAAAATCACTTGGGCTCCAGCGCGTTTGATGGACAATAAACATTCCAGCATGGCCTTTTCCCCATCAATCCAACCTTGTTGGGCTGCCGCTTTGACCATCGCATATTCCCCTGAAACATTATAAGCAGCAATGGGCAAATTCGAATTTTCCCTTAGCAAAGAGATGATATCTAAATAGGCCAAAGCCGGTTTGACCATTAAAAAATCGGCACCTTCGGATTCATCTAATTCCAATTCAATTAACGCTTCTCGGCGGTTAGCCGGATGCATTTGATACGTTTTCTTGTCTCCAAATTTAGGCGCAGACTCAAGTGCATCCCGAAAAGGCCCATAAAATGCAGAAGCATATTTAGCCGTATAAGCCATAATGCCCACATTTGAGAAGCCCGCGTCGTCTAATGACTCGCGTAAATATCCGATACGGCCATCCATCATGTCTGAGGGACCGATCAATTTAGACCCTGCTTGTGCTTGGGCAATAGCCATTTTAGCTAAAACAGGTAATGTTTCATCATTTAAAATGTGGCCTCCTTGAACAATTCCGTCGTGCCCATCTGAACTGTATGGGTCCATCGCAACATCTGTTAAGAGACTAATTTCAGGAAATCTTTTAGTTACCTCATAAATACTCTCTAAATAAAGAGACCCTTTTTTATAGCTTTCTGTAGCCATAGAGTCCTTTTTTGACTCAGCTATTTGAGGGAATAAGGCAAACGATTGGATGCCCAATTGGACACATGATTCAATTTCTTTTAATAACAAATCCGTTGAGTAGCGATAAATGCCTGGCATGGATTTGATTTCAGTGCTTACATTTTTCCCCTCCATGACGAATAAGGGAAATAGCATGTCCTTCACGGAAAGTCTAGTTTCCTCGACCATGGAACGAATTACAGCACTTGAACGATTTCTACGGGGCCTTTGTAACATCGAAATTTAATTAGAAAACAAAGGTACAGAATATAATTTTATTGCGATAATTTGTTCTGTATCTCGTTCAATTTAGCCTGTAATTCAGTGACCATCCGGACGTATTCGGCAAACTCTTTCCGTGTAACAAAACCATATTCTTGGAACTTTGAATCTTCTTCCCAATTGGGTGTTTCTGAACTATTTTTAACTTGAAAAAAATCAGCTAATTCAAATTCCAAAATTGCGGCGATTTGCATCATCCTAGACAATGAAGGGTCTGTGATTCCCCGTTCAATTTTCGAATAAGCCGACATGGTGATGCCTAATTGCATAGACACATACTCTTGACTATAATCCTTGGCATTTCTAATTTTCCGAATCCGAGCGGCGAAGTCTTTCATAACTACAAAATTCAAAAAGAATTAGAAAATTGATAGCGCCCTCATCCGACATAATATATACTTAAAAGAAAATAAGTAAACTTATATTTCAATTATTTTACATATACTCTAATGACAAGCCTAAAAGGAAATATTATTTCCTCAAAATTGAGTCGGCAAACGAAAAAAAACTAGAAAATTTTGTTGAGCTGAAGGCCCACCGTAGGATCTTCCGATAAATCTAATCCTGAATTTCGTAAAATGGAGGCCAATGGTCCCAATAAATCCTCCGATCCTAATACCCAAACATTCCAAAATTCAGTTAACGGTGCTTCATATACTTCTTCGGCTATCCTAAAAAAATCACTTTGCTCATATCCTTTTTTTAGATGCCCAAAATGTGCATTCATTTTTTGCATTACTTCTCGAATGGACTTGGCGCCCCCAAATTTTTGTTGGATTAATAAGTCTAATCCCAAGGCTACAATCGCTCCTTTAAAATAAATGGAAACTCGCTTTCCGGGGGTGGAGGGGCCGTAACCGTCCAACCATAAATCCATCGAACTTTGGGTGAGTGACTGAACCGAATAGCGGTCTCGGTCAAAATGTAATTTTAAATTCCCCAAGAGCAAATTCAAATATTCCTCTTCTGAAATAACACCTGAGCCTTTTAAAAACCAATCCCCCAAATAAGTCGTCACGCCTTCCACAATCCAAGCCGTTTCAAAATAGGTAATTTCGCCATACCGATAAGGCAATAATGGCTTTGGCCGGATAGTTGCAATATTCCACACATGAAAAAATTCATGGGACGCTAAGCCAATTAAATCATCGTAACATGCGCGATCCTCTGGGCCCATGACCATCATCGTGGATTTTGTATGCTCCACTCCGTGATAAAAAGGTTCAGGGCAAATCCAATGTAAAAAATGATATTTCTTTACCGGTAATTCCCCCATCCAGGTACATTGATAAGCAACTATTTTTTGATACGCGTCGATCAATGGGTCCGTGAAAACAGTAGATGGACCTATGCCCTGAATAAAAAATTGGGCCCCGGCTTCCTTCCATGCATATGAAAAAATTTGGGGTGCCGCAAGAAAAGGGGAATCCACTAATTCCCGATAAGTACGCGCTTGAAACACATCATTTTTACATGTCAAAGAGGTCGCAAATTGCCATTGGCCCGGAAATTTTATCGTCACTTCGCATCTCTGATTTTCAAAACCTAAAGGACAAACAAGGCAATTGACAAAATTAATGTACAACATTTCCGCATTAGCCACCGAACCTCCCGCATCTCGCTGAACCGCAAAATAGGTATATACGAGTTTAATGGGTGCAATTTCTATGCAATTTAATTCCCAAGCCGAAGATTCAATCTTGTCGATTGAAACTTGTTTGTCATCTTGATAGGCTGAAATTTGGGGTACGTTTTTCGCGAAATTTTGAACTTGATATCGACCCGGCCGCCAGATAGGCAATCCTATTTTCAGGCTGCCCAATTTCTTAGGTTGAAACTCGCAGGTTAGTTGGAGCCAATTTTCTTGGGTGACAGATATACTATATTTCATGCCATGACTTCTTGTAAAATTTCCCAAGACCTGAGTTCTCCAAAGGACTCCATATGCAAACGATAAAAATACAAAAGTCCCGACAAACATTCCTTGCGCTGAGCCCTAGAAATTACAAAGGACTCGCCATAATTTGCCATGACAAGGTCGCTCAATAATGTAGCATCAATAACATTTGCCGCCGGAAATTGAGACCGTTTTAATTGGTCGATCAACTCCTCCGTACTTCCAGGTGCAAAGCCTAAAAATGAGGCTAAATTCCAAAGAAATTGGATATGAAAATTTTCATAATTTCCTTGGGCGCCATCCAAAAATTGGAACGAATCTTCTAGAAAATCATACAAAGGAAAATTCGCTTCTTCTTCTTTTAAAACTTTGCCTAATATCTCACTTAAAAATAAAGCAATGCTTGATTTACCGACGTCAAAAGGAATTTGTCGATAAGGAAAATAGCATTTTGCTTCTGAAATTCGGTGAAGCCCACGGCCAGGTTTGTGAAAAACTTCTAGGTCCAACAGGGTTAAGGGTTGGAACAGTGCCATTTTATGCTTCGCTTTGGCCGACCGTACCCCATTTTCTATGTAGGATGCAATACCGAACTCGGCGGTGTAAATAGTCACCAACAACGATGTTTCTCGGTACTTTAAATTATGTAGAACAAGTCCCTTAGTCTTGGTTAGCATCGTCCATATCTAATCCCAACTCCATGGTCAATTTTTGCATGATTGCGTCGACAGAATCTTCCGGATTAAACCGAATGGGCTCTCTAAATTCTACCGTTAAATTTGTATTCCGCTTTTTCATCAGCAAGCCTTTTTTATCAAAGGCCCTTCTAAATCCATTAATTCGAACAGGTACGACCAATGGATTTTCGCCCTTAATTAATTGGGCCGTACCTTTTCTAAGGGGTGCAAAAGCGCGTGTGGTTCCCTGAGGAAAACTAACTACCCAACCGAATTTTAAGCCTTTCCCTATTTTGGCAACAGCCTCTAAATCCACTTCGCGTTTTACATCTTCTCCTTTTGCCCTCCATGAACGATTGACTAAAATAGCACCCGCTTGCGCAAATATTTTTGGCAACAGGCCATCCTCTTTCATCGTCTCGGCAGCTGCGACATAAAACAAATTAGACCTTGGGGCCAATAAATAAATGGGGTAATTGATGGAATTTTTAATGCCCCATTTGACCGAGAAAAAGATATGGTATAGACAAATCACATCCATAAAATAGGTCTGGTGATTGGGCAAAAAGAGGATCCCATTTTCGGGAAGGTCATCTAAATATTCGGTTCCCTTAATAATGGTCTTATTATAAAAACGCAAACGGCTATAGGTCAAAAACCCCATGACCATCATGGTGATGCGCTTGAAAACGATCGGATTGCCGAAAGGATCCCTTTCGCCTATGCCCAGCGTATCCATAAATTGAAATAATTTTGTCAGTTTGGATGCCATCGTTATGGGTTAAAATCCGCCTTGTTTTGTTTTAGGTTTTGTAGACTTAGGTACTTCTTTCACTGGGGCTTGCTTTTTTGTCGTTGTCGCTTTTTTCGTCACGCTGGCTTGTCTGTAATATAACAAAAACCGTTTCAAAAAAGTCTCTTTTTCATCTGCGGCAGCTTCCACTACTCGAACAATATCCTTATCTTTTTTATCTACTTTTTCATTTTTAACTGCTTCGCGAATAGCGGCCAAAAATTGATTGTCTGATGAAAATACCCCTAATTCGCCGTTAAAGTACGCAAAATAATACCAAAGATCTTCCGATAATTCCCAATACCCATAAAACTCTTCCTTATTTGGCTTCTTTATAACCTCCATATATCCTTTTATCGTACTGTTAATATCTACAGGTCCCACATTAACTAAGGGCAATCCTCCTAGCGTATAAAAAGAACTTGTATTCGCCGACCAGGCCCAATGTACTTTCGAAAAGTTTATATTTTTGGCAAATTCAGGAGAGACTTTATCTAGCGCCAAATGCGCCTGATCCATTTTAGTCCGAATAGGATCAACCAATGGTTTTTTCACTAAAAACTCCACTCTTTTTAGATATTCATCGCGATCCTCTGGCTCATCGGCCGAAGTTGAAATATAGCCCTCATCCAAATTATATTTGACAATTCTGTCTCCCATAACTTTTAAAACAGTGGCCGGAATGGGGTATTGGATACTTAGCCAAGCTTCTATTCTTGGACTTAATGTATCGGTAGACAAATTGATTTTACCAAAAGATTTAATTCCTTCATTGCCCGTAAATAGCTGAACGGGGCCATTGGCTTCCATTCTTTTCTGATCAATAAACAGCCTCAATTCGCTTGATTTACCTTTGACTTCGTAAGATTCTTTTCCCTCATTTACTTCCCCCTCAGCGGAGAAAAGCACGGGGTCTAATTCATCAGAAAAAGGTCCTAAAAAAGTAGGGTACAATTTATTATCGGCATTGATAAAAATTCCTGCCGTAACAGGTCTACCCGCTTCATCTCTCAGATTGGCATCTAAACGCAAATTGGCCGATTCCCCTTTCGCATTTTCAAAGGGAATCCAAGCAGAACGGAAATTTTTTAACCCAATCAAAGGCCGAATAAATCCTTTTAGTTTGAGGAAGGCCAACTTAGAATCCACATTGATTTCTCCTTTATATTGCTGATGTTCACTGAGCAAAATGGGGGATTTTTCGGGAATTAATCCTTCCGCTTGGACCCATTGCAAAGGTTCAGACGTGGATGATTTTGCTTTTCCCTCAGTGGCAATTGCAGGCTTTTCTATTTTTAAAAATTCAAAGTTTTTAATGGGAATAGCTACCGTATCCCCATCACTTCTTGGAAATAAGTAATTCGCTTCCCCTTTCCAAGCATCTGAATTAGCTTCAATGACACGTAAATCCGATAATTTATGGAGATTATTTAAAGGGTCCAACATAGCCCTTGCCCCAGAAAATGGCTTAAATTGGCCATCCTTTTGAATCGCAAATAAGCCTTTCGCCGGAAATACAAAAGCCGCACCGATCGCCACATGCTGAACGTCCCCTAATTGTAGGAATTGGGCTTTTAAATCATATTCAGCCGAAAACGCTTTAATTGATCCTTGCGATTCTTGGCCTGCGCTGGTCAAAATTCGGTTTTTCAGAGTCATCGACGTACTATCTAATGAAGTGCTTGTGCTATCCTCAAGCCAACGGGAAAGCTCGAAGCCAGATTTGCCAAACATCTTAAATCGCTCCGTTTTCAGATCCCAAAGTGCCTCCGTCAAAATACTTTGATAAGCAATGTATGGGAATATAATCGGGCTTTCTTCTCGGCTCGAAAGCGTTTCTACACTAGGCTTGATCGAAACTTTTTGGGTCAATAAATTAGCCTCCGCTGTAATCGCTTTGGTGAAAATGGCTGGTTTAAATGACGACATCTGTCTTCCTATGCGCATTTCACTTTGATTCGTTTGCCATAGAGAAAAGGCTAAATTAAAATGATTGGATACAAAAACGCCATCCCCAAAAACAAGTTTTCCACGGGCAAAAACCTTTTTATTATGCACGCCCATTTGCCCGTCTAAACGAACTTGGTTTTGATAAAATACAATCTGGTTATTTATGGGTTTCACCCAAAGGCTGTCTTGACTCGGGCGCCAACTTAAAATATGGGCGGCCCATTTGGTCTCTGGAAATATATTTTTCCCTTGATAATTTGATGCAATTTTCCCCTCTATCCCAGAAGATATTAAAGAATCGGGGTAAAAGTAGGTCGACTTTTGATTAGAACTTAGGCTTAATACCTGCAAACTTCCGGAAGCATGTAAGCCTAATTTATCCATCAGCAATGGCCCTGACATGACGTATTTGGCTTGTTTTTTATACACATCCAAGGGTAGCTTACTAGTATACTTAAACCCAAAAGACTGGTCAGGCATTAATACTAAAGAAACCCTTAACGTAGGAATAAGGCCGTCGGTATAAAAACTTCCTTCAAACGTAATTTCTTTTTGGGTAAGGCTATCTAATTCAATGCGTGGAACTTTAAAATAAAACTCTTTGCCATATACGCCTTTTGCCCGCCAAAGCTCATTAAAATAAGAGATTACCCCGGTAGGAATAATCAGTTTAGGATATTCGGCTACGCCTAATCGGCCTGATTTATTATTTGGAGGGCTTAACAAAATGGTTCCAGCCCCATATTTAAATTGGCCTCCCAATTCTCGATTTCCGAGGCTTCCGTCTTTCAATTTTGGCAAAAATGTGATGGAATCAATTTTGTTAAAATTGACCGAAAAATTAGAAAAATTAAAATCAAACAAAGGGCCTCTAAACCGATAATTTCCAATTTTAATTTCCCCTTTAAAATCAAAATCCCTCCCTTTGCTAAAGACGATTTGTCCGTCTGAAGGAATAAAATTTGCTTTCAAAGAATCTGAAACTGTAACTTCTTTTACCCCTCTTACGATAAGTTTTTGAGCGGCTATGTCAATGGAAATATTAGCGGAATCGCGGGAAATTAAATTTGCATTGGAGGCCACAAAAAATTTGTCAAAATCTTTTTTGGCAAATTGCACTTGGGCATAATGCCTCCCCATTTTAGTGAAGGATATAATATCCGTTTTGGGATCATAATAGATGTATCCTGCCTTAATGAAGGTATTAAATCCGGGCATCAGTGCCTTATACTCCTTTTTGTTTTTCTCTAAAATATCTCCAAAGTAGGCCCAATTGCGTTTAGACTCGATGAGGAAATTATACAGAACGCGCATTGGATTGAATGTTAAAGTACCTTGCAACATTTCGATTCGGTCGGGACTATAATAATCGAAAGATTCTATCCAGGCGGGCACTTGGGACTTTCCTGAGATGCGGTAAAAATCAATTCTATCTGTATTTCTTTTTAAAATAGCCAAGTCGGCGGAAATTCTAATTTGATGATATGAATCTTCAAACAAAAGTCTTTCTTCAGCGATTCCTTCCAATTTTTTAATGTGTAAGGTTTGATCTTTTGCGTACCAATTGCCTCGAATGATTGGATGATACAAAGAGTCCTTCACTCCGATGTATGTCACAAAAGACCCTTTGGGGATATCAATGGATCCCTCAGGTGAAATCCAAAAAGAGGGAGCCAAAACGCGCGCAATGATCTTTTTGTTTTTCAGTATTTCTAGTTGGGCCGCCTCCCGCGAAGCCAATAGACCCAATTTATTTCCTTGGATCCATAGTCGGCCTTTCGCTGTACCAAATGCCCCCACAATAGGTTCTTTTATATTTTCATTCGACCGAAATTCCAAATTAAAATTAGGCGCGCCTGTTTTTCGTTTTAATGAAATTTTGGACATTCCTTCGTTGGCCTTCCCGTCCAACGTTATCAAAGATTTGATGCCCAAAAGACTTGCGGACCGAGGTAATATTTCCCATTCATTTAATGTTAGCTTGGAATTTGGAATTCCCCAAATGTTCCCAGCCAAATCCGCATCGGCACCCATTCCGAACTTATCCTTTAATAACCAAGAAAATTCCTTGCTTTCAAATCGAAGGCTATCCTTACCTATTTTGAATCGAACTTCGGGTTTTTCCCACGTAAATCTTGGCCCGTCCGAAGCTTTACTAGGTGAGAACCAAGAGGTTTGCTCATCATAAAAATCGGCCATAGGAGCGTCTGATAGCGTCGATTCGGTATCCCAACCATCACTCTGAGTCGTTACTTGTAAAGTGTCAGCTAATTTTGTTTTGATCGTGGGCCACAGAATTCGCAAGTTGCCTTGAATGCTTATGGCCAGATTTCCTGTTTGAATTAATTGTTTGGTATAAAACCAGGAGTCCAATTGCTCCGCTAAAACCATCGCCGTTTTGGCATCTTTTTGAACTAGTAATCTTTTCCAAACAATGATAAAATCGGAAAATAGCGGGGAATCATTGGGAATCTGCACCACATTTCTGATAAAGAAATAAGCCAAATTGGGCGTTCGAAAGCCATTTTTTGGCATCAGAATGACTATTTCTTGGATTTCCGCGGTTTGTTGTTGGCTCAGCAGCTTAGACCCCCATAAACTAGTAAATTGATCGCCAATTTTAGGTGCATCCTTAAACTTGCTCGTTGAAATCCAAGATTTCACTTCTTGGGCTAAGCGATCTGGTTTTCCTGAAATTGATTGCGCTTGACCTTTATACGAATAAACAAAGGCAAAAAATAAATAAAACAGAATCTTTATATGGCGCAACGATTTTGGCATAATCAAACTCAAAAGAAGGTAAAAATACATAAAAATTTAAGATATTTGGGGCTAATAATAAGTATATGAATAACGTACTATCATTGTTTTCCAGTATAAAAGCATTTGTTTTTGATGTGGATGGGGTCATGACGGATGGGCAAGTACATGTGTTAGAAACGGGGGAGCATTTTAGAAGTTTTTTTATTCGGGACGGATATGCCATCGAAAAGGCAAGGGAGTCGGAATATTCGCTGTGTGTAATTTCTGGCGGCGGACATCTTGGCGTTAAAAAAAGACTAGAAAATTTAAAGTTTCAAGATATTTACATGAGTTTGGGCGGGCAGGATAAATTGAGCACCTACTTATCTTGGCTTGAAAAAATCGGCATTTCGGAGGATCAAGTTCTATATATGGGCGATGACACTCCTGATTTAAAAATTTTACAGAGGCCCAAATTACTGAGTACATGCCCGGCAGATGCGATTCCAGAAATTAAATCGGCGGTTAAATACGTTTCACCATACAAGGGTGGGCAGGGTGCGGTTCGAGATGTTATCGAAAAAGTGATGAAATTACAAGGCAAATGGCCTGCATAAATAGCAACACATGGCACTAATCTTACCGGTAAAAGGGGTATCCCCGCAATTTGGAAATCACAGTTGGCAAGCGCCTAACGCCACGATCGTAGGTGATGTCCAAATAGGCGATTTTTGTACCATTTGGTTTAATGCAGTGATCAGAGGGGATGTCAATAAAATCAGGATTGGCCATCATTCCAATATTCAAGATGGTGCCGTAATCCATTGTACCTATCAAAAAACGGAAACGACGATTGGCAATTATGTTTCTATTGCGCACAATGCCATTGTACATGGTTGCACGATTGAAGATTCAGTTCTGGTAGGAATGGGGGCCATCATCATGGATGGGGCCTATATTGAAACGGGCAGTATCATTGCCGCTGGAGCCGTTGTCACTCAAAATACGCGCGTGCCTTCTGGTAGTATTTATGCGGGGAATCCTGCGAAATATTTAAAAAAGGTAAGTCCTGATGCGGCAGAAATATTCATGCGGACTGCGATGAATTATATCGATTATGCCAAATGGTTTGAGAAAAACTAAAAAGACTTAGATTCCAGCATTTCTTTGGCTAATGACTCTTCTTTGTTGTAAAGGTTCTCGTCAAATAATGCTCCATGTCCAGAACCGGCTTCATTAAACATCCCGTGTTTGGCATACTTGAAAAAGGAGTCATGAATGACTTTGTATCCAGCATTTGCAGCATCTTGAAACCATTTTATTCCGGTGTCCATCGTCATTAAACCGATGGGAGAAAATGAGCCCTTCGGGGCCGTAAGCTTGCGTGCAATTTGCATATTAATTAAGGCGGCATGTTCGTTCAAGCGACATTCTGGTAGAGGCCAACTCGCTTTTCCCGGTTGAATAAGTCCCCAGATTACGGCTCGATTCACAGGCCAATTTTCATACAAATTGGAAAGCTCGTCCATGGTAGGCCTATAGTCCCAATAACGATCTCCATCACAATGAATTTTATGTGCTGGGCAATTCCAACATTGCCCTACATGTCCTATGGCTATGTTATCTTCGATTTTACTTAAGTAGTTGGATAAAATATCCCCATGAAAAACCATGTCATTGTGAGATAAAAAGAGATAATTGGCTTCCGTTTTTTCCCAAGGATATTGGTACCTAATGGAAAATCGAAACAGTGGAATTTTAAAGAGTAATTTATTGACCCAATTTCTCTTTTGAATTTGCCACCACCCTAAAAAAAGCGAAGGCTTATAGTATACCACATCCAGACCTTTCAATAAATCTCTCAATTGATTTTCATCAAAACCAAAGGGTTGTTTTTTTTCAAATTTGATGAAAATTCTACCCACATGATCTCCAGAATATTTAATTAGGGAACGAATAGCTAAAGCCGTTTGAAAAGGCTTTCCATATACATTAATTGCTATATCGACTTTTGCTGAAATACGCTTTAAATTAAAATACTAAATTAAATAAACTAATGAGAAATTCGAATTTTTTTAATGCTTCGAAAATCCTGTTGATTTTTCACCTGCTCCAACTTCCACATTCATTTTATTCTCTTGGGTAGGCAAAGGACAGGTCGCAAAGGGCGTAAACTCACAGGGTGGATTAAGGGATTTATTAAAGTCTAAAATAACATTTCCATCTTTATCCGGCGCACTCGCATATAAAAATCTGCCTCCTCCATAAGTAGACTTTTTATTGGTTAAATCTCCAAATACAATAAAAAATTCGTCCATGGTTCCGCCCGCTTCCAATATAAATTTTTTACCCCCCTTCGTAAAATGTAATACCCCCGGAGAATCCTCTAAATAAGTACGCCCAGTTATGTCTGTGATACGTAATTGTTTTCCTTGGGTAGGTACAAATTTTGCTATAACTCGCCAAGAAGGATCCAAAGGAAAATAGGTGATGCCCTTAAAGTTCCGCACATATTCTCCGTCTACATCCCGGAGCCGGAGCGCATATTTATCTCCTCTTTTAATGATAAACCAACGAAGCGATTTGTGTTCCAAAACAACAACTTTTTTATCTTGAAAAATGATCATATCGGTCACCGCTTGGCCCAATGAAAACACCTGGTTCTCTTTGTTTGATTTAAACCTTACCACTCCATTATTCAAAACAATTTTACCTAAAAAAGAATCTGAATGTTCTGCGGGAAAATTAAAATCATTTTGGGGGTCGGCGCCTATGGTATTTTCACCTTCTTTTAACCAAAATAATCCGGATAAATTAAGGTATCCGTTTTCATGTTTTAAACTATCAATGCGTGTTTGACGAAAGGTAGCTATTTCCTTTTCGTAGGGATTTTGTTGGGAAAATGCAGCAAATGAAACAAGAAAAACAAAATAGGGTAAAAGCCTCATAAACCTAGGACGTAGTTTTTAAAACTAGATAATATTGATTGCCAACCCTCTCTCTGTAGCGCATGTGAATTTTCTGACTCGGGCTCAAAAAGCTCTGTTAGGGTTGTTTCACCTCCTTTAGACTCAAAAATAACGGACATCTTTCTGCCATCGCCTAACACAATTTCTAATTTTTTGAAATGGTCTATTTGCGTGAAAGTTCCCCAAAAATCAAACTCAAAAGAAGCATCTTTTGCCGCCATGGTGTAGTGAAATTCCCCTCCTTCGATAAGGTCATTGGTCGCTTTGGGACAATGCCAATCGGGAGAGGCGAAATTCCAATGAACAATATGCTTGGGGTTTGTAAAACAATCCCAAACTGTTTCTAATGAGGTCTGAATTTGTGTTTGTACTTGTATCATTATTTACTCATTTGTGCATCCACGACTGCAATGGCTATCATATTTACAATTTCTCTGGTCGTTGAGCCTAGTTGCAACACGTGTACTGGTTTTTTAAGCCCTAATAAAATCGGCCCAATTTTTTCAATTCCGGCTATTTCTTTGACCAAATTATAGGCAATATTGGAAGAAGATAAATTAGGAAAAATTAAGACATTTGCCCCTTTTTCAGCTAAATCACTAAAAGGATGATTCTCTTTCAGCAACTCAATGTTGAAGGGTAAGTGGGCTTGAATTTCCCCGTCTACAATCATATTGGGATTTCTTTGTTTTAACATTTGGACCGCGCTTTTCATCTTTTTAGCGTCTTCTCCTTCTGCACTTCCAAAATTTGAATAGGTGATCAAAGCGATACGTGGTTTGATATTAAACTTTTCGACCTGCTTGGCCGACAACTCCGCGATCTCAACGATTTCCTCTGCACTTGGGTTGAAGTTTACCGTAGTATCTGCTAGGAATAATGGGCCAAATCGGCTCATTAAAATGTACATTCCTGACACTTTTTGAACCCCCTCTTTTCTTCCAATAGCCTGCAAAGCTGGACGAACGGTATCAGGATAATTACGGCTCATTCCGCCAATCATGGCATCCGCATCTCCCGTACTGACCATCATACTTCCAAAATAATTTCTTCTTCGAATGATTTTTTGGGCCTCCGCTTTGTTTAACCCTTGCCTTTGTCGGCGTATAAATAATAACTCGCTATACCGATTGGCTCGTTCTTTATCTTCATCCGCCACTGGCAAATAAGGATCTATAATTTCTACTCCTGGGAGCTTGATTGAGTTTTCATTTAAAATTTGCAGAATTACCTCCTTGTTTCCTAATAAAATGGGCGTAGCAATTCCTTCTTGTAACACTTCTTGGGCTGCTTTTAAAACCGATAGATTTTCAGCATCAGCTAAGACCACTCGCTTAGGTTTTGTTTTTGCCTTGTTGATAATCACTTTCATCAACGTATTATCCAGTCCTAACCGCTTAGATAATTGTAGTTCATAGGCTTCCCAGTTTTCAATGGGATGCTTCGCAACTCCAGACTTCATTGCGGCCAATGCCACCGCTGGCGCAACGGTCATTAAGAGTCGGGGGTCGACGGGTTTGGGAATTATATACTCTCGGCCAAAAACAATATTGTCTTGCCCATAGGCCAAATTAACGATGTCAGGAACCGGCTTTTTAGCCAGATCAGCTAGCGCATACACGGCGGCCAATTTCATTTCTTCGTTGATCACTTTGGACCTTACGTCGAGTGCCCCCCTAAAGATGTAGGGAAATCCAAGAACGTTATTCACTTGGTTTGGATAGTCGCTCCGTCCTGTAGCAAAAATAATATCCTTGCGCGCATGCAATGCTTTATCATAAGATATCTCAGGAGTTGGATTTGCCATCGCAAAAACAATACAATCTGGGGCCATTGGCTTAATCATTTCTCCAGAAAGAATATCTCCTTTAGATAGGCCGACGAATACATCTGCGCCAACTAAAGCCTCTGTTAAGCTTGTTTCAGGTGAAAAATGATCATTGGCAAATTCAGCTTTCCGACCATCTAAATTGGTCCTACTTGGATGTATAAGGCCTTTGGAATCAAACATTAAAATGTTTTGTTTTTGCGCACCTAAAGAACAATAAAGCCGCGTACAAGAAGTAGCCGATGCGCCAGCGCCATTGATGATAATTTTAACTTTTGAAATATCTTTTTTGACAATTTCCAATGCATTTAGTAATGCCGCCGCACTAATAATCGCGGTTCCGTGTTGGTCGTCATGCATCACCGGAATATCCAATTCAGCCTTTAATCGCTCTTCAATCTCAAAACATTCTGGTGCCGAAATATCCTCTAAATTAATCCCACCAAAAGTAGGCTCTAAAATTTTAACTGTTCGAACAAACTCGTCGACATTTTTGGTATTCAACTCAAGGTCAAACACATCGATATCCGCATAGATTTTAAAAAGCAAACCCTTCCCTTCCATCACGGGTTTACTAGCTCCGGGGCCGATATCTCCAAGACCCAAAACAGCGGTTCCATTAGAAATTACGGCAACCAAATTTCCTTTCGCCGTGTACTTATAGATATCTTCTGGGTTAGCCGCAATTTCCAAACAAGGATCTGCGACACCTGGGGAATAAGCTAATGTCAAATCCTTTTGAGACGCCGTTTCTTTAGATGGAATAACCTCAATTTTTCCTGGTCTACCTTTTGCGTGATAATGAAGGGCTTCTTCTTTTAATGTGTTTTTATCGGCCATATTCGTTTATTGATGATAATCAGATTCTTGATAAATCTAGCGCAAGGTTACGAAATTATCAGGTGGAAGGAAAATTTAATTGCTATATTCGTTGAATTTTAAAAGCTATTTTAGAACCTATTTTACATAGCTATTTGCAGTACTAATTCAAGGATAATTTTTATTTCATCACATGAATCCTTCATTTAATAAATTCAAGTCGATCATTACTCGACCCATCCTATTGAAGTTTTTTTTATTTCAAAAGCTTTCCTCTGCATTTTTTGCTGGTTTGAGCATACAACACTTTGACGCGGAGACTTGCGTTGTTCGCATTAAACTTTCTTGGTTTAATCAAAATCCCTTTCGGTCCATGTACTTTGCTGTAGAGGCTATGGCGGCGGAAATGTGCAGCGGGATGCTAGCCTTATCACAAGTATATCAAAGGTCCCCCAAGGTCAGCATGCTGGTAGGAGGCATGGAAGCCACGTTTTTAAAAAAGGCAACAGGGGTCATTTTATTCAGCTGCGATCAAGGAAAAGAAATCGAAATGGCGGTTGAAGAAGCCATCAAAACGGGTGAAAGCACTAAAATCACTTGCCTTTCTACGGGTGAAAATTCGGATGGAATTGTGGTCGCTGAATTCAACATGCATTGGACTTTTAGAGTCATAAAATAACCCTTCTCCTAATCAAAAATTTGCATGTAAATTAAGGTTCCTGCCGCTAATGTCATGATGATTAAAGCTGCAAATCCCATAATATTAGCCTTTAAGTCATTCACATTTTCGCCCATAATTTGTTTGTTATTCGAAATGTGTAGAATAATTGCAATTAATACGGGCGCGGTTAATCCATATAAAATAGCTGTGTAAATTAACGCTTTCATCGGCGAAATGCCTACATAATTCAGCGATAAACCCAAAAGCAATGAGATGGCAATAATGGTATAAAAGCCTTTTGCCTGATGGAATTTTTTATCCAGCCCTTGTTCCCAACCAAATGTCTCCGTGAATATATAAGAGAGCGACCCGCTTAAAAGAGGAATGGCAATCAGGCCCGTTCCTATAACCCCGACGGCAAAAAGTAAATAGGCCAAATTTCCTGCCAATGGCTTTAGGGCAATGGCCGCTTGCTCAACCGTATCTATTTGATGAATGCCGCCTTGAAACAAAACCGTTCCCGTTGTTAAAATAATAAAGTACATCACAAAGCCTGAGACCGTCATTCCGAAATCAACATCCTGATTCATTTCATGAATGATTTTTTTATTGACAATCACGTGATGCTTTTTGTGTTTCATTTCTTCTACTTCGACGGAAGCTTGCCAGAAAAAAAGATAAGGAGAAATGGTCGTACCTAATATGCCGACAATAATGGCAATAAAATCTTTGTCCAATTTGATGGTTGGGATGAAGGTCGATTTTACGATCTCGACAAGATCTTGTTTATACAAAAAAGGGACAATAAAGTAGACCAAAATAACGATGCAGAGGTACTTTAAAATGGATGCTATTTGGGTATAGGGCAAATAAATGATGAGTCCCAAAAGTAAAATGGTGAAAAATACACTAAAGAACATAGCGTCAATAGAAGGAAAAAGTAAGTTCCCCACGGCGCCCATCCCTGCTATATCGGCACCAATATTCATGACGATGGCAGGGAAACTAAAAATTAACATGATGTACAGAATTGGCCTCGGATAATGCGATTTAAGGGTGCCTGTTAATCCTTGGTTCGTAACCAAACCTATTCTGGCACACATTTTTTGAATGGCGGCCATTAATGGAAATGCAACAATAGAAGTCCAAAGTGTCGACAATCCAAAAGCAGCGCCGGCTTGCGAATAAGTTGCAATACCCGAAGGGTCATCGTCGCTCGCACCTGTGACTAAACCTGGTCCTATTATTTTCCAGTAACGAAGGATTTTTGAAGTGATTGATGCCATTAAATTTGTGCTAATTTTTACCAAGGTACAAATTTCTATCCCCTTGCCTTCCTAGGTAAATTGGGCATTGTACAAAAATGAGCAAAATCAGAAAATTAATCTATGGTGTGACGCGCTATTGAAAATGCGCCAAAATAAAATAGGTGTTTGATATCGTTGATTTGGGCGGCTTATAATCCATGTAAACAGATTTACTTACAAATATCCCTTATTATTTTCAAATGGTGTGCTGTGTGGACCTCAATAAAAACATACGTTTCACGAACGTTTACCTGACCAAAAAATGGATGTACAAAAAAGTGGTTTGGGTTACAATTCCCTAATAAAAGAATGTTTTCTTTGGCTAGCTCAATGGCTGAATGTAAACTCGATTCCGTAATTTCTTCCGTAGGTAAAATACCCTTAGGGGCGTTCACTTTCCCTCTGGGGATTCTTTTCGTTAAAAATACATACGTTTTGCGCCAATTAAATTTAGGCTTGTACTCATCTGGGTTCGAACGAATTAAAGCAGCAATAACTTGATTCATTACTCGTAAAGAATGGTCTATTTGCCAGCCAATACTTGCGTTTGATATGGCAACATTTTGCCTCTCCGACTGAGAAATATTGGCTGATAATTCCGCTAGTTGTTTTAGTATTTTTTCCATCCATTCAAAATATTCACCTAAATTTAAGCTAATTAAGAGCGTTGCACAAAGCGATTTTATTATTTAGATTTAATCTTAAATTATATCGGGTGGTTTATTTTTTAAAATTTTGGGTTAGGCTTGCGCTAAGGATATTTTGCCCCAAGGTAAATATCGGGAATCAGCAATATTTAAATTCCAAGGGTCCGCTTTTATTGGTGGCCAACCACCCAAATTCATTTTTAGACGCGGTCATTATTGGCGCCTTCTATCAAAGAAAAATACATTTTTTAGCCCGAGGAGACGTTTTCCAAAATCCCATTTTTGGATACCTGCTCCGATCCGTTGGCATGATTCCGGTTTTTAGAGCAAGAGAAGGAAAGGAACATTTGCACAGAAATAGTCATACATTTCAAGAATCTGTCGACATCATTAAAGAGGGCGGAGCTGTTTTAATTTTTATTGAAGGCATTTGTTTAAACACTCATGACATTCAGCCATTTAAAAAAGGCGCCTCTAGAATTTTAGAAACGCTCCATGTCCTTGCCGTTTTTCCCCAGGTTCATGTCATCGGAATCGCATATAATTCATTTAGAGGAATAGGCAAAAGTGTGAATATTGACATCTCTGAAATCCATTCGATTAAACCCATTATTGAATCGAGTGATCGTTTGGTTTTCAATGCTTCCGCGATGCAAGAAATGTATAAAAATATCCATGTTCCGATTGAAAAAACATCTATTTCACATGGTTTTTTCTATTATTTTCATCTTCCCTATTATCGATTGATTGAATATGGTGTTGACTTGAAATTTAAGCAAACCGTATTTTTTGATTCGGTCCTTTTTGCCGCCTTATTATTTACATACCCCATTTATTTAGCTCTTTGGATTAGCTTTTTATGGGCCATTGGAATCCCTTCATTAATCGCCAGCATACTCGTATTTTTGATGCCGATTTTGGGAGCCAAAATTATAAAATTAACTTAGTTTATCGGCAATTAAACGATCATTGGATAAACGAGGAACCTTGTTTTGTCCACCTAATTTTCCCTCCGATTTCATGTAATTTATAAATGCATTTTTCTTCAGCGGAGTCAAAACGAGTGTTTGTAAAATACCGCCAACGATCAGATCTTTGTAGTATATGTTTTGTTGCTGCATGGATTTTTCCAAAGCATCTTTAAACAAAGAAATGTTTTTGGGTTTCTTTGAAAACTCAACGAGCCACTCATGATAAGGAAGTTCGCCGGAGAAAGGGTTAATTTGGGGAGCTAGCGTAAATTCAACAATATTGGCCTCCGGGCATGCCGACAAAGCCGCTTTCATCGCACGCTCGACTTCCTCTGAAATAACATGTTCGCCAAATGCAGATATAAAATGTTTAATCCTGCCTGTAACAATAATCCGATAGGGATTTAAAGAAACAAATTTAACCGTATCGCCGATGGAATAGGCCCAAAGGCCAGCATTCGTGGTTAATAAAAGGGCATAGTTTACGCCTAGCTCTACTTCCGCCAAACACAATCTCATCGGCTGGGCAGAAAAATACGTTTCCGTAGGCACAAACTCATAAAAAATACCTCCGTCTACATTAAGCAATAAACCCTCTTCCACAGTTGAATCCTGAAAAGCTATAAAGCCCTCAGATGCTGGGTAGGTTTCAAGCACATCAACTTCTCGGCCTATTGACGACATTAATTTTTGCCTATACGGTTCGAAGTTGACCCCGCCGGTGACAAACAATTGAAAGTCAGGAAACAAATCGCCTACTTTTTGGCCTGTTAGCTCCTCCAGCCGATCAAAATACATTTGAACCCAAGGAGGAATTCCTGAGATTAATCCCATCTGCTGAGAATGTGTTTCCCGAACAATCGCCGTAAGCTTTTCCTCCCAATCATCGATGCAATTCGTTTGATAAGTGGGCAATTGATTCCCCCTTAAATACCCCGGAACATGGTGATTTACAATGCCAGATAATCGGCCCGTGGGTATCCCATTCTTTATATCCAATTCGGGAGAGCCTGATAAAAAAATTAATTTCCGATCTAAAAAAGCCACATTTCCACTATAAAAAACATAGTGCAAAAGAGCGTCTCTCGCACCTTGAATATGAAATGGCATGGACTCTTTTGAAATAGGAATGTATTTAACTCCAGAAGTTGTCCCAGATGTTTTGCCAAAATATGCGGGTTTTCCTGGCCATAAAATATTTTCAGCCCCCTTAACCATCTCGTCGATATACGATTTTAAATCCTCATATTCAGCGATTGGGACAATGGATTTAAACTCTAAATAGTTTCTGATTTTGGCGAAAGTAAAAGCCTGCCCAAATATCGTATTTTCGGCTTTTTTTAAATGATGCGACAACCAAAAATCCTGTCTCTCTATCGCATTTTGATGACTTAAACGATGTTTTTTTACGACTCGTTTAGCAAAGGGTTTAGCAAAAAAAGAACGGAATCCCATCGCTCATTATTTAAAAATTCCTTTAGGATCTGGCATTTTTTCGGCCAATTGGCTACCAAAATTCAAGTCCATTTGTAATATATCTAAAGTCCTACATTCGTGAAAATAGGTCCACGCAAGCTCATACTTTTCTTGATAATAAGCTACTTGGCTCCTCTTCATCCACCCATTGGCGTTCTTTGGTTCGTCTTTCAAAGACTGAGCCAACTCCGCGTCCGCTTCTGACAAAGTACCACAATCCTTACCATCTAAATAACAACTCAAAAGTACAATGGCATAGTCCACGCGCATGAGCGCCTGGCTTGGATCAGAAATTAATCCTTTTGCCAACAATTGCTTAGCCAAAGGATAATCTTTTCGCTGAAATGAAATAACCCCTAAACCCCAAAAGGCATCTATGCTTGCCGTATCCAATGCATTTACCAAGTTAAATCGATAAGTAGCCGTATCTAATTTGCCTGAGGCAACAAACTCCCAAGCACGCTCAGCGAAGAAATTAGCTGCTTCTTTTCTAGACGCAAAACTTGCATCGCAACTAGCTATAAACTGGTCTAACTCCAACTTATCTTTTTGCGGCAACGCTTTATTTCCAAATAATACTTGGTATTTAACTGGCTTTTGAGCCCAAGTTAAGGTTGACACAAACATCAACAAAGTGATTAATTTAATTATTTTCATATCACAAATCTATCTTTTCTTTTTATTTCCTGGTGCGGCTGTCTTGTATTTTGAATTTTTTCCGGGTCGGTTATTGCGATCCGGGCCCTTCGGTCCTGGTTTGCCTGCCGTTTTGCCAATTGATTTAGGTCCGGTTTTAACTCCCTGAGCAACCGCTCCGCTGCGCGTTAATCCATTTTTACCTAATCCTTTCAGCGCAGCTTTATTTCCGTTGGCTCTAGCCTTAATAACCCATTTTTTATCATGAAAGGCGCCTTTAAAATCGGGGTCCTCTCTTTTTCGCTGCTCGTCAACCGACCTGAGCATATCTTGATGTTCTAAAAATGGCGTCTCTTCCACTTTTATATCATTTGGCAAAGATGAAATATCTATTTTTTGATGGATAATTTCCTCAATTTTATGCCAATGGTAAGTCTCAGCTAACGTGATAAAAGTGATCGACTCGCCCACTTGCTCAGCTCTTCCTGTCCTCCCAATTCGATGCACATAATCCTCGTAGATTAATGGTACGTCAAAATTTATCACATGTGAAACCTTAGGAATATCGATGCCGCGGGACGCTACATCTGTCGTAACCAAAACCCGAATGCTGCCTTCTCGAAATTGCTGCATCGCATTTATACGCGTATTTTGACCTTTATTCGAATGTATCACTCGAATTTGTTCCACAGGAACGACTCTAAAACTTAAATATTTTTCCACCTGATTTACGATATCTTTACTTCTACAAAATATCATAACTCTCTCAAATTCAGGATTTTGCAAGAAATGTGCGAGTGCGTTCAACTTGGTTTGAACGTTTTGCGCTTCATAAACAAATTGCGTGACTTGACTTGCCGGAGTAGCCTGAGGCGTAACTTCTATTTTATGAGGAAATTCTAAAAATTCATGGGAAAGATTCTCAACTTTCTCGGGAAAAGTTGCCGAAAACAAACCATTTTGACGCTTTTTATAAGGTATTTTTTCTAAGATTTGACGAATCTGTGGCATAAATCCCATGTCCATCATTTTATCAGCCTCATCTAAAATCAGGTACTTCAAATCTTTAGTGCCTATGGCTTCTTTGCGGTATAATTCTAAAAATCGACCGGGGGTTGAAACCAAGATATCTACCCCAGCCTCTAAGGTTTGAATCTGAGTTTTGGGGCCTAGGCCTCCATAAAGAGCTAAAATTCTTAAATCAGTAAATTGGGCTAAACCCACCATCACTTCGTGGATTTGCATGACAAGTTCGCGAGTGGGGGCTAAAATAAGGGCTCTTGGTAAGCTCCCCTGCATATATTTACACCGCATTAAAATCGGCAAAGCATACGCAGCCGTCTTACCAGTTCCCGTTTGAGCTATTCCTAAAACGTCATGGCCCTGCAATAATAAGGGAATTGCCTTCTCCTGAATGGGAGTTGGTAAAGAATATCCAACCACATCGCATGCGCGTTGTAATTGTGGATTCAATCCTAAACGTAAAAATTCACTCATCAGAATTGGCTTTGTTTAACTTTGCAAATGTAGGGAAAATAATATTCTTACCTTTGAAACAAATTTTTACCTTGTGGAATTAAAACCTATCTATCTGATTACAAGGTTGGGGATTTTAGTAAGCATATCCATTCTAGTAGGATCTATGTCGTCCCTCTTTCTTTGGGGATTAGAACAAATCGCATGGGTTCGTGGTGAGGCACCTTGGCTTTTATATGGGCTTCCATTCGTCGGAATCTTTTTCCATGTTATAAAAACATATCCATCTAATTTTATTCAATCAAATGCAAACAATCTAGTTGAACAATTAAATGATCCATCATTACCAATTGCTCCCCAAGCAGGAATTTCGGGAATCTATGCCATTGCCAGTACTTGGTTAAGTCATTTGGTCGGCGCTTCTGTGGGAAGGGAAGGGACCGCGGTTTTGTTCGGTGGGAATGTAGCTCAAATAACTTTACAAAAATTGAACTGCTCTTCTCAAGAAAAATCGATTTGGATTCGAGCTGGAATAGCCGCTGGATTTTCCTCCGTATTTGGAACTCCACTGGCGGGTTGTTTTTTTGGACTTGAAATCGGGACGGTTGGAAAAATTCATTGGCGATCCTTATTTGCTTGCGCATCCACTTCTTTTTTAGCGAATTTCATCAGTTTACACGTGGGGGGCACAAAACATCTATTTTATCCCGCTGTTTTTTTACCTCAAATTTCAATGCTATTTTGGGCTAAATTGATTTGTATAGGCCTATTTTTGGGTATAATTGGACTGGTTTATAAGCGCCTAGAATCGAATATTTCAAAACTGCTTGGCCAATTACCCAGACAATCGATTCTCAAAGGACTCATTTCGGGTATAATTCTACTTCTTGTATTTCAAATTCCTCTCTTCAAATCGAGTATCGGTTTAGGATCGGAATTTTTATTACAGCCCTTTCAAGAAACATATTCCAATATAGAATTTGCCGGATCGAAATTAATAGCAACTACCCTAAGTCTTGCGCTAGGTTTTAAAGGAGGGGAGGCAACCCCACTATTTTTAATCGGTTCACACGCAAGTTCATCACTTTCCGAATGGATACAATTGCCTCATGCATTTTTAGCTGCCATCGGATTTGTATCTTTGTATTGTGGTTTAACAAAAACTCCAATCACTGGATTGTGTTTAGGCATTGAACTTTTTGGTCCCTCTGCATGGGTTTGTTACCTAATCGGAACTTGTTTGGTTATGTACCTATCTGGAAATACGGGTTTATATAAATCTCAAAAGGTCGCCAACTGGATACCCAAAACACCCTATCAATAATGTATAAAAATATTGAAAACTCTTATGATTCATTCAAGGAGCCTCGAATTAAAGAACGAGCATTCTCCTATGAGCTGTGGCTAAGTTTACTAGATGAATGGAGTCAAAATCCTTTGTTGGACGTTTCAGAAATTGGCCAAACATATGAAGGAAAACCCATTCATCAAGTAAAATTTGGCGTAGGCCCTATACATATTTGCGCTTGGTCACAAATGCACGGGGATGAAGCAACAGCTACCATGGCTTTAGCTGATATTTTTCTTTTTTTATCTCAAAGTGGGGACAAATTGTCGGAATTTAGGGAAAAATTACATCAGAAAATTACACTATTTATTATTCCTAGATTAAATGCGGATGGCGCAGAAAGATGGACACGGGAAACCGCATTAGGAATAGACATGAACAGAGATGCAGGTAAATTAAACTCCCCTGAAGCTAAAATTTTACACGACTGGGCACATCAAATTAATCCATTGTTCTCCTTTAATTTACATGACCAACATCGATTATACTCGGTAGGAATTAGCCCGCACCAAACTCACATAGCCTTACTGGCAACTACAGGAGACGAGTCCGGAACATGGACAGATTCTAGGCTAAGGGCTGGGAAATTAGCCAATAGATTAACACAAATTGTACAAGAAATTTACCCAAATAAAATTGCCAAATGGACCGACGAATATAACGCAAGGGCATTCGGCGATTATTTTCAATCCCAGGGATTTGGGCTCATACTCCTAGAATCTGGAGGAGCTGGATGGGATCTAGAAAAACAATCCCTCCGAAAAACGAATGCTTGTTTATTGTTGGACGCGTTCTACGCAATAGCCACAGAAGAATGGAAAACCGAAGAAATCGCTACCTATCAATCCTTGCTCACCAACGAAAGAAATATCTTTGATATCAAACTAATTAATGCGCCTCTAAACAAAAATATAAGGGCTGACATAGGCATCAATATCTGCGAAGAATATATCAATGGCAAAATTGAATTTACTTGGACACTAGAGGAAATAGGAGACCTTAGCATTTACTCGGGACTCACCGAAATTGACGCAACTAATTATCAATTAAACAAACATGAGACCATTGAGAAAGGAAAAAATTACTCCACCTTGCAAATGACATGTAACAATCAAATTGCTTTTAATTTAACCGATTACACAAATAAAATAAACCAATACAAATGACTTCATTACCCGTAATTATTATAGGCGCAAATCCATTTGCTATAGAAGTAGCTCACATATTACAAATCAACAACGTAATTATTTATGGTTTTTTGGACGATGATCCAAAAAAACAAGGTACAGAAATAGGAGAAATTCCAGTTTTAGGGAACACAGAAGAAAATACCTATTGGGATTTAATAGGCAAAACCTGCGGTGTATTTGTCGCCTTAGAAAACCCTATTGAAAGAAAAAAGATGATTGAAACCATCGAAGAAGACCGAAAAATAAAGCCGGTCAATGCCATTCACCCGAACGCATTAATCGCCAATGTTAAGAGTTTGTCTTATGGAATTTATATAGGCGCAGGATCCATCATATCACCTGAAACTAAAATATCCGACAATGTAATCATCGGCCCAGGCGTAACACTTGAAACGGGAGTAATCATTGAAGAGTTCTCTCAAATTGGCGCTGGCACCACTATCGGCAAAGGAGCTAAAATTGACAAAAATGTATTTGTAGGTATCGGCTCAACGATCGTAGGAAGCTTGACCATCGGCAAAGGATCAACAGTAGGAGCTGGGAGCGTAGTGATAGAAAATATACCTGCTGGAAAGCGCGTATTCGGAAATCCGGCTAAAATACTATAGGAATTATATCTTTTCTATATTCTGTGGCTCAACAATACTTAAGAAATGAAACCTTAAGTATAGTTGGGCCACAATGATAACATCATCCCCACAATAAGCCGCAATTCGATCTAAATCCTTTTCCTTATAAAAAACGTGATTTACGCGGTCCCCAGATAGGTCTATTTTTGCTCCTTCTATTCCCATTAATTCGGCCAACAATTCCAATGAGCTATAGGATCTCCGGTCACCAAACTTCCACATTTCCATGGTATCTTGGTGTGTAATCTCCCATGGCTTTTTGCCTTGTAATTGCAATGATTTGGGTATTTCAAGCCGATTCGCTAGCATTCTCCTACACAAATAAGGGAAATCAAATTCTTTTCCATTGTGTGCCACGAGTGTCAGCTCCCTAGATTTATATGTCTTATTAATAAAGTCAATGAACTCTACTAGTAACTCTTTTTCGTCTGCATTAGCAATGGTCTTAACCTTCAATGACAACTCCCCTTGTTTATTGACAAACAAAAATCCCATTCCCACGACAATAATTTTACCAAACTCGGCATACAAAGCCGCCCGTTCAAAATACATTTCCTCAAAAGAAATATTGGCAGGATTTGCCAAATTCTTCGCCTTTTTTACCCAAAAATCTTTCATTCGATCAGAAATTGAGGAAAAATTATCGGATCCGCTTACCGTTTCGATGTCAATAAATAATGTGTTCTTAAAGTTTTTTATGGTCTCCATTTTGTTTCACGTGGAACGATTAATATATTTAGGCAACTAGTGTTTCACGTGGAACGCGAATGATTTCAAATCCAAACAATGAACTAAGGTATCCCAAAACGAGTTCCTTTACCTCTAATTCATTGACATCAAGGCCTAGTTCTTGGCTTAAAGACGTCACCCCTTTTTCTGATATCCCACAAGGAACGATGTGAGAAAAATATGATAAATCGGGCTTGATATTAAATGCAAATCCATGCATGCTGATCCACCGGGATGCCTTAACTCCAAAAGCACAGATTTTTCTTGCTTGGTCTGATTCATGATTAATCCAAACTCCGGTCAAGCCGTTAATTCTGCCTGCTGCCAAGCCATAGTCCTGACAAGTTAGAATAATGGCTTCTTCCAGCATTCTTAAATACAAGTGTATGTCGGTGTAAAAATTCTCTAAATCAAATATAGGATAGCCAACGAGTTGGCCTGGCCCGTGATATGTAATGTCTCCGCCTCGATTTGTTTTAAAAAAGCTTGCATTTATGGTATGCAAAAACTCCTCCTCCATCAAAAGGTGAGACGCGTCTCCGCTCTTCCCTAAAGTATACACATGGGGATGCTCGCAAAACAAAAGGTAATTAGGTGTTGGGGCTTGATCCGACTGAACTACATTCCGATTGGCCAATTTGATTTCTGAAATGTCCGACATGAGTCTTTCTTGCATATCCCATGCAACTTGGTAGGGGGCAAGATTTAAATCAACAACTTGGACTTTTTTGTTCTGCTGGTACATATGGGACTTAACACTTCTAATCATGACAACAAAGCACGTACTTTGGCCAAAACAAATATACGAGAATGGCGAAACATTTAAAGCAGGGCCAACAAGCAGAAAGGTTAGCGAGCCGATATTTAATGAATATGGGATATCAAATTCTTGAGAAAAATTATAGGTCGGGCAGGGCAGAAGTAGACATCATTGGTCAAATCGGGGCTCTACTTGTTTTCGTAGAAGTAAAGTCTTTACAAAAAACATTTCACGGAAATCCAGAAGATCGCATTGGCGAACATAAAAAACACATGTTATTTCAAGCGGCAAATGACTATCAAATAGATAAAAATTGGGACCAAGAGATCCGTTTTGATGCGATTTCGGTTAATTTTTACCCCCAAGCCATCAAAATTGAGCATTTCGAAGATGCTTTTTCGTAAATTCGTAGTTTGAAATTAAATATGATCACATTCCTAACAGAAGACATAACATTTGGGTTAAAGGAAAAGCTAAAGCACAAGGCTTGGCTAAAAGATACGGCCAAGGCAGAAGGCTTTACCATAGGAGAGTTGAATTATATATTTTGTTCGGATGCCTATTTATTGGACATCAATCAGAAATATTTAGGCCACGACACTTTAACAGACATTGTCACCTTTGATAATTCAGAAGACCCAAAAATGATTGAGGGGGATATCTTTATTTCCGTTGAACGAGTTCGCGAAAATGCGATAAAATTTGACACCGGAGACTCCGAATTAAAGCGAGTGATGGTGCATGGTTTACTACATCTTGCCGGATATAAAGACAAAGACAAGGCCCAAAAAGAGTTGATGCGAAACAAGGAAAACGAACACCTTAAAAACATATAAATACAATCTGTGTTTCACGTGGAACACCCAATTAAATTTGCATGCAAAATACATACGATGTCTTAGTAGTAGGGGCGGGACACGCAGGTTGTGAGGCGGCGCATGCGGCAGCACAAATGGGTTCGCGCGTTTTGCTCATTACGATGAACATGCAAACCATTGCGCAAATGTCATGCAACCCGGCCATGGGCGGGGTAGCTAAAGGACAGATTGTTCGAGAAATCGATGCCTTGGGTGGAATGTCAGGAATCATCTCCGACAAAACAATGATTCAATTTCGAATGCTGAATCGATCAAAGGGACCAGCGATGTGGTCGCCTAGGTGTCAGTCGGACCGAATGAGATTTGCTGAAGAGTGGCGTTGGGCATTGGAGGAAAATAAGAATGTGGATTTTTGGCAAGACTCGGTCCAACAAATCATCCTTGAAAATAATGAAGTGAAGGGGGTGCAAACCCGCATGGGTATGAGTTATTATGCGCCCAGTGTCGTACTGACGAATGGGACATTTTTGAATGGCCTCATCCATATAGGAGAAAAGAATTTTGGTGGAGGAAGAATGGCTGAGCCGATGGCTATTGGGCTAACGGAACAATTAATTGCCCTCGGTTTTGAGTCGGGCAGAATGAAGACTGGCACGCCACCAAGGGTAGACGGAAGGAGCTTGGATTATGAAGCGATGGAAGAGCAAAAGGGTGATGAAAATCCAAGTTCTTTTTCATATTTAAGTGAGGCACACATTCAGGAACAGCGCTCTTGCTGGATTACGCATACCAATTTAAAGGTTCACGAAGCATTAAGAAAAGGCTTTGACAAATCCCCCATGTTTGCTGGAAGAATCAAAGGATTGGGGCCACGTTATTGTCCATCAGTGGAAGATAAAATTAATCGCTTTGCCGATAAAGATAGCCATCAAATATTTGTGGAGCCGGAAGGTTGGAGAACCGTTGAAATTTATGTGAATGGTTTTTCAACTTCATTACCTGAAGAAATACAATTTGAAGCGATTCGATTAATTCCAGGGTTTGAAAAAGCTAAAATGTTTAGGCCTGGTTATGCGATTGAATATGACTACTTCCCGCCGACTCAATTAAAGTCGACGCTTGAAACTAAAAGAATTCCGGGACTATTTTTTGCGGGCCAAATTAATGGGACAACGGGATATGAAGAAGCTGCTTGCCAAGGACTAATGGCCGGCATTAATGCCCATCAAAAAACACACCAATTAGATCCATTTACCTTGTCGAGATCAGATGCCTACATTGGCGTATTGATTGACGACTTGATTAACAAAGGAACAGATGAACCCTACCGGATGTTTACATCAAGGGCCGAGTTTAGGACCTTGCTCAGACAAGACAATGCGGATGAACGGTTGACCGACAAAGGATTTAAACTAGGCCTAGCAACCAAAAAAAGAATGGATCGATTTGTTCAGAAAAAATCGAATGTGGCTGCTCTCATGAATGAAATTAAAACGATCAAAATTCGCCCTGAAAATATAAACGATTGGCTAGAGAATAATCAAAGTTCGCCCATCCGAGAAGGTACACCTTTGGTCAATTTATTAAGACGATCTGATTTAAGTTTTGAGGCATTGCTAACCAATGAAAACTTTAAAGAAATAAAAAATGGATATAGCAATGAAGAGCTCGAGCAAGTGGAAATCATTGTTAAATACGAGAGCTATATAGAAAAAGAAAGGCTCATGGTTGACAAAATGAAAACCATGGAAGACTTAGCGATTCCGGCGAGTTTTGATTACGATAAAATCAAAACCTTGTCCACAGAATCAAGAATAAAACTAAAAGCAATTAGGCCTGAAACCATAGGCCAAGCGAGTAGGATTTCTGGGGTTTCGGCTTCAGATGTTTCCATTTTACTTTTGTTTATGGGTCGATAATGATGGAAAAACTAAGCGCCTGTCCTGCCTGCGGAGAAACAAAATTATTGCACTTTATAACGGCAAAAGATTATACCGTTTCAAAGGAAAATTTCGCGATCGATCGTTGCGGTGCCTGTGAATTGTTGTTTACAAATCCTAGGCCAACAGCCACTGAAGCGGGCCCATATTATAAGTCGGACAATTACATTTCACATAGCGACACACAAGAAGGAATCATCAATAAGCTCTACCACCTAGTTAGAAATTTTACCTTAAAACAAAAAACAGGCTGGATTGAAAAAGAGAAAACGGGCAATCTTGAGCTTTTAGATATTGGTTGTGGTAATGGGCATTTTCTCCATGCGTGCCAAAAAGCCGGATGGAAAATTAGCGGAATGGAATTGGATCCTGCAACAGCCGCAAGGGCAGAAGCTACCTTGGGCATCGATATATATCCTTCGATTAAAGAGATTCCAAAAGAAGAAAAGTTTAGATTGATTTCTCTTTGGCATGTATTAGAACACGTATACGAGCTTGACGAATATTTCGAATTTTTTAACTCTCGGATTGCAAAAGAGGGGGTCTTAATTTTGGCCTTGCCTAATTCTAAAAGTTTTGATGCGCACTACTTTAAAGAACATTGGGCGGCCTATGATGTACCAAGACATATCTACCATTTCGACCCAAGCACAATAGAGTCCTTAGCTAAAAAACATGGCTTCAAGTTAAAATCAAAAAGGGGTCAGATTTTTGACAGTTTTTATATTTCATTACTAAGTCATGAATATAAAACGGGTAAAAAGAAATTTATCAGTTCATTTATTATCGGCTTGTGGTCCAACATAAATGCATATTTCGGGAAGGGAAATTATTCAAGTAATTTATATATTTTTGAGCATGTCTGATCTTCGAAGCAAACAGGTTGTTCTCCTTTTCTTTTTATTTATCGCGACTTTTTTAATCATTCAAAGTTGTGCCCAAATGGCTAATCCTCCAGGGGGGAAAAAAGATACGCTTGCTCCTAAATTGGTCACCACCATTCCGCTCAACAAGAGTAAAAATTACAAGGGGAAAAAATTAGACCTAAGCTTTAATGAATACATCAATGTTCGAAATCTAAATCAAGAATTACTGATTACGCCTAATATAGGAACCTATCAAACCCGCATAAGACCAAATGGGTTAAGCATTTTATTAGATAGCGCCCTAAAAGACGAAACGACCTACACATTCAATTTTAGAAATTCAATCGAAGATGTGTCAGAAAGAAATGTTGGCAAAAATATCAAACTCGTATTTAGTACTTCAAATACCATTGATTCATTAAGCATTACAGGAAAAATCAAATTGGTCGACCAAAATAAAGCTTTTGAAAATGTATTAGTGGGGCTATATCCCTATAATGACACCCTTAGAATAGACAAATCAAAACCCTATTATTTCACGAAAACGGATACCTCCGGAATTTATACGCTTGAAAATCTGGCACAAGGAAAATATTATATGGCTGCATTTATAGACGGCAACAATAACTTAATCTATAACTCAAATAAAGAGCCGGTCGACTTTATGACTGAACCATTTTTTACCTTAAATAAAAATGAAACCAAAAATTTTTCTATTTCCCTTCAAAACCTTGATCCACTAAAAATCACCAAAATAACGAGTACGGCTAAAACGGTTTTGTATGAAATGAATAGAGGAATTAAAGCATTGGAATTAGAAAACAAAAAAGACTTAATCTATCAGATAGAAGGGAATAAAAACATCCGGATATATGTGAAAAACCAAGAAGTAAAAGATACATTATTCTTGAATGCCAACCTTGTAGATTCATTAGACAGGAATTATAAAATACCCCTAAAAGTAAAGTTCCGCGAATTAATAAGAAAAGAAAAAGTTACACAAACGCCCTTGACATTAAGCTACTTGCCCACTCAAGGTAAATACGTGTCACCTGAGGATTCTTTGGTCCTAACGTTTCCAAAGCCAGTTATTTCATGGGACAGCAAACGTGTCCAATTTAAAACGGAAGAGAATGAAACGATCACGCTACCCGATGAGGCATATATGTGGAACAAATATTCAAATGAGTTAACCATTAAACGCTCATTTTTACCTTACCGAGAGAAGTTTCTGCTGAATTTAGAAAAGGGCGCATTCGTAAGTGCAGAAAACGATTCCTGTGACCTCCAAAAACAAGCCTTTCAATTCCAAAATTTGGAAGAATATGGAAGCATAGAGGGTCGAGTCGGCGAGCAACCGAATAACTACATCGTTCAACTTCTAAATGCTACCAATATGCAAGTCTTATATGAACAGAACACAAGCCAAAAATTCAATTTTCCGCATGTTGAACCAGGCATTTATATGATTAGAGCTATAGAGGATAAGAATAAAAATGGCTATAGGGATATTGGTAGTTTTATACTAAAAACAAAGCCCGAGAGTATGTTTTATTTGGAAGGAAAAGTTAAATTAAAAGCCAATTTTCAAATTACTGATTTATTGATAAGTACCCAAAACTAGTGTGGATAAGCGCCTTAATTATACACATATTATCAACAAAAATTAAAACTGATTGTGCATAAATACAAAAGAAAGGCGAACATGTGGATAAGTTCCTATTTATCCACACACAAATGAAAACTTGTCCACATAGAAAAACGAGAATTATAAAAGCTAAGTGTTTAAATATCTACTAATTACAAACCTATTTAAAACTTATACACTTATCCACAGAGAACAATAATGAAGAACAAAAAAGATCTATTTAAATTTTAATTTCTTTTAATTATACTATGTGGATAAAGTGTTTCATTTTCTGTCTGATTTTTAACCAAGCCTTCGGATTTGATCATCACTTTAATAGTCAAGATTCTACTTCCAATCAAAAATTAAAATCTGAATTCAAGTCCATTCAATTAATAAAGAACGAAAAAAAGCGTTCACAATTAATGGAAGAATTTATCAATAATCATGTAAATACTGGTGATTTATTTTCAAATTATTCGTACCAAATGTTTATTGAGGATAATTTAGCATCAATATGGCTAGATGAATGTGGAAAGAATGTGGATAACTTATTAAAAACAGGGGACCTATCATTAGCACAGCAATTTGCTTATCGATTATATGAAGAACAAATTCCTTTTTTAGAAGTCGAGCGTTTATTCATTCAAAAAATTCAACAATTGCCTGATGATTCAAATTTAATCGAGTTATTAGTGAGTACTTATATTTTTAATGGAGACTGGGAAAAGGCTTGGTATCAGCGAAGGGCTTTGGATATGCGGTTTAAAAATGAGCAAGGTAGGCGCGTGTTGGAATTTGCGTCGTATATTTTTCAAAGTCAGCAATGGTCTTTGGCCAGTAAAATATTTGATTATTTAATCAAGGCTTATCCTAATTCTAATCAAAGGCCTCGTTGGCAGCAAATGTCCATTGCCGCTCGTGAGCAAGTTGTATTAAGAAAGGAAAAGCCTGAAATAGCCGAGGTCAGGAGTTTGATAGGTGCTTATCAAAAATTAAGAGACGAACGAGGGGATAATGCAATCTCAATGAGTTCATATTGGCAAGAAGCAAAATTGTATGCTTATCAGCTAAAGCAATTAGATTCGGCAGATTTAGTTTTAAACAAAGGAATTTTGTTAACTCAAAGCGATGCGAATTTACAGGCCCAAATGAAACTTGAGCTTGGAGATATCTTAACGTATAAAAACAAAAAGTATGACGCATTAATTCAGTACGCGCAAGTTGAAAAGCAGGTAAAAGATTCTCCGCTAGCTTATGAAGCAAAAATCAAAACAGCTAAACTGTATTTTTATACGGCCGATTTTGAATTAGCCAAAGAGCTCGCAGACATTTTAAAACAGGGGACTCAAAGAGAAATTGCTAACGATGCATTGGAATTAAGCCTACTCATTGAGGATAATACGGGGATAGATTCTTTGGAGGTAGGCTTGAAAAAATTTGCCAATATCCAGTTTATGTATGATCAAAAAAGATGGGAGGAGGGGGATTCGTTGTTAGTTCTCTTGACAACAGAAAATAAACAGGAAAGCTTACAAGATGATATTTTATACCTTAGGGCAACCCGGGCGAGACAAAAAGGTAATAACGCGCTTGCAAAAGAAATCTATTGGGAGATTTTTAAAAAGTTTCCCGAGGATATTTATGGTGACGACGCGTTGTTTTATTATTTAACGTTGGCCGATTCGACGAATACTGAGCCCTTTCTTTTGTTTATAAAACAATATCCAAGTAGTTTGCATGTAAGTGATGTGCGGTCCATGCTTAACAATGCAAAAAAATAATTTAATAGTACTATTTTGGTTCGGCTCAAACCATTAACTTTGATTTATAAACTATTTAAATATGTCAACAAACCATAGCTTAACGAGGGTTTTCGATTTGTTAAAACCCCTGGAAACGCATCAAATTCCTGATTTATTTTGTCAAAAACGAGACGGAGAATGGAGAAAATATTCCAGTGCGGAAACACTTGAAAACATTCAAACGATAGCCTTAGGCTTGTTGGAATTGGGTTTAAAACCCGGAGAAAAAGTCGCTATTATTTCGGGAAATAGGCCACATTGGAATTTTGTTGATTTTGCCACACAAATTATTGGGGGCGTAACGGTACCCATCTATCCCACCATCACGATTGAAGATTACGAATTTATTTTTGAAAATGCCGAAGTAAAATTTGTGTTTGTTGAGGGCGAAGACTTGTATTTTAAAGCAAAGGAGGCTTCGAAGAAAAACAAAGGCGTGAAAGAAATTTTTACGTTTGATCCAGTAGAAGATGCCAAATCTTGGTCTATTGTTAAAGAAAAGGGCGAGGGAAAAGATGCGGCCGTTTTACAAAAACTGATGGATGCGGTTAAGCCGGAAGATTTATTGACCCTAATCTATACATCAGGAACAACCGGGCGTCCGAAGGGGGTTATGTTGACACATCACAATATTATCAGCAACATAAAATCAACGGATCGTGGAAATTATTTTGGCTTAATGGATGGCGATAGAACCTTAAGCTTTTTACCTCTGTGTCATATTTATGAGCGCACGACGATCTATGTTTATTTGTTTTATCGCACATCAACCTACTATGCTGAGAGCATGGAAACCATTGCAGATAATATCAGGGAAGTTAAACCGAACATGTTTACTTCGGTGCCCCGATTATTAGAAAAGATTTATGATAAAATCATGGCAAAGGGCAACGAGCTTACGGGGATTAAAAGAACCTTGTTTTTCGGAGCGATTGAATTTGGCTTAAGCTATGACCCGATGAAAAAATTGGGGCTTATCGACTCGCTAAAGCTCGCACTTTATCGAAAATTGATTTTTAGCAAATGGAAGGAGGCCTTGGGCGGCCGCGTGAGGTTAATCGCTTCGGGATCTGCCGCTTTACAGCCACGTTTATCTCGAGTATTTTGGGCTGCTGGAATCCCCATTTCGGAGGGCTATGGCTTAACAGAAACTTCACCTATTATATCGATTTCGAAAGTAAATCCACCCGATTTTCAGGTGGGTTGTGTAGGTTCTGTTTTAGATTGTGTGGAAGTTAAAATTGCCGAGGATGGCGAGATTTTAGCCAAAGGAGATTCGATCATGCCAGGATATTATAAAAATCCGGAGGCAACAGCCGAGGCGATTGATAAGGAAGGTTGGTTCCATACGGGGGATATCGGTATTTTTGTGGATGGCAAATATTTAAAAATAACCGATCGCAAGAAAGAGATTTTCAAAACATCGGGCGGCAAATACGTCGCGCCTCAATTGGTCGAAAATAAATTAAAGGAATCATCCTTTATCGAACAATGCATGGTAACGGGCGAAGGACAAAAATTCCCATCGGCGTTGATTATTCCAGAATTTACGGCTTTGGGCGTTTGGTGTAAGCAACAAGAAATTAATGCAAATTCGCCGGAAGATATGATTGCCAACAAAAAAGTCATGGTCAAATTAGAAGAAGAGGTTTTGATGACGATGGCTTCTGTAGCCAAATATGAGCAAGTAAAGAAATTCGTGTTATTGCCACGCTTGTTTACCATTTCAGACGGGGAGATTACGCCTACGTTAAAATTAAAGCGGAAGCAAATTTATGCGAAACATGAGGCAGCCATTTTAGATTTGTATAAATAAAATCTAAACGAAGGACGGCCAATAAATAAATTTGATTGTGTCGCTCTCCTGAATTTTTGTAATTTTGCCCCTTATAACTAGAGGCGGTTGCTTAGGGTGGCCGCTTAAAATTGATTTTATATGTCTCAAAAACAAAAAATAGCACTGGTTACAGGTATTACAGGGCAAGACGGTGCATATTTAGCGGAATTATTATTGTCCAAAGGGTACGTGGTTCACGGGATTAAGCGTAGAAGCTCTTTGATCAATACAGGAAGAGTAGATCATATTTACGAAGATCCCCATGTGGATTCTTCCAATTTTCACCTGCATTACGGCGACTTAAGTGATTCTACGAATATCATTCGCATTATTCAAGATGTGCAACCGGATGAGATTTATAATTTGGGTGCGATGTCCCACGTGAAGGTTTCTTTTGATGAGCCAGAATACACGGCTCAAGTAGATGGAATAGGAACGCTTCGTATTTTAGAGGCCGTTCGTTTGTTGGGCCTAACGAAAAAGACAAAGATTTATCAGGCGTCTACGTCTGAATTATATGGCTTAGTTCAAGAAGTTCCACAATCAGAAAAAACGCCTTTTTATCCTCGCTCTCCCTATGCGGTAGCTAAAATGTATGGCTATTGGATCACGGTTAATTACCGAGAGGCTTACGATATGTTTGCGGTGAATGGAATATTATTTAATCATGAGTCGCCATTGCGCGGGGAGACTTTTGTGACACGTAAAATTACGCGAGGGGTTTCTCAGATTGCGTTGGGCCAACAAGATAAAATTTACTTAGGTAATTTAGACGCAAAGCGCGATTGGGGTCATGCCAAAGATTATGTGGAGGCGATGTGGTTAATTTTACAACAAGAAAAGCCAGAGGACTTTGTCATTGCGACAGGTATTACGACTACGGTTCGTGATTTTATCAAAATGGCATTTGCGGAAGTGGGTATAGAAGTTCAGTTTAGTGGAGAAGGCGTGAATGAAATTGCTCAGGTTTCAAAGTGCAATAACCCGCTTTACCAAGTGGCCATAGGCAAGGAAGTTTTGGCCGTTGATCCGCGTTATTTCCGTCCTACAGAAGTGGAATTGTTGATCGGAGATCCAACAAAAGCGAAAACACAATTAGGTTGGACCTTAAAATATGACCTTTCGGCTTTAGTGAAAGACATGATGGCTTCGGACGTCAAATTATTTACCAAATAGAGATGAATCCATCCATTGCAATTATAGGTTTGGGCTACGTGGGCTTTCCGTTGGCAGTGGAATTTGGAAAACAATATCCTACGCTGGGTTTTGACATCGATGCAACGCGTATTTCCGAATTGCATCGGGGATATGACCGTACGCAAGAGGTAAGCGATGCCCAATTAAAGACGTCGTCTCACTTAAAATTTTCGTCTGAATTAATCGATTTATCGGCTTGTAATACGTTCATTGTGACAGTTCCGACTCCCATTGACCATTTTAAAAAACCTGATCTAGGGCCTTTGTTAAAGGCATCAGAAATGATAGGTCATGTTTTAAAAAAAGGTGATGTGGTGATTTACGAATCAACGGTTTATCCGGGTTGTACGGAAGAAGATTGTGTGCCGGTGTTAGAGAAGCAATCAGGATTAAAATTTAACGAGGATTTCTTTTGTGGTTATTCGCCTGAGCGAATTAATCCGGGCGACAAGGTAAATACATTAACGAAAATTAAAAAAGTTACTTCAGGATCTACGCCTGAAATAGCAGATTGGGTGGATCAGTTATACCGATCGATTATTGTGGCGGGTACCCACAAGGCGTCATCGATTAAAGTGGCTGAAGCGAGTAAGGCGATTGAAAACGCACAGCGAGATGTCAATATTTCCTTTGTGAATGAGTTGGCCTTAATATTTGATCGCATGGGCATCGACACATCTGAAGTGTTAGAGGCTGCTGGGACCAAATGGAATTTTTTAAATTTTAAACCCGGATTGGTGGGTGGTCATTGCATCGGAGTGGATCCGTATTATTTGCTTCATAAATCGGAAAGCTTGGGTTATTATCCACAGGTTATTTTATCGGGCCGGAGGGTTAATGACAATATGGGACTGTTTGTGGCCAATAAATTAGTCAAGTTGTTAATCCAAAAAGGGAAAAAAATCGGTGGGGCGAAGACCTTGATGTTGGGTATTACCTTTAAAGAAAACTGTCCCGATATTCGAAATTCGCGTGTTGTCGATATTTATCGCGAGTTGACGGATTTTGGAATGGAAGTGGATGTATATGATCCTTGGGCCAATAAAGCGGAAGTCAAAAAAGAGCATGGCATTGATTTGGTTTCTGAATTGGCGACTACCTATGATGCAATTGTGTTAACGGTGGCACACCAGGAGTTTTTAAATTTGCCTTTTGTGAGCCTGAAGGCCGAAAATGGAATTATTTTTGATATTAAATCAGTATTGGATAGAGCTTTGGTAGACGCAAGGTTATAAATTAAGAATAGATGGCTTGGTACGCGGTATATACAAAATCTCGGATGGAGAAAAAGGTTTCCTTGAGATTGGAAGAAGTAGGAATTGAGAGTTATTGCCCAGTAACGAAGCGCAAAAAGCAGTGGTCGGACCGCAAAAAGATTGTGGAAGAGGTATTGTTCCGCTCCTATGTTTTTGTGAATATTGATTTAGTCACTCAGGGGGCAGCGGTCAGAAAAACGTTTGGTGTGGTTAATTTTGTGTATTGGTTGCATAAACCAGCGGTGGTGCAGGATGCGGAAATTTTGGCAATCCGACAATTTTTATCGGATCATATGGAGGTTTCCGTTATAGGGGACACTGCGGTAAAAGTAGGTGATTTCATTACGATTGACACGGGTCCGCTTAAAGGTCAGACAGCCGAAGTGATGGGATTAAAAAACAAGAACGAGGTTCGTTTGCGTATTGATAGTTTAGGATTTGAGGTGGTGGCTAATTTAAATCATTGATTAATTTTATATATTTGATTTTTTAATAAAAGGAATGTTTCAAAAAGCGAAAAGTAATGTGGTAATGGTTGTGGGCGTTTTTGCGATCCTTTCTATTTTGTGTTTTTCGTCTTTGGGTCAAAGGGCAACTACGTCGACTTTCTCTTTTGGTGGCGGCTTTTCATCCAGTAATTACACCCCTTTTTGGTTGCGGGCAAATCAGTTTGGCGCTGTTCCGAGGGAAGAGAACTATATTAATGTTGGGGGTTCTACTTATGTGGAATATCGAAAGGGAAAAAAGATGGATTGGGGTTTTGGGGCCTCGGCTAGGTTAAATCTAGGGGACACCCAAGCCGATTTATTGGTCCAAGAGGCCTATTTAAAAGGCAAGTGGGGAATATTCGAATTATCAGCAGGAAGGAAAAAGTACATTCAAGGGCTGATGGACTCGACTTTAAGTTCGGGTTCTTTTGTCTATTCTGGAAATGCATTACCGATACCTAAACTAGAAATAGTTGTGAATGAATATTGGCATCCTGATTTTTTAGGAGGGTATTTGGGCTTTAAGGGCAATTTTGTCCACGGTCTTTTTGATAATAAACGATCCGATGTAGATCATATTTTTTTACATCAAAAGTCTTTTTATGGCCGCATAGGAAAGCCAAATGCCAAGATTAAATTTTACGGAGGCTTTACACACCAAGTTCAGTGGGGGGGAACGTTGAAATTTCCAGATCCCAAAAATGAGTATAGCAATAAAGGAAAAGTGGCTTCAGGCCTGAGGGATTATGTGTATGTTGTATTAGCGAAGTCGATGGCAACGGAAGGTGACACTGCGAAATATGGAGTCAACGACGGCTGGAATCGACTGGGAAATCACTTGGGAACGGTCGATGTTGGCATGGAAATCGATGGCAGACTAGGTAAATTGTTTTTTTACAGACAAAGTTATTATGAAGACGGATCTTTATATTATGGCAACAATATAACCGATGGCTTACATGGTATTTCTTATCACACTAAGCGCAAAACAGGTTTATTGAAAATAGTCCTGGAGTATTTTAATTCTACTTCTCAAGGAGGAACCACATTTGGATATACAAATAATATTCGTGGCTTTGATAATTATCAGAATAATGGTGTTTATCGGGAGGGTTGGACTTATTTGGGCAAGGGCATGGGAACCCCTTTGATGACCTTAGATAATGAAACGGATTTAAATGCTTCTAAAGATGTTTATTTTGATAACAATCGAGTAGAAACTTTTTATATAGGAGCTGAGGCTTTGATTGGAGAAAATCACCTTATGTTTAGGGGGAGTTTGACTAATTCACATGGAAATTTTGGTTCGGAATATATTCCCGTTAAAAAGCAAATTGCTGTAGGCCTTCAATGGAAGCGCCAAATTTTTGTCTTTGGCCAAGAGGCATTTTTATCAGCTAATGTAGGCGCCGATCTAGGGTCTTGGAAAAAAGATTTAGTGGGGGCCAACTTCACCCTATCGGTTCCTCTTCAGTAACAATTACCCAAAAAACAGGTAACTCACACCCACGGCTGTAATGATTCCAACAAGGTCTGCAAATAAGCCAGCCCACAGCGTATAGCGAATGTTTTTTACTTGGACCGAGCCGAAATAAAGCGCTACCACATACAAGATTGTTTCAGCAGATCCTTGAAAAACACAGGCAAGTCTACCTACAAACGAATCTGGACCAAAAGTTTTCATCGTATCGATCATCATGGCGCGCGATCCGCTTCCGCTGATGGGATGCAAAAGGGCTGTGGGCATCGCATCGGTAAAGCGATTGTCTAGGCTAGTTTGTGCAACAAGCCACTTCATTCCATCCACGACAAATCCGAGTGCACCCGAATTGCGGAGGCAAGAGATGGCGACCAACATACCTACTAGGTAAGGAATAATTTTAACGGAGGTTTCAAAACCTCCTTTAGCGCCCTCGACAAACGTTCCAAAAATGTCAATCTTTTTCCGAAAGGCGGCCGCAATAAATGAGAAGATGAGTAGAAATAATATACCATTGCTAAAGACTTTAGATTGAATCTCGATGGACTCTTTTGGCAACTGGCTAAAGTACCATAATATCCCTCCCAAAAATAAAGTTAGGCCGGAGATCCAAGCAAATAACACGGGCTCAAAAAGCTTAATTTTTTGTTTGATGGAAACAATGATCAAACCTGTCATTGTGGTGGCATAGGTTGCCATCAAGCAGGGAATAAAGACGTCAGATGCATCCTGGGCACCATAAATAGCGCGCTGTGCCATGATGCTTAATGGAATCAAAACAGGTCCCGCGCTATGCAAAACCAAAAACATAATTTGGGCATTAGATGCCGTTTCCTTGACTGGATTTATTTCTTGAAGTCCCTGCATAGCTTTAAGTCCAAAGGGTGTCGCGGCATTATCGAGGCCCAATAAATTAGCCGAAAAGTTCATGATCATTTGGCCATGAACGGGATGATCTTGTGGTATTTCGGGAAAAAGTCGGGTGAAAAAGGGCTTAATTCGACGGGCTAAAAAATGAATGGCTCCCGCTTTTTCACCTATTTGCAAAATCCCCATAAAAAAGGTCATGACTCCGGCAAGCGGAAGAGCTATTTTCATCACAGCCATTTCGGCAGAATCAAACATGCCGTCGACAAGAATTTTGAAAATGTCCGTGTTACCAAAAAATATAAATTGGATAATAGCTACGACAAAAGCGACAACAAAAAACAAAAACCAAATCCAATTTAAAGCCATGTGAAAAAGGGAATAATAAATTTTGGCTAAATTTAGGGAAATTCTACATTTTCTAATGATTCGATTGACAAACTTAAGCGTATTTATTGTTTTGGCTTTGACTGCTGCGCATCACGCGTGGGCTCAAAACTGCCCGTATGAGGAGGCGATGCGAAAGCAAGGATTAGTGGAAGTTACCCGAGCGGCTCCAGGCGTAAAGGTTGAACTAAAATATGCGACTCAAGATAACTTCATGAAGCGTGATGTGTATGGTTGTTTACAGCATGGATATTTACAAAAAGAAGTGGTTGAGATGTTGAAAAAAGCGCAAAAATCGTTGGAAGAAAACAAGCCAGGCTATCATTTACTGATTTATGATGCGGCTAGACCGCTATCGATCCAACGGATTTTATGGAATACCTTGACTCAATATCCGCCCAATATTCGAAAAAATTATGTGGCTGATCCACGCGAACATTCCATTCATAATTATGGAAGTGCGATTGATTTAACTGTGGCAGATGAAAAAGGAAAGGCCTTAGACATGGGAACCAAGTTTGATTTTTTTGGCGAATTGGCTTATCCGTCTAAAGAGCAGGAGCTTTTGGCAAACAATAAATTGTCGAAGAATGCGTATGAAAATCGGCTGATCCTTAGAAATGCGATGAAGGCTGCAGGATTTATGCCGATCGAATATGAATGGTGGCATTTTAATGCATTTTCCCGAGCAGAGGCCAAAAGGCGATACCAGGTAGTTCAATAAATAGGGCTTTTTATCCTGATTGCTTGCCGTTTATCCAAAAATCAGTTTTTAGGTAAACCAAAATTCGTAACATTGCAGAAATATATTGAAAGAGATGAATATAAATAAGATTGCCCTATTGTCTTTCCTTTTAGGCATTGTTTCCTTTGTGGGTGAAGGTCAAACGGCGATTCAGGGAAATGCTAAAATAACCAAACTTACTTTGACGCAAGCGGTGGAGACGGCTTTGCAGCATAATCTGAATGTGAGGTCCTATGAGGTTAATTTACAAAATGCGGAGTTGACGTACCAACAAGCGAAATATAATCAACTGCCTTCTATCAATGGAAATATGAATCAGGCGGCGAGTTTTGGTCGGTCGATCAATCCCTACACGAATGGTTATGATTCTCGAAACATTAATTATTACAATGTGGGCTTGAACGCCAGTGTGTTGTTGTTTAATGGGGGCCAATTAAAAAACAGTATTTCGCAAAGTGATTTTAATTTAAAGGCGACGCGGGAGGATTTAGTGTCCATTCGGGAAAATATTTCTTTGCAGGTGGCCTTGTCGTATTTGTCTATTTTAAATGCGGAAGACCAATTAAGCATCGCCAAAACTCAAACCGAGATTACGAAATTACAGATTGAGCGAACAGAGAAATTGGTGCGTGCGGGATCTTTAGCTAATTCGAGCTTATTGGATTTGAAGGCGCAGTTGGCCAACGAGGAATCCAATCTTGTCACGTTTCAAAGTAATTTGGACATCAATAAATTAACGCTTTTGCAGTTGTTGAATGATTCGAGTATTCAGATGTTTGAGCTGGAGCGTATTCAGGTTCCGGTGCCAAGTTCCAAGGCCTATGATGTAAGCATTGCTGATATTTATACGAAGGCTTTGTCGGCCCAACCGTTAATTCGGGCTGCGGATTTCCGTGTACAGGGTGCGGCAAAAAGCATTGAAGTAGCTAAGGCGTTCCGTTTACCTAGCATTTCGTTGAATGGTAGTTGGTCTGCCAATCAATCCAACGCCTTAAAATCGGTAGAGGTTTTAGGACCCCAAACGGTTAATTTAGGAAATGTGGCTATAGGGGGACAAAATTATCCAATCACAACGACCCAAATGAAGTTTGGAGAGGGCACGACAGTTGGTTATTTTGATCAGTTGAATAATACGCAAAACAAGGTAATCTCATTGAACTTAAACATTCCAATATTTGCCAAGAATTTCAATAAAACTCGAGTATCGCAGGCTAATTTACAGCGGATGAATTTAGAAATAGAAGCTGAGCGCGCGCGATTAACATTGCGTCAAAATATAGAACAGGCGTATGTGAATATGTTGAATGCGGCGAAAAGATATGAGGCGGGAAATGTACAAGTATTTGCGTTAGAAGAATCATTTAGGGCTTCTGAAAGTCGCTTTAATGCAGGTACGATTGATTTTGTCAGTTATAATTTACAAAAGACAAATTTGGATAAGGCTAAATTGAGTTTAGTTCAGGCCAAATATGACTATGTATTTAGGACTAAGATTTTGGATTTTTACCAAGGGAAGAGTTTGACTTTTTAACTAAAAGGTAAATAGGGTTTAGGTAATAGGTATTAGGTAAATATAGGTAATAAGTAACAGGTAAATTTAGGTAATAGGTATTATTAACAGGTAATAAGGAAAATAGTATAAATTAAAATGGTAGGTAGGCGCGAAGCGACTTTCTATGAATCAAAAAATTATGGCAACAAAGAATAATAAAAAAACGTGGATTATCATCGCAGTGGCGGTCGTATTGATTTTGGGAGGTTTATGGTTGGCCAAGAAGATGGAGTGGATCGGAAAGGTGGAGCCTACGGAGGTGGAGTTGACGAAGGCCGCTAAAGCAACGATTATAGAGAAGGTATCGGCTTCGGGAAAGATTCAGCCTGAGGTGGAAGTTAAGGTTTCTCCTGATGTGTCGGGGGAGATTGTGTCATTGAAAGTTGCCGAAGGTGATTCTGTGGTGATAGGCCAAGAAATTTTGAAGATACGTCCGGATAACTATGTGAGTTTATTGGCTCGAGCGGAGGCGCAGGTCAATGCGATGAAGGCAAGTGCGGAACAAAGCAAAGCTGTATTAGCTCAAAGTGAAGCGAGATTAAGTAAGTCAAAAATTGATTTTGACCGAAATGTAAAATTGCATAATGACAAAGTAATTTCGGATGCGGATTTCGATCAGTTCCAGTCGGCCTATTTAGTTGCCAAGCAAGATTTAGAGGCGGCAAAGGCGAATGTGAAAGCGGCTAATTTTAATGTAAAGAGTTCGGAGGCGGCTTTAAAAGAGGCGCGGACTAATTTAACCAAGACGACGATTTATGCTCCTCAGAGTGGAATCATTTCTAAGTTGAACGTGGAATTAGGCGAGCGTGTGGTGGGAACGTCACAGATGGCGGGAACGGAGATGTTGCGGATCGCAAATTTAAATAATATGGAAGTTCGGGTTAATGTAAATGAGAATGATATTACGCGGGTGAGTTTGGGGGATACGGTGATGATTGATGTGGATGCATTTTCGTCTTCGGAGCGCAAATTTAAGGGATTGGTGTATGAGATAGCGAGCTCGGCTAATTCATCGGGTGCGGCATCTATGTCTACGGATGCGGTGACGGAGTTTGAGGTGAAGATTCGTATTTTACGTAGTTCGTACAGCGATTTAATTAAGGGAAAATTATCATATCCGTTGAAACCGGGCATGACGGCGTCTGTTGAAATTTTGACGAATCGAAAAGATCAAATCTTAACCGTTCCGTTGTCGGCGGTTACGACAAGGGAGATAGGTGCTAAAAAAGAAGAGGTAAAAGATGAGGCCATGGGGAAAGGTGGTGCGGCTGTTGTAACGCAGGAGGATGCCAATACGGCTAAGCGCAGGAAGGAAAATACGAAAGAGGTTGTTTTCGTGATGGATAAAGGCGAGGTGAAGCAAATTCAGGTGAAGACAGGAATATCGGATTTTGACAACATTGAAATTGTTTCTGGCTTGAGTGAGGGGCAGGAAATCATTTCAGGCCCTTATGCAACGGTTGCAAAGAAGTTGAAGGAAGGCGACAAAGTGAAAAAAAAGGAAATAAAGTCGGCGGATCGAAGCGCAGACAAGAAATAAAATTGAAAAAAACGGGGGGCTATCTTGCATTTAACGAATTAGCCCCCTATTTTTGCATTCCCATTAAGGGCAAACTCCTTCTTAGCTCAGTTGGTTAGAGCACATGACTGTTAATCATGGGGTCCCTGGTTCGAGCCCAGGAGAGGGAGCCACAGTGCACAAGAGGTCTTTTAAGACCTCTTTTTTGTTTTTAGAACCCTCCAAAACCCCTCTGGCACTCATTAAAACCTCAATTGGAGGTGTGTACTTCGGTGCTGCAGCTTTCCCTTTTTCAAAATGGACTTTTTCTGAAAAGATGCAGCTCAATATCTGTTTCTTGGTATTACCATCAACTTTCTGATACAATGAGGATAAATCTTCTAACGCCGGAACGTGTTTGTTTAGATACTCCTTAAAAGGGGAATGTTCTTCATTCATTTCCTTCAGGCTACGTTCTTTTTCAAACACTTTCGTGTCAAGACTCATCTTCAATTCTTGGTAATCAAGGGATGAAATCTTTCCATCCATATACTCGTCCTGAATATGGATTCTTCTTTGTTTAAGACGCTGTATTTCGTCTTTGGTCATTTGTATTGACTTGGTTCTCATTGAGTCCTCTGAGTCAAACAAACGTTCTAAAATGGAACGATAGGACTTAATAACTCTTGCCGAGAACTGAACATCCCCAAGTAATCTTTCAATCTCACTATGTGCGTGGTCAATTGGGTAACGAGGACACCGGTTCTTGGTGCATACGTAGTAGTGGTATATTTGTCCATTTCTACTTTTCGAACCATAAGCGGATAAAGTTCTTCCGTGTATTGGACAAACTAAATGACCTTTTAATGGGTAAAGGTCTGATTTGTCATCTTTGTATTTCATTTTACGTTTACGACCCTTAAGAATATCATTGGCTGCCGCAAATAATTCGTCAGATACAAGTTGTGGATGAAGTCCGAATACAATTTGTTCAGGTTCTCCACGGAATTCTTTAACACGTATTTTACCTGTGTATGTAACGTTTTTAATTACATCAAGAAAACAATTTTTTGAAATCTTCATTCCACGAGTATTCAACCACCTACGAACTTCATCGGCACTATATGTACCACTTGCCATTTTCTCAAATGCTTCTTTTATGAGCGGTGCATCGGTGTTAAAATCGAGAGTCGATTTTTCATCTTCTGTTCTAACATTTTTATAACCTTTTGGAGCAATCCCTGTAAAACACCCTGACTTACGTGCTTTGTGTGAACCTTCACAACTACGGCGACTAATTTTTGAATTCTCAACCTGTGGTAGTGCATAACCTATTGCTTGAAGCAATAATGCGTCAGGACTTGTATCATCCACTTGGCCTTCAAGAAATTCAATTGAACATCCAATTTCAGATAACTTGGTCGTTTCTGTAAAGGATAAGATTAAATTTCTTGAATAGCGGTCAGGTCTTAATATTACGATTGAGTGTATGGGTAAAGATGTCTTTTGGCAGGACTTAATAAATGCCAATATTTTTTTCCATTCAGGTCGTTCAAAATCTTTGGCTGAATAATCCTCCCGGTAACACTTAATGACATTGTAGTTTTTCATTCTACAATGACGTAGGATTGTTTCCTCCTGAAAATCTATTGAATGACCAAGTGCCTGTTCATCTGTTGATACACGACTGTATGTTAAAACATTCTTCATTTATGCTGCATCTTTATACAAATGGCTAATGTCGGAAATAGTGGTTGTTTTGCCTTCGCTGGAGGATTTTTTTTCTATCATATATAGGTCACACTCAATACGAGCCAGCTTATCCAAGAGAATCCATATTTCAAGGTTCTCTTGGTCAGTTAAGTTTAATCCATCAATACTTAATTGGGTCTTTAGTTGGGAAGGAGTCATACAGGTTTAATTTTCTATTTCCAGTGTTATTAATAATATATTCTTAAAGAATAATCGGTCCATAGAAATATTTTCTATTTGGTGTTCAATACATTCAACAGAAACCCCAAGTTTATTTAACCTATCCACTTCTTTCACTGACAATAAAATATTTCTACAGAACCTATCAAATCTTATTACCAATATAGACTGAACGATACTCTCGCTGGCTTCAATGAAATTCTGCAGTTTTAACCATTCAGGTCTATTAAACGTATTGCCAGGATATACCTCCTTATATGATTTAATGATTTTGAAATTGTGTTCTTTACAATAGTTCTTAAGGGTCTCCTCTTGAAATTCTAATGACATTGTAGTTTCATCTGTTGCTACTCGTGAGTAGATAATTACATTTTTCATGATTGTCTTTAGTGAAAGGTTAAGTATTAATGTGTAAATGAGTTAGATGGCGGAGCAATGCCCCGCCTCTAATCCAACACATAAAACAAAACTGAACAACAAGAACGATGAGGTTTATGATTGTGACTCAACCGGGTTGTCAACACATTCTTCTATACGTACATCAAGGATTTCATTAAAGATTACAGAGTAAACGTCATCGGTATAAGTATCAATTTCTTCTAAATCACATATCTCAGTGAGGTTTGACACATCTTCATCTACGTCATCAATAAGTTTGAGGTAGGCAGAATGAGGGTCACTTTCGTCAAATTGGTAGTCCGCTGGAACCTTAAAGAATTGTGATACACATACTTCAATTAGAAAATCGACCTGAATTTCTTTTGTGTTAAAATTTTTCATTGTGTTAAAATTTAAATTGTTTGGTGGGGTTTAACATCCTATACACCCCAAGGTTGTTACTATCCTTAAGCGGCAATCGATAATCCGATTTTTGCTTGTTCTCTTTCTTTTAGACAGTTGTCAAGTCTGTCTGTACAAAACTCAATTGATTCAATATCTACATCCCAGCCTAATCCTGAACGACCTCTTTCAAGTGCTGAAACTAAACCTGAACCTGTGCCAACGAACATGTCACCAATTGTGTCACCGGGATTACTGTATGCTTCCACAAAGACACTATAGATGTCCACACTTGTAGGTGCTTGGTGATAGAAATCATCATCAATCTTAGAATACTCTGACTTTTGAAAAACCGATGTAGTCAAAACATTAGTGATTGAGGATATAGGAGAAGCCATCGAGTTACCACATCCGCCAGTAACTCTTGATGAACCGGGTATTACCTTGAACTCCCCGATAGAAGAAGGACGTTTTACATCATTGAAGAGCACGGTACCGGCACCCTTTAATTTTGCAACGATGATACGTTCATACGAATTAAGGAACCGACCTTCATGTGGTGCCGCCTTTTGGTTGGTCTTGGCAAAGATGTTTACATCGACAATCTCCCAACCATTCTCCTCAAGTGCTACCTCCATCTTGGTACACACTCCTTGATAACCTCCTCGGTAAGTTTCGCCAATCATTACCACAAGGACCCCATTGGGAAGTAATTTTTTCTTTGCTCCTTCATAGAATCTCATCTCGTTATCGATGTATTCTTTTACGGTTCCCTCTTGACCATGGATAAATTCACAACCGGTTTGATTCCGATATTGTCTAAGCTGGTAAAAAGGTGGTGATTGTATGAACATTCGAACACTATTATCAGAAATATCTGATAGGTCCAAAGAGGATTTATTGAATAGCCTGTATGACACATCTGCCGCTCTACCCTCACGAGTTCTTTGGATGATTTCTCCCAATTCTAACTCCTTCTTTTGCTTCTCCTTAATTAGTTGAAATGCTTTGTCAACCTTGTATATTCCCTCATCTAAACCTTTCAAGATTCCAATTTTATTACCGGGATTTTCCTCCTCAAATCGTTTAATCTCGATAAGTTTTCTAAGTGTAGATGCCTTCACTGGAAGGTCAAGTAGATGACATGTCAACTCGTAACGGTCTTTACCTGGCAGACCGAAGTTCTCGTCCTCCTCAAAAATCTCCATCCCAAGTAAATCATTACGTTGCTTACCTTGAGATGTTCCGATGATACCTAAGGTATGTTCTGCATAAGATGCCATCTCAATGTATGACATCTTAGTGCGTTGATTACTCGTCATTCTGACCCTGATTACGTCTTCGTTATGGATATTGATGTCAAGACATTTTAAAGTCTCCAATCCCAATTTCTTTGCTACCTCGTAACGAACCACTCCATCAGTGATAAAGAATGTGCCGTCTACCATATTGCCAAGTACCGGCATCTGTTGACCAAATCGTTTCATAGTATATTCGATATGGTCCATCTTCTTTGGCTTAATGAATTTTAAAACCTCAGGATGAATTTGAATGTCCTCAATTGACAATTCTTGAACTTGCTTTTCTAAATAACTTTGTACCATTTTGCTTTGTGTTATTTGTAAGTTCTAATTTTTGACTTACAAAGTGAATAAAAAAAGAGCACCGTAGTTAATTTGAAGTATCACCTCAAATCCAAATGGCCTAACGGAGCACTGGCCATTACCAATCCACCCTCTCCCGAGTTGATTGATGTCTAAAATTTATCTTGTTTCTACATGTTTAACTTATTAAAAGACTTACATTATGAATAAAAAAAACCACTAACTATATGACTCTTGATACTTGGCAAATGATAGTTGCTGCATTTGCTTTGCCGCTTCCCTTATCAATTCAGCATCATTTTTACCATCAACAAAACTGTCTTCTCTGCCCAATGACTTTGTAAATACCTTCACCTTCTTGTCATTATCATTAAGCCAGAACCCTCTAACTGAAAGGTATGGTATCTTACTTACCGGGTGAACGTTCTTGATAACATGGAACTCCGGTTGAACTACCATACGCAACCTCTTAAGTTGAAGACTCATTTGAAGGAACTTCGTATGAAACTCATAAAACTTACCCCCTTCATTTGATTCACACACATTGTGTGTATAGTAATCTATCATTCCTTGCTTTACCTCTGTTAACTTAGTCCAAATATGTATGTTAGAATTATCACAAGGGACATTATCTTTAAAATTATCCTCGCAGATAAACTCAACCACACTTTGAACTTGTGGAATGCCTTTCAACTTGGGATTTTCTTCAAAGAATTGTTTCGTCATTCCTTTATTTGACTCTTCATTTGAAAGCAATAACAATATCAATGCTTCCTGTACTTCAACAGAACACCCATTCACAGCATCCAGCGCGTGCTGAACAATTTCGTTTCCGTAAATAAGAACCTCCTGAATGAATGACATAATACCTTTTTTCTGTTTGGTGATACAAATGTAATAACATTGTTGTACTTTCCAAAAAACTTACAAATATTTTTTAAAATATTTTTCGACCAGTAACAAAAAAGATACCTATAACATTACAATAAACCTACACTTCCTTCAATTTAAACGAAGAAAAGATGCCAATATTAATCGTATGGGCACATTTTTTAATTTTTTTTTTCAATCATGGGCTTGATTTTATAAAACCGAATATTTATATTATGTAAAGTGTCAAAGGTTGGACGAAAACCTTTTTATGGACACATAAAGATTTTTATTGGCCTCCGTTGTTTGTGTTCGTCCCACTTCTTCGGAGGTTTCATTTTATATGAAAATATCATATTACAATGAGGGCGGTATCAACTTACAAAAACAACCGATTAAGTACATCACCCTCGCAGAATTTGTTCTTTTAGTTAAGAACAATCCAAACATAGGTTTTTACGAGAATCTCAGAAACCTATCGATTACCGACAAACCTCGGTATGATAAACTTAAAAAGACACTTCCATTTATCACACCTCATGTCGAGGCTATTGGAAGAAAATTATCCGGTGACTCCTTTGGCGAGAACTTCCGGTCATTTACTCAACTAATGTATTTCGACATTGATAATGTTGAAAACGTACAAAGTGAAAAACAAAGGATTATAAATCGATATGGAGACTTTGTTTCCTTTGTTTGTATCTCACCCTCAGGAAGAGGAATTACGATTATAATCCAAATTGAAAACGAAATAACTAAGGATAACTTTAGTATGATTTGGAACTCAATAAGATTAAATGAATTTAGAGAAGAAAAAGTTGATACTAAAGCCACCGGTATAGAAAGGACAATGTTTATATCTTCTGACCATGATGTCTACTATAATCCGGATGCATCATTGGCCATAGATTTCACCATGGATGAAAAAGTGGGAAATCACTGTAATACGGTTGGGGTAATTTTTTCTATTAATCTCAATTCCCACATTTTAAATAGTAATACAATTACCAAAAGGAAATACCGGATATATCACATCAAGGAAGTTCTAAAGGTTATTAAGACCACAACACAGGTAGAAGTAGAAAGTGAATTAGTTGACATTAAAGAAGTAGAATATGCGAAAATGTATATACCAAGAATTATCCCTAAAGGAAAAAGACATCTTACTTTTTTTTCAATGATTAATTATCTTCTACACTTAAATCCCACTATTGAATTAGATTATATATTTTCTTACATGTGGTTGATTAATAATTATTTTACATTCCCTAAGTTAGAAACAAAGGAATTAATACGGCATTTCAATAGCACCGTTGAACAAATTCATAGGAATCAAATTGTATATATTAAATTTAAAACAAGAAGAATTCACTGGAATTATAACTGCTGTTATTTAAACTCAGTCGATAAAGAATTAATTGCAAAACGATTACTTGGATTATATACAAGGTATAAAAATCATATAAGGGTTTCTGAAGCAATTGATAGATTAGAGGTAGAAGGAAAGAAAATCACCAATAATGCAATTAAGGATATTACCGGTATGGACGTCAAAACAATTAGAAACTATAGGGATAAACCTTCAATAAATTTAGAGTTGGAAAAGACGTTTATTTTGGAAGAATTAATACCCCAAAACCCTAATAATATGTGTGCATAAAGTGCATTTTATGTCGTACTGGCGTTAATCTTCTATATTAAGGTGATTTCCCTGTTTTTATCCCCTCAAATACATCTAAACCATATTTTTACATGTATTTGATATTATGTGGATGATTACAGGGATTGTCCCTTGTTTAAAGTAAGACCGCATTATTACATTTTACGATAAAATCGGGATATTTATTAAGAAACAAATCCCATGAAACTAACAAAACTCGTATCACTTCCCTCAAAAAAAAGGAAGGTAATGATTATAACACCAAGTCAAATGAAAAGACTAGCAGATAGTTATGTTAAACTATTGGAAGAGTGCCGTTACACTAAAGTATATTCAATTAATCATTTGAAAAACAATCAATAAATGAACTTATCAAAACTAAAACGGACATTCTTGTTTTGCAAACCGGTTAGGCTTACCTTAGCCAAAAGCAAAGAATATGGAAAATTATGTAGGATATGTTCGAACTTCCACCGGTACTCAAAATCTTGGTCTTGAGGAACAAATTGTTAAAATTGGACAATTTATATCATCAAATGATTGTAATCTAATTGATACAATCATTGAACAAGAATCAGGTAAAAAGAATGAACGTAAAGGGTTAGGAAAAGTTATTGATTTATGCACCCAAAATGACTACACCTTACTGGTTACAAAATTAGACAGGTTAAGTAGAGAAGTTGAATTTTTATTTACACTCAAAAACAAGGGTATTAAAATAAGATGTATCGAATTACCTGAATTAAACACTCTCACTTTAGGAATTTTTGGTGCGGTAGCACAATGGGAAAGAGAACTTATTTCAAAGAGGACAAAAGACGCATTAAATGTACTTAAATCTCAAAATATCATACTTGGCAAACCACAAAACTTTACGAATGAAGGTCGCCTAAAAGGTATTCAATCAATACAAAGAAATAAGGAGAATAATGAGAAATGGAGACTTGCAATTACCTTTTGCGAACACTACATTTTAAAATATGGCAATATAAATCTGACAAAGATTTCTCAACTTTTAAATTCTGAAGGTTATAAAACAAGAAATGGTTCTCAATTCACGCCAGCAACAGTTAAAAGATTAATCGATAGACTTAACCCATTGACGGTAACATGTTATTAATTTATAAACAAAAATAATACCGGGACAAAAACACCATAAATAATCTATCTAAGATTATCCAATACCAAAAAGTCTCCCGGTAAAATATTCTAATTAACGTCGAACTTGAATTCACCAAAACCTTATTGGTTTTACCCATTCATACATTCAAAATAGTCCCGGTAAATTGATGTCAAGGTAGAAGCTGCTACCGCGACCCCTACTCCCTACAGGATGAGGTGCCGGTAGTGGTGCCATTACCCCTGTATCCCAAATTAACAATACCCTTTTTTACCTTAAAATAGGGGGGATAATAAAAAAGTCGAAATAAAATCTGCTGGAAAAATTACCTCAAAGTTAGACTTTACCCTAAAAACCTTTGGCTTAGAAAAAATGGTCAAAAACCATTCTAAAATCCGGTAGAAAAAATTTCCAAAATTGAAACATTGGTGTCTTTGTTGATATTTATTGTAAAGGAATCACATGATAAATAACAATAAAATTAAGGCCACGACCAAGAAAGTTATGATAACAGAATTGCAGGCAAAAATGATAATTCAGAACCTAAAGAATGAAGCTAAAACGAAAATTAACAAATGAAAATACCTGGCTTATTGGAAATCAACACCGACTTATCACTTAATGATATTAAAGAATTTAAAGTACTAAATCTTACATTTACAGACCCACATGCACCACGAATAATAAGTGAACTTGGCCTTATTCGGGAAATAAGATATTTCAAGGCATTATTTAAATCCGTACTTGAAGAGCTCAATATCAAAGAAGATGAAAACGTGGCGATAGTTAGTCCATCTATAAACGATTTAATATTTAACCTTTCAATTATATGCGCCATTAACAATCAAAATATTGAATATGTTAATCAGGAAATGTATTATACCAATCCACGGAGAAACATTCATATTTCCGACACCAGTCAAGATTTTGACCCAATTTTAGATGAAGATGTCTTCGAAGACGATGACTTAAATCTTGGTGATTATGAAGTTGATGATTTAGAAGATTAACCTCACTTAGTTTAATTTACAGGAAGCTACTATTTTGGCTTAATACTATTTAGAAATACATCGTATTTATATAAATCATCCTCAATAAATTGATTGCCTGTTCTTATAAAAACAGATTTTCTTGTCAATGAAGAATTCCAATAATTATGCGCGTCTATATATGAAATATCCTTCTTTCCATCTCCATTGAAATCGTAATATATCAACCAAGGTTTCCACGATGACCCCACATTTCCTGACCGCCGGTTTGAATTTATATTATAAACTATTGGAGATGTACTAATTTGAAAACTTCCATCTTTATTTTGTATTAATAAATAAATATAGAAATCGTCGTAATCAACAGCACCCGTACATATTAAATCATTTAAACCATCGCCATTAAAATCTAATATTTTAAAATCACTATTTAATGATTTCTCTATTCTATAAGGTAAAAATGTAATTGAATTATTATTAAAGACCCCTTTGCCTTGATTATATAATATTCTACTACTTAAAGTAAAAGGTAAATATGGCGAAATGACAGGGCTGTTTTCATTGGCGCCTTCAATTATATCGTTCCATCCATCATTATTTACATCTGCAATTTTAATATTATAGACTCCACCTCCTCCTTTATTAAAGTTGTTTTTATCCCAAACATTAAAATCACTAACATTATTACTAAAATAGGGATAATTAGGTATTCCCCAAGAAATATACATGTCTCCTGTTCCTACCACTAAATCAAGATAACCATCATTATTTAAGTCTCCAATATCACCACTATGATTATATCTCAAAGTTGGAGTGATTCCATTTAAATCCTTGAGGTCATATCCACCTTTACCATCAGACAAAACCAATCTAACGGGCTGTAGAGGAAGAGATGAAACAACATCATCACCATGGTCAAGTATTACCACATCTGTATATCCATCCTTATTTATATCATAAGCAATAGACCTTCTTTGATTACCCCCAAAGTAAACTAAGGATTTGTCATTAAATAATCTTTTATTATCAAATGTTTTTGTTATTGGATTCCAAATTAACCATTGGGAATTATCAAATACTTTTGAATTAAATGAGCCGGTTCCCGGATTAAAAACATCTATCCAACCATCATTATTAAAATCGCCAACAATAAGTTGTGGCATAAAAGCATTCCATTGGGTACCAGAAACAGGCTGTCCAAATTTGTACATAATAACATCCCAAACGACTCCACAATCTCTCCAATAATTAATTTCATCTTTCTGTTTTAATAATTTATCAACCTTGTAACCTTGAAATCTTCCTAATGGATTGTTAACGACGGCTATTGTTTTATTTGCTTTGTTTGTCAGTGAGGCTTTTGATGATACAACAATTGATACAGAATAATTCCCTGAATTTTTCAAACCCGGTATCTTAATGGATAAAGAACCTACATTTAATGTTGTATCTAATTTGTAAATCTGTTTCGAATTTTCTACGAATGTGGTAGTAATTGAATAAATTAATCCTGTTAAGGGAGGTTTTGATGTCACAGAAATATTTAATGGAAGAGTATCAACAACGTTTAAAGTTTCCGAGTCCAAATTTGTTGTAAACTTGATTACTTCTTCGTTTGAAGCCTGACTTGTTGGTTCGTCCGGCTTAGTACAGGAGAAACAAATAATTATTCCAAAACAAAAAATCAAATTTTTCATACTTTCAAAAATTGCAATAGAATCAATTTAAATAATTTTAAATTAAAGGTTTAAAATATTTATTTAAAGGTATATCAAATTATAAGTTCCAACCATTATAATTCACCACACTTTCTATCTGATTCTCAACTCCATCTTCCAATTGTGGGAAGAAATCGATACCTGTCTTTTTCTCTATCTCATCTACAGATACCGCAAAATTTTTAACAGGTGAAGATGACCCTGAATTAGATAAAATGAATCCAATTATCTTTGGATTAGACCCTCCTTTGAAAGCAATCTTATAAAAGGAACATGGAACAATTATCCCGCCACTTAGAACCCCACAGCTTCCATTTAGAATAGGTCCTGTGACCACATAAAGTCCACCATTGGAAAGTGCTGATTCTCTGACCCAAGATTCAACAGATGACCAAATACCTCTATTAAATGCTGGTGTCATTGGTGACATATTCGACATGTAGAATGTCTCAGACATAGATGTCAGATTCAGAGCCATATCTGCGGCAGGACACAAATGTCCACGGTCATAGCCGCTTCCTTGATAAGCAGTACTACTCACAGGATTCGATTTAACTAATGGGTCTATTCGAAAATCATCTGTTCGAGATTGACCACCTTTAATACTTTGTGGTGTGAGATAATAATATGCAAACTCAGATTGTCTGTCAGAGTTCGAATAAGACAATGTGTAGTATGTATGTCTAATTAAGTATCCCTTTGATGTGGTTGGGGTGTAATCACCGGCATCAGGTGTTATTGATTCCTCTTTGGTACATGATACCAGTAATAGAAACAGAACACCGGTAATAAATTTCACGATTAAAACTTCATAATAATTGGCTTAAAGAATTTATAATACTTCTCTAAGTTCGTTTTCAACCATTCAAATTGATTATCCCAATCATTGGTATCACTAAAATCCCCTGTGGTTTTAAGAATTACAGCACACATCTTCCTTCTCTCCATTCTATCCCAATTCAAATCATGATTCACCTCATCTATTGACTTTTCATATCCCGCTTCATATAGTTTATCAAAATTTTCTTTTGCATTGCTCCCAAGAATATTTAACCAAATGCCAATTGTTTTATCTCTTGAACTTACAGTTGCAGAAATTCTAAAATCACTTTTTCCAATAGTTATGTTGGTCCAATGTTGTGCAGGAGGTGTCTGCATCTTAATTATACTCTTATTCTTTTCAAGATACGATTTGAGTTCCGTCCAATAATTCTGTTGCGCCAATTGGTTTTTTGACGCACTTGTATTTGATGTAGACCTTTTAACTTCTTTTGACCAATCATTTGGTTTGGAAACTAAATTAAACAATGGTGCCGGTTTAGAATCTCCTATTTTAAATAATTCAATCTCAATTCCAAAGAAATTAAATGTATCGTCAGTAATTCTATTCAACCAATCTAATGCGGCACGATGTTCTTCCGTAAATTTTTGAGCAATCCATATTATTGTTACCGCATCCAACCCAGCCGCATAAGTCATTAATTGTCCAAGATGAGTATGGTCCGTTTTTTCTAATTGATTCTCAATTAATACATAATGGTCATTCATTGTATCTTTACAAAGTATGTCCGCACTAAACGGCCCGACACTTTGTTCTTGAGATTGTACCTCCAATTCAATGCCTATTGTTTCACTTAGGAGTTGAATATTTTCTTCTTTTGCTAACCAAGGTGTAAAGTCAGTAGCTTCTTTTTTCCAATAAGTTCTTAAATCTATTTTCTCTAATCTTCCTAATGACATATCAATTGGAGTTTAATTATTTGAGTAATCCGTAGCCAACAACTTAGCCTGTTCTAAAACAGTTTCCGTTGCTTTCAACTCCATATTAGGTGGATATTTATACTTACGAAGAATCCTTTTAACAGCAATCCTCATCCTTGCTTGTACATTTTCCCTAATAGTCCAATCTATAGAGGTATTACTTCTAACTGTTTTTACCAACTCCCGAGCGATGTGCCTAAGAATATCATCACCTAAAACTGCTACCGAACTGTCATTTATCTCTAATGCAGAATAGAAAGCATATTCTCTGAAATCGAGACCCAATTCATCTCCACGTCTATCGGCATCCTTAATTTCTTTGGCAAGACGAATCATTTCATCAATTACCTGTGCAGAAGTAATAAGGTTATTCTGATATTTGTTGACCGCACTATCCAACATTTCCGAGAACTTCTTAGATTGAACTAAATTAACTTTAGTTCGAGTCTTAATTTCTCCTTTTAGTAATTTCTTAAGTAATTCGTAAGCAAGATTCTTGTGAGTCATCCCCTTAACTTCAGCAAGGAATTCATCAGAAAGTATTGAAATATCAGGTTTCTTAATACCGGCAGCATCAAATATATCAATCACATCATCTGAAACTATAGCATCAGAAAGAATCTGTTTGATTGCAGTCTCTAATTCTTCATCAGACTTACCACCAGTTTGGGTAACCTTGACAATCCTAGCCTTAATGGCCTGAAAAAGACCAACTTCATCTCTAATATCAATGGTATATTGATGTGGCACGGATATGGCGAAGGATTTTGAAAGCGCTGTCACCAAACCAATGAACCTTTCTTTGCCATTATTTAAACCTAAAATGTAGTTTGCTGCTTGAATAGGAAAATACAACTTTTCTTTTGGGGTAAGACTGAAGAATGATTTATAATCAAATCCCATCTTTGCTGTAACATCAAACGGCCGCTCCGAAAACATTTGAGACACAAGCTCATATTTGCTCATCATTAACTCAGCAGCTTCTTCTTGGTTAAATGTAGGTTTACCTTTACCCCCACTCTCCGCATAGACCGATAATGCTTTTTTCAAGTCATTAGCGATTCCAATGTAATCAACAATCAAGCCTCCTTCTTTATCCTTATAGACTCTATTTACCCTGGCAATTGCTTGCATCAGATTATGTCCTTGCATTGGTTTATCAAGATATAAAGTGTGCATTGAAGGTGCATCAAAACCCGTTAACCACATATCTCTTACAATGGCAAGTTTTAATGAGTCCTTAGGGTCTTTAAGTCTTTCACCTAATGCTTTGCGTTTTCCTTTGTTTCTAACATGTGGTTGGAAGTTCAATGGGTCTGAGGATGAACCTGTCATTACAACCTTAATCGTTCCTTCATTATCATCGTCACTATGCCAGTTAGGTCTTATTTTTATGATTTGAGCATATAAGTCCACACATATTCTTCGGCTCATACACACAATCATTGCCTTACCATCCAATACCTCATTTCGAGATTCAAAGTGTTTGACAATATCGGCTGCTATCAATTCAATTCGATGTTCATTCCCTACAAGAGCTTCTAAACTTGCCCATTTAGATTTTAATCTCTGCTGCTGTGATTGTTCTTCTGATTCTGTTAATTCTTCAAATTCTTCATCAACTCTTGGTTTTTCTTCTTCTTTCAGATTAATCTTGGCCAATCGATTCTCATAATAGATTCTTACGGTTGCACCATCCTCTACAGCTTGTTGAATGTCATAAACATCAATATAATCCCCGAAGACATTTTGAGTATTCCTGTTTGCACTTTCAATAGGTGTGCCGGTAAAACCAATGAATGATGCATTTGGAAGTGCATCCCTCATGTGTTTGGCAAAACCATCCATAAAGTCATATTGACTTCTATGAGCCTCATCGGCAATTACAACAATGTTCCTACGGTCAGATAATTGTTCAAATTGACCCTTGACGTTTTTGGTTTTTCCATCACCCATGTCAACCTTTTCAATAATCTCAGGTAAGAATTTTTGAATTGTTGTGAAAACGATACCACCCGAGGTTACACTCAATTTCTTCTTTAAATCATCACGATTCTCTGCTTGAACTGGTGTTTGACGAAGTACGTCCTGACTTAAAGAGAAAGTATCAAATAACTGGTCATCTAAATCATTTCTATCTGTCAATATAACTAAAGTTGGGTTATTTAATGCAAGAACTAACTTGCCTGCATAAAAGACCATACTTAAACTCTTACCACTTCCTTGAGTATGCCAAATAACGCCGGCACGTTGGTTGCCACCTTCTGCAGTAGCCGCACGAGTTGTTTCAACTGCCTTGTTTACAGCAAAATATTGATGGTACCGAGGAACGATTTTAATAATATCTTCTTGGTTCTTGTGGAATAAGATGTAGTGTCTTATAAGGTCAGTCAGGACCTCCTTATTCAACATTCCCTTGACCATTACCTCCATTTGTGGAATATCTACGTCTGCTACCATTTTACCATCAATAGATTTCCATGGCACAAAAAATTGCTTTGGAGATGTTAGAGAACCGTAGAGCGCATCCCAACCATCAGATACGATTAACAGAGCGTTATACAGGAATAATGAAGGAATTGCTTGCTTGTAAGTCTGCAATTGGTTGAATGCAGAGTTGATAGTTGCATTCTCATCTACGGCATTCTTGAGTTCTATCACAACCAATGGAAGTCCATTGATAAACAATATAATATCCGGTCGTTTATTGACATTATTCTCAATAATGGTAAACTGGTTGACCACCAGGTATTCGTTGTTAATGGGATTTTCATAGTCAATTAACCAAACCTTATCACCGGCAATCCTGTCACCTTTTCTATATTCTACATCAACACCATCGGTTAGGTACTTGTGTACATCGTAGTTGTTTTGAAACAGATTTGGACTATTGGTCCTAAGTAATTTCTTAACCGCTTCCTCTTGAGCTTCAGATGGAACATTGGGATTAAGTTTTAAGATGGCTGCTTGTAATCGTTGTTTAAGTACCACCTCATCGAACTGACGTTCCTGTGAAATACCCTCCGGTGAAATATCTGCACCATTGACATAAGAATACCCCAAGTCAATAAACTCTTGAATGACGATTTGCTCAATATGGTCTTCGGATATAACTGCAGCCATTAGTTGGATATTTCGTTAATTTCTAATTCTCCTGAGATGAGTTTAGGTAGAAGGGTGTCTCTTGTAAGTTTTAATGTATTGATTTCCTCTTGATTGATTTTAATGCTAAGAAATATAGATGAAACAATCTGTCTGAATGAAGATAAAATATCAATTGTTGGGTGAACGATATTATAATTTTTCACTAAACCTACATTAAGATTCTGTTGTGCGGCACCATTAGCTAAGTTGTTCAAATCATATCTAAGATGTTTCAATAATAGAAAAACATACTCAAACCCAACTTCTTCCTTTGCAATAAAACCAAGAGCTGCTTGATTGAAAGTCGCCTCTTCTGTAAGTATCCCCAATCTTCCAACAGTTGGTGCAGCATATATGGCCATCAAAACTGTATTTGCAGGAAAAACTTTTGCAGATGAATTATCTAAACCAGCTTGGGAAATCATTCTTTCGCTTTCGAAAAGATAACTATCCTTTAATTCTTTAGTTGAAAACCATTTAATATTTCCATCATAGTAATCGTCTCTTCTTGTTGAAGGAGTTCCACCTGAATTCATTTTTTCAGTTAGACTTTCAATTGGATTCACTTTCCAGCCCTTGGGAATCTCTCCCAATTCACTATACACCATCTCACCACCGGATGATTTATAAGGTTCTCCATTCTCATTTGGAAACTCAAAATCAATGAACCACTGTTTAAAAAGTGTTTGAGCAAGGGTCTCTAATTCATGATTGATTTTATTGTTGAGTTCAATTTTATCGTCAAGTGTTGAGAGGATTTCGGCAATGGCGGTTTGGGTAGAATGGTCGGGAAGTTTGATATTTAAATCATTTAACTCATCGGCCCTAAATGCAGGAAATGTCGTAGTTCCACCTTCCGCAATAGTATTTAAATATTCAGTAATTTCAGGCTGAATCAAAAAATAATATAAAAAACGAGGGTCTATTTTCTTTGGAGTAACAACAGCAAATCCTGTAGAGACTACTTGATTCTCCCTTGATTTCTTTACATATCCATAGTGTTTTTGAACTGGCCTTACTGTAGAAATAATGGTATCACCATCTCTAATCAAACGCTTAGCTCTACTCGGTGCATCTTTAAGTGTGGTAAAACTGGGTAGCTCGAACTTATTTTCAGTAACAGATGAAGTATCAATGTATTCAATCTCTTCGAAATTGAAATTTCTACCAATACTTCTTTCGTTGACCACGACTAATTCTTTTAATTTATATTCCTTCCAGTCGCTCATATCTCTATCCCCACTTTTTTAAGGTTCTGTTTAATACGTTCCTGCAGTTCAACTGATTGTTCAAAATGAGATTTTAAGTTTTCTGAAATCACCGCAACCTTATCTTCAAATGATACACCATCATCTTCTACATCTTCCGTTCCCACATAACGACCGGGTGTTAATACAAAGTTATTATCTTCAACTTCCTGAATGGTTGAAGATTTACAGAACCCTTGAATATCTTCATAATCACCATCAATCGACTTCCAATTATGATATACATCGGAAATTTTTGAAATATCCTCATCAGTAAATGCTTTGTTCTTTCTTGAAATCAATGCACCTGTTTTACGCGCATCAATAAACAATATCTCATCTTTACGATTTCTGTATTTGCCACCGGTTCTATTTCGTGCCAAAAAGAATAAACAAGCCGGTATCTGAGTATTAAAGAATAATTGCGTTGGAAGTGCAACCATACAGTCAACAACTCCATCAAGTATCATATTCTTTCTAATCTCATTCTCTCCACCTGAATTGGATGTCATAGCTCCATTAGCAAGTACAATCCCTGCCATTCCACTTGGACTCAATTTGTTAATTACCATCTGTAACCATCCATAGTTTGCATTACCTGCAGGAGGCACACCATACTTCCAAAGATGAGAATCCTGTAATGATTCCGCACCGTAATCGGATACATTAAATGGTGGATTCATTATGGCATAATCTACATGAAGGTCTTTATGCCTATCATTATGGAATGTATCACCCAATTCAATCTTAGCATCAATACCACGAATGGCAAGGTTCATTTTTGCCAGTCTATATGTAGTAGGATTACTTTCCTGTCCGTATACTGAGATGTTGTCTAAACGACCTCCATGAGCTTGAATGAATTTTTCACTTTGAACGAACATTCCACCACTCCCACAACATCCATCATAGATACGTCCATTGTATGGTTCTAACATCTCAACCAATAACTTAACGATACTTTCAGGGGTGTAAAACTGCCCACCACGCTTGCCTTCTGCATCAGCAAACATCCCAAGGAAATACTCATAAACACGACCAAGAAGGTCTTTACTATTTTGGCCAGGTTCATTAAAACCAATGTTACCAATCAAGTCAATCAACTCACCTAATCTTTTCTTATCTAATGCTGGTCTTGCGTAATCTTTGGGAAGTACACCTTTAAGGTTGGGATTCTCCTTTTCAATTGCGTCCATTGCATCATCAATATCCTTGCCAATAGTTGGAAGTTTCGCTCTCTCAAATTGTAAATACTTCCACCGAGCGGATTGAGGAACAAAGAATACATTTTCTGAGAGGTATTCATCTTTATCTTCAGCATCTGATAAACTATCTTCCTGTAACTTTAAATGAAGTTCTTCGAAACTATCTGAAATGTACTTTAGGAATATCAAGCCAAGTACAATGTGTTTGTACTCGGCAGCATCCATGTTATTTCGTAATTTGTCCGCAGTTGCCCAAAGGGTCTTTTCTAAATCTTGTGTCATAAATCAAAGGTGTGGTCCTAACTGGAAATTTACAGAAATATTATTAGTTTTTGGTGTTTATATATTTTTAGACTCTACTTAATTTTTGAAGTAGCGGTTAATAATTAATCCAATTCATATTCTATTGGATATGCCGCAAAGAATTCTTTCAATCCATCAATAAATTCATGTCCTGTACCGTCATAAGGCCCAATATCATTTCTGTTATTAATTAATAAGGAAAAACCTGTGAAATTTTCATGATTCTCTTTGTGAACTTTAACCAAATAATCTACTATCGCCTGCTTTAATTTGAAAACATCAAAATTTTTGAATTTAGATAAAATCTCCTTATCTATTTCATCGCCTTCAGTTTCGCCATGAATCTCAAATACAGTCAAATCAAATTCTGACTTATTAATATCAGGGTAATCTAATTCTAAGTCTAAAACCAATTGATATTCTAAATATTCCTCAGCATCAACTTTAGTCAAACCTAATTCATCAACTATAATTTTAAGAATATCCTCTATTTCAAATGGGTTACCATAAAAATCCAAAATGTCTGATGATATGCTTACACTAAATGCTAATTCGCCATTCCCATCTTTTACTAAATCATAATATCCCTCATCACATTCTACGCATGGCCCCCACCTCCATTTTCCAAATATCTCATTTAACAATTTCAATAAATCCGAATCCTGAATTTTTGAATCAATTTCAAATTCTCCTTGAATTCCTAAATCTATTCCTCTCAACAAACCTTTATCGAATAAATGAAGAATTAAATCATAAGCATTGTCAAATTTCATTGTTTTAATGTTTAGTGGTTAAATATTAATTTCTATTTCTTCTGAGATTTCATCTTCATCATCCTCTAAAACTGATATGTCTAAAAGAGGGGAACTTCTACCTTCACTAAAACAGTAATTAGAATCGAAGTTCTCGTAATGTCCACATTCGTTTAACTGAATAGAATAGCTTTCAAAAACGTATTCACCTCTTGAACTTGAATTTGAGAAATCTGCAGCCCACAAGACCAAACTATCTAAAATTCGATTTTTGTAGTAATCACCTACATCATCATAATTTGTCTCATTATCATTTTCATCAAAAACACCAAGGTAAAATTCCTCAACTAACAGCGTTGGTTCTTTATTATATCCCTTATGGGTGCCGTTAATTGAAAGTGAAACTGAATAATTATCAAATAAAATATCATCTAACAATTCTTTTAATTGGTTCTCAATTTCATCTTCTTCGTAAGAATGTACTGTAGAATAGTCCCCATTTGTGACATCAACAACTCCATCAACATGACTAAAAACATAATTTTGGTAATCAATATTATCATATTGCTCGATTTTGGGAGAATGCAAAAATTCTTCATCTATAATGGAATATACTTTATCATATAAACGCGCCGGTAATTCTTTTTCGGAATTCTTAAAGGTTAACACTATTTCACCATAGCTCCCCATATAGGCGTTAAGTTCGACAGTCAAATCCCCATAATTTTCAGGAGATGTTACATAGGTCAGAAAACTAATTTTATCTTTAAATTTCATAGGATTTAAAATAGGGTTATTCACTTATTGAATCTATATAATCTAATCCAAACCTAATTTTCAAGTTTTGATTTAGAGATTTATTTACCATAATATTTAAAGGGTAAACTTCTAAATGATGTTTAAATACATTTCTCCCAAACATAAACATAAGTACCCACTGTCCTCTATACTGCTTTAAAATCCCATTTTTCTTTTCACTAACCTTAAAGATTGTGAAAGTATTCTTTTTAGTTATTAAGGTTGAAGAATTATCCCTTGAGGACAAAATATTATCAGAACGACATGATTTCAAATAATTTCTTAGCCTTTCATACCCGGCATATTTCTGCTTAGTCCAAGTTGAGATACCAACAAAAGATTCATAAAGCGTTAAAAAACTCTCTAAATTCAAATATTTCCTGCTTTCAATCTCTTCGATTTCACATTCAGAAATAGTACCCTCAAATCCAACTCCTCCATCATCATATGTCACGGTACAGCTTCCTTTAAATTCTTCATTAAATTCCCAATAATCATTCAAGTTTTCACCTTCATAACTAAATCCATTTCCACAGTCAGAATATGATTTACCACGTTTAATTTTTCTCCATTCTGTTGAATCAATCTCAATACTTTTCCATTCATCTGGCCAATAAACACTTACAATAACCTTTTCCATTATTCTTTATGTAGTCAGAAGTTTATTCCTTATAATTCCTAACAAATCAATTACCTCATCATAAACATCTTCAAAAAGAAATATACTTTGAGATTCAAGTACCTCATTTTCAAATAGAATAATAAAATTAGCGTCTCTTTTAGCCCATTCATTTGTTGCACTCCATTCAAAATCACAATAAAAGTTTATAGATTCCCCTCTATACACGTAAAGAATATTATTCTCATTGGGTCCATCTAACTCATCTTCAATAAATGAATTTAACTTTTCAATATCTTTCTTTGCTTTTTGGTAGTTTGTATGAAAAGCTACTCCATAATTTTCCAAAAAACTTGCCTCGTCCATCCACTTTATATTTGACAAGTGGTTAATTATGTCCACCGGACTTAAATCTCCTTTTATTTCGTTCCAAGATTCTATTTCATTAATAAAAATAGGGAAAATTAGATTTATGTGTTCAACACCCATTGGGCCATAATCAGATTTATAAGAGCCTATAAATTTGAAAATTTTACATTTTCCATTTAGGTAAACCTCTATATTTTCTCTCTCAGGTATATTCATTAGTCAAAATTTTGTATTCATTATAAAGTTAGCTTTAATTTGATTTTCAAGAAGGAGATTTTGTATTAGAGGTAAAAGCTCCTTATTTAATAATTTTACACCACGTAAATCACTACCTGGCTGTGGACCATCGATTAATGCCAAACCTAAACTCTTGGGAACTTCAAAGTCCAAATCACTAAAAAAATCGAATGCTCTCTTATGAGGCGTTGATAATTCATTCCCAATTTCCAAATCATAGTTGTTTTTAAACTTGATTATTTCATCTAAGGAATCATATTCATAATCATTACTTTTCGCCCAATCCTCTAATTCAACCTGAGTCATAAACTCTGACTCAAATAATATATCCTCACCAATCATTAAATAATTTTCTTCATCAACTTTAAATTCAACATCGAACTCTTCAAAGTTTACTTTCATTCTAATTTCTTTAAAGTTATGGTTATGGGACTTAAGGTAAGAGATATATCATTTAAATGTTCGTCCATAAAATCAAAATTGTAATCAAAATAACTTAACCGCATTGAGCATTTATCTATAATATAGTTGTGAACTACCCTGCCTACTATTTTTTCTAACTCTTCACCTGTTATATCAATTTGGTCTTCATCATTAATTACTACAAATGAAAAATTGCCTTGAGATGTAAATTCTCCTTCAGATGAAAAATAAAAATCTGAAGTGGTATCACCAATCGAATAACCTGTTTGAGCATAACTAACTATACATTCACATTCATCAATATTTAAACCATGGTGTATTAAAATATAGTTAAATACATCCGCAGACAGGAAATCTGAATTTTCAAAAGTAATATCTCCAATTTCAGAAAGATTTCGGGATTCTGTAAATTCTAACAATATTTCTAAATCAGTTGATGAAACAATTTTAATATTCAAATTCCAAATAATACCGGCCACTTCAATGATTTCTATAAGAGTTTCTTCTAAATTATTTTGGATTTCTAAATCACTAATTTCGGGTTCAAATTCAAACTCCAAACCCCCATGACCATCCCAAAGTGCCTCAATGCTCTTCAAGTTAAAATCCAAAAGACTATTCTGAATTAACGAATATTTCTCCTCGGTCAAACTAATTTCCATATCATAAGAGCTTTAGTTAATAGTTTAATTTAAAGGAAAAATTTAATATCCTCAGGCATACTTCGAATAACTCGATGTACCGGCTCCATATTGAACACTTCAACTTCTAATATCCAACGACCATTTTCATCTTCTTTAATGAAATTAATACTCGATGGATAATCATCTCTCAACCATAACATGGCTCTCATTGATAATTGAAGTTTTATATGATGTCTTTCACCCGTGTCATTAAAACCAAAAATGTCGGATACTAAGTATTCATGTTTGTCCACATGTTCAAATTGATAATCTAAAATATGAACATCGCCAATACGTTCTATCTTAAAGAACTTATTTATACCCGATTCAATCTCATATGCAGTTATACTATCGAAATTGGAAGAAAAACTTACAGGTTCCACTAACCTATCTGTCACACTTTCCGTACTTGCAGATTGATATTTCGATAAAATTACTTGAGATTTTGTTTCTATTGCATCTTTCAACAAGGATATAACTTTAGAATAATGACTGGCTACTATTTCATTCGACGCAACATTCATTTCATCAAGTAACACTAGCTTGGTTCTAATAGATTTTACCAATGGATTGTTCTTCTGATTTGATGAAATAGACTTACTAATCAATTCAACTTCTTCTTTAGTAAAAGATTCGATTTGGTCATGGTTTAGAAAATACCGATTCAAGGAATCCTTTTGTATCTCAAAACCTACCTCTTCAAGTAGCTCCAAGTATCTATATAATGACCTCTCTGAAATCTCTATTGACTCCGCCAACCTTTTGATAGATTTTGATGGAGAGGATTTCAATAGGTTTATCAATCTGAGAACTCTAAAAATTCTATTTTGATTGTACATTGAACAATTTAAAGAATTAAATCTATCGAATTAATCATATACGAAGCAAGGGTGGAATGGTGGATTATAACACATTAATGATTTAGGGGTAAAATATTTTGACGTATAAAGTCAATAAAAAGAATTCAACAAGGCGGCGACCTCATTTGACGAAGACTTTTTTGACATTTGGTTTCAACCAAAATATAACACCATGAAAAAATTAGTATTCACAATCGCATTACTTTCTGTTTCAATTATAGGATTCTCTCAATCTCCAATTCAATCGCCATGTAGTGATTCTCTATACGTTGTATTGAAATCTAAAACTATTGGAACGATGTCAGACCGCGAATTCCAATATTTTAATCAAAAAGAAAAGGATTGTGCTGAGTTCAGGAAGGCACAGATGCAGGAAGAAGTGAAAGTAGAAACCTTGAAAATCACCAAGAAAACAATGAACACCTATTGGACGATTGCGGCAATTGGCGTGGCATTATCTCTGATTCCATTATTGTTGCTTTAGTTACTTGAATTAAGTAAATTGTATATCATCACTCAAATAGATTTTGCCGGTGGAATTCAATAAACAACTTTTTAAACTTGACAGCAAAGCCATTCGAGTTACCATTAACTTGGGATTTGATGGTGAAGACTTAAAATTAGATGGTTACGACATAGGAAAAACCGTAGGTGATATGTGGGGAGATTCAGACTACGAATATTCAATAACAGTTGAATCAGAAAATCTAAATAAACTCTACAAACTCAATAAGGTCGAGATTGGCAACAAGAAGAAACTTATCTCTACCTTATCAAAGTTTTTATCCATCAACGAAGCATACACCGTATTTCATGATTATTTAAAGGATAACAATATAATATTCAAAGCATTTGCCTACTAAATAATAGATTCCACCGGCAATTATCATTTAACAATTATCTATGTTTGACATTATAGGAGACATACACGGTCATGCCGATAAACTTGAAGAGCTATTAAATAATTTAGGTTACTCCAAATTACAGGAAGTGTACCAGCACCCTGATAATCGAAAGGTCGTATTCTTGGGAGATTACATTGACCGAGGTCCCAAAATCAGAGAAACACTCCATATCGTCAAGGATATGTGTGACTCAGGGAATGCCGTGGCAATCATGGGTAATCATGAATTCAATGCTATTTGTTTTCATACCAAGGATAAGACAAACGGTGGATTCTTTAGAAAACATACTATCGTTGAAATCGAGCAACACATCGAAACCTTAAGACAGTTTAAAAATCACAAGGACGAATGGAATCACGTATTCCTACCATGGTTTCATACCCTACCTATCTTCTTAGAGTTTGATTCATTCAGGGTCGTTCACGCATGTTGGGATGACAATCATGTAGAATGGTTGAAAAACAATAATATCTACACCTTTGAAGATGGGGTTAAGGAAATATCAGAAGATACCTTGTCAAAATATTCAAGTAAACAATCGACAGAATATATCGTCCTTGAAGAATTATTGAAAGGAAAGGAATATGATTTACCTGAAGGTCAAGAGTTTGTAGATAAGGATGGAGCCGTAAGAAGTAGCGCCAGAATCAAATGGTTCAATCCGGTTCATAAGAGAAATTATCACAAAGATGTTTTCCTTGGAATAGGTGATGAGTTTGGAGAATTGCCGGTAACAGAGGAATTGAAGATTGAATTACATTCATACGATTCGGACATCTCAGTGTTCTTTGGACACTATTGGTTGAAAGGCAAACCCGATGACCCTAATTCTAAATCAATCTGTTTGGATTATAGTGTGGCAAAAGATGGCCACTTGGTTGGGTACCGGTTAGATTCCAAGGAGTTTGTTATTGTCTAATCACCTTTTCGCAACTTCCTTCTGTGTCTATTACGGTTGTAATAACTGCGTGAATTCAAACGATTCTTGAAAGCTCGTTTTGAATTACTTACGCCTAATCTCGTGTGTGATTTAGTTAGTCGACCGGTTTGCGTCGAACCAGCTCGAACGTATGACGATTTGCGGGTATGTTTGGAATAATCTATTGGCTTGGCATCGCACCCAATTAAAAAAATGTGCACCAAAGTAATGTAAAGCAGTTTTTTCATTTCCTTATCGAGTCATTGAAAAAGTCAATCAATCCATTTTTAGTTTTCATGTTTGATGGAATAAATGGATTCATCGTGAAAATATCAAAAGAATCAAGTTGTTTCTCGCTTGCATTTTCTTTGAAGTTGTCATAAGCTATTGTCAAATCAGTTATAGGACCTATAATTTCCCCTGATTGTGTATTACCGTGTTTATATTCAATAGATTCAAAATATTCCAATAAACGCCATTTACCTTTTGTGAACTCTAATTCATAATCGGGCGACATACTTTTTTCATCAAAGTCTGATACCATAAAAAGTTCTAAATAATCTCCTTCTTGTGGCGCATATTCAAAGTCAAATACATTAACAGAATTCAACCTTCGTTTAAGACTTCTAATTGAAATTTTTTGATAAGGGTCAGGATAATTGAATTGCCCCACAAGTTGATATTCTAATCGACTTTTAATGAAGCGATGAAGAATCCAATGAGGTTTAGTTCTATCCACGCTGGTTTCACAGGTACATAACTTGAATGGGCCGTTTATATCACACATAACTAAATAATTTCAATTGAATCCGTTTTCATATCAAGGATTAGATTACTAAATCGAATATCAAACCATTTATTGAAAATACAAAATGTTCTCTTCTCGGGCCATAAGGATTTATCGATGCATGAATAACTGAGTCGAACATCAAACAATAATTGAAAGTTACGTTCAAGCCAATTATCGAATTGTTTTCTTGTCTCAAAATCTTCGATTAAGAATGAAATTGGCTCGAGTTTATCAATAGAATAATTTATACCATTATTTGTGATATAATTAAACCAGTCAACATATAACTTCGTTGGATAGATGTTAACCACACTCCGGTTCTTTACCATCGGAAACATGTCGAGTTCATATTGGGATTCTATCATGTATTGAAGATAGTTGATTACAATAACACCAAGGTGTGGTGAAAACAGATTATCAGTTTACAGATAATTTTCAATGGACCCGTTTTACAAGGTCAAGTGTCACCTTATTAGCATAATCAAGTTTAGCGTGTGGTTTTGATATAATTGGGTCATACCAATCGACCGCATCGTTTGCCCATTGAATCCATTTTTCATCTCTATATTTAGAAGCGGCATTGATGTAATCTCTTATCATTTGACATTCGTGGTACCGGCGAGCATGCATTCTTAATTTTTTAAATTCATCAATATCATTTTGAATTACTTTCTGCCGAGCAAGTCTCTCTTTCTCAAGTCGTTCAACCTCTCTCCAGTAGCGGTTTATTTCTATTTCCTGTAATTTATGCTTCAAAAAGTAATCTTCAAGTTGAAGTACAATCTTATCGATTTGTTCCTCCAACTTCAACTTACCATCCTTCCATTGCTTGGAACGGTAACCCTCAATGTTAATAGAAAGTAATCCATTGGGAGTTAAAGAGGATGAGTTCCATCCATATTTGTCCTTGAAGAATTTTCGATTATTGAGTTCCCGACAATTGATTGTTTCAATTATATTATACTTCTCAATCCTTAACGAACCGTAAACAACTTCATAGGTAAATGCTCGTTTAATAATTGATTTCAAAAATATGTCCATAATCCTCAACGCCCTGTTCAACAACTTAAAGTTTGACACCTTGATGCTCATAACTTCAGAGGATTGAGTCACCCGATTCCAATTTGAAAACTTATACTCCTTTAACTTAGCCTCGGCCTCTAAGATTTCAGGTAATGGATTTGTTAATTTTAAAGGAACATCTGTTTGAATAGGCTTTAACTTTTTCACTAACTCCTTGGTAGATTTAACCTTCGGTACATATTGTATCATGTCCGACCCTTTATAGTCTTCATTCAATGGAATGATTTTGACGGGCTTTGAATGCTTGAGCTTTGACCAATGTCCTTGAAATGGAAGTGGTATTTGATACTCTTTACAGATTTTCCTCAATTCGAGGTCGCTTAAATCAAACTCCTTTGATAGGGTTGATATTGGTTTGGACCATACATGGTCGTAGAGTTCTTTGCGGGAGAGGGTGTTAATTTTCAACATTGGAAGAAGTCGTTTACTTCCACCAAATTACATAAAGTGTTATTTAATTGCTTTAAACAATGAAACGGCTGCAATATTCCACCTAGTAAGGGAGCAAATCAAAAAGAGGTCATTTCGACCTCTTTTTTTGTTTAAAAACCATCATATCTTTCTGTAAAGAGACATTTTTTGTGGTTGCATCTTTTTCAATTTCAATACCTCATTTTTCGTAAAAGAAGTGTGCTTTTGATTAAATTTGTCAAAAAACAAGGGAATATGAAACGATTAAGATTTTTGTTCATTATAATTTTTCAATGTTTGATTTTCTCAATCACAAAAGCTCAGACTAACGTAACCTTATCAGGAATTGTAAAAGACAAAAATAGCAAAGCTAATTTGCCTTATGTAAATGTAGTTTTGAAAACCGAAAAAGACAGTAGTTTTATAAGTGGTACTGTTTCCAACGAAGATGGACGGTTTTCAATATCAAAGATAAAATCAGGCAACTACTATTTAGAAGTTTCCTTTGTAGGCTATAAACCAACAAAAAAGACACTTTTTATAGGGAATTTATCTGAATATCTTGATATTAAAACCATTGAGATAGAAGAAAAATCCACCGAATTACAAGAAGTTTCTGTAATAGGAAAAACAGCCGGAATAAGCGAGGAAATGGATAAAAAAACATTTTCTTTGAAAGGCAATATTAGTCAAAATGGAGGTTCAGTACTTCAAGCAATGCAAAATTTGCCAGGTGTAACTGTACAAGACGGAAAAGTTCAGTTGCGTGGGAATGATAAAGTAACCGTTCTTATTGATGGTAAACAAACAGCATTGACAGGTTTTGGCAACCAAACTGGATTAGATAATATTCCGGCTTCTGCCATTGAAAAAATTGAAATTATCAACAATCCGTCTGCCAAATATGACGCCAACGGGAACGCCGGAATAATTAACATCATTTACAAAAAAAATAAGAAAGAAGGGTTTAATGGTAAAGTAGGTTTTACAACAGGTTTAGGGTCGCTATGGGAGCGAAAGGAAAATTTACCAACGATAAGACCGCAGTACACTTTTACACCGAAAATAAATCCAAGCGTATCGCTGAATTACAAGAAAAATAATATAAATGTATTTTTTCAAGGCGATTATCTTTACACTGAAACGCTTAATAAAAATGAATATGTAACACGAAAATATGATAATGGGGAAGTCAGAAATTCACAACTAAAACGGAATAGAAATACACATTTTACAACACTCAAATCTGGAGTTGATTATGCAATCAATGACCAAAACTCATTGACTATTTCAGGTCTGTTTGGCAGTGAAAAAATTATAGACCGAGGGGACCAACCCTTTTTTAACGGCGATTTTTCAGAACGAAAAAGACTTTGGCAGTTTTTAGAAGATGAATTAAAAACGACCCTAATGGCAACTGCAAATTATCAGCATAAATTTATAGAAGCGGGACATTTACTAAACATTGGTTTCAATTATACATTTCATCGAGAAGATGAAAAATACTTTTATGACAATTATTTGCCAACCTCCACTGGAACGGATGCGTTTAAGTTATTGTCAGATGAGCAGGTGTATGATTTAAATTTTGACTATATAAAACCGCTTAAATACGGACGAATAGAAACAGGCATAAAATTTCGTAATAGAAATATTCCAACCAATATGCAGTTTATTCCAGGGGTAAATTCTATTTTAGACATCAATGCTGGTGGTTGGGCAACTTATAAAGAATTAATACCTGCGGTTTATGGCAACTACATTTTTGAAAACAAACAATGGGAAGCCGAAATAGGATTACGAGTGGAATATGTAAAAATACAGTATGATGTAAATCCTGACCATATCGTTTATAAAAGCGATGGGTATAATTACACCCAGCCTTTCCCAAATTTGCGTTTGGGATACAAATTAGATGAAAACAATAAAATTTCTTTTTTCTACAACCGAAGAGTTGACCGACCTAATGAAGTAGATATTCGAATATTCCCAAAATATGATGACGCAGAAATAATTAAAGTTGGTAATCCTGCATTGCGCCCACAATTTACAAATTCGATAGAATTGGGCTATAAAAAAAGTTGGGGAAAAGGCAGTTTATACAATGCTATTTATCATCGATTTGCTGATGGAACTATCACAAGAATTTCAAGCACCGTTCCACCAAGCAATTTAATTTATGCCGTATTTCAAAACGCAAATAAAAGCTACAATACCGGGGTTGAGATGGTTTTAGAACAAGAAATTTCTAAATTATATTCATTCAATATCAATTTAAATGGATACAGAAATCAGATTGATGCATTTACGGTTGTTAACAAATACCCTTTAACAAATACATTTTCAGCGGACCAACAAGAAATATATTCAGGAAACATAAAAATGAATAACTCGTTTCATTTTCCTAACAATATTGACGCACAAATAACAGCCATATATTTAGCGCCAGATATTATTCCACAAGGCAAAATAAAATCAAGGTTTTCGTTAGACTTCGGATTAAAAAAAGCAATTCAAAAAGGGAAGGGGGAATTGTTTTTTAACGCAACAGACTTGCTAAACACAATGGTAATTAAAAAAGATATCCAAGGTCAAGGATTTTATTATACGAGTGACGACTATTATGAAACCCAAGTAATACGACTCGGATATAGTAATAAATTTTAATGATATGGCAGCCGCCAAAAAAGGAATTTAACGCTTTAATTTCTTGATGGACGGAAGCTCAAGCAATGAAAAAGGCTGCAACATTTCACCTATTAAGGGAGCAATAATGATAAAAAGGTTATACTTTTATAGTGTAACCTTTTTTGCATTAAAAGAAACCGGTATGAAAATACACACAACAATGCCTGATAGGCTAACCCCTTTTTTTATTAAAGAGTTAGAAATTGCGGGTAGATATTTCAAAGTGAACGATTTCAGGTCAAGCTGGTATCATCTTGAGCGTGCCCATATCCTTGGCCAACCTTATCCATATCATCACACGCTGGTTCATTGGAAAATGTTACTCTTTGGCATCAAAATAAAGGATATAAAAGAAATCATTGGTCAAATTCCCCGCTTACTTGTGGGTGGTGTTAAATCTTTCGTTGGCGAAATTCCAGTTGGAAATACCGGCGGAGCAAATGTGCCACCACTCAAAAGTATGGAGATACCGGAAGAATTGAAAAGAATTATGGAGGAGAACAAGTAAATCAAAACACTACTTCCTGCAATTTGACACGAAGTTCAACCCTTCAATTTCTTAATAGTCACATACTCAATCATAGGATTATAGTTGCATCTTTCGAGGAAAAGGGGAGCAAACAGGAAAGTCACTAGAAATGGTGACTTTTTTCGTTTAAAATCCTCCCCATCTTTGTGAAAACGAAAACGCATAAAAGCCTTCAAACTATAGGACAGTTAGAATAAAGAAAAGCGGGAGCACTGTCGTTTACCATACTCTGGAAGGTGGATGAATTGTCGAATGAATAAATAGTATTATCTGGAGAGAGCCAATTTTAGTAGAAATGGTTTCTCAATGCTAATTTTTCAAGGGCAATTTTATTTGTTTTTTAATGCTGATTTAATATTAAAGCATAAGATTTAGGATAGTTTTGAGGATAAATAAATCAACTAATATCAGTCCCAAACTACTACTCAATTATGATTGCACAAAAAATCTTTTGGAGGGGTTTAATCATGGCATGTTTGCTGTTTACCCTCAACTTTACTTTTGCCCAACAAGCTCAAATGATGGGCAAAGTTAGCGACAACAAAAATGCACCAGTTGGACTGGTAAAAGGAACGGTACTTGATGAAAATGGTGCGCCACTTCCGGGAGCATCTATCCGTGTTAAAGGCACTACTACAGGTACTGTTACCAAATCAGACGGTAAATTTTCTTTGGATGTAGCAACAAACGCCATCTTGGTGATTTCTTATACAGGCTACTACTCAAAGGAAGTTTCCGTGAATGGATTAACCACCTTATCTATTGAACTAACGCCAGACAGTTCTGAGCTAAATGAAATTGTGGTCGTTGGATACGGTATCCAAAAGCGTGCTGATGTTACGGGAGCAATTTCCTCTGTAAAAAGTGAAAATTTTAATAAGGGTGTAGTTAACAACCCAGGTGAGCTTTTGCAAGGTAAATTGGCAGGTGTTGCCATTACCACCACAAGTGGTGAGCCAGGAGCCAACCAAAATGTGATCATCCGAGGTGTAGGTAGTTTGCGTTCTGGAACCCAGCCACTTTATGTAGTGGATGGCTTTTTATTGGACAACTCCTCTACTGGTGTGGCCACAAACCCGCTTAACTTCATTAACCCAGCCGATATTGCGAGTATTGACGTGTTGAAAGATGCAAGTGCAACAGCCGTTTACGGTTCGAGAGCATCCAACGGTGTAGTGGTAATCACTACCAAAAAAGGATCAGGTAAGGGTCAAGTAAACCTTAATTTGTCTACTGGATTCGCTTCCCTTCCAAATCAGCTTCCTGTATTTGATGCTGCCACTTTCCGTGCGCAAGTAAAGGCTGTAGGTGGAACCTTGGTTGATTTGAAAGGAAACACCAATTGGCAAGACGAATTGACTCAAGTAGGTATTGCTCAAAATGCAAACCTTTCTTTAAGTGGTGCAGCCAGTGACAAGTTCTCCTATTTTGCTTCAATTGGCTACCAAGATCAGGATGGTATTTTGAAAAACAGCAACTTGAAGCGTTATTCTGGTAAATTGAATATCAACCAGAAGGCGTTAAACGGTAAGTTGAATATTGACTACAACCTAACCGCTTCTCGTACTGAGAACTTGCGTCCTGCGATTTCTTCTGTGATCAGCGATATGATCACCTTGAACCCAACGATTCCTGCGTATACCAATGGACAGCCAACAAATTTACCGACCAATTCGCTTAATCCATTGAGAAGAAATCAGATCTTCAAAGACATGGCTATCAATAACAGAATATTGGCCTCTATTTCTCCTTCTCTTCAGCTTGCGAAGGGCTTGGTTTATAAGATGAACTTTGGTGTGGATTATTCTGCGACCAACCGCGATGTGCAGTACAAGCCATTTCCATCTGTAGTAAACGAGGGTAACATTTCGAATGGTGCGTTGGATTTGATCTTTGATCCTAACTCCAATCAGCTTGTAGAAAATACCTTAAGTTACAATTGGTCTTTAAAGTCTCACAATTTGACCTTCTTGGCAGGACACTCTTACCAAGATTTGCGCGATGAAAGCAAGACTATTTCTTTCCAGGGCTTTGTAAACAACGCCATAGAGCCAAGATACCAAGATCAGACTAGCACGGTAACGTTCCCAACGGCCGTGAACACTGGGGCTGAACGAAATGAATTGCAATCCTATTTTGGTCGACTGAATTACGCATTTTCCAACAAGTACCTTGTGACTGCAACGTTTAGAGCTGACGGTTCTTCAAAGTTTGGAGCCAACAATAAGTATGGCTACTTCCCTTCCGTTGCCTTGGGATGGAACATGATCAACGAAGGTTTTATGGCCAACTCGTTCTTCAATAACTTGAAGGTTCGTACCAGCTACGGTGTAACAGGTAACCAGGAAATTCCTTCAAAAATCACCCTTGCAAGTTTCTCTGAAAACAGATTGGCAACTGGTGCAGGAAGTTTTAACACCTACCCTCTCGATCCAACAGCAACGACGATTGATAAGTATCCTTACGGAATTACGTATACGAGATTGGCCAACCCCGATTTGCAGTGGGAAGTATCTTCTCAGCTAGATTTTGGTGTTGACTTCTCCTTGTTCAACTTTAGATTGTCAGGTACCTTAGATTATTTCAGCAAGGTGTCTTCCAACATTCTCTTGGAAGTTGTTCCAGCTGACCCTATTCAGCCAACCGCTACATTCTGGAATAATATCCCAGATATGAAGATTGTGAACAACGGACTAGAACTGGCCTTGGATTATAAATCTGACCCAAAAGGTTCATTTACCTACAATGTGGGAGGTAACGTTACCTATATCCAAAACAAAGTAGTTGATTCTCCTTATGCTGTTTTGGTGACGGGTGCTGCTCAGGGATCTGGACAGACCGGTGCTACCATCAACGGATACATCAACAATCAGCCGATTGGAGCCTTTTACATGTACGAGTTTGAAGGAGTAAAGGATGGTATCAGCGTCTATAAAGACACAAATAAGGATGGTAAAGTGTTGGACAACGACAGAGCTGTTGTCGGAAGTGCGATTCCTGATTTCATTTATGGATTCTATTCCAACTTCAATTACAAAAATTTCCAGTTGGGCTTGAACTTTAATGGTATGTTTGGAAGTAAGGTGTTTAACCATACAAACATGACCTTATTTCCTAAGGCGTTATTAGCTCAGTCTAACAATACTACAGACTTTGCAGTGCAGTACCCTACCGAAACCTTAGCCAACGCTAACATAGTCTCTACCCGTTACCTAGAGGATGGATCTTTCCTACGATTGAATAACGCCACTCTTGCGTACAATGTACAGCCAAGTAAAGTAGGCTTAGGTAAAGCATTTCAGAACATTCAATTCTCTGTGACCGGTCAAAATCTATTCGTTTTGACAAACTATTCTGGATTTGATCCGGAAGTGAACACAGGGTCAACTTCTGGTGGCATTCAAACATTCGGTATTGATCGATTTACCTACCCTAAGTCTAGAACTTTCTTGATTGGTCTGAACTTAACGTTTTAATTACAATAAAAGATTTATAAAATCGATAAATTATGAAAAAATTACTAGTATTTAAATTGTTGCTGTTAACTGTGTTCTTCTTTGCATTTTTCGGGTGTACAACGCTAGAAGAAGAGATCTTTGACGAATCCCTAACGGGTTCAGGTCAGGCGGAAGTAGTAAGTGGTTCAATTGGTCCGGTATACGGCTTTTTGAGAGGTGCGATCTGGTTACACACAGCAAATTTCGGTCTTCAGGAGATTGCTTCTGATGAAGCTATCCTTCCTTACCGAGGTGGAAGAGACTGGTATGATGGCGGTAAGTTCATTGCTGTTCACCAGCACCTCACTACCCCAGGTAATTCCTTGGTAGGTGATACTTGGACCTACATGACGCTAGGCTTGTCTCGTGCATTGACTGCAGAAGAGCGAATGAAATTGGAAGTTAAACAGGGCAATGCTGCTGCGCAGGACGCGCTTTATGAGATGGTTGCCATGAAGGCGTACATCAACATGATGATTCTTGACAACTGGGGCTTGGTATTTAAGAAAAATGCCACCAACGATAAATCTGAGATTTTAAGAGGACAGGCAGCTGTTACTTACCTTGAAACTGAATTGCTATCGATAAAAGATCTTATTAAAAGTGATAAAGGTCCTGGTCGATTTAATCAGTTTTCCGTGAAAGCACTATTGGCAAGGTTATACTTGAATGCCGCAGTTTATCGTAATCCTTACGGAACTCCAGCCTTCAAAAAAGAGGATATGGACAATGTGATCAAGTATACCAACGAAATCATTGCTGGACCTTATGCTCTTTCTCCTGAGTATTTCGACATTTTTGGAGACAATAATAGCACCAACCGTGAGCTTATCTTCGCGATGGATCAGCGCGGTGTATTGCAGACGGAACACCAAAGATGGCAGTATTGGTCCATCTCGGGCGACTTGGTTCCACGACCTGAATTTCCAAATACCCGTGGTACTGATGCGGCAGCGATGACCACAGATTTTTACCAAACTTGGGTAGATGCTTATGGTTCAGTAGATCCAGCGGTGGCAGATGCTCGTTTTAGCATGAAACAAACGATGGTTCCTGCAAACCTACAGAACCTGACAGGTATTACTCCTGCAAACGACGAGAACCAATATTACTGCGTGGATGCCAAGTCTTTCCAAATTGACAGAGGTATCATTCGTGGGGTTATTTGGGGACCAAGAAAAGACGCAGGAGGAAAAATTATCTTGTGTCCTGACGGCAAAGTAAGAATCTATCCAGTTATCAATGCAAGAACTAGTGGCGCCAACAGAACTTATGTGAATCACAATTTGCAGGTTGATTTCTCAGAGCAAGGAAGTTTGCACAATACAGGTTACCGATTCTCGAAGTATCAATTCAGCAGTACAGGTCAAGATTGCTGTTCTTTTAGTAGTGTTGACTTGGTCTTGATCCGTTTGGGTGAAATTTACCTAATGCGTGCTGAAGCGAAATTGAGAAATGGAGACAATGCAGGTGCCTTGGCTGATGTAAATACTTTGAGAACTTCAAGATCTGCCAGACCAAGTCAGCGTCCAGCTGCCTTGACTACACTAACGACAGATATCTTGTTTAGAGAATCAGGTTTTGAATTGTATTGGGAAGCATTCAGAAGAAACTATCAGATCCGTTTTGGCAAGTACGATGGCTCTTGGACTGGAAAGACAGGCTCTGATCCAAACAAAAGATTGTTTCCGATTCCTCAGAGAGCCATTGATGGTTCTTCTAATGAGAAAGGTTATTTAGTTCAGAATCGAGGCTATTAATTAGAAAATACCAAATATAACTGCGAGGATAAACTAACTTTTTAAACTAAAAAACCGATCGGCTGATGTCGATCGGTTTTTTTATGCCCTTCTTCTAATCTCTTTAATTAGTCGATTCTCTTGATTTCTTGAAAAATTTGATGGCCATCCCAAGGGTAACAGGAACCCAAAATTTAGTTTTTAACTTATTTTTTACTAGGGTTGAGAACTGGATTTGCTCGTTCAAACTTGTTGCCTTTAAAAGACACCTTGTACGTGGATTTGAATAGCTTGGATGGGAGGTAATAATCGGTGGAGATGACCTGGGCTCCTGAGGATTTAGCTTTTTCAAACTGGGTGTAATCTTCGGTGCGAGCCTCTTCCGTACCCGAGTCGGATCGGGTACGTATCATATAGCCCTTTCGAACCAATTCTTGAATATAGGCTTCGTTTTTTATAGGATCGTTGATTATGCGAAATCCAGCTTCTGGGTTACCCTCCTTGAGGTTGACGAAAAATACGGCACGGGCTAAGCCTGGTTTTTTGGTTAAATAGGTTCTAATTTTCTCTTCACTTTCGTCCAATACAAATAAGAATTTACCCCTTGCTTGGTCTAGGGCTGGCCAGTTGCCGTTGAGGGCACCTTGCTCCACGGAGGCAAAGCTTCCTTTTACTTGGTCTGGGATGATTAGCTTTTCCAAGCCAAGGTGCGTTCTGATTTCCAAGTCAATGCTGTCCAAGGCCGTCGCAGTGAAGAGAAGTGGACGAACCGTATTTGGGATGGGAGCATCTTTTGCATTAACCAGAATAAAGATGGGGTGGTGGTCCGGATGTGCATTGCTCCACTTTTTGAGTGCCTCAAGAGCCTCTGCAAAAACGAGGTAGTGCGACTGAAAATCAATGTCTTGCACATGGAACATTTTGAGTCCTGGTAGAGTCAACTTGTTTTCTAGGTCAAAGGTGAAGTTGGGGTTTCCTCCCTTTTTGATCATTTCTATTCCTTTAGGTTGCGTATACCGGCCGCCTTGAGGGTCGTGAAAAACATCAAGTTCTAGGTTTCTCAAACCCATGTCCAATTGTTTTTCAAGTGGCGCATGCTCGTACTCAAGTCCTTTGGCAGTATTGGCATTCATGCCACGGAGGTAAGTAAGAATCTCGGGTGCTATGGCACTTTTGTAGCTATTATGGCTACCAATAATTTGCGTTTGGTTGAGCTTTTGCGCAAGCATGGGAAAGCACAACAGGAAGGAAAGAGCGAGTGAAAGTATGTTTTTCATGACCAAGAGTTTAAGTTTTTAATTTCTCATTAATTTGTATGAACTGGATTAAAATTACATAATCAAAGTGTTATGATACTGTGTTTAGCCGATAACATTTGTCTTTTGTTAATTTTTGCCTCTTTTACCCTGACTGGCGGATGCAATCCAACAAAAGTTCAGGGGACATTAGTCGTTAATTTATCGAATAACACGATTGCATTAACCTCAGCCGCAGGAACAAATACTCAATCATCTTGTCGAAATGCAACCATTACGAATATCACCTATGCAACGACCGGGGCAACTAACGCAAATGTTACTGGACTTCCTCCGGGTGTATCGGGTTCATGGGGCAATAATACGGTAACGATTAGTGGAACACCTGTACCTACTTCGGGTGAGTTTAATTACACGGTTAACCTAACTGGTGGATGCGGTAACATTACTGCGACTGGAAGTATTACGATAAACTCGAATTCTGTGCCTAGTGTTCCAACCTCGCTTACTGGGGATGGGTGTGCAAATAATAGAACCATGCCAAGTTCAACTGGTTCAGGAATTACTTCATATGCATGGTTTCTAAACGGTTCTGAAATTCCAAATACGAATAGTCAAACCTACAGGCCCAGCGCGGCTGGAAACTATTATGTTCGGGTGTTTAATGGCTACTGTTACGGAACCTCTTCTGACATTACCATTAATGCGTGTGGAATTTCTCGAACAGGTAAATTGAGCGCAACAGAATACAATAATATGATTAATACATTAGGAGGAACTGCCAATACCGCTAATAAGGGCATGGATGACCGAGGCTTGATACTCAATGTGCCTAATTGAATTTGAATAAGTGCGTAAAAAAATAATACCTAATCACGATCATGGGCATTAAAAATAATCGATTAGGTTTCCTGGCCTATTTTGGTGTGAAAAAATTGTCTTTATTAACACTCAGGAAATCGAATTATATTTAGAAAACGGATTGCATAAAACCAGAGGATTTTATCTTTTGGTTTTTTTGTTTGGTATCAATTAATGGTGTAGTTGCAGCAGAAATTCATTCGCCCGTTTCAGATGTGCCGATTTCTTCTCTTCCGGCAATTTGTCCCAGGTGCTGATGAGCATGGCCCAACGAGGATTTTTACGAAAGGTTTCCCGCTGCTTATCCAAGAATCGCCAGAATAATCCATCCCAAATTCCCTGCCATTCCCCCTTCGGATAATCGCTCATTTTCAGGATGTAATTCGAGCCGCAAATATAAGGTTTGGTGGTCATCAAACCCCCATCGCTGAATTGCGACATGCCATAGATGTTGGGGACCATCACCCAATCATACGCGTCTATGTACATTTCCATGAACCAGCGATACACCGCATCGGGTTTGATTTCACACAGCAACATAAAATTTCCCAACACCATGAGCCTTTCGATGTGGTGATTGTAACCTGTTTTTAATAGCTTTCGGATCGTTTGGTCGATGGGTTCCACGCCCGTATTTCCAGTGTAAAAAGCATTAGGCATCTCGTTCGTAAATTGCCAATAATTGATGGTACGTTGCTGACTCCCAATCTTTCGGTAGAGCAATTGGACAAATTCGCGCCAACCGACCACCTGGCGAATAAAGCCTTCAATACTATTTAAAGGCGCTTTTGATGCGGCGATTCGTTCGACTACTTGGGCCGGATTCAATAAACCCACATTTATCAGCGGGCTTAAAATACTATGAAATAAGGTCTTCTCTTGTGCTTTCATCGCATCTTCATAATCGCCAAAAAGTGGCATGCGCTCCTGTATAAATTGATCCAAAGCAGCCTGAGCCTCCGCATGTGTCGCGGGATAATAGGCTCCCGAAAAGGGCATTTCGCTGGATCCTGGGTTATGAGGAAAATGACGGTTTACATAGTCAATGGCTTCTAGTATATAGCTGTTTGCGTTGGCCGCAGGAAATGGGGCTGGGATGAAGGTGTTTTTGGGTATTTTTTTTCGGTTTTCCGCGTCAAATGTCCATTGGCCTCCCAAGGGTTTACCCTCCTCGTCGAGCAACAAGCCACGGTTTTTTCGTTGCTGCGTATAAAAAGCGGTTTGGAAATAAGGCTTGCGATTTCCCAATAAAACCGTGTCGGTATTCAAGAAATTGGGACTAGGTAAAAAGACGAGGTTACCTTGCGCCGACCGGCGAAGACGCCTTTCAAGGAGGTAATCGTTGGGGTCAAAAAGACATATTTCTTCAGCCGATAATGACGGAATGAGCATAATCTCGGAAGCGCGAGGGTCTTGCGCGTCCATGTATTCAACCGATTTCCCGTTGGCCCGTAGTCGGTCCGCAAAGGCCTGCATACTCGCCCGGTGAAAAAGAAGTTTTTGCCTATGAAAAGCGTATTGCTTGAAAAACAAATGAGACTCGACCACATAAAAAGTATAGTCGCCTGCTAGCGAAAATACCTCCTCAAACAATTGATGTGGAAAAATTAGAAAGGCCCTCATTTGTTGGGATTATTTACGTGTTTTTCTAAGATGCGGCTGCCTTCTTTTCGGGCCGCTTTGGTTTTTCGCATCGCCCAAACGAGGTCCGAAGCACTCTTCCGCGTTAGACTCAAATCGACGATAGGTTCCGGGTAATCCACCCCTATTTTTACCTCGTATAAAATTTGTTCCATGTCGCTTAGTTTCCAAGGTTCGTGGATTAAAGTAGCTGGAATACGCGCTAATTCTGGCACCCATTTTTTAATGAAAACTCCATCGGGATCATGGGCATAGGAATTTTTAATGGGGTTATAAATACGGATGGTATTAATTCCGGTGACGCCGGCTTGCATCTGTATTTGGGGGTAATGAATCCCGGGTTCATAATCTAGAAATTGGCGTGCGAGAAAATGGGCTAAATCGCGCCAATCTTGCCAAAGGTTAAAGACAAAAAACGATACGACCATGGCACGCATCCGGAAATTCAGGTAGCCTGTTTCCACCACACATCGCATGCATGCGTCGATGAGCGGAACTCCCGTTTTTCCTTGTTCCCAGGCTTGAATGAGTCGTGGATCTCGAGCCTTTTCGAGCGTCTGGTAGGCTTTGTTGACCGGCTCAAATTCCATCCGCGATTCATCCTCAAATTTCTGGATAAAATGCCCTTGCCAGTGTAGCCGAGAGGTAAAATTTTGTAGGGAACGTTTATTTAGGGCCGACTTATAATGCTGCATGGTGAAGGTATAAGCCATGCGCATGCTGATATTTCCGTAGGCTAAATAAGGGGATATCCGGCTGCAGGCGCGTCGGCTTGCTTCGGGTTTACTAATCGATGAGCTATATCCGGGATGCCGGGTTTCAATGAAACTTTTCAGGTATTTCCAACCACAATATTCACCCCCTTCTTGGAAAATAGGATTACGCGTTTTGAATTCAATGGGCAGTTCGGGACCTTTCCATTTCGCATAAAAGGAAGGGTTTAATGGAAGTAAATTCCAGTGGTCCTCTCGGACCAAAAAGGGTTCTTGGCGCATCGTTTCTTCCCAACGTTGTTGCCAGGTTTTCCTCGATTTTAATCGGCGGATGACGCCATTAGTTGGTGTTTCAAGCCATGCGATTTCTTCTTCTTGGCAAAATACTTTTACCTCCTTATCCCTTTTATAACTCAGCGCATTTCCGATTTCTTGATGGGAAAAGATTTTTTGGATAGCATAGGTTTCGGCGAGGGCGGTTAAAACGGGCATCACCTCGGAATGAAAGAGGTACAATTGGCCTTTTCGATCTTCTAATCGGCCCTGCATTTCGACCAATGATTCATGGACAAAACGCCAATGCCGCAGATCGCTATCAGGAAAATTGATCAACGATGGCTCAAAAAAATAGATTAATAACACAGGGATGTCTTCCTCCAAAGCCCGGAATAAAGGTTCGTGATCCGTAAATCGGAGATCACGTTTGAACCAGACGATATTGATGGGACCTTTGGACATAAACCGATAACTGAAAAACGGGTCGGATGTTTTCAGAAAGAAAAGCAATACCTTTTCCCGGCGTTAAATTTTAAAATTGGTAGACTTTATTTAAATGAATTCTCCTTATTTTTGCGCTAGCATGGGGATAAAGTTTTAGGGCCGCAATTTCCAACATTAATTGAATGAACACATTTAAAGAATCTTTAGGGCTTTTGGCCCCGGATAAAAATCTTTCTCCGGTGCTAAAAAGTCTTTGGTATGACGCTAAAGGCGACTGGAATCAGGCTCACGCGCAAGTGGACCATTTACGCGATCTGGATGCTGCCTGGGTGCATGCCTATTTACATCGCAAGGAAGGCGATCTTTGGAATGCGGATTATTGGTATGCCAAAGCCAAGAAAATCCGACCCACCTGTTCGCTGCAGGAGGAGTGGGAAAATTTAGTGTTGCATTTTTGCGAATAATCAATTCTTATCACCGCATTTGTTTTAATATCAAACAATTGGTTGTTCTTTTATCGAACTTTCGTTTATCTTTGCATGCTAAATAATTTAACAGGATCGACATGCAGCACTATTTGACGAAAAAGGATATTGGATTTAGGGTCACTGAGCTTCGAAAGAAGAAGGGCTTGTCGCAAGAGGAATTGGCCAAAAGGGTTCATATTTCAAGATCTTCCCTTACTCAAATAGAGTTGGGGAACAGAGGAGTTGATGTTTTGGAGTTGCAAAAACTATCGCTTCAACTTGGCTTTTCGTTAGATGAATTTTTGTCACCTGATTTTGAATTGAATCCAAATCTCAATGAAGACGAGTTAACGCCATCGGAAAAACAGGAACGCATTTCGGTTCCAAAGCTTCACATAGAAAAATTTAAAAACGTCTTGCTTTATATGCTGGAGCGCTGTGCGGGAAAACCTAATGTAGGTGAAACGGTGTTGTATAAACTGCTCTATTTTTCTGATTTTAATTACTATGAGCTATATGAGGAGCATTTAATAGGGGCAAAATACCGAAAACTTCCGTTTGGCCCAGTTCCTCAAAAGCTAGATAAGCTTATTCAACAAATGATTGAAAGTAAGCA
>CAMDJW010000003.1 GCA_945901025.1 Spirosoma fluviale | reverse complement strand
TGAATAGTGATCATGTCATCTATTTTGATTTCGCCTAGGGAGATAGGAACAAATTGCTGTCCAAAATAAACCTTGTTTTCAAATTTTCGCGTTTGGGATAAGGCCTTTAAAATATTGGAATCCGAGGTTCCGTCATTAGGGTTCACATTAATTAGTTGGCACCTAGCGCAAGGTTTAGCCCCAAACAATTTCACATCACTTCCAATTGAAATTTCATGCCAGGTATCTTCTTCGAAAGCTATTTGATTTGACACGATGATATTGGGTCTAAATCGACGCCAATCGAGCGGCTGATCCAAAAGCGAATCCATGTATTGAAATGAGGCTTCTGAACACAATAATATGGGCAGAGAGTCCGCAAATGAGCTTATCTTTGATTTTTCTGTATGGTATGCTGGATTAGTAGCCCGTGAAAAACTCGTAGATAATTGAAATAGGCGTGTATGTTGACCTAATTTTTCTGTAAACCAAACCGACCAGTCTTCCATGACCTCGTGTGCCATCACTCGATCATCCCAAATCTGAACTTCTTCCATTGAACCCAAAGCTGGATTAAAATCGAGATATTTAGTACACTGGGTCGAAAGGTCTAAAACTTCAAAACCTCCTTGTCTTGATTCTAATTGGAACCTAGTCAATTCAGGCCGAGTCCTTTGGGTAATAAAATTGTTATCGTCATCCACCAACATAAAACGCCTATCATACTGCAAGCCAGGAGGCTCAACCATAATTTTTGAGACATTAATGCCTCCCAAAGATTTAATGGGATAAATAATGATGGAATGAATCTTAAGCATCGACATGTCGCAAATTAAAAAAAAGGATCCTAATTATACTATGGGGACTTATAGGTATTAGGTATAGAAATCTTAATCAAAATCATTAAATTTGTTATTGATCATTTGAAAACCATACATTATGAAATTTTCTTACCTGTGTTTAATTGTATTATTTACCTTTATTTATAGCTCAGTTTCGGCACAAAAAATTTTAAGTTTAGAAGAATCCATTCAACAAGGGTTACAGAATCATTATTCGATTCAAATTTCCAAGAAAAGAGAAAAGCAAGCTTTAAATGATAATACACCTGGTAATGCAGGTTTTTTACCAACGATCACAGGTACATTAAACAAAAACTATACGATTTCTGGGTTAGACCAAGAGTTTTTTGGAGGATTAAGGCCCCCCCTGATTCAAAGTGGTGTAAACTCAAATTCATCTAATGGAGGTCTGGTGATGGCTTGGACACTATATGATGGAAAAGGAATGTTCATATTGAGAGACCGATTTAAAGAATTACAAAACCTAGGCGCGAAGCAAACTGAAACCGCCATCGAAAACTTGATTTCACTTATTTCGTCTTCATACTATGATTTAATTAGACAAAATTTACGTGTTAATAATTTCAAAAAAGGACTTGAGATTTCAAATGACCGCTTAAAATTAGCCAAAGATCGGTATGAGGTTGGCCAAGGCTCGAAAGTCGACTATTATTCAGCCCAAGTAGATTACAACGAGGACAAAGCTTTATTAATCGCCCAAGAACAGTCTTATTTAAATACTAAAATTAGCTATAACACATTATTGGTCAGAAATCATCGCGAAGAATTTAATGTAGATTCGAAAATTGATTTATTGCCTAAACTAAATCTTCCAGAGTTAAAGGAATTCGCATTAAAGCAGAATCCTACCTTAATTAGTGCCCTTTTAAATAAAAAGATTACCGACTTAGACACTAAAAGTATTCAGAGTTTACAAATGCCACAAATCGATTTATTGGCCGGTTACAATATGAACCAAGTAAATAATGGGGCGGGATTTGGGGTGCAAAGAGGAACTAGTGATGTGTTAAACTATGGCTTAAGAGCAACCATCAATATTTTTGACGGGTATAATCAAAAACGTAGAGTTCAAAACGCAAAGATCAATGCTGAAATTGCGCAGTTACAAGTTGATGACCTCAAAAATGCACTTATTTCCAATTTAGAAAGAGCATTTGTTACCTATGAAAATGCATTGAATTTAATTTCTTTGGAGACCGAAAACTATGCCATAGCTAAGCAAAATATTGACATCGCATTTGATCGATTTAAGGTTGGTATCGCCACTTCCTATGAATTAAGGGAAGTGCAAAGAAATGCGGTATCAGCTGAAACAAGGTTAATTGAAACTAAATTTGCAGCCAAATCAGCTGAAATAGAATTAATCAGACTGAGCGGAAACCTATTGTAAACTAGTATCCTCCTCGTTTAATTGATTTTGGTATAATTCATAATAATAGCCCTTCCGTTTCATTAGTTGGAGATGATTTCCCGTCTCGACAATTTGTCCATCTTGCAATACCATAATTCTCTTCGCTAATTTCGCAGAAGAAACGCGGTGTGAAATAATTAAACTTGTCTTCCCCACCATAATTTTCTTGAGGTTATTCAATATTTTATGTTCGGTATGGGTGTCAACGGCCGACAAACAATCGTCCAAAATAAGCATCGTAGGATTTTTTGCTAAGGCTCGAGCGATAGACACCCTCTGCTTTTGACCCCCTGAAAGTGTCACGCCTCGCTCCCCTAAAATCGTTTTAAATTGGTCCGGAAATTCCATGATGTTTTCATACACATCCGCCATTTTAGCCGCATGCATTATTTGTTCGTCGGACATACCATCCTGACCAAAACTGATATTTTCAGCAATCGTCGTAGAAAACAAAAACACATCTTGAGGTACATAAGCAAGCGATTGACGCACATGCTTGATATCCCAATCTTTTAGTGAAACTCCATCCAATAGAATATCACCGCTGCTAGGATCATAGAATCGGGCCAACAATTGGGCCAAAGAACTTTTGCCCGAACCGGTTGTACCCAGCAGGGCAACTGATTCACCCGATTCAATTTCAAAACTAAGTTGGTTTAAAATTTCACGGTCCGTTCCCGGATAGGTAAAGCTTACATTTTTAAAAACCCAATTCCCAGAGATTGGCTTTACTATTTGTTGGCCAATTTCCAATTCTGATTTGGCTTGTAAAAATTCATTAATTCGTTTTTGAGATGCGGCTGCCCTTTGGATTTGAGAGCTTGTCCAACCAAGTGCCGTCACGGGCCATGTCAACATAAATACGTACATGATGAATTCCGTAATGTTACCCACCGTAATTTCACCGGCCATAACTTCTTTTGACCCGATATAAACAACTAAGAGCGTACTAAATCCAACGAGCAATGAAATTAAAGGAGTGAATAAAGAGTCTACTTTAACTAAATCAAGGGATTTCTTGCGATAATTAGCAGATGCCGAAGCAAATTGCTGTCCGGAGTGATTTTCCCGAACAAATGATTTAAGTACACGAATCCCTGAGAAAGCTTCCTGGGCCAACGTAGAAATCGACGATAATCCGGCCTGAATTTCCTCTGACTTTTTCATCACAATCGAATTAACGTAATAAATACTAATGGATAAAATAGGCAATGGCAATAACACATACCACATTAAGGTAACATTCACTTGGGCCATATAATAAATAACCAGCGCAAAAACTGTAATCAAATTAAACCCATACATTATGCTAGGGCCTACATACATCCGAACTTTGCTTACATCCTCTGAAATCCTGGCCATTAAATCCCCAGTGTTTTGCTTTCGATAAAAGGATAAGGGGAGCGTTTGATAATGGGCATAAATCTCATTTTTCATTTCATATTCAATATGTCTTGACATGACAATTAACGTTTGTCGAATCAAAAACAAAAAAATACCCTTTATAAAAGCCATCAAGACAATTAGACCCCCATAATAAAATAAAGTAGAAGCGAAAACCTCATAAAATACAGATTGAATAGGAAAACCTTTGAATAGAAAATAGACATCGATCATTTCTGTAACTAAGTCTAAGGCATATCGGACTAATTGTGCAGGGACAACACCAAAAAAGTTAGAACAAAAAGTAAAAAAAATGCCAAGAAACAAATGCCATTTATACTTCCAAAAATATTTATTTAAATGACCTAATGCTCCCATGCTAATTTTATAGACAACAAATATAGGGGCTTTATAAATTAAAATCCTTAATTTTGTGCTTTCAAATTATTAGAACGCTCTTTATTTACGGATGGTAAACAGAAGATTACTTCGGGTTAAAGCATTTCAACAAATGTATGCCTACTGGACCCAGGAACGGGCGCAACACCAATTGGCGTTTGACGAGTTGACATACATTTTCTTACCCGACTTATCATTGATGATTGCTAAAGAGGAACAAATGCCTCGTTTAGAGGGCCTTAGGAAGTTGGCCGAAATCCAATTAACCGAATTTTTTCAAGAAATTCCTACCGAGGAAACGATTCCCGAAGAGTCTTTGAAAGCAGCTCAGTCGGTATACAAAAAATATCAAATCAATACGAAAAAGATTGCTGAGAAACTTAAAAAAGATATGGTTTCAGAAGTAGAAGCCATCAACAATACGTATTTGAAAATTTTATTTTACTTGCAATCTCTTTCTGAAATTGCCCAATGGGATGAAAATAGAAGGCTTTTAGAGAACTCAACCAAAACATCTTTATTAAAAAACAATAAAATATTAGCTGTTTTTCCTAAATGGAAATCTTTGCAGGTTGCCTTTAAAGACAATCATATCGGCTGGTCAGAGGACGAAGAAACTAGATTGAAAAAATTATTTATTGAAGCCATTCTAGTCGACCCCATATTTTTAGATTATTTACCCAATGCAGGTAAAAATTTCGAGGATGATTTAGAAATCATAAAATATATTTTGAAAAACTTTCTGTTAAAACATCCTAGCATGACAGAATTTTTTGAGGAAAAAGATTTAAATTGGAATTTAAATAAAGATGTAGTTAAAAGTATGTCAACCAAAACTTTCAAAATTGAAGCTTTGGAAGATTTAAGTTTGCAGCCATTAGCCCTACAGTGGGAAGATGATAAAAGCTTTTTTGAAGATTTATATGAATTCACATTAGAATCAGATAAAGATTTAAATGGATGGGTGGAAGCGCAAACGAAAAACTGGGAGTCCGACAGATTAGCAATGACCGATTTTATACTACTTAAAATGGCGGTTGCTGAAATGATTAAATTCCCAAGCATACCGGTAAAAGTTAGTATTAATGAATACATTGAATTAGCAAAAAACTATTCCACTCCTAAGTCGGGGCAGTTCATCAACGGAATATTAGATGAAATCTCGATTCGACTTATAAGCGAAAAAATTATACAAAAATCAGGTCGAGGATTAATCGACATAGCCAGTAAATAATATGAGTAGATCTTCAAAAACCCTATGGGCATTTATCGTGGGTGCTGCAGCCGGAGCGGTTGTCGGGATTTTATATGCTCCAGACAAAGGTGAAAACACGAGAAACAAACTGTATTTCCAATTAAATAAATACAGAGACCAATTAAAGCAATTGATTAATGACATGGTGGATGGTAAAGAAATACCTGATTCAATGGCTAAATCTGAAGGCAAAAAAGTAGTCAACGACACTAAAATCAAAGCAGAGAAATTATTAGAGGATGTAGAAAAAATGATGAGTCAAATTAAAACGAAACCTTAATTCAATGCGGGGATATCTTTTTTTGATCATTTCGTTTTTCTTTTTAGCATCATCTTGTGAAAACAAGCAAAAAGAGAGCTTAAATGCTTCAGAAAATGCCATACCTATGGACCTGCGCCCATCTCCTGAAAAGAGACCGAAAATGGTTTTTGAGCAGCCGAGTGTGTATTTAGGAAGAATTACCGATGGAGACTCCATCACCTATACATTTAATTTCAAAAATAAAGGAAATCTACCGTTGAAAATATTATCCGTGAATGCCTCATGCGGTTGCACAACACCCAAGTGGAGTCAAGAATTAATTCAGCCAGGCAAAAAAGGATTTATTAAAGTCATATTTGATTCGAAGGGCAAGCAAGGAAAAGTTCAAAAAACCGTAACCGCCTATTGCAATACTTTGCCATCAGATAACACAGTTGCATTTAAAATAGAAGTTTTACCCAAAAGAAATTCAAACTAACCCCTTACCTATATGCTAATCTTACAAGCAGGAAACCCCCAAATGATGCAAATAATCCTTTTTGGAGGAATATTTGTTGTATTTTATTTTTTCATGATTCGTCCGCAACAAAAAAAGGCGAAGGAAGCCAAAAAATTTATTGAAGAATTAAAAACAGGTGACAAAGTGGTAACCATCGGCGGTGCCCATGGATCCATCATTACCATCAGAGAAAAAACAGTTATTGTTGAAGTAGATTCAAGCAAAGGTGTTAGAATTGTTTTTGAAAAGACAGCAATCTCAAAGGATGCCTCATCAAGATTAATGGAGGAATAAAAAATGACACAAAGCCTGATCCCTTTTATTGGTGTTACAGGTGGAATTGGATCCGGCAAATCGATGATTTGCCGGATTTTTTCATGTCTAGGAATTCCAGTTTTTGAGGCCGACAAACAAGCAAAAATCATTCTAAATGAAAATGAAATTGTCAAAAATTCAATCAAGGAATTGCTCGGTGATCAGTCCTATACAGAAAATGGAGTCTATAGCCCAACATGGGTGAAAGCAAAAATTAAAGAAGATCCTTCGTTAATCCCTTTAATCAATTCTATTGTTCATCCAGTAGTTCGACAAAAAGCCATTAAATGGCAATTAAGCCAAAAACATACCCCTTTTTTAGTCTATGAAAGTGCGTTGATTCATAGCAGAAATAAGCCTGAAATAATCACTAAATTAATTGTTATCAACGCTGACAAAGTAGATCGAATAAAAAGAATTAATATGAGAGATACATCGTATGCAACAGACATTAACACCATAATGAAGGCCCAACCCAGCGAAGAAGACTATTCTGAGAATGCAGACTTCATCATTAAAAACAGTAATAATGATGCAATTTGGCCACAAATTGAAAAAATATACAAATCCATTACTGGCTTAACTTTGCTTTTATTACTCTTATTAAACACCTATTCAATGCCAACATTCGGCCAAATAAAAGCGATGACGTTCAACATCCGAATGGATACCCCATCAGATGGAGTTAATCAATGGAAGTTTAGAACTAAAAATTGCGCTGCACTGATCAAGTACAATCAAGCTGATTTTATAGGTATGCAGGAAGCATTTATCCATCAAATAAAAGATATTTCATTAGAATTGCCCAATTATGCTTGGTTTGGAAAAGGTCGAGATGACGGAAAAGAGTCAGGTGAATTCTCCCCCTTATTTTATAATAAAATTAAATTTACCCTCCTGAAGGAAAAAACATTTTGGCTTTCCGATTCATGTGAAAAGGTGGGGTTTGGTTGGGATGCCGCATGCCGAAGAGTGGTTACTTGGGGATATTTTAAAGAAAATAAAACAGGAAAAAAATTCTATGTCTTCAACACCCACTTTGATCATTTAGGAAAAGTCGCCAGAAGAGAAAGCGCTAAACTCGTTCTCAAGAAAATAAAAGAAATTGCTGGAAAATCTCCCGTGATATTAACCGGTGATTTCAACGCAACGCCCGAAGATGAGCCCATGAAAATTATCCTAAATCCACAGGATAATGATTCGTTAATCGATGCCGAAAAGATTAGCAAAAATGGACATTATGGCCCATATGGAACATTCAATGCCTTTAAATCAGAGCAATTAGGGAAGCATATCGACTACGTATTTGTCAAAAATGGGGTGACATGCAGTCAGCATACCACCCATTCAGAAACGTGGGAATCTAAATTTCCTTCAGACCATTTTCCCGTGAGTGCAGTACTACATCTACCCTAATTTGATTTTGGAATTATAGGCATATAACTTAACTTGCATCATGGAAAATTTTATTGTTTCTGCTCGAAAATATAGACCTACAACCTTTGACTCCGTTGTTGGTCAAGCGCACATAACAACCACTTTAAAGAATGCCATTAAATCAAATCATTTAGCCCAAGCATTTCTTTTTTGCGGACCTAGGGGAGTTGGTAAAACCACCTGTGCACGAATTTTAGCCAAAACAATCAATTGCGAGAATTTGAACCAAGAGGGTGAAGCCTGTGGCAAATGCTCTTCTTGTCATTCATTTCAAGAAAATACTTCCTTAACGATTCACGAATTAGATGCAGCATCCAACAACTCCGTGGATGATATTAGAAATTTAATTGACCAAGTAAGGTATCCACCTCAAAGTGGTCGATACAAAATATACATCATTGACGAGGTACATATGCTATCTCCAGCTGCATTCAACGCCTTTTTAAAGACCTTAGAAGAGCCGCCTTCCTATGCTATTTTTATCTTAGCCACGACGGAGAAACACAAAATCATACCGACCATCCTTTCTCGTTGCCAAATTTTCGATTTCAATCGAATTCAATGGAAAGACATGGCCCAACACTTGGCCAACATTGCCGAAAAAGAAAATATCACAGCAGAGCCAGCCGCATTAGAATTGATTTCGATTAAAGCAGATGGAGGACTTAGAGACGCGCTATCTATGTTTGACTTGAATGTCACATTTTCAGTCGACAATTCTTTGAGGCATAAAGATGTTTTAGAGAATCTACACATATTAGATAGCGATTATTATTTTACCCTAACAGACCATTTAGTAGCCCAAAACCATACTGAAACCCTTTTATTAGTGGACGAAATTATGCGAAAAGGTTTTGACGGACATCAATTCATTAGTGGTTTAATGGAGCACTTTAGAAACTTGCTTTTTGCAAAAGATCCTAAAACGCTCGCTTTGATGGAATTAAGTGATGAGTCTAGAAATAAATTTGCCGTACAAAGTGAGAAGACACAAACGTCCTTTTTGCTTTCAGCCATGAGTATTTGCTCTCAATGCGAAATTCATTACAAAAGCGCCAAAAACCCTAGACTGCATTTAGAACTTAGCCTTTTAAAAATAAATTATTTACCTTCTTTATTCAAACCGAACAATCCAGTTGCCACGGAGGGCGCTTCCGGAAAAAAGTCTGAGTCCCCAGTTGGCACAACGGGGACTGAAACAAATGAAACTTTAATTCAAACCGTTCCTACCACAAGCGTTCCTGTAAAAGAAGAAATAGCTCCCGTGGCCAAAACCGCAGCTGACTTACAACCAGAACCCAAAATCGAAATCAATACTGATTTCGAAAATGCGGCGCCCGATCTAATCCCCGACTCGGAAGATATTGATTTATCCATTTCTTTGCCTGAGCAATCGGTAGCTAGCCCTACAGAGGCGCCTACATTAGATCCTGCCGTAATTAAAAGTTCCATCTCAACTTCAGGCTTACGAAGTGCAAAAAATATTTTGGATTCGAAAAATGAAACGAGTGAAAAAGACCTGCACTCCGACCATGATCCAGATCAGGAAGTAAAAGAAATTACATTAGAAGAATTGCAAAGTGAATGGACACAAATTGCCAATAATTTCAAAACGGCCAATTTGATTAATAAATATGTCATGATGAATAGGCCTATTCAAGTGATAGAAAACTCCATTCATATTTCTTTTGAAAATGAAGTTCAAATGCAACAATTCAGCGAAAATATCAAGTTGGAATTGCTTACCAATTTAAGGACTAAATTAAAAAATCATTTGATTGATATCGAATTAGACCTAGTAGAACAAGAAAAAAGTGAAAAAAAGATGTTGTATACACAATCTGACAAATACAATTTCTTAGTCGAAAAACACCCCGTAATTTCCGAATTAAAGCAAAGATTTGGACTAGACCACGAATTTTAGGCTAGCGAATTTGGCCATTTCCTTTGACCACCCACTTTTCTGTGAAAAGTTTCTCAAGGCCAAAGGGGCCTCTCGCATGTAGTTTTTGAGTGGATATACCCACTTCCGCACCCAATTCAAAAATGCCACCATCTGTAAATCGAGTAGATGCATTCCAATATACAGCCGCAGCATCCACCGAGGCCAAAAATAGATTTGCTTCTGATTCATCAGCACTTATAATGGCTTCCGAATGCCTTGAGGAATAATTGGCAATATGCACTAAGGCTTCATTTGAATTTTGAACTACTCGAATGGAACAAGCAAAATCTAAAAATTCTCGGCCAAAATCAGAATCTTCCGCCCTCTGAAAATAAGGATAATTTAGATCCGTCAACGCGTTAAATGATATTGAATCCGCATAGATCATCACCTTATATTCCAACAATTCATGAACAGATTTTGTCAAAAATTCATGAGCGATCGATTCATGCAACAATATAGTATCTAGGGAATTGCAAACAGAGGGACGGCTAACTTTAGCATTGACAACAACAGAAACAGCCATAGCAATATCAGCCGTTTTAGCTACATAGGTATGGCAAACACCGGCTCCCGTCTCTATGGTGGGCACCATTGATTCTTTTCTGACCCGCTGAATTAATGCCTCAGATCCTCTCGGAATAATAACGTCTATGTATTTTACCGCGTTTAATAAAGTAGAAACATGCTGACGGTCAGTAGGCAATAGTCGAACTAAATCAGGCGAAAGTCCCGCTAAAATAAGTGCTTGATGGATCAATTGGACTAAAATAGCATTTGAGTGCCAGGCATCAGAACCTCCACGTAAAACAGCTGCGTTTCCCGACCTAATACATAACGCTGCGACGTCAACCGTTACGTTGGGTCTTGATTCAAAAATTACGCCAACAACCCCCAAAGGCACAGATATTTTTGTCAATTTCAATCCGTTGGCAAGTAATTTATCAGTTAAAATTTGCCCTGTAGGATCTTTCAGGTTCGCTATTTCATCTACGCTTTTGGACAAATTAATAATTCGATCTGAATTCAATAATAAACGATCCCGCATTGGATCATCGACAGAAATAGAGGCTAAATCTTTTAAGTTTTCAGCAATGATTACAGCTGAGTTTTCAAGTAACAATTGGGCTAAATGGAATAAAACTTCATTTTTCTTTTCAGATGTAGCCAAAGCTAAAGAAGTAGAGGCACCCCTAGTTAAAGCTAATTGTTCGATAATTTCGTTCTCTGAAAAAGACATAGTCATTGGTTAAAATTTAAACCAGCAAAATAATTAAAAATCATATCCAAAAGTCAAATAGGTAATTGGCGGCTTCACTTCACCATTATCAATGCCAAAGGCGTAATCAAATTTGATGAAGTAGCCTAACAAATTAGCCCGAGTGCCCACCCCGTATCCAAACAAAAATGGGTTTCTGAAATCCGTAACGGTCGCCTTAAAAGGATTTGTACCGCCACCGTACACATTCGTGTTAAAGCCATTCGTCCGAGAAAAAGGATTGGTTCCGGTCCAAGCACTTCCAATATCGGCAAATCCAATAAACTGGAATGAATTCATAAATCTAGATTTTGAAAAATCAGCACTTAATAACGATTTAAGGGGAATCCGAAGTTCTAAGTTGACCAATAAATGGCTATTTCCAGACAACTTATTCATATTGAATCCTCTCAAGGAAGTGGCAAAATCACTCATGAACACATCCCTTTGCGCGATACCTTGCATACCTAAAGGGTTTTCCTTATTTCTAGAATCAGTGTTGATAAATAACCAATTATCCATTCCCCCTAAGATGGTTTGTCTGGCCGCGGCACCTAATGCATGAGAAGCTGAAATCCTACCGGCCAATAAAAAAGTATTGGACAGTTTAAGGTATTGGCGAGCATCTATTTTAAAACGGGTAAAACCTAAACCATTAGTTAAACCCAATTGGTTTTCTGCTGACAAATTCATCCTAAAACCAGTTCTCAAGTTCTCAGCCAAATGAATCGTATTGTCAAAAGTGTACTCCAATTTGGTTCCACCGTAAGTAGCTAAATCTTCTGGAGTGGCTAAATTAAATTGATCGAAAGCCCGGTTAGATGTAAATATCCCAGAAAAAGACAATTTATTTGACAAATCAAATGGATAAACAGCTTTAATTTCCAGGCGATTAAATCTAATTTTTTGGGAATACGTTTCGGTCTGCTGATCTAATACCTTACGATCAAACCTAACAAACCAGTCAATTTTATTAGCTAAATAGGAATACTCCCCCCACAAATCACTATTCTTTAAATTCGATGTAACAAAAATTCCTGTTCGAACTAAATGATTTTCCAATAAATCATTCATCTTGACCTCAAAAGAATACCCTAGTCCCCTAACAGGATCTACTCGGAAATTACCATCTGAATTATTAACGACGAAAGAATTTTGATATTCTATGGGCCCCGCCAATTTTCCAGGCTCCTTTCGAAGTCTTAGACTCGCCTGGCGTTCTAATCGCGTTTTTTTCAATTCCGCATTTCGCCTATCCCGTGCAGTTAAATTCTGGTTTAATGTACTATCTACCACCGAATCTTGAAAAATCGATTCCGAATTTTGATTATTATCTAACGTTGGAATCCATTGGCTCGTCTGAAGATTCCCAATCACATCTGACGGGAAATACTGTAATTTATCCGTCAAGTTATCTCGGCTTTTAAATACAATTTTATCTTTTACCCAATCAAAACTATCCCAAGTACCAGCGCGAATAGGAGTAAATGAAAACTTATCGGTATTTACATGATAAGAAACCAATTCATTTCCGGAATATTGCTTCACTAAAAGATAAATTAAACTATCGGAAACAGCTCTTACATTAAAATAATCACCTTTATGAGAAAAGACTCTTTGTACTTTTGAAGGCTCATCAGCTCTCCATCTATACAATGATTTGATTCCTTCTTTTGTTGAATTATTTTGTAAAGTATCGTCATAACGATCAGAAACATAATAAACATCCCCTGTGGTACCAACCCAATGCGCTTCAGATTCATCATAGATATCCTGAGTGATTGGAGAAAAACGATTTCTTTTTAAATCATAAATCCCCACATCCACCTGCCCATTTCGTAGGGTGCGAACTAACATTCTTTGCGCATTACTAGATAATTCAAAATCTAAAAATTGCCAATCGCCTAAACTCTTTTTTGCTTCCATTCGAAGGGAATTTCTTTTCTCAGTTAAAGGAGCAAAAGTTTGAAGCCAAGATTTACCTTCATTTTGATATAAAATAGAAAGGCTATTCGTTTTTGACCAAAAAACAAGAGGTCCTCTCCCATTCGAAATTCTCAACGGATCCTTTAAGCCCGTTTTAAAAAACTCAGTTGTCCTTTTAGTCTTCAAATTCATGAGTTGAATTCGAAATTTACCCGACTCATCGATTGCATAAGCCATCCAATTCCCATCTGAACTAACTTTAAAGTCACGTAACACTTCTCCCTGATCCAATTCCTTTTGAATTAATTCAGTGGCTCCCTGAGTTGCGACCGTATTTACCTCATACTGCTTTGATTCAGACAAATAAAACTCATACCATTCCTTTAAAAATTTAGCATATGGTCTACGCAACGTACTCGAAATACTAGATTGATCATTGCGAATGATCCGTGTTAAATTCAAAATATTGCCGACAGGCTGCTTACCATATGTTTTAGCAATATAATTCCAAATAGATTGCCCTAATAATTCAGCTTCTTTTCCCCTCGCCAAAGAAGGTTTCCTTACTTTATTAGATGACACTACTTGATACATATATTGATTCATCTCAGGCGAATCACCCAAAGCAACATAGGCTGAAATACCTGATAAATACCATTCAGGAAGGCTTAGCAACAAAGAATTTTGTAAAACATCTTTAATACTACCGCCATAAAGCATATCATGAACATATACTTTAGATATTTCTTTGCTTAAATTTTTGCGAAAGTTTGTTAAATCTTCACTAAAGGAAATTTCAAATCTGAATTTGGATAAATTTTCATTTTCCACTTCATTCGGATTATTTAAACTGATTCCGCTATTTGATTGTAATAATTCCGATTGAGACGGATAAACAAAAATTTTAGTTTTTTGAAAGGGTGTATAACTGAGTAATTGAGTAATCCTATGAAAGTCACTCTCCGCAAATTGAATGGTCGTTCTTGCTAAATTTTCATTTTTCCCAAAATAATAAACTTCGAAATTTTGACTAGAAAAAAACCGCCAAACAAACTTTTGGTATTGAATACGCGTCTTGTCAAATGGTCTTTGGGATGGGTAAAAATCTTGCGCGACTAAACTAGTGCATAAGTTCACCAATAACACAACCAATAAGTATTTAAATATAAGACGCATTTAGGGAAAACTCAGAAAATCAAATTTAACGATTTAAATGGAAAATAAATGATTAAATCGTCGAATTGATGCGTCAGAATGAACCATTTTTTTTCTTTGTAGTTCACTCACAAATTCATTAGCGAAATAAGGAATTAAAGAAACCCCTTTAGAACCAAATCCATTAAAAATACCTGCCGATTTTTCTGGATGCATACCTACAAAAGGTCGTCTATCTTGTGTAGCTGGCCTAATACCTACCATTTTCTCTATTTCAAGGTACTCATTCACTTTGAATTGGGCCAATTTATCTTTCAGTTCATCGTAACCAGAAACGGTGGGCTCAGGCCCAAATTCATCCCAGCGATAGGTAGCACCTACTTTATAAGCATTCTGCCCTACAGGCAATAAAAATCCATTTTTATTCAAGATGAATGACGGATCTGCTTGATCCGTTTGAATTTTAAGCAACTCGCCCTTAGCCGGTAAAAAATTCAAACATGACCACAGTGGGTTTTTCATTCCATGAAATCCCTCACAATAGATGACATGAGTAAAATCGGAAATATCTGTTTGAGCGTCAACAAACTCCTTATTGAAAAACACACCCTTCTCCTCAAAAAAGAATTTAGATGAACTTAATAAATGGGGCACATCTACCCATCCAGCTTTTTTCACCCATACTCCATCCGCTTTCCAATCCAAAAATTCATTATCTATATCCTCTCGCCTGGCGTTCAGCCAATCAGCCATTTCTGCATTGGCAAAGGGTCTAAATAATGGCATTGGAAAAAAGAATGAGGCGTTCAACTTTTTTTCAAGTGCTTGGTAAAATGGAAATAAGTACGTGAAAATTTCATTGGCTAGCCAAGTTGGTTCTAATTTTCGACCCGTAACTGGATTGAAAATACCACCTGCGGCATTTGAAGAAGTAAAATGGGTTTGACTAGAATCCCAGATTTGGAATTCAATATTTTGTTGATGTAAATGATGAGCCAGTATTGTCCCGGCCAAACCATGGCCCACAATCAAAATAGATTTATTTGATTTCACCTTGGACTCTTCGTACTTGTTCTAAAACAAACTCTACTTGCTCATCCATGCTTTTAAATGAGGTGTCAAGATCAATCGCATCCTCAGCCCGTTTAAGTGGGCCTTCACTTCGATTCGAATCTATTTCGTCACGCTTTCGTAAATTTTCAACAATCTCTTCTAATGGTAAGTCCTCTCCTTTTTGCAAAAGTTCCAATTTGCGACGCTGAGCTCTAATATGAGGTTCGGCCGTCATAAATATTTTCAATTCCGCTTTCGGAAAGACAACCGTGCCTATATCACGTCCATCCATCACAATCCCTTTTTTCTCCCCCATTTTTTGTTGGAGTGCTACCATCGCATGGCGAACAATTGGCAGCGCACTTACTTGACTAACCATATCAGAAATAAACATCATTCTTATTTCGCTCTCGACATTTTCACCATTCAAATAAGTATCTGATGATTGTTTAACAGGATTAAATACAAACGTTATTTCAATTTCTTTTAAAGCATCTGCAACTTGATTCAAATCAATTAAAGAGATATTATTGCGATGAAAATATAAAGCCACTGCTCGGTACATCGCACCGGAATCGACAAACGCATAATGCAAAACAGCAGCTACATGGCGAGCGGTAGTACTTTTTCCACAGGAAGAAAATCCGTCAAGCGCAATGACAATTTTTTTTGACATAATTAAATTAATGCGTTAATGGCCTCAAAACAAGCTTTTGGATCCTCGTATTGCCCCTGATGACCTACACCTTGTAAAATTACTAATTTATGTTGGGCTTTATCTTGTAAAACCTCTTTAATTAAATCTGTAGAAATTAATGCATCATCACTGCCCTGAATAAATAAAAATGGGATTTGGGTTTTGGCTAAAAACAATTGATAATCAGGTCTATTTTTCATCGCTATGGAAGAAGCAATTAAGCCTTCCTTTGGTAAATTTTGGTACCGAACAATCAAATTGTTGAGTAATTCGGCATGAGTTTCGGCAAATTTTGAAGCAAATAAATTTGGGACAAATGGACCTAAAAAATCTTTAACAGGGTATTTTTTCAGAAAATCAATGGTTCGTTGGCGCCCGATTTTTTTCTCTTCTGTATCCGAAAATGGACTCGAATGAAGCATCACCACTTGATAAATTTGACTAGGAAATAACTCTGCCAAAGCCAGAGCCACATAGCCCCCCATCGAGTGACCCACTAAAATAAATTTAGTTTTCAGAGGTAAACTTGACATGATTGTGCGGGCATAATCTTTGATCTCCAAACAATCAGTCCAAGTAGAATAATCAACTACGATATAATCAAAAGGCCAGGAAAACAAGGGTAAAAAATCAGACCATACGCGTTGGTCTTCCCCAAATCCGTGTAGAAAAACGAATTTAGTCGACATGTCAATAATACGTATTTAACAATCCTAAAATGGTAAAAAGCAATCCGACAAAAGCAGAAATACCTCCAATTAAACCAAGTCCAAACACACTAAGAACAATACCTATCACTAATAAAGTAACCCCAATTTTCAATCGAGGTTCCCAATGATTAGCACCCGATTTTTTTTCAGCCAACTTATTTTGAGCCTTGAAATTTCGTATTGTCTGAACCACTTCTTGGTGAAGGACCTTTTTTTGGATTTTCCTATCTACTATAGAATTAAGATTCCTTGATGAAGATTGATTATTATGAACATTAACGGATTGATTTGCAGACCCTAACACCAACGATTGAGAAGGAGACACAAGAGAAGATTGAATCGGTAAAACCTGAGAACGACTAGCTAATAATTGGGGTTCTTGCTTATCAACATAAACATTTCGAGCTACATAATTGGAAAAATAACCTTTAGATCGTGAGCAAGCACTTAGGGCTAATACTAAAAATGGAAAGATTAAAATTTTAAAATTAAGCGACATGATCAATTTGATGGAAAACTGTACGTTCGAACTTCGTTTTAGCATAGGTTAAGTCGACCTTGAAATCCTTCAAATTTTCTTGAGATGGAATTTCATACATCGCATCATTCATGATGGCTTCCATAATCGATCTCAAACCTCTTGCTCCTAATTTAAATTGCATCGCCTGTTCCACTAAATAGCTTAAAGCATCTTTAGAAAAGCTTAATTTAACGCCCTCCATATCAAAAAGCTTGCTATACTGCTTTACAAGTGCATTCTTAGGTTCTGTCAAAATAGACATTAAGGCTGTACTATCTAAAGGATTTAAATAGGTAATCACAGGAAGTCGACCTAATAATTCAGGAATCAAACCAAAAGATTTTAAATCTTGGGCCGAAACATATTTCATAATTTGATCTTGTTCAAAAGACTTATGAAAAGTATCATCCCCAGAAAAACCAATAGGTCTAGCATTCAACCTTTTGGCAATATGGCGTCCAATTCCATCAAAAGCACCTCCACAAATAAATAAGATATTTTCTGTGTTGACCGCAATCATTTTTTGATCCGGATGTTTCCTCCCTCCTTGCGGCGGAACGTTAACAATAGAACCTTCTAATAATTTCAATAGGGCTTGTTGGACTCCCTCACCAGAAACATCTCGAGTAATTGAGGGATTATCTGATTTTCTGGCAATTTTATCAATCTCGTCGATGAATACAATGCCACATTCCGCTTTGGCCACGTCGTAATTGGCGGCTTGTAAAAGTCTAGTTAAAATCGTCTCCACATCCTCACCTACATATCCAGCCTCCGTAATCACGGTTGCATCTGCGATACAAAAAGGAACCTGAAGTCTTTGGGCTAATGTTCTGGCCAAATAAGTTTTTCCAGTACCGGTCTCCCCTACCATCAATATATTTGACTTCTCAATTTTAACTTCATCATTTGAAGCGGGTTGCATCAAACGTTTATAATGATTGTATACGGCTACAGAAAGATATTTTTTTGCTTCATCTTGCCCGATCACATATTCATCTAAGTACGCTTTTAGATCTTTGGGTTTTACTAAATCAAACTTTTTATCAGACGTTTTTTCCTTCCCTTCTGATCCTAATTCCTCTTTAACAACTTCGTATCCTTGTTGTAAGCAATTGTTACAAATATGACCTTCTATTCCGGACAATAACATGCCCACTTCACTTTTAGAACGACCACAAAAAGAGCAATTAATTTTTTTAGTTGCCATGAATTAGACAGTCCTAGTTAAAATCTCATCTATCAAACCATACGCTTTAGCTTCTTCTGATTTCATCCAATAATCCCTGTCTGAATCTTTTTCAATTTCTTCAAATGACTTACCTGAATGCTTAGCTAAAATTTCATATAATTCTTGACGTATTTTCACAATTTCCCTTGCAGTAATTTCGATGTCACGAGACTGTCCTTGCGCACCACCAGATGGTTGGTGAATCATAATTCTAGCATGTTCTAATGCTGAACGTTTTCCAGCAGCCCCTCCTGCTAACAGAACGGCACCCATCGAAGCAGCCAATGAAGTACAAACGGTAGAAACATCTGGACGGATGTAATTCATCGTATCGTAAATACCTAAACCTGCATAACCGGATCCTCCTGGGCTATTAATATACATCACAATGTCCTTTTTGGCATCCGTTGATTCCATAAAAAGCAGTTGGGCCACAATGATATTCGCCATATAATCATCCACAGGCACTCCCATAAATATAATGCGATCCATGATTAACCGAGAGAAAACATCAATTTGAGCAAATCGCATAGGTCGCTCCTCAATGATGTACTGGGTCATGTCTTCAATTTGATGAATAGGGCGATCGCCAATATTATTCATGTATTGATCAACTGCAAGGCCATTTAAACCTCTATGATGCACGGCATACTTACGAAACTCTTCTCCAGATAAATCCTTAGGAATCATGATATTTATATTTAAGATTCAAATTTACAATTTTTCGAGTTAAAATTGATATGCACTAAACCGAAAAACCATTATGTTAGTTCACAGAAAACCCCGTAAAAACGGGGCTTCTTAAAAAAATCTTTTTTGTAATTAAAGTGCGGCAGCTATTGCTTTAAATTTATCCACATCTATTTTACTTGTTTTGAAAGAAATATTCTCTACAATCGCATTGGACACCTTGTCCGCAAATGCTTGATTATATAAGTTCATGAAATTATCTGATTTAGACTTATCACTTAAATAGCCCATCGCAATTTTTTCAATCATTTCTTCAATCCCTGGCTGATCTGATGACAAATAACCACCAAATTGTTGTCGCACCATATCTTTGGCTTTTTCAACAACCTCTGCATATTCTACTTTAACTTCAAATTTATCCGCGACACTATTTTTAATCAAATTCCAACGAATGTCCTTTTTCACATTGACAAAATCTTTTTCTATATCATCAGCCGTAAATTTACCCTCATTGATGCGAATAAGCCATGTCTTTAAAAAGGCATCCGGAAGGTCTATTTTTATTTGATCCAATAAAGCCTTCTCCGCATCTATTTTCAACAAATAATTAGCCTCTCTCTTGTAATTCTCATCCACTATTTTAACCAACTCCTCTCTAAAGGTTTTTTCGTCTGTGGCCTTTCCCGCACCTAACACTTTATCAAAAAATTCTATATTTAATTCTGAAGGAATTTGACGAGTAATATCTTCCACCACAAAAGTAACTTCCCCTTTTAAATCAGCCACCTCATCTTCTTTTTTTCCAGTAGCCAACGCCAACGATTTATCGTCCACAAACACCTTATCGATGTCAAATTTCAAACTATCGTCTTTTTTGGCACCCAAGAATATTTTCTTAGACTTATCTTTAATGGCGTGCAATGGAATCGCAGACTTCTCTACCCAATCTCCTTGCGTAAAGGTTCCAAAAACTAAATCACGATCCTCCACCGTATCAGGATGTGTTTGCTCACCAAATTGCTTTTTAAGATTTTCAATCGTCTCTTCTATTTCCTTTTTCTCAGCCTTGATTTCGTAAGAGGTAAGTGATTTGATTTTTGACAAGTCAACCGTAAAATCGCCATGGAATCCTAAATCGTAATGAAAAGTGAATTCTGTGTCTTTTTCCCAATCGATGGAATCCGTTTCCTCAATCGCAGGAAGTGGCTCGCCGACTAAATTCAATTTATTTTCTTTGATATAATCGCTTACTGTATCCCCTAATAAATGATTGATTTCCTCGACAAGAACAGATTGGCCATATAATTTTTTGACTAACGCAGTTGGAACCATGCCAGGACGAAATCCCTTAATGCTCGCCTTCTTGCGATAATCCTTTAATTTGGCGTCTACTTTCTCTTGATAATCGGCCTCTGATACAACAACTGACAAACGACCTTGTAAATCATTTGCGTAGTTGAGTGAAATATTCATATGATTATATTTTAAATTTCTATTAAAAAAGCCCCCAAAACCTTAAGAGTGTTGAGGGCTTGCCATTGGTACGGGCGAAGGGACTCGAACCCCCATGCCTCGCGGCGCCAGATCCTAAGTCTGGTATGTCTACCAATTCCACCACGCCCGCGTAATTTGGAGTGCAAAGGTAATTAGCAAAAATAACTATTCCAAAATGATTGTTATATTTATGAATAAAGAAAAATCTGAATTAAATTTGAATAACAAAACCACTCCAAAATGGAATCTGAAGATATAAATCCTCGTTGGGGTAAATGGTACATTAGCTTAATTACATTTCTCATTTCGCTAATTATTATATTCGTCATTATTTCCAATCAATTTCAATAAAACATGGAATATTTAGATTGGATTGTTTTGATTTTAACTATTGGCGGAATTGTCGCTTATGGTAGTTGGCAAGGAAAACAAGCCAAACATTCCTTAAAGGGATTTTTATTGGCCGACCGGGAGTTACCGTGGTACCACATCTTGTTGTCAGTAATGGCCACACAAGCTTCAGCCATCACTTTCCTATCCGCTCCAGGCCAAGCCTACACCGATGGTATGCGCTTTGTCCAATTTTACTTGGGGCTACCTATCGCCATGATTGTTTTATCGGTCACATTTATACCGCATTATTACCAATTAAAAGTTTATACTGCGTATCAATTTTTAGAAAAAAGATTTGATTCAAAAACTCGAATCTTAACGAGTTTATTATTTTTAATTCCACGAGCATTATCAACTGGAGTAACGATCGCAGCTCCTTCCATAATTTTATCAACGTTATTAGGCTGGGACTTGACATGGACCAATGCCATTACGGCGGCCATCGTGACTACTTATTGCATCCTGGGCGGATCCAAGGCCATATCCTACACACAAATGTTACAAATGTCGGTCGTGTTAGCAGGCATGGTCATGGCTGGAGTACTGATTATTTATAAACTACCAGAGGAAATTGGGTTAAAAGAATCCCTGCATATAGCGGGAAAAATGGGTAAGATTAATTTGATTGATTGGAAGTTCGATTTAAACAATCGCTACAATATTTGGTCAGGAATCATTGGAGGATTCTTTTTGCAGCTGTCTTATTTTGGAACAGATCAAAGCCAAGTGGGCCGGTATTTAACGGGCCAAACAGTCTCTGAAAGCAAAAAAGGTTTGTTGTTAAACGGATTCCTTAAAATTCCCATGCAGTTTTTCATCTTGCTAGTTGGTATTTTAGTTTTCGTTTTTTACCAATTCAATGAACCACCTATGTTCTTCAACAAGAACTCAGAGGCGAAATGGGTGGCTACGAAAGGGCATGAAAAATTTGAAACAGAAAAATCAGCCATCTTCCAGGCTAAAAAGGATTTAGATATCCAATTAGTTCGTTCGCTTGATAATCCAGGGAAAACATCTAAAATCAAAAATGAATTACAAAAATTACAAAATAGGCAAGATGAGGTGAGGAAAGAAGCTGTGGCTTACATCAATAAAAACGAACAGAAAATCGAGCCTCAGGATACTAATTATATATTCTTACGATTTATTATAGACCAATTACCCATTGGAATTGTTGGGTTTTTAATCGCTATGATTTTGTTAGCCTCCATGGGATCGATGGCCTCAGCATTTGGTTCGTTAACGTCGACCAGCATGGTCGATATTTACCAGAGATTTTTAAATAAAAACTCGACCAATAAACATTATTGGATCGTTTCGAAGCTAATTACGTTAGGCTGGGGGATTTTATGTTTAATCATAGCTCAGTTTGCGGTTAACATGGGAAGCTTGATCGAGGTGGTCAACATCCTCGGCTCCTGGTTTTATGGGACTATTTTAGGCATTTTTCTTTGTGCATTTTACTTACCTAAGACAAAAGGAAGCCATGTATTTTGGGCCGCACTGTTGGCAGAGGCATTTGTCATCTACGCTTGGAAAGTCGATTTAATGGCATTTTTGTGGTTAAATGTCCTAGGGTGCTTATTGGTCATGATCTTTTCGCTAATTTTACAAAACATTAGCAGCCTTTTTGTCAAAGAATAACGTCTCAAAATAATTAATGCTCTTTAATTCCATATCTTTTTTGATTTTCCTACCCATCGTATATGGGCTTTATTGGTGGATTCAATCTTGGGAAAATTTCAAACATACCATATCTGTTCAAAATATATTACTACTCATTGCCAGTTATTTCTTTTATGCTTATTGGAACATTTGGTTCTTAGGCTTATTGATTTTCTCCACTTCACTTGATTATTTTTCTGGACTTAAAATTGAACATTCTGTTTCAATCCAGCATAAAAAAATATGGTTTTGGCTTAGTATTTGCATTAATTTAGGCCTACTCGGATTATTCAAATACTTTAATTTCATTTCGATTAATTTAAGTGAATTGCTGGGAAATTTTGGTTGGACTTACCAACCTATGCTGTTATTAATTGCATTGCCCATTGGTATTTCTTTCTATACCTTCCATGGCTTATCGTATGTCATTGATATTTATCATGATAAAATTAAGGCCGAAAAGAATATCTTAAATTATAGCTTATTCGTATGCTTCTTTCCTTTATTAGTGGCAGGGCCCATTGAAAGAGCCCAACATCTTATCCCGCAATTAGCACAAAGAAAAGTTTTCAATCGGGCTAAAACTATTAATGGTTTACAACAAATGCTATGGGGGTTTTTTAAAAAAATTGTGATCGCCGACAATTGTGCCGTTTTTGTTAATCAAATTTTTTCTGATTACGAAAATTTAAATAGTTCAAGTTTATTCATTGGAGCTATTTTCTTCTCCTTTCAGATTTATGGAGATTTTTCGGGATATACTGATATTGCTTTAGGAGCCGCAAGACTTTTTGGGATTGAATTATTTAACAACTTCTCATACCCCTATTTTTCAAAAAATATTAATGAGTTTTGGAAACGTTGGCATATATCTTTAACCTCATGGTTTAGAGATTATGTCTATATACCCATGGGAGGTAATCGAGTAAACCCAATCAGAAAAATTATAAATACGATTGTTGTGTTTCTAATTAGCGGATTTTGGCATGGAGCCAATTGGACTTATATCAGTTGGGGCTTCTTAAATTCCATTTTTATTTTACCCAAAACATGGTCAAAAAAAACACATTCTATTCACTCAAGTAAAATAGCGAATAAGGTAATTGGCGCAATTAAAATGCTGTTAACCTTTTTGACCGTCAGTATTTTGTGGGTTTTCTTTAGATCAAAAACCGTATATGATGCTTTAAAATATTTACAGAACCTTGCATATAAATGGAATTCGATTCTTCCTGATTTCAATGGTCGAAAAAGTGCATTAGTGCTATCCATCATCATTTTTGTTTTTATGATTTTCGAATGGATAGGAAAAAGTTATAATTGCCCTTTGGTATTTACGAATTCATTCAAAAACAAATGGCTTAAATGGGGATTTTATTATACGATCATATTTAGCATTTTGTATTTCTATAGAGGAAACGATCAATTCATATATTTTCAATTTTAAATAGATGAAACATTTAGCTCGAGATATTATCAAGTTTTTAGTGATATTTTTGATCCTCTTTCATCTATATCCGGAATATAAATATTGGACAAATAAATATAAAGAAGAAGTCAACGGAGGTGAAGTTTACCAGGCAATTGAAAAAAGTAAAAAGAGGGGGAAGAAGAAAAAATTGATATTAGGAGATAGTGTGACTAAGCAATTTTCAGAATCCGATATTGACACCAATATTTATTTAAATTTAGCTTCCAATCAAGCTATTTCACTCGTTGGGCAATTTTGTCTTTTGACCAACTATGTTCAAACAAAAAATGAAATAGATACCTTGTATTTAATCTATCATCCGCTCAGTTTTTCCAATAATCTGGATAATTCATTCACATTTCATTATTTCGAAAAACCCTTTTTTGGGGATGAATATATGCCTTTATTCACAGAGGAAGTAAAAACTCAGATAGAGAAAATACCCTTTCATTATTTAGCAAAATACCATCCAGTTTTGACTAGTAATTGGTCGCCCACATTTTCAAATGATGAAAAAAATAAGCCCTTTATTTCAGATATTTCGAGAATTTATCTAGAAAAAATAGTGCTACTCTGCCAGGCAAAAAACATTCGATTGTTTATTTTATCTCCACCGATCAATCAAAAATTCAAAAATGAATTTTTGGCAATTAACAAATCTTCTAAAAATTCACACTTGAAATCATATTTTGAAAACTTAAAGTATTATCCTGAATCCAATTTTTTCCCTGATCACATCCATTTAAACAAAAACGGATTAAATTACTTTTCATTTCAAGAGCTTCTCACTAATTCAACACCGAAATAGAGAATTTGACGGGCAACACAGGCTTTTCATCATATGACTTTTCGGCTTTAATGGAATCCACCACCGCAATACCTTTGGTTACCTTTCCAAAAACGACATAATTTTTATAGAAAGGCGCTGCTTGTTCAGAATCTGTCACGATAAAAAATTCAGTCGGCGATGACGACTTCTCTGGATTTCCTTCATCATATCGAGCCATGGCAATACTACCTCTTACCGGCTTTAGTCCATCTATATATTCAGCAGGCACTAAATAACCTAATCGATCCATAAACTCTCCTCCCCCTTGAATACCTGAATCATAAATATTTCGGTAAAAATGCCGATCATCAAAGTATCCCATTTTAACCAAGCGAATAAAATTAATTCGGTGCAAAGGAGTTCTTGGATCTAATTCAATTTCAAAATCTCCCAAACGAGTCTTGAATAAGACTTTTGACTCTTTATTGTCTGGGGCCAATGAATTGAGCTGGCCCGCAACACCTGTCGGCTTTAATTTCCAATCCGGTTTACAACTGCCCATGAGAATTGCCAGTAGCATCAAAAAAAATAATCGAATCATGTTGTAGACTTATAAATCAGTAGAAAAATAAAAAAGGGAACCGAAGCTCCCTTTTTTATCGAATTTAAAAACTTAATTATGCGTGATTCACTTTCTTTCCTAAGAAATATAATCCAAGGAAAGCGACGATTAAGATCGCTGGGAAAATCAACATATTGGACAAGGTTGCTTGGCCTGCAGCTAAATCAGCAGCATCACCCACTAAACCATTACTTAAGGCAACCGTTTTGTTTGAATCAATCCAGCCACCGATGATCGGTTGGAACATAGACGAAGAAAACATACCAATTCCTCCTAAAATAGAAAGTCCTAAAGCTCCCGTTTGAGGCATTGTCTCGCCTACAAAACCAAGCATATTTGGCCAGAAATAACAGATTCCTAACGCATAGAATACAGCAGCTACATATAACATAGAACCGTCCATTGTACTCATCATGTAGATACCAATTACACCAAATACAGCTGAACCTAATAAAACTCCAACGGTATTTAATTGCTTAATGATGGGTCCTGCAAAGTAACGGCCAACCGCCATTAAACCCGTAACCAAAGCTAATATCAACATAGGACTAGCGCCTGCTTTAGCCAAAATAGGGCCAACCCATTGCTGAGGACCGAATTCGGAAATTGCAGTCAAAGCCATACAAGCAGCCATAAATAAATACAAAGGATTTAACATCGCTTTGAAATTATCTAACGCAGAGTTTTCAGCAATACGAGGCTTAGGGAAAGATTGACCAAAGAATAAATAAGCATATATAACAGTAGGGATAATAATTACCCATACTTGAGTTTGCCAAGCCATTCCTGAATCTGTCATAAATTTAGAAATCAAAGAACCGATAACGATTCCTCCTGGAAACCACATATGGAAACGATTCAATTTACTATTGAAATCTAGCCCAGAATAAGAATCTGCGATCATCGGATTACAAGCTGCTTCAGTACATCCATTTCCTAATCCAATCAATAGAGTAGAAATTAATAATGTGTTGTAATCAACTGCATAAATTGTCATCAAAATACCAACTGCGTGAGCAATTAAAGCAATTTGCATAATCAATTTTGGACCAATGGCAGAGTAAAATACACCACCCAAAATCATAGAAATTGGAAAACCTAGGAACCACATTTGATTGATGTGACCTAATTGCTCATTAGATAAGCTTAATTCAGTTCCTAATTGGGGTAAAATACCTGCCCGGATACTAAATGAAAAGGCAGTCGTGATAAGTGCAAAGCAACTTGCCAAGAAAAGGCGGTTTGCATTAATGGGTTGACTCATAGTTGTTTGGATTTAGTTAAAGGTTTAAAAAATAGGTTTTCTTTAAAAAATTAAAAATGAAATAGAAAAAATTATCTCAAAAAAACAAAAAGATTTTCATTTTTTATTCAAAAATTCTCATTTTTTTTATAAAATTCAGTAAATTCAAACTCTAATTATGGGCAATTTGATGAAATTAAGCCCTATTTTTGTGTAATTATAAATCTATTATTAATTATGATACAAGGTGGTACTTCTACGCAGGCAAAAAGCCGACAAGGTAGAAAAATTAAGATGGGGATGATCGGTGGAAGTTTAGAGGCGTTCATTGGTGCTGTTCACCGTCGGGGTGCTCAATTAGACGGTGAAATCGAATTAGTTTGCGGTGCTTTTAGTTCAAGCGCACAAAAATCAAAAGAAACAGGTGAGGCGTTATATTTAGATCCAGCTCGTGTTTACGAGAGCTATGAAGAAATGATTTTAAAAGAAAAGGAGCTTCCGGAAGGAGAGCGAATGGACTTTGTTACGATTGTAACTCCGAATCATTTACATTTCCCCGCGGCAAAAATGGCTTTGGAAAATGGATTTCATGTCGTATCCGACAAGCCAGCTACCTTAAACCTACCAGAAGCAAAAGAATTAAAAAAGATAATTGAAAAATCAGGATTGATTTACGCATTAACGCACAATTATACAGCTTATCCGATGATCAAAGAGGCCAAAGCGCTTGTGGACGCAGGCGAATTAGGCGAAATCAGAAAGGTGATTGTTGAATATCCTCAAGGTTGGCTCATTGATTTAGTGGAAGCCACGGGTCAAAAACAAGCGACCTGGAGAACCGACCCTGAGCGATGTGGAGCAGCAGGTGCGATTGGGGATATTGGAACTCACGCAGAAAACCTAGTTGAGTATATCACAGGTTTAGAAATAGACGAGCTTTGTGCTGACTTAACTATTTTTGTTGAAGGGCGTAAATTAGATGACGATGGAAATATTTTAATTCATTATAGTAATGGTGCTAGAGGCGTTTTACACTGTTCTCAAATTTGTAACGGGGAAGAAAATGATTTAAACATCCGTATTTATGGAAGTAAAGCGGGTCTAGTTTGGCATCAAATGGACCCGAACACCATGATTTTGAAATCTAGGGATGGGGGTAGTCGAAATATACGTACGGCTGTGGGCCAATTAAGCGATGCGGCTAATGCGCATTGCCGCCAACCCGCTGGTCATCCAGAAGGATATGTAGAAACATTTGCCAATATTTACCGAAATTTTGCTTTTGCACTGCGTGCAAGATGGGAAGGTAAACCTCAAAATCCTTTATATGATTTCCCAGGTATAGAGGAAGGAATCAAAGGAATGGCTTTCATTTCCAATGTGGTTAAATCAGCGCAAGACAATAAAAACAAGTGGATTAAATTTGAAATTTAATTAATAACAATCATGAATAAAATTAAAATTGGAATTGTAGGTACAGGATTTATTGGACCTGCTCATATTGAAGCATTAAGACGGCTACCTAATGTGGAAGTAGCTGCTTTGTGTGAAGTAACCATTGAATTAGCTGAGGCTAAGGCGAAACAATTGGGAATTGCTCGTTGGTATACATTCGAGGATTTATTAAAACAAGACGACATTCAAAGCGTACATATTTGCACGCCTAATTTCTTGCATTATTCGCAGTCAAAAACTGCTTTATTAGCAGGAAAGCATGTAATTTGTGAAAAGCCTTTAGCTAAAGATTTACATGAAGCGGAGGAATTAGTTGCTATTGCTGCCAAATCAGGTTTAGTGAATGCCGTACATTTCAATTTACGCTATTATCCTTTGGTACGCCAAATGAAAACGATGCGCGAAAAAGGAGATTTAGGGGAAGTTTATTCGATTATAGGTTCTTATTTACAAGATTGGTTATTCTATGCAACCGATTATAATTGGCGTTTAGAACCTGATAAATCAGGGGATTCTCGTGCTATTGCCGACATAGGTTCTCATTTATTAGATGTTATTGAGTATATCACAGGATTGAAAACGGTGGAAGTAATGGCTGATTTCAATACGGTACATAAATTTAGAAAAAAGCCATTAAAGCCAGTAGAAACGTATTCGGGCAAAATGTTACAACCTGAAGATTATGCGGATGTGCCGATTAATACAGAGGATCATGCCAACGTATTATTGCGCTTCGACAATGGAAATAGAGGATCTGTTACGGTTTCTCAAGTTTCAGCAGGACGTAAAAACCAATTGAAATTAGAAATCTCGGGTTCAAATAAAACATTTGCATTCAATTCTGAATCACCGAATGAAATGTGGATTGGTAATCGCGATCAAGCAAACCAAGTGCTCATGCGTGATCCGTCGTTGGCCTACCCGGAAGCTACTGCCTTAATGACATTCCCTGGAGGACATAATGAAGGGTTTTCAGATACATCCAAACAATTATTCAAAGAAGTATACGCGGCCATCGAAGAAGGCAAGCAACCGGAAAATCCGAAATTTCCAACTTTTGCGGACGGATACCGTGAATTATTAATATGTGAAAGAATTTTAGATAGTACACGCAAGCAAGCTTGGGTGAAAATATAAACCTTATTATTATGCAAACGATTAAAGGACCAGCTATTTTCCTGGCACAATTCATGGGGGATGAAGCCCCATTTAATTCATTAGATGGCATTACCACATGGGCGGCCTCACTTGGATATAAAGGAGTACAAATTCCTTCTTGGGATGGACGCTGCATAGATTTGCAAAAAGCGGCTGAATCAAAAACCTATTGTGATGAACTGAAAGGAATGTTAGCTGCCAAAGGCTTACAAATAACGGAACTGTCTTCCCATTTACAAGGGCAATTAGTAGCAGTTAATCCAGCATATGATTTAGGATTTGACTCTTTTGCTCCAGATTCAGTTAAGGGGAATCCTAAGGCTAGAACGGAATGGGCGATCCAACAATTAAAATATGCGGCACAGGCATCTAAAAACTTAGGATTAACTGCACATGCAACCTTCTCGGGTTCATTAATGTGGCACACCGTTTATCCTTGGCCACAAAGACCTGCGGGTTTAGTCGAGCAAGGATTTAAAGAATTGGGACGTCGCTGGTTACCTATCTTAAATGCCTTCGATGAAGCGGGTGTAGACTTATGTTACGAAATCCATCCGGGAGAAGATTTACATGATGGAATAACATTTGAAATGTTTTTAGATGAGGTGAAAGGACATAAGCGAGCTAATTTATTGTATGATCCATCGCATTTTGTTTTACAAGCATTAGACTACAAACAATACATTGATTTTTACCACGAACGCATTAAGATGTTTCACGTAAAGGATGCCGAGTTTAACCCAACGGGAAAACAAGGTGTTTATGGTGGATTTCAATCTTGGATCAACCGAGCGGGTAGATTCCGTTCGTTGGGTGATGGCCAAGTAGATTTCAAGAGCATTTTTTCTAAACTAACTCAATACGGATATGATGGTTGGGCCGTGTTAGAATGGGAATGTTGCATTAAAGACCCTGTTCAAGGAGCTACAGAAGGAGCACCATTTATTGCAAGTCATATCATCAAAGCGACTGAAAAAGTATTTGACGATTTTGCAGGAACAGGTGCAGATGAGGAATTTAACAAAAAGATTTTAGGACTTTAATTCCCTAAATTTTAAAATAAAAACGCTAACATTTTGAGTTTCTCAAATTTGTTAGCGTTTTTTTATACTTACAAAAAAATTAAAAACGGTGACTTACAATCGCTGAAATAAAATAATCAGCAAAAGCCGCGTCGCCATGTCTTAATCCAGAAGGGTCTTTTAAATCAAATGCACTTTTAATTCGGTTTCGAACAATGGCTAGAGGCATCGTTAAGGAAAACATATTTTTTGACTTGGAATAAGAAATTCCTGGCTCAAGAGAAATAATATACCCTGGACGTCTAAAACCATCACTTTTACCTAAAAGATCATTGGAAGGTATTCCTTCCATACGACCACCTAACATAACTTGAAACCCTTTGGTAGGAATCAAATCGTAAGCAACTCCCACTCGCGCAGCAAACTGATCTGCTACTGAATGATACCGAATCATCAAATCTGTGATGGGTTTATCAGAAGCAAACTGTTCTGTTTCATTCACATTTTGTGGACTTAAGAGATAAAACCCATTATAATATAAGAGTAATTTAGTTCCCAAAAGCTTATATCCTTGAACTTCTACATTAAATCCGATCGCTCCATCACCTAATTGGATCGACTGATCTACCGGTTTTTCCAATGTATAATCTGAACCGTCCGCTTTACGGCGATGCACCACGTCTTTAACGTTTGAATTCCCAGTGGCCAATTTGACACCTAGGCCCAACATAACATTTGCTTTGGGGTGTTTTAATGGATCTAAAATCCAATAGTTAGCGGTTAAACGAGCATCACCAATTCCTATAGATTTTGTTTCAAATCGATTCCTTCCTGGATTTACCGCTATCGAATTCCCATAATGTTCATACAAGGAGGTTCGGTCGTTATAAGAAAATGGTAAGTTGGCACTCACCGACAAGCGACCCGTCACTGAATAACTAATTCCCAAATCTGCACTTTGTGTATTGTTGATCACGTTCGTGCCCTCAGTTTCCCTTTGTGGCTGATATTCTGTACCTACGAAATGTTTGTAAGAATGGAGGCTACGCATCCCTAAGGAAACTTGCCATTGACCCGGAGACATTAATGTGTTTGAATTAGGTCCAGATCCTACGGCGCAACTCATGTGACGAACTGCAATACATCCTTGACCTAAACCAAGCGATGGGAGTAGACCCAATGATAAGAGGATAAGTATTTTTTTCATGGGATTATCAATCAAGCAAAATTAGCTTATTTTTCAATGACGGTTCCTAATTCTTGGGATATATTTTTTTGAACTTCTTTAAGCCTGATGAAATTGACCAGTAAATCATTCATGTCATTAGGATCGCCTTGGAAATTAGCCATCAAGTCCAGCGATTCCTGTAACCTCTGATCATTGTATACTTTACGTAACCTCAACACATTTTTATAGGCTAAATCTTCCAACATTTCAGCCTCATTCGTCACTTTAATTTCATGGCGATCTTTCCAAGTGGTAGACAAATTATGCTTCTCTGATGAGCAATCAACGGCAAATCGTTGGATTTCTTCATCAGTATGATGTAAATAAAATTCAGGTTTTAGGCTATTGCTATTTTTAAATTCAGTTTTACATATTTCCATCAACTTATTAAACAAAGGCATTTGGAATAATACTCCATCTAATTCCTCCAATAAATACTGCGTAACAGAAACACCAGGAGCTTTTTCTGGATTTATTTCCAAATGACCGAAATTGACCAGTAAACGAATGCATTCAGATTCCTGGTAAAAAGCTAAATTTTGATACGATTCAATACCCGTTTCTGAAACAGGCTCAATCAAATTTTGGACTTCCGTAAACGCTTGATTCGAAATGGGTGAAGTTCCTGTTTGCGAATTACCTCCTCCTCTTTGTTTTAAATTCTTTAAATGAATTTTATTCATTTCGGCCAACAACACATCTTCCTCTAAGCGCATTAAAGAAGATGTTTTCTGAATAAAAAGACTTCGCTGGATAGCATCAGGAATTTTAGAAATGCTCAGCACCATTTCCTTAATCAATTCAGATCTTTTAAACGGATCATCACCGGCCTCCTTTAAAAACAAATTGGCCTGAAATGAAATAATATCTTTGGATTCTTTTTTGATGTATTCAACAAAAGCCTCTGAGCCTATTTTCCTAACATAACTATCAGGATCTTGACCTTCCGGGAAAACGACTAAATTAACTTGCAAACCCTCTTCTAAAATAAGGTCCATTCCTCTTAATGCGGCTTTTATCCCAGCAGAATCCCCATCATACAGAACGGTAATATGTTGGGTAAAGCGCCCAATTAATTTAATTTGTTCAATGGTCAAGGATGTACCTGAGGAAGCAACCACATTTTTAATACCCGCCTGATGCAAAGAAATTACGTCGGTATATCCCTCAACCAGGTAGCACACGTCCAATCTCCTTAATTCATTTTTTGCTTGATGTATTCCATAAAGACTCGATGATTTATGATAGACCTCCGTCTCAGGGGAATTGAGGTATTTTGCTTGGCTTGATTTTGCATCATTTCTTAAAATACGCGCACCAAAAGCAATTATTTTACCCGAAACATTATGAATAGGAAAAATAACCCGATTTCTAAATCGGTCATATACTTTACCCTCATCATTTTTTTGAGTAACCAAACCCGCCTTTTCAATAATCTCTTGAGAGAATCCCTGCTTAAGCGCAGATTTCAATAAAGCATCCCAAGCCTCTGGACTATATCCTAGATCAAACGCTTGTAGGGTTGAATCTGAAAAACCTCTTTCTTTAAAATAAGGGAGGGCAATAGACTTCCCCTCCTCCGTATCATATAACTGTTTTTTGAAAAATTCTTTGGCATAATCTAGCATGATGAACAAACTCTCACGTTCATTTTGACGCAAAATCTGATCATCGGTCATCTCCTCTTCTTGGATGTCAATGCCATATTTTTTTGCCAAATGCCTCAGGGCTTCCCCATAACCAAGGCCTTCAATATCCATGACAAAACGAACCGAATCGCCTGCTTTGCCACAACCAAAACACTTATAAATTCCTTTGCTCGGCGAGATAGAAAAAGAAGGAGTTTTTTCTCCATGAAAGGGGCAACAAGCCCAATAATTAGCCCCCTTTTTTTTAACGGTTACATAGTCCCCGATGACGTCTGCCACCGCAGCCGCTTGCTTAATTCGCTCAACGGTTTCGGGATCAATGCGCATATTACAAGAGTAAACCAGCTAATGTGGCAGATAAATAAGAAGCTAAGGTTCCAGCAATTAAGGCTTTAAAACCTAATTTGGCTAAGTCGGACCGGCGAGTTGGGGCCAACTCACCTATTCCGCCAATTTGAATGGCAACGGAAGAAAAATTAGCAAAGCCACATAACGCAAAACTGGTAATGGCAATGGTTTTTGGGCTTAACGTATCTTTAATTTTAACCATATCTAAATAAGCAACAAACTCATTGACAACCATTTTCTTCCCCATTAAAGCACCTGCCACCTCAATATCCACAGCCGGAACTCCCATCGCAAACGCAAATACAGAAAATACCTTTCCCAAAATTAAATTCATCGATAAAGTAGGCATGTTGATCAACCCACCTAATTGGCCCAAGCCTAAATCTACCAAAGCAATTAAAGCGATAAAACCAATCAGCATAGCGATCACATTTAGGCCAACTTTTAACCCTTCACTCGCTCCGGAAGCAATAGCATCTACCAAATTAGCATGTGTCTTTTCAATGGAAAGTTTTACCTCACCCTCCGTTTCCGACTTTTCCGTTTCCGGGAATATGATTTTTGAAATGACTAAAGCTCCTGGAGCAGCCATTAAACTAGCGGCCAATAAATAGGCTGCAGGGACTCCTAAAGATATATAAACGGCCATGACTCCACCCGCAATAAAAGCAAAAGAACCTGTCATCGAAGCCATCAACTCCGAATTTGTCATATTTTTTAAATAAGGCTTGATCATGATTTGAGCCTCCACTTGTCCTACAAAAGTAGATGCCACATTTGATAAGGCCTCTGCACCACTCACGCCCATCAACCAATGTACACCTCTTCCAATGGTTGAAACAATCCGTTGCAATATTCCCAAATGATAAAACATATTCACTAAAACGGCCACAAAAATAATGGTAGGAACCACTTTGAAAAAGAATATGTAATCATTGCCAGGACCAAAAGCCTTCGTCATTAAATTACGATCAACGAGCGAACCAAAAACAAAAAGTGCACCTTTATCCGCTTGGCCCAACAGCGTATTGATACTATCACCAAGCCACTGAAAAAGAGATTGCCCCACTGCGGTCTTAAGAATAAAGACAGCTAACAGAACTTGCAATAATAAACCCACCCCCACGGTTCGATAATTAATTGCTTTCCGATTATTCGACATTAAAAAAGCAACTCCTAAAATCAGCACAATGCCCAAAAGGCCAGTAAATCGTTCCATCTATATCAATTTCATTGGTGTATTTTTTATTCCTTACTCGTTAAATTTAATGTATAATTATCAAATGGAACCAAGTCCACTAAATCCTCTTCATTTAAATGATAAAATTCTTCATGAATATTAAAGGGCTCATCGCTTTCCACCTTCCAGTAATTTCCATCCTCTTGCATCTCATAGGAATTAACCGTGTCACGCAAATTCCAATTTAAAATGGTGATTGCCAAGTTTTTTGCCCTCGAATTAACCAACTCAAATAAAGATTCTATTCGTCGATCGAAACTTCGCACCATGACATCCGCGGAACCACCATAAACTTTTGGATCTTCATTATTATGAAAATAGAAAATCCGGGTGTGCTCCAAATAATTCCCTACAATGGATTTAATGTAAATATTTTCCGACAAGCCTGGTCTTTGTGGCCTTAAACAACAAATTCCACGAACAATTAACAAGATGGGAACCCCAGCCTTAGATGCCTTATAAAGCGCTTCCATGGTAAGCGTGTCTTGCAATGAGTTGATTTTCCAACAAATTCCTGCGGGCAATCCCGCTTTATGATTGTCGACCTCATGTTCAATCATCTCAATCAAACGGTTTCGCATATCCCGAGGGGCCGTAATTAAATGTTCGTAATGCGTAGGCATTGAATGACCCGTAATTACATTGAAGAACTCGGCGATATCTTGCGTAATTCGAATATCCGTCGTCAACAAACCTAAATCCGTATATAATTTAGCCGTATCCTCATTGTAATTCCCAGAAGATAAATGAGCATAACTCATCACATGCGTACCCTCATTCCGAATCACTTGCAATAATTTAGTATGCGTTTTCAAGCCTGGTATTCCATAAATCACAAAACAACCTGCTTTTTGAAGCCTCGTAGCCTCACGAATATTATTTTCTTCATCAAAACGCGCCTTCACCTCAAAGAGAACCGAAACGTGTTTACCTTGTTCAGCTGCACGCAATAAAGCACTCGCAATTCTCGAATTTTTTGAAATACGGTATAAGGTAATTTTAATCGCCAACACATGGGGATCATCTGCCGCCTGTTCTAATAGCTGTATAACCGGCTCAAAATTATTATAGGGATGATGCAAGAGGATATCCCCGCGCTTCATGGTGTCAAAAATATCGCCAATTTGAATGGACTTTAAACCTAATGGCGGTACCACGGGCGGGTTAATTGCCATTTGTCCTTTAAATTCGGAATGCTTTAATATCTGCCAAAAAGAAGTAAAGTCTAAAATGGCTGTCTTAACAAATATATCAGACTTTTCTAAAGACCAGCGTTTCAACATCTCGCCCAACAAGAATTCGGAATGTTGCTGCTCCACCTCTACGCGGGTCACTCGGCCTAGACGGCGGTCTTTAATTTTCTTTTTTATCTCGTCAACAAAATCTGTTTCGGTGTCCTCATGCTCCACTAAATCAAAATCCCCATTTCGAGTAATCCTAAAAAGGGTCATGGATTCTATTTCTACATTTCGGTATAGAACTTGTAATTGTTGGCGTATCAATTCTTCAATCGGCAAAAAGACAATTTTATCCTCCCGCTCAATCACATAAAACCGAGCTAAATTAAGTGGGATTTGAACAAAAGATATTTTGCGATCACGCTCAGATTTTCCCTTACCCCCTTTTTTTTCAGGCACTCCAATAGTGACAACCCCAAAAATCAAGGTCTTCGCCAATAAACTCGGAAATGTATGCGTATGGTCAAAAACCATAGGCGTCAACATCGGATAAATCGTCCGATTAAAATAGGTTTCTACTTCCGTCTGTTCTGCCGTGGTCAAATCAGAAAAAGAAGCTAAAAGCAATCCGTTTTCTGTAAACAAAGGAAGTATATCATCCACAAATAATCGATGCTTTTCCTGGCTAAATTCTTGAGCCGATGAAATAAGCATTTGCTTAAATGGAACTTCCCGCAAACCTGAATAATCCGTTCGCTCCTTCCCAAAATCAATGTAATTATACAAGGAACCAATTCGAATCGTAAAAAACTCATCCAAATTAGACGCCGTAATAGCTAAAAATTTCAATCGATCAAAAAGAGACTTCGACTTGTCTAGTGCTTGGTCCAACACACGTTCATCAAACTTAAGCCAAGAAAGATCCCGAGAAATAAACTTTGCCTTTAATTGAATCTCATGCGATTTTTGCATGGATTTATCCGATTTCCAAGTAGGATCCTTAGAAGCTAATAAATTGATTTTCCAATTTTTGGGTCTCAAGAAAGACAAAAGATTCCCAGGCTGAGAATCTTTGTCATTCGAATTTGAATCTGTAGGTTGATCTGTATTTGCCATTTTTTCTAATTGGTTGAAATTTGATTTTTAATCGCCTCAGAGTCAGAACCTAATCTGCCTACTTCAGACATCAAAAACTTTTGAAGTTCCAAATTAAATGTTTGCTTTTCGTCAAGGGTTAAGGAATCATAAAGATTTTTTAGCTCTACATTAATCAGCTGTCGATCTTGATCAGACTCTGCATGAATGCTACTCAAATGAAAAGATTTAAAATCAAAAATCATTCCCTAAACGTCTACTTTCGCGTATTTAGCATTTTTCTCAATAAAATCTCTACGCGGAGCTACTTCGTCTCCCATCAACATAGAAAACAATAAATCAGCCTCAATCGCAGATTCTACATTAACTTGCTTCAATGTCCTGGATTCTGGATTCATGGTTGTTTCCCATAATTGCTCGGCATTCATCTCTCCCAAACCCTTATAGCGCTGAACACCCACATTGTCCTCTTTTCCTCCTCCAGCTAATTCTTGTATCGCCTGTTCTTTTTGTAATTCAGTCCAAACATAACGTATATTTTGGCCTTTTTTAATTTGATATAATGGAGGTTGAGCGATGTAAATACATCCTCTATCCACTAATTCACGCATATACCTAAAAAAGAAAGTCAAGATTAACGTACGAATATGACTTCCATCAATATCAGCATCGGTCATGATGATCACCTTATGATATCTCAACTTATCCATATTTAAGGCCCGCTCATCTCCATCTTTTCCAAATGAAACCCCAAGCGCCGTAATCATATTCTTAATCTCCTCATTCTCATAAATGCGGTATTCTTGTGCTTTCTCTACATTCAAAATCTTACCTCTCAATGGCAAAATAGCCTGAAAAGCACGATTTCTACCCTGCTTCGCCGTTCCACCCGCAGAATCTCCCTCGACTAGATAAATCTCGCAAGTCTCTGGATCAGAATCCGAACAATCGGCCAACTTACCCGGCAAAGAGTTAGAACCCAAAATGGTCTTTCTTTGAACCATTTCCCTCGCTTTTCTAGCCGCGTGACGCGCCTGAGCTGCCAATATCACCTTAGCCACAATTTGACGAGCCTCTCTCGGATGCTCCTCTAACCATGATTCTAACATGTCCGACATCGCCGATGAAACCGCTCCCGACACTTCCCCATTACCTAATTTCGTTTTGGTTTGACCCTCAAACTGAGGCTCAGCCACCTTAACAGAAATAACGGCTGTCAATCCTTCACGGAAGTCATCTCCCGCTATATCAATTTTCAATTTTTCTAATGCGCCCGACTTGTCTGCATAATTTTTCAAAGTTCTTGTTAATGCTCCTCTAAATCCAGCTACGTGAGTTCCTCCTTCAATCGTATTGATGTTGTTAACATAAGAAACCACATTTTCTGAATAGGATGTATTGTACATCATCGCCACCTGAACAGGTACCCCATTCTTATCCCCCTCCATGTAAATAGGCTCTGTCAACAATGGTTCTCGAGTTGCATCTAAATACATCACAAATTCACGTAAACCGCCTTCTGAGAAAAAGTCATCAGAGCGAGGCACTCCATTCTCATCCAACTCCCGCATATCCTTTAACTCAATATGGATACCCGCATTCAAAAACGAAAGCTCACGTAAACGACCCGCTACAGTTTCATACTTATATTCAGTCACAGTAAAAATAGTATCATCCGGCTTAAATAAAACCGATGTACCTGTACGATCCGTAGTTCCCACTTCCTTAACCGGATATTGCGGAACCCCTATTTTGTATTCTTGTTGGTATATTTTTCCATCCCTACTATACACCGTCACCTTCAAATCCGTAGACAACGCATTCACACAGGACACACCCACCCCATGCAAACCTCCTGAAACTTTATATGTATCCTTGTCAAACTTACCCCCCGCATGCAAAACCGTCATAACCACCTCTAAAGCAGAACGCTTTTCCTTCGTATGCATGCCCGTTGGGATACCCCGACCATTATCTTCTACCAATATCGAATTATCCGTATTAATCGTCACTTTAATGTTATCGCAATGACCCGCTAACGCTTCGTCAATGGAATTATCCACAACTTCCCAAATCAAATGATGAAGACCTTTAAATCCTGTATCTCCAATATACATGGATGGCCTTTTACGAACCGCCTCTAATCCCTCTAAAACCTGAATATTATCTGCACCATAATTTGCCCGATCTTCGGCTGATAACTCTTGTGCTTCTGACATAATTTATTTATAAATGGTTAAAAGGACTTCAATCCTTAATGAATCTACATCCGAAAAAATTTAGAATTTAATGTTTAAAAATAAGGATTTATCCGCTTAAAAACTAATAAATCAGTGAAAAAAATTAGTGCTTGAAGTGACGTATTCCTGTCATCACCATGGCCATATTATTTGCATCACAATAATCTATAGAATCCTGATCCTTGATCGACCCACCTGGCTGAGTAACCGCAACCACTCCCGCATTACAGGCAATCTCCACACAATCCGGAAAAGGGAAAAATGCGTCCGAAGCCATGACGGAACCTTTCAAATCAAAACCAAACTCTTTTGCTTTATCTATCGCTTGCTTTAACGCATCCACTCGAGATGTTTGACCCACACCTGAAGCCAACAATTGTCCATCGTTGGCCAGTATAATCGTATTTGATTTCGTATGCTTACAAATCTTAAGTGCAAACGCTAATGCGCGCTTTTGCTCATCCGAAGGAACAATTTTAGTCACAGTCTTGAAATCACCTACCCCCTCCATCACCAAATCCTTATCTTGTTCCAACACTCCATTGAGCAATGTTTTGAACATTTTCTTTGGAAAATCTACTTGATTACGCTTCAATAAAATTCTATTTTTCTTGGATTGCAAAATGGCTAATGCCTCCGCCGTAAAGGAAGGGGCAATTAATATCTCGCAAAATAAGGGATTAATAGACTCCGCTGCCGATTGATCCACTTCTCGATTCGTAGCTAAAACACCTCCAAAAGCAGAAATTGGATCGCAAGATAAAGCCTTGTCATACGCTTCCCTTACCGTTTTACCCGTCGCCACTCCACAAGCATTCATATGCTTAATAATCACAAAAGCCGTTTCTTCAAATTCATCCAATAAAGATAAACAAGCATCCACGTCCACTAAATTATTGTAAGACAATTCCTTGCCATGTAATTTGTCAAACAACGCTTCCAAATCGCCGTAAAATGTACCTTGTTGGTGCGGATTCTCCCCATATCTCAACGAGCTGGATGCCAAACTCGTGTAGTTAGCTAAATCCGCTGAATCACCTGCAAAATAGCGCTGAATCGCACCATCATAATGAGAAGAAACATAAAACGCCTTTTGAGCAAAATTTCTTCTTTGGTCTAAAGTCGTCGACCCTCCATTCGCTTTCAATATCAACTCCACTTCTCCATATTGCTCACGAGAACTCACAATCAACACATCGTTGAAGTTTTTGGCAGCTCCCCGAATTAACGAAATGCCACCAATGTCAATTTTCTCAATGATATCTTCATCAGACGCACCCGAGGCAACCGTCTCCTCAAATGGATACAAATCCACCATCACTAAATCCAAGGCAGGTATTTCAAATTGCTTCGCAACCTCCACATCAGAAGGCAAATCCCTCCGATATAAAATTCCGCCAAAAACTTTCGGGTGTAATGTTTTAACGCGCCCTCCAAAAATGGAAGGATAGCCCGTTAAATCTTCCACGGCAATAACCGGGATACCTAATTCTTCAATAAAAGACTGTGTACCACCCGTTGAATAAAGCGTAACGCCTTGTTGGTGAAGCAATCGAATAATGGGCTCTAAACCATCTTTATAATAAACAGATATGAGGGCAGATTGTATTTTTTTTAAGGACATTGGAATTGTAAAAATGAAATATAAATTTACAAAAAATGTCACAAAACAGGTAGCTTTCCTGAATTTTTAAATTAGGAAAGCTACCTGTTTTAAGCCGATAAAGAATTATCTCTTTTTGTTAAAATTCTGCAACCTCAACAAAGCCTCCAGATAATAATAATCCGCATAAATCAAGGGAACGTCTATCTCAGAATTTAATCCTTTTGCCCCTACGCAATGCTTGATCAAGAAGTTGTTATTTTCTCCTAAAGCTGCTCGGTATGCCGGACTAGATAAAGATTCCATTATCGTTACCGCATCATTGTAATACCTTTTTCCTTTTGCTCCTGAATATTTACTTAATTCCAATAATGCCGAAGCTGTAATCGCACCCGCTGAAGCATCTCTTTCTTCATTCGGAATATTAGGGGCATTAAAGTCCCAATACGGAATTTTATCCTTGGGTAAATTCGGATGATTCAAATAAAAATCAGTGATTTTTTGAGCAAAATCCAGGTATTTTTTATCCTTCGTTTCGCGATACATCGCTACATATCCATAAATCGCCCATGCATGTCCACGAGACCAAGTTGTTTCATCCTGATACCCCTGATGCTGTTTTTTAACCAAAACTTTACCTTCAGGATCGTAACAAATCACATGATAAGAAGAATAATCAGGTCTAAAATGATTCTTGATCGTATTATCCGCATGCGTAATGGCGATGTCATGAAAACGCTGATCTCCTGTCTCACGGGAAGCCCAAAACAACAATTCCAAATTCATCATGTTATCAATAATCACTGGATATTTATACCCCCCCTTAAAACTATTCCATGATTTAATTAAGCCGATCTTAGGATCAAATCGAGTAGCTAAGGATTTAGCGGACTGAATTAAAACTTTTTTATACGCTGGATCTTTCGTCAAACGCAAACCATTTCCAAAGGAATCAAACATCATAAAACCTAAGTCATGCGTTCCCGTATTATACTGCTCTTTTCTAACAGCTTCGGTCCACAAACGTGCTGCTTTTGCCCATTTGGGATCTTTTGTTTTTTCGAATAAATACCAAAGACCTCCAGGAAAAAATCCCGAGCACCACCAACTTGAAGGCAAATTGCGGTAAGTCCCATCAGCCTTAGCCGAATGTATCGTTACGGAAGTATCTGGATGATCTGCCAACATCCGAAGGTATTGTTGGCCTGCTAAAGCAAATTGCTTATTAATATCAATTTTCTGAGCAAAGGCTCCTGAACTTAGCAAAGCAAAAACTAAAATTAATTTTTTCATTGAAATAGGTTTTGTTTAAAATTTAAAATGCCAAACGGTTCATGATATATGTAAACCAATCAACACTTGATTAAGCCTAAAAATACATTTTTGATGCAAGCACGAAAATAACAAAAATTACCTGCGATTTCAAAATCAGCCGGACAAAGAAAATTACCGTCCCATCCAACCGCCATCCACGGTCAAAATAGTTCCATGCACATAGTTAGATGCTTCAGAGGCTAAAAAAACTACTGGACCTTTAAAGTCTTTCGCATCACCCCAACGACCCGCCGGAATCCTCCCCAAGATAGAAGCGCTTCTTTCCTTGTCTTCACGCAAAGCCGAGGTATTATCCGTGGAGATATATCCTGGTGCAATCGCATTCACATTAATTCCCTTTCCTGCCCATTCATTGGCCAAAGCCATCGTTAATCTGGCAATCCCTCCTTTACTCGCTGCATAACTAGGTACATTAATCCCTCCCTGAAAACTTAATAAGGAAGCAGTAAAAATGATTTTTCCGGATCCCGCTTGTAGCATGGTCCGACCGATCTCCCGACTCAAAATAAATTGGGAAGATAAATTAACCTCTAATACCTCATCCCAATATTCATCCGAATGCTCTGCCGCTGGATCGCGCAAAATAGTCCCTGCATTATTAACCAAAATATCCACCTTAGGATAATCTCTCAACACGGACTTAATAAAATCGTATAAAGACTCCCGGTCTGAAAAGTCGGCCTGATAGGCTTTAAAATTTCTCCCCAATGCTTTGACAGCCTTTTCAATAGCAGAACCATTTAACTCCAAGGAAGCTGAAACGCCTATAATATCGGCACCGGCCTCCGCCAAACCAATAGCCATTTCCATGCCAATTCCACGTTTGCAGCCCGTTACAATAGCTACCTTACCCTTTAAATCAAATAAATTCTGCATCGTTTATTGTTTATTTACAAAGTATTTAATATATGTTTTTTACTCATTTTTTTAACAATATTAGCCGGGTGAATTATACAAAACACTAATTTGCAAAACCAAAAATTATTTAAAGATGCAAAACAAATCCATGACTCCGACTATGGCTCTTAAAAATGAGCATGAGGACATTCCCGGAAATCCATCCATTTCAAAGAGCAGTATCACGAAATTAAATGATCGGAGTAATGGAAAACCGCTACGCGCGCTGAGCGAAGAGGAATTTAATTTTTGGAAAGAAAACGGTTTTATTATCGTGAAAAATGCCATTAGCAAAGAAGCTGCCGCACGTACGGCAAAAGCAATTTGGGATTTTGAGGAAAAAGATTCCGGCCAACCCGAAACCTGGTACACAGAGCCAAGAGCCGAAATGCAAATGAAGGAACTCATCGGATCGGGAATGGTTGAAATGTATAATCATCCATTATTATGGGAAAACAGGCAATCTCAACGGGTTTATGATGCCTTTGTGGATGTTTGGGGCGTAGAAGATTTATGGGTGACGATCGATCGTTGCAACTTGAATTTTCCCGTACAACCCGATAAACCATTCAAGGGCTTCATTCATTGGGATTATGACCCAGAGACAAAACCCGTTAATGTGCAAGGAGTGTTAGCATTAGCAGATCAAATGGATGAAAATATGGGTGGATTTCAATGCATTCCTGAATTATATCGATCATACGATACATGGAAAAAAACTCAACCTGAAGACCGAGATCGTTTTAAACCAGACACGACAGGCTTCCAATTGCATAAAGTAAAATTAGAAGCAGGGGATTTATTGATTTTCAATTCTTTGTTAGCCCATGGCATCAGACCTAATTTGACGAACGACAAAGTTCGAGTGGCGCAATATATTTCCATGATGCCCGCAGAACCACATAATGATGCGTTGAAACAATGGCGCGTCAACTCATGGCAACATAAAATTGCGCCGGAAGGTTATGCCTTTCCTGGTGACCCGAGGCAATTAGAAAAATCCCAGCCTGTTGCCGTACTCAGCGACTTAGGAGAAAAATTACTGGGTTTGAAGGATTACTAATTCTTTGTATTTAAATGAACCGCTGAATCGTTGATTTCAAATGAGTACTTTTTCAACATTTCCATCATCGCTGAACCGGCCAATAAAGTAGGTCCATAGCCATGAGCCGCAAAAGGAGAAATCGGTCTGAAATAATAAAATGCGGGATCCCAAGCTAAACCGGTTCCCACACAAGTGCCTTCTACTTGCCCCTGTGCATTGACGCGAGAATTAACCGCATTCCAAGCTAATATAGCCGCGGGGGCATAAATCTTAGGATCGAGCCAACCCTTATTAATGGCATTCGCGATGACATACGCATAAATGGCCGTGGCAGAAGTTTCTAAATACGAATCGTTTTTATCTAATAATTGATGCCAAAATCCCGTACCATCTTGCAAACTCATCAAGCCTTTTAAGTGGTTTTTCAATTGGCCCAACATGAATTTCCGACCCGGATGGTTGGCCGGTAAATACATCAGCATTTCTGAAGTGGTCAACAAAGCCCAACCATTCGCTCTGGCCCAATGAAACTCTGGATGTTCTTCCGCTCCTTCTAAATACCCATGCATAAAAACATTCAATGAGGGATTAAACATCCGCTTTTGATAGGCTAAAAATTGCTTAAATGACTCATCAAAATAATTTTCTTGCTGATTCGCAATGCCTAGTTGGAGCAACGCCGGAATCGCCATATACACATCATCCAGCCACATCGTGTTTTTCAAGGGCCGAATACGAACCAATGTACCATCGGGCAAACGATGCTCTTCCTTCAAAATAAATTCAGAGGCGCGCTGTGTCACATATGACATGTGCGACGAAAAACCTGATTTTTTTGCCTTCAAAACAGCCATGGCCATAGCGCCGATATCATCTAAGGCTTTGGGCTGAATTAAACCTTTTAAGGTATGTGGTTTTAACTTATTCGATTCATCGTACTTTCGAGCCGATTCAAGGGTGGATGAAATTAAATCCAAGCGCTTGAAAACATAATCTCGGTATTTAGCCTCACCGGTCAATTGGTATAAGTTCAGCATCCCCGAATAAGTTACGCCCCATTCATAGGAAATAGGTCTAAAATCTCCCTTCGCGAAAACGACTTGGTCTGAATAGCTAAGTTCAGGCGTCCATGGCCGACCGGAACTTTTATCCACAAAATGAGAAGGCGTTGCTTTTTCTAAATATTCAAATACCCGATCGATCGTTTTTTGAATCTCAGAGACGGCAGGTACACCATAAGGCGTGGGGTAATCAGGCTTTAATGCATGCAAGGGAGCTGTGGCATCTGAAGCAGTGGTAATGTTTTTTTGCGCCTGAACCCCAAAACTCAAAAAAAGGAAAACAATAACTATTTTTTTCATACCTAGATTTCATTTAAGAAATACCTATTAAAACATTACTTTCAGGTCATTTTTGGTCACTTTTCCCATGGCATTTCGGGGCAATTCCTCCACAAAATGATACAGTCTAGGAACCTTATACCCGGGTAAACGCTCACGCAACCAGGTATTAATTTCTTCTTTTGAAATGACATTTTTTAAGACTAAAACGGCGGCAACTACTTCGCCCCACTCATCATCAGGCAAACCCACGACCCCGCAATCTTCGATATCCGGGTGGACGCGTAACACCTCTTCAATCTCTAAAGCTGAAAGTTTATACCCGCCTGACTTGATAATATCCACGGAACTACGTCCTAAAATTTTATAATATCCACCGTCTAAGTGGGCCACATCCCCCGTTTTAAACCAACCGTCTTCCGTGAACGTTTCTTGGGTCGCCGTGGGTTTATTCCAATACGATTGGAAAACATTAGGCCCCTTGATTTGTATTTCTCCAGGCTCTAAATCTTCTTTAATTTCTTCATTATCCCCCATCAAACGCACGGAAACTCCGGGCAATGGAAGACCGACATGCCCGGGTCTTCTTTCCCCATGGAATGGATTGCTGATGGCCATCGCAATTTCCGTCATACCATACCGTTCTAATAGCCAATGTCCACTGATGATATGCCATTTTTCCATCACAGAAACTGGTAATGCAGCAGATCCAGAAACCATTAATCGGAATTTAACCAACATGTCATATATGACATGTTGGTCTGCAACTGACAAGGTATCCCAATGCGATATGAGTTTAAAATATATGGTTGGAACCGCCATAAAAACAGTCAATTCGCCAGATTGCAATCGGCTAAAAACTTCGACTGCATTGAACTTGGGCATAAATTCACACGTGGCTCCTACCGACAAACTACAACCGATCACATTGATAATCCCATGGATATGATGCAGAGGTAAAATACAAAGGGTTCGATCCGTCGCTTTCCACTCCCATGCTTGCACCAGGCAATTCATTTGAAAATCAATATTTCCATGCGTGGTTACCACCCCCTTGGGTAGTGTAGTGGTTCCAGACGTATACAAAATCATCGCGGGACGGTCAGAGGAAACCTCAGGCAAACTTATTTCCTGTGAGTTCACTTCTTCATAAACTAAATGGTATTTCAATTGCCTTGACTGCACATACGGCAATAAAACTTCTTGAAAATCGGTATCAATCACCACCTTAGAAGCCCCCGTATCCTCCAAAACATATTGCAAAGAGGCGACTGGATAGGTGACACATAAGGGAACGGCCACTCCACCGGCTTTCCATATTCCCCATTGGACTGCTACATAATGAAAACCGGGTTGGACCATAAAGGCCACTCGAGCACCATCTAAATCAGTTGCCCCTAACAAAAATCGATACGCCCATTGGTTGGACGCATCGATTAATTGTTGGTAACTATACTCCCCATTGGGGTCTAAAATCGCAACCGAGTTAGCAAATAAATGTGCACTCGAAGTAATTTTTGGCATATTATAATTTTGCTTCTATACCTATAAGCTGTACTACGGTTTGAGCTACAGCTGCTTTAGGATTAACCGCGACAAAATACAAATCTTGTAATCCGGTAGTTGCTTGAATGTCCACTTTAATCGCTGGCATTGGAGCACCACGGCGCATACCGCCACCACCTCCACCAGCTTGTGCGGGAGTAGAAGGAGCCACTACTGGTGTTCCTAGAGGAGCCCCTTTTTGAGCCGCATTGGGATTAGCAGCCGCTGGAGGACCTCCAAAACTTGCTTGAGAAACCGCAATAAAACTCGTTTTACCAATCACCGGGCCTGTAGGCGAACCCACATGCACTTCAATCACTCCACCAGAAGCGCTAGATCTTCCCGGAGCTGTCGCAGTGATATCCAATGATTTGATACCCGTTAAATCGATCGCCTTAAATCCAACATATGGATTTTGACCCACCATATTGGTCGATTTAGAAGGAGTAACCAATTGCTCAATACCTGATTGTACATCTGCCTTTTCAGGATTTAAAAATGGGTGACGTAATAAAACCCACTTTTCTGATTGTACAGGAGCCATCTTTTTGTTTCCCTTATCTAAATAGGTAGCACGAACAACGAAAACACCTTTCGTAGTGGCTTGATCTTGAGGAATTGTTGGCGAAAGATCACCCTTCAATCCGATCGAATTATTCGCTTTGGGATCTGATAGACTCATGATATAAGTCACCATGGTTTTGGCATCTGCTTTTGAAATTTGTGGGTGTGCAGCCATCGCATGGTCACCCCAAACTCCATTTCCACCCATAATAACTTTGTTAGACAATTGGTCAATCATATTTTGTCCTTTATATTTTTCAGCCACTTCTTGGTAGCTAGGTCCTACGGAACGTACATTTTTAATGTGACAAGATTTGCAGTCACTTTGATTGATCAAACGCAAACCCGAGGAAGCAAACAAATCACTGTCGGCCTTACGATGAGACTGAGCCATTTCAATCGGGTCATAACCTGAAGGTATATAATCAATTGTGGCAGCCACGGCATCTTCTTTAATTCCATTTCCTAAAACACCGTCTTCCTTATCTTTTACAGTCACCTGATAATTAATTTTTTGTCCAGGGAAATAAAAGGATTTATTGGCCGAATTTAAAACAATATCTACTTCAGGAGCTTCATTGCCCACTAAAACTTCAAGCGCGTTTGTGTTGCTTGCACCTTTAGCATCCGTAGCTTTTAACGTAACTTGGTAAGTACCTGGATTTGTCAAAACCAATTCAGGACTTGCTCCTTTTAAAGTCTTAACCAAAGTACCTAATTTCTTAACGGTCCAAGTATAAGTTAACGCATCCCCATCAAAATCTTTCGTTCCTTCCGCAGACAAGTTCGTTTTAAAAGGAGCCGCACCTTTTAATTTAGATGCGGATATTTCTACTTGAGGCTTACGGTTTCCTCCTTGATATTCAACTTTAACTAATCGTGCGTTGTCGTTCCCTTTGAACCAGGCAGAGCCATATTCCAAAACATATAAATCACCATCTGGGCTAAAGCTCATATCGATGGCAGATCCAAAAGATTGGCTTGGAAGGAAGCGCTCCATGGATTTATAATTTCCTTTTTCGTCCATGGTCACGGCCATGATCCAACCGCGCATAAATTCAACAATCAACCATTTCCCTTCATAATAAGCTGGGAAAGCTCTTTTTGCCGTTGGGAAATCAGAACGATGGTACACGGGTCCGCCTGTTGCACTTCTACCAGCGGCTCCCATCAATGGAAACTCTTCAGAATTAGCATAAGGATACCATAAGAAAGCATTTTGTGCGGGAGGTAATTCGCGTAAACCTGTATTATTAGGTGAATCGTTGATCGGATTCGCTGGATTGAACTTGGGCCCCATCGCTAAAGTCTCGAAATTAAAGTCGGTATAAGGAATATTATTCCCGATGAAATAAGGCCAACCGAAAAATCCTGGACCCTTAGCTTGATTAAATTCGTCATATCCACGAGGTCCTTTAGGTCCGTCCACTGAGGCATCTGGGCCCACTTCACCCCAATAAATAAATCCAGTTTTTGAGTCTACACTGACACGCCAAGGATTTCTGTGACCCATCGTATAAATTTCAGGCTTTGTTTTTGGTGTTCCTACAGGGAATAAATTTCCTTTCGGAATTGAGTAAGTACCGTCTTTTTCAGGATGAATGCGTAAGATTTTTCCACGTAAGTCATTGGTAGAAGCAGCACCTCTTTGATCATCCCAATAAGCTTGGCCCGGGCGTTCGTCTATAGGTGAATATCCATCATTATTGCTATTACTGGTGTTGTTTCCGATGGTTAAAAATAAATTTCCTGATTTATCAAAAGTCATTCCACCACCTGTATGGCAACATTCCTCGCGTTGAACAGGAACATCTAAGATGATTTTTTGTTGGTCTACCAATAACTCCTCCCCCTTTAACTCGATACGAGACAACACGTGTTTCTTCTCTGAAGGATGCGCGTAATACACATAAAGCCAATGATTTTCTTTAAAGTTAGGATCTAAAATAATACCCTGTAAACCTTCTTCCGCTTCGCGAACGGTTCCGATGCGGTTGGTGTATTTAGTGTTTACATTAATATGAGCAAGCACTTTAGTTTGTTTTGTTTTGGGATCAAATTGCTTTACGTCACCCTTACGTTCGGCCAATAGAATTCGGCCATCAGGTAAAAATGTCATCATCATGGGCTCGTCCAACTTCTCAGCCAATACTGTTTTGACAAATCGGTTTTCGTCAGGGACTTGAGCAAAGGAACTTGATATATGTAAAAAACACAAACAAGCTAATAGAGAGTAAATTTTGTTCATAAAACAGGTTGATTTAATTATTTAACAAAAATGATACAATAATCGATCAATTAAAAATTTAGCATTTATATTGCTACCAAATTTGAAAATTTGTCGACAAATTTGTTTAAAGCTAACCTTACAACCTATGAAATTGTTTATTCTGCTCATTTTATTGCCATTTCATTCCTTATTTAGGCAAGCGAAAACAGATCAAAAAGAAATTGAACTTGTCTTACAAACACAAGTAAACTTATGGAATAAGGGGGATGTTCCAGGATTCATGGAGTACTACGAAAAATCGGAAGACCTGAAGTTTATTGGCAAAAATGGCATTACAAGTGGCTGGAAAGCTACATTACAAAGATACCTGACCACGTATCCGGATCAGGAAACGATGGGAAATTTAACCTTTGACATTAAGGAAATCGATGTGACGGCTGGTAAAACAGCCTGGATATTGGGTAAATGGCAATTAGTCCGCCCTAAAAAAGGAGATGTGGGTGGATATTTCACCATTTTAATGAAGAAAATAAAGGGCCGTTGGCTCATCGTCAGAGACCACACTAGTTAACTTAAACCCTCGAAAAAACGTAAAACATTTCGCTGGCTATTTGTTTGGAACGTTCGTCATATTTTTGAGACTCAAGATCAGTATCGTCAAACTCCTTTGGATCCTCGTATCGAACGGGGATTCTTGCCTCAGCGCCAGGAATAAAAGGACAATTTTCATCTGCATGTGAACAAGTCATAATCGTTGCAAAGTTTCCGTGGGGATTTATGACATCGTCATACAATTTTGAAAAGACAATGATGGGCCTGGCGTCTTTTTCATGTAATATGAAATAGATTGGGTTCGAGTGACCATGTTTGGAAATGATAAAGCCTGAACGTTCCAAAGAATGAATCGTTCGCTCATTGCATGCTGTCACTTCCACGCCACCCGAGTAGCAAAAAGCGGGAATTTCAAAATAATCGGCAGCGGTTTGCGCCCAGATTTGGGAAAACTGTGACCTTCTAGAATTATGGGTACAAATGAAATTTAGTCGGATGGGCTGGCCCTTTTCACGCTTTGATTTGATGTAATCGATTAATTCCTGAAGCAAAGATTTACGTTCATCACTTATAGATAGAGATAAAATTGATTCTAAATTTGCGTTTAAAGTATGATTCATTGCATGATTAATTAACAGCATCCTGAACCTGGGGCACAGGAACTAGTCGTAGCTATTTCGGATAAATTTATTTTTTCTTTTTGGGAAACTGGTGGCATGCAACAAGCGGCAGCATCTTCTAAGGCATAATGTGGATCATTAAATTCGGCATCTTCATGAAAGTAATAAACTTCCCACTGAACACCATCGGGATCTGTAGCCCAAAATTTATCTAGTACCGCGTAACAGCATGATGTACCTATTTCCTCTTTGGATACTATTCCTTGAGCGCGTGCTTTTTCTAATAAATTAGACATCTCCTCAAATGTTTCCACTTGAAAACCTAGGTGTCCAAAATTTGATTGAACACGGCCTGAATTTTCGATAAATGAAATAATTAAAGAAGGCTTATCTAATATATATTTTGCGTATCCTGGCTTTACCTTGTTAGCCGGCTGGCCAAAAAAAGTTGAATAAAAATTCACAGAAGCCGCAAGATTGCTGACATAAAGTGACACATGCATACGTGGAAAGCTCATAATTAACAACAGTTAGATTTTTGTGTGGTATAATAATCGTCAAAGAATGCTCCAAATAGTTGGCTAAATTCAGCCCATTTTTCTGGATTAATGCAATAGCAAACAGATACACCTTCGATCGTTCCTTGAATAAACCCGATTTCTTTTAATTCGCGTAAATGTTGGGAAATAGTTGCTTGGGCAAGTCCCAATTCATGAACCAAATCCCCATTGATACAGGAGCTTGACTTCACCAAATACTGTAAAATAGCTATTCGAGCCGGATGTCCTAAAACTTTAGCCATATGTGCCATGGCATTTTGCTCACTTGAAAACAAATCGGTTTTGGTAATCCCCATATCATATTATTATATTGCAATATTACGATAAAAGGTTTTTATTTACAAAATGATTTGCAAAAAAAGATTTTATTGGAGTGTGCTACCTAATGATCCCCTTTCCTTTTGAGCAATACGCCACCAGCTGCTTCTTTGATGATATTCGTAAAAATGAATGCATTCGCATCATATTCCAGAACTAAATTTCGTAAATGCCTCACCTCGAAACGCGTCATAATGGTATACAAAATATCGGTTGGGTGACTCACATCAAAACTATCTTTCATGAAGCCACGCTCGCCTTTATATACGGTAATACCCTTCCCCATCTGCATAACCACTGCCTTTTTAATTTCTTCATGGTTTTTGGAAATGATGGTCACACCGATGTATTCCTCTAAACCTTCGACGACATAATCAATGCTCCGAGTAGCAATAAAATAGGTCAACATGGCATAAAGTGCCGTAACCATGCCTAAGCCAATCGCGGCAATTAAAAACAAGATGACATTGATCCCTAAAATGATTTCAGAAATGGTGAAACCGGAGCGCCTCAAGGTATATAAGGCTAATACTTCAATCCCGTCGATGGCACAACCACCCCTCATTCCCAAGCCAATACCCACCCCTAAAAATACTCCGCCAAAAATTGAAATCAATAATTTATCAGAGGTAATGACTGGGTATGGAATAAAAGTTAGGGCTAAAGCCAAACCTATAACGGCTATTAAGGTTCGAATGGCAAAACTTTTACTAATTAAATAGCCGCCCATGATAATAAATGGCACATTACAAAATACGACCAACATCGTAATGGGAATGTGGTAGGTTTCATGAATCAAAAGTGCCACTCCGGTCACCCCCCCATCCAAAAAATGATTAGGAACTAAAAAACTCTTTAAAGCAAATCCGGCAAATAAAATGCCTACGACAGCATAGAAAAAGTCTTGGATATTTTCTTTGGTTGATTGAGCACTCATGAATATTTTGATTTAATAATTTGTAAATGTTTTTCTTTTTGCTCTGCTCTTAAATTGCGAGTCGTATCTGTAAAATAATGATGATTTTCTAAGAATTTAATTTGTATTTGATCCCAAACAGATTCTTCGTTGACCACATTTCTGGCTTTTAACTCGTTGAATAATTGGCCGCCAATGGTAAAAAAATCATCCCGACCTAAATAATCTAAATCCGCATCCGCGATAATTTCTTCTAATCTATTTTGTGGTTTTTGTGGAATTTTAGTGGCCCTAATCATTCCACAAATAGTTTCAATTTCAGGCAAAGTAAAGCCAATATGAAACAAATGATCCTTTGCGTATTGGCAAGAAATCTCCTCATGCCCATCGGCCTGAACTAAAAAACCAGTATCATGAAAAAGTGCAGCCACCATGACCAGCTCTAAATCATGTTCTCCTATTCCTTCTGACAAGGCAATTTTACGGGCACTTGTAAATACATCGAGCGTATGATAAATCGAATGATAAAATAAATTGGGAGATAAGTTGACAAGCATCTCTGTTATCACCAAATCATATACTTCCAACACCTTTGGGGTACAAAAACATTTAGAAAGGGCATAAATCTGAACCTCATTTTCTTTACCTTTTACCTTAATGGCGTCCAACTTTTGAAAATCAAAAAGTCCGGAGGCATCTACGTCAGACACAACGGATTCAGAAACCAGTATTTGGCCTGGTCCAGCATTTGAACATAATCGGGATGCTAAATTAACGGCATCTCCAATCACCGTATAATTCATTTGGTCCTTAGAACCTATATTTCCGGCAATGGCCTTTCCTCGATTGATTCCTATGCCGATTTCAATGGGATCCATTCCTTTTTCCTTTCTAAGCACATTGAAATCGATAAGCAATTTCTGCATTTCAATGGCGGTCAATAAAGCTCTTTGGGTGTCATCGTGGCCATAGATGGGCGCACCATAAATAACCATCAGGGCATCACCAATAATCTTGTCCAAGGTGCCGTTGTACTTAAAAACCACTTCGATCATCAAGTCAAAATATTCATTCAAGGTTTTTACCACATCGATCGGATCCATGCGCTCACTCATATTGGTGAAACCACGGATGTCTGTAAATAAAGTAGTTAGGGTTAATTCTTGGCCCCCAAGATTTAATAAATCTTCATTTTCTAAAATCTTGTCAACGATCTGTTTCGATACATATTTCTTGAAAGTGCTCTTAATTTTGTCGAGGTAAGAGATATCCTCCATGGCAATGACCGTGCCGATTTGCTCCCCTAAATCATCGATCAAAGGCGAGATCGTCAGGTTTACATTGACCGATTCATGGCCTACTTTGATCAAAAAGTTTTGTTCCGAATAAACCCTGATTTCCTGCTCAACCTTTTCTAAAATAATTAATAAATCAGGATCCTTCTCAAACACAATTTGATAATGATTGCCGAGGCATTCCTCGGCTGAAATGTGTGCGATTTTGACCGCCGTTTTATTGACGTAATCAATTTCCCCAAACAAATTTGTCGTAATAACACCTGTATGAATCGACTCCATGATGTTATCATTAAAGCGTTTCGATTCTAAAAGTGTATCCAATAAAAAGGTATTGTTATAAGCTACGCTTGCCTGAACAGATATGGCCGAAAGCATCGCGGCATCCTCCACGGAGAAATCTGATTTGCCATTTCTGAGTTCTTTATCAAAAATAATAATCGAACCCAGCAATTGATTTTTCCCCGTAATGGGTGCAGCAAGGGCAAAGGATTTCTCTAATTTTTCTAGAAGATTAGTCTCAACAGGAATACAGGAATGTTTCTCTTGCTGAGTAGCTAAGGTATTCAAAAAGCCTCTTTTTTTATTGAAGATTATCTTCGATAGGACTTTTTCATTCAGATTAAAAACGGCCTTTGGGACAAATAAATCAGAATTCTTTTCTTCAATTAAAACAAAACCACAGGAAGCATCCAAAATCCCACAGGTTCGAATTAAAATATCTTGCAATAAATCATCCACGTCCTCATGTTCAATCAGGGTATTGGTGATTTCAAGCAAAGTCTCTAATTCGAGCTGTTTGAATGCAATATTATTCATGTTTTTATTTTAACCACATTAAATTACATCAAAATTTAATACAATGAATGATCGCAAAAAAATACGTTCTTTTTTACATAAAGAATTTAAATTCCATTACAGCCATTATATAAACCCCAATAAAGTTTATTAGAAGATTATTTTTAAAAGAAATTAAAAGTCAGCTAATGCTTCTTCTTTGGTTGCGTAAACGGATGAGTATTTCGTCAAACCCATAATCTTAAAAGTCTTGTCGACGATAGGAGCCAGATTATAGTATCCTAATTTCCCATCTACTTCTTGCAATTTTTCAATGATTTCAATCAGGATAGAAACTCCAATACTGTTGACCACTTTAGTCTGGGCCATGTCTAATAAAAATCGGGTCTTTCCATTGGCTATGTTTTCGTAGCAAATGCCTGAAATCATTTCTCCTCCTTCATTATTCAAATAGCCCTCCGTGATTAAAATGACTAAATCGTTCTCTTCTTGTATGTTAACGTTAAATTGGCTCATGATTCTTTCTTTTTTGTCATTGTTACGGTTGTACCTTCTTTTGTGGACTCGAACTCTACGGAATCCATTAATTCTTTAATGAGTTGTAAACCCCAGCCGCGTTTACGTTCATCGGTGCCCAACTTATTTTCAATTTTTGGAATTTGGACTTTTGATTTGTCAAAGCCAATTCCTTGATCAATCACTTTAATGACCAAGGAGTCATCTTCCAGAATAAAGTGAATGAATACATTGTTTTGAGCTTGAGAGTGCTCAAATGCATTTATACATGCCTCAATAAGCGCCATACTAATTTCAGCGGCTTTATCTTCGCTCAAATCCATGTGCTTGGCAATCACCTCAGCCGTATTAATAGCCACCAGCTCCATGTTGGCTATAATCGGGAGTTTTAATTCAATTTTAGGTTTATCCATTTTTTCATTTTATTAAATATCATTTATTTTTTTTGATTATTACAAACGTTATATCATCTGGGTTATGCAAACCATCCAGCCATTTATCCGCCTCTAAAATAAAAGAATTTTTAATTTCATCCGCAGATTTAGACCCTACAGCTTCTAAATGGTCTTTTACTCGATCATAATCATACATCTCCCCAGCTGGATTCGGTGCTTCAGGCAAACCATCTGATAACTGAATGACCACATCTCCTGACTCAAAATCCCTTTCAATCAGGTCAAAATCTTCATTTCCAAGACCACCCAAAGGCAAATTTGTTTGCATGATTTCTTCTACTTTTTTAGTAGCCGATTTGTATAAAAATATCGGAGGCATAGCCGCAGACGTCATCCGTATCTTGTCATCTTTCACCTCAATGATGTTTAAGCTCATTCTCAAAGTACCTAAATCGATCTTACGAATGACTTGATTTAATTTTTTCAGGATTAAATTGATGTTCGTTTCTGTAATACTGATTAAACTAGCCTTTGTCACGGAAACCATCATCCCTGAGGCCACACCATGTCCGGTTGCATCTCCACAAATGGATAAAATCGTTTTATCTGGCTTGACAATAAAATCATAATAATCTCCGCCTACTTCAGTGGAAGAACGAATAAAAGTAGCTATTTCCAAATCATTGTTTGTTGGCAATAATTTAGGCAAAAAGCCTATCTGCATTTTTTTCGCCGCTTCTAATTCTTTTGTTTTTCGAGTCTCTTCTATTTTAGCAAATTTGCGCTTTTGAGCGCTTGATTGAACCATCAATAGGACAAAAATCGCTAACACAAATAAAACACAAATACCTCCGATCAATAGCTTTGTTTTCTCTTTTTGCTCATCCAACGCATCATTTTTATCCTGCTCGACAAGGGCAAAATTCTGCGCCTGATTAACCTGCTTTTCACTGTAAAGGCTATCGCGTAAATCATTTGCTTTCTTTAAATACAAAAATGCTTGGCTATCTTGACCCAAACTATTGTAGACTTTGGATAACAATTTATAATTACTCAATGCACCTAAGGTGTAAGAATACTTTTTAGAAAGCTCATTAAATAGGTTACCATATTTCAAACTAGAGTCTGGAATATTGAGTTTATAATAAGCCTCTGATATGCCATAATATGCCTCCAAAGCTCCTTTAAGCCTTTTGTAAAACAACTGAATGGGAATAGCATTGTGATAGGCTTTGATTGCTTTTTCATAGGAACCTATCTGCACATTAAGATTTCCTTCCAAAATATAGGGGTACCCCCATTGTTTCATATAGGGCAGTTTCTTATTATTTCTTTGAGCGATAACTAAATACTTTTGTGCTTTACCTGTATCATTAATTAATAAGAATATATCGACTAAATGCGCTAATCTTTGGGTGGTTGGAACTGTTACTTCTGCATTTTTGGCAGAGTTAAAATTTAATAACTCAGGATCCATTTTATACAAATACTCTAAGCATTTGTCTTTATTCCCTAAGTGCGCGTATATGTAAGCGATTTGGTAATAAAGATCATTGTAAGGATTTGTAAAATAAAAGGCACTATTTTTTTCAAGAGCTGTTTTGTTACCCTTGTCTAAATTAATTTTCCGATACTTCAATGCATCAAATGCATGATAAAGGGCTGATGTATAATTCCCAGAATAAATATTTTCACCATTAGCAAATAATAAATTAATTTGTTCAAGCAATTCACTTGAATTAATATCTTTGGCTAAAATTTCTGCTTTGTTAAGAAAAATAAGCGATGAATCTAGTTTACTATTAATTAAATTAACGGCTAAACCTATATAGATTTTTGCTTTTAGAGACTTATCACTTGTCTTCTCAATTTTAAGCAATGAATCCCTAACATTCAAATTATTTTGGGCATTTAATACATTCATGCCTCCAACACATACCAAAATCAAAATAAAGAATGAATAAATAAAGTTTTTCATAGATTTAGTTCGTTCGTTTTATAATTGATCAAACATGTTTTATAATTACAATCGTAATATCGTCAGGGGTTGTTTGGCCAGCCAACCAATCACTTCCTAATACCACCAAAGCATCCTTAATTTCTGTGGCAGATTTTTCTGCACTGGCTAAAATACAATCTTCAACAGCCTGATAACCCAACTGCTCTCCTTTTAAGTTAGGCGCTTCTGGTAAACCATCCGAAGCAATAACAAAAATATCTCCTTTTGAAAATGAGCGTTCTTCCATATCAAAAGTAGCCCCATACAATCCACCTAAAGGCAAACCACTGATTTGTATTTCTTCAATCTTCTTCGTCTTGGCTACATATAAATAACACGGTGGCATAGCCGCGGAACTAAGTTTCAATTTGTTCTTTTTGAAATGAACGATATTTAAACTCATTCTTAAAATCCCCAAATCCACTTTTTTAACAAGTCGGTTTAAGTCATACAGCATTTTATTAGGTTCATCTAGAGGAAGACCGATTAAACCGGCTTTGGTGATGGACACCAACATACCCGCTGCCGTTCCATGTCCGGTCGCGTCGCCACAAACTGCGACCAAACTACCATCTGGTTGAGGATGAAAGTCGTAATAATCACCACCTACTTCTGATGATGTTTGTAAGTAACTAGCTATATCTAAGCCGTCCACCTTAGGCAAGATTTTAGGCAACATTCTATTTTGCAGATCCTTTGCCGCCTCTAATTCAGCAATCCTACGCTCATCCTCTGCCTTACCTCTTGATTTTTTTGCTTGGTATTTTCCAAATAAAATAAACATATAGACTAGCAATCCTAGGTAAACTAGGTAAGCAAAAATGGTTCGATACCAAGGTGGAGAAATTTTAAATTTGACGCTAGTTTCCTCACTCACATGGCCACTAGCGTCCATGGCTCTTACATGAAAGGTATAAGTACCTTCACTTAAATTGGTATATTCCTTTTTAAAATCCTTGATATATTCACTCCAGGTATCATCCTGATTTTCGAGCCAATAACTAAACGTTGTCTTGTTCTCTGTTCCATATAAAGGATAGGCTACTTCAAACACCAGGTTGTTTTGAGAAAAAGGAAGTGTTTCAGGCACAATGGGAACAGGCTCACCATTGGAAGAGATCGATCGAATTAAGGCTTTAAATTGTTGGGCTGGTTCTTTTAAAGCCAAAGCAGGAACGTAGCGATACAATTTGCTTTCCTGCGAACCAAACCAAATAACCTCATCATCACCACTTCCTTCTGGTAAAACATTGTAACTCAACTCATCTAAATCCACTTTATAAAAAGGGTATTTTTTAAATGTAAATCCTTTTTTCAAGTCAAAATAAGTTTTGAATAATCCTTTTTTACAGACTAACCAACCATATCCCGCTTCTTTATTATAAGTATAATTCCATAGTTCACCCGAAACCATTTCATCTAAACTGAAGCCTGAATATCTAAGTTTTTGAGCTTTGGTGTCCACAATAAAAACATTATTGGACGAATCACAAGTGGCTAAAATGTTATCTTTTAAATAAACAATTCTTTTCAATTGCTTTGTTTGAGCAAATAATTTGTCCTGAGGAAGGGGCTTAAAAGTACCTTGTCCCGATGGATCATACGTATATTGTACAAGCCCTTTTCGAGTTGAAAGGACAATTTTCCCTGGTTCCAACTCTGAAATATTACTTCCATTGTATTTCTCCCCACCAATAATTTTAATTTGCTTCCAGACCTTACCATTAAATTGATGTAGCAAAAGTCCATAAGCGGAGTTACTACTAAATAATAAAGAAGGATTTAGTTTAGATTGAATGGAATTACCGCTTCGATAGGTATCTGAAATTTTAATCTTCTTCCCATTTAAAACGGCGTTAATCGAATAATTATTGGTACATACAATTTGATCATTAAATAAAGTCAAAGAACCCCCTAACTCTTTAACATCCAAAGACTTAAATACCGAAGTTTCAGTAATTGACTTTTTAGGGATAAATTGGAATAAATCTTTTCCTGTTCGAATGATTAATTTTCCCTTGTGCCTAATGATATCAGATACTGTACCTACAATTCCATTTAAGGAAGAAAAATTAGTCAAAGAAGGATCAAAAGAGATTTTAGTGGCTCCTGAATTTGCTCCCCAAATATCTCCTACACGGTCTTGCATGACAAATCTTAAGCCAGGTTCAGCTAAACCAGAACTTATGCCAACCTCCGCGTTTGTGCTTAAATCTTGATTTAGAAATAATATGCCCTTATTCATCGTAATAATGGCAATCTTGCCATTGCGCATGACTTTATCATTAATATAACCCAAACCCTCAATGACGAATTTGTTGGCATACGGATTATTCACAGGCAGGAATTCGCCTTTCTTCGTCATCCTGATTAATCCGATGTTTCGAGAAACCAACAGGTGATCCCCGTTGTCCAATTGGTAATTTGCTTCAATCCGATTTTGAGCAAATAATTTTTCTGAACCTTTGATGACCGAAAATCCATTTTTAGCAGAATACTTAAATAATCCCTTGCCCCATATCCTTAAATAAACCCCATCCGGCGAACCTAGCATAATATGAATATCATCCTTAAACTTATATGAACGCAAGTACTTTTTATCCTTAAATAAATAAACCGCATTCTCTGTTTGAAAAAATAAAGTATCTTGATGGACCTTTAAACCCCAAAAGGTAGAAGTAACCTCATCCTTTTTGGGTAGTTTATCGGAAAGTGATATATACTCATTTTGACCAAATTTATTTTTTTCCAAATAGCCAAAATTAACTCCCGCAAAGCCTACGTAAATCGTATTTTTTGAATCTGTTTCCGCATCACGAACAAAAGCACTCATCGGCTTTCCATTCTGTAATACCCGTCTAACCCTTTGTCCGTCAAATTCGATTAAACCGTTTCTAACGTTGCCGACATAAATGACCCCTTCCTTATCTTGAAGTACTACATAATTACCAAACGCGGACCTCAGAAAATCTCTTTTGTAATGCGAAATGAAAAAATTGCCTTGCTCAAAATCTTTTGAATCAGTATTTTGAGAAACAGCAAAAAATGGTAGAAATAACAGTAACGCAATGACAGATTTCATCGGATAGGTATTTATAGAACAAATAGATTATAAACACTCATAAAATTTGGATTCCTAAGGAAACTAACTTGTGAATATAATAAAAATAACGTTACAAAATAATCGTGACGGTAGTGAATATATGTAATTAAACGATAGAGGATTACAATTTAATCTAAATTTAATTTTGATAAAAATTTCTTACTCTTTTCAATAGCATTTTATGCAAACGCTGAAATATATTTTTAATATTTCGGACCTAAAATCAAAAATATAATCACCTATTTTAATTATCCCGATAATTTAAAGGTGGCTTCCGGTTTCCTAATAAGGACTTATATTGAAAATCTGTACCGCGTCTTTTGTTCCATTCTTCGGTTGCCTCTTGAATCATTTTGGGATTTTTGAATAGGTCAATGGCCGATAAGGCAATCGTTTTTGCTGCGACCATCATTCCTTTTCGGCCTATGCTGGTTCCGCCGGAAGCAACTGCTTGCCAACTATGTGCCGATGTTCCCGGAACCCAAGTGGCGGTTCCTAAACCGATGGTTGGCACCATCCATGACACATCCCCCACGTCCGTGGACCCACCCGAACTCGGATCAGGCCGATTTAAAAATACTTGATTCGTTGTATTTAAATCCATAGCCTCCATCCCGGGGGTTTGTTGGAGTTGCTTCGCGAAAGCAGTTTCTGTCGGAGAAAGCACATATCCGCCAACCGTCTTTAAATTAGCCGCCATGACTCCCGCCAAATACTCATTGGGTAAAATCTCATATACACCACTGATCAGTTCGACTTCAAATTTAGTTCCGGTCCCTAGCGCAGCACCTTCAGCTGCTTTTTCTACGCGATCCCAAACGTCAAAAACAATGTTTCGATTTGGTGAGCGAATGTAATAATATACCTCTGCAAAATCAGGAACAATATTAGGAGCCTTTCCGCCATTCGTGATGACATAATGAATTCTTGTGGACGCCGGCACATGTTCACGCATCATATTGACCATGTAATCCATGGCCTCCACAGCGTCTAGGGCAGAACGTCCCCTTTCAGGTGAGGCAGCGGCATGAGACGACAATCCATAAAAACGAAATTTTCCTGCTTTATTGGCCAGCGAAGAAGAAGCTGCCACCGTATTTTCATCATTGGGATGCCAATGCAACATGACATCTGCTTGGGTAAATAAACCTGCTCGGACCATGTAAACTTTCCCCGCACCCCCTTCCTCAGCGGGACAACCATATAATTTAATAGTACCTTTTTGACCCGTTTCTTTCATCCAATCTTTGACCGCAATGGCCGCTGCCACAGAACCTGTTCCAAACAAATGATGGCCACAAGCATGCCCAGAATTACCCCCTAATGAACGTTTAACAGGGATACTATCCTGTGATAAACCTGGCAAAGCGTCATATTCTGCCATGATCCCAATGACTGGTTTTCCCTGGCCAAAAGTCGCCACAAAGGCCGTTGGTATATCAGCCACGCCAGCTTCTATAGTAAATCCAGCTTGTTTTAAGGTTTCCTGAAGCAGCAATGAACTTTGCTTTTCCTTATAACCCACCTCGGCTAAACTCCATATTTTTTGTGCGATCTGGCCATAAGTTGATTCCAATTTACTGATGCGAGCGATGGCTTTTTTCTTATCGAGATCCTGAGCATTAGCTAGTAATGAAATGGTTGACAAAAGGAATAAAAATATATTTTTACGAAGCATGAATTTTGAATTTATTGAGATTAATTTGGGACAAAATACTTGAATTTAGCAGGAAGAATTTTAAAATCAAAAGTATCAGACGTTAAATCTTCTCCATCCACACTGGCACATAAAACTCGATTGCATTGAATTTTCGTAGATTGTATGGTGGAGAATTCCAAAAAAGAATAGTTCACATGCTTGCCTTTTTGAATTAAGGGCATATAAAAAAGACGTTTAATGACAGCTATGGGATTGCATAACATCATATCCAACACGCCATCTTGAATGGAGGCCATCGGAAAAAAATGGAATCCACCACCTGCTCTGGAGGAATTAAAAATCATGCACAAAAATACTTTCTTAACGATTGTTTTTCCTCCGCGATCAAAGGTAATCTCATAGGATTTAAATTTAAATAGTTGGGGTATCGCCGCCAAATAATACCCTAAAGTTCCACCTATAAATCGAATGGCCTGCATCGATTTTAACACATCCCCTTCAATGCCGACCCCCACCCCATTTAAAAAAATCATGTCATTAACCTGTCCAGCGTCGTAACTCGCTGTATGACCATTCAAAATATGGTCCAAATGTTCTTTTTTTGAAATTTTGCCAAAAACTTTCCAATGAAAATCATTTCCGGTCCCCCCTTCAAATAAACCTATGGGAATAGAGCATGTGGGATATTTATTCACAAAATAATTGAAGGTACCATCGCCCCCCATGATCCAAACTTCGTCAAAATTTTGTAAGTCGGCAGGCCATTGTTGATGAAATAAATGAATGAACCATGTAGGTCTTTTTTCAGCTACTTCAGCCAAAATCCATTCATAATAAGGTTTAATAATACTTTTCTGTGGATTTACTAAAAAACAAATCTTTTTAAGGTCACTGTTTGTCTTCATTTAGGTATGAATGTAATTCTTGAGATACTCGATCATTTCTAAATGATTTTGAATCGTAGATCGAATTAAATCATTGATCGAAATAATTCCCATCAGTTCCCCCTCCTCCACGACAGGTAAATATCGAATGTTTTTCTCCGACATGATAACCATGCAAGATTCAAGGCTGGTGGTTCGATCGATCAAAGGCAAATCAGTCGTCATAATTTCTGCTACTGAGGTTTCTGATGAGTTTTTGTCTAATAAAATTACTTTTCTAGCATAATCGCGCTCCGTCAAAATACCCATATACTTGCCCTCTTGTATCACCACTACAGAACCTATATTCTTCTCCTGCATAATCTGTAAGGCTGAAATGATTTTTGCTTCAGGAGAAACTGAAATTACGTTAGACCCTTTTTTGGCCAATATGTCAATGACTTTTTTCATGGCTTTAAATTTAATTTTATTGGAATTATTTAAATTAATAAAAATATATTTCAATTAAATGCATTTTAAATATTTAAATCAATTTTATGAATTAAATCATTTATTGAAATTATATCTAATAATAAAACAATAAATTTATACACCATATTTAATCCAAATAGAAAATGCAATCCCAAATAAAAACCGCCATTATCACAGGAGCCTCCAAGGGAATTGGACGTGCACTAGCGCTATTGTTAGCCAAAAATAATTTCCAATTATCCATTGTCGCCAGAAGCCAAGGTGAATTAAAAGATTTGGCAGCCGAAATAACCGAAATAGGACATCGACCTTTGTATTTTATGGGTGATGTTTCGGATGAGGCATTTGTCCAACAAACCATCGACAAAACGGCGCATACCTTTCAAAAAATAGATTTCTTAATCAATAATGCGGGGACTGGGACTTTTGGACCAACAGAATCTTTTTCAGGCCAATCTTGGGATACCATATTTAACACCAATGTTAAAGGAACATTTCTATTCTCAAAAGCAGTTTTGCCATGTATGAAGGAAGCAAAAAAAGGGCATATTATTTCAGTAGCGTCTGATGTGGCGAAACGGGTTTTTGATGGGGGAGCCTTGTATTGTTCATCAAAATATGCCCAACATGCATTTACCGAAGCGCTAAGAAAAGAAGTCAGAAGAGATGGCATAAAAGTATCTACCGTCTATTCAGGCTTGGTTGACACGATGTTTCACACAGAACCCCAAGGTTCAGAGTCGCATAAAGATTGGTTATCTTGTGAAGATATGGCTAATAGTATTTTTTACATCATGAATCAACCCGCGCATGTGGTCATTGATGAATTAATGATTCATCCACTTTTCCAAGAATACTAAGATTAAAAAAACTTTGCTAGATCAAAACAAAATCAATAATTGAGCCAATTCCAAGCTGATTTTTGCACCATTAATCAAAAAAAAATCCTGGTCAAAGGCCAGGATTTTTTTGTATTCTCCAATTTACTTCATCAAAATATTCTAAACTTTACAACATATACCACAAGTTAATGTATATTTTTGATACAATAAATTATTTTTATTATTATTTAATAATTTCAACAATAGATTTTCAAAAAAGATGTTAATTCTAATCATTCTTTTTAATTTCAAGAGATAAAAAATTCAAAATGACTCAATCAAAAAATATTCGCGTATTGGTAGTAGGATGTGGTAACATGGGCGCTTCACATGCAAAAGCCTATCATACCATTCCAGGATTTGAAATATGTGGACTCGTTTCCACCGGTGCCAGTAAGGAAAAATTAAATCAGGAATTAGGAGGTGGCCAAGCATTGTATTCCGATTATTATGCAGCGCTTAAGGAAACAAAACCTGATGCCGTGTGTATTTCTACCTACCCTGATACCCATGAGGCTTTTTCAGTCGCTGCTTTAGAGGCCGGTTGCCATGTATTTTTAGAAAAACCAATTGCCGATTCATTAGCTGGAGCAGAAAATGTAGCAAAGGCTGTGTTGAAATCAGGTAAAAAATTAGTCGTAGGTTATATTTTACGTCACCATCCATCTTGGATTAAATTCATAGAAATCACAAAAAATCTAGGCAAGCCTTTGGTGATGCGGATGAATTTAAACCAGCAAAGTCACGGATACATGTGGGATGTGCATCGTAATTTAATGAAGAGCTTAAGCCCTATCGTCGATTGTGGAGTTCATTATATTGACGTTATGTGCCAAATGACCCGATCGAAACCCGTTCGAGTTTCCGCGATCGGCGCCAGAATGACGGAGGATATTCCGGCAGGAAATTACAACTATGGCCAACTTCAAATTTATTTTGAAGATGGATCAGTAGGTTGGTACGAAGCGGGTTGGGGTCCCATGATTTCCCAAACTGCTTATTTTGTCAAAGATGTCTTTGGACCCAAAGGTTCCGTTTCCATCGTGGCTAAAGAAGCCGGTGGCGAAGGCAAATCTTCCTCCATCGAAGCTCACACAAAAACAGAATCCCTTCGCGTTCATTGGGCCGACTTAGATGCCAACAATGATTTCAGCCGGGATGACGAATGGGTGAACCTAACCGACGAGCCAAATCATCAAGAATTATGTGATCGCGAGCAACTCTATTTCTTACAAGCTATTCAAGAAAACGTAGATTTAAAGGATCATTTAGATGACGCCGTAAACAGCCTTCGCATAGCTTTTGCCTGCGATGAATCTATCAAAAAGGGAGTTATGGTTCAGCTTTACTAAATTTAAAAAGTTAAAAAGCTAGGGAAATTATTTTAAATAGGTGCTCAACCAGTTGCCAACTTCCTGATAATGAAACTTTGAATTTTCAGGATTTAAAATCCAATGATTTTCGCTTGGAAAAACAATCAATTTACTTGGAATTTTTAAGCGCTGATGAATGCTCCAGTTTTCTAAGGTATTATTGATGGGTACACGGAAGTCATTCTCCCCTACTGTCAGCAACATCGGTGTTTTGAAATTAGCTGCGTAGCGCATTGGATTCTGCTCTTTCCAGGTTTTTGTGGGTACCCAAGGCGCACCCCCGTTCATCAATTCACGACCCCAAATCACATCCGAAGTACCCCATTGCGCCTCCGAATTAACTAAACCCGAATGTGCAATTAAGCATTTAAAGTGTGAAGTGGTCGCCTGCATCCAGTTGGCTAAGTGCCCACCATACGAAGCTCCGCCAGCCGCTTGTCGCGTTCCATCTATAAACGAAAAGCGCTTAATGGCATCCGCTGCAGCCTCCAAAATTTCATTCCCTGGTCCTCGGAAAGGATCCAACTGAATATCCTGTGTGAATTTTTCGCCATATCCCGTGGAACCCGTATAATCCGTCATGATCAACACATAACCTGGCGCACCTAAAATATGTGCATTCCAACGATACCCAAAATTATCCTTAATTGAAATCGCGGGTCCTCCATGCATTAACACAAACAAGGGATATCTTTTATTTAGATCAAAACCCGCTGGTTTCAATACAAAACTTCTCACTTTTTTACCCCGACTAGTCACCGTCCATATTACTTCTGGCCTCGGAATGTCTAAAGCTGCAAGCACCTGATCATTGCTTTTTGAGATGGGTATTTGTTGGCCACTAACGAAAGCAAATACTTCTGGGGGAGCACCTAAATGTTGATATGTAAAGGCAAAATTTCCACCACTCGCCGGTGAAACAGCTGTATAAGAACCCATTTGGCCACCTAATACGGAACTTATTTCACCTGAACCAATCGAAATTTTAATGATTCTATCCACCCCCTGATCTTCAATACTAGCCAAAATATCAGATCCCACCATTTTAAAATCGTTCATGGGTCGGTCTAGTTTCGAAGCTAATTCCATTTTACTTGACATGGAAGGCCATGAATATCTAAACAATCGATTAATGTAATACAGCTTATTTCCATTTTCTGATCCTGAAGTAATTAAAAAACGGCCATCACTTGAAAAATCAACCGTGGCATAATCAATTCCATCGGAGGTTAATTGGGTCTCTTTGCCACCCTGAAGATTGACTTGAAATAAATTGGAAGTTGACGATTGATAAGCAGTCGTATTATAATCCGTACTGGCAGAAAAAACGATGGATTTATTGTCTGGTGCAAATGAGAACGAACCCAAGTTGAATCCTTGAGATTTTACTAGGGAAACATCTTTGAATAAATTAACGGGTTGAGAACCAATAGCTGATAAATCCATGGCGAAAATGTGCGCTTGTTTCTCGTCCAACCAGGAGTCCCAATAACGAACAGGGAATGAGGTATATACGCGTACTTTCGCTTTGATTTTTTTCTTATCCTCCGCCATTTTTTTACTCAAAGAATCTGTAAACGCGGAAGGAAACACGCGAGATGTGAAGGCTAACCAACGACCATCCGAGGATATTTTTGCGGCAGAAATACCAGTAGAAATAGATGTTATTCTTTGCGCTTCTCCCCCATTTAAAGGCAATGAGTATAATTGGGGCGCTTCATCGCCATCTCTTTTGGCGGTAAAATAAATTTTATCTCCTGAAGGTGACCAAAAATAATTATCCTCCCCACTTTTGGAAGAGGTAATTCTCCTGGGACTTGTTTTTCCATCGGTGTGGGCCAACCATAAATCCGTTGTTTGTTCGTCCAAATTATAAGAGGTTTCTACTTGGCTGTAGACAACCGATTTACCATCAGGCGAAATTGCAGGGGCACCTACTTTTTTAAGTTTGACCATTATTTCATGGGTCAAAGGTTTAGAGACATGATTTTGACCGAATGAAATATGAATAAATATAAATAGACCGCTGATAATTAGTAACAATTTCTTCATGTTGGTAGTTTTAAAGTTATAAATCTATTAATTTAATCATTCATTAACATTAAAAAATATGAAGAAAAAGTTATCGTTGTTTGTCTTATCTGTAGGAATATTATTTTCAAATACCATTTCTGCACAAAATTTCAAGTTCATCGACAAGTCGAATATGAACTTATCCGTAAAACCTGGCAATGATTTCGTCGAATATTCGAATGGAATCTGGGTAAAAAATCATCCAATTCCTGCCAAAGAAAGTCGCTGGGGTAGTTTTAATGAAATTAGGGATTTTAATATTAAAGCAGTTAAACTAATACTAGAAGAGACAGTAGCCAAGCAAAAATCGTCAGCAAAAGGATCTGTCGAAAGAAGAGTTGCTGATTTTTACATAGCAGCGATGGACAGCTTAAGAATTGAATCTTTAGGTTTTGATCCCATTAAATCAGATTTGAAAAAGGTACAAGATATTCAATCTAGAGAAGATTTATTGAGAGAAATAGCTCGATTTAAAACGCAGGGCCTAGGTTCTCCATTCTTTGGGTCTTATGTTAGCCAAGATCGAAAAAATGTAAAAAAGATGGTGCCGCAATTTGGCCAAGGAGGAACTTCATTGCCCGATCGTGATTATTATTTAAAGACCGATGCTCGTACCTTGAAGATTCAGGAAGCATTTAAAAAATACATCGTAACCTTATTTGAGTTGATCGGCACACCTACCAATCAGGCCAAATCAAATGCGGAACAAATTTTCCTAATAGAAAAAAGGCTTGCCACAGCACAAATGGCGCGTGTTGAAATGCGTGATCCATATAAAACCTACAATAAATTTCTATTGGCTGATTTTCAAAAGCAAACGCCCAACATTAATTGGAATGAGCAATTCAAATTATTGGGTATCCCATCTCAAGATTCCATCTTAGTTAGCGCACCTAAATTTTTAGTTGAAGTAAACAATACGTTGACGGATACGCCGATTGAAAATTTAAAATCCTATTTGACTTGGAATATTTTAAAAGGATCAGCATCCTATTTAAGTAGTCCATTTGTAAAAGCGAGTTTTGATTATGCCAAATTCTTAAGTGGCCAGGAAACCCAAACTCCTCGTTGGCAACGTATGTCAACGCTGACGGATGGAACAATAGGCGAACTTTTGGGCCAGTTATATGTGGCGAAACACTTTAAACCTGAGGCAAAAGAACGTATGAAGGAATTGTTGGTCAATATGCGTACTGCCTTCGCCAATCGAATCAATAGACTCGATTGGATGTCGGAGCCCACTAAAAAGAAGGCATTAGACAAACTAAATGCGTTTACTCCCAAAGTTGGATACCCTGATAAATGGAAAAATTATGATGGGCTGGAAATAAATGCTGATTCATTTTACCAAAACATGAAGAATGCGAGTATTTGGTCCTATCAAGATAACATAAACCAAATAGGAAAACCGGTAGATCGGACTCGATGGGGCATGACTCCGCCAACGGTCAATGCGTATTATAACGCGACGATGAATGAGATTGTCTTTCCTGCAGGTATTTTGCAATTCCCATTTTTCTCAGCAGATGCAGATGATGCGCTGAATTATGGAGGAATTGCAGCGGTTATTGGCCATGAAATGTCACATGGATTTGACGATTCAGGAAGCCAATACGATAATGATGGCACCTTAAGAAACTGGTGGACGCCTGAAGATTTATCTAGGTTTAAAGCTAAAACGATCCAATTAGGAGCTCAATTTGATCAATATACGGTGGTAGACACCATTCATGTAAATGGAAAATTTACGATGGGTGAAAACATAGGAGACTTAGGTGGATTGAATATTGCGTACGAAGCATTTAAGATGACTAAACAGGGACAATCTAAAAAGAAAATTGATGGGCTGACGCCGGACCAACGATTCTTTTTGGCATGGGCTCAAGTTTGGAGAGGAGCATCTAGACCAGAGATGGCAGCACAAATGATCAAAACAGATCCTCACTCGCCCGGCCAATATCGAACCATTGGAACTCCAGTCAATATGGATGCTTGGTATGAAGCATTTAATGTGAAACCAGGAGATAAATTATACAAGAAACCTGAGGACCGAATTAAAATTTGGTAAGCGAATCATTCAAAGGTTTATGTTATTTAAACTAATAGCATAAACCTTTTGAATTGCTTAAACCAGATAAAGGGCATAAAGAACAGGTAATTATTGTCAAATTGCATTGATGCCACAGAAGCACAGATTAAATTAAAATTAGCATCTAGTTTATCATCTAATAGTAAACCCATAAAAAAAGGTGACTCTTCGAGTCACCTTTTTTTATACCCATTCGACACGTCCTTAAGGACATATGCAAATCTTATTTTCCAATCGCAGGATTCGTTTGAATTTCTGTTAATGGAATTCCGTAAATGTAACGTGGATCAGATGATTGAATCACTGCTCCAGCGCCAAATGAATTTAAAGGCTCACCACGGCGAAGAACATCATTCGCACGGAAACCTTCCGCTATGAATTCAATTCTACGTTCAATTAAAATAGCCTTAATTAAGTCCGCCTTTGCAAGGGTACCAAAAACATAAGTAGCGTCAGAACGTTGGTGCACCGCAGTTAATAGCGCTAAAGCACGCGTTGCGTTTCCTGCTTCTGCTTCTGCCTCCGCTAAGTTTAACAAAACTTCCGCATAACGAATGTTCGGCACATAGTCAATATAAGGATTCACTCCACTGAATTTAATGCTGGATGGAAAATTAGCTACTGCTGTTTTAGCTACCGTCAATTTCGTCTTACGATCATCGATAGCCCGAAATTGTGCTTGGCTATAAATACCCGTAGTACCCGTATTTAAATAATACTCGACGTTTCCTGCATTGAAGTAATAGCCCAATTGGTTTTGAGTACCTGGAGCGTTTGTTGCATCCATTGGAAAAGAGAAAATTGACTCAGATGTAGTATAAGGTGCTTTGAACACGGCAGATACATCAGCCTGCAAGGCATGCGCTACGCGAGCAGTTCCTCTAAAAGGCGCAGCCGCAGAAACAATTTTATTTGCTTCCGTGATAACACCTGCGTAATCTGCTTTGGCCAACAATACTCTTGTCTTTAAAGCGATCGCCGAATTCTTGTGTGCACGTGTTGTATTTAACAATGCAGACGCATAAGTATCAGGTAATTCAGCTTCAGCTTCATTCAAATCTTTTAAAATTTGATCATAAATCTGTGCTACTGAACTACGAGCTAATGCATTGTTTGCAGAAGAAGTTTCTCCTTTTAAACGCAATGGCAATCCAGCAGAAGCTCCCTTATCTAAAATAAAAGGTTTTGCAAAATACTGTACCAAAGAGAAATAAGTTAAAGCACGTAAGAACTTAGCCTCTCCTCTGTAATTCGCAGCTAAAGTAGCCGAAACTGCAGTAGGATTTTTAGCCAATCCCTCTAAAAATAAATTAGCTCGATTGATCGTAGAATATCCCACTACCCAGAAGTTGGCTAAATACGAATCTGAAGGATCTTGGTTTCCTTGGTACGTAGAATACCCAGTTACCGAGTTCGTCGTACGGTTAACCCAATCCTCTCCACGGATATCATTATAAATTAAATAACGACCTCCAAATAAACTTCCCGACTTAGCTGAACCATAAAGTCCATTAACTTGGGATAAAACACGAGCCGGTGTATTAAATACCGTCGCATCAGACAAATCTAATTCAGGAACTGCGTTCAAGAATTCCTTATTACAAGAAGAAACCGTCATCGCTAAGGCGATAGACAAGATTCCAATTTTGTTTGTGAATAATTTCATTTTCTTATCTCCTTTAAAATTATAAACCTATGTTAAGACCAATTGTAAATGACCTAGCTTGTGGAATTGAGTTACGCTCAATACCTGAAGCTAAATTTGTATCTCCATTGGTTGAGATTTCAGGGTCAACACCCGCATACTCTGTCCATAAAAAAGCATTGTTTGCCTGTGCATACACACGAAGACTGTTAATACCTAATTTAGTTAAGTTGGCAGGAATCTTATATCCCAAAGTAGCCGTCTGCAAACGAATAAAATCTCCTTTTTGAATATTGGCATCAATTAAGAAAGATGAACCATTCGAAACGTTATCTCCATAAACAGCACGAGGAATATCTGTGATTTGTCCTTCTTTAGTCCAAGAATTTAACACATCCACTGAATTGTTCCATACACGTTGGTCACGCAAACCAGCTTGAGAACCATTGTAAATCAAGTTACCTCCAGAGAAAGTAAAGTTCATTCCAAGATCAAAACCTGCATAACGGAAAGTATTATTAAATCCTCCGTAGAAAGTTGGCATTGTATTTCCTAAGATTTGTTGTTCTGAAGAAACAGATACTGTACGCGTTCCATCTAATAAAGTCCAAGCATCTGCTCCGCCTAAGTGTTGGTATTGTACTTTAACACCATCTTTTCTGATGTATATACGACGCCCGTTAGCTGGATTAACTCCACCTGTTTTAACTCCGTAAATTTGTGCAGCTGAATAACCCACTTTCGTAATCGAGGTAGTCTCTAAACCAGATGTTGCCGTTAAAATAGGCGTATTCGCATCTACTAAGGAAGTAACCATGTTTTCGTTGGTTGCAAAATTAACGTTCGTGGTCCAAGTAAATCCTCCATTGTTAATTGGCGTCGCTGTGATAGCTAATTCATATCCTCGGTTATACATGGAACCTACGTTAGCCAAAATTGAGTTTCCAGGAATACCCTTTGAAGGTGCTTGTGGAACGTTCAAAATCAAATTATTGATATCCTTATTGTAATAATTGGCCTCTATTGAAATACGATCGTTTAAGAAACTAATATCGATACCAAAATTGGTCTGCTCACTTGTCTCCCATTTCAAATCCTTATTTCCTGCTTGGTTAAACGCCAATGTTGGCGCTGCACCATATAAACCAGAACCAAAAGTAGAATAAGAACCGTAGGCATTAGGAACGTTACCGTTACCCACTTTACCCCATGATGCTTTTAAACGAAGGTTAGAAATTTTATTTCCTAGGCTAGTATTTTTGAAGAACTTCTCTTCAGAAACAGTCCAACCGGCTGATACTCCGCCGAAATCACCCCAACGGTTATCCGCAGAAAGAGCAGAGTTTCCATCACGGCGGTAATTTCCACTTAAGAAATATTTACCTGCATAATTATAACTGAAACTTCCTAAATAAGCCTCATAAGACACTTGGTAAATTCCGTTACCCGCAGCTAAATTAGTTCCAAAATTTCCTTGGAAATCAGTAAAGAAAAAGTCAGCTAATCCTTGACGTTGAGCTCCCCAGTTTAACACGCGTGTTTTTTGTGAATCTGAACCTAAAACCGCTGAGATGTTGTGGTTTTCGCCCAACTTCACATTGTACTGTAACGTGTTAATCAAGTTCCAGTTGTCGGAACGAGCGGTATTGTTGTAAGCATCACCACTAGCAGCCCAACCATCTCCATTGAAAGGATTAAAGAAACGAACATTTTCTGTGTTTCTGCGATCCCATGAATAACTTGTTCTAAAATTCAGACCCTCTGTGATCTTAATTTCAGCACCTAAATTTGCAATCAAACGGGTGTTTTCAGAAGTGATTTTATCTAAATCACGTACAACAGCTGGGTTTGGAAACTGTGCCGGAAGTAAGTTGTTCAAACGACCTACGGTGTTGTTCTCTAAATTATAATTACCATCTGGTAAATAAGCTGGCAAGTTAGGTACCTGAGCCACTGCGATACGACCTAATCCTGACGTATTAAATGCACCACCCGGATTTGATCCTGAAATCGGTGCCATGTTGTACGTATTTGAATAATTGAAATTAGTCGTAAACTTCAACCAGTTTGTTGCTTGGTGATCCATATTGAAACGACCAGAACGACGTTGGAAGCTATTGCTACGTAAAAAACCTTCTTGGTCTGAAAATCCAGCAGAGAAATAGTAAGAAGTCTTATCGGTTCCCCCAGTAATTGTCATATTATGATTTTGAGAAAAGGCTGTTTGGTAAACTACTTTTGCCCAATCCGTGTCGATCAAAGATCCATCCGGATTGTAATTTGGCAAGAAAGATTGGTTAGCCGAATTTCTTTGAGTCGATGATACTGCATTTGGATTTAATTTCAATGCATTACCAATCGCCATATTTTTATGGTACATGTATTGCTCAGCATTTAAAACATCTGGCAAACGAACCGCATCACTTACACCGGCCCAAGAATCAATCGATACCTTAGCTTTTCCTGATTTTCCACGCTTCGTAGTAATCAATAAAACTCCAGCACCTGCACGAGAACCATAAATAGCGGCAGAAGCAGCATCTTTCAATACGTCAATCGACTCAATGTCCGATGGATTAATATCCGCTAAAGGGTTATTGGTCGTCGAGTTAGCTGAAACGTTATCTGTAGAAATTGGTATCCCGTCAATCACCACCAAAGGAAATGAGCTAAGTGATAATGAACTTAAACCACGTACACGAATCACTGGAGGATTATTCAATAAACCATTGGGCTGTGTGATGTTCACACCTGCTGCTTGGCCCGTTAAACCTTGTGAAAAACTTTGTACAGGACGCTCGGCGATAGCTGCTGCTTTAATGGTAGAAGCCGCACCGGTAAATTCAACACGCTTTTTCGTGCCATAACCTACGACAACTACTTCAGAAAGTTGGGTATTGTCAATGGACAATTTAACATCAACCACTGAACGGTTACCTACTGTAACTGTTTGAGCATTATAGCCTACAAAGCTAAATACCAATGAAGCTCCTTCCCCCACGGAAATGGAATAAGAACCATCTACACTTGATGTGGTCCCTTTATTGGAACCCTTAGTGCTAATACTGACACCAGGTAATCCGCCACCATCTTCTGAGGAAGTGACCTTTCCTGTTACTGTTCTGTTTTGAGCAAATAACGAGCTAACACTAGCTGCTACTAAAACCCAAATTAGTAAGAGTTTTTTCATGTTTGTTTATTTAAATGAATGTTAATGACAAAATTAAAAAATTATATTTTGTTAAACCGACTTTTTTGCAAATTGTTTCTATTTTTCGTACTAAAAAAAACAAAAGCAAGAGAAAAAATAAGAATATGACGTTATTTTAGCTGTAGACTATTAGACTTTTATTATAAATTTTAATTTTTAACCTAAATATAAAAAAGCAAATATTGAAATAACACAAAAAAGGCAGCGAAATCGCTGCCTTTTTTCAACATCAAACAATCAATTTTATTGCCTCGGCTGAATGAATGTCAAGGTGTCAACAAATGCACGATCGGCTCTGCCATTGTAATTCCAACTAATAAACATTTTCTTTGTAGCTGCGTCATACCTATTTGAGTTAGCCACACCAGCCAACGTAAATTTAGTAATAACCGTAGCATTCGGAGGATTATTGAACACACGAGCTACTTCGTCTGTATTAGGATCAAATTCCACAACAGGTGAAATGCCAGGACCATACCAGCTCAAATCATTTTCAGGATCTGGGCCCAATCCGATCGGGTGACCATAAGAACCTACATCTGGCCAGTAATAAATAACTGAATTAGCACCCGCTGTCATCATGTAAACGACCGTTTTGTATGGGAAGTTGTAAGGAACACGGTTATGCGCACCGGTCAATAAATACACCCCGTCATACTTGTTCTTCAAACTGATCAATGTAATGATTTGCTTCTGAGCGCTAGAAATCTTAGCCCCTGGAGCTTCAGTCACCTTATAACCAATCGCGAATTTTTTCGATAAATCCCACTTAGAACCATCTAAGCTGATTTCGATATTCTTCGCAAATTCATTCGGCGCAAAAGTAACCGTAAACTTATTTCCCGATTTGGTTACCGAAGGATCCGTTACATAAGTGAAAATGGAAGTAGGCAATGCCTCAAAGCTTTCATCGTTCTCCTTGTTATAAGCAGCAACCAACTCAGGTGCGTCGATAATCGATACGGTAGCCGCTTTAGCCAACTCCGCAGCAGAATTCACATCTCTACGCACGTTAAAGACTACTACATTCTTCTTAGTCGTAAATGGCTCATAATACAAAGCCTTAGTAGGGCCATCGTTGATTTTAACAAATACTGATCCAGTATCGCCTAATTCAACCACATCATCCTTGATACAAGATTGCATCACAAATGCTCCCAAGAACATCAGCGAAAGGATTACTTTTATCTTTTTCATATTTTTACTATTTTAAAATGATATAAAGGCGAATAATTAATTATTCCACCACACTTTAGCATCTTGTGTATCTCCACCTGTTAATGCAGCAACAGCAGCCTCTGCATTTGCTTTATTCGACGTAAACTCAGTCGAACCGTACGTATATCTTCTAGGAATTTGCTTAGAAGCATTCGTCGCATCTGGCGCTGGAGTTAACTCAGGAAATCCTGTCTTTCTCCAAATATTCCATGCTTGCATTCCATCAGGATAGTGGGCGATGTATCGTTGGGTTGCAATTTTCTTCAAATTACCCGCAGCACCCGGAGCATCTAAAGCAACTGATGCCTGACCTAAATAATCAGTGGCCAATTTAAGACCCCATTGCTCATACGATAAAGCGATACCTAAACTATACGTAGTAGGTAAAGACTCTGAAGTCCAACCATAATTAGCCGCTTCTGCTCTTGCCAAAGCTATTTGCCCAGCTGAAATTATAACGATACTGCCATTTTCCTTACGGAAATCGCCACGTAAAATACGAGCCCAATTACCGTTAGCGGAAGTGAATGCCTCCACTTTTGCACGAACTAAACCGAAAGGAACTCCAACATTAGATGATTCTAATGCATTGCCAGCAGTCTGGTCTTGCGTTGCACCACCAAATGCCTTTTGACGTCCGTCATTTAATGATCCCATTAAATCAGTCATCGTTTTGCTTTCACCAAAATCTTTACGACCATTGTAAAGTGCAAACCATGAAGATTTAAAGTTACCACCGGGATAGTTCAAAGTCATATTTTGCGTATTATTCTGAATATATCCAGCAGGATCATTCAAAGCCGCAGCAAACTGAGTCGCCGCATAGCCACCCGCTGCAGGGAATCTTTTAGATAATTGCAAGGACATCAACATACGTAATGAGTTAGCCGTACGTTTCCATTTCGTCACATCACCACCATAAATCAAATCGCCTTTTACCGCAGAAGCATCAAATGCGCCAGCTGCTTTGGTCAATGCATCAATCATCCCTTTGTAGATATCCTCTTGGCGATCATATTTAGGATTTGCATTTTTAACCCCTAATAAAGCTTGTGAATATGGTACATCCCCCCAGCGATCCGTGATCGTCCAGAAAATGTATTGTTGCAATATCTTAGCAATTTGCACCATGTTATTACTTTCCTTACGGTCAATAATAATTTGCAAATCCATTAACGAACCTGCGTATTCACCTGAAAACTCAATCTGAGGCAACGAGTAAAGAGACGCATCTGTATATTGCGTTTCCGAGAAATACTGACCATAAAGTCCTGGTCGAGTAGAAGCAGCATAACCACCTAAACCTGCTTGAACATTCGCCATTAATGCGGACATCGTAGGCTCAGAAGTTGCAGCTGGATTCACGTTGGTATCACCAAAGTCATCCAATTTTTGGCATCCACCTAAACTTAATAAGATTAGGGTAGAGAATATATATATGATTTTCTTTTTCATGTCTTTAAAATTTAACTTTAATTAAAATCCAAATCTAATATTGACACCATATCCACGAGATCCAGGCCACTGTCCTGTTTCACCACTCACCGCAGAGATCTCAGATGGATCAAAGTCTTTTGTTGTCGCATAAATAAGTATTGGATTTCTAGCTGTTAAAGAAATATTAACAGATTGGAAGTATTTACTCATTCCCAATTTCTTCACAGGCAAATTATACCCCAAAGCTAATTCTCTAAGTTTAACAAACGTTAAATCATAGATATACGGATCAAAAGTCTTGTTGTTATATAGATTGTGATAATAATCTTGAGCCTCTACATAAAAATCAACTGCCTTGCCTTCTGCATTCACACCTTTCGTATGTACTCCACCCCCATCTGCTACTGCATCACGAATTGGATTTCCCTTATCGTTCACGGTTGCTGTTTGTGCTGTTAAGCCTGAGAATGAACCCCACATATTAGATAATGAAGCAAATTTACCACCCACTTGGAAGTCAATATTGACATTCAATGTGAAATCAGTTAAGAAAGTAAATGAATTTTGTAAACCTCCCGTATACTCAGGAAGTACTGAACCAAAATTCACTTTTGGATCATTTACATAAAATCCACTTGCGTCTAGTACCGGTTGGCCATTAATTCGCTTAATTCCATTCCCGTACAATTGACCCCAACGCTTACCTTCTGAGTGAACTAAATAAGGCATGGTTGTACCCCAAACTCCTTGTACTGCAGAAGTTTGTGTGATGCCATATTTAGGGCTCAATGAAATAACATCGTTTTGTATCAATTTAGAAACCGTTCCTGAAATTCTCCAAGAAAAATTATTTGTAACTACAGGACGTCCATTTAACTGAATATCTAAACCTTTCTTAGAAATCTCTCCAATGTTAGTTAATAAAGAAGTGTAACCACTTGCTCCATTCACACTTAAGGCATAAGGGAAATCTTTTTCAGCGCCTTGCCATACTGTAGCAGAGATTCCGATGCGATCATTAAGGAAAGATAAGTCTAGGCCTATTTCACTTTGCGAAACCACAGATCCTTTAATGTTAGGATCCACCAAGGTGTTAGATGCCGACATTAAGAAATCACTTCCCCATTTGTATTGACCTAAGTTATAGGCAGAACCTGGGAAACGATAAGCTCCAAAACTCTCATTACTAGTTCCCAAAGCCTTTGGAATTTCTCCCCATGATCCTCTTAATTTACCATAACTCACCCATGGCAAACTCTTCTCAATCAAATCACTGAAAACAAATGAAAGTCCAGCTGATTTCGAAAGCACTGAATTTGCTTCTTTAGGTAAAGTTGAATACCAGTCATTTCTTAACGTAATATCCGCAAATAAGAAATTCTTGTACCCAAAAGTAGCTTTACCGATTAGCGCTTTGTATTTCTCTAACAAACGATCATTACCAATCGTCGCCGGATCCACCGAGTTAGAAACTGTATACAAGTCAGCAACACTTAAACCATTGTTGGTATTCGCGCTATTACTTGTGTAAGTCCACTCGAAAAAGTCAGTTCCTACGTTGGCATCAATCGTAAAATCTTTGATTTTTTTAGAATAGTTGGCAAACAATTCCATATTCGTACGATCTGAATAGGTTTGGCCTGTATAATAATATCCTTTAGCCTCCGGTGTATTTCCGGTGGTTTGTAAACCACTTTCATTTAAGCGAGAGCTATACCGATAATCCGTTAAACCTGTATTTTGTTGCTTTCTATAGGTAGCGGTAAATTTCAAATCGTCGTTCACCTTATAAGTAAAAGCTACGTTTCCGAATAAACGATTTCTTTGATTTGTTTGATTCACTAAATCAAACCAAGAGAAAAAGTTATACCAATAGTTACCTGCATAGAAGTTTCTTTTATTAGAAGCATCATAAGCATCTGGATTTGCGTGATTCCATGAAGCATAAATTCCTTCAGGAGTTCTTAAATCCTTCAACTCTTTCATGATATTCATATCCAAATTCCTGTGGAACCACTGGTTAAATGCTCCAGAAGATTGATTTGAATAACCATCGTCTATCTCTCCTTTTTGGATTTGATTTACATAGTTGATGTCCGCGCTGACCATGAAATGCTTATTCAAATTATAAGCGGTCATCACGTTTAACGTGTTCTTGTTTAAAGACGTATTGGCCAACAAACCATCAATAGCTTGATTACCATACGTTAATTTAAACTTCAATTTATCGGTAGATGAATTGATCGTGAAACTATTATTTTTAGTGACCCCTGTTTGGTAAAAATCACGTGCGTTATTTGGCTGAGGAGTCAAAGATGCCGTCTTGTACGAATACTTGCTACCGCCATACCATGCATACCAAGGAATATATTCTTGGCCTACCATACGAGGACCCCATGAAGCATCATCACTATAATCATGGTAATATTTACCATCTAATGCTTTCCACTCTGCTGGATCTGTTGATTTATATTTATACTGCATCAAATCACCCACAGCACCACCGGCATATGAATTTTGATAATTTGGCAAGATATAAGGAGACTCAAATAAAATACCTGTGTTTAACGTAACTCCGATACCTTGTTGGGTCGGTGAAGCATCTTTCAAAGTAATAACGATCGCACCATTCGCTCCTTGAGAACCAAACTGCGCTGCCGCCGCTGCACCTTGAAGTACAGAAACGTTTTCGATATCATCTAAGTTGATGTCATCTGAATTAGGTAAAATAGTTCCATTGACAACATATAAAGCACCTGATCCTAAACCAAAACCCGATACCCCACGTAAACGAACCTCAGTAGAACGACCTAAGGCCGCTGCCGATTGAGAACGAACTTGGATACCAGAAACCTTACCTGCTAACGCATTATTAAGGTTAGTCTGACGGATCACGTTCAATTGTTTTTGATCTACTACCTGCGCATTATTGGAAGTTGACCTAGCATTACGCTTAGATCCATATGCACCTGTTACCACCACTTCAGAAAGTTCAGAGACATCTGAAGCTAAAACCACATTAATGGTCGACTGACTTCCTACTGTAATAGACTGTTGTTTAAAGCCGACAAAGCTAAAAACAAGCACTTCAGAATTGCTAACTGAAATTTTAAATGTACCATCAAATAATGTGGTAGTACCTCGAGAAGTACCTTTAAGGCTGACACTAACTCCAGGAAGGACAGTACCATCTTCAGAAGATGTAACCTTTCCAGTTAATGTCCTTGTTTGAGCCAGAGATGTGCTTAGAAAAGCCATCACTAAAACCCATGCGAGTAATAGTTTTTTCATGTTGATTCGTTTATTTAATGAAAAAATAATTTGAAATGTTTGACAATTTAAAAAAATGAATAAAAATATCAAAAAAACTGATAATTTATTTTTTGAAAAATGACAAAAAATTGCATTTTAACGTATTAAATATATCAAAATAGGATTAAAAGCTACTAATTTTTGGCAGGAAAATATCATTTAACCTTGTTAGATAGATGAACGAATATTATACTATTTTAATATTGCCATAGATGCTGCAAGGCAAACAAAATCAGGACATGGTGAATCCTAAAAATTTAAATGTTCATCCCAGAACCCATAAATTTTATTTAAATGATGGAATTCAAGGCTAATACACCTATTAAACCGACCACCGAGACAATGGATTCCATGACTGACCATGACCGAATCGTCTCTGAAATACTTAAATTAAAATATTCTTTAAAGAGCCAAAAGCCTCCATCATTCACGTGAGAAAACATCAAACTACCCGCTCCGATACTCAAAACCATTAAGTTGGGGTCCACTCCTCCTCCAGCGACTAAAGGATATATCATTCCCGCTGCCGTTAACCCGGCAATCGTGGCTGAGCCCACACAAACGCGAATAATCGCCGCCATTAACCAGCCCAAAACCAAGGGAGGAATAGGCAGTGCCCCTAAATAACCCGCAATTTCCTTGCTCACTCCTGATACTAATAAAACTTCTTTGAGCGTTCCAGCCCCCGCGATGATCAAAAGAATCATCCCAACATCCTTGACCGCTTCTGCATATATGTTCATGATATCCTCCATCTTTTTGCCCATGCGTAATCCCAAACTGTAAGTGGCAAAGCAAATAGCGACCAACATCACCATAGCTGGATCTGCGATTAATTTAAATACTTGACCTAAAACAGTAGTCTTATCTATATATACTTCAGCGATGGTCGTAAAAACTAATAAAAAAACGGGCAACAAGGCTGTAACAAAACTGGATAATTTTTTAGGTAATTCATTCTCAGGCAGTGATTTCATCGAAAATGTTCCTAAGGATTTGATGGGCCGATTGACCAATGTCTTTGCAAAAATAGGTCCAGCTAATATGATGGCTGGAATAGCTATGACGATTCCATACATTAAGGTTAAGCCCATATTTGCCTGAAACTGAGCTACCAATGCGGCCGGAGAAGGATGTGGAGGCAAAAATCCGTGAGCCACCGACAGCGATGCCATCATGGGAACTCCAGTCACTAAAGGATGTAACTTATACTGATGCACCAATGCAAACACCAAAGGAATCATTAACACAAATCCTACATTATAAAAAAGAGGTATACCGATGATAAAACCTGTGAACATTAATCCCCAAGCCATGTTTTTTTGACCAAAAATATTAATCAATGTCCCGGAAATTTGTTGGGCCGCACCGCTCTCCGCCACCAACTTCCCTAACATCGCCCCCAAAACAATGATGGTAACCAAAGAACCTAATGTATCCCCTAAGCCTTTTTGGATTGTTTTGGCCAAGTCGGGAAGCGGAATTCCCAACATCACTCCGGCCGACAAACTAATCAATAAGAAAGCGACAAATGAATTGACCTTCAAATAAGTGATCAAAAAAACCAAAAGTAAAATGCAAACAATGACGATGAAAATTGACATAGGTTATATTTAGGTAAAAGGTAATAGGTAATAGGTATTAGGTATTGCCATTAAAAATCCCCATACGTCTCCTCAAGGTATTTTTGCATCACCAAAATATCCTCTTTGCTCGTTAGGTCCGGTACATTTTCAGCTAATGGAATGGCGTAAAAACCTTTTCCTGTTCCCTCGCCAAACATAGCCACCGACGTAGGCAATTCTTTTTCATTGCGAACCGAGTGAAAAGGCGTGGCTGCTAAATAAGGTAAAAAAGTACTCGCCTCAAAGACGAAAATATTCATGCTGACACCCAATCGGCCCAATTGAGCCATTAATTCATCCGCTTGTTCTTGCGTAGGCTTTTCGATAATCTCCAATAAATAACCATCCGCATCAGTCCTAATTAAAGCAAAAGCTGAAATCCGCTCCGCAGGATACAATAAACTATCTCGATGATAGGAAATTAATGCCTGCGTTTCAGTCGATGACCATAGCAATTTAAGGGCATTTACACTGTATAAATTATCCGAATTGCAAACGATTACGCGCCCCTTTTGCCAAGAATCATGCTGCATTAATGCTTGATATACCGCATCCGCAGTTCCAGCTGGCTTCTCCCGATCCGCAGGAATTTGTTGGCGCGCAAAGACAATTTGTAAACCCCAACACGCATCCTTCTCCATCAGCGATTCACAATATTCTTGGGATACCGTATCCGTAGGATGAAGCAATAACATAACCTCTTCAATCCCAGCTAAATGCGCGTTATATAATTGATAATCAATCAATGTCTTTCCATTCTTACCTACCTGAATCATCCCTTTGGTGACTGAATTTGCTTGGGCTACCAAGGAAGGATCTAAATCTGAACCCCCTTCAGCCATTGCTTTCTTCATCCTTGAGGCCATCCCTCCTGCTAATATCAATAAACGCTTTTTCATATATGTATTAAAAAATAAACTTTCAGTTTCTGAATGGGTGCCCTTGTCTACGCGTATGATGTAAGCCTTACCCCCTTCTTTTTCAATGGCCTCCACTACTTTTTCTGGATTTTCTGGCGCATAGGCAAACATACAACCTCCCCCACCGGAACCATTAATCTTAGCTCCCAATGCACCCGAATCTAACGAAGCTTGAATCATTCGATCTATTTTAGGGGTTGAAATACGCTTATGTTCACGTAAATTTTGTTGATGCTGATTTAATAAATCGCCTAATTTTTCATCACTCCATTCCACTTCTTCTTCAAACATCGCTTTGGCGGCCAACAAAATATCCCGGTCGTCAATGTTCGCACTAATTAAAATATATTCATCCTTCATAATCAAATTCTTATGTTCATTCAAATCCGAAAGCGTCGCAGTAGACAAATCAAAACTCGGATCTTTCTCCTTAATTTTATTTACACCTCCCAAAGTTCCAAATTTTACCCGGGATAAAATCCCTAAAGTATCTTTTGCCTCCAAAGAATCCCCTAAAACAAAGGTCCCCAAATCTCGGGCATAGGTCTTAATCGAAATCTCGGATTGGCTTGCTAGGTAAATCACATTCCCTACAGCCGTTGAATATTGATCCATCATGCCACCAGGTTCCGTAAATTCCAGAACCTCGGCCTCATAAGTTATTTCGCCAATTTGCTTTTGCGTATATCCTAAACCGTACATGTCATTGAGGAATTTCACCCAAGAAACTAAAAGCGCTGAGGAACTTGATGTGCCAGAATTGATCGGGATATTTCCACGAACCTCGATCTCAAATCCACGTGTTAACTCGTGGCCTTTTCGATGCAAAACATTCAAAACGCTTTTAAAATAATCCCGTTCTTTGGAATATTCTAAAGGAAAATCGACTTCAAATTCTTCTGTTTTTTGCACATCAGGCAATGAAAAATGCACCACGTTATCAGCTCTAAATTGGCCTTTAATCTGTATTCTCTTCGAAATTGCAGCTGCGATAACAGGTAAACCTAAGTAATCTTGATGCTCACCAAATAAACAAATTCGGCCCGGTGTGGATACGATCATAAAATTGAATTCCCGTGGAAATCACGAAATTAGAAAAAATTTTTACCTTTGACACGAAAAATAGGCAAATAATGATAACTAAAAGAATACCATCTGTAGATTATTTTCGAGGATTTATTTTGTTTTTGTTAGCTGCAGAAAGCACTGGCCTTTATAGCCGATTAGGCAAGATCTTTCCTGAATCATTTGTTTTATCGCAATTTAATCATGCGGAATGGCAGGGACTGCACTTTTGGGATTTAATCCAACCCGGTTTTATGATGATCGCAGGTTCCGCTTTATATTTTTCCACTTATAAACGAATCGACCAAGGAGCTACGTATGGCCAACTATGGCCTAAAGTATTAAAAAGATCTTTTTTGCTTTTCATTTGTGGTACGGGACTGCATTGCTTAGGAAGAGAGAAATTGGTTTTTGAACTGTGGAATGTGTTGACCCAATTATCTTTTACGACGATCGTGGCTTTTTTCTTATTACGTTTTTCAATCCCTTTGCAAGTAGCCGCCTCGTTATTTTTATTGCTTCTGGCACATTCACTATATGTGTTTACCGATATTCCAGGTTTCAACGAACCCTACGTGCGAGATAAAAATTTCGGATCATTTATGGATATGGTCTTAATGGGTAAATTAAGTGGGGGACATTGGATAGCCATTAATTGTATCCCAACGGCCGCCCATACGATTTGGGGGGCTTTGATGGGACGAATTATTCATCGGTCTACCTCTCCCAAAAACCTTTTACAAACATTAATCGGTTTGGGAATTTTAGGCGTGGTAGTCGGATATGGACTCGATATCGCTGGCATACCCATTATTAAAAGAACGGCTACTCTTTCATTTACCATCGCTTCTGCCGGTTGGATTTCTCTAATGATGGCGGTATTTTATTATAATTGGTCTAATGAGAAACCCAAAATCTCTATCCCCAATTACATCCTTTCGTATGGCAAAAACTCCATTTTTATTTATTTGTTTTTCGAATCGATCGGCCCAGAATGGCTAAGAGGTGCTTCATTCACGTTTGTAGGCGGATTTTTAGAAAAAATAAGCATTCACGGCATGGTAGCCGAGGCGATCAACGCGCTCGTTGTTTTATACCTAATTACCCGGCTAGCGGTTTGGTTAGACAAAAAGAAAATTTACTTTTCGCTATAAGGAGTTTTTAGGTTGGTCGATTGATATAGTCCAACTTATACGCCCAGGTGTCCGCAATATTTCGCGCCTTTAATTTGGCATCTTCTGTTTTTGGACCTTCAAAATGCTCATCTAAGGTGGCGTAAAACAGCTGAATCCAACGCGCAAAATGGGCAGGGGTCAATTGGATTTTCTGATTAATTTCTAAGTGGGGACGCATTGGGGCACCCTGGTAATTTTTCCCGTCCATCAACAACATCTCCCAGAAATCATACATTTTAGGCAGGTGTTTAGAAAAATCCACATGGGCAACATCCATGAATACGTGACCCACCAAATCATCTGAAGGCATTTTGGCATAAAATGCATCCACAAAAATCTGTATGTCCGCTTTGGTTTCTATGTCCTTTTTCATCAGCGCGTCTTGACCCGAGTTAAAAGATGTTGGCCTACTTTACCTCCTTGTATAGCTCCCTCGTTTAAGGCTGGCATAAAATGAATCCCTCCATATAAACGAGAAATCGACGCCTCATCTGATGCTTGAATAAATGATTTAAATTTTCTTGGGGGTAAACCATAGGGTATCTCGGTAGAATCCTCAAAGGCAACATTAGTCCCATATAAGTTTGTCAAAACCTCCGCGGCAGCCCTCGAAATGGTGCTATGCCCTGAAGTATATTCCGGAAAAGGTGGAGTTTGCAATACAGGAACCCATGATTTATCGATGCTCGCATTAATAATCGTTTCAGGCCTGATGCGAATAGATCTATATTTTTCATCCCAACACGCGATAAACCCATCAAAGATTCCAATGGATGTCAGAGCTAATGCCTCCGCCGTTTCTAGATAGGATTTATGTAATTGGCGAGATACTTGCCCCACGATGCCCAACCAATGTCCACCTGGTGACATTTTCTTGGTCGCAAACATCGCATGACCCGTGATATTCATTTTAAACGGATTACAATCCCAAAAATTAGCAATATTTCTTTGCTCCTCTGTCAAATTTTTGACCGTTTCATAAGATTCCATCACCTCCTTGTAATAAGGACTGCCCTTGGTTAAATCAAATTTTGAGGGAGCTGGAGCTCTAAACTGGGACGCTGAATCTAGCGTTACGGGACGAATTTTAGTCCAATAGGGTTCTACTGCGTCCAAGTAAGCTGGCGGCGTAGGGGTCCAAGTTCCTGGCAAATTCGTTACCGTAAACCGTAAACCTCTTGTTTGCTTATAATTATCCTTAGCTGCATAGCGCATGACAGCAGCAGCCACTGAATCTCCGTAGGCAATAGACCTTTCGTAAACGTCCGAGGGTATGCCAATTTTCTGATAATCTTCTTCTAATTTCTTGTCAAACTCCTTGTACATTTCTTGGGCAAAAGTCAATTTTTTCCCCACAGCCAAATAGGCCCTAGTAGATGCCAATGGGAAACAATACTCCAACCCCTTTTCCGGTTGAGGTATTTTCTCAAAGCCATTTAATTGGCCCACGAGCGATTTGAATTTTTTATCTCCAGGTATAGCCGCTTCATACCCTGCGATACCGGCATACATATAAATACGAGCCGAAACGGGTGGGGCAAAAATATCATGAATAATGCTCTCGGTCAACATCAACTCTGCCCTGATTAAAAACTCGGGATTTGCCGCATCCTTTTGAAAATTTGGATTCGATTTCTGACAAGCAACCAATACCATGCTAACAAAAATAAGGAGTAGGACTTTTTTCATATCAGAGTTTAATTGGAGGCAAATATACGCAAAAACAGAAAAAAATTATTGAGCTTAATCAGTTTACAAATCTTGCAGGATTTTTTCTGCCGCATTTCGGCCTGAGGATAGGGCCGCTTGCAAAGATGGAAAAAGAGTGTAATCTCCTACTAACATAATATTTTCCTCTGCCGCTTTTTGACAAACTTCAGTAAAAAACCCCACCTTAAATAAAGAGTGAGGGATTGAAAAAGATTTCAAGAATATAAAATCGTTCGGTGAAAGACCTAAAACCCGCGCTAATTCCTGCGCCACTTCTTTGTCCGTAAGATCCATCTGCAGACTAGTCGCTGAAATTAAATGCTTTCCTTCCGGGGCAAGCGCAGAATTTACTTGGCTCAGGCAAGAAAAATGCAGCAATGGACTCGAATATAATGGCATCAAATGAATAAGCGGCAATAAAGTCTCAAGCTTTTTGTCCATACTGAAATAAAAGGTCTTGGAACCAAAATGAGCCTGTGGAGGAAAATCAATTTTCAATAATTCACAGGCTTGTTTGGGATCTGTCGCTACTAATAAATGGTCAAAATGAAGTGTATCCCCATTATTTAATTGAAGCGATTTCCCCTTAATTTCGGTTACGGAAACCCCAGTTCTTATTTTATCTTTAGGAATTCCAGAAGCTAAATCTAGCGCGATAGCACCCATGCCCTGTTTGGGCAATGCGGCTCTCCCTTCTAAAAACTGCTTCATATAATAGAAAAACAAGGATGCCGGCGGGCCCAATTGATCATCTAAAAATATACCGGAAAAAAAAGGCCTTAAAAAATTGCGTTGAAATTTTTCTGAAAAACGATATCTAGAAATAAGTTCAGAAGTAGTTTCTGGGTCCGAATTTATCGGTGAAATCGAACCCTGCGTTTTTAACCAAATCCAAGCCAACCTCAAAAAATCAAAAATAGTAGCCCCGGCTGCATTGAGATTTTTTAAAAATAAAAGAGGCGATTTTAAGGGATTGAGAAAGGGTTTGAATTTTCCCTCATTCAACACATAAGCACCCGATTGAAAATAAGATAAATCCCATTTAGATAATTGCAGACTTCGTTGGACTTCCGGATACGCCGTCTGTAAAACTTGGAAACCGTGATCTAAGATATACCCTTGAAATTCTTCACTTTGGACTCTACCGCCTAATGACATTGATTTTTCAATTAAAATAAAATCAAGTCCTTTCCTTTGTAAAATTTGAGCTGCTTGTAGACCTGCTATCCCGCCGCCTACGATCACAATTGAATTCATATTAAGTTTATATTTTCATAAACGTTTTAAACTTACAAAAGTTTGAAGTGTTTTTACTAATTTGCAGATTAAATGGCAGCTCGGAATGAACTTTAGTATCAAGGAGGAAAACAATTACCAATACATTGATGAAGGAAAAGGTGAAATTCTACTTTTACTTCATGGATTGTTTGGCGCCTTAAGCAACTGGGAAGGCGTCATTAATCTGTTTAGTCAAAAGTACAGAGTCATCATTCCACTCATGCCGATCCACGATATGCCCATTAAAGAGGCGGGGTGTGAAGGATTAACCGTTTTTCTCGAGGAATTTGTCGCATTCAAAAAACTAGAAACCTTTAGTTTAATCGGAAATTCATTAGGGGGTCACGTGGCTTTGATATATACATTAAAACATGCTCATAAAGTAGAAAGGCTTATTTTAACGGGTTCTTCCGGTTTATTTGAGAATTCTATGGGAGGGACTTATCCTAAACGTGGCGATTACGAATTTATTAAGGAACGCATTGAATATACCTTTTATGATCCTAAAACGGCAACTAAGGAATTGGTCGACGAAGTATTTGAGATCATTAATAGCATCCCAAAAGTATTGCGCATCATCGCCATTGCAAAATCAGCGCAGAGAAATAATATGGCCAAAGATATTGTGCGCATTAAAACCCCAACGCTTTTGATTTGGGGATTAAATGACACTATTACCCCACCCCATGTAGGTCATGAATTCAATCAATTAATTCCAGGATCAGTATTGCATTTCATTGATAAATGTTGCCACGCGCCCATGATGGAACAACCCGATGAGTTTAATCGCATTTTGTCAACCTGGTTAGAAAATAATCCCATTGCGTCATGATGGCACTCGCGTTTCTATCCTTTGATTTTCCCACCATTTCCATTCAAGATTCGGTGCAAAAATCCTTGAAAATCATGCACTCCAATAACATGAACGTTATTTCTGTGCTAGATAAAAAACAATGGATCGGAAATATCACCGAGGAAATGTTAATGAAAGCCATGCATCCGGATGGTAAAATTGACCAATTTCAGCATGAGCTCAATCAGGTAAAAATAGAAACGGAAGAGGACATTTTAGCGAGTCTACCCTTTTTTGAGGAAAGTGGTTTTGGGGTCATTCCTGTAGTAGATGATCAAATGAAATATCAAGGATATTTGACTTGGCAATCCATCGCTAAAACTTTATTTTACACAGGATTTAATGCTCAAAATGGAGGAATTATTCGCATTGTCTTTCATACCCAAAGAGACTCAATGAGCGTGATTGCCAAAATAATTGAAGAAAATAATGGCTTAATAACGAGAAGTTATTTAACCAAGTCCACGAAAGAAGATCACGTTTGGCCAGAGTTAATTTTACAAATTCAAACAGACCAATTTTCTGCCATCGTAAAAAGCTTAGAGCGACACGAAATTCATATTGAAAAGGCATTCATGTTTGGCAACCATGAAGAAGTGGACCAATCGCGCTTTGATTTATTGCTGAAATATTTAAATCCTTAAGCTTTGAATTTCCCATTAGCCATTCACGGAAAGGAGTTTTCGGCAGATATGAAGCCTGTGATGGAAAAATTATGGGCGGATATCTCATCGAAAAACGAAAAGATTCAAATTTCAGAAAGCTTTATTGCCCACTTGAAAGAGCATGGATTCGGAGTAGATGAATTTCAAAGTTATTCAGTAGATCAAGGCCCAGAAAATGTTCAAATGGCCTGGAGTATTGGTGGAGATGGAACATTTTTAGAGACTTTAAGCCACGTGGGCGCTAAGGAAATACCTATTTTGGGAATTAACACAGGCCGATTAGGTTTCTTGGCCACACTTTCACCCGAAGAAGTTCCCCAGGCTTTGCAACATGTTTTATCGAACGAATATACCATCGAAGACCGATATTTAGTCTCAGTGGATGCCGAAATAGATTTATTTAAAGGCAAAGATTTTGGCCTAAATGAAGTAGGTATCATGAAGACCGATTCGTCTTCGATGATTCAAATCAAAACATTTTTAGACGGCAATTATTTGAATACTTATTGGGCCGACGGCATCATTGTATCGACAGCTACAGGATCTACGGGTTATTCACTTTCCGTTGGCGGACCTATTGTCATCCCTACTTCGGACTCATTTATTATTGCGCCGGTGAGCCCACATAATTTAAATGTGCGTCCCTTAATTGTTTCTAGTGACTCCGTTCTAAAATTTGAGGTAAGCAGTCGAAGTCATAATTTCCTGATTTCCATCGATTCGAGATCCCGAGTGATCGATAGCAAAATATCCATTGAAGTCAAAAAGGCTGCATTTTCAGGCAAAATCGTCAAAATTCCCGGCGACGATTTTCTTCAAACACTCCGCAATAAATTGAATTGGGGATTGGATGTGAGGAATTGAAACTGTAGAGACGCGATACCTCGCGTCTGAAAAAATGTAGAGACGCGATACCTCGCGTCTGATTTGAATTAGCATAAATCATCATGTTGCAGAAAATAGACGCGAAGTATCGCGTCTTTACAATAACCGTTTCAGCTCATTCAACTTCAGCAACGCCTCAATCGGCGAAAGTGTATTAACATCCAAAGCGTTTAATTGGTCCTGCACTTTTTGTAATCCCTCCGGAATTTCGGCGCCAAATAAACTCATTTGGAAATTTGCTTTGGGCATCTCTTTCAAGCGTTCCACATGGTCGTCCAACGAATGATCTTTCTCTAAATTTTGTAAAATTTCATGCGCCCTCAAGACTAACGAATTGGGCATTCCGGCCATTTGGGCCACATGAATACCAAAACTATGCGCCGAACCACCCGGCAATAATTTGCGAAGAAAAACAATTTTATTGCCCACTTCTTTGACCGACACATGGTAGTTTTTAATGCGGGGAAAGTCTTCGGCCAACTGGTTTAATTCATGGTAATGGGTGGCAAATAATGTCTTAGCACTGTTTTTAGGGTGATTATGTAGATGCTCGGCAATCGCCCAGGCCATCGACACGCCATCGTAAGTCGAGGTGCCCCGACCGATTTCATCCAACAAAACCAAAGACCGACTAGACAAATTATTTAAAATAGCAGCGGTCTCTGTCATCTCAACCATGAAGGTGGACTCGCCTTTGGACAAGTTATCCGAAGCACCCACCCGAGTAAATACCTTATCGACTAAACCGATATTGGCTGAATCTGCCGGGACAAATGAGCCCATTTGGGCCAATAAAACGATTAGGGCGGTCTGCCTCAAAAGAGCCGATTTTCCCGCCATATTAGGCCCCGTAATCATCATGATTTGTTGGGTCTCATGATCCAAAAACACATCATTGGGAACATAGTCCTCCCCTGCGGCCAAAGACATTTCAATCACGGGATGTCGACCCGCAATAATCTCAATCGCATCGCCCTCATGTAAAACAGGCCTTGCATACTTATTTTTTTGAGCGACTACTGCAAAGCTCGTCAACACATCTAAGGTAGCCAAGCCGGTTGCATTGATCTGAATGAGTTCCAGATACCCCAAAGCTTCCCGCACCAATTCATTGAAAATGACCAACTCAATCGACGCGATTTTATCCTCCGCCGTTAAAATCTTCTCCTCATAAATTTTCAACTCTTCCGTAATATAGCGCTCCGCATTCACCAAGGTTTGCTTGCGAATCCACTCGGCCGGCACGCGATCTTTGTGCGCATGCGTTACTTCCAAATAATACCCAAAAACCCGATTATACGATATTTTCAAGGAACTGATGCCCGTACGTTCAATTTCACGCTTCTGCATAGAAGCTAAATATTCCTTGCCATTGGAGGACAACAAATGTAATTCGTCAAGTTCCGGCAAAAAGCCCGTTTTAATAATTCCTCCCTGATGAATCAACATAGGCGCATCTTCCCGCAAAGCCTCGTCTATTTTCTGTACCAGTTTAAGGCAAGGATTTAAATGGTCCGCCCATTTCGCCAAATAAGTAGAAGATTGATTGGCCAACAATTCCTTGATCTCGGGGATTTGTTGGAGCGCCCGTTTCAATTGCAATAACTCCCGCGGATTCACCCGTGTGGCGGCCACTTTGGAAATCAAACGTTCCAAATCACCCACAGGCTTCAATAAATGAACTAAAGAATCCAATAAATCAGCAGATGAAATAAGCCCAGCGACCCCCTCTTGGCGTTCATTAATGGCCTTCAAATCTTTTAAAGGTAGGACCATCCACTTTCTCAACAAGCGAGCGCCCATAGGAGTGAGCGTTTGATCCATCAACTGAATCAATGGTACACCACCTTCCTGAACCGAATGAATTAACTCCAAATTTCGAATGGTAAATCGGTCCAACCACACATATTTATCTTCCTCTATTCGCTGTATTGTGGAAATATGGCCCACTTGCTTATGCTCCGTCTCCGCCAAATAATGCAATATCACACCAGCCGCAATCACACCCAGCGGCATATCTTCAATTCCAAAACCCTTTAAATTTTGGGTCTTAAAATGTTGGGTCATCAACGGATAGGCAAATTCATGGGTAAAAATCCATTCCTCCAACGTAAACGAGTGGAAGGCATCTCCAAAATGTTCTAAATAAAGCGCGCGATATTTTTTAGGATATAAAATTTCAGAAGGCATAAAGCTTTGCACCATCTTCTGAATGTAGGCCAAAGGCCCCTGAGAACACATAAATTCACCCGTGGAAATATCTAAAAAAGCGAGGCCAAACAAGGCTTCTTTCTCCGAATAGGACAAAGCCGCCACATAGTTATTGCGCTTAATATCAAGCACTTGGTCATTAAAAGAAACCCCTGGCGTCACTAATTCCGTCACCCCCCTTTTCACAATTCCTTTGGCGGAAGCAGGATCTTCCAATTGGTCGCAAATAGCGACACGTTGGCCCGCCCGAACTAATTTAGGCAAATAAGTATCCAGCGAATGATGTGGAAATCCCGCCAAATGATCATCTGCATTTCCATTATTTCGGCGAGTCAACACAATGCCCAAAATTTTGGACGCTTTCACCGCATCTTCCCCAAAAGTCTCATAGAAATCCCCCACTCGAAACAATAATATTGCTCCAGGATATTTAGCCTTGATCTGATTAAACTGTCGGGATAAGGGAGTCTCCCCTTTTTTCAAAGGTTCTTCTCCATTTTTTATATTTTTTGCCAAAATAATTACGGGTAATGAAAGCAAAAATAACTCAAATTTTATACTTTTACCATTCTTTAAACCTATAGAAAAATAATGATCAATAATTCAATTTACATTCAATCACAACAAGAGGTTTTTGATGTAGTCATTGTGGGTTCAGGAGCAGGAGGAGGAATGGCTGCACATACATTAACAAAGGCTGGCGCTAAAGTTTGTGTGTTAGAGGCAGGCCAACCCTTTGATCCGGCTGACCCTAAGAACATCACCCAATTAAAATGGCCTTACGAATCCCCTCGCAGAGGAACTGGAACGACCAGAGCTTTCGGAGATTTTGATGCTGCTTATGGTGGCTGGGAAATCGACGGAGAACCTTATACTCGTAAAAACGGGACTAAATTTGACTGGTTTCGTGCGCGTATGGTGGGAGGAAGAACGAATCATTGGGGACGTATTTCCTTGCGTTTTGGCCCGGATGATTTTAAGAGAAAAAGCATCGATGGTTTAGGAGATGACTGGCCGATTGGCTACGACGACATGAAGCCATTTTATGATAAAATAGATAAAATGTTAGGGGTTTTTGGCACCAACGAAGGACTTAGAAATGATCCAGATGGATTTTTCTTGCCGCCGCCTAAACCTCGTTTACATGAGTTGATGATCAAGAAGGCCAACAAGGCTTTGGGAATTCCCACTTACCCTTCTCGCTTATCCATCCTAACAAAACCCATAAACAGCGAGCGTGGCTCATGTTTTTACTGTGCACAATGTAATCGTGGATGTTCAGCTTATGCTGACTTTTCTTCTTCATCTGTGTTGGTAAAGCCAGCCATGGCGACTGGAAATTTAACCTTGCTGCCATTTGCGATGGCCAGAGAAGTCATGACAGATGCGGCTACTGGTTTAGCGACTGGTGTTTCTTATGTGCACACAGGCACTTTGCAAGAATATTCCGTAAGAGGAAAAATTGTGATGTTAGCTGCATCTGCAGGTGAAACGGCCCGACTATTATTAAATTCAAAGAGTTCTCGTTTCCCAGATGGTATTGCAAATTCGAGTGGGGTAGTTGGTAAATACATCAACGATTCGACGGGTGCTTCGCGTTCTGCCATCATTCCTAAATTATTTGACCGTAAGGTGTACAATGAAGATGGCGTGGGTGGATTACACGTGTACACGCCTTGGTGGGGTGATAATACTAAATTAGATTTCCCTCGTGGATACCACATTGAGTATGGTGGTGGAATGGGCATGCCGAGTTACGGTTTTGGCTGGGGAATTGAAGGATTAAATGGAAAAGAAAACTATACGCGCGATGGACTTCGTAAAGCTGCCGGTGGATACGGTGCAACTTTGAAAGAAGATTATCGCCGCTATTATGGTTCTTATGTAGGTTTTGCTGGACGTGGGGAACCTGTGCCAAGAGAAGATAATTATTGCGAAATCGATCCAAATGTTGTGGACAAATACGGTATACCGGTCGTTCGCTTTAACTACAAATGGAGTGATTACGAGATTAAGCAAGCGAAACACATGCAAGATACCTTTGAGCAAATCATTCAGGAAATGGGTGGTGAAGCCTTAGGTAAAAAACCGGGTGCGGATACCAATTATGGTTTGGCCGATCCAGGTAGAATTATCCATGAAGTGGGAACAGCCCGGATGGGAAATAATTCTAGCACTTCTGTCGTAAATTCAAATTGCCAAGCGCATGATGTGAAGAATTTATTTTTAGCAGATTCTTCTCCATTCGTATCGCAAGGGGATAAAAATGCGACATGGACCATTTTAGCCTTATCGCTTAGAACTTCAGAATATATTATAGACCAAAGAAAAAAAGCCAATTTATAAGATGAAAAGAAGAGATTATTTAAAAAATATCGGTTTAAGTTCCTTAGGATTAGCCGTTTTAAATCCGGATGCAAGAGCGATGGAGCAATTGGAAAATGCCAATGGCGTTCCTAAAGCTGCAGCCTTAAAAATTCCAGGTGGAAGAACCAAAGATGAGGCAGAAAGAGATGCTAAATTGATGGCCGAAGTGTTTTTAAACAAACATGAATTAGATACTATTACCATCCTTTCGGACATCATCATTCCGGCAGATAAAAAATCTGGAAGTGCGTCGCAGTCTGGCGTAACTGGATTTATTGAGTTTATTGTGAAAGATAAGCCAGAGTTCAAAACTCCTGTTCGTGGGGGATTGAGGTGGTTGGATAGCGAATCGAATCGTCGCTTTTCTAAGTTGTTTACGCAGATCACACCTGCTCAGCGAATCAATATCGTAGATGATATTGCCTACCCTGAAAAGGCGAAAAAGCAATTCTCACAAGGCGTTAACTTTTTTACGTTGATGCGTAATTTAACTGCGACAGGTTTTTATACCTCCAGAATTGGTATTGATGATTTAGGGTATAAAGGAAATACACCGAATGAGTGGAAAGGTGTTCCAGCGGATGTATTAAAGCAATATGGTTTGAGTTATGATGACTAATTCTTCGGAAAGAGTCATTATTCCTACCATTTTCAAACATATTCCTCAACTCGTGGCGGGTGTCAGCACTCGCCACGGAGGAAAAAGTACAGCGGCCTATCAGACGCTAAATTTGGGCATTCATACGGATGATCATCCGGATATGGTCCAACAAAATCTTTCTCTTTTTTGTCGTGATTTAGGTATTTCCCCTCAGGCGCTTGCGCGGTCCTATCAGGTTCATGCAGATGTTATTTGGGAAACGAAAGAACCTGGATATACCTCAGGATACGATGCTATAATCGCACATGCACCAGGTATTTTTGCGGGAGTTGGCATAGCGGATTGTTGTCCAATTTTACTGGCCGATCCCCTGCGTGGTTGTGCGGCTGCGATCCATGCTGGCTGGAAAGGAACCGTCGCTCAAATCGTTTCCAAAACCGCCTCCGCGATGATTTCCCAGGGTTCTAATCCTGCCGACATAATGGCCTATATCGGCCCTTGCATTAGCTTGGCACATTTTGAAGTGGGCGATGAAGTGGCAGAGCAGTTTGATTTTAAGGAAAAGCGGGGTGCTCGTTGGCATGTAGATTTAAAAGCAAGCAATGAAGCGCAGTTGAGAAACATTGGAATTTCCCAAATTGAAATTTCGGACTATTGCACCATTGAAAACAACGACCTTTTCTTTTCCCATCGCAAGGAGAAAGGAATCACCGGGCGCATGCTAGCCATAATAGGTTTTCGGTAGGGTGTCAAAATAAATTTACTTAAGAACTTAAGTAATAAAAGGTTGATTTTCTTCTTGTTGTTTCAACAAAGATTTGAACATTTCATATCCTGAATATAGTAAAAGTAAACGCGTGGAGTATGCAATTGAATTGTTTAAAGCGGGTACCCACAAAAATGTCCATTGAAGGCATTGGAACACAATGTGGATTCAAGAATAAATCATCCTTTTTTGTGGCCTTTCAAAGCGAATTTAAGATGACGCCGAAGGAGTGGATAGAGAAAAATTGTTAATGATTGATCGTAAAACTTAGCCTTAATTTTTTGAATTATCCCGTAAAAACATTCGCCTCGAAATGATTGATTTCGAGGCGACCCTACTAAGTTTTAGGATTATCTTAAAAATAAGTATTTACAGCAAATTCAAATTGACCTATAAACACATTTTTAAAAGGATTTATATTGGTTTGCTCAAAAAAAATCAACATAGCCTTCTTATACTCTATTGAATTAATGGTTCTAAATGAAATAGGACAGTAGTGATTATTCATCAAAATAGCATTACTTATTATTCGAGCAGTTCTTTTATTTCCATCTGAAAAAGGTTGTATATAAGATATTAACATAAGCGCTAACAATGCCTTTTCAAAAATACTTTCCTTAGCATTTATAACAACACACATTGATTCTAGAGCTTCTTTAATTTGAAACTCATTTTCCAACGGTTTATAGTTGGTACCAGAAATCCCAACCCTCCCCCTCCTGATATTTCTTGTAATACCTAAATCCTTAGCCAATATACTATGAATATCTTCAATACTCGAAACCGTTATTGGCTTAATAAACTCAGGATGACCTATTATAAAGTCTAAAGCGTCTTTATGGTTCAATAACATGATCGCTTCATCCTTTGTCTTACCTGCAGCAGTTTCTTTATCCTTTAAAAGTCGCTCAGTCTCCAATAAGGTATAGGTATTCCCCTCAATTTGAGATGACTTCCAACTCAAATCTATGGCTAACCGTTCTAACTCATTTTTATATTCACTACTAGATAATTTTGAAGAGTTTGATTTAAACTGAGCTTGCAAAGCAATTAAATAATCATTTTCATTATCGGTAAATAAAGAAATCGTCCTAAGAGTTTCACTCATCAACTCATGATTAAATCTATCTTGAATAATTCTTTCGTCTATCTCTTTTTCAAAATACTGATTGACGTCAATAGGTCTGATAATTTCATAAACGGGACTAATTTCATATCGCCTATTTTTCAATTCACCCAATTTATTCACTAAAGAGGATGAAATTAAATCTTGCAATACCCTTTTCAAGGTCGCAATACTCATTTCTTGACTTATGCCACTTAATATCTCAATGGAAGAGCATAGAGGATTATTCTTAATATATTCAAGAATCTCAGTAGTAGAAAAGGTAGGTTTCTTTGCCATTTTAAATTTGTCGCTCACAAAAATATAATTTGTCGCTCACAAAAGCTATAATATGAGCGATAAATGATTAGATTTTGAGCGATAAAATGATTTCCTGATCTTTTATTCTTGGATTACTCAATGAATTCAATTCCATGGGGACTGGATTCTGTGATGATTAGCACGAGTTAGATAAATCGACCCTAATTATTCGAATTATCTCGTAAAAACATTTGCCTCGATATATTTTCTTTAGGCATAAATTCATAAGCCTTCTTCCAATCTTTCTTTTTCAAATCTCCATTCTTGACGGATTGAATAAAGCTCATCCAAGCGAAGGGATTAGTGAGAGATAACAAAGGACTCGCGTAAAAAGACTTATTGGACTGAGCCGAGGTCATCATATCAGAGAAATTCCGGAAATTAGACGCCGCCCCTAATCCTGCTTGGAGCGCAAAAACGTTCAACTTAGACTGTTCTAGGTTATTAGCCAAAATGGCTCTTTGGCGCTCATCCCGCAAACGCATATTAAGAAATGCTTGTTTAAACTCCTCTTCGGAAGCATGAGGAAATACTTTTACTTCGGCCAACATCTTAGAATCTTCATCCATGGAAATGATTTTTTGTTGGACCTGCTCCACTGACTTAGGAATGATGTAATATTGTTTTTTGTAGCCTATATAAGTAAAAACAAGGCTATCACCAGGAAAAACCAATAAATCTGCTCGGCCGAAATTATCACTTAATGCTCCCCTACCTGCTTTCGGATTATATACATAGGCCATCGGCAAATACTCAGATCCATTGTTGGCCACAATTTGCACTTGGAATAATATCGTTTTATCCTGCCCCTGAGAGAATACTTTTCCCATGGACAAACAAAATAGTAGCGTAAAAACGAGGCCTTTATTTAACATTTTACAAATTAAACGAATTTTATCTGGAGCTAGGTATTAAAATTAGTTAAACACATGCTTAAGTAAATAATTTCAAAAAGGTAATGATGAACGGGATCGATAGAAGCAAGCCATCAAAGCGATCTAGAAAGCCTCCATGTCCTGGGATGGTATTGGCTGAATCTTTGATATTCATGCTTCGCTTAAACAAAGATTCTACCAAATCACCATAAGTCCCTGCCACAACAATGATAAAACCAATGGAAAACCATTGCCAAGGAGCATAATTGGTGTAATACATGGAAATAATGTAAGCAACCCCCATGGCTGCAATTAAACCACCCACGCTTCCTTCCCACGATTTTTTGGGAGAAACTCGCTCAAACAATTTCGTTTTGCCAAATTTCGTTCCAGCAAAATAAGCTCCTGAATCACTGGCCCAAAGCAAAAACAAGCAACCCAAAACAATGTTGGGGTCATAGTTATCATTTTGGATGAAAGCCAACACCGTTAAAAGCGCAAAAGGCAAGGCCACATAGATAATGCCTAAAAATGTATAGGCAATGTTCTTAAAGGGCTTTTCGTCTTTGGCTTTATAAAGTTTGATGAAAAAAATCAGCGCACACAAGGGCGAGAGTATGTAATAATTATGGTAGCCAATTTCCCCTTTTTCAATAAAAAAAGTTAATAATTGAAGGACAACCCCACAAAAAGTACCATAAAAAGTGAGTGGCAAATTCCCCCCAAAACTTCCTACTAATTTGTAAAATTCTAGTTGGGCACAAACGCCAATAAATAGAAAAAGAGCTAAAAAAGTGTAATCGCTGTAAAGCACGCAAAAGAGCAAAAATGGCACAGCGACGATTGCTGCAATGACTCTCTGCTGTAAATTACTCATCTCTTTTAAACCCATATTATTGCTTGTTTAAAATTAGGTCGGCTTGCTCAAAATTATCTTTGTGCACATACAATTCCCAACTCCCTAAATCATAGGCACTGAATTTTTTATTGATCACCACGGCGGGAATTTGATATATTTCTTCTAACAAACCCTTCTGTACTTCTAAATCGATTCCGGTTCTTGATTGCCCTATGATTTTCCAATCCTCCATGTTAATCCGTTTTAAAAGTATATAATCGTTTGACATAAAAAGCAACTAAGGCAACGGATAATAAAGCCGACCACCAAGGAACCATGGCACCCATCTCTTCCGGATTAATTTGAATTTGTTTTTGTTGGTATAAATAATGCATCAAAAGCGTCCAAGCATTATTAAAAAAGTGCGCGGCAATCGGAACCCAAATGGTTCTAAACCATACATACAAATATCCAAAAAAGGCACCTAAAAAAAGCCTCGGGAAAAATCCGTAAAACTGCATGTGGATAAAACTAAAAATGGCAGCCGAAACCCAAATGGCCACATGCGCATTTCCAATGTAGCGCTCAAAGAGCGACTGAAGAACGCCCCTAAAGAAGATTTCTTCTCCTAAGGCAGCCATACCACCAATCACCGCAATCGCGATAGCAAAATCAGTAGGTGAAGTAAAGTTTAATAGAAATTTTGTCAATTGGTCCATGTTTTGTTCCGAAGTCTTCATCCAAGATTCTAACTCTTCAAAACCCGCAGGTAAAATCAAATTTTGATTTAACTGGATGATGTATTCCAATAAAGGCATTGAGACTAAAATAGTCAAAATAGACCATAAAAATATTTTCCAACTTGGGGTTTCGCCTACATTCAATTCTGAGATTGAACGTTTTTCAATGTAATGAAGGTAAGCCCAAGAGCCAATGACAAAAGTAAATAAGGCTGTAAACCATTGCAAGGCCATCATGCCATGAAATGCATTTTCATATTTCTCCGGATGAACCATGAAATCCATGACCATTTTCTGAAATTGTTCTATGTTGGCCGTAGGAAATCCAATAATATAAACCACTGCCAATAGGCCAAAAAACTGCCCAAAAAAGCTTCCTAACAGGAAAAATCCAAAAAGAGTTACTAATTTTGACGTAAGAGAAAGCCAAGCGTTTGGCCCCAGATGATAGTTTTCTTCCATAATGGTCGTAAATTTAAGCAATTTTTAAACAGAATGATCAAAATAGGTAACATCGAATTAGGAGATTTCCCATTGCTTTTAGCGCCGATGGAGGATGTGTCGGATCCCCCGTTTCGTGCAGTTTGCAAGGCAAATGGGGTTGATATGATGTATACTGAATTTATTTCCTCAGAAGGGTTAATTAGGGACGCGGCTAAGAGCGTTCAGAAATTAGATATTTTTGAATACGAAAGGCCGATTGGCATTCAATTATTTGGTAGTTCCATTGAGACCATGGCCACCTGTACTGAGATCGCGACCCAAGCGGGACCCGATTTAATCGACATAAATTACGGTTGCCCCGTCAAGCAAGTCGCCTGCAAAGGTGCGGGAGCCGCATTATTACAAGATATTCCCAAAATGGTGGCCATGACTTCTGCCGTGGTCAAATCAACTCATTTACCTGTCACCGTAAAGACGCGATTAGGTTGGGATGATTCCACAAAAAATATCGAAGATGTGGCTGAACGCCTTCAGGATATTGGTATTCAGGCACTTACAGTTCATGGGCGTACTCGTGTTCAGATGTATAAGGGGGAGGCCGACTGGCGATTGATATCAAAAGTAAAAGAGAATCCACGCATTAAAATTCCAATTTTCGGAAATGGGGATATTGATTCTCCAGAGAAGGCGTTGGAATATAAAAATAGATATGGGGTGGACGGGGTGATGATTGGCCGTGCGTCGATTGGCTATCCATGGATTTTTAAAGAGATCAAACATTATGTGGCCACTGGAAATCATTTGCCACCTCCAAGTGTCCAAGAACGTATCAATGTATGTGAAACACATTTAGACTTTTCGATTCGTTGGAAAGGTAATCATGGGGGAATTGTGGAGATGCGCCGGCATTATGCAAATTATTTCCGGGGAATGGATCATTTTAAACCTTTTAGAAGCAGGCTAGTTACTTCTATGTCCTTGGATGAAATCAAGGCTATTTTGCAGGAGGTTTCTGAATTTTACCAACCTGAATTTGTCCGTTAATTTTTCATGAAGACTACTGAAACTAAGTCCCCGCTATTTGTTTTTCTAGCGATATTATTGCTTTCTCTTATTTGGGGTAGTTCATTTATATTAGTCAAAAAAAGCCTCGTTGGCTATTCAGCCATGCAAGTGGGTGCCTTACGAATCTTTTCAGCGACTATATTTTTTATTCCCTTTTTCTGGCAACGCAGAAAACACATTGCTCCTGAACAGTGGAAACCCTTGTTATTTGCTGGATTAACTGGAAATATGCTTCCGGCTTTACTTTTTTCTCTGGCAGGCCAGCATCTTTCTAGCGCACTTTCGGGCATGTTGAATGCTTTCACTCCCCTATTTGCATTGATCATTGGCATTTTATTTTTTGCTCAAAAATTTATCGTCAAGCAGACCTTAGGAATATTAATTGGCCTTGTAGGATGCATCGGATTACTCGTTTCAGGGAAAGGGTTTCAAATTGATTTTAATGTGCATGCCCTTTGGGTGGTTCTTGCCACCCTATTATATGGCATCAACATGCACATCGTTAAAACCAAATTATCTGGCCTACATCCCTTAACTTCCACTTCCGGAATTTTCATGATGATAGGTCCTATCGCCTTGGGAATTATGGGATTTTCTGGGTTTTTCAGCGTTCCGGTGGACCCTGAACATCTTTGGCCATTAGTATCTGGCATCGGTTTAGGTCTTTTAGGTTCTGCCCTGGGTATGTTGTTATTTAATCAAATCATTAAATGGACCACAGCGGTCATCGCAAGTTCGGTTACCTATTTAATTCCTATTGTAGCGGTGGGATGGGGCTTTTTCGACGGCGAAGCGATTTACTTCTCGCAAATCATTTTTATGCTGGTCTTGCTTGCGGGTATTTACGTGGTCAATAAATCCAAATAGTAGAGACACGATACTTCGCGTCTAAAATCCCAACCTGTAGAGACGCGATAACTCGCGTCTATTTCTATTGCACAAAAAAAATTAGACGCGAAGTATCGCGTCTCTACAATATCCGAACCAAACACGAGAACCAAACACGTGACAACGCGAATCAACAAAATAGTTTATCAATTACCTGATCTAGATTATCAGTTAAATTATCGGTAGTTCGTTTACCTTCGGATCATAAAAAAATCGCGTCATGGTCAATGAATTATTCATCTCGTATTTGTGGAAAAATCAGTTGTTCAATCACCAAAATTTGTTGACATCCACTGGCGATAAAGTATCGATCATTCATCCAGGCATAGAAAATTCCAATGCAGGTGCAGATTTCCAACAAGCTAAAATCAGAATTAATGAGTTAGACTGGGTTGGAACCGTGGAGCTACATATCAATGCGTCGGACTGGATTCAGCACGCACATCAAAAAGATCCGTCGTATGAAAATGTCATTTTACATGTGGTTTGGAATGATGACTTAATGATCAAATATCAAAATGGCACTTCGATTCCTTCTCTTTGCTTATCGACCCAAGTAAATCCTGAAACAATTGCGGCCTATGAAATACAAAAATCAGTCGGCGGGGCTAACCTTCCCTGTGGAACTATGTTTGAGTCAGTGAACGAGTCATTAAAAGAAAAGATGATTGCCCAATGCTTGCAAGAAAGGCAAGCAAAAAAAGTCAAACAAATCGAGCAATTATTAATTAGTACACAAGGAGATTGGGAGGAAACTTTTTATCAGTCAATGGCCAGAAGCTTTGGGTTTTCTGTCAATGCGGAGCCGATGTTCAGATTGGCCCAATCGATGCCCTTAAAATTGATATTACGGTACCGAGATCGAAACTTCGGAATTGAAGCTTCCTTATTTGGCTTAGCGGGTATGTTGGATGAAGACATCCGAGATGAATACCAATGGGAATTACGAAGAGAATTTATTCATTTAAAAAAGAAACATGACTGGCCAAATACCTATTTAAATCACTCCGATTGGAAGTTTTTACGTATGCGTCCACCCAATTTCCCCACGGTTCGAATCGCTCAATTTGCCGAACTGATTCGGTCAAATTGTAGTTTAATTTCGTTGCTATTAGAAATGCAAGATTTAAAAACAATCAAAACTTTATTTGAGACCCCGCTCAATGAGTATTGGCAAAAACATTATCATTTTGGTAAAAAAGGAAAAGGCAACCATTCGGTCATTGGCCAATCGGCTTTTGAATCGATATGCATCAACACCCTGATCCCCATGTTGATTTGTTATTCAAGCTACAAAAGCGAATTAAAATACGCAGAAAAAGCCCTCCGATGGATGCGTGAAATAAGGGCTGAAAACAATTTTGTGACTCGGATTTTCAACGAGCATGGGCTAAAGATGAAACATTCTGGGGATTCACAGGGATGCATTCAGTGGTATCATCAATATTGCCTATTAAAAAAATGTGCTTCTTGTGAGGTGGGAAAGCAACTAATGAAAAAGGAAAGCCGTTTAAATTAACAAAGGTCTTGTTGGCCTAATTCATTAAAATGCTGAAACAATTTTCATAGTTTTGTGGTAATCAATAAATAACATTAAATGAGACATGAATAAGTCTTTAGGAAATATAGGGATTTTGTGGGCTTTGTTGATCATCGCTTGTTGGTTTTTAAACTTGTATGCCGGGATTAATTTAGAATTAAGCTTTTCTAATCCTTTGGTATATGTACTTATTTTACTTCAAACACATTTATACACGGGTTTATTTATCACCTCACATGATTCCATTCATGGTGTAGTTAGTACTCAATACCCAAAAATTAATGATGCCCTAGGAAAATTCTGTACGATTCTTTTTGCCTTTAATCAATATGGGAAGTTGAAAACTAAGCATCACATGCATCATAATCATGTGAATACAGAAAATGATCCTGATGTGCATCAAGGAAATTTCTTTATTTGGTGGTTTAAATTCATGTGGCAATATGTGACATGGCAGCAAGTATTAGCTATGGCGATTACCTACAATATTTTAAAACTTTGGTTCCCCATGTGGAATTTGATACTTATGTGGGAACTACCTGCCATCTTAAGTACGTTGCAATTATTTTATTTTGGCACGTATTTACCTCATCGGGGAACGCATGAAGCGGACAATGTCCAACAATCCCGAAGTCAATCAAAAAATCATGTATGGGCTTTTATATCCTGCTATTTTTTTGGCTATCATTACGAACATCATGCCTATCCCTATTTGCCTTGGTGGAAATTACCTTTGGCAAAAGAGAAAACCTTAGAGACTGATTAAAATAGCAGAATATTTTTCTAAATTTGTTTTCTAATTATCCTAAAACCTCCTTGAATGAAAGACCCAAAATACAAAAGAATACTATTGAAACTTTCTGGAGAATCATTGTCGACAGACACAGAGGTAATTGACCCAGCCATCCTTGGGCAGTATGCAGAAGAAATAAGGCGAGTACATGATTTGGGGGTTGAAGTGGCTATCGTGATAGGTGGTGGAAATATATTTAGAGGGGCAAGTGCTGTCAAAGCAGGGATTGATCGAGTGCAAGGTGATTACATGGGCATGCTAGCCACCGTAATCAATGGAATGGCCGTTCAGGCATCGCTTGAAAAACAAGGATTATATACGCGCATGATGACCGCTATCAAAGTGGAAGCAGTATGCGAACCTTTCATTCGAAGAAGGGCGATGCGTCACTTAGAAAAAGGCAGGATTGTTATTTTTGGTGCAGGTACAGGAAACCCCTATTTTACAACGGATTCAACTGCCTCATTGAGAGCGATAGAAATAGAAGCGGATGTAGTTTTAAAAGGAACTAGAGTGGATGGCGTTTATACAGCTGATCCAGAAAAGGACCCCAAAGCTACCCGTTACACGCATTTAAGTTTTGCTGAGGCCATCGGTAAGGGATTGAAAATAATGGATACAACGGCATTTACGTTATGCCAAGAAAATAAAGTTCCCATCATTGTATTTGACATGAACAAGACTGGCAATTTAGCTGCACTTGTGTCTGGAGAAGATGTGGGAACATTAATCAGTTAAAAAATGGAAGAATTAGAGTTTTATATTGAGGCATCACAAGAAACCATGGAGGGTGCCATCAAACATTTAAACATTGAATTATCAAAAATTCGAGCAGGAAAAGCCAGTACTGCCATGTTAGAAGGTATCATGATCGACTATTATGGAATGCCGACTCCATTAACTGGAGCCTCTTCTATAACAACTCCTGATGCAAGAACTATAGCGATTAAACCTTTTGAAAAAGGTATTTTCGGAGAGATTGAAAAAGCGATTCGTAATTCAAACTTAGGATTAAATCCGATGAATGATGGTGAATTAATTAGGCTTTCAATTCCTCCCTTAACCGAAGAAAGAAGACGTGATTTGGTTAAGCGTGTCAAACAAGAAATTGAAGTCGCAAAAATCAATGTTAGAAATGCCCGTCAAGACGGAAATAATAGCATCAAAAAACTTAAAGGCGATGGCGTTTCAGAAGATGATATCAAATCGTCTGAGGATAGAATCCAAAAAATGACTGACGGATTTATCTCGAAAATAGATTCTATTTTTGCCGATAAGGAAAAAGATATCATGTCGGTATAAACGGCGAAATCAATTAATCTTAATGTCTTGTCCTACTTGATAACCGAGTTCAAGCATTCGTCGAACATCCATTTTAGTGAAATTTTGAATGTCAATGGTGAGTGGCTGGGGTGGTCGGATCGACTGAATGTCAATTTCAGTATTTGAAATCATCACTTCTTTAATATCGGCATTCAGAATTTCATTCACGGCAATGTCCATCACACGGTCCACTAATGCCAATAAATCCCCTGAATCAAAATGTCCCCCTTCAATGGATTCCATGTGACAGCTAATGCATACGATGTGGCTAGCACCATCATCAACAGCTTTTTTAATGGGTGCCACATCGCGTAAACCTCCGTCCAAAAAGCTTCTTCGCGTTTCCCCGTTAATTTTTACGACGGGCATCAAAATAGGCACAGCCGAAGAGGCCATCAAATAATCCAAAAAATGTTCTTCAGAGGAATCGACATAATACATCGTTCCATCTATAATATTGACGGCACCTATTTTCAGGTCAATTGGGCTCGCATGTAAATTACGAATCGATAAAACCTCCTTCAATAAATTGCGTAATGGCTGGGTGTCGACCAATCCTTTGAATTTTTTTCTCAGTGCTGAAAGGCCTAATTGGAAAATATTAAATGGTTTAGATAAACTTTCAGGACTTATAATTCTTGTTTCCCAAAAGTCCCATAAATCTTGAGACGCCTGAGTGAATGAAATCGGTTCACCCGTAATGGCCTGCATGCCTAATTGGTTCACAAAATAGGCCGCATTTAAGCTTCCAGCAGAAACGCCATATACTGCATCAGGCTGATAACCTCGCTCCATCAAAGCTTTCATGACTCCAGCCTGAAACGCACCTTTTACTGATCCACCGGCCAATACTAAAATGTTACTCATATTGAAGCAATATTTAAAAATGGAAAACGGATTATCCTAAATTGTGCTTAAATTTACACAATTTCAATTATCCTCTAGAAAAGATTTCACCTATGTCCTATTCGATCAGCTCTATTCAGGCCCCTATTGCGGAACCCATGAAGGAGTTTGAAGTAAAATTCAGACAATTCATGAAGTCCAAAGTTATGCTTTTGGATACCATTATGAATTACATTGTCCAACGAAAAGGGAAACAGATTAGACCTATGTTCGTTTTTTTGACAGCAGGATGTGTAGGAACAATTAGTGAAAAAACATATCGTGGGGCAGCATTGATTGAATTACTTCATACGGCCACGCTCGTTCATGATGATGTGGTTGATGATTCAAACTACCGTAGAGGTTTTTTCTCCATCAATGCCATTTGGAAAAATAAAATAGCCGTCCTTGTGGGAGACTACCTGCTTTCAAAAGGTCTTTTGCTTTCCGTAGAAAACAAAGATTTTGACCTGCTTACTTCGGTATCAACCGCTGTGAGGGAAATGTCTGAGGGCGAATTATTACAAATTGAAAAAGCGAGAAAATTAGATATTACAGAAGAGGTATATTTTGATATCATCACCAAAAAAACAGCTACGTTGATTTCTGCCTGCTGTGCAATCGGTGTGCAATCCACGGATGCGGATGAAAAATATGCCGAAATAGCCCGAAATTTTGGCGAAAAAGTCGGAATAGCCTTCCAAATCAAAGATGATCTTTTTGACTATGGGGATGCAGAAATCGGTAAACCCCTAGGGATCGATATCAAAGAAAAGAAAATGACCTTGCCTTTAATTTATGCTTTACAAAATACTACACGGTCAACAAAAAAGCAGATCATTCAAATCATTAAAAACGAATCAGAGAATCCTAAAAAAGTACGGGAGGTGATTGATTTTGTTAAATCAACCGGAGGACTTCAATATGCCAATAAACGCATGAATGATTATGCCAATGAGGCCAAAGTACTCTTGCAACAATTTCCCGAATCTAGCTACCGAAAATCATTGGAAGACTTGATCAGCTATACCATCGAGCGTAATAAATAAAATTTAGACAAAAAAAAAAGAGACATTAAGTCTCTCTCTTTTAAACAATCTAAAACTCTAATATTTATTTTACTACCTATCTATTATTATCTTGGACCTCCAAATCCACCGCCACCATTGTAGCCTCCTCCGCCTCCACGGCTTCCACGATCACCACCACCCATTCCAGGCATCATTGGTTGTGCAGGTGCAGGAGTAGCATCGCCATCACCATCTTTTTGGTCATCATTGCTTACTGATTTCTTCCGCTTAGTCGGATTGAAACTCATTTTTCCAAAACGGTAAGATACATTAATCTTAAAGTTCATATTTCTTAGCACATTAGTACTTTGTTGGGTAATCAATGGCGTTTTAGTTTCGCTACGAATTGTCATACCGTTTGTCAAGAAATTCTCTGCACCAAAACCAATACTCCCCTTCTTGTTTTTGAAATCCTTCTTTAAACTTAAGCTGTAAATTCCAAAACCTCCTTGAGTTCCCTGTAATAAAATTTGGTTTGGACGATAGAATGAGAATAACTGAGCGCCCCAACCATTTCCTATATTATAATTACCAAATATCCTGAAATTAGATTGCAAACCTTCATTACTTGCATTCATTAATGGATCAGCTACATTATTTTTCAAAACCATGTAAGAAAAGTCACCACCACCACCAATCATCAATTTATTTGACAAATTCATGTTGATGTTAATGTTCATTCCATACGCATTCTCAACGCCAATATTCATGGAAGTTGTTTTTACTGTATCGCCAACAACCGTTCTGATTTGATTAATCGCTCCTGTATTATTTCTAACGAAAAGCGCAGTAGAAATATAGGTTTGCTTCACAAACTTGCTATAATTAATTTCATAATTATTCGCATATTCAGGGGACAAGTTTGGATTTCCTTGTGAAATATTTAATGGATTCGTAGCATTTACGTTAGGATTCAAATTTTGAATACCCGGTCTTTGGATACGGCGATTAAAACTAAATCTCCAAGTACCCGACTTAAATGTTTTCGACATATTGAAACTTGGCACTAAAACACCGTAAGGAGGAATGGTTAAATTCTGACCTTCTTTTTTCAAGAAACTAGCCTCGATGTCCGTGTACTCGTAACGACCACCAAACTTCATGCTCCACTTACTTATTGTACTAAGGGTATAAGAAAAATAAGTCCCCAAAATATTTTGGTTGTAATCAAACACGTTACTTGGCAAATTCGCTAAGTTAACTTTTGTATAGTTTGAAGGGTCATTTCCAGTCGGATTCAAGAAAGATGCATAATCAGAATTTACTTGACGACCTATGATCTTTGCTCCAAACTCAATCATTTGCATTTTGGTAATTGGCGTTTGATAATCTAATTGCAAAGTAGCCTCTTTATTCACCGAACCATTTATGTTTTTGATTGAATTCATGATTTGAGACATGGATGAATTCGGATTCATGATATCATTGAAAAAATCATTTGTACGGTTGTTATTAGACATCATCGCTAAAATACTGAACTCTTTTTGTGGTTTGGTGAAAGTATGCGTATAGTCTATATTCAAGTCTATGTTGGCCGATTCATCCAATGAGTTGGTATTTCTTAAGCTAAATAATTTATCATTTCTAACTTGGCGTAAACCATCACCCCAACTATTTCCATTTCTAAATCCAATTCTAGATGAGGCCGTAATGGAGTTAAATTTATTAATATCCCAATCAAAACCCAATTGGTAATTTCCGAACAACCCACTACTTCTAGTATCTGATGTCTGAACATTTCTGGTTAAAATACCATTATTTGAAGTTGTTTGAATCGACTCAGATTGACCATTCACATTATATTGAGAGCGACCATAACCGCCTAATGTCATTCCCCATGTTTTATTTCGGAAGTTTCCGTTCATCGATAAACTGGAACCTCGAACACCTGCCGAAGTATCAAATGAGAAAGTTAAACCTTGTAAAGTATTTTTCTTAGTCACAATGTTAATGATACCCGCGCTACCCTCCGCATCATATCTTGCTGATGGAGAAGTAATTACCTCCACCGTCTTAATCATATCTGCTGGAATTTGCTTTAGGGCATCCGCAATGTTTGATGCCAAAATAGTCGATGGCTTGTTGTTAATTAATACTTTGATATTTGAAGAACCCCTCAAAGAAGGATTTCCGTCTAGGTCAACTGATAACATCGGAACTTTTTTCAAAACGTCTGTTGCATCTCCCCCGCGATTTGTTTGATCTTTCTCAGCGTTATAAACTGTTCTGTCAACTTTCTCTTCAATTAAGGCTCTTTGGCCTTCTACAGTTACTTCAGCAAGCATCTGGGTGTTGGAACCCATACGAATCACACCTAAATCCTTATCATCATTTTTACCAGTAATTTCGACCGGAATGGTGATACTGTTATAACCTAAGAAGGAAGCAACCAATTTGTAACTTCCAACAGCAACCTTCGTTATGGTGAATTTACCTACTTGGTCAGCGACTGTTCCATCCACGGGTCTGCCTGTAGTTTTATTGATCAAAGCAACGGAAGCAAATTCAACCGGTTTAGAATCTGTTGAGTCTAAAAGATAACCCACAATTTTAGCAGATCCTTTCGGCGCTACTGGAGCTGCAACAGCTTCTTTTCTAGGAGCGGCTCCTGAGAAACCACCTAAACCAGTTGGTATCTGAGCATTTGAAATTTGACAAGCTCCCAATAGGGAAAATAAAAGAAATAATTTTTTCATATTTTGTTTATTATGGCAATTGACTAGATTTGAAATCTTGTGTTTTTAAATCGTTCACAATATTCTATCATTATTATTTACACGCTTATTTTTTGCGACCAATTTGGTTAATTTGTAGGTCAATCAAAAAATCTATTCATTGTTTTCATGATATCCATTCAAACATCAAGGCTCCAACTTATTCCGCTTGATCATGAAATGCTCCAAATTTGGAATCTTTCAGGAAGAGAAAGTCTTGAAAAATTTCTTCAACTTCTACCTAACTCATGGGAAGTAGAAAAGTTTTATCAAGATGAAACTGCATTAGCCTTGCGTGATTTTTGGTTACCCATGACTAAAAAATTTCCATTGGAATTTACTTGGTACACAAATTGGGAAATAATCCTGAAAGAAAAGACCTGCTCTATAGGGGGCATAGGATTATCAGGAATGCCAAACAACGAAGGATGCACGGAAATAGGCTATGTGATAGACCAAAAATTCAGAGGCTCAGGCTTCGCCACTGAGGCAGTTGATGCATTGAAAAACTGGGCTTTTAAAGATCCTGATTTGAAAATAATGAAAGCTGAAACTCCCATCCTCAACCTCAATTCGCAAAAAGTTTTACAAAAAAATAATTTTAAAATAATAGGTGAAAAGCAAATCAACATCCCTGAACCCATCCAAGTGTATGGTTGGGAATGTGTCCGATCATTTTTAAGATTAAATGAAATGTAGGGTTAAACCCTTTCCATTCGATATATTTTGGTAATTTTGCTAAATTAATTGCTTTTAAGATCAAGCTACCATAAAAAATTATGCACAACTTCACTTCAATAAAAGACGCATACAATATTCAAAATCTCATCAATGAAGCATTATTGATGAAGAAAACTCCTCATTCCGATAAACACCTTGGGAAAAATAGAACCTTAGGCCTATTATTTTTTAATTCAAGTTTAAGAACGCGTCTTTCCACTCAAAAAGCAGCTCAAAATCTAGGCATGGAAGTGATGATCATGAATGTGGGAGCTGATTCATGGCAATTAGAAATGAATGAAGGTGTGATCATGAACGGTGATAAAGCCGAGCATATTTCTGAAGCGGCGGCTGTTGCTGGCCAATATTGCGACATCGTAGGAGTGAGGAGCTTTCCAGGTTTAGTGGATAGAGAGGAAGATTATTCAGAAAAAGTACTAAACCAATTTTTAAAATATACAGGTAAACCTTTGATCAGTTTGGAATCAGCCACTAGGCATCCTTTGCAATCCCTAACGGATTTAATTACGATCAATGAATATAAAACAGTACAAAGGCCCAAAGTGGTTTTAACTTGGGCCCCCCATGTAAAAGCTTTGCCACAATGTGTGCCTAATTCTTTTGCGGAATGGATGAATCACGCAGATGTAGACTTCAAGATTGCACACCCCAAAGGCTATGAACTAGCTCCTGAGTTTGCAGGTGACGCCAAGATTTGTTATGACCCCAAAGAAGCCTTTGAAGGCGCTGATTTTATATACGCCAAAAACTGGTCCTCCTATCAAGATTACGGAAAAATACTTTCCTCAGATCCTGCTTGGATGGTTACTATGGATAAAATGAAATTGACCAACAATGCTAAATTCATGCACTGCTTACCCGTTAGAAGAAATGTAGTGGTAGAAGATGCTGTATTAGATTCCGAACACTCGATTGTAATCCAACAAGCGGGAAATAGGGTTTGGGCAGCGCAAGTAGTTTTAAAGGAAATGATTTTAACGCTCATGAGGGAAGAAAGCCCTTACCTATTTTAAAAAACATGGAAAAGACCCAAATTCATGTCATTAAAATAGGTGGAAATATCATCGATAACCCAGATGTATTAAATTCATTTTTAACGAATTTTGCGCTCATTCCGGGATTTAAAATTTTAGTGCACGGAGGTGGTAAAATAGCAACCCAAATGGCCAAAAACCTAGGTATTGAAACCCAAATGGTCGATGGCAGAAGAGTGACAGATGAAAAAAGTCTTCAGATTGTCACCATGGTTTATGCTGGGTGGATCAACAAATCCATCGTAGCCTATCTACAGTCAAAAAAATGTAACGCAATGGGCTTAACAGGCCCAGACGGTGGATTGATCAAAGCGAAAAAAAGAAATCCAATTCCCATTGACTTCGGATTTGTGGGTGACATAGTAGAGGTAAACACCAAAGGAATTAAAGATTTATTGCATATAGGTTTTAGTCCCATATTTGCCCCGATTACGGCAAATGATGAAGGCCATTTACTTAACACAAATGCTGATACCTTAGCCCAGTCGATTGCGATTGGTTTAAGTAGCGATTTTGATGTAGATTTAGTTTATTGCTTTGAAAAAAGAGGGGTACTTAAAGAGCCAGCAGACGATAATTCTGTAATCCCTATGATCAATGAAACTTCCTTTGCAGCATTAAAGAAGGAAGGAATTGTCACGGAAGGCATGATCCCTAAATTAGAAAATGCGCTATTAGCCATTTCTAAAGGAGTCAAATTAGTCAGACTTTGTCATGCAGATGACTTAAATGATGCCAGCCAAGGCACTCAAATAAAAGCTTAAAATGAATAGTGAAACTCAATTTCAGGATGCTAAAAAACTATTAGGCCAACTAATAGCCTGTCCGTCTTTGAGCCGGGAAGAGGAGGGAACAGCTTTGATTATTGAACGTTTTTTTAAGTCTAAAAATATACCAACAAAGCGGCTACATAATAATATATGGGCTAGCAATCTGTTATTTGACCTAAACAAACCTAGTATCCTTTTAAATTCTCATCACGATACCGTGAAAGCTAATGCTTCATGGACCTTAGATCCCTTTTCCGCTACCGAAGTAGATGGCAAATTAATGGGTTTAGGAAGCAATGATGCAGGCGCTAGTCTTGTATGCTTAATATCAACTTTTTGTTATTTTTATGAGGCCCAACTACCCTTTAATTTAGTCATTGCAGCTACAGGAGAAGAAGAAATTTCAGGGGTAAATGGTATTGAATCACTTTTAAATTCCAACGAATTTCCAAAAATTTCTTGGGCTATTATCGGCGAACCGACTGATTGCCAATTGGCCATCGCTGAAAAAGGGCTCATGGTGATAGACGCTGTGTCTAAGGGAAAATCTGGTCATGCGGCTCGGGAAGAAGGAATTAATGCCATCGAGTTGGCTATCGAAGATATTTCAAAAATAAATGCATTCAAATTTCCCAAAATTTCAGACTTATTAGGCCCCGTAAAAACAACCGTAACGGTAATTAACGCGGGAAAACAACATAATGTCATTCCAGAAATTTGTGAATTTAGTATTGACTGTCGGGTCAACGAATGCTACACCTTAGAAGAAGTTTTAGAAACCTTGCAGAAATTGGTGAAAGCCAAATTAAAACCTAGGTCCTTGCGGCTAAAACCAAGTAAAATTGACTCAGAACATCCCATTGTTCAGGCAGCTGAAAAATTAGGGATTCAAACCTTTGGCTCTCCTACCCTATCTGATCAGGCTTTGTTGCATTGCCCTTCCGTAAAAATAGGTCCGGGACATTCAGGGAGGTCGCATACGGCAGATGAATATATATTATTGGATGAACTAAAGCAGGGAATTCAGACATACCAAACTTTAATCAAACAATTAAATTCTTAAAGACGTGGCAAAACTTTGGCAAAAAGAAAATCAGTCGACAGACGCTAAAATTGAAAAATTTACGATTGGGAATGATCCAGCGTATGATCTACTTTTAGCTCGTCATGACGTCATTGGCTCTTTAGCGCACATTAAAATGTTAGCGTCTGACTCGGTTAATTTGTTGAGCCACTCAGATCAAGCAACGCTTGAGAAAGAATTGAAACAAATTTTAGTGGGGATTGAAGCCGGTACTTTTTCGATCGACGAAGGGATGGAGGATGTCCACTCCCAAATAGAGTACTTGTTGACGCAAAAATTAGGCGACACAGGAAAGAAAATTCATGCGGGTAGATCTCGGAATGACCAGGTTTTGGTGGATTTGAAATTATTTATGCGGGCAAAAATTGAGGAAATTGCCAATTCCGTTTCTTCTTTATTTGACGTTTTAATCAAAAAGAGTGAGGCCCACAAAGGTGATTTAATCCCTGGATATACTCATTTACAAATCGCAATGCCTTCGTCCTTTGGACTTTGGTTTGGTGCTTATGCAGAATGTCTGGTGGAAGATGCCGAGTTATTAGAAGCTGCGTTTCGTTTGGCTAATAAAAACCCACTAGGTTCAGGGGCAGGTTACGGTTCATCTTTCCCTTTAAATAGAGAAATGACGACCCAATTATTGGGTTTTGAGGCACCACATGTGAACGTGGTGAATGCACAAATGTCTAGGGGTAAAACTGAATTTTATGTGTTGACTGCCATTGCCCAATTAGCCACAACACTGAGTCGGCTTGCCATGGATGTCTGTTTATACAATTCGCAAAATTTCGGATTCATTGAATTACCCTCTGAATTGACGACGGGAAGTTCCATTATGCCCCATAAAAAAAATCCAGATGTGGCGGAATTATTAAGGGGCAAGGCCAATAAACTAAAAGGTGCACCCAATGATTTGCAATTACTGATGAGCAATTTACCTTCTGGATACCATCGTGAAATGCAATTGACCAAAGAATTATTGATGCCCGCCATCGATGAAATTCTAGACTGTCTTCATATTACCCAATTTATGATGGAGGAAATTAAGGTCAAAAAAAATATTTTAAATGACCCAAAATACGATTTACTTTACTCCGTTGAGGAGGTAAATAAATTAGTATTGGCAGGAATTCCATTCCGTGAAGCTTACCAAACTGTGGGCAAAAAAATTGAAAGTGGGGAGTTTGCCAGTATCTCTAAAGAATTAAATCACAACCATTTGGGGAGTATCGGCAATTTAGGTTTGGCGGAGATAGCCCAACAAAAAACCCAAGTCTGGTCTAAATTTGGATTTGAAAAAGTCAATGAGGCTGTTAAAAATTTATTAGCCTAATCGATTAGCCATCATTTTTTGAATGTATTTCCCTAGAATATCAAATTCTAGGTTGACCCGACTGCCTTTTTCCAATTGGTGAAAAATAGTATGTTCAAACGTATAAGGAATGATGGCCACAGAAAAATGATCTAGACCAGAATTGACTACTGTTAAACTAGTCCCGTTCACACAAATAGATCCTTTCTCCACCGTCATTTGGCCACTAGCAGCCGGATAGGAAAAATGAAACTCCCATGAACCTTGTTGGTCTATAATCTCTGTACAAGTCCCCGTCAAATCCACATGCCCTTGTACAATATGCCCATCAAAACGGGCGGATGCTAACATACAACGCTCCAAATTTACTTTTTGGCCTACATGCAAATCACCTAAATTTGTTTTTTGCAAGGTTTCGTTGATGGCTGTCACCCGATAGTTTTGATTCTGAATCTCGACCACGGTTAAACAAACGCCATTGTGTGCGACGGATTGATCTATTTTAAGTTCATCAGTAAAGGGACTGGAAAACCAAAAATCAATATTACTTTGATTCATTTGCTTTTTTTCAAGCGTAGCCATTGCCTCCACTATTCCTGTAAACATGTCAAATATTTTATAATTTTACGGATTCAAAATCAAAATTACACGCAATCCGATGAAATTCAATAAATGGACCTTGATAATACTCATAATATTGATCGCAATTATCTATGTCAGTATTCCTAAAAATCAAATGAGTGGCCCAAAAACAAATGAGGATTCATTGGCCACGATGGAATCGCGCAAATTAAAAGATGAAACTTTTCGTGATTCAGATGAATCACCGATCAAGGATAAAAAAATATTTAAGGGCTTAGCCTATTTTGCTTTTAATCAAAAATGGATCATCCAGTTTAAAGTTCAACGCTCAGAAAAAATTGAAAAAATAAAAATCAATATGACCGATGGAAGCCAGGAAGATATGTTGAAATTCGGAACCATAACGGCCAGCATCAATGGCGCAGAAGTTAATTTGGAATTATTTCAGCATGCGGATGGCAATTTATTCCTACCCTTTAAAGACAAAACCGCCCCCACAGAAACCTATGGAGGCGGTCGATACGTCGATATTTCATTAAATAAACTAAACGATAAAACAATTTTGGTGGATTTCAATCAGGCCTACTTTCCTTATTGCGCCTACAATCCCACATTCACCTGTCCGGTACCACCGAAAGCCAATGACATCCCCACACGCATTCCTGCTGGGGAACGAAATTTCTAGTCGGCCCTTTGAACAAAAGAAGCTCCTGAAACATCCTTGCTAATGTTTGGACGGCCCTTATAGGTTATTTTACTTGCCCCTGAGGCATCTACCTGCAAGGTTTTTTGAGCGTTTACTTGGATATGACTTGCTCCACTCGAATTTACATCCACGTCACGCGCATACAAATCGTCTAAAATTAATTGGCTTGCTCCGGAAGTTTCCACTTCTAATTTGCCTACATGACCAGATATGTTAGCTTTAGAAGCACCTGAGAAATCGAGAATGAGTTTGTCTGCATTTATTTCGCCTATGTCAACTTTAGAGGCCCCCGAAAATGAAAGTCGGACTTGCTCTTCATCAGTAAAACCATTGATAAAAACCTTAGCGGCTCCTGAGAAGTCACCACGCGTAATCTTAGGCATCGTAATTTTTAAAATAACTTTTTTGGATTCCTTGTTCCACCCCCATGACCATTTTGTATCACGATAGACCTGCAAATCATTCCCATTTTGTTTTAATACAATTTCCTGCAAATCTTCATTACGACCCAGAGCGCTAAGTGAATAGACATTTCCTTTTTGAATATGAATTTCAAAGGCGTTCCCTATTTCCAAGGAATGGAAGGCATGTACCCGAAAATTTTTTGACGTGGGGTTCTGAAATCCAACTAAATTAATGGTCAAAAACAGAAGTGGGATAAAAGATAGAAATTTGAATTTCATGTAAGTAAATTTAAAAGTGGATTTCTTAAGGCCTTTATTAGGATATAACTTATGAGGAAACCCGAAAGAAAAAGCGGAAAAACAAATGAACAGATTTATTAAAAAGAGAGATATGATTTTTTTCATGTGATCGAATTCTTTGAATATATAGGGTGAAATCATTAAAAATTTCCAGAATGTCTACAAGATGTGCTTAAGATTGTATTCGTTGCACGGCCTAGTTTTTATTTCTGTTTTTACTCCATTGGACTTTTAATTTAGGATAGGATTTAAACGTTACATCGGAACGATCACCTTTAAAACCTTTGATTAATTCGCTTGCATTAAGTTCCATTTTAGCTTGGTTTGACACGGCAACAAAGGCTCGTTGGGTTTGCCAATTACCTGCCAATACCTCGGAGGATTCATTCGCCGACACTTGGAGTTGCTTCGATTTGCCATTTAATGTCAAACTGTGAAAACCAGATAATAGTACGTCTAAATTATCCACATCAAATCCACTTAAAGTCGTCCGACTATTTCCACCTAAACTTAATTTCTTAAGACTTGGCATTTGGATTTCAATGTCAAGACCTGATTGGACTTTTGGGAATTTAAGCACCCCTTGGTCAACCTTTGCTAAGCTAGAAAAATCTTGCATTTGATCCGTTGATTTATAGGTGATTTGATACGACGGACCTTGAACAATTGAAATAGTAGCCGTTTCAGATTCCAATAATTCAATACTGGCAAAAGCGGGCAAAGTTTTAGTGATTGAAAAACCGATATTGGCATCATCCTGATCCTTCGATTTATCGGAATTTGGAAGGTTTGGATTTTCATTAAAATCAGAATCTATTTCATCTGACTGACTGTTGGAATCAGGCTCACGGTTCAAACAAATCAATCCCTTGCTAGGAGTAAATGCCCATTTGGAGCCAACAAACAAGTCATTTTCTTCATTTTTAAAATATCCAGAGTCCAACAAGTTTTCGATGTATAAGGCAAAATCACGCGTCATTCCAAAGGAAACGCCATAAGGAATTAATACTTTTATACGCAAGCGTTGGTTTCTAAACTTGAAATTCTTCAACCCGAAATGGCTATCCATCACGATTTGATTACCTTTTTGTAGCCATTGATAATCAATCGACTTAGCATTCAATTCCGCATCAATACGTGTTTTTCCATTTGATTTAGCAAATGTTATGACTTGGATCGTCTTGCCATCATACCCTTCTAAACTGACAGAGGCGCGTGAAAAACCACTCCGATTATAATCATGCAATTCATCATCCTCTAAAAATTCATCTGCGATGATGGTATTGCCTAGCATTTTCTCCCAGATTGTTTCTTGAGACGCTCGGTTTAATGTGAATACATAAGAGGAGTCTGTTCTAATTTCTTTAATTTGGTTGACAGTAGCGGTACGCTGAAAATTGCGACCGACCATACTAAATGCGGCAAATAAACCAATGCAACCTATTATAGCGATGGCAGTAGATGTATATTGATAAGTCTTATTCGTTAATTTCCGGTTGGCCAATAAAGAGATTCCTCCAATTCCTATCCCCAAAATCATCGGTATGATGGCGGCATATGCTGCATAAACAGCCCAAGCGGGTAAATCTTGTGCCAATAAAAAGATAGGAACTGCATCACCAAAAGATATGCCCACTTGCCCATGATCAAAACCCGAAATGCCTGCGGTCGTTAAAACAACTAAAGCGATCATGTACGCAGCTGCGATAATCAATAAAACGATTCCTAAAAGATATTGAGCAAACCAACGAACACCTGTTAATATAGGTTTTAGTGCCGAAAAAATAGCCGCAAAGGCACGGAAAGGAAAAAGCAAAATCCGAGTAATGGGCTTCTCCTCCGATGAATCTGGTTGGACCGTTTCCTTAATATTTCTTTCAATATTTTCTAAGGTAATGGGCTCCCCAGTCATTTCCATTTTGTCTGTTAATGATTTTGCCTCAGGAGTAATGACCAAGATAAAAATATAGGCCGCAGCGCCAGAGCCAAAAAAGAATAATGAAATAACGGCTAATACTCGGAGTAGGCCTATGTCCCAACCCGTATACGCGGCAATTCCAGCCATCACCCCTCCGATCACCTTCTTTTCAGGATCACGGTAGAACTTCCGATAAGACTTTGCCTCTACATTAATTTCCCCTGGAATCGCAATCCAACAAATCACATAGGCCCAAAAAACAATATTGCCAACGTACAAGAGTGGAATCAATCCAAAGAATCCGACAACCATGATAACACGAACCCAAATAGGGTCGATCTCAAAGTAGTTAGCTATTCCAGACGCGACGCCACCTAGTTTTTTATTTGACAAATCACGGCGAAAAGATTTGGGGAAAACTGATTTAGGGACCTCATTAAAGGCTTGATCTTTTTTAATATCCTCCTCTTCAATCTCCTGAAAATCAGCTATCGTTCCTAAGGAGGCGATTAAAGCATCCACATGCATCTGGGTGATGGCCTCTGTTTTTTCAGTTTCTCTAATGTTCCAGAATTTTTCAGCAATGCGTGCTTCGATGTCGTCGACAATGTCTTTGGCTCCTTCAAAATTTTTGAAATAAGCATGGATCGATTTAAGGTAAGTATCTAATGTTGCATATGCATCTTCCTCGATATGGAAAACGATGCCAGCTATGTTTATGGATAAAGTCTTTTTCATATGCCTGATGTTGATGATTGTGATGTTTGCTGATGAATGATTTGAGAAACCGAGGCATGCAATTCATCCCAAGTTCCATGAAGGTCGCTTAAAAAAGTGCTACCCATTTCGGTCAACACATAATATTTGCGAGGGGGCCCTGATACGGACTCAACCCATTTGTAATCGAGAAGACCTGCATTTTTCAAACGGGTCAATAAAGGATAAAGAGTTCCCTCGACCACCATGATCTTGGCAGAGGTAAGCTCTATTAGCATGGTCGAAGCATAAACCTCCCCCCTTGAAATAATTTGCAGAATACAGAATTCCAAAATCCCCTTTCGCATCTGTACCTTGGTATTTTCAATATCCATTGGCTATTTTATTTATTGTTGACACAAATGTATAAAAGGTACTTGGTTATACATAGTACTTTAGAAAAAATATTTTTGATTTGTGGATAAACGGTGAGTACTTTGTGAGGAATGGTCATAAAAGTGAAAACTTTTGTTTCCTATGAACTGAAATCTTTCATGCAAGATGTTTAAAGAAGTTTCCTTGCCGCTAGCTTTTTACAACCGAGATACTTGGTTGAAAATTGCTTTTTTTTCAGTTTCAGTCATCATGGCGGCATTTTCACTTTACTTTACAGATGGATTAGTTTCAAAATTAGAGGAACGTGAAAAGCAGCAAATCGAGCTATATGCAGAAACGATCCGCTATGTAATGACGAGTGATGAAAATGCAGATATCAATTTCTTTTTTGAACGGATTAAAAAAATCAATGAAAATAATACCATCCCCGTCATTTGGAAGGATGGTAGTGGGCATTTAAACTCCATCAATATTCCCTTGAACGAATCGTCCACCATGGACGAAAGACAAATGGTTTTAAAGGTAAAGCTTCAAGAAATTATTGCTGAAAAGAATAAGCCGATAGAAATGGATATGGGTTTCCAAAAGGAATATATCTACTATGGGAATTCCAAATTGCTAAAATTGTTGAGGTATTATCCATTGTCCCAACTAACCGTCGTGTTGATCGTAGGATTTTTAGGCTATATTTTCTTTTCCTACTCAAGAAGAGCAGAGCAGAATAAAGTGTGGGTAGGATTAGCGAAAGAAACGGCTCACCAGTTGGGCACCCCCCTATCCTCCCTAACCGCGTGGGTTGAAATTTTGCGCAATGAACCGCACATTAATCCTGATATCGTGACTGAATTGGGAAAAGATATTCAGCGTTTGGAGACCATCACCACACGTTTTTCCAATATTGGTTCGATTCCTGTATTGAAACAGGAAAATTTGTTGGAATTGATTTCGAGTTTTATCAACTATTTAAAAATACGTATTTCGACTAAGGTGACCATTGACATTGAGTCTAGTTTATTGCCAAATCAATCGGCCAATATCAATAAATATTTATTTGAATGGGTGATTGAAAACATTTGTAAAAATGGCGTAGACGCGATGGGTGGAACAGGGCAAATACACATTCAGTTGTTTGAGGGGAAGTTGAACCAATTAGTCATTGAAATTTCAGATTCAGGAAAGGGAATAAGCCCCAAAAATACTTCGAAAATATTCTCGCCCGGCTTTAGTACCAAAAAACGCGGTTGGGGCCTAGGACTTACTTTAGCTAAAAGAATCGTCGAAAATTACCATGAAGGTAAACTAACGTTGAAATCTACTGAGCTTAACAAGGGAAGTACTTTTAGAATTGTATTGCCTAAACCATCATGATGAATTCGCCTAACGTAGTTTTTGGTTCCGCATTAGCGATTATAACGATTGGATATCTATTAAAAAGTTTTGGCTTCATCAAAACCAGTGATGGCAAGGCGATCTCAAATTTTTTAATGCACACCACGTTCCCGGCTTTGGTATTTACAACCATGATTAAGGTAGATCTTAGAGCTGAATTAATCTGGATGCCGATCATTTGTGCCCTATTTGGAAGCGTATCCTCCATTTTAGGATTTCTAATTTTCAAAAAAGAAGACCCTGCGTATCGAGGAATTCTGACTATGGGAAGCGCGGGTTACAATTTAGGTTTATTCGCCTATCCCCTCATTGAAGGAGTATGGGGTTGGGAGGGCCTTACCTACGCAATCATGTTTGACCTAGGAAATTCGTTTATCAATTTTATAGTTAATTATGGAATGGGGACCTATTTGTCAAGCAAGCATCAGGATAAAAATCCAGCCAGAGCTATCGCTACCAAAGTGTTAACGCTACCGCCATTTCAAGCGATGGTCTTAGGTTTAACTTGCAATCTAGCGATGATTCATATTCCAGCTATACCTTTAGATGTGATTGAAACGATTTCAAAAGGGAATAAACCCATGGTATTGTTATTAATGGGGATTTATTTTAGTGTCCGTTTACCTAAAAAATCCTTTCAAAAAGTTTTCCAAGTACTCGCTTTACGATATGTCCTAGGGCTAAGTGTGGGTTTAACTTTGTATTATCTATTGCCCTTTAGCGACTCCTACCGCAATATGTTATTGATTTGCTTGATTCTGCCAGCGGGTATGACACTGATCACCTATTCAGATGAATTTGATTTCGACACAGGCATTGCGGCTGCTTTGGTAAATTTTTCCATGCTCATCAGCTTTACGCTCATGTGGCTATTAGTGGGCATTTTCCATATGTCAACGGTTTAAACCAAATAAAATCGGTAATTTTGCCCAACAATTATTTCCAATTCAGGTTAGATTAATTTGAACAAATATAAATTATGGTTGTACCCTACAAAGACCAATCCAAAGGAAAGAAAGAACAAGTTGCCAACATGTTCAATTCAATTTCTCCTCAATACGATTTTCTAAATCATCTATTAAGTGGTGGAATCGATATTATCTGGAGGAAAAAAGCGATCAAATTACTTCAAAATAAGGGGATCAAAACCATGCTAGACATTGCCACCGGCACGGGTGATTTTGCCATTGAAGCGCTAAAAATAAATCCAGAAAAGATTGTTGGCGTCGATATATCGGAAGGAATGCTATCGGTCGGTATTGAGAAAATCAAAAAAATGGGATTGGAAAAAACAATCCAATTGCAAAAAGGAGACTCGGAAAAACTTCCCTTCTCAGACAATAGTTTTGATGCGGTCATCGTTAGTTTTGGAGTAAGGAATTTTGAAAATTTACAAAAGGGTTTGTCCGACATGTTTCGGGTGACCAAACCAGGTGGATATTGTTTAATTCTCGAATTTTCAAATCCACGCTCATTTCCAATGAAACAATTATATACCTTTTATTCCAAATATTGCCTTCCATTTTTAGGTAAAATGATTTCTAAGGATCCCTCCGCTTATACTTATTTACCTGAGTCCGTAAAGGCGTTTCCAGATGGGCCAGAATTTATTCAAATATTTAAATCTGTAGGGTATTCAGAAACAAATTGGATCCCCATGACGGGTGGAATTTGCTCCATCTACATAGGTCAAAAACTAAAATAACATTGAGAAAAACGGGGCTGATCCTTTGCTGTTTTATTCTGACCCAACTAACTGTTCGGGCTCAGCACAGCAAATATGTACGGATTTTTCATGAATACTATGACGAGAAACCTGTTCATTTTGGTTTCCTATTTGGTTTTGCATCCACTAATTTTTCAACGAACGGGGATCGAGCAAAATTAGGTGCAGATTCAATCGTGCAATCACCCCGTAGCTTTGGCTTTCAGATTGGCGGTCTGGTCAATTATTCTTTTGACAAACATTTTGAATTAAAAACAGGAATGAACATTGCCCTATATGAAAGGCAAATTTTATTTCCTTTGTCACCTCCAAAGCCTGATTTAAATCCATTAACCAGAGAATCTACTTGGCTCGAAATCCCATTGTTAATCAAATATAAGTCGATCAGACGAGAAAATCATCGAATGTATGTGATCGGAGGAGTGAAGTTAGGCGTAGAGGCCAATGTGAAAAAAAAGAGCTCAGCCCTTAGCGCTAACACCTCAGACTTATCGCTTGAATATGGATTTGGGTTAGAACGCTTTTTTCAATACTTTAAATTTACACCCGAACTCCGATTCTCGCACGGGTTGACAAATCTATATGTCCAACCAACCACCGCGACTAATTCATTTTCGAATATGAATTATTTGAAATCGCATACGGTCAGTCTCATTATCAATTTCGAATAATTTACTTGATGTTTTTTCGAGCTTTTTTGGAATCCACGATAGTTTGCATGGTGCTTACAGCCGAAATTCCAAACCAACCTGCCCCTTGAAAGGATGAATTTGGGTTCGTATTGGTAAAGTTAGTGGGTATATTTGCCGCTGGCCTAGAAAACAACCCTGCATTATTTAACTCTAATCGGGCTTGTGAATAATAATTAAACTGTCCTTCTGAAATTGAAAACAGATCTACTCGAATCGTATCTTTTTCTTGGTAAAGCTCGGGTGAAATGGATCTACGAATAGGCAAAATAAACATGAGTCCATCTGCCATGGCTCCCTTTTGAAATGCAGCATCATAGAAAAAAACTAAGTTTTGAGTCCCATTAAACAACTTCCGATTTTTATATGTTTTCACTCGGAAACAATCCCCAACTCCTATTGGATCCCGGGCATAGAACTGCGCATCATATCCATTTTTAGGCTTTCCATCCGCTGCCTGTCTTGTATTTGCTTCATCAAATTGATATAATATGGAATCAATCGCCGGAACACGATTCATCGTTTCCGAGGCTGTAAATGTATCATTTGCAGATTTTACTGTTAATTTATACTTGCGACCAATTTTTCCAAACAACTCAGATGGTGTTGTTGGTGTCCACACATAAGCTCCCGACTCTGTTTTAGATTCTTTAAATACATATTCTCGCCCCTCATCATCTGAAACTGATACATTAGCACCTATAATTTTAGGGGCATCCGTGTTGTCAAAATAGTCTTGAGACCTAGATAGAATTATTTTTTGAGGACCTGGCAAATTAGTTAATGTGGCCTCTATAACCATATAATGATCAGAACTAGGCGTTTTTAAAGTCACAACGTCTTCACAAGAACTCAAAAAGAACCCTAGCATCAACACAAATAGAATCGCGGTATATGCCTTCATTAGAATGAAAAATTATAGGTGACTGCCGGAACAAAAGAACCAATAATAGATAACTGGACCGCCTCTGTTTTCATTGAATTATCTTCATTAGGACGTGTATATATTGAAAAAGGATTTTTCCGATTGTACACATTATAAATAGAGAAAACCCATTCAGAGGTTCCTTTGCCAAAAACAGCTTTTTTGTTTTTCTTGGTGGCCGACAAATCCAATCGATTATAGTCCGGGACCCTGATATTTCCTCGCGTTCCAGGTAAGGTTTGTGGATAAGCAATGCCTTCGTAAATGTATTTTTGTGCAGGAATCGAATAAGGGACACCCGTGATATAAGCGAAATTAGCTCCAAAAGACCATTTTTCGCTTAAACTATACTGGCCAATAACGTTCAATGTATGTGTGCGATCATATCGATTTGCGTACCATTCGCCCCCATTAAGCCCCTCTATTTTTCGCTCGGTACGTGCCAAAGTATAACTAACCCATCCCGTTAATTTACCTACATTTTTCTTAACAAAAAATTCAATTCCATAAGCCCGACCATCTCCAAAAAGTAAGTCTTTTTCAAAATAAGGATTCAAAAACAAGTTAGCCCGATCTGCATAATCAATCTGATTTTGCATTGACTTATAATACACCTCAACAGAGGTTTCATAATTATTTCCGTCAGGACCCAAATTTTTAAAGAACCCCATGGCAACTTGGTCAGCTACCTGTGGTTTTATATTATTGGTCGATGAAGTCCAGACATCCAAAGGAGTGGAAGCGGCTGTATTTGACATCAAGTGCACATATTGGGCTAAGCGATTATAACTTGTCTTTAAAGATGCATTTTGACCTACATTTAAATTCAAGGACAATCTAGGTTCCCAATTTCCATATGAAGCTACGGTTGTATTGGGGTCTGTTTTATTTATTTTCAAAATATAGCCTGATGCATTTTCAGTTGAGATAGGCACTTTAACTCGGTCGTAATATTCGCCATTCAAACTTTTATAATCATAATAGGAATACCTCATTCCGTATTGAACAGAGAAGATAGGTGATATTTTTAACTCTTGACTCACATAAGCCGATGACTCCGTTCCTATTTTATTTGCTTGGCCAAATTCCCTTTTCTCCCCCGTGGATGTGGCGATAGCCTTGCCAGGCTTAAATTCGTATGAAAGAATCTGCCCACCAAAACTTATCGTATTGGTCGGATTCACGTAATAAGTAAAATCTGGCTTAATACTCAAATTTTCTATGTTGGAAGACCATTTAAATGAGTCATTGGGTCTTTTATTTTCTATATCTGAGTCCAACAAATAATCATAATTGCTATAAAAAGCTGTAGCATTCATGAATAACTTTTCAGAAAACACATGGTTCCAACGAGAGGATATGGTGCCATTGCCCCAATTAAAACCAAAACTCGTTCCAAAAACGTCTCGTCCAAAATAACCAGAAAGGAATACCGTGTTTTTAGCATTGATATTATAATTGACCTTCGCCGTTAAATCATAAAAATTAAAGGACGCATTCGCATTGTTACCCGTTAAAAAGGGTTTAGCTAAAATGTCTATGTATGATCTTCTAGCGGCAAAAATGAATGAGGCCTTATCTTTTACAATGGGTGCCTCAATAGAGAAACGAGAAAATATAACCCCTATTCCTCCATTAATTTCGAGCTTTTTGGAATTGCCTTCCTTCATTTTCACATCCAAAATGGAAGATGCCCTACCTCCATACTGCGCAGGAATACCCCCTTTATAAAGCTTAACATCTTTAACCGCATCCGGATTAAACACCGAGAAAAAACCAAATAAATGGGAGGAATTATAGACGGGAGCATCATCTAATAAAACTAGATTTTGATCTACACCACCCCCACGAACGTTAAAACCAGAAGCGCCCTCGCCCACAGTAGAAACACCTGGCAAGAGCTGAATGGCTCTAACTAGATCAACTTCACCTAGTAATGCAGGTATTTTCCGAATGGTTTTAATGTCAATTTTATTGACCGACATTTCGATACCTTTAACATTTTCATCAACAGCTCTTGTGCGAACAACTACCTCTTCTAGTTCTTTATTTGAAGATTTTAATTCTAAGTTAAGTGTTTGAGAAGCACCTGAAAATAGGACCTTCCGTTCGATTTTTTCATATCCGGAAGAGCTGAAAACCAATGTATATTCTCCGGGATTTAATGTAATACTGTAAAAACCATAGGTATTTGAAGAGTTACCTACTTTCAGTTCTTTCACGTATACGTTAGCACCTATTAAACCTTCCCCATTAAGGGCATCTTTTAAGTAACCACTTAATGTAGATTTCTGAGCTACAACTAAATTGGAAAAACTTAGACAAACAAGTATGATGATTAGGGCGCGAATATTCATATTCATAAAAACAAATTTAATGAACAAAATTCAATTCCAATGACCGCTCATCATAAAAATAACAAAATCGCATTTTATTTATAAATCAGTATTTAATTACCGATAATTTTTAAATATGATTTTTACTCGTATTTTTACCCACTGGAAGATGGACTATGGATTTAAAAATATTTGGAAAAATAATTAGAGAAAAAAGAGGGGCGCTCAGATTAAAACAAGAAGAATTGAGTGAAAAAAGTGGAGTGGCCATTAAAACCATTCATTCCATTGAACTAGGAAAAGGTAACCCGTCTATTAAAACAATATTACGATTATTTGACACATTAGAATTAGATTTTATTGTGGTCACATCGAAAATAAATAATAAATAATTATGGAACACGCAATCAGTTTTGAGAGAATCCCGACCACCATTTTCGATGATTCAGAAAAAGCATCCAAGGCCGTTGCCTTAGAAATAGCCGCATTAATCAGGCAAAAAGCGAAGGAGAATAAACCAGCCGTTTTGGGATTAGCCACAGGGTCTTCCCCGAAAAAAGTGTATCAAGAACTTATTCGGATGCACAAAGAAGAAGGCTTGAGTTTCAAAAATGTCATCACATTTAATTTAGACGAATACCACCCCATGGAGCCGGATTCTGTTCAAAGTTATGTGCGATTTATGAAAGAGCAACTCTTTGATCAAATTGACATACCGGTAACAAATTACCATTTACCGGATGGGACATTGCCTATCGAAAAAATACCTGAGTTTTGTAAAGACTATGAAGATAAGATAGAAAAACTGGGTGGATTGGATTTTCATTTATTAGGAATTGGGCGCAATGGCCACATTGGATTCAATGAGCCAGGATCGTTAATTAACTCGAAGACTCGATTGATGACTTTGGACATCAATACTAAAATAGATGCGGCTGTAGATTTTGGGGGATTAGCTAAAGTTCCTAAAAAAGCGATCACCTTAGGAATTGATAAAATCATGCAGGCCAAACGAATCGTTTTGTTGGCATGGGGTGAACACAAAGCCGAAAGTGTGGCAAGGGCAGTTGAGGGCCAAGTAACTTCCGATATTCCTGCATCGTATTTACAACAACACACGAATGCTACCTTCATTTTAGATGAAACGGCAGCTGCTTTACTAACTCGGATTAAAACTCCTTGGCTCGTAGACTCAGTTACCTGGGACCGAAAGATGATCAAAAAAGCGGTTACACACCTTTCGCTTCATTTGGAAAAACCGGTATTAAAGTTGACCAACAAGGATTACAATGAAAACGGGCTATCTGATTTACTTTCCTTATATGGCCAAGCGTATGAAATAAACATCGAGGTATTTAATTATTTACAACACACCATTTCGGGTTGGCCCGGAGGAAAACCAAACTCTGATGATACCAAAAGACCAGAAAGAGCTTTTCCAGCTAAGAAAAAGGTCATCATATTTTCCCCACATCCAGATGATGATATTATCTCGATGGGTGGAACTTTTCAGCGTCTTCAAGACCAAGGTCATGAAGTTCACGTGGCTTATCAAACTACGGGGAATATTGCAGTGGCAGATGATGAAGCACTTCGCTTCGCAGAATTTGTGGTAGATTTCAACGAAAAATTTGAAAGTATTAATACCAAAGCCAATAAAATATATAAAGACGCGGTTCGGTTTTTAAAGAATAAAAAAGATTCCGAACTGGATATAGATGCCGTGCGACAAATTAAAGGCTTAATTAGAAAAGGAGAAGCGAAAAACACCTGCCGGTTTGTAGGCATTAAAAAAGAAAATGCCCATTTCTTAGAAATGCCATTTTATGAAACTGGTACGATACGTAAAAAGCCATTGGCAGAAATTGACATTCAATTAATCATCGATTTAATCGATACTGTTCAGCCACATCAAATTTACGCAGCGGGCGATTTAGCGGATCCACACGGAACGCATAAAGTATGCTTAGATGCGATATTTGAAGCTATTTCTAGAATCAAGCATCGTGAGTACATGAAAAATTGCTGGGTTTGGTTATACAAAGGTGCATGGGCCGAATGGGACATTGACCAAATTGAAATGGCAGTTCCTATGTCTCCGGATCAGGTTTTCAAAAAAAGGATGGGTATTTTTAAACATCAATCCCAAAAAGATGGAGTTGTATTCCAAGGAGACGACTCCCGTGAATTTTGGCAAAGAGCTGAAGATCGAAATAGAGGAACTGCCCAGATTTATAACAAACTTGGGCTAGCAGAATACGAAGCTATGGAAGCTTTTGTTCGTTGGAAATTCTAATTTAGACTAAAGCTTCATATAAAATCTCAGCGGTATGCTTGGCATGTCGCTGAGTTCCATCATGAATTTGATGCCGACAACTCGTTCCCGAGGCCACAATTTCAGTTTCGATATTTTGCGCGCGGATCGCCGGAAATAAAACTAGCTCCCCTATTTGCATCGACAAATCATAGTGTTCTTTTTCGTAACCGAATGAACCAGCCATACCACAGCAACCCGAAGGAATGAGTTGGACTTCATAATTTTCAGGCAAGGACAAAGCCTTTTTAGCGGCCACCAAAGAACTCATGGCTTTTTGTTGGCAATGGCCATGCAACTTCAATAAGCGTTTTTCCTGCTTGAAAGAACTTTTTAGGATGCGTTTGGCATCTACCTCACGAGCAATAAACTCCTCTAACAACAATACATTTTTACTCAAATTCTGTGCCTTTTCAAGCCAAGCCTCTGAAACTAAGTCGGGATATTCATCTCGAAAAGTTAAAATAGCAGACGGTTCGATGCCCACTAAAGGAATATTTTCGTCAATTAACGTAGACCACAATTCCACATTGGCTTGTGCCAAGGTTCTTGCTTCATCCAGCATTCCTTTAGACAAAAATGAACGCCCAGAGATTGGATGAAGGATGGTTTTAACTTCGTAGCCTAATTTTTCTAACAATAAAACGGCTTTTTTCCCTACTTCAACATCATTGAAATTGGTAAATTCGTCGACAAATAAATACAAAGATTTAGAAGAGGAGATCGACTTTCTTCCTTTCAGCCAAGACCATAAAGTGTGATTGGCCAATAAAGGCATCGTTCTATCCGGATGAAAACCAACCAATTGATTAGACAATCGGCGTAAAAATGGGGTCCCCATCACCAAGTTGTATAAAAAGGGTACATAAGATGCTAGGGAGGAAATGGAAGCAAAATGACCCACTAACCAACTCCGTAAAGGGGTACCATTCTCCTTTTGGTATTGATATAAAAATTCCATTTTCAATTTCGCCACATCCACATTAGAAGGACATTCAGCCTTACAACCTTTACATGCCAAACACAAATCCATTACCTCCTTAATCTCTTTGTGATTAAAGCGGTTAGGTTGCGTAGAACGCGTTAAGAACTCCCTTAGGATATTGGCACGAGCTCGAGTCGTTTCTTTTTCGTTTCGAGTAGCCATAAAAGACGGACACATGGTACCTCCTGAAATTGGTGTTTTTCGGCAATCTCCAGAACCATTGCATTGCTCCGCATGTTGTAAAATATCTTGATCCTTATACCTAAATGCAGTAGTAAACTCGGGTGTTTGTTGGCCCGCCTCATAGCGCAAAAATGTATCCATTGGCGGCGTATCTACAATTTTATTAGGATTGAAAATTCCCTTTGGATCCCACCACGACTTCAGATCTCGCATCAATTGATAATTCGCTTCACCGACCATCCACGGAATAAATTCACCTCGCAATCTACCGTCACCGTGTTCACCTGAAAGAGACCCTTTATATTTTTTAACAAGTCGGGCAATTTCTTCGGCGATATGTCGAAACTGCTGATGCCCTTCGTCCGTTTTTAAATTAATGATAGGCCTTAAATGCAGTTCTCCAGAACCTGCATGTGCATAGTGCACACAATACAATTGGTTAGCTGTCAGGATCTCATTGAATTCTGCAATGAACGCGGGCAAATCTTGGACATCGACAGCTGTATCTTCAATCACTGCCACAGCCTTTTCATCTCCAGGTAAATTGGACAGTAGACCCAAGCCAGCCTTTCTCAAATCCCATACTTTTTTTACTCCATCCCCTGTCACATACGGAAAATGATAGCCAAATCCTGCGGCGCGCATAGCCTTCTCCAATTCCTTAGCTTGTTCCGCAACGGTATTTGCATCATCTCCACGAAGTTCAACAACCAAAATAGCCCCAGGATCACCTTGAACAAAGAAACGATTTTGACTCTGTTCCGGATTGGCTTTGGTACATTCCAAAATGTAATGATCCATCAATTCGGATGCAGAGGGATTAAACGGCAAGGCAATTAAATTAGCTCGTAACGCTTCATCGATTGTATTAAAATGGGCACAAACTAAACCTAAATGCGCGGGGGGCAAAGGATCCACATGCAATTTAATGCGAGTAGCAAAACAAAGTGTTCCCTCAGATCCTGCAAGCAGATTACAGAAGTTGAAACTCGGCTTACCAGCAACAAAAGAACTGGAATTCACTAACATATCAAGCGCGTAACCTGTATTCCGACGATTTATGCTAGGCTTAGGAAATTCAGAAATGATATTACCTTGAACGATTGGGTCCGATAACACACGAAGTGTTTCCGCATATATTTTCTGCAAGCGACTGCCTTCAGCTAAAGTAGATAACGTTTTGAACGGATCTTCTGCTTCAAATGTCACAAAAGTACCATCTGACAAATATCCTTCAACGGCTAATACATGGTCACGCGTAGAACCGTAAACGATGGAATTAGAACCACAGGAATTATTTCCAAGCATACCACCCATCATGGCACGATTTGCAGTTGAAGTTTCAGGGCCGAAAAACAAACCTTGTTTTTTTAATTCTACATTCAAGACGTCTCGAACGACACCTGGTTCTACCCAAACGTAAGATTCCTCTTTATTTACTTCTATGATGCGGTTGAAATACTTAGATACATCAACCACCAAGCCCGAGCCTACTACTTGGCCCGCTAGAGATGTACCTGCCGTCCTAGGAATAATTGGGATTTGGTGCTTATCTGCAAAAGAAATTAAAATTTGGATGTCCTCAATTGTCTCAGGAATGGCTACTCCTAAAGGCATTTCCCGGTAGGCAGACGCATCCGTTGCATACAAGGTTCTCATCACAGTATCTGTAAACAGGGAACCTTGTAATTGTTCTGCTAATTCCGATAAGATTGTAGGAGTCAAGGTAGAAACCGTCATGCCATTTAATTAATTCTTAGGCTGCAATTTACACAAACCTATGATTAGTAGCAATTGGGCCAAGATATAAGTTAGCATCACATAGATCGAATTCCCAGTAAAAGAGAAATAAAACTTAGCTAAAGCTAATAAACTATCAGAAATGACAAATAAGATTGCGCCAATGAATATAAAATAATAAGAAGAATCTAATTTTCTTAAGTAGGCTGCATAAAGCATTGCACCGAGTGCCAACGCATACAAACAAACTGGGATGTATAAAGCGGTTGGAATGAGAGGCAGTAAAAAAGCTAAAAAACCTACAACGTAAATGAGTACAGGAATGATAGACAATGAAAACCATTGGCCTAGGTTAAAGTTACCCGTAGAACTTTGTAAAGAAAATAGACGAATATAACCTATTTGCATAATCAAGAATGAGCCCAAGCCTAATTGGAAATACAGGGACGAATTCCCTTGAAACAATAAAAATACGTCACCGAGCCAAGCAAAAACGAGGATGAAAATTAACTTATTTCGGATTATGATATGTCTTTGCGATATAACATATAGCATTAGCATCGGCATCAACAATGACTTTGTTACTGTCCGAAGCATAGGCAGCTCGATAACTGCCGATAAAATATTTAATGCTCCAATGAGTGAATAAATTAACAGAGCTATTCTAGCCATAGTTTTCGATCGATTTAAGAAAAGTGTTTTCCTTTTTTGCTCAATAAATCAAACTACAAAAAGAAAAAAGATGAAAATTAATGATATAAAATTCAGAATTATCGAATTTAAAAATGAATATAAGACCTGTAATTAAAAATCTTTAATCACCTTACCGTCTAAAATTTCAGTTTCTACAATAAAGTTAGGCCGACTTTTTGATTGGAAAAATATTCGTAAAATATATTCACCTAATATCCCAATGGCAAATAATTGGATTCCGCCAAATAATATAACCACAAATAGTAAAGCTGTAAATCCTTCAATGACTTGATCAAAAAACATCTTTTTAATTATAACAGAAATTAGGTACAAAACTGAGGAACTAATGGCAAGACCTCCCAAAATCATGACAAATTTGACTGGAAATTCGCTGAAGTTGTAAATTCCATTTAATGCTAATTGGACTAATTTACCAAAAGAATATTTTGAATCGCCTGAAGCTCTTTCTTGCCGGTCATATGCAATTCCAATTTGCTTAAACCCAATCCATGTTCGCATACCACGTATAAAGCGGCTTTCCTCCGGCATTTTATTTAACACGTCCACGACTCTTCTGCTAATAAACGAGAAATCTCCACTATCTAGCGGAATTTCTATGTTGGCAATTTTCTTTAAAATTCGATAAAATATATAGTAGGCAAATCTTTTATAAAATATTTCTTTACGCTTCTCTCGGACCGCATAAACTACATCAAAACCTTCTTTGAATTTATTATAAAATGTATCTAATAATTCTGGAGGGTCTTGTAAGTCACCATCTAAAACGAATACGCCTTCGCTCCCACGAGCCACAGACAATCCAGCAGTCAACGCTAATTGATGGCCATGATTTCTAGAAAGTAAAATGACATGAAAACGAGGATCACTAATCGCTAATTGCTGAAGTATTTGGCGAGAGTTATCCCGACTACCATCATCCACTAAAACAGCCTCCAACTGAATTGAGGACTGATCCATAATTTTCACAATCCGATCTACTAACATCGGAAGATTACTTTCTTCGTTATAAACTGGAATTACAAATGAAACTTGAGGTGTGAAAACTGGCATATATTTAAAAGCGGTATTTACCTTGTTTAAAATCAAAAATGAGAATTTTTTGACCGTCTTTCTTTTTTAAAATTACAGAATCTTTGTAGATAGTATCTATTTTTTGAACAAATTTCAAATCACTATTGAAATACAAGTTGACGAGTTGAGCATCTGAAACATCTGCCGCCCTCTCTTGAAGGTTTTTTGCGTTTAAAAAGTTATTCATTTTTGAAGGATATAAAACAGTATCTCCTGGTTGATAGCTATTGATAATTTTTTCAGCAATTAAAGGATATGGATTTTTACTCCTGTTCTCAGAAAATGTGTATTTTTGATGCATATCACTATATAAAGGCTTAATTTGAAAGATTAAAAAATAAAGTTGGGTGACTACAATTAGCATACACAAGCCCTTTATCCAAATATTTAATTTAAATAAGTATTCGATTAGGCCAGCAGAAATGAAAATCCCAAAGGGTATTCCAAAACTGGCATATCTCAAGAAAAAGCCTGTCGTAGTACCGGCATCAATTGCCGTAATAATTAAAACCAAAACAGGTAAAAAAATCTGTATTAGACCAAAAATATAAAAATTTCTCTCACTTTTTTCCTTGATTTTAGTAACCCAAGTAATCACTAAAAAGAAAAAGAAAACAAGAAGAATAACCCCAAATTTGCCATGTCGCCTATAAAGATCGTTCGTTAGAAAAAAAATATCCGACAAAATAGCAACGCTCTTTTTAAATAGATTAATGAAATTTGACTCCTCTATCCAGCCGACGACAGGTCCTCTTAATTTTAAATAATTCAAATATTGTGCGCCAGCATCTTTTTGATAATTAAAAAAATACTGCCCTGGTCCCCAATACATCCAAGAAACAAAAGGAACTAAAAAGCCGAATGATCCAATGGCCATGGCTTTTATTTTAATCCATGGTGATTTGGATATAAAAATAAGGTAAATAAATTGACCTACTAGTGCTAATGCTGTCAAATAGGTACTAAAAAGGGCGCACAAACTTGTTAATATCCAACCTGCTAAATCCTTTGGCTTAGGCTTATCTCCTTTACCGACCATATTCCAAAAGAAATAATTAGATGCGGTTGTAAAAAATATACTTGTTGTATAATTTCTAGCTTGCTGGCTATAAATCACAAAAAAGGGTTCAATGACAGCTAATAGTAAAATTCCAAGTGGCCAAAATTCCTGATTTGGTTTTTGCCTTCTGGCCCAATAAAACAATAACCATAAAGTAAGCAAATTAAAAAAGACAGAAACCGATCTTAATGCACCATCACTCTTCCCAAAAAGTATGGAGAATAACTTTAACATCATATCATGAACCAAACTATTCCCACTAACGTCTCCCCTGGCGTCTGCATCCAACCATGATTTGATACCACGGCTTTCCCAAAAATCGGAAGGAGTAAAAGTGGCAGGAGGGGTCAGTAATTTTCCCATACCGCCATAATTTGTATTGGCAACTGCGATTAATGCACTTTGTTTTTCATCTCCAAAAAGTCCGAAAGAATTTATGTGATAAAATCTCAAAAATGCCCCCAACAACATCAAAGCTAAAAAAAACAAAAAAAGCCTACCCTTGTTTACCATGGTCATTATTGCATTAAAACATAAAAATCACTTGACTTCTCAATCAAGTGATTTTTATATTAATTTTTCATTTTTTCTTATGAACCACAAGCTTCACACGCCTCCGGATTATCTAATGAACAAGCCATATCAGCCCGGTTTTGTGAGTCTTCAGTTGAAAAGGAAGCTGCAGCCTGTGCTGTATGAGCAGCATATTGCAGTTCCGTTTCATTTACAGTATTTGTTTGCTCAATTTGAACTTCTGCTTGTTTCTCAATCGTAAACTTAATGGCATCTGCTGCAGCTTTTGTACGCAAATAATACATACCTGTTTTTAAACCGAGTTTCCAAGCGTGGAAATGCATTGAAGTTAACTTACCAAAATTCACATCTTGAATATGAATATTTAAACTTTGAGACTGACAGATATAAGCCCCACGGTCGGCAGCCATTTCCAATATAGTTTTTTGCTTAATCTCCCAAACCGTTTTGTACAATTCCTTAAGATCTTTAGGGATTTCAGGTATACCTTGTACCGAACCGTTCGCTGAAATTAATTTATTTTTCATGGATTCATTCCATAATCCTAACTTGATCAAGTCTTTCAATAAATGCTTATTCACCACCGCAAATTCACCTGACAAGACACGTCTAGCATAAATATTCGATGTATATGGCTCGAAACATTCGTTATTTCCTAAGATTTGTGAAGTAGAAGCTGTAGGCATTGGAGCGACCAACAAAGAATTACGAACTCCATTTTTTACAACTTTTTCACGTAAACTCTCCCAATCCCAACGCCCTGAACTTGGCGTAACATTCCACATATCAAACTGGAAAATACCCTTAGAAATAGGTGAACCCTCCCAAGTAGAATATGGTCCTTCTTTGATCGCTAATTCCATGGATGCCTCCATCGAAGCATAATAAATAGTTTCAAAAATATCCTTGTTTAATTGCTGTGCCTCAGGTGACTCAAAAGGCATTCTCAGCATAATAAACACATCCGCTAATCCTTGTACACCTAATCCAATAGGTCTGTGACGTAAGTTTGAATTACGAGCCTCAGGTACGGGATAATAATTGACGTCTATAATCTTATTTAAATTCTTAGTCGCCGACTTCGTTACATCATATAATTTAGCGTGATCAAATTCATTCACACCTTTGTCATTCGCTTTAACATATTTAGGCAAAGCCAATGAAGCTAAATTACAAACGGCCACCTCATCTTTCGACGTATACTCAATAATTTCAGTACATAAATTCGATGACTTAATCGTACCTAAATTCTTTTGATTCGATTTGCTATTTGCATGGTCTTTATACAACATGTATGGCGTACCCGTCTCAGTTTGAGATTCTAATACTTTAAACCATAATTCTTGCGCCTTAACCACCTGGCGCGCCTTACCTTCCAACTCATATTTATGGTATAATTCTTCAAACTCTTCTCCATGCGTATCCGATAATCCCGGACACTCATGTGGACAGAATAAGGACCACTCCTCATTATCTTCTACACGCTTCATGAATAAATCAGGAATCCAAAGACCATAAAACAAATCCCTTGCACGCATCTCTTCCTTACCGTGATTCTTTTTTAACTCCAAAAATTCAAAAACATCCGCATGCCAAGGCTCCAAATAAATAGCAAATGAACCTTTACGTTTTCCACCGCCCTGATCCACATAACGCGCCGTATCATTGAAGACACGAAGCATAGGGATAATGCCATTGGATGTGCCATTCGTTCCCTTAATGTAAGAACCTGTTGCACGAATATTGTGAATACTTAATCCTATACCACCAGCCGATTGTGAAATTTTAGCTGTTTGTTTTAACGTATCGTAAATTCCTTCAATCGAATCATCTTGTGTAGTCAATAAAAAACAAGACGACATCTGTGGCTTTGGAGTACCCGCATTAAACAACGTAGGAGTTGCATGCGTAAACCAACGCTCCGAAAGCAAATTGTAAGTCTCAATAGCAGAAGCAATATCAGTTTGGTGAATACCCACCGCCACACGCATCAACATATGTTGAGGACGTTCAGCGATTTGACCCTCTAATTTCAATAGATAAGATTTCTCTAAAGTCTTGAATCCAAAATAGTCATAACCAAAATCACGGTCATAAATAATCGCCTCATCCAACTCCACTGCATTCTTCTTAATGATATCGTAAACCTCCTTAGATAATAAGGCTGCGTTTTGTCCTGTTTTAGGATCCAAATAAGTAAACAAACGCTTCATCGTAGCCGAAAACGACTTCAACGTATTCTTATGTAAATTAGATATCGCAATCCTGGCTGCTAGAACAGCATAGTCAGGATGCTTTGTCGTCAACGACGCCGCAGTCTCCGCTGCTAAATTATCCAATTCAGTCGTTTTGACCCCATCATACAAACCAGAGATAACTTTTCTGGCCACCTCTAGAGGTTGGACAAAAAAGGGATCTAAGCTGTAACAAAGCTTTTCTATCCTTGCTGTGATTTTGTCAAACTTGACAGATTCGCGACGACCGTCTCTTTTAATTACGTACATGTGTTTCCTAAAAATATAATTTAAAAATGCTTAAAACTAGAGTGAAATACCATCAAAAAAACGGGCGTTTTTGCTTAAATTCCTTCTAAGTAAAATTAGAAAAAAACACACCCACTTGCAAACATTATTTTCTTAAAAAAACATTAAAAAAGATGCATATTTAAATTGCAATATTTAACTCCCATCTATTCAAATCATTAAGCAAGTTATCTCTTGGAAAAATGCAATAAAAATATTTTTTCAGATTTATTACGCGCATTAATCAGCACTAAAAACACAAAAAAATAACACAAAAATTTTGTTAGATTTATAAAATATGTCTATTTTTGCAACCCGATTAAATGAGCCTGAATCCCAATGGCTTCATTGATAGAAATAAAATGACGGCAGGGAATCGTCCGAAAAAAAATAAAATGAAAAAAGACATCCATCCAGAATACAAGCAAGTCGTATTCCATGATTTATCTTCAGATTACAAGTTTTTAACTCGTTCTTGCGCAGCAACAACGGAAACAACTGAATTTGAAGGTGCAACGTACCCGGTTTATAAAGTCGAGGTATCTTCACAATCACATCCATTCTATACAGGTAAAAACGTATTATTAGATACTACTGGACGTGTAGATAAATTCAACAAGCGTTACGCGAAGAGCTAATTTTCTTCAAAAACATACATTAAAGCCTCTTCAATAATCTTGTCGAGGCTTTTTTTGTAAATTGCAAAATGGAGAAAGCCATACATCTTTTTGACGATCCAAAAATCACCCAAAACCTGCGACCGATAAGCTATATACGTAGCTTGGCCGAGCATTGGATTGGTCTATCAAAAATTCATGAAAAATGGAGTGCTGCAACGAACGCCAAATTAAGTTGGGGTGCGGCCGGCCAACAACCCAACGCAATCAATATTTTAGGGTCTGTACTCCCGAGCCAAGAGCTTATTGAAGAACTACAAAACTTACCTGAGAAAACGAGCTTATCTTTCCAAGGGCAGCTCATTGCCTTTAGGGGTTTGGTGGTACCCTCTGCTGACTGGGATAACATTAACTCCCAAGCCAACCCAGTATTTTTTTCAAAATTCGAAGACCTTATAAGTCTAAATTCAGAACTATTAAAAAAGGAAATAAAACCGAATGGATTTGACCAAGATCAGTTAAAAGAAAAAGGCAATATCCTCATCCATCCTGAAAATTGCTTTATTGACCCCACGGCAGAATTAAAAGGCAGTATTTTAGACGCAAGCCAGGGACCTATTTACATTGGAAAACACGTAAATATTCAGATAGGCACATTAATTCAAGGACCTGCAGCCATTTTAGATCATTCGGTGACCAACTTAGGATCCAAAATAAGGCCCTATACCACAATAGCTCCTCATTGTAAAGTAGGTGGCGAAATAAGTAATTCTATTTTTTACCCTTTTTCAAATAAGGGACACGATGGGTATGCGGGATCGTCAATCATCGGTTCATTTTGTAACTGGGGAGCGATGACCTGCACTTCTAACGTGAAAAACGATTTAAATTTCGTTGACATATTTGACTACCCAACGGCAAAGCCTCGAAGGACAAATAGCAAATCCTTAGGGCTAATCATGGGCGATTTTGTGACGACGGGGATAGGAACAAGATTTAATACAGGAACGGTGGTGGGGAATCATTGTAATATCAGCGGCATTCAATTTTTGCCCAAATTCATTCCATCATTAACTTGGGGGGAATATCCCAAGGTCAAAAAATATGAATTTGATAAAGCATTAGCCAATGCAACGAAATGGGCAAAAGCAAAAAATCAAGAATTACCAGAAAATTCGGCCGAACTCATTGAACAAATTTGGAAAGAGGAAGCATCTTTACGAAATTAGTACTTTCTAATAATCCTCCATGCGATTTCAGGACATCCCAGGTTTACATGTGGTCAAAAAACAATTAAGCAATGCGGTGCAAAATCAGCACATCGCACATGCCCAATTGTTTCAGGGGCCAACGGGTGGCGCCCAAACAGCAATGGCATTGGCTTTTGTATCCTATTTATTCTGTACTCAAAGGGAGGGTGACGATGCGTGTGGAACGTGTCCGAGTTGCCAAAAAGTCCATAAAGGAATACATCCTGACATCGTATATTTATTCCCATCAATCACCACGAAAAAGGTTAAGGAAGCTGAATCTGACGCATTTTTACCTGAGTGGAGGAAATTTATGTTGGAATCACCTTATCGTACCATCGCCGATTGGCTAAGCTATCTGGGTGCGGAAGGAAATCGGCAAGGAAATATACCCGTTGAAGAAACGAGGAAGTTAATTCAAAAAATTAGCCTAAAGCCTTTTGAGGCCCCCTTTAAAATTGTGTTTATATGGAATGCGGAAACACTTAATCTTTCTTCCGGAAATGCTTTGTTAAAAACGCTTGAGGAACCTCCCTCATCCACATTATTCATTTTAATCTGTTCGGATCCGCAAAAGTTATTGACTACCATCATATCAAGAACCCAACGTATCAATGTAGGGACTGTTGAGGAGGAAGATTTAGCCCCTTTTCTAACCCAAAAAACAGGTATTGAAATGGAAAAAGCGCAGCAATTAGCCATCAACTGTGAAGGAAATATTTCTTGGGCATTAGATAAAGCGGTGAACGAAAATATGAGTGCTACTACTTGGTTTGCTGAATGGATGCGGGCCGTATATTCCAAAAACCTGATCAAAATTTCATTGTTGGCAGACCAGTTTGACGCGTTTTCCAAAGAGGATCAAAAAAGTGTATTAGAGCATACCTTACATATATTTAGGCAATGTTTATACCAAATTTCGGGTACGTCTCAGCTCATTAAATCGCTTGAAAAAGAGCGCGGATTTATTGAAAACTTTTCAAAAACATTAACGGGGGAAGCCATCGGAAAAATGAGTGAAAAAGTTTCGGAAGTACATTATCATTTAGAAAGAAATGCACGTGCTAAAATGTTACATCTAGATCTTTCGCTCCAATTAATCAGAATTTTCCATGCGAAAAATTAAAATAGGTACACGAAATTCTGCGCTAGCTATTTGGCAGGCAAATTATATTGGGTCCTATTTGGAAAAGGCTGGGCTCAATTATGAATTAGTTGCGATATCGACTAAAGGCGATCAAATTTTAGATCGGTCACTTTCGAAAATTGGATCAAAAGGAGTTTTCACCGAAGAACTCGAACAGATGTTGCGAAATGGCGAAATTGACATCGCTCAGCATTCTGCCAAGGATCTTCCATCGACCCTACCTGAAGATTTACAATTAATTGCGTTTACGGAAAGAGAGAAATCGCATGACGTATTGCTTAGTTTAAATCCGAATTTCACATTGAATACCCCAGGAACTTGTCAGATTGGCACATCATCTACACGCCGACGCGCATTTTTGGGACATCACTTTCCTGGCTTAAAGCCAGTAGAGATGCGGGGGAATTTACAAACCCGACTAGAGAAATTAAAAAACGGAGACTGCGATGCGATGATCCTAGCCTACGCAGGGGTCTTTCGAATGGATATGTCGGCCTATATTACAGAGCATTTACCTTTGGATCAATTTATACCGGCAGTAGGCCAAGGGTCTGTAGCGATTCAATGTGCGAAAACAATTGCTTCTGATTTGCAAAGTATCATTCGATCTGCTTGTAATCATGAGGAGACTGAAACATGTATTTTAGCGGAGCGAGAGCTTTTATCAAAATTAGATGGAGGTTGCAGTGTTCCCGTGTATGGACATGCTCATATTGAAAAAGATGTTGTAAATTTGACCGGTGGAGTTTTAAGCTTAAATGGCCAACAAAAAATCGAGTTCTCGCTCGTTGGAAAAAATCCGATTGAATTGGGTCAGAAATTAGCAGATCAATTAATTGCTACAGGGGCCAGTGACTTATTAAAGGAAATTAGAAGGCAAATCGCATTATAATAGTATGGAACAAACGATTTTAATTACGGGATCCAATGGCCTTTTAGGTCAAAAACTAGTTCACTTGCTGAGCCAGTTTCCTGAAATTAAATTAATCGCCACGGCCAAAGGCCCAAATCGCCTTACTGGTAATTTAAAATACACCTACGTTTCCCTTGACATTACAAATGAATTAGAAGTTTTGGAGGTTTTTAAAAAGTACCAACCCAATGCTTTAATTCATACGGCGGCCATGACGAATGTAGACACATGTGAAGTTGATCCTGAGGGTTGTGAATTATTAAATGTCACGGCGGTGTCTTATTTGATTCATGCATGTAAGTCGAATAATACTTTTTTCTGCCATGTATCTACTGACTTCATTTTTGACGGGCTTTCAGGCCCTTATGATGAAGAAGCTAAACCGTGTCCAATCTCTATATATGGAGAAAGTAAATTAAGGGCGGAACAATTGCTTCAAGCATCTACGATAAAATGGGGAATTGCAAGAACCATTTTGGTTTTTGGAATTGTAGAAGATATGAGTAGAACCAATATCATTTTGTGGGTTAAAAAATCACTGGAAGATGGCAAGACCATCAACGTGGTTACGGATCAATTCAGAACCCCGACCCTTGCGGAAGATTTGGCGATGGGTTGTTGGCTCATCACGAAAAACCATGTCCAAGGAATATTCAACATCTCGGGAAGTGATTTTCTAACACCGTATGAGATGGCCATTAAAACCGCTGAATTTTATCATTTACCCAAAGAATTAATCAAAAAAGCAGATTCATCTACTTTCTCACAACCTGCCAAAAGGCCCGCGCGGACTGGATTTATTTTAGATAAAGCTAAAAAAGTTTTGGGTTACTCGCCCAGCAGTTTTAATGAGGGCATAGCCTTTATGGCCAAGCAAGTGAAATAAATACCCTTATTCCTCGGTTTCTATCTGTTCATTAAGCAGTTCAGGCCGTTGAAGATTTTTATTTTCCTCTAGCAAGGTTACCCATAAAATATCCTTTAATTCCTGAATACCTTCCTGGGTCACGGAAGAGATGAAAACAAGTGGAAGATCTGCTGGCAAGCTTTCTCTCATCTCATCTTTCATTTCTGGAATGGAAAGATCCATTTTTGACACGACTAAGACCCTGCGCTTTGTTAACATTTCAGGATTGTATTTCTCTAGTTCCCCCACCAGTATTTTATATTCATCTCCCCAATTCGTAGCATCGGATGGAATTAAAAAACATAGAATAGAATTTCGTTCTATATGCCTTAAAAATCGCACGCCTAAGCCTTTACCTTCTGCAGCACCCTCGATAATACCAGGAATATCAGCGACCACAAACGATTTATAATCCCGGTAGGCGACTACACCTAAATTAGGCACTAAAGTGGTAAAAGGGTAATCACCGATTTCAGGTTTTGCCTCGGAAATGACGGACAACAAAGTTGATTTACCCGCATTTGGAAAACCTACTAGGCCTACGTCCGCTAATACTTTCAATTCCATGATGACCCAACGTTCTTGGCCCGACTCGCCCGGTTGCGCATGACGAGGCGACTGATTGGTGGAGGATTTAAAATGGAAATTACCTAATCCACCTCGGCCTCCAGGCAACAAAAGTACTTTTTGGCCGTCATCGGTTACTTCTGCTAAAAACTCATCCGTCTCTCCATCTTTTACTATCGTTCCTAATGGAACTTGAATATATACATCTTCTCCTTGCGCGCCACGTCTGCGGGCACCTTCGCCCCCGTTTCCATTATCGGCAATAATATGTTTTTGATATTTCAAATGGAGCAAAGTCCATTGTTGGGTTGTGCCAACTAAATATATATGACCCCCTCGACCACCATCCCCTCCGTCTGGACCACCTTTGGGAACGTGCTTTTCTCTCCTAAAATGAGAAGAACCACTTCCGCCATGTCCTGAACGAAGGTTAATTTTAACGTAATCGATGAAATTTGAAGTCATAGAATTCGATTGAAATATGTAGAGACACGATACCTCGTGTCTAAAACCAGTAGGAACGCGACACCTCGCATCTAAAAAATTACCTTTGATTATGACTCGATAATGGCGACAATCTGTTCGAAAATTTCCTCGATTTCCCCTACCCCGTTAATCCCTGTAAACTTTCCTTGGTCAGCATAATGCGTAGCCACGGGAGCTGTTTTTTCATTGTATTCCTGCACGCGCTTGCGGATTAACTCTTCATTTTGATCATCCGGGCGTCCTGAGGATTTTCCGCGGGATAATAAACGTTGAGTTAATTCCTCATCTCCCACTTGCAATGCAATCATTTGGGTGATGGACAAATGATGACCACTTAACAAAACATCTAAGGCTTTTGCTTGGGCAACGGTCCGAGGAAAACCATCGAAAATAAAGCCATTGGCCGACTTATTCTCGTTCAATTTATTTTCAATCATTCCAATCACCACAGAATCTGGAACTAAAATGCCTTGGTCCATTAATTTCTTAGCTTCTAAACCTAAAGGCGTATTGGCTTGTATCTCAGCGCGCAATAAGTCGCCTGTCGACAGATGAATCAAGCCATATTTTTCAATGATTTTCGCCGATTGAGTACCTTTACCAGCTCCAGGAGGGCCAAATAATACAAGATTTAACATAAATAAAAAGGATCAAAAAAATTAAAAGACAAAGTTAATCAAAGAGCTTGAATAAACTAGAGGTGCTCCATCCACATTATCCTCAAAACAACATTCCATGAACAAATCATTAAAAGTTCATAAAAAATCAAAAAAATATGTTAAAAAACTATTTTATTATAAAAATACATTAATTTTAAAGTTCAATTTTCTTCGATGCGTCAAGCAAAGGAGATTTAAACCCTTAATTCATTATTTATGAAAACAAAATTCTACGTAAGCAGAGCGGTCTTCATGATGGCATTAATGTTAACCCTATCTTGGGTTTCATTTGGTCAAGACCGAAAAGTAGCGGGAAAAGTTCAGGACTCAGGTGGTCAGGGCATTCCGGGAGTTTCTATTGTTGTCAAAGGAAGTACCGTAGGTACAACTTCTGATGGAAATGGATCATTCTCCATTAATGTAAAAAGTTCTAATGCAGAACTAACATTCACATCTGTTGGGTATGTAAGCCAAACAGTTGCCGTAGGTGGTAAATCCACTTTAGCGATTACGCTAGCTGATGATGTAAGCCAATTAAGCGAGGTAATCGTTACAGGTTATGCATCTCAACGTAAAAAAGACATTACAGGTGCTGTAACTGTGGTAAGTGCGAAAGAACTTAACGCGGTACCTTCTGCTTCTGTAACTCAAATGTTACAAGGTCGCGCTGCGGGTGTGACGGTTGGTAATGACAACTCACCGGGTGGTGGAACAATGGTTCGTGTACGTGGTTTTGGTTCTATTAACAACAATAGCCCATTATACGTAATTGACGGAGTACCTACTCAAGGAACTTTGAACCAAATCAACCCAAATGATATTGAGTCTATGCAGGTATTGAAAGATGCATCTGCGGCTTCTATCTATGGTGCTCGTGCGGCCAATGGAGTTGTAATCATTACGACTAAACGTGGAAGCGAAGGTGAGCCAAAAATCACTTTTGACATGTACACGGGAACTCAAGATGTGGGTAAAACGATCGGCATGTTGAATACAAAGGAATTAGGACAATACTATTACGAGTCTGAAATAGGTGCAGGAAGACCAGCTGGAACTTCTCCATCGATTCAATATCGTTTTGGTGCAGATGGTTCACAAACAATCGCGGATTATATTTATCCAAACATTTACGGAACATTGCCAGCCAATTATACGTATACAAATGACTTAGCTGATCCTAATTTAAATAAAACGGCTTTTAATATTACGAAAGCAAACAAAGAAGGAACTGATTGGCAAAATGTTATTTTTGGACCTGCCAACATTTCTAGTTATCAAGTGGGCGCAACAGGTGGATCTAAGGGTGGTAAATATGCCATTTCTGCCAATTACTTTGCTCAAGATGGTATCTTGAAATATACTGCCTACAAAAGATATTCAGTTCGTGCCAATACAGAATTCAAAAAAGGCAATTTTACTTTTGGAGAAAATGTAACGATCACGTATGATGAAAGACAAGGAACGCCAAGTGGTAATAACTCTGAGAGTAATTCAATGATGTTAGCATGGCGGATTCACCCAATGATTCCAGTATATGATATTACGGGTGGGCCAAAAGCTTTAGGGGGCACTAACTCATCTGACTTGAATGGTTTTGCAGGATCACGTGGACAAAATTTAGGAAACGCAACAAATCCTTTCGCTATTTTATTTAGAGAAAAAGATAACCCTGTAAGAGCTACACATATTTTCGGAAACGTATATGGTGAGTATGAAATCATTAAAGATTTAAAGGCAAGAACTAGTTTAGGTTTTGAATTTAACAACTACAATAGATCTGAATACTACAATAGAAATATTGAGGCTGTTGAGGCTCGTAATGCAAACAGCTTAACTGTTTCAAACTCTTATGACCGTGCGATTACTTGGTATAACACATTGAATTATGCAAAAACAATTGGAGATCATTCGCTGAATGTTTTAGTAGGTACTGAAGCGGTGTCAACGTATGGTTTTGGATTTAATGCGCAACGTTCAAACTTTGCTTTTGATGATCCTTCTTATCGTTATTTAAATAATGGTGCGGCAGCAGGTCTTTCAAATTCAGGAGGTGGTTCACCGATTACCGCTTTGTTCTCACAATTCGGAAAAGTCAACTACTCATACAAAGAATTGTTATTAGCTGACTTTACGATTCGTCGCGATGGATCATCACGTTTTGCTCCGGCATACCGTTATGGTATTTTCCCTGCATTCTCTGTAGGTATTCGTTTATCTGAATTAGATTTCATGAAAGATTTGACATTTATTAATGACATGAAACTTCGTGGGGGTTGGGGTAAAACGGGTAACCAGTTAATTCCAAACGTATATAATGCATCTACATTATTCATACCAGATCCGAATAATAACGCATACGATATCGCAGGTTCAGGAAGTTCTATTGCAACTGGTTTCGATTTAGCTCAATTTGGTAACTCGAATGGCCGTTGGGAAACGAACACGTCAACTAACGTAGGTTTGGATGCTTCTTTATGGAACAATAAGTTAGATGTTGCGTTGGATGTTTATTCTCGTACCACATCTGACATGTTAACGCAGGTACCTATCCCTAAAACAGCTGGTAACGCGAGCATTCCATATGTAAATATTGGTGAGGTGAATAATTCTGGATTTGATTTAAGTTTAACTTACCGTGATCAAATTGGTGATGTTCGTTACACGGTTGGTGCTATGTACTCCATGTACAAAAACAACGTAGTTAAATTGAACAATGACCCTAATGCAACTGTATTTGGATTTGGAACACGTTTACCTGCTATATCAGTAACGAAAGCTGGTTTGCCTATCGCAAGTTTCTTTGGATATATTGTTGACGGTGTCATTAAAGATGACGCGGAAGCGGCATCTGCTCCAAAAGCTTTTGGAAATACGTATACAAGAGCAGGAGTATTTAAATTCCGTGATGTAAATGGAGACGGAGTGGTAACAGCAGCGGATAAAACCATTATTGGTAATCCACATCCAGATTTTAGTTATGGCTTAAATGTGTCGGTAGGTTACAAAAACTGGGATTTAACTATGTTTGGACAAGGAATTCAAGGTAATGAGATTTTCAACTATACCCGTTATTGGATAGACTTCAATACATTCCAAGGAAATCGTTCGAAGGAAATGTTGTATAACTCTTGGAAAAAGCAAGGCGATGTAGCTATGTTACCTCGTTTAAATTCTCAAGATGCAACAAGTCAGCAGATATCATCTTACATGGTTGAAGATGGCTCATACTTTAGAATTAAAAATATCCAATTGACCTACACCGTGCCAAATACAATCATTAAAAAATTAAAATTGAGCGCTTTACAAGTTTATGTCCAAGGACAAAACTTGTTTACTTTCACGAATTACAGAGGTTTAGATCCAGATATTAACTTGAGAACTTCAGGAAACGATAACCAAGATATCCACATGGGTATTGACGAAGGAGCTTTCCCGGTAGCTAAATCATATAATATTGGTTTAAAAGTAGGATTTTAATTAAGCTAACATTTGTAAATAAAACAGATAAAAAAATGAAAAAATTAATCATATTATCAATTTTAGCGACTGTCGGCCTGAATTTTTCTTGTTCAGATAGTTTCTTTGAAATCGCACCACAAGGAGCGGCAAACTTAGCTTCATTAAGTAATAAAAATGGAGTTAATGCCCTATTAGTGGGTGCATATTCATTATTGGACGGTGTAGGATCAGGAAATGTGGGTCGTACGTCTACTAGCTCGAACTATGTGTTCGGGGGTATCACTTCGGGTGATGCTGTTAAAGGAACCGATGCTGGAGATCAGCCGGAGCAAACGTATATTGAGCAGTTCAACTGGCTATCAGACAATTCTTACTTTTTTGGTAAATGGTGGGGAATGTATGATGGAGTAGCGCGTGCGAATGAAGCTATGTTATTAGCTCAAAGTGCTGACGTGAAAGACATGACGGATGCTGAGAAAGCACAAGTAGTTGCCGAAGCTAAGTTCTTACGTGGCCATTTTCACTTTGAAGCTAAGAAAATGTGGAATAAAGTTCCTTACATTTCTGAGACTGTTTACAAGCGTGAAGATCCTAACTCTACGAAGATCCCTAACACAGCGGATATTTGGCCTAACATCGAGAAGGATTTCTCAGATGCGGCAGCCGTATTGCCAGCTACACAATCTCAAAAAGGTCGTGCCACTAAATGGTCTGCGATGACCTATTTAGCAAAAGCGTATATGTTTCAAAAGAAATTTGCAGCTGCAAAAACTCTTTTAGAAGATGTCTACAAAAACTCAGGCAAGAAATTAGTACCAAACTTCCATGATAATTTCCGTACGACCGGAAATAATAATGCGGAATCAATCTTCGAAATTCAATTTTCTGTCAATGACGGTTCTACTGGTAATAATGGAAATGCGGGAGATGGCTTGAATTGGCCATATAATGCTTCGTCTCCTGGTCGTGGATGTTGCGGATTCTATTTACCGTCTCAAAACTTGGTGAATGCTTTCAAAACTACTTCGGATGGTTTGCCTATGATTGGAGAAAAGAAAGATGGTACAGCGGATACATATAACAATGTGGATTTACCAAACGATCAAGGATTAGCATCTAGCGTAGCATTTAATTTAAATAAGTCGATCCCAGTAGATCCACGTTTAGATTGGACTGTAGGTCGCCGTGGTGTAAACTTCTTAGATTGGGGTATAATGCCAGGACAAATCTGGATTCGTGACCAAGGTTATTCAGGTCCCTACATTGGTAAAAAATGGATGTATTATTTAGCCGAAGAAGGAAGTACTACTCACTCTACGAGCAGACGTTCTGTTAATAACAACTTCCGTATGCTTAAATTCTCATCCGTTGTTTTATGGTTGGCAGAATGTGAGGCTGAATTAGGAAACTTAGCAGCTGCTGAAACCTATGTAAACATGATTCGTTCAAGAGCTAAAACGGGTTCAGTACAAGATGCATCTGTTAACTACGTAGTTAATCCATATCCAGCGGGTACTTTCGCAGCAAAAGGAAAAGATTATGCATTAAATGCTATTTACATGGAAAATCGTTTAGAGTTTGCGATGGAAGGTCACCGTTTCTTCGACTTAGTTCGTTGGGGTATCGCAGCACCCTACTTAAACAAGTATTTAGCTGAAGAGTCTAAAAGCGGAACAGATATGTCAGGCAGAACTTATAACAAGAGACTATACCTAGTAGGTAGATCTTTTGCTGCAGGCAAAAATGATTATTTCCCTCTACCCAATGACGAGATCTTAAACTCACAAAAAGACGGAAAGCCTACATTGACTCAAAACCCTGGTTATTAATCACATAGGTTTTTGAAAAATTAAAAAAGCAGGACACAAGTCCTGCTTTTTTTTTGATACATTAGTATGCAAAACAAAAACCTATGAAAAAAATAACAACATTATTAATGATGTTTGTCGTTGCGCAAAACATCTTAGCACAAATTCCAGCAGGGAAAAAAGTAATCAGTGCCCTATATGTATATTCTTCAAAAACGGGCAAATCAGAATTAATTTTAAGAGAACATAGACATTTTGAGGCGCCCAACTGGTCTAGAGATGGTAAATTCCTATTGATCAATAGCCTTGGAAAATTAGAAAAAATTAGTCCCACCGGAGAAAAATTAGGCGTACTAAATACGGGCACTATTCAAAAAGCCAACAATGATCACGGATATTCATTTGACGGAAAAACTTTATTTATTTCCAGTGGCAAGCCCGATGTAAAAGGAGGATCTTATGTATACAAAGTATCTAGCGAAGGAGGAGAACCGATGCTTTTGACTGAAAAAACACCTTCTTATTGGCACGGGGTATCACCCGACGGTTCCAGATTTGTCTATTGCGCCTCTAGAAATGATAACTTTGATATTTATGCCATGGATTCCAATGGTGGTCCAGAGATTCGCTTAACAGAGGCCCAAGGATTAGATGATGGACCTGAATATTCGCCCGATGGAAAATATATTTACATGAACTCGTTCAGAACGGGTAAAATGCAAATTTGGAGAATGGCGGCCGATGGATCTAATCCGGAACAAATGACGTTTGACGATTATTCCAATTGGTTTGCTCACATAAGCCCCAACGGAAAAGTGGCAACGGTCATTAGTTATGTAAAAGACCAAGCAGACAAACATCCCTTTGGGCACCAAGTTAAGTTGAGGTTACTCAATTTAAAAACGAAAAAACTAACCGACCTAACAGAAGAATTCTATGGGGGGCAAGGAACGATAAATGTGCCTTCATGGTCTCCTAATGGCAAAAAATTCGCCTATGTCCGGTATGAATTAGAGGACATCGCACCCTAATTTTTCGATTTAATCCGTATCTTTGGAGAAATTATACCCCATTTATGCTCTCAGAAAATTTTGAAGAAATTGTTCAACGCCGTAGATCCAATCGTAGATTCGATCCCGATTTTATAGTCGCAGATGACATCATTGAAAAAAGTTTACAGAGAGCGATTCTTTCTCCCAACAGTAGTAACATGCAATTGTGGGAATTTTACTGGATCCAAAGTCCTGAAAAAAAAGAGAAATTTCACGCGTTATGTTTAGGCCAGTCGGCTGCTAAAAACCCAGGCCATTTAGTCGTTTTTGTCACTAGAAAAGATTTATGGAAGTCTAGAGCTCAATGGAATCTAAATCGAATTAAAGAATCATTACAAGGCAAAGAACCCTCCAAAATGGAAAAAAGAGGTTTGGATTATTATGGTAAATTAATGCCTCTTTTATACCGACAAGATCCTTTTGGCATTTTCACTTTTGTTCGCAAATGTATTTGTATTTGGATGGGAATGAGAAAACCATTCATGCGTTTTGGTGGAGAGGCAGACCAAAGAGTTATGGCACATAAATCCTGTGCTTTGGCTGCTCAAACGTTTATGCTATCCATTGCAGCCGAAGGATTAGAGTCTTGTCCCATGGAAGGATTTGATGCCGTTAGAGTCAAAAAAGCACTAAATCTTCCTTCAGGTGCCGAAATCAATATGATTATTGCCGTAGGAAAAGGAACGGAAGAAGGTGTATGGGGTCCTCGATTTAGATTGCCTTACGAAGATGTGGTTTTCAAAAGGTAATTAGAGACAATCCACATCCGGTATAATTTGAACTCCTTTGCAAACTGGTGAGGTTTGTACCTTGTCCAAAATAGATCGTAAATTTTCCTTAAACTTAGCAAGAGAAACACCCTTTTCTAATTTAATTAATATCTCCATTGCATATTGATTTCGAATCCGTTCGACTAAAGGACGCTCAGGACCTAAAATCCGGCCATGTCCAAAATTTTCTTTTAAAATACTCCCTAACTCAAAAGCAGCTTTTTCCACGGCCATCGAATCTAAATGCCTAAGCGTTAATTTAATTAATCGAGTAAATGGAGGATAATGATAGCCCTCGCGCTCAATAATTTCCTCTGAATAAAGGGATTCATAATCCCCATTCAAGATAAATTGAAAAAGTCGGTGAGTAGGTTGATTCGTTTGAATATACACTTGGCCCTGAACCTCCCTCCTTCCAGCCCGACCAGCCACTTGGGTAATTAAATGGAATCCACGCTCATGGGCCCTAAAATCCGGAAAATTAATGATACGATCTGCATCAAAAATCGCCACAGTAGATAAACCCTCAAAGTCCAAACCCTTTGCCACCATTTGAGTACCTACCAAAATGTCAATATTTCCAGATTGAATTTCGGCCAACAAACTATTGAATGCCGTCTTTGATCTTGTCGTATCTAAATCCATCCTTCCGATTCGAGCATCCGGAATATGTAATTGGAGTTCCTCTTCTAGCTTTTCCGTTCCATAGCCCATCGTTTTAAGGTTTGTGCTTCCACAGGCAGCACAGCGGGTCAACAAGCCTTCTTTGTATCCACAATAATGGCAACGTAGTTCTTGGTCCCGCGCATGATAGGTTAAACTAACATCGCATTGATTACAAGAAGCGATCCAATCACAATCTTGACATTGAATATAAGGCGAATAACCCCTTCGGTTTTGGAATAATAAACTTTGCTTCCCCTGATCAAAATTTTCTTGTAGAACAGTGATTAAATCTAAAGAAAATCCACCCTTCATCTGCTTCATGCGGTTGGCATATTTGGTATCAATCAGCTGCATGTTAGGCAATTGGGCCGTACCAAAACGCTCTTTGATAACCACTAAACCATATTTATCTTGCTTGGCTTGATAATAAGATTCCAACGAAGGAGTCGCTGATCCCAAAAGAACTTTGGCCCCCTGCTGAGCGGCAAGTACCATCGCCACATCCCTCGCATGATATCTAGGAGCGGGATCCACTTGTTTAAATGATGATTCATGCTCTTCATCCACAATGATTAATCCTAAACGAGAAAAGGGTAAAAAAACGGATGACCGAACGCCAACCACAAATGGATATTTACCCTCAACGATCGATTTCCAAACCTCAACACGTTCGTTATCAGAAAATTTAGAATGATAAATACCTACTTGGTCTCCAAAAATCTTTTTAAGTCTAAAAACGATTTGGGTCGTCAGCGCAATTTCAGGCAACAGATAAAGCACTTGGTCCCCATTAGACAAGGCTTCCTGAATCAATCGAATATATATCTCTGTCTTTCCACTTCCTGTGATGCCATGTAACAGAACAACGTCCTTCGTTTGAAACTGCGTTAAAATGGACTGATAGGCCTTTGTTTGAGCTTCATTTAGGTCAAATGAACTGGGGATAAAATCATCTTCATTAGTTCCAAAGCGTGAAACAACGACCTCAAAAACTTCAAAATACCCATTTTTTATGAGTGTCTGAAGGGAGCTTTCTGAAAGTCCCGCTTGTGAAAAACTTGACTTTTCAAGCCCCTTATTATTTAATTCAGCATCACGCAAAACTGGAATACACTTCAAATAATGAAGCAAAACATTAATTTGTTTGGGTTTATCCTCAATTAATTTAATCAGTTCGGTGAGTGCGTCTTGACTCGTCCATGCTACACATAATCTGATTTTACGAATGACTTTGGGCGTGTACCGATCCTTAAGCTCATCAAAAATCAACACGGCTGAATGTCCAACCAATGACTTAATAATGTGATAAGGACTTTTCACTTCGGCTATGCGAGCGACCTCATCGTAACTGAGTGAACCCTTTTCGACCACAGATTGATAAACTAATAATTCTTTTTCATTTAAATCCTGGAGGTTTGAAAATTCCGGATGTGCTTGAACTTTAGACTGACTTGAAATTTTTAATCCAGCCGGTAAGGCTACTTGAAATACCTCCCCAGGATAACACATGTAGTAATCAGCCACCCATTGGAATAATTTAATTTGAGATTCAGTCACTAAAGGAGCTTCATCTAAAATCTCTAAGATATATTTTGCTTGGTATTGCTTGGGTGGTTGATGATGCACGGAAACAATCACAGCCGTAAGCACTTTTGAACTCCCAAAGGGTACGACAATCCTTAGGCCCAATTGGACTACCTCCGCCCAAATCCTAGGAACACGGTAAGTAAAGTGCCTAGGGATAGGCAAAGGAAGGAGAGCGTCAACAAAAACAGTTGATTCTTCACTTTCAAAAAGAGGATTAATTTCACTCATGCACTACAAAGAAACGGAAAGAATGGGGGAACAACAAGCCTAAAAAAGCCTATTTCCATTCAAGCGTTTGAATCAAATGAATGGCATCTTGTTTTAGAAATTTGATGATGGGCGCCAAGGAATCATTGGCCGTAGCCGTTTTCACATAAACAGCCCCTCGTAAAAAATGCTTTGTACTATCCGTCGTATAAAACTGAAAAGAAGTGGCCACTTCACCATCTAACTCAATTAAACCTGCCTTCCGACCAGACTTAGTCGTCATCACATAATCCTGAATTCCACTGGCTTTTCCTTGGTGTTTAGAGGCGAGTGTATACGCATCTTGAATTAGGGCAGCTAATTTCTTCGTGTTTTGATTCAGAGGTTTGTAGGTCAATTGGATAAAGGCATCCCAGCGAGGATAATAAATATAGAGCCAATGAGGTTCGGCCCAAGAAACAGAATCCTTTAAAACCTTTGCATAGGAAGAAACTTCAAAAGCAAATGGATGTCCTTTCTCTAAGGGAACGTAAGAAGCACTGGGTAATTCTATCCGGTTAAAGCCTTTAGGCCTAGGCGCATCAGAAAATTTGTTTTGCTCCTTTTCCTGAGTGCATGAAAGAAAAAATAAAAATAAGGTGTATTTACTGAGGTGCGTCGATACCATAATGTGCTAAAATAGGATTTTGTATCATCTCAAAAACACGCTCTCGTAGAACAGGTACATCTTCATTCGTTAAACTCAAGGTCTCCACGGGTGGGTGAATTTCCACTTTAATGACGCCAGGTCGTAGCAAAAAATTACGATCATTTAACAATAAATGATTATTAAAAAAGCTGATGGGAACTACCGGAACCTGTTGCTGGACGGCCATCACAAAAGCACCATCCATCAATGGCCTTCCCATGATCGGAAATTCTTTAGAAACAATTCCGCCCTCAGGGAAAATAATGATACTTCTTTTTGCCTGTAAGGCTTTAATCGAACGGCCTAAGGAAGTAGCTCGACTCATACGATCATTTCGATTGACTAAAATATTAAGCCTCGCATACAAAGAACCAAAGAGTGGAACTTTTTTAATTTCTGTTTTGCCAATAAATGAAAAGTAATTTTTAATGATCACCACCATTAATGGAATGTCCAAATAGGAGAAGTGGTTGGCGCAAAAAACATACACCTTTTTACGATCTGGCTTGTAATGATGTTTTACTTGAATTCGCATGCCTGCAAAAAGAAAAAACAACTGACCCCAAAACCGGACTATTCGATGCGTATATCTTCTCCAAGATAACTTTTGAAGAAAAATAAACATCAGTGGATATAAAAGTAAAAAAGTCGAAATGAACCAAAATGCAGTCCAAAGGGAATAAATCACTAAAAGCGAATGTTTAACCTTTGATTCCTTTCGTTTCATATCGAGTTAAATGCTGGGATTGAACTCTAATTATTCAACGGTAGCCAATTGAACTGTATTGGTTTTTTTACCTTGATGCGCTGGAATTGACAAAGTAGTGACAAATACATCGCCGGCTGATAATAGCTTCTTTCCTTTCAGCATATCCACCATAGCAGCAACGGTTTGCTCCACATTGTCGGCAGAAGGGTCAAAGAAAAATACCTTAACACCCCACAATAAACCCATAGTTGTCATTAACTCTTTGTTCGATGTAAAGACAAACAAATCGGCCTTAGGTCTATGAGCAGAAAGTCTATAGGCTGTATGTCCAGAATTTGTAATGCATAAAATGGCCTTAGCCTTAGAATCACGAGCTAATCGGCAGGCTCCAGCAATCAAACGATCCGTCAGGGCAACTTGTTGGCCCGCTAATGAGTGATTTTTAAAATAAATAGCCGCCTCATCCCCTCGAATAATTTCCAATTCATTTTGTTGTTGCTCAACAATCTCATGAATATGTGCCATGGTTTCTACCGCCTTAATCGGATAAGAACCTGACGCAGATTCCCCACTCAACATCGTTGCCGAGGCACCTTGTAAAACGGCATTCGCCACGTCGGATGTTTCAGCCCGAGTAGGTACCGGGTTTGTGATCATTGACTCTAACATTTGAGTAGCTACAATGACTGGTTTACCGGCAGCTGTACACTTTTCAACCATTAATTGTTGAAGGTAAGGAACTATAGCACCATCCATTTCCACGCCTAAATCACCACGAGCCACCATGATGGCATCCGTTGCTTCTATAATCTCATCTAAATTATCAATCGCCTCAGGCTTCTCTATTTTAGCAATGACACGCGTATTTTTACCGTATGCCTTTATTTTATCTTTTATGTCCCAAATATCTGCCGCTTTACGAACAAAAGAAAGGGCAATCCAATCAACACCATGATCTAAACCAAAGTACAAATCCGCTTCATCTTTCGGTGTCAAACAAGGCAAAGAAACCTTGGTCCCAGGGAGATTAATTCCTTTTTTAGATTTTAATATACCTCCATAAATTACTTCAGTGACTACCTCCTTTTTAACTGGATCGATTGATATCACTTTAACTTCAAGATTTCCGTCATCCATTAATATACGCTCGCCCACATTCACATCTAAATACATGGAAGTATACGTAGTTCCCACCTTTTCAGCGGTACCTAATAAACTTTCATCCATCGCAAAAATCAATTGCTTGCCCGCTTCTAAAACCACTCCATTATTTTCAACTAATTGGGTCCTGATTTTAGGACCTTGTAAATCTTGTAAAATACTTAGGTTTAAATCTAGCTCCTTGCTTATTTCACGGATGGTCAGTAATCGTTGTAAATGATCTTCATGAGTACCATGAGAAAAATTCAATCGAAATACATTGACCCCAGCTTTCGCTAATTGAATTAATGATTCTTTGGATTCGGAGGCAGGACCTACTGTGGCAACAATTTTGATTTTGCGTTGATACGACATATATTTAATCTATACTTATTTGATCGCAATTTACATTTAAGTCTTCAAAAAATGAATTTAAACAAGAATTAAACTTGAAATAATCCAAAGAATAATACTTTAACAAGTTTTGATGACATAAAAAAAGGGATGATATACATCCCTAGATTTTATTTAAATTTTTATTAATTTTCCCACAAATCGTGTTCCAATTCTAGCAATTTATATTCGAGCAATTGGGACATTAATAAGCCTTCTTTCTCTCCTTCAAACATATCTGTCAAATACTTATTTTCTGCATTTCCTTTCTTAATGATTCGTGCTTGAAACATACGCAAATCGAAGGCATCAGCCATGTTTTTGTGTTGGGTTTCATTCTCAGAATTAAACCATATACAATCAGGATTACTTCTGAACAACTTATAAACATCTTTATACCTAAATGATGCTACAGCCTTATCAAATCCAGCCTTTGTTTTTGACGCCGGAACAATTAGCGTTAGAGCCTGAATATCAAAATATAATCTTGATCTTTTACGGTCGATCACGGCATCTTCCTTTATTTCAATAATACTAAGTTCTTTAGGAAAATAATAAGCCACGGTAGAAATAGGAGCCTTCGCATCAAAATTATCTTTAGCCGCTACCTCAGCAGTTGCAGCCGTTGCTTTTGCTCCACCGGCGCCCCAACCGTCATCACTTCCTGCGCCACCTTTCGTTTCAGGTTTTTTAGCATCTTTGGCTACTTCTCCTCCAAATCCAGCTGCACGTTCTGCCTCTGATAATTCTCCATCACCTGTCGTTTCTTCCATTTTTAAATTTTCGATAAAATTCGCTGCTGAAAGTTTAACCGTTAGTGAATCATTTTTGTATGGAACCAATACTCCTGCTTTCACCCACTCCACTAAATATTTCGATATTTCGTTGTTGATCGAAAAAAACGGTTGATTAATTTTTTCGTTCAAGTCCATGCGGCGCCATAGGCGTGCTCGGTAGTGAACATCCTCTTCATCGATCGGACGAATTGAATTAGGGTTTTGAACACGAGGTTTTTCCTGTGCCTGAACTTGCACAGAAATTAAAACTGCCAAAACCAATAAATATTTACCGAATAATTTCATAAAACCTTATTTTTAATTCAATGGAATATTTTTAGCCATAGAGAAAGGAATGGTTTCCACTGCTCCTTTGAAATTTTTCCTTTGGACTCCCTTAATTTCAATATAATAACGATCTCCCGCTTGCGCTTGAGAAGCCAATTTAGCAATTGAGCCTGAACCAGGCAAAGTCACATCATCTATTTTCCGCTGTCCCCTCGCTAAAGCCACATAAAGCTCCGACACTCGGAAGTTGGCATCTTCAGGATTCGTCGACTTAAATGATTCATCCGCAATGGCTCTTGCATCAATACTTCTTAATCCAGTAGCACTAGCCCCACGTTTCTCATCAAGCTCAGCTCCATTTCCAAACACCTTAACATCAGGTCTAGGCACTCGGCGAACTCTAAAAGTTTCTTTCCCTAACAGTGTTCCACTATTAGATACATTCAAGGTAATATTAGCTGCTGAAGGAACAATTGTTACCTTACCACGGTTTTGACCTGCGATCGCTTCTCCACCTTCCGCACTAAACGACGGATTCCATAAGGCTCCCAATCCAGCAGAAACTACACTTAAACGATTGGCACAACCTAAATAAAGTGCAGGCAATGTAGCCGTTTCAATATTATAAGTAGGCTTTAATACAAAATAATCCTTCGTGATGGATTCTGTTTTGGGTCCTGCAGGACTCATATAAGAAACGGTAGCAGTGTATTGTTTTTTGGACATTCCGTTGCCATCATATCCACCACCTGAGGTTTTGAACTTGATTTGGCCACGGCCATCAACCACCGGAATAGAAGAGCCATTATAACTCATTCGAGGAGTAAATCCTGATGAGGTGGCACCGATAAATACCTCGGCTTGATATTCCATACCTGCTACTACCGTATTAGCATTGGCAGAAACTTGAGCAAAAACTTTGTCAAATTTAATTTCTTTCGCTCCTACTTTGGCTGCCAATTGGTTTAACACATCACTTTCGTAGCGACGAATCTCAGCTTGTTTTTGACTTAAAGAAGCCAATGCCGCTGGAACGGGTGTTTGAGCAAAATTTAGTTCAGCAAAATCCTTATTGGACTGATTACCATCTCGATTAACCGTAGGGTCATCTTTAGCATCTAATGCCAAGGAGGGAAACTTGGTACCCGGATCGGCCAACTTAGTTAATTCTTTGATATAGGAATTGAATAAAGGAACTAGTTTATAGGCTTCTCCTGCCTTGTTGGCACCCACCATCAATTCGTAAACCATCTCCTCCTCTTTTGGATTTTTGATATTACCCGTTTCAGGATCAATGCCTCCGCCAGCTTCTAATACCTTACCTTTTAACCCATCTAAATGATTGACTAAAGCATCTGATAATTTCCTAACATCATTCGCTCTACGCAACACATCTGCATAAGCAGCCGGGTTAGGCAAATCTTTGATTCTTTCGTCGATTCCTTGAACTACTCCTTTGTTTTTTGAGCTTGCCGACTGGTTAGCAATTTCCAACGAGCTATTCAAAAGGCTGAATTTTTGTAATAAAGCATCACTTACCTGTAAAGCTAACAAGGCAGTTAATACTAAATACATCATCCCGATCATTTTCTGCCGGGGTGTTTCTTTTAAACTTGCCATAAATTTATCCTTTCATAGCTGTTAACATGCTACCATAAACTTGGTTTAACGCCTGAATGTTTGCGTTCAATTTAGCCAATTCTGACTTGAAGTTTTCAGCATCTTTTTGCGTGGAAGCCATTTGCTCTACCGTCGCATTAACATTGCCATAATATCCGTTGATCGCTTTCAAATGCTTACTTGCTTCTTGGATTTCAGTTTCATAAACCGCATTCAATGAAGCCAATTTGTCTCCAGCCTTCGCATATTGCTTTGCATAATTAGCTGCTTCAGTGGACGAGATTGAAATAGAACTTAACGAAGTAGTCGCATCCGCAACCGTTTTGTTCAAGGCACCCAAAGATTGAGATGAGCTATTTAATGAATTAACAAAATCTTGAGTGGCACCCGTCGCCTTAGAAATCTCTTGAAGGCTGTTCGCTGTATCCGTTAAACCTTTTAAGCTTTTTGTCAAATTCTCTACCACATCAGCCCCTAAACCTTGTGAGTTTGCTAAGGCCGACAAACCCGCTGAAGATGAACTTTTAGCAGGCGCACCATCCGCTAATTCCGGATAAACTTTCTCCCAATTATATTCTTTGTCAGGTTTAGCCTGTAAATACAAAACACCAAATAAAATAAAAATTGCCGCTTCTGTGAACATACCCACCATCAACATCTCATTCGCTCCTGTCCAGTGAACAATTTTAAATAAGGCTCCTACGATAACGACTGCAGCTCCAAAACTAGCTACTACATTAATTGACTTTTCTAATCCTTTCATTTGATCAATTTATTTTTTTGAGTTTTCAATCCTTACATTATTTCATATTGGGACGTCCCAAATATCTCATAGAACATCTAAAACCAATATAAGAACGCTTTCTTGTTTGCACTTCATAAGCACGAGTACCTGTTTCCAAATAATACGCGATATCTTTCCAAGATCCTCCTCTAGTTACTTTTCTAGGCTCATCAGCATCTTTATTGACCGTATTTAAATCCCAAGTTATCGCAACTGAGTTATCTGCATACGCATCTTCACACCATTCCGCCACATTTCCAGCCATATTATACAATCCAAAATCATTAGGATCATAGGCATTTGCTGGTGCAGTATAGGAATACCCATCCGCATCATAATTTCCTCTGTGAGGCTTAAAATTAGCCATTAAACAACCCTTCGAATTCGCAATGTAAGGGTTACCCCAAGGGTATTTAACCGATGCCCTTCCTCCCCTAGCTGCCCATTCCCATTCTGATTCAGAAGGAAGTTCAAATCGAGGAAGTATGTACATATTTTGTTTTTTACGATAGTCATTCATCATTTTGGAACGCCATAAACAGAAATATTTAGCTGCGTCCCAACTCACCCCTACAATCGGATATTGATCAAAAGCTGGGCTAGAAAAATAATATTCCGTCATGGGATCACCATTATGAAACGTGAAATCAGCATTCCAAACCGTGGTATCAGGATAATAAGACGTCATGATTTTGTCCTCTCCCAAGACTGAAACAGAATCTTTTAATAATGAATTGGTGAATTGGCGGTACTCATGATTCGTGATTTCCGTATCATCCATGTAAAATGCCGACACCGTTACACGCTTATTAAAATTTATGCCTGCACGGGAAATTTCCTCATCTGCTTGGCCCATCATGTAACTACCGGATGGCACCAAAACCATTCCATAAGGAGTAGGCTGAGTCCAACCACGGCGATTAGAAGCCACAATTTCACCATTGGCAATCCCTGGAGCATCTTTAGATCCCTTGCCAAATTTCAACAAGCCTCCTTTCCCTGAACTTCCTTTTTTACTACTTAGTGTTTTAGATCCTCCTGAGTTTTTAGAGCCACAACTATTGATCAAGGCCACAACGACTAAAACGGATGAAATCAAAAACAAACGCTTTGCTAAAAATTGTAAATTCATATAACCGAATTAAAAATATCTTTTGTTGAACGAAATCTATTCTAAAAAATTGTGTTAATCAATATTAAAAGAATCCATAAAGATTCAAATTCCTCAAAATTAAAGAATTTTCTAAGAATAATTAAAGAATTAACTTTTTTTTCCAAGGTTTAAATTAATTAATCTTAAAACGCGGGGTCTTTATTGGCACCGCTTGAACCCCCATTTTAAATGTGGGAAGATTAAACTTAACAAATACCTCATGGGTCAATAAGGACTTTGTCTCTAAATTAACCAACGTATAATCAATGGAATAACCGAGATTTAACCGATTATTCAACAAAGATACCCCCATCATTCCGATGGCAGCGTCATTTAAACGAAAAGAGCCTCCTACCCAAAACATGTCTCGGTATTCAACTCTTGCACCCATTTCAGGCAGTATTTTTCCCGAATAATACCTTATTTGGCCAAATGGCAAAATATCAAATGATGTATTCAATAAAATTTCAGCACTCGCATGAGCTGCAAAAACCATGGCCAAAGGCACCGCTGCTGCATTCGAATTAAACGTATAGGTAGGACTCGTCAGGTGATCCATTGAAATTCCTGCATTCCAATTATCTTTCGAATAAACCACTCCTAACCCAAAATCAGGCAAGGATTGACTTACCGTTTTACCAGAAAGCTCTAAAGCCAATGGGTCATTTGAATCTCGAACACGAAAAACACGTCCATCAAAAGATTTTGCTTGCATACCGATCCGAACTCCCGTAGAAATCAACCCCGAACCTATCGAATAATGATGGGCTAATTGCAATCGAACCGTTTGCATACCTACCCCAGAAGGGGTTTTGTCCGACATATATAAGAAACCAATGCCCGTATTAAATATGCCCAATGGCATGGAAGCGGTTAATAATTGAGTTCCTAAACTGCCAGAACCATCTTGAGTGGATTCATATCCTGACCATTGATTACGCATGTGTAATTGGACTGAAGTCTCATCGTGCCAACCAGCAAACGCGGGATTTAAATTCGCATTGTTTAGGGAAAACATACTTAATCCAGGATCCTGCTGACCTAAACTAGCAAAACTAATCAATCCCAAAGCAAGGAAAAGCCATTTTCTGAAGTCAAAAACCGAAATGAAGCTAATACTATGGCGCATTGAATAAAGTCGAATTTTAATAGGCGAATAAAAATAAGCAATAATTTGCTTCGAGCAAGATTATTTCAAAAAAAAGCTCCTTAAAGGAGCTAAAATTAATTATTTGCTTGTTTGATGTATTGCTCTAGCGCACCCGTCATGGAGGGGGCATTCGGCATGGGAGCCTGAATATCCAAAATCAAATTGGCATCTTTAACCGCCTGAGCAGTCGTTGGGCCAAAAGCCGCAATTCGAGTATTGTTTTGCTTAAATCCTGGAAAGTTCTCCATCAATGAAGTAATCCCCGATGGACTATAAAATGCAAGTACATCATAAAATACGTTTTCCAAATCTGACAAATCAGACGAAACCGTTTCATACATAACGGACTCTGTGATTTTAAAATCATTGGTACCCATGTAATCCGGAAGATCTTTTTGGCGTTTGTTTGAACATGGAAACAGAAAATTCTCTGACTTATGTTTCTTAATTACCTCCAATAAATCCAATGCAGTTTTCGTTCCTGTAAAAACTTTGCGCTTACGTATCACTATATACTTTTGAAGATATTTGGCCGTTTGCTCCGTAATACAAAAATATTTCATATCCGTTGGAGTTTCAATTTTCGCCTCCTTACATATTCTAAAGAAATGATCTATCGCATTCCGACTAGTAAAAATAATAGCCGTATGCTCCAAAATGTTAATCTTTTGCTTCCTAAATTCCTTATATGCAATTCCCTTCACCTCTATAAAAGACCTGAAATCCACCTTGATATTGTATTTCTTTTCAATATCAAAATAGGGAGATTTGGCATCCGTAGGCGCAGCTTGAGTAACCAAAATACTTTTGATTTTTTTCAACCTTTTGGGATCTGGTTGTATCACATTTAATTCACTCATACAATTTCAATCTATTGTTGGAATTCATTTTGAGGTAAAATTCAAAACGAATGCAAATATACGATTAAATTTCTCAAATTTCATCCATGTGATTTACATGAATTCTGGAAAAATCAATTCTCTTATACCAAATAATAATACCTGGCCTTCAATAATAGCTAAATACGCAATGAGCGAAAGTGGGTTGAATTTGAAATGCTTTTTAAAAATGATAAAAAAGTAAATGGCTCGGAAAAGGAAGTACACATCAACTGCCGTTCGAATCCAATTTAGATGATTGATAAATGCTGGTCCCATGTAGACCGAGTAGATTAATATGAAAAAAATCAGTAAAGTGAAAAACTGAATGTTGGTTTGAATTGATTTAAAGAAATGGATACTGGCCAAATTATCCAACATAAATAATGAGCAGAACATTTGATACATAAAAAAGCGCAATCCAAATAAAATGAAAGCCACGATCGTCTTAGATCCTATAAATAAAAAGGCCTCAGTAAAATTCTCGGCCATAGAACTGCCAAAAGTAAAAGTTTGATTTAAGGTCTGCAACAATCCATTAAAATAGGCCAAATAGGCAGAAACTAAACTCAAGATAAAAATGACGAATAAGTTGGGAAAGGCGAAAGGCATTTTTGCAATGACCACATCCTTGATTTCCAAACTTAGCCAATCGGAATACCTGAAATACGAATAAAAATAGTTGGGGAAAAATGAATTTAAAAAACCTAGGAGTGTTAATAAACTTAACATGGCATAGGCAAAGAAGTTGTTGATACCTGAGCCCTCACGAATCTTCATTCCGAGAAAATTCGAGGTTGATATTTTTCCCTTTTCTACATTCTGTTCAATGAAAACTTTCTGGGGGAGTCCATTTAATTCATCCCCATAAAATGTCAAAACGAGTCGATCGGCTGAGGGCTGCTTTAAACCAAGGCTATCCAAATTCATTCGAATCAACGCCCCTTGTGATATTTTACGAAAAAATACTCCATTAATAAATAAGGTGTAATTCTTGGATGCTTCAATTTTCAAATGACCCTTTGGGAAATCGCTTGGATTAATCAAAAGCGATTTTGATTTGTAATTAAAGTGCCTCGTGGAGATGTAAGGAAGAAAAGCCTTCCAACTCGGTTGGAATACCAACCACTCTTTCTCAAAGGAATGAATGGTTTGCCATTCGGCTTTGGAAGAAAATGTAAGCGTTGCAAAAAGAAAAAATAAAAAAAATCTGCTAAACAATTGTTTGCATACCAACTGTTTAACAGATCTTTTAACTAAAAAAGGAATCATCCTTTATTAAGATTATTTCGCGGCAAGAGCCTTGATCATTGTTTCGCCAATATCAGCTGGAGAATACACCACATGAATTCCACATTCAGTCATGATTTTCATTTTAGCTTCAGCCGTATCATCCGCGCCGCCAATAATTGCACCTGCATGACCCATTCTACGACCTTTGGGTGCTGTTTGGCCCGCAATAAAGCCAACAACTGGCTTGCGGTTACCATCTGCTTTTATCCATTTAGCTGCTTCGGCTTCCATACCACCCCCAATTTCTCCAATCATCACAATGCCTTCCGTTTCTGGATCGTTCATTAATAACTCAACCGCCTCTTTAGTCGTAGTTCCAATGATCGGATCTCCACCAATTCCAATCGCAGTTGTTTGACCTAAACCCGCCTTTGTCAACTGATCTACCGCCTCATAGGTTAATGTACCTGATTTAGATACGATACCAATCTTCCCTTTTTGGAAAATAAAGGCAGGCATGATACCTACTTTACACTCTCCAGCCGTCATGACACCTGGACAATTTGGCCCGATCAAACGGCAATCTTTATGATTGATATATTCCTTAGCCACAATCATATCTTTGGTCGGAATACCTTCTGTAATACAAATAATTACTTTTATCCCAGCGTCAGCCGCTTCCATTATTGCATCCGCTGCAAATGCAGGCGGAACAAAAATAATAGACGTATCAGCACCCGTTTGAGTCACTGCATCCGCAACTGTATTGAAAATAGGACGGTCTAAATGCATCGCTCCCCCTTTTCCTGGAGTAACTCCGCCAACAACCTGAGTGCCATAGGCAATCATTTGTTCTGCATGAAACGTACCTTCCGTACCCGTAAATCCTTGGACAATAATTTTTGAATTCTTATTAACTAAAACACTCATGTTATGTGGGTTATGTAAACTAAGGCGAGAAATTTTCTCAAAGGTACAAATTATTGATAAAATTTATCAAAAAGCTTTCGAATCAAAGGAAGAAAAATTTGATATAGTATATTTGTGTAAATTTAGTCCAATTTAAAAACGAATGCTCAAGCACCTCCATATTCAAAATTATGCACTTATCGACTCCATAGATCTTGATCTAGGGAGCGGCTTAAGCGTAATTACTGGGGAAACGGGGGCTGGTAAATCCATCTTATTAGGGGCTATTAGTTTGTTGCTAGGCCAAAGGGCCGACACAAAGACCTTATTTGATTCGGAAAAAAAATGTGTCATTGAAGGTACTTTTCATGTCGACTTACATCAACAACTAAAAGAAATTTTTATCGAGGAAAAAATTGATTTCGAGGATCCTTGTTTGATCCGCAGAGAAATAAATCCACAAGGTAAATCTAGGTCTTTCATCAATGACACACCGGTAAATTTAGAATCCCTACGAAGAATAGGAATTGAGCTCGTTGACATTCATTCCCAACAAGACCACGGCTGGATGTCCAATCCAGATTTTACCCTAGACATCATCGATAGTTTTGCCCAAAACCAATCGTTAAAAAATGTATTTAAAGTGGAGTTTGACAAGATGCAGCTGGCCAAAATGGAATTCTTAAAGCTCGAAAAACAAGCTTCTCAAGGATCACAAGGGTTAGATTTTTTAAAATTTCAATGGGAAGAACTGGATAAAGCAAATCTCCAAATAGGGGAATTTGATGCCCTGAAATCAAGTTTAGATAAACTCGAAAATGCGGAACAGATTCGGGAGAAATTAGCCAATTTGGGCAATTTGGTCAGTATTTCTGATTTGTCTACGATCCAACAATTACAATTAGCCTTGCAACAGGCGCAATCGTTGAGTAAGTACGGGGATGATTTTGAGGTTTGGAGAAAACGCTTAGAATCGATTTGGATTGAATTAAAAGATCTTGCCTCCGAAATTGAATATGAGGCAGAAAATTTTATTTCTGACCCCATTGCTCTTATTGAGAAACAGAAAAGATTGGATGTGTTAAACCGTTTGATGCAAAAGCATCATGCCAATAACATGGGGGATTTAATCCAGGTAAGAGATCATTTTGATGAGCAAATTTCTTCTTTTGAAAACATAGATTTAGAATTAGAGCAAGCAGAGAATCGATATAAGGAACTCCAACAAACATGCCAAGCAGCGGCTGAAAATTTGAGTCATTCCAGAATGGAAGTTTTGGGTTCCATCGCGGACCAACTAACCAAATCGTTGCAATCGTTGGGGATACCTAATGCCAACATGGATTGGGAGATCATTAAAAAAGAGGTGTATGCCCAAGGAATCGATAAAATCCAGTTGCTCTTTTCGGCCAACAAAGGCCTTGCTCCTAAACCCTTTAAACAAATTGTTTCGGGTGGAGAAATGAGCCGACTTATGTTGTCCATCAAACATTTAATTGCTAAAAAAAGAGCGATGCCCACCTTGATTTTGGATGAAATCGACACAGGTGTTTCTGGAGAAATTGCCATCCAAATGGGGGCTATGCTGACGCAAATGAGCCAAGGACATCAAATTATTGCGATCACGCATCTTCCTCAAATAGCGGCAGCGGGTCAAAACCATTGGTATGTTTATAAAAATCATAGCGGCGAAAAAACGATTTCCGCGTTAAAAAAGTTGGTCGGCGAAGAGCGTGTGGAAGAAATCGCCAAAATGATTGGTGGACAAAAAGGATACATTGATTTAAAAGAGAATGTTCGAAAGTTAATCGTTGAAAATCAAAAATAACATGGCCAGAAAATTACTCAACTTCCTATTTGTCATATTCATCTTAAGCTCATGCAATGAAGCAGAGGAAAAATTAAGCCAAGAATTAAATGATCAAGTGATGCAATTACATGATCAATTAATGGGCAAAACAGAAGATGTTTTAAAACTTAAAAGCAGATTAGATAGTTTAACAAATGGAAAAGATTCAGTTAAGGTCCATAAAATTATTGCATCATTAAATAAAGCCGATGAATCCATGACGGATTGGATGCATCATTTTTCAGTCGATAGCCTAGGAAAAATGGATGCGGTAAATAAAATCAGCTATTTGAAAAAACAATTAGAGGCGCTTAAGAATTTAGAGAAATCAACGGACTCCAGTGTACATGCAGCAAAAACTTATACAGCTAAGTAAAATTATCTTTGTTTTTTTAGTCGTTTTGGGGTGCCAACAGGAAAAAAAACTTCCTTTTCTAGGGCCTAAAGAGATTGGAAAACAGGGTGACACACTTTATCATAAAATCCCCGATTTTAAATTTTTGAATCAGGATTCTTTATGGATCAGTGAAAAAGATATAGCTGGAAAAATTTATGTGGCCGATTTCTTTTTTACCACCTGCCCCACGATTTGCCCAAAAATGAAAACTCAATTGCTTCGTATCTATGACAAATTTGCGGAAGACGATCGGGTAAGAATTTTATCGCATACCATTGATCCTGAATATGATGGGGTACGCGTACTAAAAGAATATGCTAAAAAACTTAACATCTCGAGTCCGCGTTGGAATTTGTTAACGGGTAAAAAATCTGACATCTACCGCCTAGGTGAAAAAAGCTATATGGTTACTGCTCAAGAGGATGCAAATGAAGTGGGAGGATTTGTCCACAGCGGAGCTTTCATTTTGGTCGATCAAGACCGACATGTACGAGGTATTTATGATGGAACAAAAGAGGAGGATGTCAATCATTTAATGGAGGATATTGGGTTGTTGTTAAAAGAGTAAACGAACGAAAATATGTTAAACAAAGTAGCCATTTTGGGTCTGATGATAGTAGGCATTTCTTGTGAAAGTAGGGAGGAGATTACGCGCCAACAATATGTCGTGGAGGGCATGAATTTATATCAGACAAATTGTGCCAATTGCCATCAAGTGGATGGTTCGGGCTTAAAAGATTTATATCCGCCATTAGCTAAAACCGATATTTGGCAACGCGTTAAAATGAGTGAGTTGGCGTGCATTATAAAAAATGGTCAAAAGGATTCCATCCTGGTGAATGGAAAACCATTTAATGCCTATATGCCAGCGAATCCTAAACTTCAAGCGTTAGATATCGCAGAACTCGTGACTTACATGAGGGAGAAATGGTCGCCAAATAAAACGATGTTCAGTTTAGATAGCGCACGTTTTGCGTTAAAAAATTGCCCTTAGGTCGTTGAACTCTTTGCTAATTAATCGGTAAAACTTGGGTTGAAACCTATTGGGTCGGAAGACCGTCCACGGTCAAAACTGAATTAGTAACTTTCCTTAATGAGTAAGTGGAAAAATCTTGAGCGGCATCTAATCCAATTCCATGTACAATTTCTTTTTTGGTATGAATAGCGACCGGCTTTTCCGTGAACACCCTTTTTTGATCAGGCAGCCAAGTAAATTCATCTGTTTTTAACGTTTCACCTTTTTGAACATTAAAGATTTCAACGTGGCCCATCAATTTATAGGAGTTAGTTTGTCGGAAAAAATGAGCTGAGTCTCCTCTGATTTGAGAGGTAATATTTCCCAATTTATCATAAAACCAAAGCTTCATTTCCTTTGGATAAATTCGATCCTCGGTTTCTGTCGTTATTTGTTTTTCCGATACCATGCGCAAAACCGAACGTGCAGAGTCCGAATAAACCATATCTATACCGGTCAATTGGGATTTAGGCCCATTGTATATGGCGGAGCTTTTTACTTCGCGCTCATGGCAAGCCAAAATAATGGATGTAGCGAGCAGCAAAAAGAGGTTTCTCGAATTGCGCATGGACGAGATCGTTAGTTGATTTTTTGCTTCTGGAACCAAAGGTCACTTAACGTTAGGCCTAAGGTAATGCGATGGTACTGTTCTTCCATTCCATTGTCAGCCAAAACTCCTCGCTTACCTAATTGATATGCCACATTGAAATAAGATAAATTTCTCAATGGAAATGCAACACCAATACTCAAACTCTTGTCAATGGCATAATTGCCGTTGGACGCAAAATCATAAGGTGTTTTAGTGTAGGCCATGCCTATGCGGTACGTTGTTCTTTTAAAATAATTAGAAACCGAGGTGAAATCAGGGGTATACTCCCCACCAATAGACCATTTTGTACTGACGGGTAGTTGTTTGGTTGATCTACCTAAATTATTATCCACTTTGGACCAATCGGTTTGTGAATAGTCAATACCCACCATCCAAGCAGCAATTTTCTCTAAACTTACCCCCACTCGAGTAGTGACAGGCAGATTTTGAGAAAAATTATACGTATTTCTAAGCGTGTCAGCATTAATCATATTCATGCCTGACAAATCCAAAATGGCAAATCGATTGAGTTGGGTCGCATTCATTTTAGAAGTCAAATCCATGGTCCCCCCAATATTCAGGAAATAATCATTTTTCAAAGACTTGCGATAAGCAAAACCAGCTTTAAAAGAAAAGTCAGAATAGGAGTTTAAATTTTCTAATTGGATTTTATAAAATTGCCCATCAGACATATTTTGAGTCGACACATTTCGATTGACCGTCCCAAAAAGATAATTCGCCTCTAGGCCCACATAAAATTCTCTACCTATTCTTAGGCCATTGGAAAAACTCAATTTGGTAATACTTCCTTTTCCTTGATAGCCATAAATTAAACTATCAACACCTAATAAATTTAATCTACGAAATGATTTAGTGGTATAATCTACTGCTGAATGCGGCCGTATTCCTATGGAAGCGGTCCAACGATTACTTATTGGCAAAGTCAATTGCAATGACTCATAATTACCTCCAAAAACTTGTTGTTTCTGACGATAATCTTGTAAAGTCTTAAGTTCGGTATTAACTCCTACTTCAAAAACAGTATAATGATTTCTGGCTAAGAGAGCAGGATTAATTGAATTTGCATAAATTCCATTCGAATTAGAAACCCCTATTCCACCCATCATCAAATTAGTCGACGGCTCTGCTGGATATAATTCTCCCATCCCAATATAGGATAAAGGTGAATTAAGAATAGATTGAGCATTTAAGTTGGAGCACAAAAACAACAAACAAAAAGATACAAAGCTGAAAATAGCTCTATGCATTTTATTAAACAGGCAATTCGATGTTAATGGATTATAAATCATACAGTATTTATACGCTCTTTCAGTCAATTTAGTGTGCAAAGGTCGTAATTTTATTTCATATTCGATTAAGTATTTGGCTATATTTGAATTCAAAATAGAATAAGCATATGATTGACGCATTAGAAAATGGGTACCTTTTAGAAAATTCAGCCATTGATATAATTTTATTTCTAGGGATAATTCTTTTGGGAATAGCGCTCAAGCGTTTTTTCTCTAATTCATTTTCTAAAATTGTTTTCCGGTTTATCCCTGAAGAGTCCATTTCCATTCAGGATTGCGTCAACCTATTAAGGAAGCCATTTGAATTATTGATCTTTTGGATTTTTTTATATGGGGCCGCACAAAATTTAAAAGTTCCAGCCCAGTGGAATTTTACACCTATTCAGGATTTTGGGATTTTATTTCTAATCAAAAAAACGTTTGATTTAGCGATCATTTATACGGTTACTTGGGTCATTATTCGTTTAATGAAAGTAGTTATTTTAGTGGCTCAAGAAAAATGGCAAGGGGTCGAGCAAAAATCAAAACAACAATTTATTCCCTTTTTAAATGACCTCTCCATGGTCTTCATCATCACAGCATCTGGCTTTGTGATGTTAGGCAGGGTATTCCAAGTAGATGTAGTCGCATTGATAACGGGTTTGGGACTTGGGGGTTTGGCATTGGCATTAGCGGCTAGAGAAACGTTGGAGAATTTATTTGCCTCTTTTACGATATTTTTAGATCTGCCTTTTGTGGTGGGCGACAGTATTCAAGTAGGTGGAATTTCAGGCGACATCGAAAAGATAGGATTTAGAAGTACCCGACTAAGGGGAGTTGATGGAAATCTGATCATGATTCCCAACCGATTATTAACCTCGCAATCCTTGGAGAACATGAGTGAGCGAGACTTTCGTCGGGCAAAATTTAATTTAACATGTGATCTAAAAACGAAGCCATCTCAAATTGAAAAAGCCATTTCAGATATTGAGGCACTTATTTTACAAGAAGCCCTTTGCAAAAAGAAGGCACCAAAAATTGTATTTGAAGGCTTTGGAACCTATTCATTAGATATCTCCGTAACCCTATTTGTATCGAGTAAGGACTTCACTAAATTTCAACTGGTCAAGCAGGAAATCAATTTAGGTATTCTGAAAATTTTAGAAAAAGAAGGAATCGAATTAGCTAGCTCGGTAAAATAGTCTACGATTCCGCTAAGAAATTAGCCTACTAATTCCTTCAAATCGGAATCATGGATCATCTTTTTCTCATCTGCCATGATTAAAAAGCGCGTATATAATTTGTCTAAGTCCGGCTTTTCAAATTCGTACCCTAACAAACTTAAGCGATGTCTTAGAGCAGCTCTACCCGATCTTGAAGTCAATAAAATAGCCGAAGAAGGCACACCCACATCCTCAGGATTCATGATTTCGTAATTCTGAGCATGCTTTAAAAAACCATCTTGGTGAATACCTGATGAATGTGCAAAAGCATTTGCGCCAACAATCGCCTTATTCGCCTGTACGGGCATCCCCATTAAATTCGAAACTAAACAACTTGTCGGATATAAATATTGAGGATAAATGCCCGTCGTAAATCCTAAATCTTTATGCACATTTAAGATCATCGCAATTTCTTCCAAAGACGTATTTCCAGCACGTTCCCCGATTCCATTGATCGTAACTTCTACTTGGCGCGCACCCGCTTGGATTCCGGCAATCGTATTTGCGGTCGCTAAACCTAAATCATTGTGATTGTGCATCGAAATCGTTGCATGATGAATATTATCTACATGCTCATATAAATACGAAATGCGTTGGTGCATTTGATGAGGAAGTAAATACCCCGTTGTATCTGGCAAATTAACGACTGTAGCACCAGCTTTTATAACTGCCTGAGTAAGCTTTGCCAAAAATTCTAAATCAGCCCGACCCGCATCTTCCGCAAAAAACTCAACGTCTTCCACAAAAGACTTAGCATAATCAACAGCCCAAATGGCTTGTTCGATAATTTTTTCTCGGGTTGAATTAAACTTATGAATAATATGTACATCGGAAGAACCTATGCCTGTATGTATTCTAGGCCTTTTTGCTGTTTTCAAAGCTTCAGCGGCTGCATCGATGTCCTCCTTTTTTGCGCGGGATAAGGCACAAACCGTTGGCTCAGAAACTGCATCACAAATAGCTTTTACTGAGGCGAAATCACCTGGTGAAGAAATAGGAAATCCTGCTTCAATGATATCAACACCCAATTTTTCTAGCTCCTTCGCCACCTCCACTTTCTCTTCTCGGTTTAATTGACAACCAGGAACTTGCTCTCCATCACGTAAAGTTGTATCAAATATTTGAATGCGGTTACTCATGTTTTTTATTAATTAATTAGCTACAAAACTACCTTTAATTATATTACGAAGCAATTTTAAGCGATATAGCTAATCGAAATTTTTAGATTATAAATCTTAAATTAGCCATTAAATATATATTTTTAGATTAATATATTAATTATAATACCAATTTAAGATTTATACTCTTAATTGATCAAAACAGTTAGAATAAAAATTTTATGAAAAAAATGATAAAAGATCAATAAACCGAATGGGCTATTTTTGTGATTTCGGGAAATCTTTTGGGATCAAAATTTCCTCCGGAAATAATGCATACGACCACTTTATTTTTAATTTGATCCTGAATCAGTTCTAAACCAGCTACGCTTAAAGCACCGGCAGGCTCCACAATCATCCCTTTCATGGCATACAAATTGAGCATTGTTTGACATAGGTGATTTTTATGGACGGTCAACATTTGATTGATTCCTTCAAGGCATATTGAAAAATTATGTGCGCCCACCTGTTTGACAGAAGCCCCATCCACAAATTTGTCAATTTCATTTAGGTGAATTAATTCACGTGCCTGTATACTTTCGGACATCGAAGGAGCACCCGCAGGCTCCAAACCTACTAAATTAGTGTCCGGGGAAAGCTCGCGTAAAACCAAACTGGCACCTGCAGCTAAACCACCGCCACCCACTGGAACCAATAAATAATCTAGTTGTTGACCTAATTGCTCGATAATCTCTAAGGTTACCGTAGCTTGACCTGCTATGATATCAAAGTCGTCAAAAGGGGGAATGTAAATCGCATTTTGAGCTTCGCAATATTTCCGAGAAGCTTCAAAAGCTTCGTCATAGGTTTCGCCCACTAAATTAATTCGGATGTACTCTTGGCCAAAAAAACGAACAGCCTCAAGCTTCTGAATGGGTGTAGATTTAGGCATAAAAATATTGCCCTTTATTTTCATTTTGGCACAGGCAAAGGCGACCCCTTGAGCGTGATTGCCAGCAGAAGCCGCGACAATTCCTTGAGGACGTAACGATTCTGGAATATTAGAAATTTTAAAATAGGCGCCACGAATTTTATAAGATCGTACGGTTTGTAAGTCCTCTCGTTTTAAAAAAATCTGAGCACCATAGCGATCAGAAAGGGAAACCGAGTATTCTAAAGGCGTGAGCTTAACCACGCCTTTTAATAATAACGCAACCTTTTTTATATCTGATAGGCTAGGAACAGTAAGCAGTTTGTTGAATTCCATGCCCACAAATTTACAAAAAAAAGGAGGTGCAAAATGCACCTCCTTCCATATTCCTTAAATAAATTTGTTGCAAAGAACATTTGCAATAAATCACTTATAATTAGTTGTTTTCAGGGCGCAAGCTACGTACAGCAGCTCCCGCTCTCCACATTTCAGACTCACGCATTTCAGTTAATTCGGCTTCCAATTTAACCCGATAATCAGGTTGAGAATTCAAATCAATCGAACGTGCAGCCTCCGCTTGTGTCTTCACTGAATTATATAATTTTTCAAAAACAGGCTTAGTCGCATCACGGAATGGTCTCCACCAATCCAAAGCACCCCTTTGAGCCGTCGTTGAGCAGTTGGCATACATCCAATCCATTCCATTCTCTGCCACTAAAGGCATCAAAGATTGTGTTAATTCCTCCACCGTTTCATTGAATGCTTCTGAAGGAGAATGGCCATTAGCTCTTAATACTTCGTATTGAGCTGCAAAAATTCCTTGGATTGCGCCCATCAAAGTACCACGCTCACCTGTTAAATCTGACGTTACTTCTTTGTAAAAATCAGTTTCAAACAAATAGCCTGAACCTACACCAATCGCCATGGCGATACACTTTTCACGTGCCTTTCCAGTCGCATCTTGGTAGATAGCAAAAGAAGAATTCAATCCTTTCCCTGCCACAAACATACGACGAAGAGAAGTACCTGAACCTTTAGGCGCAGCTAAAAACACATCCACATCTGCTGGAGGGATAATACCGGTTTTCTCTTTGTAAGTAATTCCAAAGCCATGAGAGAAATAAAGCGACTTTCCAGCCGTCAAATATTTCTTCACTGTAGGCCACAATTCAATTTGAGCTGCATCTGATAATAGGTAACAAATAATCGTACCTTTTTCTAATGCCTCCTCAATTTCAAATAAGGTTACCCCTGGAACCCAGCCATCAGCAACGGCCTTGTCATAGGTTTTTCCTTTTCTTTGACCTACAATGACATTAAGGCCATTGTCCTTCATGTTTAATGCTTGGCCCGGACCTTGTACTCCATATCCAATCACCGCAATGGTCTGATCTGATAATACTTGTCTAGCTTTCTCTAATGGAAACTCTTCTCTAGTAACTACGTCTTCTACAACACCTCCGAAATTAATCTTTGCCATTTTAATTCTTGTTTAATTTATTATTCTTTCATTTTATACAATTTCCCAATTACCTTCTTCAGGTAAAAACTCAACTAAGCCTTTCTCCGTTTTTCCCACGGCCACTCTCCCCGACTTAACATATTCTAAAATTTCCCAATTTTTCATGTAGGAATAAAACTCGTTGATTTCTTCTTCTGTCCCATTTTTTTCTACCACCACATATTCCAAACCCCAATGAACCACTTTCGCATTCCAATCTAAATTGATCGTTTTAACATCCAAAGGTTCACTTCCCAAAGGTGTCGAGATCTTAAATAAGGCAATCTCATTAAATACGATTTCGTCATCCAAATACCCAAAAACGGCTAATACATCCGTAATTTTTCGTATTTGTCTAACTAACTTTTCAACAAATTCACGGCTTTCATTTCGAATGACAATGGTAAATCGGGATACCCCTTTTCGCTCTGTCTCAGAAACAGTTAAGCATTCAATATTAATCCGACGGCGCGTAAAGATAATCGTGATTCGGTTTAATAAACCCACCGTATTTGTCGTAAAAACTGAAATCGTATAATTTGTCAACATATTTTACTCTAGCCTTATACTCGTTACGCAACCTCCCGCAGGAACCATTGGAAATACATTTTCTTCTTTTTCACAAACAATTTCCAATAAATAGGGCTTATCAGAGCTCAATAATGTATCTAAAGATTCACTCAATAAACTTCGGTCACTTACTTTATGACCATTTATACCAAAACCCTTGGCAATTGTAATAAAATCCGGATTTTGTAATTCTACAAAGGAATAGCGATTGTCAAAAAACAACTGTTGCCACTGACGAACCATTCCCAAGAAATTATTATTTAAAATGATAATTTTAACGGGAAGACCACTTTGTGCAATCGTACCCAATTCCTGCAAAGTCATTTGAAAACCGCCATCTCCGATGACAGCCACAACTTCCCGATGAGGAACCGCTACTTTAGCCCCAAAGGCAGCCGGTAAGGCAAATCCCATGGTACCCGCACCCCCAGAGGTGACGATTGAATTTTGCTTTTTGAATCGATAGTACCGATTCGTAATCATCTGATGCTGACCTACATCGGTCACAACCACAGCCTCTCCCTTCGTTTTATTTGATAACAATGCAACCGCCTCACCCATCTTGATCTGATTTCCTTCATGGAACAAATCCTTCTTCGTTATCTTATCGTACTCTTCATCATCGTATTTTTTAAATTCAGCACGCCACGCTGAATGGTCTGCCTTTTTAACCAAAGGCAATAATGCTTTCAATGCTGCTTTCGCATCCCCCACCACTGGCGCATCCGCTTTCACGTTTTTATCTACCTCACTCGGATCTATTTCAATGTGAATTACTTTGGCCTGTTTGGCGTAGGTCGACAAATCTCCCGTGATTCGATCATCAAATCGCATTCCAATCGCAATCAATAAATCGCAAGAGTTGGTTAGGACGTTCGCTCCATAGTTTCCATGCATGCCAGGCCAACCAACAAAAAGAGGGTGATCCGCATCCATCGCCGACATTCCTAAAAGCGTCGTAGCTACTGGTATGCCAGTTTTATCAACAAACTCATTTAATTCTTTTTCCGCACCCGAAATTAAAATTCCATGCCCGGCTAAAATATAAGGACGTTTGGCCGCATTAATTAATTTAGCCGCAGCCTCCACATGCTCAGCCTTAGGCTCCACACGAGGCTTATACGAAATTAACGTTTTGCACAATTTATACTGATATGGAATCGTCATTAAATCAGTTTGTGCCGTACGTGTTATGTCAATCAAAACGGGTCCTGGTCGGCCAGTTTCCGCAATGTAAAATGCTTTAGCTATTATTTCAGGAATCTCGTTGGCATCAACTACCTGATAATTCCACTTCGTCACCGGCATCGACATCCCGATCACATCACATTCTTGAAATGCGTCTGTGCCCAACAAATTAGCTTTTACTTGGCCTACAATGCAGACCAATGGGGTAGAATCTAACATCGCATCTGCAATAGGCGTAATTAAATTCGTGGCTCCCGGACCTGAGGTAACGAGACAAACACCGGCTTTATTCAACATACGTGCATATCCTTGCGCCGCATGTCCAGCCCCTTGTTCGTGGCGAACTAATATATGTTTTAAACGATCCTGATAATCAAAAAGCGCATCATAAGTTGGCATAATGGCGCCACCCGGATATCCAAAAATGGTGTCTACCCCCTGCTCAACCAGTGACTGCATGATGGCCTGAGCGCCCGACAAAAATTTCTTTTGTTCGGGTTGGTTTGATTCAGCAGTTTTGGTTTGGGTTTGTCCCATGTTTAATCAGAATTTTATTTTAAAATATAATCGAATGGCTAATTTAAGTCTTCAAAATTTAGAAAAAAACCTAAATCGAAAATTTTTACAAATCAGTGACACATCCTAAGCTAGCCGAAGCCACATTTTTAATATACTTGCGCAATACCCCGGAAGTGTGTGGAGAAACAATTGGCTTCCATAATTTACGCCTTTCAGCCAACTCCTCATCCGAGACATGCAAGATAATTTTATTATCTACGGCGTCTATCGTGATTTTATCACCGTCTTGAACAAGCCCTATATTACCACCATCGAACGCTTCAGGCGTGACATGACCTACCACAAATCCATGAGTACCTCCAGAAAAACGTCCATCAGTAATCATTGCCACACTATTTCCCAAACCAGCACCCATCAAAGCTGATGTTGGCTTCAACATCTCTGGCATCCCAGGTCCTCCTTTAGGCCCCTCATTCCTGATGACAACCACATGGCCCGCTTTAATTTCCCCTTTTGACAAATACTCCATCACTTCTTCTTCCCGATTACATACTTTAGCTAATCCCTCAAAACGCTCCCCCTCTTTTCCAGTAATTTTAGCTACCGCACCTTCTGTGGCCAAATTACCATACAATATTTGAATGTGCCCCGTCGGTTTTAATGGCTGCTCGATTGGATGTATGATTTTCTGCGTGTCAAAATTCAAATCAGGAGCCTCCGCCAAATTTTCAGCCATGGTCTTTCCTGTCACAGTCAAACACTCACCATGTAAAAATCCTTTTTGCCACAAATATTTCAATATGGCTGGCATTCCGCCGATCGCCAACACATCCTCCATGTAATATTTTCCGGAAGGTTTTAAATCAGCAATCAATGGCGTGCGATCCGAAATATCTTGAATATCCTTCATAGTAAAGGATACGCCAGCAGAATGAGCAATCGCTAAATAATGCAAAACCGCATTGGTTGAACCTCCTAAGGCCATCACAACCGTCATGGCATTTTCAAATGCATGTCGGTTCATAATATCTCTAGGACAAATATTTTTTTCCAGCAATACTTTCATCGCCGCACCGATCGCTAAACACTCTTCTTTTTTCCCTTCATGCGTGGCCGGATAGGAAGAAGAATTAGGCAAAACTAAACCCATTGCCTCCATAGAAGAAGCCATGGTATTAGCCGTATACATACCTCCGCAAGCTCCTGCTCCCGGTATCGAATTACGAATGACCCCCTCATAATCTTCATCAGAGATGGTACCCGCATATTTTTTACCTAGGGCCTCAAAAGCCGAAACAATATCCAATTTTTCTCCTTTGTACATTCCTGAACGAATTGTACCCCCGTAAACCAACATCCCCGGTCGGTTTAATCTAGCCAAAGCCATCATAGCACCCGGCATATTTTTATCACAACCCACCACGGCAATCACACCATCGTACCATTGCGCACCCACCACATTTTCGATCGAATCCGCAATAATATCCCTTGAAGGAAGTGAATAACTCATTCCATCATTGCCATTCGTCATTCCATCTGAAACCCCGATCGTATGAAAAATAAGACCAACCATCCCATTTTCTTGAATTCCCTTTTTTACATGAACTGAAAGACCATTCAAATGCATATTACAAGGATTACCTTCATAACCTGTGCTTGCAATACCGATTTGGGCTTTATTCATGTCTTCAGAAGTCAAACCAATGCCATAAAGCATCGCTTTTGCTGCTGGGTTTGTGATTTCTTGCGTAAGTGTTCGAGAGAATTTATTTAATGACATAAGGCTAATGATCAAATTTTTCCAAATTACAAATATAGGTAAAGCAATTTGTTCTTCCTTTAATTTTACCAAAGAATATATGGCTAATCAAGGATTAACAAAATAAATTATAGTTAAAACGTTAAATGATCACCGGTTTATTCTCTCCAACTTGTTGGCGCCACATCGCATAATACAAACCCTTGACCTCGAGCAAACTTTCGTGATTCCCCTGCTCCACGATGCGGCCTTTTTCCAACACGTAAATCCTAGTCGCGTGCATGATCGTCGACAAACGGTGCGCTATCAAAATGGTTAAATGCGCAGAAGCTTGTGAAACGGATCTGATTGTTTCTGAGATTTCCTCCTCGGTCAACGAATCTAATGAGGAAGTCGCTTCGTCAAAAACCAATAAATTCGGATCCCTTAATAAGGCTCTAGCAATACTCAATCTTTGTTTTTCACCACCAGAGACTTTTACACCACCCTCGCCTATCATCGTGTCTAATCCTTTGTCGGCTCTCGCTAGCAAGCTTTGACAAGCTGCCTTTTCTAGCACCGACATACATTGCTCGTCGGTCGCATCTGGATTGACAAATAATAAATTCTCTCGGATGGACCCTGAGAATAGTTGGGTATCCTGAGTCACAAAACCAATCTTTTTTCTCAATTGGTCAAAATCAATCGCATCCCCAGATTCTCCATTGTAGAAAACTTGGCCTTGTTTAGGACGGTATAAACCCACCAATAACTTGACTAAAGTGGATTTACCGGCCCCTGATGGACCGACAAAAGCAATCGTTTCACCCCCCTTGACTTCAAAGCTAATCTCATTCAAAGCAGAAGTCGTCGCTGATTGATGCTGGAACGAAACTTTGTCAAAGGCTAGTCGGTCTATCTGCTTAATCAATATAGGATTTTCAGGTTTACGCTCCGTAGGAATAGCTAAAATCTGTTCAAAATTTTGCAAAGAAACCTCTGCTTCCCGATATGTATTGACCACATTTCCAATTTCTTGCAAAGGATTGAAGAGGAAGAAGGAATAAATATTTAAGGAGTAAAATTGGCCTATCGTAATCTTACCTTGATAGATCAAATAAATCAAAACCACCACCATCAACATCCTTAGTAAATTGACACAAGTCCCCTGCACAAATGCCATAGAACGAACATAGCGCACCTTTTTCAATTCCAATTTTAAAATCTTATCGGTCGTGGCATTCAATTGGCTTATCTCCTGCTCGGCCAATCCTAGCGACTTCACCAACTCGATATTTCTTAACGACTCGGTCGTGGAACCCGCCAAACCCGTAGATTCCTTCACAATTTGGATCTGAATGACTTTGATTTTCTTACTTAAAACGGAAGACACATAACCAATCAAAGGACCCGTAACTAAAAACAAGGGCATCACCATCCAATGCACTGAAAAGGCATAAACCGAGATGAAGACGAGCGCAATCACCGACTGGAATAAAATGTTAATCCCCAGGGTGATTAACTTCTCCACATCGGTTCGCACTTTTTGAAGCTTACCCAATGTTTCTCCAGATCGCTGGTCCTCAAAAGTCTCATAAGGTAGCTCCAGAGAGTGTCTGATTCCATCCGAATACAGATTAGCCCCCACCTTTTGGGTCACGGTATTAATCATGTAATCTTGGAAATTTTTAGCTACCCGACTCACAAAAGCAACACCCACAGAAGCTAAAGCTAACGGCCAAATAGCTGCAATAAATTGGTCCATGGTATGGGTATCTGACCGATAAACAGCAGCGACATCGTCGATGATCCTTCTGAAAATATAAGGATCCATCAAAGAGAAAATCTGATTAGTAGCCGCAAGTGCGAGTGCCGCCATGACGCGCCAACGGTAATGCTGTAAATAGGTAAATAATAATTTCATATTTTGTAGAGACGCGATACCTCGCGGCTAATAATCGTAGAGACGCGATACCTCGCGGCTAAATATTCGTAGAGACGCGATACCTCGCGACTTTACCCTCAAATTAAAACCTAGTCAATGCCATTTCAGCCACCGTTTTACCAATCGACAACGAAGATGTGGCCGCAGGACTTGGCGCATTTAAAATATTGATCACTTTTGGATCTTCCACAATGGAGAAATCATCTAATAAACCGCCGCTTCGATCGCATGCCTGCGCACGCACACCCGCTCCCCCTTCCACCAAATCCGTCATTTTAATTTCAGGAATTAATACTTGGAGTGCTTTGGTAAATGCTTCTTTCGAAAAGCTTCGATACATTTCACCTAGACCCGTTTCCCAGTATTTGGTAGCCACCTTCTGAAAACCAGGCCATGTTAAAGTATCCCAAAGCTCCTTAAAATCAATACCCAATTTTTTATACCCTTCCTTCTTAAATGCCAAAACGGCATTAGGCCCCGCCTCCACGCCACCTTTCATCATACGTGTAAAATGAACCCCTAAAAATGGAAAATTAGGATCCGGCACTGGATAAATTAAGTTTTTAACCAAATATTCTTTGTCGGGCTTCAACTTAAAATACTCTCCTCTAAAAGGAACAATACGTACATCCAATGGTTCCTTCTGAGTCCATTGAGCCACTTTATCGGAATAAAGCCCGGCGCAATTAATAATTAATTTGGCTTCGTAGGTCGACTTAGTTGTCTCCACAATCGAATACGTTAGGCCTTTGGTGATGTTCACAACCTGCTCGGCCAAATGTAATTCGCAACCTTTTATTTGTATTCCATTGGCTAATTTCACAGCCACGGCCCTATAATCAACAATTCCCGTTTGAGGCACCCACATCCCTTCCACACCAGTCACATGAGGCTCATGCTCCCTCATTTCACTCAAACTTAGTTTTTTCAATCCCCCCAATCCATTTTGTATTCCCCTTTGATATAAATTCTCCAAAGCACCTCGCTCATGTTCAAAACTTGCCACCACAATTTTTCCGGTCAACTCAAAAGGTATGTCTTCTTTTTGGCAATATTCAATCAGTTGATGATACCCCTCAATACAATTTTTAGCCTTCAAGGAACCCGGCTTATAATACAAACCCGAATGAATTACACCCGAATTATTCCCCGTTTGGTGCATGGAAACCATGTTTTCCTTTTCAAAAAGCGCGATTTTTAATTCTGGCTTAGATTCTAATAATCTATGCGCAGTCGCTAAACCTACAATACCTCCACCTACAATAATTACATCTAAAGCCATTGGAATCATTCATTTATTGGAGGGTAAATATACAGAATTTCGTTGGGAGATTTGGTATAAAATTATCAAGAGACTGAATATTTTAGGTATACCAAAAGGTTAAATTTTCGTAGCTTTGCCACGCTCCTTATGTGTCTAGCTTAAGCTTTACTAAATTGTAAAATTTAGGAAAGCTGACAGCTAGGTTGAAATTAGTAGATGCTGAAATAAAAAAATAAAAGACCATGAATCCGGGAATTAACGCCCTTTATCAGATTGCGAATAAACCCAAAAGAATGATTTTGGGATTGATGTCAGGGACTTCCTTAGACGGGTTGGATATTGCGCTATGTGAATTTGAGGGTTCGGGTTTAAGTACAAAATTTCAATTAAAACACTTTGTCTCCCTTCCCTATTCAAGCGAATTTAAAGAAAGCATTCAAGCCGTATTTGCCAAAGAACATATCCATTTTCCTAGCCTCAGTACACTCAACGTTGAAATAGGGATCAAACACGCTGAACTCATTTTGAGCGCGCTACAAGCTTGGGGAATCAAACCGGAAGAAATTGATTTGATCGCTTCGCATGGACAGACCGTGATGCACAGACCTATGCGAAAGGGAAGCCAGCCGAATTCTACCTTACAAATAGGCGATGGGGATCATATCGCATTAAAAACGGGCATTATTACCCTCTCAGATTTTAGGCAAAAGCATGTGGCAGCTGGAGGCGAAGGAGCTCCCCTAGCGATGTATGGTGATTATTTTCTCTTCTCTAAAAAAGGCGAAAATCGTATCTTTTTGAATATCGGCGGGATAGGCAACTTCACATTTTTACCGGCCAATCAGGATCCAAATTCAATTCTTGTAACCGATACTGGCCCAGGAAATACCTTAATTGACGCATGTGTTCGCAACTATTTTCCTGGTTTTTTTTATGACAAAGATGCGCGTTTGGGAAGACAAGGGTTATTGCATGCGGGATTATTAGAAGCGTTAATGAACTTGGATTTTTTCAAAGAAGATTTTCCAAAAAGTACCGGACCGGAATACTTCCATTTAGAGAAAGTTGAAGCATTGATTCAGGCCAACCAATGGACCTTAACCCCTACGGATTTAATCCGAACATTGACTGAATTTACGGCTGAATCTATTGTGTTGGCGATTAAAAAATATGTGCCTGAGACTAGCGCAAGTATTTATGTCAGTGGAGGAGGAAGTCAAAATCCATTGCTGATGCAAAGAATTTCAGCATTATTGCCCGACATCCCGGTAAGAAATAGTTCAGAAATTGGCATCCCAATGGATGCCAAAGAAGCTGTTTTATTTGCTTTATTGGCCAACGAAACCATGATGGATGCTGGGGCAAGCAAGGTGCGCCGACTAGGTGACTCGCCTTGGGTGACGATGGGAAAAATTTCTTTCCCTTATTAAAAAAATATGAAGCAAAAAATAGAGGATTTTATACTTTTTGAGAATGATGATTTTATTGTCATCAATAAACCATCGGGCATCGCAACATTGGATGAGCGAAAGGATGTTTTTGCCCCAGCTATTTTACGCATGGCCAAAGAGTACAGTTCAGATGCGCAGGTTGGCCATCGATTAGACAAAGAAACTACGGGGGCATTGATTATTGCCAAAAACCCAGAGGCTTATCGGCACATTTCCATGCAATTTGAGCATCGGGAAACCGCGAAAAGATACCACGCGGTCGTCGATGGTATGCACAACTGGGATGGGATGTTGGTGAACCTACCCATCCTCCCTTTAAAAGACGGCAAAGTAATTATTGACCGCAATAAAGGCAAAGACGCTGAAACTTGGTTTCAAACGTTAAAGGTCTACAAGGGCTTCACCTTAGTCGAATGCATGCCCATCACGGGCCGCATGCATCAAATCAGAATCCATTTAACCTGTTTAAAAGCACCCATCGTGGCTGATGAAATGTATGGGGGACCGGATGTATATGTCTCGGATTTAAAACGAAATTACCATTTGAAAAAAGAATCGGAGGAGTTGCCGATCATGCACCGAGTAGCCTTACATGCCTTTAGTTTAAGTTTTAAATTAATGGATGGAAGCCCGATGGCCGTGGAAGCGCCATACCCAAAAGATTTTGGGGTACTGATTAAAACTTTGGAGAAGTATTCGTAATTTTACCGCCTCGGCTTCATAGTTCAATGGATAGAATGTAGGTTTCCGGTACCTAAGATGAAGGTTCGATTCCTTCTGAGGCTACATAATTTAATTGACCAATAAAGAAAAATTCTTTTGGTGAATATGTTTGCAAAAATCCGTTTCGAATTAAAAAATGTCTACAAAAAAGAGAATTTTATTCTTTACCAAAGACCTTAACCGGACTGGAGCGGAAATAATTCTATTCAACATCGTTGAAAGCTTGGATCGTTCCAAATTTGACATTGGGATAGTTTTAATGCAACAAAGAGGTGAATTAATTCCTAATTTACCGAAAGATATTAAATTATTTTACTTAGAAAGTACCTTCAATCTTTTCGATAAAATTAGATTTCATCTTGGAGAAGATGTTATGCTAAATCGATTAAAGAGAATCGAGCGTGAGTTCAAAAGTGACATTTGGTATATCAATACCATCACGAACGCCGGCGTATTAAAATACAGTAATCAATTTAGCGTCTTCAAATTTTTACATATTCACGAAAATCTTTTTGGAATAGGGCACCTGAGCTTAACTGATACTGAAATAATTTTAAATCAGGTAGACCATTATATTGCCTGTTCAGATATTATTTACAATCAATTAAAATCTATTACCCAAAAACCATGCACGACTATAACGTCTTGTATTGATAAAAATTTTATTGATTCATGTTCAACAAAATTAAAGAAGCCCTCAAAAAATAAAATAAAAATTATTGGCTCAGGAACTATTTGTCAAGTCAAAGGCGTAGAAATATTTGTTGAAATAAGTAAGCTATTTGACCCAGCTCAATATGAATTTGTTTGGATTGGCAATTGGTCAAAAACTGGATATTCAGAAGTTCTAAGAAGAAATATCAATTCAATTAAAAATCCTGCCATTGAAATAAAAAATAACTTAAGTCCATTAGAATATATTCAAGAAATAAATTCAGCGGACTTATTTTTATCTTGCTCTAGAGAAGAAAGCATGGGTTTAGTGATGATGGAAGCCATTTATTGCGGAGTTCCCGTTCTCGCAACAGATTCTGGAGGATCCTCATTAATTATCACTGATCAAAATGGAAAAATATGTTTTGACTTAAGACCAGAAGTTCTAGCGAATGAAGTTCGGACTTTAATCGAAAATCGTAATCAATTTGACCTATTAACCATGCGGAAATCTATTGAGAGATATGATGGACCCTTGGAAATTCAAAAACTCGAAATTATCCTGTCAAAGATTTAATTCATTAGCCTTTTAGTTGACAAAATCATAAAGCTAGCACACATGTTAGTACGAAGATAATTTGTGCTAAAGCGCAAACTCAAATTCTTGAATTTGCTCAAAAAAATTGGATCAAACAAGCTATTAGAAAAACCCGTATATCAAAATAATACTATTAATTTACATTATAAATACGTAATTTATTACAGATTTATTTGCATTAATTACTCAAATATAAGATATTTACATAATTACAGGTTTTAGTCAAATTATTTCAAATATTTAAAAAATACAATAACATGTGTGGAATTGTCGCCTATGTAGGTTCTCAAAAAGCGTATCCCATTATTTTGAAGGGCTTAAAAAGATTGGAGTATCGAGGATATGATAGTGCGGGAATAGCGTTGTATACTGAGCAAATCGAAACCTGTAAACGAAAGGGTCGAGTGGCGGAACTGGAGGTTTGGGATGAAAAAATTACCGAAACGGCGACGGTAGGAATTGGTCACACGCGTTGGGCCACACATGGGGAACCCTCAGATGCCAATGCACATCCACACACATCGAATAATGGCCAATTGACCCTAGTACATAATGGAATCATTGAAAATTATGCCTCCTTAAAGCAAGAGCTTGTCCAAAAAGGATACACTTTCAAAAGTGAAACGGATACAGAAGTACTGGTCAATTTCATTGAAGAGATACAGAAAAATAATGATTATACCTTAGAAGAGGCGATGCGTGTGGCCTTGAAAAGAGTAGTAGGAGCCTATGTCATCATTGTGATGGAGAATGGATTTCCTGACCGACTGATTGCCGCTCGAAAAGGAAGCCCATTGGTCATAGGTGTGGGGGAAGGCGAACATTTTTTAGCGTCCGACGCTTCCCCTATTATTGAATACACAAAAAAGGTTATATATGTCAATGATTATGAATTAGCTATCATCACTCAAGATGAAATCATTTTAAAAAATCTGGGTAACGAGTCCATTACACCTTATATACAGCAATTGGACATGGAATTGGCGCAAATTGAAAAAGGGGGATTTGATCATTTTATGTTGAAAGAAATCTTTGACCAACCAGCGAGTTTGACGGATTGTTTGAGGGGAAGATTGGATTCAGAGAATCAGATTTTGACATTAGCTGGGATAGACCAACATCTTTCTATTTTCACGGAAGCCAAAAGAATTGTTATTGTCGCCTGTGGAACAAGTTGGCATGCCGGCTTAGTCGCCGAATATATGATTGAAGCGCTTTGTCGGATTCCAGTTGAAGTGGAATATGCCTCCGAATTTAGGTATCGAAATCCTGTCATTAACTCCGACGATGTCATCATTGCCATTTCCCAAAGTGGCGAAACGGCAGACACGTTAGTCGCTTTAGAACGTGCAAAAGAACAAGGCGCTTTCATTTTTGGTGTCGTAAATGCCGTGGGGTCTTCCATTGCTCGACTTTCGCATGCAGGTGCTTATACGCATGCCGGACCCGAAATAGGCGTTGCCAGCACGAAAGCTTTCACGGCCCAATTAACCGTTTTGGCGATGATGGCCATCAAAATTGGTTTAGAGAAAAAGACACTTTCCACATCAGAATACAAACGCTATTTAGCTGAATTGGCTTTAATTCCAGAAAAAGTAAAAACGGTTTTAGGCACGCATGAGGCGATCCAAAAGGTAGCGATTCATTATGCAGCGGCGCGTGATTTCTTGTTTTTAGGGCGTGGATATAATTACCTGTGGCATTAGAAGGAGCTTTAAAATTAAATGAAATATCGTATATCCATGCGGAAGGATATCCAGCGGCAGAGATGAAGCATGGACCGATTGCCTTGGTCGATGAGCATTTGCCGGTATTATTTATCGCCACTAAGGATGCCTATTACGAAAAAATTGTATCCAATATTCAGGAAATTAAAGCAAGAAAGGGCAAGGTCATCGCAGTTGTTTCAGCCGATGATACGCTAATTCGCAGCATGGCAGACCATGTGATGGAAGTGCCAAAGGTAGATGAGTTGTTGGCCCCACTTTTAAGCGTCATTCCGACCCAATTACTCTCTTATTACATCGGGGTAAAATTAGGCTTGGACGTCGACAAACCCAGAAATTTAGCTAAATCGGTTACCGTGGAATAATCATGTCCGGATTTTAGCTTGCTCTTATTTTAAAGAAAAACGACCAACTAATAAATACGCCTTAAACTTTTTAGGTAAAATTATTAAGTTTGTATTTTGAGATGATTCACAATGGACAAGAAACAGTTGATTGTCGTTTTAGCAATTTCCTTATTATGTTATTTTGGTATAAATTTTCACCAAGACGAGTTCCTACATTTTCACAATTTAGCTTATCTAAATCCAAATTTCACTTTAGTTAATTTTACTGAAGGCTTTAATTCGTACACAAAAACATATTTTAATCATCAATTTAACTTACCGTTCCCTTACACCGGAACTTTACAAGGAATACTCTTCTTTCCATTTTTTAAACTATTTCCTTTACTAATTGGCAAAGGAATTTACTCTTTTTTGTCTTTGATTTTATTCTTTTATCTGCTAAAAAAAGAATTGAATTTGGGGAAAGCAGGTACCTGGGCAATGTGTCTTTTTATTCCATTTTACTTTAGCGTCCTACATGACGCTGGACCTGTAAATTTAGCCCTAATCATATATTTGCTAACTAGAATACTTGTGAGTAAAATTTATGCATCAAAATCATTTTTGAGACTTCTGTGTCTATCAAGCATTTTATTGGTCATTTGGGTAATTGCTTGCTTTGACAAATTGTTTTTTCTCTATTTAATACCTTCGCTAATCCCATTTTGTTTAGTTAAAATTAATTTTAAAGACCTGAATTGGAAATCTAGCATCTCTGTGTTTATTACATTGCTTTTATTGCTAACCCTGTTTAATCAATATTTAAATTCAAATCTTTCAGTAAAGTACTTCAGTAATGCCACACCTAGTTTTGAAACTAAACCCTTAAAAAAACATTTGCTTGACGAAGAAAAATTGGGCGTTGAATCATTAATCAAGTGTGTTTTAGATCCCTATAAAAACAAGAAAGCATTATTTGAAATTTTAAATGATCGACTTGAAGGAGTCAATGCATTCATTAAACAATTTGATTTCAGTTTTTATCTGAATCGTAATTTGCTAGGTAGCACATATTATCAACATTTCTATTTCAAAGATTACCCTATTTTTCTGCTCCTATTTCTGTTAGCTTTTGTTTCTCAATTTATTATCAGAAACTTCAGGAAAGCAGGTTCAGCCTTTATACGTTGGATAAATAATCCAAATTCGAATGATTTCTATAAAACTAGCCTTTACGGATTGTCCATATTATTCATGTTAGCCACCTTTCTGATCTTAGGTAGAGTCAAGTGGGGTCACCATCTTATTTTTGTATGGATTCCAATCTTTGGGTTTTTATTCGACAACTCCTATAAATTTTATACCAGCATCTATTTGAAAATTTACTTCGTTTTTGCGCTTCTTATGGTTGGCATTAACTATAAAATTAGCGATTGGTTTTATTGGATCAGTGTTGACTATTCGACAATCCAAAAACATACCGGCTCCTCTGAAAAAAAGAAGGCTATTGTAAATTTCGACTCTTGGAGCTTTTATTACATCAGGTCCATCGATGATCAAAATGATGATATTGTGACCTGGGTAAGCCCTCTAGACAAAATTCAAATGACTAGACTATTGAATCTGTCTGACTCATTAAAAATTCCAATTATCAATGTAATGAATATTGATTATGTAGATACAAGAAATAGGCAAACCTTTAATAAGAAGTTAAACGCTTATTATAAATTAGGGAGAAAAATCAAGATGATTTATCCTTCACAAAAAATGCCGATTTTTGAAATAGGATATCTAGATAAAAAATGAAAGCTTATACATCCTGTGCATCGTACACCAACACCCTTTTCCAAAGGTGTGCACAGTTTTTTACAAATTCCATATGCAATGGATGATCTTGGTATACTTTTTGGCCCACAGGATCGCTGAAAAACATGATTTCAGATACATCCCAAGAAGTATCCACCACCTCGCGCTTTTCAGTAGAAGCTAAAACTCCTATATGCATTCTTTGAATCGTAGGTATCGCTCTTAAGGTATTTAAACCTGCGATTAATGCATTTTTATCCGCCTCGGATTCAGGATTATTTAACCAGAAAAATACATGATGGATTAAAGCTATAGTGGGCTTTGCCATGGCTGGCGCTTCATTATGGGTAGTCGACATATTTTTATTTTTTCAAAATTCTCGGGCAATATCCAAAAAAAATCACAAATTATTATCCCGAAAATCACGTGAAGGAGGTATTTTATTAAAATTTAATTAATTTGTTGGCTTAAACATAAACTATGAAATCAAACGAAAAATCACGTCGGTCATTTTTGAAAAAATCGACCTTATTGACAGCCGCTTCTGCATTTCCTTCTATTTGGACTTCATCGACCAACCATTATTTACCGGGACCCGCTAATTTACCTGCCAAAGACAAGGTGAATTTAGCGTGTATCGGCATAGGAAATCAAGGGGGTTCTGATGTCATGTCCTTCGCAAAAACAGGATTAGCTAATTTTGTTGCTTTTTGCGATGTGGATATGGGAGCTCCTCAGACAAGAGCTGTTATAGAGAAATTCCCGGATGTGCCGCGTTTTCAAGATTTCAGAACAATGTTTGATAAAATGGGAAGCCAAATAGAGGCGGTGGCCATAGGCGTTCCGGATCATTCGCACTTCCCTATTACCATGATGGCTTTGGCCCTAGGGAAACATGTGTATGTGGAAAAGCCAATGGCTAGGACCTTTAATGAGGTAGAATTAATGATGGCAGCCGCCAAAAAACATAGCCACTTGGTGACCCAAATGGGAAATCAGGGCCATTCGGAGGCTAATTATTTTCAGTTCAAAGCATGGCAAGAAGCGGGCATCATCAAGGATGTGACCTCCATGACCGCGCACATGAACTCAGCACGCAGGTGGCATGGATGGGATACCAATATTAAAAAATTCCCAGCTGGAGAACCTGTTCCAAGTACCTTGGACTGGGATATCTGGCAAGGAGTGGTGCAGCCACATGAGTACCAAAAAGACTTTGTCAACGGTCAGTGGCGTTGTTGGTTCGATTATGGACTAGGTGCATTGGGTGACTGGGGCGCACATATCATGGACACCGCGCATGAATTTTTAAATTTGGGATTACCAACCGAAATCAACATGCAAAGAGCGGATGGTCATAATCCATTCTTTTATCCACTTTCTACGACCTTGTTGTTTAAGTTTCCATCGCGCGGCAACATGCCTGCCATGGATATTACTTGGTACGACGGGATCAACAACATCCCTCCTGTTCCTGCAGGATATGGGGTTTCTGCATTAGACCCTAATATTCCACCGCCAAGCAATGGAAAGATTCAACCCGTTAAATTAAATCCAGGAAAGATCATTTACTCCAAAGAGTTGACTTTTAAAGGCGGATCCCATGGAAGTACTTTGTCGATTATTCCGGAGGATAAAGCGAAGGATATGGCGAATAAATTGCCTGTGGTGCCTGTGAGTCCGTCGAATCATTATGCCAACTACCTTAAGGCCTGTATGGGACTGGAGAAAACGAGGTCGCCATTTGCGATTGCGGGACCTTTAAGCCAAGTGTTTACCCTGGGTGTAATGGCACAAAAATTAAATACCAAATTGTTGTTTGACCGAAATACCAAACAGATTACCAATAATAAACTGGCCAACCAATTGCTGGTAGGTGCGCCTCCAAGAAAAGGATGGGAGCAATATTATAAAGTTTAGACTTTGTAAGAATTAGTATTGATAGTTACAATAGACGCAATAGCTTGCGTCTATTGTTTGCTAGGCCTAGGTAAAATAAGTTTGTCAATACGAAAGGAATCCTCTGAAGAATCAAAATTTCTTAATGATCTATTTTTGAAGCCATTTATTTAATCTAAATGCTTCAGGAAACAGATATTCCCATACCTTTTAGGTCGAAAAATGATCAGTTATTTAGTTTTGAAATATGAAATTTAAAGCTACATTTGACCATGAAACCACTAAACATAAAACTGTACGATATAGCTCGTGCCAAACTGAACTTTAACGACGACGATGCCATGGAATTTGTCTCAAGCATTCACGAACTTAATGACCACAGATTCGAAAATCTGGTCACAAAAGAATTTTTGAGCGAAAAGATGAATGGAATCGATCAGAGATTCACTAAACTTGAGTCTAAGATCGATTTAAGATTTATCACATGTGAATCCGCAACAAATCAAAGGTTCATTCAAAATCAATCGAATATTGATCAGAGATTCAAAGATGCCGAATCATTCAATAGCCAAAAATTCACCGAAATTAAAGCTAGCATCGACACGAAAATTGCCGAAGCAAAATCTGATTTAACCAAATGGATGTTCATCTTTTGGGCAAGCCAAATGACCATTACATTAGGTATTCTTTTATTAATTCTGAATAAATAATCAACAATCGCACCTACATATTTCTGTTTCAGCTAACTGTTTTTGAGCCCAAGTGATTTACACTTTCACCTTTTTGCCCGTACGAACAGCCTCATAAATCGCATCCACAATACGTAAATCCCGCAAACCTTCTTCCCCATCCATTGGGATTACAGGCTGCTTGCCATCTAATAAAATTTTAGCCATTTCATCCATTTGAACCGTTTGGTGCGTCACATGCGGAAACTCGATTTCACCTTTGTTCGTTCTCGCCATGATTGGACCATAACCCGTAGCCGGTTTCAACTCAGCGAATCCCTTGGTTCCATCCATAAAAAAGCGGTCCAAATTATTTAAGGCATAGGTCGATAAACAAGAAGCGACCGCACCGCTAGGGAAACCCATTTGGAACTGAATCGTCTCATCAACTCCCTCCTTAAATTTCACAAAGTCCGTCTTCGTTTCTTGGGCCGTAACCCAAATAGGCTCCTCTCCTACCATATACCGTGCGCCATTGATCGAGTAAATTCCAATATCCATCATGGAACCACCCCCGGCCAAGGCCTTATTCAACCTCCATTGCTTCGGATCCCCAATCACAAAACCTGACAAGCCTTGGAAAAATAAAATTTTCCCAAACTCGCCTTCACGACGCATGCGTACAACTTCTAAAGTCTTTGGCTCAAAATGCATGCGGTAACCGACCAACAAATGTACCCCGGCCTTCTTGCAATAATCGATCATTTCCTTTCCCTCTTTGGCATTTAAAGCCATGGGCTTCTCCACAATCACATGCTTGCCTGCCCGAGCAATCTGGATGGCATTGTCTTTATGCAAAGCATTAGGCGTCGTGATGTACACGGCATCCACTTCCTTGTTGTCTTTGATTTGATCTACGGTCGAGTAATTATAGCGGCTCGACTCCGGAACTTGATATTTCTCCCCCCACGAGGCTAATTTAGCTGGTGTACCACTGACCAAAGCCGTGATTTTAACTCGAGGACATGCCTGAATCGCTTTGGCCACCATATTACAGTATCCTCCCAAACCCATCAAAGCTACCCGTAAAATTGGACCATCGGCCACCAGGGTAGTAGAAATTTGAGGCGCAGTCAAACCTGATTTTTCAAGTTCATTCGCTGCAGAAGCGGCAAAAGGCATCGCCATTAATGGCAATGAAAGTCTTTGTATAAAATCTCGACGAGTACTCATAGGTCCAATATTTTTTTGTTCTTAATCTTTAAATTCACGTTTACTGACTACATCTGGTTTAGGAAAATCAGTTGGGATGGGAATATCCACCTTACCTGTCGCCGCCCATTGTGTTCCACGTAAGATACTCGTGATAAATCCCACGCAGCTCACTGAATAATCGGCGTGTCCCATGGGCGTGTGGAAAATTCTTCCTTTGCCATAATTGATCGTTAATAACATAGGCTCATGTCGGCCTGATCCCTTATTTTCAATCGACGAAAATGACGTCCCCAACACCTCCATATTCTCGGCAGGTCCCCTTAATCGATCGTACATCTCATCTTGAGAGTGCATCCAGGTCAACGGCATTCCCTTGGTAATCGGGTGATTTGAATTGCGAATCGTAATTTGATAATCTTTTTGTGGTCCATGTGAACCCGCACGACCAGGAGCCATGTCGCGGACCAATTGGTTATTTAGGTCATAATAGACATAAGGACCATCTTTCTCGGTCCGATTACCCCAGCCCCCAATACCAATCATCTGATTATACGCAGGCCACTCCGGAAATGAATTATCCGCCGCGTGAATGATTACCAAACCGCCCCCTTTTTTTATAAATTTATCAAAATCCTCTTGTGTTTCCTTAGGCCATGGCGCTGCATTCCAACCAAAATTACAGATCACGACATCATAAGCTGCGAAGTTGGGATGAAAACTAGAATCCATCCTCGACTTAGGCAAATCTACCGTCGCCGCAAGCCCAGAAATCTTATATTGATCAACAAAACCCTTCCCATTCCAGGTATATTTTGTTCTTTGAACATCCACTGAAAACTTTCCAGTTTCCTCCAAATAACGCTTTATCATATAAGTAATCTTGGCCCATTGGTCATGGTTATTTTGACCGTCGACAATCAAGGTCCTAATGATTTTTGCTTTTACGTTTTTAGGAGGAACTGCGATCAAAGCATATGAATTTGATGCTAAAAAGGCAATCAAAAAAAGGACGAAGATCGGCCTCATGCAAGCGAAATTTTTCATAGGTTTATTTTTTTTTGAATTTACCAAAAAAAATAGAATATCCATCTGAAAACAAAAATTGAAATTTTTCTTTCAAAGGATTCAGCGATAAAATTTTGAAATTATTTAATTCTAATGAATTATGAATTCAACTCATCCAACAGTTCGAACGCCCGCTCAATGATTTGATGCATGTCGTAATATTTATATTCGGCCAATCGGCCCCCAAAATACACATGGGTTTCCGAATCCGCCAAAGCCTTATATTGACCAAAAATGGCATTATTTTCCTGATCATTCACCGGATAATAGGGCTCTGTAACCTTTGCCACGTAAGGTTCAGGATATTCATACGTGATGCAAGTCGTATCGGTTTGGCCAAACTCAAAGTGTTTGTACTCAATGATACGCGTATAAGGGACTTCTGCATCCGTATAATTCATCACGGGAACTCCTTGATAATTATCCGTATCCGTTAATTTCTTATGCTCAAAGCGGGTGGTTTTATACTCCAAAGGCCCATATTGATAGTCATAATATGCGTCAATAGGACCAGTATATATGATGTGACGGGCTTTGGCATCCCAGGCCGACTTGTCCGCCAAGTAATCCGTTTCTAATTGGACCTCAATCCCTTCCAGTAATTGATCAAAAATCTGGGTATACCCACCGATGGGAATACCTTGATATGGATCGTTAAAATAGTTGGTATCATAGGTAAAACGGACAGGAAGTCGCTTAATGATCTCTTTTGGCAATTCATTTGGGGGCTTCATCCATTGCTTGGACGTATATCCCTTGATCAGTTTCTCGTACACATCTCTGCCTACAAGTTTGATCGCCTGCTCTTCCAGGTTTTGTGGCTCCCCTATTTCTTTCGACTGCTCAGCAATAATGGCCTTCGCCTCATGCGGATGCGTCACTCCCCAGAGCTGGTTGAATGTCCACATATTAAAGGGAAGGGCAAATAATTCGCCTTTGTAATTCGCTATGGGCCGATTGGTAAAATGATTGAACGTAGCAAATTGATTAATCCACTTCCAAACACGCTCATTGGACGTATGAAAAATGTGCGGTCCATAGGTATGCATATTAATGCCGTCCACTTTTTCGGTATGGCAATTTCCGCCAATATGATTCCTCTTCTCTAAAACAAGGCATTTAAAACCTCTATCGGTTAACTCCCTAGCACAAACGGAACCAAAAAAACCTGAACCAACAATAATATAATCGTACATTATTTGTAATTTTTGTTTTTCAATGAATAAATTTCCGTAAAAAAAACATGATTAAAAAATGATCTTAATTTAATATATTATCACTAACCTGATAATCTGTTTAGAAAGAAAGAAGTGAATAAAAGCTTTACTAACTTTACTAACTTTTGAAAAGTTAGTAAAGTTGGGTAAAGCTAAAGTGAAAAAGCCGAATTAAAAATTGAATAAAACCTCAAAAAGACCCCTAAACCGATGATCAAAAAAGTACTCTTTTTCTTATTTTTCGCCCTACCTTTTTTTAGTGTTTTAGGTCAAAATATAGCTAAAAAACCCAACATCCTTTTTATCGTTGCAGATGATTGGTCTAAGCATGCAGGAATCTTCGGGGATAAGGTTGTGCGAACACCGAATATCGACCGATTAGGAAAAAATGGCTTGATTTTTGACCAAGCGTTTTGTTCAGCGGCCTCCTGCAGTCCTTCTAGAGCAAGTATTTTAACCGGCAAACATCCCCATCAAATTGCGGAAGGAGGAAATTTATGGGGAAGTCTACCCGTAAGCATTCCCAATTTTGTCAGCCTCATTCAAGCATCAGGCGGGTTTGTGGGCAGTGAACAAAAAGGCTGGGGCCCAGGAAATTTTAAAATAGGTGGATACGAAGACAATCCGGCAGGGAAAAACTTCAAAAATTTTGAAGAATTTTTAGGGGCAAAGCCAAAAGATAAACCTTTCTTTTTTTGGTTCGGATCCATGGATCCCCACCGCGATTATGTCAAAGGAACTGGTGAAAAAGCCGGATTGGATCCCCAAAAAGTAAAAGTTCCTGGATTCTTGCCCGACACCGATGTGGTCAGAAAGGACATCTTAGATTATTATTTTGAAGTAGAAAGATTTGATAGCAATGTGGGCAAACTAATCGCCACTTTAGAGTCAAAAGGCGAATTAGAAAACACGCTCATTGTCATTACAAGTGATAATGGAATGCCGTTCCCCAGGGCGAAAGCTACATGTTACGATTCAGGGACGAATATACCTCTTATCATGTATTGGAAAGGTAAAATTAAGCCTGCCCGCACCAGCGAATTAATAAGTTTAATCGATTTGGCGCCTACCGTCTTGGACGTTATAGGCATCCAAAAACCCACAGATCTTCCTTCTAAGAGTCTGATTAATTTGATCAACGGTCGGCCAATAGCCCATAGAAATGCTGTTTTTGTAGAAAGAGAAAGGCATGCCAATGTCAGAAAAGGGAACCTGGGATTTCCCATCAGGGGAATCAGAACCAAAGACTTTTTATACTTGCGCAATTTTGAACCCAATCGTTTTCCAGCTGGTGATCCACAAAAATGGGTGGCCGTGGGTCCCTTCGGCGACATAGACGATTCGCCTTCCAAGCAATTGCTCATGGCAGATACGTTGACATATGATTTTTTTGTCAGCCGAACATTGAAAAAAAGAGGATCTGAGGAATTATACGATTTAAAAAATGACCCAAGCCAATTGCATAATTTGGCCAATGAAAAACGATATGCGCAGCAGAAAAATAAATTAAAAATAGAATTGGAAGCTTGGATGAAGCGAACGAAGGATCCTCGCGCTACTAACCCAAATACAAATCTTTGGGATCAATATCCGTACTATTAACCATGAAAAAAACGATGAAAATTTTCTTGGCTTGCCTATTTGTTTGCGGATATCTTATGGCCTACAGCCAATTAAAAGTACCCGGAACGGTCATTGCCTATAGTCCCGCATCGAGTGGTTTGTACATCGGCTCGCCGAGTATTGTTGTTTTGACCAACGGACATTATTTAGCCTCCCATGATTTTTTTGGGCCTAAATCCACAGAACATAGCTCCGCGGTTTCACGCATTTATCGATCAAAAAACAAAGGCAAAACCTGGGAAATGATCAGTGAAATCAATGGCCAATTTTGGTCTAAATTATTTATACATCAGTCTAAATTATACCTCATGGGAACCCATAAACATCACGGAAATGCCATCATTAGGCAATCGATGGATGAAGGTGAAACTTGGACTAGCCCCACGGACGCTGAAAACGGATTATTATTAGCAGGCGAATATCACTGCGCACCCATGCCCCTCATTACTCACAATGGCCGATTATGGAGAGCCATGGAAGATGCCATGGGCCCGATCAAAGTTTGGGGGAAGCGGTATGGAAGTTTCATGATGTCCATTCCTTTGGATAAAAATCCGATGCAGGCGGCCAATTGGACTAAATCCAATGTGTTGGGCTATGACTCAACTTATTTTAATGGAGCATTTGGCGGCTGGATCGAAGGGAATGCAGTAGTGGGGCCAGATGGAGGCGTTTGGAATATGTTGCGCGTCGACAATAAAAAAAGTTTACAAGAATATGCGGCCATGGTAAAAATTAGTGCGGATGGCACACAAGCCCTTTTCGATCGATCCACAGGTTTTATCCCCTTCCCTGGAGGGTCTAAAAAATTCACGATTCGCTTTGACCCAAAAACGAAGCTTTATTGGACCCTAAGTAACTACATTCCTGATGATGTCAAAAACGCAAATCCTGGTAAAAATCCAGCATCAATCAGAAATACCTTGGCCTTGTGTTTTTCAACAGACCTGAAAGATTGGAAAATAAAAAAGATCGTGTTCCAACATCCTGATGTGATCAAGCATGGCTTTCAGTATGTCGACTGGCTTTTTGACGGAAAAAATATTTTGCTGGCTTGTCGGACTGCCTATGATGATGCCTTTGAAGGCGCTCATAATAATCATGATGCCAATTACCTCACATTTTACCGAATCAAAAAATTTAGAAAATAAATTAGTGCGCTGCTTTATAATGCTCCAATAATAAATCGCCACCAAAATCATTTTTCAAATCTCGGATGACCGAATGTACGTGGTTGGCATTGTTTTGGGTATTGTCATATTCAATCAACATGGTAGGGCCTTGAACCCGATAATAAGTACCCTTTCCAATTACAGGTTCAGTATGTCCAGCCCATGCAAACCATAAGTTTTCAAGCCCTGCTTTTTGAATATCTTTCAACATACTTTCGGCCATTAAGTGCGTGTAACGAAAGACATATAGACGTACAAGGGCAAGCATCATGGCTTTTTGCTCCTTATTCAAATCGCTATACTTGACCCCTTTGGGATCACCAATAAATGCACTTCTTTTGTCAAAAGTCAAGATATCTGGGTAAGCAACCGAGTCAATCATCGCCTGTTTAAACTGAACTTTATTCAAGGAATGTAAAAGATCGAACCCTAAATCTGACTCTTCTTTCAAAATTTGTGTACCCATCGCTGGCCCGCTAGGAACGATGGCCGGATTAGTGCCCAAGAATCCAGGGGTACCTGAAACCAATAATTTCTGATCGAATGAAAAATTAAATGATATATGATGGCCCTCAAATCTCCAGCCCCAAATATTTTTTTCAGAAGGTATCCCAAAAATAGTAAAATGGTAATTGCCTGGATCGCGGTATTTATCCTCCGGTTTTCTTTTCTCCAATTCCTTCAAAATCACTTCTAATTTGACAATGTCATTCGTCTTTTTAAAAGTCTGTTCGCTCAAACAAGCCTTCAATAAACCTAAACCCACTTCTATTTGCTGAGGAGACATTTCATTAAAAGTGACTCCTTTGCGCTTGATGGGAACAAAATGGAAGTTATATCGCTCATTATTGTCAAAAGGAAAAAGGGTCGAAATCTTTTGCTCCTCAGTTAATAACTCGATAAAACGATTGGCTTGTTTAACGGCATTTTGGGCTGAACTCGAATGTGCGAATGTGCCAAATAGAAAAATGAATAGCAGTAATTTTTTCATATAGGTTTATGTTACAGAAACAAGTTAGGATTATTTATTTTATTGCGCCAAAAAAATGGCTGATTTAATGGCAAAGGTTCGTTGGCATATTTGACAATTCTTTTTTATTCGATTTTTTCATATAAATTTAAATCTGTGTCCAAAAATTTCATGTGGAGAGGAAGATGGTGGGGAAGAAAAGTGGCACCCCATTGGCGGAAATTGGGTTGATCAAGAAATAGATAAAATGAATAAAGAGGACTCAAATCAAATTAAGCTTTACTAACTTTACTAACTTTTGAAAAGTTAGTAAAGTTGGGTAAAGCTAGTCAGAAATAAACCTATGAAACCTATGAAAAGAAAGCAATTTTTGCAACAAAGTGCTTTGGGGATTTTTGCCGCCATATCACATCAAAATGACATGTTTCCAAAGACTCAAGCCTACGTAACCGGTAAACGTTTTTCCATCGGCGCATGCGATTGGTCTATCTCCAATACCTCCAATTTAGGAGCTATGGAAATGGCCAAAGAAATAGGGTTGGATGGTGTCCAATTAAGCCTTGGCTTAAAGGCAAACAACATGCATTTACGCAGAAAAGATGTGCAAGAAGCGTACAAATCTTTAGCTAAAATCTTTAAAGTGGGCTTTACCGGTTTAGGCATAGGTGAGCTCAACAATTACCCTTTTAAGTCGGACCAACAAACGGACCAATGGGTCGCCGACAGCATTCAAGTCGCCAAAGAATTTAATGTAAAAGCCGTATTAATCGCTTTTTTTAATCAAGGAGATTTGAAAAATGATTCAAAAGGACAAGACGCCGTGATCCAAAAATTCAAGGACATCATGCCTATCGCAGAAAAAGCGGGAGTTCGTTTAGGCATAGAATCCTGGTTAAGTGCCGAGGAACACATGCGCATCATTGATGCGGTGGGCTCGCCCAATCTAAACGTATATTATGATGTGGCCAATTCAGAAAAAATGGGTTACAACATCTATGAAGAAATCAAATGGCTTGGTAAGAAAAAACAAATCTGTGAATTTCACTTTAAAGAAAATGATGCGCTATTGGGGCAAGGTAAAGTGGATTTCCAACGCGTTAAAAATTGCCTCGATGAGATTGGATATTCTGGGGCCATTCAAATAGAAGGCGCCGTTCCTCCAGGAAAAACGATGCTTGAAAGTTATTTAAAAAACAATCGATTTGTGAGGGATCTAATTGCCTAAAACAAACAATTATAGCCTTTCAAAATGTGATCAAACAAAAACTTGTTGACACCATTTGAATTGCCATCGAAATCAAATAAAATAACCGCGTAAAATTATTGTTAAAAACCCATGTAAAATATGAAAATCATTAGCACAATTTTGCTGTTTCTATTCCCTTTATTCTTCACGAATGACGGAACCACTTTGTTTGTTCCTGAGGGATTGGAGGTCGAACTTTGGGCGGAATCACCGATGCTATACAACCCGACCAATATGGACGTGGATGCTAGAGGACGCATTTGGGTGACCGAGGCAGTTGAATACCGTGATTTTAACAATAAACCCGATGCCCGATTCAATTATAAAGGTCAAGGCGATCGTGTCGTGATTTTAGAGGATACAGACCAAGATGGGAAAGCAGACAAGTCGACTGTATTTGTCCAAGACATGGACTTAAAAGCTCCTTTAGGCATTGCGGTCATTGGCAATAAAATTTTTGTCAGCGCTTCGCCTAACGTAATCGTCTATACAGATGAAAATCAAGACGATAAGCCTGACAAAAAGGAAGTCTTTTTAACGGGTTTTGGGGGTTTTGACCATGACCATTCTTTGCATTCATTTTTAGCTACTCCCTATGGAAAATTTATATTTAATGTAGGTAATGCCGGACCTCATGTCGTTCAAGACAAAGCTGGCTGGACCCTGCGCTCAGGCAGTCTTTATGCGGGTGGGACTCCCTACAATAAAAAAAATGAGGGGAATCAGAAAAGCGATGATGGCCGTGTGTGGGTTGGGGGTTTGGCTTTAGAAATCGCTCCTGATGCGACCCAATTGAAAGTAATGGCACATAATTTTAGAAATAGTTATGAAGTTGCCATGGATTCTTACGGAAACATGTGGCAAAATGACAATGATGACCAAGTGATTGCTTGCCGAACTTCTTGGCTCATGGAAGGAAGTAATGCCGGTTATTTTTCCAAAGATGGTACCCGGTATTGGCAAGGAGATCGAAGATTAGATCAAGATATTTTCACCGCGCATTGGCACCAAGAGGACCCAGGCGTATTGAAAGTGGGTGATAAAACAGGCGCCGGTTCCCCCACAGGAGTAACCGTTTATGAAGGGGATGCTTTGGGAGAAAAATATAGAGGCATGCTGTTAAGTTGTGAAGCGGGAAGAAATTTAGTGTTTGGATATAAGACCAATCCAAATGGTGCGGGATTTAACATGAAAAGATTTGACTTTTTAAGTTCATTTCCAGTCTCTGATGATTTTTACATTTGGAATGACAATTTCGAAGCCGACAAAAGAAAATGGTTTAGACCTAGTGATGCCGTTACAGGCACTGATGGCGCTATTTATGTAGCTGATTGGTACGATGCGGTTGTTGGAGGCCATGCCATGAACGATAAAAAAGGATATGGAAGAATTTATCGAATTACGCCAAAAGGGAAAAAACTTAAAAACCCAATATTCGATTTCTCCAGCACCAAAGGGCTTGTAAACGTATTGAAATCGCCCGCCATCAACGTAAGAGCTACGGCTTTTGAAAAATTAAAAAATGCAGGAGAAAAAGTCATTCCAGACATCGAAGTACTTTTAAAGGATCCAAATCCCTACATTCAAGCAAGGGCCATTTGGCTATTAGCTGCTTTGGGTCCCAAAGGGGTAGAAAAAGTCGAAAATGTTTTAATCAGAAACGTAAAAAATCCAGTAAATAAGGCCGGAAACTCTTCTGAAATTGCGGTAACTGCTTACCGTGCGTTACGCAAGTCTGGCAAAAATCTTCAAGAGATTAATCATAGGCTTTTGAGAAATTCGTTACCTTCTGCTTTAATGAGAGAAATAGTGATAGGTCTCAGGGACCTAAACTACCCGGATAGTAAAGAAAGTTTGTTGCATATAGCCCTTAAAGTTAGCGCAAAAGATCCCTATTTATTGACCGCATTGGGTATAGGCGTGGATGAAAAAAGAGAATTATTTTATGCAGATTTTGTCAAAAAATTACCTGCGAATCCGCTCCATTTATCAGCCGCTCAAAGTTCCATTTTATGGGAGCTACATCCCAATGCCAGTATAAATTTGATTAAAAAAAGAGCTCAATCGACTTCATTATCGGTCAACCAACGAAAAGAAGCCATGACCACCATCGTATTTATGAGCACTCCTGAGGCTGCCCATGCGATGCTTGATTTAACAAAATCGAAATTGGCCGACGTAGCCCGACAAGCAGATTATTGGGTTAGTTTCCGTAAAACAAATACATGGGAAAATGTAATTGCCTGGAAGCAAGAAGAAGAACAGCAATTAAGTCGGGAGCAAAAATGGATGATCCAATCCGAAAATTCACTATTAAATGACACCACATTAGTGGCTGATAAAAAGCAAGAACTCGCTCAAAAATTAGCGCTAGATACTTATGGCGCTAGATTATTGATGGTTGACGCAGCAAAAGGAAAAATCAAACCCAAGGTTAGAGAATTAATTGAACTTCATATATTCAATAATAAAGATATCTCCATTCGCAGTTTGGCGGCCGATTATTTTAAGCGTCCGGGAGGAAAATCTCTGTCAATTGACTTGGCCATGAACATGCCATCTGATGCTAAAAAAGGCAAAAATATATTTGAAACGAATTGCATTTCTTGTCACAAAATAGCCGGAAAAGGAGCTGATATTGGTCCTGATTTAACGTTAATCAAAAAGAAATTTGACAAAAAAAGCATGCTAGACGCGATCATTAATCCTTCAGCAAGTCTGGCTTTTGGGTATGAGCCCTGGATGATTAGCACCCAATCAGGAAGTTATTATGGATTTTTAATGGCTGATTCCAAACAAATTATCTTGAAAGATTTAACGGGGAAAAGGAATAATATCAAAGCTTCAGAGGTAACGTCTAGGGTTCAGCAAAAAAACAGTTTGATGCCAGAACCTACTTCGATGGGATTAAAAGAAAAAGATTTATCAGATTTAACGGGTTATTTATTGAGCTTGTAGACTAGCATAAAAGCATTCCAGCAAAACCAACCTGAAAGATATGAAGGTTGACAAAAATCATTTTTAGCCCCCCGCAAATTTTCTAATTTGCGGGCTATGCAGGAGATTCCATTTGACTTATTAACCAAATATAATGTACCCATTCCGCGGTACACAAGTTATCCTACGGTGCCCTTTTGGGAGGAAAAAATTGATTCTGATCATTGGAAATTATTATTCACCAGAAGGTTTCAGGAATCAAATGCCCAAGAGGGAATTAGTCTATACATCCATCTGCCCTACTGTGAAAGTCTATGCACTTTTTGTGGCTGCAACAAACGCATTACGACCAATCATTCCGTTGAAAAAGAATACATTGACACACTCATAAAAGAATGGAATTTGTACAAAATTTTGATGGGGCAAAAACCCGTGATTCGAGAATTTCATATCGGCGGTGGAACGCCCACTTTTTTCTCGCCTGAAAATTTGAAGCGCTTATTGGCCGCCATATTTCACGATTCCATCGTTCCTGAGGAGCACGAATTTGGTTTTGAGGGACACCCAAATAATACGACAAAAGCACACTTAAAAATGTTTAGGTCTTTTGGATTTAACCGAGTGAGCTTTGGAATGCAGGATAGCAATTTGGAAGTCCAACAAATCATCAACCGGATTCAGCCACTAAAAAATGTAAAAAGAGTGGTTAAATGGGCCCGAGAGCTTGGTTATGAGTCGATTAATTTGGACCTAGTCTATGGCCTGCCCAGACAAGATTTGCCAAAAATAACCAAGACTATAGAAGATGCCTTGACTATCAGGCCGGATCGAATTGCATTTTACAGCTATGCCCATGTGCCCTGGACGAGCCGGGCCCAACGCCTATTTGATGAACGCGATTTACCTCATGCAAACCAAAAAATGGCGCTGTACCAACAAGGCAAAAATATGTTGATCAAGGCAGGATATGTTGACATAGGCATGGATCATTTTGCTTTGCCCGCTGACCAAATGGTGTTAGCTCATTCAGATGGAAGTTTGCATCGTAATTTCATGGGATATACGGTTCAAAAAACAGGATTACTCCTTGGATTAGGTGTCTCAAGCATCAGTGATATTTACTTTGGCTTTGCCCAAAACAAAAAATCCATTAGCGAATATTTCGAACAAATTGCCCGTCAAGAATTAGCCATTTTTAAAGGATATTTCTTAACAAAAACTGACCAAAAAATGAGGCAATATATACTCGACATAGCATGCCAAGGAAGAACCAATTTCAATGAAAATGATTTAGCCATTTTACAAGAGTTTACTTTTGATGCATTGGAAGCATTAGCAAGCGATGGACTTTTAAATTATGGGCCTTATGGTGTAGAACTCACAGAGCTGGGAAAGCATTTTACTCGCAATGTCTGTAAGGCATTCGACTTAAAACTATTAAGCTCGGAGCATTTAGAAAAATCTTTCAGCCAGGCCATTTGATTTTAAAAATTCAACCTATTGATATTACGTTTATTTGATCAATTTACTTGTGTAAAAAAAGAAGGCATTTGTTTGAATTTTAATAACTTAGCTAAGCTTTACTAACTTTTCAAAAGTTAGTAAAGCTGGAGCTAAGGGTCAAGAATTGTTTTAGAAATAACCCGAAAAAATATAAGCTATTTAGTTATTTTGACGGGCTCGAAACCAAGCTGGATCGACAAAAGGAAAATACAAAAAATGTAGTTACAGCAAAATACAAAATTAAGGCTGGGGCAATCCAAACAGATACTTGGCTCGAGCCAAACCAGTCACTCGATTGTACAATCCACAAAACGCAAGCCACATTTTTGATCGTCTCCAGAATCCAAACTTTTGAATTCCCATCCATCAAATCGGTCAGCGCATAAATATGAACAAATATAAACGCTCCGTAAATAAAAATATTGGGTGTCCCTATACTGGCAATATGGCTGTATAAATAAGATACGATCAAAAGCAGGCTAAATAGTTGGCCCCATAAATAGTACCTAAGCGAAGGTGAAGCCTCTTTTTTATAATGTTCAAAATGATAGACATCTTCAATTTTATAAACAGGATACTCCTTAATGACATTTTCGGGGCGCCAACCTAAAGGCATGAACCAGATTCGTAATTTGTCTTTCCAAGAATTTGCATGCCAAGCATCTTGAATAAGTAACCAAAGATGCATGAAATTAATTTTGATTGGATTCCAAGTTCTTACCGGCCTAGTGATTCCATAAACGGCTGGAATATCATCTCTTTCTTCTTGGAATGTACCAAAAAGTCGGTCCCAAAAAATAAATATTTGGCCATAATTTTTATCCAAATATTCCGGATTAATTGCATGATGCACACGGTGATGCGCAGGAGTCACAATGATATATTCAAGCCAACCCATCGTTTTTATATGACGCGTATGGTACCACAATTGGGCAAATAAATGCAGCGGGGCAACCACAGCAATAACATTTTGTGGAACTCCAAAAAGAGCCGCAGGTAATAACAAAAACGTAAAAATTCGGAAAAAGACAGAAATGCTCTGCCTCAGGGCACAGGCTAAATTAAATTCCTCACTGCTATGATGAACCAAGTGATTGTTCCAAAAAATATTAATCGTATGGTTTAAACGATGTACCCAATATCCTGAAAAATCGAGGGCCATAAACGCAATAAAATACAACAAGACACCTGACTGAACTTGAATTACATTAAAATGTTCCACTAGCCATGGATAGGACAAAATCCCAACACTAAGCCCTAAAACATCCTTCGTGGAATTGGTTACCCCAGAGCTTAAACTTGATATCATGTCCAAGGTTTCCACCGTTTCAAATCCTTTATACCAACCATACCACTTTTCAAATAGCACAAGAAATAAAAATAAAGGAGTCACAATAACTAAAATATTTCCGTAGGTTTCCATCGAAATCGTTTACCGTAAAATCATTTAAAAGAATCGTAAATGTATAAAAAAATACGCGTTAAAAAGTAAAATTAAATTTAGCGACTTCCATTTTATTTACAAACCTTATTCAAATAATTTAAATGAGTCGATTAATGAAAAAATCGGCTAAATTTGAAAACCCTAAACCAAAAAAAATGAAAAAAAGTCCATACATCGTATTCATCATTTTGTTGACTTTTTTCGTCATTTCATTTCTCTCTAACATCATAGGCCCGATCATTCCTGACCTCATCACCAGTTTTCATTTAAGCCTAACGATGGTGTCCTTATTGCCCTTCGCTTTTTTCATTGCGTATGGATTTATGTCCATTCCGGCAGGCATTATGCTAGAGGTCTTCAAAGAAAAGAAAGTCATGATGTTTGCTTTTTTACTTTCCAGTTTAGGCTCCCTTTTGATCGTTATTTCACCCAATTATATGTCCGCAATCGTTTCGTTATTTATGATTGGCTGCGGAATGGCCATGTTGCAAGTCGTAGTGAATCCGCTTCTCAGAACGGCAGGGGGAGAAGAAAATTATGCCAATTTTTCTGTTTGGGCCCAATTGATTTTTGGGTCAGCTTCATATTTAAGCCCTTTCGTCTATCAATCCTTTATTTTACAAAAAAAATTATCCTTTAGTCAGTCGGGATTGGTTTCATCATTTTTTCAAAAAATACCCGATGCAATCCCCTGGCTTTCACTTTATGTCTTATTTATAGCCGTTAGCTTATTGATGGTCATGATTATTTATGCATCAAAATTCCCCAAAGTCGAATTGGACGAAAGTGAAAAACCGGGACCCTTAGAAATCCATTTGGCCTTATTTAAAAATAAATATGTGATTTTATATTTCATCGCCATGCTTTGCTATGTAGGCACAGAGCAGGGAATATCCAATTGGATTTCACAGTTTTTATCTACCTATCACGGGGTAGATCCACAGACGACCGGCGCTGACACGATCGCCTATTTTTGGGGACTTATGACCGCTGGGGGTATTCTCGGATTAATATTTTTGAAAATATTGGATAGCAGAATTGTGCTGGTCACCTTCTCTTTTTTAGCCATTGCCTCCTTAGCTCTCGCGCTTTTGGGCACAAAATCCATGGCATTATTGGCTTTCCCTTTGCTTGGCTTATTTCTTTCTGTGATGTTTCCCATCATATTTTCCCTAGCCTTAAATTCGTTCAAAGAGAACCATGGTTCCTTTTCTGGCATTTTAGTCACAGGAATTGTAGGGGGCGCCATTTTACCCTTTATCATTGGGGGCGTGGGCGATGTTTTTGGGTTAAAAATAGGCATGAGCGTTCTATTCATCACACTGCTCTACATTTTCAGCATCGGTTTTTGGGCCAAACCACTCGTGAATAATAAGCATTTGGACTTGTTTAAGAAAAAAGAATAGGATCGATTTATCCCAAAGAAATGGCTTCTCATTCATATATAAGGTTCATCCGCATCCTGAAGTTGCGGATGAATCCATGAGTGAAATAACTTAGCTCTTTAAATGCTTTTTAAAGAAGTTGACCGTTCTCTCCCAAGCCAATTTAGCAGTCGCTTCTTGATAGCGAGCGGGGGAAGAATCATTATTAAAGGCATGTTGGGCCCCTTCGTAAATAAACAATTGATAATCAATTTGATTATTTTTCAACGCATTTTCATAGGCTGGGATGCCCGCATTGATCCTTTCATCTAAACCCGCATAGTGCAACATTAATTTGGCTTTGATGTTGGGCACGAGTGAAGCGTCAATTTGTCGACCATAATATGGAACTCCAAGGGTTAATTGGGGGTCCTTGGCTGCTAAATCATTCACAATACCACCACCCCAACAAAAACCTATGCAAGCTGTTTTCTGATTACTATTTTTTAAAGTTCTTAGAAAACTTAATCCACTCGCCATATTTTCAAGGTTTTGCTTTGCATCTAATTTCCCAATCAATGTCCGACCCTCATCCTCGTTGGCAGGCGTACCCCCAAAAGAACTAAGTCCATCAATCCCTAAAGCAATAAAACCCTCCTTGGCGATTCGCCTCGTCACATCCTTAATGTGTGGAGTCAAACCCCGATTTTCATGAATCACTAAGACAGCACCTAAGGACTCCTTCGCATTTTTGGGCTGCACCAAATATCCTTTGATGACGCCATTGGGTGATGGAAATTCAGCGGTAGAAAAATTTAAATCCGTATCATCTTCCGCGACCATTGCGCTAGCCGAATAACTTCCTTCTAAAACGGGCAAAATAGTATTTAAGGCCGCCGCGCCGCCGACTAATTTGGTTAATCGGTTCAAAAATACTTCTCGGCTTAATGGCTTATGGGTATATTCATCAAACAACTGGATGATTTCCTGATTAATTTTCATGTTTTTTTATTTTTTAAATTTCTTATGAAATATTTGGGATTAAAAACTACACATTTTGATTGATAAATTTAGAAAATATGGAAATAAGTAGACCAAAGAGTCCTAAAATTTCAAAATTTCAAAGAAGGCCCCTAAAATACCGGGCATAAAAAAAGTCTCTGAATATCAGAGACTTAAATTAAAGTTGGCGGTCCGGACGGTGGGAATGAAACAAATCTAACTGAACTCAAATCGGACAAAAACGTCAAAATATAATAGTATAGGTATTATATTGGTTAATCTAATTGTATCGAAATTGAATCAAATCAGGTCGTTCTGCTTCGGTTTTAGCACCACCCCTATACTTCCAAAAAATATAAGTCCATTCTGGTTGATTAGGTTTTAAAAGAATTAATCACCCTTTTAATTGTAAGAAGTTTATAACCTCTTTTTGATTACTGCTCCTCTTAATAAGTGATATGTTCAACCATTATTTTTCGTACAACTCTTCCTCTATAACAGGATTCAGCCACACAGTAGATTCTTTTTTTGAAATACCATTCATCATGACACCTTGAATAAATTGTTTATTTATAGAACCATGAGAATGAATGACACCAGGATTAATTTCCAACAAATCGCCTTTTTTTAGGTAGATCATTGGCTTACCTTTTTCTTTAAAATATCCCTCACCATTGATTCCAAAAATGATTTGTTTACCGGC
>CAMDJW010000002.1 GCA_945901025.1 Spirosoma fluviale | reverse complement strand
TGGCAGAAAAATTATAGATCGAATTTAATCGTGCTGTTTCTTTATCGCTCGGATTATGCTCTAAAATCCGGGTCGCTAACATTTCGATTTCTGGACTTTGTGAGAGGGGATCTAATAATTTAAGAAGCTCGAGAATAAGGTTGCTTTTTTAGCTCCTATGTATAAAAATGCGACAGGAGCATTATTGAGAGCTCGTTTAGTTTCAGCTGCAGAAGTAAACTTCATTTTAGCGGAGGCAGCCCAAAAAGGCTGGTCTGTTGGCGATGCCAAATCATTTTATGAAGCAGGTGTGAAAGCATCTTTAGCTACTTGGGGTGTTAGTGGTTCATCATCAGCATATCTTGCTGGTAGCGGTGTAGCTTACAATGGAACTTTAAAGCAAATCATCGAGCAAAAATGGATCGCTTCTTGGACTGCAGCTACGGAATCTTGGTTTGATTACAGAAGAACTGGACTTCCTGCATTAACAGCTGGTCCTGCTGCGAAACGCCAAGCATTGCCATTGCGTTTTTATTATATGCAAGATGAAATCAGAATCAATGCAAAAAATGCGACAGCTGCCATGGATAAATTAGAAGTTACTAATTTTTCACAAGCGGATGGTAAAAATAGCGCTTGGTCTAAGCCTTGGCTTTTAATCGGCACGAGTAAGCCTTATTAATTAAAATTTTTATTAATTTAACCACAGGTATTTTTACCTGTGGTTTTTTTTTCTTTTAATGATTCAATTTATGATGCATCGCTTCATTTTTATTGGCTTATTACTAGTGACTTGCTTGACGACCCAAGCACAAAATATCCGTGTGGGTGCCGCCGTTCGCATCATCACTCCAGATCCCCTTTTGCCCGTGTCGGGTGGAATAGGCGTACCACATCCAGTGAAGGAAAAGCGGGGTGATTTGTTTGCCCGAGCGATGGTCTTTGAACAAGGAAATACACGTTTTGCGATCGTCAATGTCGATAATTTAGGTTGGACTTCTATCTTAGGAAACCGTTCTCGTGCCCTGATTAAAGGCATCGCCCCTGAAAATATTTTGATTGGTGCCACACATACGCACAGTGCACCAGATGCCTATGGTTTTCCAGATATGTCGGGGAAATCTTATGCGGATTTAACATATTTGGATTGGTGTGTGAAGCAAATTGCTGATGCGGTGAATGAGGCATCTGCTAACCTGCAATCGGCATCTTTAAAAGTTGCGATGGGCGAAGCAAAAGGGAAAATCGCCTATAATTATTATGCCCCTGCGCTTTATGATCCTCGTTGCGGTGTCATTCAAGCCATTGCTACTTCAGGTCCTCGTACCGGAAAACCGATTGCCACTTTAGTTAATTATGCCGTTCATCCAGAGGTTTTAGGAAATAGCCGAGGAATTTTAAGTCCCGACATGATTGGGCCTTTGTATCAAAAAATCGAATCCACCATCGGTGGTGTGGCCTTATTTATGAATGGCGCTCAGGGTGGAATGGTTACCGCAGATACCCGATTGGAATATGGGAAGGAAGGCGATGGGCAAAAAGAAGCCAATACTTGGGAAGAATGCATTCGAATCGGAGAGCTGTTAGCGGGCGAAGCCATGCGCATTGTAGCCGCCGCTCCCGTACTGGTTAACCCAGCCCTTTATTGCACCTCTAGAAAATTAGAATTGCCCATCGACTCTGAAATCATGCGGTATATTTTGAAAAAATCTCCCTTGAAATATGAGGGAGGGAAAGAGAATTATGTCACGACTCAGCTCAATCTTTTGAATATTGGGCCCGCACAAATCTTAACCGTTCCTGGCGAGGCTTTACCTAATGTGGGTTATTATGTGAAAAGAAACATGAATACCAAAATGCCATTTTTATTTGGGCTGACCAATGACGCCTTTGGGTATATGTTGGCCAAAGTAGATTTCAATTCCTTCAAACGATATGAATATGTCTCGCGCACTTCCTTAGGTGAAATGACCGCCGAAATTTACATGGAACAAGCCCTTAAATTAGTTAAAGAAAGTCCTAAACCACAGAATTAAATAATCGCTAAACCAATTTACAACATGAATAATCGCTTTAATTTATTGGCCATTTTTTGCCTTCTTAGTGCCCAAATATTTGCCCAAACAGAGAAAACCTATGCGGAAAGATTAGGGTTTCCAAAAGGAAAAAAGGTATTGATTTTCCACGTGGATGATTGCGGAATGTCCTATTCTTCAAACCAAGGAGCTTATAAATCGATGGAGCAGGGTGTTGCCACTTCATGTAGCATCATGATGCCTTGCCCATGGGCCGCTAGTTTTATTCATTATTTGCAGAAAAATAATCCGAAAGCAGATGCAGGATTACACCTGACTTTAACTTCGGAATGGAATGATTACCGCTGGCCTGCGCTGGCCGGGTTCCAACAAGTTCCCGGATTGAGCGATGGAGATGGTTGTTTATACCATAGCGTAGAGCAGGTGATTAAAAATGCAAGTCCTGATGAAGTGGAAAGAGAAATTAGAGCGCAAGTAGAACGCGCCAAACGTTTAGGTTGGGCTCCTTCACATCTAGACTCGCACATGGGAACCCTATTTGCGTACCCTCCATTTTTGGAACGTTACGTGAAAGTAGGCATTGAATTAGGAATCCCGGTGATGTTTCCTGGGGGCAACAATAAAATGATGATTGAGTCTATGAACTTGCCTCTCATCAAAAAAATGAAAGCGGAGGGAACTTGGAAAGAGGGAACAAAACTAGAAGCTAAACGCTATGGTCTGACCGACTTATTTGGCGAAGCTAGTAAAATGGGAGAGAGACTTTGGAATGCAGGACTTCCTGTGTTGGATGACTTACATACGTTTAGTGGCGACTGGAAGCCCGCTGGTAATCCCACAGCGGAGGAATGGGGAAAATACAAGGCCCAACAATGGATTGAGACGATTAAAAATATGAATCAGGGAGTGGCCATGATGATTGTTCATAGCAGTGATATTACGGAAGAATTTAAATATGTTTCTGGGTCTGGGGGTTCTCGCTTAGCCGATATGAATTCCATGATGAATCCTGATTTAAGGGCTTATATTGAAAAAGAAGGTATCATTTTGACGACTTTCCGCGAGTTATTGGAACGCCGTAAAAAACTTAAATAAGATGCGCAGGTTTTTCGTTTTAACACTCATATTAGGATTCCCATTTTTTGCCTTCACGCAAAAATTAGCTAGTCCTGTGGTGGAATCTATGCTTATTTTTCCTGGACAGGAAAAACATGTGCATGGAAGTAGTATGGTGGCTTTGCCCAATGGCGATCTTCTTTCTGTTTGGTTTTATGGAAATGGCGAACGAAATTCAGACGATGTGAAATTGATGGGGGCTAGATTACAAAAAGGCGCAAAGGCATGGAGCGAACCCTTTTTAATGGCCGATACGCCTAACCTACCTGATTGTAATCCCGTATTATTTTTAAACCAAAGCGGTAAATTATTTTTGGTCTGGATTGCGGTCCAATCGAACCGTTGGGAACAATCCATTTTGCGCGTAAAAACGACGACCAATTATGCGAAGGCCGGTGCGCCTGTATGGGAATGGCAAGACAATATTTTATTGAAAATGGATGACCGTTTTGCTAAAGAAATAGCTACTAATCTGAAGGCTTTGCCTAGCCATGAGATTGGTTGGGCTGGTTACGCCCCCAAATACGATGAGATGATTAACGCAGCTGCGCTAGACCCAATGAAACGAAATTTAGGTTGGATGACTCGAATCAAACCCTTGCTAATTGGTGAAAACCGAATCGTTTTACCCTTATATTCAGACGGATTTAACCTGTCCATTATGGCCATTTCAGATGATCAAGGGTCCACATGGCATCCAAGTTTACCTGTCGTAGGACGTGGACCCATTCAGCCTGCTTTGGTCCGTAAAAAAAATGGAAATATCATGGCATTTATGCGAGATAGTGGAGATGATCCTCCTCGTGTTCATATCAGCGAATCGGCGGATTTAGGGGAGACGTGGACACCTACCATCAAATCCGAAATCCCCAATACAGCCAGCGTAGAATTACTCGTTTTAAAAGATGGCCGTTTGGCATTTTTGGGCAATGACATCACAGATGGTCGTTATCGCTTTCAATTATATCTTTCAGAAGATGAGGGCAAAACATGGAAATGGAAAATTCCCATTGAAAATGTAGCACCAGGAAAGGGAGGTTTTTCGTATCCTTCATTCATTCAAACTCCCGATGGAATGTTGCGCATGACGTATTCATCACATGTGGGGACAGATCAAAAATCAATTAAATATGTGGTCGTTGACCCCTCAAAAATCAAATAGATGAAAAAAAGTATCGCATTATTTTTGCTGTTTTTAAGTGGGGGTGTTTATGGGCAAAAAAAAACAACTCAGCCAGTTTATGTAGATAAGCCCTACATGCAGGATTATAGTATCAAATACTATGTAAAAGATAGTCAGGTCGCGTTGAAGTCTGCCTTTGCCGACCGCAACGGATCTATCAAAATATTTAGTTCGGCGGGTTTGCTATTGCCTCATGATGGCCAATTTTTATACCCCGGGGTTTTAATGGCTGACAAGCGAAACCGGACCAGCGCCCCTAAAAAAATTCAAAGCTTATTAGCCCATGAAAACCAATTTGTTTTTGTCGATGACAAAGCTATTTTTAGCCATGCTTGGGCTGGAACTCTTTATTCCACCCATGAATTGCCAGGAGCGAATTTGGCCGCTGGCGGAAATGATTTTACGTTTTTAATTTCCGATGGCTCTTCCTTGCATTTGGTCAAAAAATCAAAGACTATTTTTAAATTAAACGTAGCGGGAGACCCATTGCTGGCAATCAATTTTGATAAAAGTACAGGTTATTTTTGGGTACTTACTTCTAAAGGTTTGCATCGTTTTGATGCGGCTACGGGCCAATTATCTTTATGGGTTTCTGGAAATAATTTAACGGCATTTGACGTCAAAGGAAATGACGCCGTTGTAGGTAGTAGTGAAGGATTTTTTAAAGTGGATTTGGCAGGTAAAAAGGCGGGGGTACTCCAACAAAAAATTCCGGTTAAATCAATTACAGCCGTCAAGATTTTAGGGGATAAAATATGGTTTGGTTCCACTAACGGAGCATTTGCTTTACGCAAAGATGGTAAGTTTGATTATTACCAAGGGGAGCGCTGGCTTCCAAGCAATGCAGTCACATCGATCAGTGCAGGACCCCAAAATTCCGTATTGGTGTTGACGAAAGCTGGTTTGGGTCAAATTTGTTTTAAGTCGATGACCTTGCATGAAAAGGCGATGTACTATGAGGCTCAAGTGCGTGACCGACATATTCGAAATGGCTTTAATGCACACTTGGATAACATGGATCATGGGAATATTACGACTGGATATTTATCGGATTCTGATAATGACGGTCTATGGACTTCGATGTATTTGGGAGGAGAGATTTTTAGGTATGCAGTGACCAAGGAAGCAGATGCCCTAGCGAATGTACGCGAGGCCTTTGAGTCGATGGAAAGGTTGTATACGGTTAATCCGGTACCGGGGTTTCCTGCACGCTCCTTTGAGAGACGTGGGTTTATTTCACAGCTTTCAGACCCTGAGCGCTGGCAACATTCTCCTGAGCCCGAGTGGGATTGGAAATCTACCACCTCATCAGACGAAGTGATTGGGCATATTTTTGCCTTTGGCGCTTTGGCGGAATTAGTGGATGTCCCTGATTTGCAAAAACGTTCCATTGTTTTGATTGACACGCTGATGTCACATATCATCAAAAATAATTGGTACTTAATTGACTACAATGGTAAGCCTACTTTGTGGGGGCGTTGGAATCCAGAGTATGTGAATGGCTTCCCGACAAACATTGGGGATCGCAAATTGAACTCATCCAATATTGTGGCGATGTTGCAGACGGCATATCGGTTTACCAAAAAACCAATTTACAAACAAAAGGCTTTTGAGCTCATGCAAAAGCATGGATACTATGAGAACTTGATGAGGCCAATTGGCCAAATTGGACATGCACCAGATAACGCTGATCCGAACGCAAAAAATCTGTCGGACGGCTGGAATCATTCGGATGATGAAATGTATTATGTTGGGTATTGGGGTTTATATCGCTATGCATTCAATGATACTTTGAAGGCTAGTTTTAAAAAATCCATCATCGACCATTGGGAAATTGAAAGGCCTGAAAAAGAAGGTGCTTGGAATATTTTTACGGCGTTAACAGGCACACAAAAATTTGATTTAGATGAGGCGGCTTGGTATTTACGTGAGCATCCCATGGACTTGGTGGATTGGGTCATTCAAAATAGCCATCGGGGTGATATCGAAAAGCTAGCCCCTAATTTTAGAGATCAAAAAACCAAAGAGGTTTTGCCTCCAGATGAGCGACCTGTTCAACGCCATAATGGAAGTATGTTTAATATGGACCGCAATGGGGGGAATGGAAATTCCGAACATAGCGCCGGGGACATTTGGTTATTGCCTTATTGGATGGGAAGATATTTAAAGGTAATTAGTGCACCGGTATCAGGAAAATAATTATTTTAGTCGTTTAATGATAAGATGATCAGTATTTGGGTATTCATTTGTGTAGCCATTGTTTTATTGGTGCTGTTTATTTCAGTACTCAAGCTTCAGCCATTTATATCCTTTTTACTGGTTTCCCTAGGCTTAGGTTTAGCGAGTGGATTAACTACGGGGGATACAATTATAGCGATCCAAAAAGGAATTGGGGGCACTTTAGGTTCGATTATACCCATTATTATTTTGGGGGCGATGATTGGTAAAATGGTCGCTAAAAGTCAGGCGACTACGGTCATTGCCGACTGGCTAGTGGATGTCTTAGGGCATAAAAACTTGCCATTTGCCTTTATGATCATTGGGTTTATTGTGGGCCTTCCTTTGTTTTATTCGGTGGCTTTTTTGCTGATGGCCCCTTTGGTTTTATCCACGGCACAGCGACATAATTTACCGGTGGTTTACTTGGGCATTCCGATGCTCGCTTCTTTGTCCATCACGCAGGGATTTTTACCTCCACACCCCGCGCCTTATTATTTGGTCACGCATTTACCAGGTGCCGACATGGGTGTTACTTTGGGATTAGGAATTGTGATTTCAATTCCCGCGATGCTTGCTTCTGGCTGGCTTTTTGGGAAGACTCTTAGAAATATTCCTGCTTCTCCCATGTCTTTTGTAGAACCTCCCACGGCTGCAAAGGCCCCTAGTTTAAGCGCCAGCTTGTTTGTATTATTATTGCCCGTAGGTTTAATTGCCATGCAATCTTTTGCCAAAAACCTTCACAATCCTGTACTTGAGTTTGTCGGCGAGCCGATCGTCGCACTCCTAATTTCACTAGGCGCGGCTATTTACTTATTGGGATTTAATCGGGGTATTTCTTGGTCGGAAATGCAAGGATGGTTGTTGGAATCCATCAAAGATATTTCTCCGTTGATGTTGACCTTCGGTGGTGCGGGAGCATTTAAAGAAATATTGCAGGCGATGAAAGTTGGTGATGAGATTTTGAAATTAACCCAACAAAGTACCTTGGATCCTTTAATTATTGCGTGGATGATTGCGGGGGTTTTGCGTATTGTGACGGGCTCGTCGACCGTTGCGGGCATAACGACTGCTGGATTAATTTTACCTATTTTAAGTGCGAGCGGGACGAATCCAAATTTAATGGCGCTGAGTATCGGTGCCGGATCTATGGTCCTTTCTCATGTGAATGATGCGGGATTTTGGTTGTACAAGGAATACTTTGGGGTGACCATTAAAGATTCATTGAGATCTTGGACCATTATGGAAACAATTTTAGCGGTCGTGGGATTATTAGGAGTACTCGTTTTACAAAATTATCTATAGGATTACGCTAATTCTGACGGCTTTTGCCAAATTTTTCTTTTATTGCAAGCTTAAACCAAACCTATTGTTATGAAAAAGTATACTATTTTATTTTTGATGGTATCTGTGGGGGCCATCGCGCAAATTGGCCTAGGTGCTAAAAAACCCAAAAATGCTGATATGATGTTTGATGGATCTCGGTCTATGTTAGATGAAAAATGGACCTATTGGGAAGGGCCTCGCTTTGCAGCCCAAATGCCTATTAAATGGGAAATTGTTTCAGATCCTGTGGATAAAGGAACCACGGTTTCGACGAATGATCCGGCAGGAGCTGGTGGGAAATATGGTTCTGCGGATATTGTTACCAAAAGAAAATTTCGTGATTTCAGATTACACATCGAATTCTTCATTCCTTCTAAAGGGGGAAATTCAGGGGTGTATTTACAAAATAGGTATGAAATTCAAGTCTTAGATGGCGACACTACGAAGCATGGAATGGCTGCGGTGATTAATGAAACTCCATCTCCTTATTATGCTTATAATGGGATTGGGAAATGGAATGCGTATGATATTCAGTTCCGCGCGGCCCGATTTAAAGATGGGGTATTAACAGAAAAGCCGATGGTTACGATGTATTTTAATGGAAAGAAAGTGCACAAAAATCAGGTCATTAACCAAGTATGGGGTGGTCCAAACTCGGGAATTGACGGTGGAAATAATGGCGGAAAAGGGATCACAGATTCTCCTCAAGGGCTGAAATTGCAGGCTGAAGGACACGATGTTCGTTATCGGAATATTTGGATGAAAGATATGGATTTTGTTCAGGCGGCAACGGATTTCTAAAAACCATTTTTCTGCATTTTTGTTTAGGTTTAAAAATAGATATTTATGATTCAAGTTTCAGGCTATGGCGCCTTAAATGCCACGTCTTCAATCGCTCCTATCGAATTTGAACGTAGGGAATTAGGTGAGAAAGATATTCTAATTGACATTTTATATTGTGGCGTTTGCCATTCTGATATTCACATGGCACGTTCTGAGTGGGGACCTTCTGTCTATCCTATTGTTCCTGGGCATGAGATTGTAGGCAAAATTAGCCAAATCGGTTCTGGGGTAACCCAATTTAAAGTTGGCGAAATGGCAGGGGTAGGTGTTTTTATCGATTCGTGTCGGGAATGTCCATCATGCAAAAAAGGCCAGGAGCAGTATTGTGATGAAGGGTTTACGCCTACTTACAATGGATTTTATCGCGATGGAGTAACGCCTACTTTTGGAGGTTATTCAAAACAATATGTGGTGGATGAAGCCTTTACGTTGCATATCCCCTTTACAAAAGAACTAGAACGCGTGGCTCCTTTATTGTGTGCGGGAATCACGACGTATTCTCCGTTAAAATACGCAGGCGTAGGAAAAGGACATAAGGTGGCGGTTTTAGGTCTAGGTGGTTTGGGCCATATGGGCGTTAAGTTTGCGGTGTCGATGGGTGCGGAAGTGACGATGTTAAGTACTTCGCCTTCTAAAGAAAATGATGCCAAAATGTTAGGGGCACATCATTTTGCTTTGTCGACCGACAAGGAACAAATGAAAGCTTTGCGTGGCCAATTCGATTTTATATTGAATACCGTCGCGGCTAAATATGATTTGAATAAATTTTTGGATTTATTGACCGTCGAAGGTAAAATGCTTTTAGTGGGAATTCCTCCGGAAGACAATGAATTAGGGAGTGCCAAATTAATTTCGAGGCGTAGAAGCATCATTGGTTCTAACGTTGGCGGCATTGCGGAAACGCAGGAAATGTTGGACTACTGTGCGGAACATAATATTTTATCCGATGTGGAGATGATTCAAATGAAGGATATTAATGAAGCCTATACCCGTATCTCAAATTCAGATGTGAAGTATCGCTTTGTCATAGACATGGCTTCGATGTAGCTAATAGTCTTTTAATCATTTTTTAAATGCCTCTAGAAATTCATTTTTCTAGGGGTATTTTTTTTCAATCAGGTTTTGCTCATCTTTTTAGGTAGACAAAATGCTTAATTTGGTCTATTTGATCAAGTTCGATGTAGCTGACTTCTTATGTTTGCACAATAAACCCCATTAAATATATGCCAGCATTGAACATAGGGTTAGCATCATTAATTTCGGCTATTCCCCAAGCATCCGCCTCAAGCCATTCCGGGATTTTATCTGCCCATTTTGATTATATTTTAGGGACTTCGATGGACTTAAAAATCATCGCAAATACGTTTGAAATTGCTGAAAAAGCTGAAAAGGTAGTTTTGGATGAGATTAAAAGACTTAGTCATATCTTGGGTTCTTTTGATTCGTCGACTGAATTTAGTCGGTGGCAAAAAACAATGAATGAAGCCGTTCCGGTTTCTGACGAATTGCATTCCGTTCTACAATCGTTTGATGTTTGGAATAAGAAAACGAGTGGGGTTATCCAATCTGCAGCGGAGGAAATAAACCAATTATGGAATTTTGCAGCGATGGAAAATAAGCTTCCCTCGAAAGATCGTTTAGATGAAGTGGCTGCGAAAGCAAATCAAGCGCATTGGGAATTAGGGAAAGGGACAGCGACTCATGCGACAGATGCAGCTTTACGTTTGCACACATTTGCGAAGTCGTATATTATGGAACAAGCGAGTGAGAAGGCTATGAAAGAAGAAGGAGTGGAAGGTTTGGTGATTAATATCGGTGGAGATTTAATTGTCAAAGGAAATTATACAGAAAAAATTGCGTTGACTGATCCTAGAAATAGTTCAGAGAATGCGGAGCCATTAGCCATTGTCCATGTTAATAATAAGGCTGTAGCAACCAGTGGCGATTATAGAAGAGGAGTCGAAATAAATGGAGCGAAATATTCGCATGTCGTGGATCCAAGAACGGCTCTTCCGGCGGAGGAAATTATTAGTGCTACCGTGGTACATTCAGATGCGGTGACCGCTGGGGCTTTGGCGACTGCATTTAATGTGTTGTCTATTGCTGAGTCTAAAGCGTTGGCATCAACAATCCCAGGCACTGAATTTTTATTGATGAATCGTGAGGGTCAGATAACGACTAGTGACCATTGGCATAATCAAATTATATCGACTGAAAATGTAGCAGCAAAATCTTCAATTTCAATGGTTCATTTGAAAGAAAAGGCCTGGAGTGCTAACCAAGAGCTAGTGATCAATTTTGAACTGGCCAGATTTGAAGGAAGATTTAGACGTCCATTTGTGGCGGTTTGGATTGAAGATGAAGCTCATAAACCGATTCGCAGAATTGCACTTTGGTATAACAAACCTCGTTGGCTTCCAGATTTAAGATCTTGGTATGCAGCACAAAGGGCGAATGAAATTGATGTGTCTTCTATTACTGGCGCAACCCGACCCGCTGGAAATTACGCGTTGGTTTGGGATGGAAAGAATGATGCAGGCCAATATGTAAATCAGGGGAAATATACCGTATTTGTGGAGGCGGCTCGGGAGCATGGAACGTACCAATTAATTAAGCAAGAGATGAATTTTGATGGGAAACCGAAAGACCAAGTGCTACCGGGTAACGAGGAAATTACTTCCGCATCATTAGCGTATAGAAATAAATAAATGGAAAAAACTATGGCCACTTCAAAAACAAATTGGAAGACGCCAGTCGCTACATGGACTCGCTGGCTCCATATTTACTTATCCATGTTTAGCTTTATCATTGTCCTTTTCTTTGCGGTCACGGGATTGACATTGAATCATGTCGATTGGTTTCCAGAAAAAACATTGGTCAAAGAAATAGATGCCAAATTAAATCCTGCTTGGGTGAATCAATCCGACACCGCAAAAATTCCTAAATTGACCATAGTCGAATATTTTAGGGCGACACATGGAGTGAAAGGATTGTTGAATGATTTTAGAATTGATGACCGCGAATGTTCTATATCGTTTCAGGGCCCGGGATATACTTCAGATATATTTATTAGCCGGGAAGATGGGGCCTACCATTTAACGGAAACAAATATGGGAATTGTAGCTGTCATGAATGACCTACACAAAGGCCGGGACACAGGCGAAGGCTGGTCTTGGATGATCGATTTGTCCGCCATTTTTATGACTTTAATTTCAATAACGGGTTTAATCCTAATGCTATTTTTAAAAAAACGGCGCAGCAATGGATTGCTTGTTGCCATGATTGGCATCATTGCTGTTGGAATTATTTATTGGCTTTGGTGATTTTTCTGCCAAAGCCAATAAATATTAGTTAAGATTTAGGTCGGGGCTTCATTTTCAAGCTATCCGCTGGATATGTTGCTTTCAACATTGCCATTTGTGATTTTGCCCATTTGATCAAAATCTCTCTTTGTTGGTCTGTTAAATTAGCATCCCCATGCAAGCCTAAATAGGTATACGAAGGCATTGGCATTTCTTTTTCCTCTACTTGTTCAACAACTTCTTCCAATTTATGATTCTGAACCGCGATTGGTTTTTGTAAAAAAGTGGAGAAATTCAAATGTTTTTTACCGTCATTGATGTGGTGATTTAACCAAAACCCTACAGGTTCGATCTTGCTATACCATGGGTACGTAGATTTATTGGTGTGGCAATCATTGCACGCATTTTTCAAGATAACTTGTACGTCGGCAGGAATTTCGTATTTCTTTGAAATATCAAATAGTTGATCATCCGAAAGATTTTTCTCTTGGGGAATAAATTGAATTACGATCAAGAGGCCAATGAGGCCTAGGGCGATTTTTTTTATCATTTTTTTGATGTTAACAAGATTTGTAAGTTTGTAATTTACAATTAATCTTAAAAATGTCGTAGATTAAATGTTAAAATCGCCAAATTTTAAGATGATTTTGCTCATGAAATATATAATCTGTTTTTTATTTATGGCTTTTTCTTGCACAAACACTCCTTCAACCCAAGGCACTTTTGGTTTTGATCTCGAATTTCTTCAAAAAAGTGAGCCGGGAATTCTAGTATTAGAGGATTCTAGCGGTGATGCTAAAATCATCATTTCCCCTAATTTACAAGGTCGTGTGATGACCAGTACTGCCGAAGGCGATCATGGTACTTCTTTTGGTTGGCTTAATTATGATTTATTGGCTACCCGAAAGACGACCCAACATATGACGGCATTTGGGGGGGAAGAGCGGTTTTGGTTGGGGCCGGAGGGGGGCCAATTTTCCATTTATTTTAAGAAGGGGAATGACTTTTCATTTGAAAATTGGCAAGTACCTAAGGAAATTGATTCAGAGGCGTTCCAACTCATTTCCGCGACTAAATCGGAGGCGAAATTGACCAAGGATATGCATTTTGAAAATTATATAGGGACAGCTTTGGACCTGCGTGTGGATCGGGATATTCGATTATTGGGTAAAGAAAACATTAACCAATTGCTCGGCATTAATCTGTCCAATGAGGTTAAGATGGTTGGGTTTGAAACCGCTAATTCCATTACCAATACAGGAAAAAATCCTTGGAATAAAACCAATGGAATGCTATCCATTTGGATTTTAAGCATGTTAAATGCTTCTGAAAGAACAATGGTTGTTGCGCCATTTAAACAAGATGCGGCAGGCCCCGTTTATACGGATGATTATTTTGGGAAGGTACCGGCTGACCGATTAAGACATGAAAATGGAGTTATATTTTTTAAGGCCGATGCAAAATATCGGAGTAAGATAGGCATTTCTCCGTCCCGGGCTTTGCCATTTATTGGAAGTTATGATTCGGAAAAAAAGGTGTTGACGGTGGCCCAATTTGATTTGCCAGGGGGTAATTCTCAATATGTCAATGGAAAGTGGGAGCTTCAAAAGGACCCTTTAAGTGGCGATGTAGTAAATGCATACAATGATGGCGTTAACAATGGAAACCAATTGGGTAAATTTTATGAGATTGAGAGTTCTTCTCCGGCAGCGGAATTGGATCCTGGAAAAACGTTAACTCATCATCATCGAACGATCCATTTTATGGGGCCTAAAGAAGACTTAAATCAAATCAGTTTGAAAGTTTTTGGCATTACCGTGGACCAGATTAAATAGGTCTATAGGCTGTGAATCTTTTTAGCAAAAGCTAGTGCATTTGGGCCATCCCCATGAATGCAAATAGTGTCTGATGTTAACTTTATTTTGTGGCCATGGCTGGTCTTTACAAATCCATTTTGAATATTAAGGACTTGCTGAACTAATGAGTCCACGTCTTCATGAACAGCCCCGTTTTGGCTTCTCGGCATTAAACTGCCATCCTCAACATAAGCTCGATCTGCAAAAGTTTCATTAGCTACCTTTAATCCCATTATTCTAGCTTGAGTAATGGAATGACTTTGGCTTAGGCCAAATAAAATAAGGGATGGATCCAGGTCAAAAATAGCTTTTGCAATGGCACGAGCGACGGTTTCATTTTTCGCAGATTCATTGTATAAAGCACCATGAGGTTTTACGTGGTTTAGTTTAGCCCCTGACTCGGCTGCTATTTTCTGTAAAATGAGTACTTGTTTTTGGACCAGTAGGTATATTTCTGTTGGGCTTAATGGGACAACGGTTCGGCCAAAATTTTCCCGATCTAAGTAGGAAGGATGGGCACCTATTTTTACTTGGTGGGAGAGGCAATGTGCGATCGTTGTTCGCATGGTTAACGAATTACCTGCATGAAATCCACAGGCAATATTCGCTTCGTCGATGAAAGGGATTATAGCCGCATCGTCAGGCATCCCTTCTCCTAAATCACAATTAATTGGAATTTTTTTGAAAGAATTCATCTAGTTTTAATTGGCTTATATTTTGAATTTGTCTAATGTGTTTTTGTTGGGCTGCCCATTCTTTCTCAGCAGTTTCTTGATCTGTTAGATGAAATACGACTTCATCCCCGGGACTTTTTTGCGCTAGTTTGGGGAGATCGGCCGAAATGACGTGCGCAATTCTTGGGTATCCTCCGGTCGTTTGATGATCAGCCATCAGCACAATCGTTTGTCCATTGGGAAGCAGTTGAATCGTTCCAAAATTAACGGCAGAGGAAATGATTTCTTCCTTGGTTCTTGTGTGGAAAGGTTCATGTAGCAATCGGTAGCCCATGCGATCAGCATGGTGGGATAATTTAAAGGGCTTGCAACAAAATTTTCTTTGCGATTCTTCATTTAATCGCTCCCATTCTCGGCCTTGAATGACATGAATTTCGGGGGAATATTTCTGCCAATCGACATCTGCTGACCATGGAAATATATGCAAGGAAGAGGAATTCAGTTTGGGCTTCTTTTTAAATTCTATTTCACTATTTTTTATGAGTCGCCCTTGGCCCATCAGTCCTCCTTGGACAGCTAAATACACTATTCTGCCAGATTTAGGGGCGACAAATTGTAATTTGCCATTGGTTGGAATCAGAATGGGCCTGTTTAAGGGGAGGTATTTTTCATTTAATTTAGCAGAAAAATGGGCGCCCACTAGAGCAATGATGCATGATTTTTTAAAGGTGATTTCGCAAGCGGGGAAATGAATTTCCAATAGGTCTTCATTTAGTTTATTGCCCACGAGTGCATTGGCAATCGAAGCGGAAAATTGGTCCATGACACCTCCTGGCCGAATACCTTTTGATTGCAGCCCTTTCATTCCAAAATGTTGGATCGTATCTAAAATTCCTACCTTATGGATAATTAGGCTCATAATTGGTTTTGAGGAATGAATTTTACTCGGTCGCCTGCTTGCAGAATGGGTATTCCATTCGTTAAAAGGGGGTAATCGGTATGTCCTATGATGTTCCAACCTCCAGGGGAAAAGGATGGATAAATACCTGTTTGGAGACCTGCGATTCCAATGCTACCAGGGATCATGGGCTGTGGGGAAGATTTTCGAGGCATCGTAAGTTTAGCATCTAGTTCTCCTAAATAAGCAAATCCTGGGATGAAGCCTAACATATACACCCGATAGGTAGGTTCCGCGTGTAAACGAATAATTTCATTTTGGTCAATTCCTTTTTCTTGGCTCACTCGCAACAAATCTGATCCGTTTTTGCCGCCATAAACTACAGGGACTTCATGTAATTTGGACTAATTAGCCTGTAATTCTACAGGTTCTTCTAAACGCGATTTCACTTGGTCTATCAGCGAATTTAACCCCATTTTTTGTTTGGCCACAAAGCTTAAATCATAACAGATTGTCAAAGAATGATAGGATGGAATTAGGTCTAGGGCCCCTTTGATAGGATTTTCTTGAAATTGATTGAAGCGCGCAATGACGAGGTCATTGGTCTCTGGATTAATATGTTTCCCGAATTCAATCGTGATCGCCGAATCGCCCAGTGCATAAATATCATAGCCCTTAAGGTTTTCATAAATCATAATAAATCAAGTTTACCCTTGTAAATTAGATGATAAAAGTTCTAAATTTTATTAAATTAGCTAAAACAATTTGAAATGAATATCAGGATTTGGCGAAAAGCTAAATGAATATATGACTAGATTTAAAATAAAGGCTTTGTTGATGCTCCTATTTTGCGGATTTAATTTGTTTGCCCAAACAAAAAAAATCCCTGTTTGCCATGTTCCTGTACCTTCAAAGAAGGGTTTTATATTGGCCAAAAATGTCATTAACTCGAGCAATACGAAGGGGATAAATGTGCAGGGAATGGTTCGAATTCCAGCAGGTATTTTTGGTATGGGATCTCATACCAAAGAGGGAAGAACGGATGAGTATCCCGTTCACATGGTTAAGTTGGCTAGTTTTTGGATGGATCAAACCGAGGTTACGAATGCTCAATTTCAGGAGTTTGTTCAGGCAACGGGCTATGTGACTACGGCTGAACGACCTATTGATTGGGATGAAATGAAAAAACAGGTACCTGTTGGCACCCCAAAACCCCCGGATTCTTTACTGGCCGCCAGTTCTTTAGTTTTTATGCCAACCCTCGGCCCCGTAAACTTAAGTGATTATAGTCAATGGTGGCAATTTAAGCGTGGGGCCGATTGGCGTCATCCATCGGGTCCACTTTCCAATATCTTAGGAAAGGAAAACCATCCTGTGGTTCAAGTTTCTTGGGATGATGCTCAGGCCTATGCGAAATGGGCTGGGAAACGTTTGCCTACGGAGGCGGAATGGGAATGGGCCGCTCGTGGGGGATTAAAAAATATGGAATATCCGTGGGGAGCTGAATCGGTGGACAAGGGAAAAATCAAGGCAAATACTTGGCAGGGGAAATTTCCTTATCAAGATGATGCGAAAGATGGCTATAAATTTACCACGGCTCCCGTAAAAAGTTTTCAGGCGAATGGCTTTGGTTTGTCGGATATGGGAGGCAATGTTTGGGAGTGGTGTTTTGATAATTATAGGCCTGATTATTATAAAGTTTTAAAACCTAAATTGGCGATTTCACCCAGAGGTCCCAAGGATAGTTTTGATCCTGATGAGCCAGGAATTCCCAAAAAAGTCATGCGGGGCGGGTCATTTTTGTGTAATGATTCGTATTGTGCTAGTTACCGAGTGGCGGCTAGAATGAAATCAAGTCCGGATTCTGGATTGGAGCATACTGGATTTCGTTGTGTGAAGGATTTATAATTTTTAATGAAAAAGGCCTTAGCCCTGAGCTCAATGGGCCTTAATTTTTAGACTTTGCTGCAAAGCATTTTAAATGATATTAGCGATGTTAGAACAAATGATTGCATATTTTGATACCATTCCTAGCTCACATAGAGCGCTTATTTTAGCCGGAGGAATTACCTTTTTCTGGATCATCGAGGGAGTGATCCCCATGTTTAAAAATGAGTATGGCAAATGGAAGCATGCTAAGTTAAATTTGATATTTACGTTAACGACTATCATCATTAATTTCATTTTTGCCACGATCATTGTGCAAGCAAGTGATTGGACAGTTTTAAATCATTATGGACTCTTGCAAATATATGCTTTGCCCACTTGGCTATTCTTTTTAATGGGGATGTTGTTATTGGATTTAGTGGGAGCTTATTTTATTCACTGGATCGAACATAAGGTAAAAGTTCTTTGGAAATTTCATATGGTCCATCATGCAGATACGCATGTGGACACCACGACGGCTAATCGCCATCACCCCGGGGAGAGTGTATTTAGGGCGATTTTTACGCTGATTGGTGTATTTATTTGTGGGGCACCTATGTGGCTAGTGATGGTGTATCAAAGCTTGAGTGCTTTGCTGTCTCAGTTTAATCATGCCAATATTTCTTTGCCGGCAGCGGTGGATACATTCATTTCCTATGTCATTGTTTCGCCTAATATGCATAAGATTCATCACCACGAGGTGAGGCCTCAAACTGATTCAAATTATGGCAATATTTTTTCTATTTGGGATCGTATTTTTGGCACTTTCCAAGTGATGGAATTGACTGAAATTCGCTATGGACTTGATGTTTTAGATGGAGGGCAAGATAAAAACATGTCATACCAATTAGGTTTGCCGTTTAATAAAGATATCAAAACGGACTATTAATTTATCTGGTAACCATGGAAAAAAGAGTCTTTTTGAAAAATATGGCATTGCTTTCAGGATTCGCAAGTATCAAGACCCCTGTTAGTAAAATCGAAGAATTGATGGAGTATGCGAAGGAGAAAAATTCGGAGGATTTAGCTATTGACGAAGCCTATTGGGCCAAATACCGCAAATTATATCGCTTGAAATCGGAATACATTAATTTGGAAAGTGGCTATTATAACATACTTCCAGAAGAGATTTTAGAGCAATACATTAAGCATATTCGAGAGGTAAATTTACAAGGGGCTTATTATATGCGAACGGCTCAAATTACGAATCGGGAAAAAGCTACCAGTCTAGTCGCGGAATTAATGGGCTGTTCAGCCAAAGAGTTGACGTTAACGCGCAATACTACGGAATCTTTGGATATGATTATTGGCGGATACCCTTGGAAATCGGGGGATGAGGCGGTGATGGCTCAGCAAGATTATCCTGCGATGTTGGACATGTTTAAAATGGTCGCCAAGCGCTATGGAGTGAAAAACAACGTAGTTTCTTTGCCTTTGGATCCGGCTTCAGATGATGAACTTGTGGCTTTGTATGCCAATGCGATTACACCCAAAACCAAGTTGTTGTTAATTTCTCATGTGGTTAATATCTCGGGCCAAGTGATGCCGGTTAAAAAGATCTGCCAAATGGCACATGAAAAGGGAGTTGAGGTGATGGTGGATGGTGCACATGCGGTGGCCCAACTTATTTACACGCTTCCTGAGTTGGGTTGTGATTATTACGGGGCTAGTTTACATAAATGGTTAGCAGTTCCTTTAGGAGTCGGCATGTTATATGTTAAAAAAGAAAAGATAGCCAAGATTTGGCCATTGATTGCGGAGGCGGAATTTCCAGATGAGGAATTTGATATCAAGCGTTTAAGTCATTTGGGAACACATCCTGTGCATGCACATTTAGCTATTTCAAGTTCGATTGATTTTTATAAAAAAATGGGTCCAGAAAATAAATTGGCCCGATTACGTTATTTGCAAAATTATTGGACTTCTCGTGTTCGCAATATTGATGGTGTGTTAATGAATACACCGAAGGATCCTGCTCGAAATTGCGCCATTGCTAATGTAGGTATTAAAGGAATTCCAGCGCCGGATTTAGCCAAGAAGCTTTTGAATCAATACGGAATTTATACGGTGGCCATCGACAATTCAAATGTGCACGGTTGTAGAATTACGGCCAATGTTTTTACCTCCACGGCTGAGTTAGATGTGTTGGTTAAGGCGATTAAAGAAATGGCGGCGGCTTGATAATTAGGCCCAATTGAGGTTTAATCAACTATTTTTCATAGTTTTGTGGATGGATATTTTTTAATTTTAAAAATAGATTTTAAATTATTAAGAAAAGCTCAGTATCGAATATTACGTTTATTTTAAGGTGATTTATAAATGAAAAAAGTAGCGATTATAGGTGCGGGGCCTGCTGGTTTAACGGCGGCATATTTATTAGGGAAGGCTAATGTAGCGGTCACGGTTTTTGAAAAAGATCCTACCTACGTGGGAGGAATTTCCAGGACTGAGTCGTATAAAGGATTTCATTTCGATATAGGAGGGCATCGGTTTTTTTCTAAATCCCAGGAAGTCGAAGATTTTTGGACGGAGATTTTGGGAGATGAGATGTTAGAGAGACCTCGTAGTTCACGTATTTATTACAATAACAATTTCTTTTCATATCCATTAGTTGCGATGGAGGCACTTTTGAAATTGGGTATATTCGAAAGTATTTTATGTGTCCTTAGTTATTTACAAGCTAAGGTTTTCCCAATTAAAGATCCAAAGAATTTTGAAGAGTGGGTGACTAATCAATTCGGGAAGCGCTTATTTAATATCTTTTTTAAGACTTATACAGAAAAAGTTTGGGGGATTCCTTGCAATGAAATTTCGGCAGATTGGGCAGCCCAACGAATCAAAGGCTTGTCTTTAAGTTCAGCTATTTGGAATGCTTTGTTCCCCAATAAAAATAAAAAGAAGGGGGACGGAGTAATTAAAACGTTAATCGATTCTTTCCGCTATCCTAAAAGTGGCCCCGGATTAATGTGGGAAACATGCGTTGAAAAAAGTAAGGCCTTCGGGGTTGAAATTTTGATGAACAGGGGAGTAAAAAACATCGAATTAAAGGGAGATTTGTGGAATGTTCATATATCCAATGGTGATGTGTTACAGGGTTTTTCTCACGTACTTTCTTCCGCCCCAATGCGTGAGTTGATTCCATGTATTATTCCGGCATTGCCTCAAAAATCCTTGACAGCCGCATCTAAATTGGGCTATCGCGATTTTTTAACTGTGGTTTTAATTTGTAAAGATGAAGATGCCTTCACTGATAATTGGATTTACATTCATGATCCTAAAGTAAAAGTAGGCCGAGTACAGAATTTTAAATCATGGAGCCCTTATATGGTTCCTGATCCTTCTATGGCATGTTACGGACTTGAATATTTTTGCTTTGAAGGGGATGGATTATGGACTAGCTCAAATGAGGAGTTGATCGCTTTGGGTAAAAAAGAGATTTCACAAATAGGTTTGACGAACGAAAACTCGGTCATAGATGGGTATGTTGTACGCCAACCCAAAGCCTATCCGGTGTATGACCATGAGTATAAAGAGCATTTGTTAGATATAAGGAAAGGTCTTGAATCTTATCCTGGTTTGTATTTGGTGGGCCGCAACGGAATGCATAAGTACAATAATCAAGATCATAGCATGATGACAGCGATGCTAGCCGCTAAAAATATCATCTCTGGCAGTCAAATATACGATGTTTGGGATGTCAACGAAGACGCTGAATACCATGAAGGTGGTGACCGCGGGGCTGAATCAGGCATCGTGGGACGCGCTGTTCCAGGCAAAGTTTAAAATTTTTAGTCGAATTTAATGGTAACTTTCGTGCTTCTAAATTGAATATACGAAATCCAAAAAAGTAAAATAGGCACCGAAATAGTCAGTTGTCTTGGCAATGCAGAAATCAGTGAAGACAAGGCCAAATAGGCCAATATAAAGAGGGCCAAAAAGTTAATTTCAAGGGGGCATTTTCTGAAATTCAACCCCCACAAATAAAGCGATAATATAAAAAAAGTTAGCAAAATCGCATTGGGTACGAATCTCAATAATCCCCTTTCTGTGTGAGAAAAACCTGTTTGCGGAAAGTTAAACCATAATCTACCCTGGTTTGTGAACCAATTTCTAAGATACTTTATTGGGTATTTTTTGATATTTTCAATTCCCTTTTTTTTGTAAGCATCATCGCTTTCAACCCCTTTCAGGGTTAAAAAATACGTAAAGTCACTTAAATGGTTTTTATATAAAGTGGGTCCACCCACTTCTTGGCCATTAAATAATGTTTCTGGAAACCAGTCGCCAAATTCATTTTCATACGGGGTACTCATCCAATATAAGTTCATTCCACCGCTATTGCCCCAGTAAAATACTCTACCGGTTAAATTATAGGTATAAGCTAGGTATGGAGTGACTATTGCAAAGGCAATTCCTAGCGCAATGAGTAAACTTTTTATCTTAGGTTTGGCGATAACTTTGATTCGAAAAAATAAGAATGTAGCGGCCCAGAAAATAATCATGAGTAATAAAATGTACCCAAAGATGAACTTTGTCAAAACGATTAATCCAATAATGACACCGGATGCATATAAATAATTTTTATTGCCTTTGGTATAAAATGAGGTTATTGTCAACAACAAAGAACTCATTAAAAATGAGGTGAATGGTTCGGTCAATACGGATGGAATTTCTTGGTATCCCAAATAGTACAAGCCCCAAGCTAAAGATGCAATGAAGGCGACTTTCGTATTTGTATATGCTTTGATGGATTTAAATAAAAAGACAATGCTCATGTATTGCATGATTGCATTCGCGAGTGGGATGGTGATTAAGGGTAATTTGAAATATAAAAATGGTACCAAAAAAAGTGGGTACCCTGGACCATTCCAAAGGAATACTACATTTTTAGGGGAATAGAATCCTTGCAAAAGATTTTGGGCATACATGATGTACCTGCTTTCGTCACCCTCCATTTTATCGGAATGTAACTTCAAAACCAATAAGATAAAAATGGCTAAAAACGGACTAAATATCAACCAAGGATTCCCAACTTTCAACTTCATTTTGTATTGCTATTTATAAATTATTTTAACTCCACTACCATATCGATTTCCACTGCAACATTATTGGGCAATACATTCACGCCAATAGCTGAACGGGTATGTCGACCGCGTTCTCCAAATATTTCGACCATCAGATTGGAGAATCCATTCATTACGGCAGGCTGTTGAGTAAAATTAGATTCTGAATTTACAAACCCATTGACTTTTACAATTCTTTTCACCCGATTTAAATCTCCAATGTTTGCCTTTAAGGTTGACAGTAAATTAATTCCCACGAGCCTTGCGGCTACTTGGCCTTGCTCAACACTTAGCTCTTTTCCTAATTTTCCTACCACTTGGCCCCCCTCTGGCCTGTCTGGAATATGACCAGATAAATAGACCATATTTCCTGAAATTACACACTTTATGTAATTGGCCATAGGAGTGGTAGGCGCTTTCAATCCTATTTTTAACGTTTTTATTTGTGCTTCTGCATCTATTTCTTTTTCAATGAAATGTAGGCTGACAGGCGCCTGCACCAAAATGTCCTGGTGGGTATTGGTTAATTCACCTGTTCGATCGTTAAAGGAATATACTTCCACTTTGTGATCATCTTGACTTGCCACAAATACAAAATGGCCAGTAGGGTCAAAATTGAAGTTTCTAGGTTTGCGCGCGACGGTCTGATGTTTAACTTTCTTTAAAAGCCCATCAGCTTGCACGGCGAAAATAGTTAATTCATTAGAACTTATCCGATTAGAACTAATCAGCCACTTTTCATTGGGAGAAAGGTGAATATCAGCACTTCCTTTATCAGGGGATTTTGCCGTATCGGCATCCAATGTTTGAACTAAATTTAATTGGTTGTTACTCACTTTAAATACGTCGACCTGCCCCTTCAACTCGGTAATCAAATAGGCATGACTACCGGCTTTGTTAAATATTAAATGCCGTGGACCTTGGCCTGCCGGCACGGTTGTTGCCGTATACTTTTCTTCCACCGTTCCATCCGCAAAAATTTTATGTTGGTATATTTTATCCGTCCCTAAATCATTCACATACAGGTAATTTTGATCGGGCGAAAGGATCGCCATGTGAGCATGGGGTTGTTTTTGACGACTTGGATGAACGCTTGATCCCGTATATTGAATGACCTGACTTACCGGTGAAATACGGCCCTCAAATGTTTTAAATACACTTAAACTACCTCCTGAATAATTGGCCGCATACAAAGTTTTACTCGCCTCCCGGTATAAAACATAACATGGACCTGGACTAACGGTTAAGCTTGAACTTAATTTTTCAAATTGGCCCTTGGCATTTTTTACAAAGGAACTAATGGCCGACTTCCCTCCGGCTTCTTCTGTGATCGAAAATAAATATTGACCATCCGCGGAAATATGTTGGAAAGATGCTGCGGGGGCTTGCAAATCGTAGGTTTTTCTTGATTTCCCACTTTGAAGGCTGATATCAAAGACTTCAATACCTGGATTTCCAGTCTGTGTGTAGGAACCTACCACGAGTTGGTGTGTCAAAGAATCTGCTGGTGCAAAACTTAATAAGCTAAGGGCGATCGTTAAAAACATTTTTATTTAGGTTTAGATAGACCAAATTATTAAATTTTTTCAATTAAACCCGTGGTGGGATCAACTTATAAACCACGGGAGTTATTATACGGGATAAAAGGGTGGACGAAATAAGTCCACCAATCATCACAATGGCCAAGGGAGAAATCAACGGATTAGTCGAGATAGCGATCGGAATTAAACCCCCTATAGCCGTAAATGTTGTTAAAATAATGGGCAGAAACCGAACCTCTCCAGCCTCACGAATCGCTTCTTCCATGGGCATTCCTTCTCTTCTTAATTGGTTCGTAAAGTCGACCAACAAAATAGTGTTTTTTACCTCAATTCCGGCGAGCGCAATCATGCCGATGGTTGCCACAAACGACATAGAATTTCCAGTAAAATAGAGCGCTAATAAGGCCCCTACAATGCCTAATGGGATGACGGAAAGAACAATTAGCGTACTTTTAAATGTCCCAAATTCTAGGATTAAAACGGCTATAAAAGTAAAAATCGTGACTAAAATGATGGTACCAAATCCCCCAAAAGAGTCATTTCTACTTTCCACTTCACCCCCCATTTGGAAGCGGTACCCCTGGGGTAAATTATTCTGTTTTAATGAGGACTCCACCTCACTGATTACCTCAGAATTTAGATATCCTTTTTTGACAAATGAGCCGACGGAAACCGAGCGTGATTTATTGAAATGATTTATGCTTTGTGGGGATGTTTCTAATTTCAAATGGGCAACTTGTGACAAGGGGATCGCAGTACCTTGAACATTATTGACATATAAATCATCAAAAACGCGAAGATCGGGTTGATTTGAATGGGGTTTGGAAACCTGAATGGTAAACTCATTTCCATCGTCATCCGTCATTTTCCCTAAATCAAAACCCGAAATAACCATCCGAACCATTCGATCGATACTGACCGTTGGGATACCCAGCATACTCGCTTTTTCTTTGTCAATTTCGACGCGAATATCTGATTTTAGATTTTTTAATGGGTTATTGATGTAAATACTTGCCTTATTTTTTGCGAGTAAATTTTCGACTTTAATGGCTAATATCCGCAGGGTATCTATATTTTTTCCTAAAATACGCACCTCAACTGGCGCGACGACAGGCGGTCCTTGTTCAAAGTTCTTCACCTCTACCTTCGCACCTGGATATGGGGTCCATTTGTTTCTAAGTTGGTCTATGATTTCAATTTTCCGATCGGCCCCTATCCCTTCTTTTAACTGCACAAATAAACCAGCATAGTCACTGCGCTCATTTAATGGAATAACATTATAATAAATTCTTGGGTTTCCTTTTCCCACATTGGCCGATACATATTGAACTTCAGGGATCAGTTTTAGCTCTTTTTCAATCTTTTTGCAAATGGAATCCGTATAGGCAATATTGGACTGCATAGGACTAAAAATATTGACTAAAAATTGAGGCTTTTCTGAGGAGGGGAAAAGACTAAAACCCAGGATTGGGAATAGTTGAAGGGAGGCAATAAAAATACCTAAGGCAATTAAAAGCGTGATGACCGGTTTTTTAATGGCAACGTCCAGTAATTTGGAATAACTCCCTGAGATTAGTTTTTTGATGACTCTTAAAAAAATGTTTCCATCCGGATGGCCCTCATGTTTTTTCAAGATTCTACTGGATAAAAATGGAACGACCGTTAAGGAAACTAATAAGGAAGCCAAGATGGAGGAAATAACCGCCATGGGTAGACTTCTGATAAAATCTCCGGAGGAATCAGGTAGAAATACGAGGGGCATAAAGGCGACAATTAATGTAATGGTGCAACCTAAAACCGCCATGCCAATTTGGTTCGTGGCCTTTAAAGTAGCCTCTAACCTTGTGTGGCCTTCACGCATCCATCTTTCGATATTTTCAACAACCACAATACTGTCATCGACTAATAATCCTAAGGCAACCACAAAACCCACAATACTTAATTGGTTTAGGCTATAGCCCAATAAATTCAACATGATAATTCCAATCGCAAGAGAAAGTGGGATGGAAATCATCACGACCAATGCCGCCCGCAATCCCAAAGGCAGAAGCGTTATCGCGACGAGTAAGATGGCAATCAGAAAGTCTTTGAACAAGCCACTTAAGCGTTCATTCACGTTGTATGCTTGATCAAAATGGACAACCAAATCGATGTTCGAAGGCAAGGTTTTTTTGAAATTCTCAATGATGGGAAGGTATTCCTTTTGAGTATTGGCGATATTTTCATTGCCCTTTAACGCGGCAGATACAAACACGCAACGATTCCCATTGAGCCGAGTAACATGCTTATTAGCTCCGTAGCTAAAATAAACGGAAGCCACATCTTTCAACAACACATTTTTTCCTTGGTAAGCGAAAACAACGGTATTTTTAATTTCGTCAATGTTTCGATATTGCCCACTCGTTTTGATGTTAAACGACTTATTATTTTCGACTAAATTCCCTCCAGGAATGTTTGCAATCTCACTTTGAATGGCTTGAAATACTCGCTCCGTCGAAATCATCATTTGTGCCATTTTTTCGATATTCAAATCTACTTTGACAAATTGATCAGGCAAACCAGAGATTTCGATCTTTTTTAGGCCTGTGACTTTTTCCAAATCTTCCTGCAATTGCTCAGAATAGATTTTTAATTTATCCTGTGATGCATTGTTTGACACGAGCGCCATTTGTAAAATGTTCGTACCGGTAGGAGTGACTTTTTGCAAGTCAATTTTCACAATATCTTTGGGCAAAACAGCACTCAAACTATTTATCTCTCGAACTAGCTCGCTATATTTTTCATCCACATCCACGCTATAATTGCAGTAAATACCCATAATGACCACTCCGTCTGAGACTGTGGTATTGACGCGTTTTATGTCTTCTAATTCAAATAATTTCTTTTCAATGGGCTTGACCACCATTTCTTCCAAATCTTCTGGACTTGTTCCCGGATAAACGACAATCAAAGGAAATTGCGGCGCATTCATTTCAGGATCTTCCGCGCGTGGCATCGTGAGGACCGTCGTGATTCCTACCACCACAATCATTAAGAATATGATGAGGGTAAATTGATAATTTTTTACGGCGTAATTTGATATTTTCATGCTACTTAGCGAATTATTTTAATAGCCGAACCGGCATTTAAATAGGCATTTCCACTGGTAATGATTCCTTTTACGTCCTCTAGGCCCTGAGTGACATAGACTTTTCCATGCGCGATGCCACTGATTTTGACGCGTATTTTTTCAGCTGTTTTTTCATCTTTGGTAATGAAAATAAATCCTTCGTTTTCATTTCCCTCTACCAATGCGTCAAATGGAATAACCCAAGCATTTGTTTTTTTCTTAGGCTGGATATTCGCTTTCCCAAAGATCCCTAAAGCAATCTTTTTGGCAGGGATTCCATTTGTTTTTAACGTAACCCATAAGGTGCCCGTAATCGGATCCACTCCTTCTGATTTTGCCCGAATCGTGGCAGAGAAATTTTGATCTTTTTCAGTGTCAATGGTCACGGTAGCTTGATCGCCGATAGAAACGGATGCCCAGTCTTGGTCGCTTAGGCCAACTTTTAACACCCAATTATTTGTAGTGCCATTGACCATGAGGATGGGTGTTCCAGGGCCTACGACTTGTCCATCATTCGCTAATTTTTTTAACACATATCCAGATTTCAAGGCCCTGATTTCCGCATAATTCTGATTGAATTTTAATACTGAAATTTGTTGCCTCGCCATATCTAAAGCCGTTTTGCTGTTTTGGAATTGTTCCAAAGTTGCCACACTATCTTTGTATAAGTTTCCTGCACGCTTAAAATCACGTTCTGCTTTTTCAACCCCAATCTGTGCTTGTTGGACCTGAGACTTTATTTCAGTCAAATTTAGCGTGGCTAATAATTGGCCCGCTTTGATCGCATCCCCTTCCTTAACCATAATATTTTGAATAATGCCCCCTATTTTAAACCCTAAATACGTCTCGTCTTCTGTCGTAAAAACACCGGAGGCATGAATCGACTGACCTACCGCTTCTTGGTTTATTTGAATCACTTTTACCGGGATCACATCGGTAGCCATATTGGTTTCTTCCACTTTTTTCTTAGCGCAGGCCGATAAGAAAAAGATCAAAACAAAGCTTGAAAAAATGTATTTTATCAGATTCATATTAGTCATTTTTTAAAGGATAGGTGGCCGCTTCACGTTCTACTTGGGCTGCGGCAATTAATATTTTAAATTGATTTAAATTCAATAATAAATGGGCATTGGTCCATTGACTTCTTGCATCTAAGGTTTCTATGTATGTATTTACACCTTCTTTATATCCTTTGTCGATCAACTTCTGGTAGGTGTTCGCCACGTCAATTTGTTTCTGACTTGCTCGGAAAGCAACCCATGTTTGTGTTAGATTTTTTTGTGCGATTTGAAGGGCGAGATTGACTTGCTTGCTGGTTAGGTCAAGTGATTTTTTTGCCATGTCAACATCCATCGCCGATTGCTTTATTTTGTTCAAATTTCGCTTGCCTGAAAAGATGGGAATGTCTACTTGCATGCCCAATAAATAGTAGGTCGATTTCTGATTAAAATCCCAATTGGACGATTGCGAACCTAAGTTTAAATAGCCATTTAATTTAGGTAAATAAAAACCTTCATTCATTTTTACGACCGACTGTTGCAACGAAATGGCCTGTTTCAACATGCTCAATTCTTCTCTTTGATCTACCTCTGCGATTTGATTTTTTTTCAAAATGTCTATCGCTTCTTGCTCATTATAATTCGTTTTAATCTCCGTAAGCAATTCGCGATTTAGGAGAAAATTGAAATACATTTTGGCAGATTCTGCTTGTTTTTCTGCTTCGGATAATTGGGAGCCCAACTGTGCAATTTCATTTTCCGATCTAAGAATATAGGCGGGTAGGCCTTTGCCATTGGCCAATAATTTCTCATTTATTTTTTTGCCTTCTTGGGCCAAAATCAATCCATTTTGGTAGATGCCAATTGCCTTGTGGGACATCAAATAATTTAAATAAGCGATCTTAATGTTTTTGGCTAACTCCCTTTTATATACTTGAATGTCTGCTTTTTGAATACCCAATGTTTGACTTTGGATTTCTTTGTTGATCGAGATGTCCCGATTGTAAATGGGCATGACACTGGTCAATTTAACATCGTAGAAATTACGCGGGAAGAAGTTCGTTTCTACATTGTTAATTTGAGGAAATGCAGCGCTTTTGGTCAACTGGTTTAACGTGGCATATACCGGATTAAGCATATCGCCTACTGGAAATGAAATGCTTCGACCTCCTTCACCCGTTTGATACCCCCCTTGAAAAGCAAGCGTTGGCTGATATAGACTTTGTGCAGATTGCAAAGACAAAAGGGCCTTTTCCGCCGATATAGATTTTTGTTGGAGTACAATATTTTGCTGAAACCCCATTTCGATGTATTCATCCAAAATGGACTTTTGGCCCATGGCCACGGCAAATGGAAATAGCAAAAATAATAAGGGCAATAGTAACTTCATTTTCTTAGGCTTTTTTCAGTGTATTAATCATCCAACTAATCGACTCATGCATGGATTTTACCACCTTATCGGGTTCTACTAATCGCTCCAATCGTTGGCGTATCGCTAACGAAACCAGACCATGGGCAACCGCCCATACGGCCATGGATATCGTGGCTACATCGCCTGTTTGAATTAATTTCTTATCCATGCATTCTTGAATAATATGTTTTAAGGTTTCTAATGCGACATCTCCGTTGGGCCAATGACCCACATTTTGCTCTCTAATCGTTTTCATGGGAGCATTTTGAATGAACATCAAATCATAATATTCAGGATTCTCTAAACCAAAATTGATGTAATTTTCACCCAATACATACAGTCGGTCAATCGGATTTTCAATTTGTACCAGTGCCAAATTAGACGCAATCATTCGCTCGAATCCCATCTCACAGAGATGAAATAAGATTTCATTTTTATCCTTAAAATAAATGTACAGGGTAGTCGGGCTATATTCTATGAGGTCTGCAATTTTCCGAATGGAAACGTTTTCAAAGCCCTCCTTGACAAACAACTGCATGGAAGCCTCCAAAATCATTTTCCTGATTTCTTCCCTTTGCTTCTCCTTTCTTTCTAAAATCCCCATGGCTTTTATTTACATTGCAAATATAATGAACAGTGTTAATAAATCGAATAAATTTGATGACAATTGTGATTATTTATCTGTTAATAGATTTATTATTTTGTACCCATTTTATGATATAGTACAAGAAAGGGAAGATTGAGTTGCTTTTTATTACAATATGCAGCTTAAATTAAATTTTGTTTTAATTCCGCAAACTAACGCCAAATAAGTAGAAATAATAAATCAATGATTACTACAACACAAATTCAATTGTGGGAATCAGGGCTATATTTTAATCCCTATCCAGAAAAAAAATATCGTATGCCCACGCGAATACATGATAGCCAGGCCTGGATTTTACCAGCTAATTTTTTTATTCAATCAAACGAATGGACCATCATATTTGAATTAGACGAGGTTCGTATTTGTTTGAAAATGGATTTGGACAATAGTATATGTCTGTATAAAAAGATGAAGGGCTCGGCGATAAAACAATTTGAAAAGGAATGGTTAGCTTTTCAAACCTCCCCTGAAGAAACATTTGATTTGAAGGGGTTCGACTTCCAAAATTAAAATTCATTTTTATATAAATTGTGTAAATTCGGGCTAAATTTGCAAACCAAATCGATTTACATGATTCGCTTATTATTCGTTTTTGTTTTTATTTTAACGTGGTCCACAAGCACTTTTGGCCAGTTTCAAGTAAGCGAAAATCGTCGATTTATTACACGCGATGGCAAGCCATTTTTCTGGCTTGGAGATACTGCCTGGGAACTTTTTCATCGACTTTCCAAAGAAGATGCCACCTATTATTTCAAGAAAAGAAGTGAGCAAGGATTTACCGTGATCCAAGCGGTGGCCTTAGCGGAATTGGATGGATTGCAAACACCGAATGCCAATGGTGACTTGCCACTGATCGATTTAGACCCCACAAAACCCAATGAAAAATATTTTGCTCACGTAGATAGTCTAATCAATATTGCGGGCAAATTTGGCCTGACCATTGCATTACTTCCGACCTGGGGGGACAAAGTGGATAAGTCGACCTGGGGAAAAGGCCCAGAAATTTTCAATGCCAAAAACGCAAATACCTATGGAAAAGGGATCGGCCAGCGCTTTGAAAAAAAGACCAATTTGATTTGGATCATGGGTGGGGATCGCAATCCCAAGAATGCCCAGCAAGTTGAAATATGGAATGCCTTAGCCGAAGGAGTTACAGCAGGAGCCGGCGGACCCAACAAGGTACTCATGAGTTTTCATCCACAACCCAATGCCCTAGGATCTGCCGAATGGTTTCACCAAAGTGAATGGTTAGATTTCAATATGTTTCAAAATGGCCACTGCCGAGATCAAGAACATTATTTAAAAGTATCAACTCTATATAACAAGGCACCCTTTAAGCCGATCATCGACGGCGAACCGATGTACGAAGATCATCCCGTTTGTTTTAATGCAAAAGACTTAGGAACCTCTAGTGCCTACGACATCAGAAAATATGCCTATTTGGATTTATTTGCAGGAGCTTTTGGTCATACCTATGGCTGCCATGATGTGTGGCAAATGTATGATTCTACCCGAGTCGGAATCAATGGCCCCCATTTCCCTTGGAAAATTGCCTTAGATTTACCCGGCGCAAACCAAATGAAATTTGCCCGAGAACTAATGGAATCTAAATCCATGCTCGACCGAATCCCAGACCAATCCATTTTAATTGAGTCCGATGAAACCCCCGGGGAGCGTATTCAAGCCACTCGTGGAAAAGACTATGTTTTTGTGTACTCATGCGTAGGAAAACGTTTCCGTTTAAAAATGGGTCAAATCCCCGGTGAAAAATCGGCTTTCTTTTGGGTTAACCCTAGGACGGGCGAAAAGTCAACAAAAAACAACATCAACAATACAGGGATTCAGACTTTTACCCCACCCACCAAAGGATATGGGTTGGACTGGGTGATGGTGTTAGAATCTTTGCCAGATCCCAAACCTGAAGTTAAACCTGAGCCTGCTGCTATAGAAGTAAAACCGAGTCCAGAGGTTAAAGCAATTCCAGAGGCAAAACCAAGTTCGGGTCTTAATCCGACTGTCGCGCCAACCACCCCCGCGGCGGGCCCCGAAGTGAAAGTTGAACCTAAACCGCAAGCTACGGCAACGACTCCTGCGCAAGCGAGTCCTGCGCCTGCGCCAACGAGCACCCCTGCTGGAACAATTGAAACCAAACCTTCGTCGACGAGCACCTTGCAGGCAAATCCTGCGACTACGCCCACCGTTGTCCCTGAAGTAAAACCTCAGGCTTCGCCGACGAGCACTTTACAAACAAGTTCAGCGACAGCGCCTATGGCTCCCACAGCAAATGCAGCCACAGGAAATAGTTCGGCGACTACCGCTCAGCCCAACAAATAAATACACCAAATTAAGAATTCATCCAGCGCATTTAATTCTAATATTATTTATTAATTTGGCATCGCTAAACCTAATTATACACGTATGTTAACCCAAGCTCAAATCGATTCCTATCATCAAGATGGTTATGTCCAAATACCTGGCATGTTTAGCCAAGCAGAAATTGATTTATTGTATGGGGTGGCGACGGATGACTCTGTGGTCAACAATTCATTTGACTTAAATGATCAAAACGGAAAGAAAACAAAATTAACGCTTTGGTTTACTGCTGGCGATGATTCTTTCGGTTTAATGTCTCGTTGCGCCCGACTGGTTCAAGGGGTACAAAGTCTTTTAGGTCCTGGGGAAGTATGTCATTTTCACTCGAAAGTGATGCAAAAAGAACCTCGAGTAGGAGGCGCTTGGGAGTGGCATCAAGATTATGGATATTGGTATAAAAATGGATTTTTATATCCCGAAGATATGATTTCGGTTATGGTTGCTTTGACGGATGCTACGATCGAAAATGGCTGCCTGCAAGTTTTGAAAGGCACCCATAAAATGCAAAGAATTGAGCATCATTTTGCGGGGGAGCAACAAGGCGCTGACATGGATTTTGTCCAAGAAGCGGAAAAGGTTTCCGACCTTATATACTGTGAATTAAAAGCGGGAGACGTTCTGTTTTTCCACCCCAATGTCCTCCATCGCTCCGAAGCAAATCTTTCGGATACTGCCCGTTGGTCTGTCATTTCCGCCTACAACTTAGCCCACAATATTCCTTTCAGGGAAAAAAATACTTCTTGCATTACACCGGTGTCGATGGTGCCCGATGAAGCTTTGCTTGCCAGCGGGAAAAAGGAAGTGAATCAGGCCGATTTTCTATTGAAAGAAAAAGAAATCACACTCCAAATTAAATGATGACGCAGCCATTTTCCAGACGCGAATTTTTGCTGATGTTACCGGTAGGAGCCTCGCTTTTTTATGAGGGCCAAGAGCAAAGAGTGATTTCAAGCAACGGATACAACTGGATTACATTTTACCAAAGAGCGGGAAAAATATGGGGCCAAGATTGGGATGCATGTATCCAAGATTATGCGCGTTCAGGTTTGAAGGCTTTGGAGCCATCCATCGGAAATGTAGCCGATTTAAATAAGCTAATTCCCGCGTTAAAAAAATATGAGATTGCCCTGCCTTCTATTTATGTGGGCAGTATTTTACATGAACCTAAGGAAGCGGATTTGTCGATCCAACGAATCTTAGCGATCGCAGATCGATTGAAATCGGAAGGAACCAACATCTTCGTAACGAATCCCAGTCCGCTAAAAAATGGCGTGGCAAAAACGGATGCGGAACTAGTATGCCAAGTGGAAAAACTGAATTTGCTGGGGAGTCAATTAAAACAAAAAGGAATCACCTTAGCTTATCATACACACGATGTTGAGTTTCGTGAAAACGCACGAGAATTTCATTATGTTTTGCAACATACAAAACCCGAAAATCTGGCTTTTTGCATGGACGTGCATTGGGTTTATCGAGGTTCGGGAAATTCAGAACAAACGGTTTTTGATATTTTGAAAACCTATGGAAATAGGATTGTTGCTTTGCATATTCGTCAGTCAATCAATGGAATTTGGACCGAAACCTTTTCCGGAAAAGGGGACATCGATTATGTTCGCTTGGCTAAAGAATTAAAAAGGAAAAAAATTAAACCCCATTTAGTCATCGAGCAGTGTCTTGAAGCTAAAACGGTTCAAACGATGGATGCCGCTCAGGCTCATGCCATCGATTTAAAAGTAGTCAAAGCATTATTTAATTAAAAAAGATTATGGCTAAAGTATGTATTTTAGGCGGGGGATTTATCGGCCGTTTTTATGCGGAATCTCTTTGCGGCAGACGCGGGAAAGATATTGTGACCGTGGTTTATGCACGTAAAAAAGAAACAGCGATTCGCTTTGCGACGGACTATCAAGTCGCTCATTTTACCACCGAAATGGAAGAGGCTATCGCTCATCCGGAGACGGAATTTGTGGTCATAGCTTTGCCAAATTACCTACATGAAGAAGCCGTAATGCTTTGTGTGAAACATAAAAAAGCGGTATTGTGTACCAAGCCATTGGGTCGGACTGCAGCGGAGGCATTAAGGATGACTTTGGCCTGCGAGGAAGCCGGTGTTTTTGCGGGTTATTTGGAAGACCTATGTTATACCCCGAAATTTTTAAAGTCGGTGAAAAGTGTGGAGGCGGGTTCCATAGGCCGAGTACTTTGGGCGAAGTCGAGGGAAACGCATCCAGGTCCGCATTCTGATTGGTTTTGGGACATTGAAAAAGCAGGGGGTGGAGCTGTGTTGGATTTAGGTTGCCATTGCATTGAAATTGCAAGAAATTTTATTGGAAAAGATATTTTGCCTGTTGAGGTGATGTGCTGGGCCGACACCCAAGTGAAGCCAATAGACGCAGAAGATCATGCCATCGGTTTAGTGAAATATGAGAATGGAGCGATTGGCCAATTTGAAGTTTCTTGGACTTTTCGTGGAGGCATGGATTTAAGAGATGAGGTGATGGGAACCGAAGGAACGATTTGGGTCAATTCATTTTTACGTACGGGTTTTGAAATGTTTACTACCGGTGCTGGGACCGATTATGTAGCCGAAAAGGCTGAATCGACTACCGGTTGGCAATTTCCTGTAGGTGATGAAGCACATGAATTAGGCTACCCAACAATGTTTAATGACATGTTTGATTCATTTGAAAAAGGAGTACAACCCCGTGAAACTTTTTACGATGGATATGTAGTCAACGCGATTGTGGATGCGGCCTATAAATCTGCCAAAACCAAATTGTGGGAGCCAGTTAATTTGCCAGTTTGGCGAGGCCAAACAGGCGTACAAAAACCGTCCGTGTATCAGGAATATGACGCGGAGCATTGGTTCATCAAGGATGAGATTTTACCTAACGGAGATAAAAAAGTGATTTTGAAAAATAAAAAGACCGGCGAAATTTCTGAAAAAGAAACCTGGAAAAAATAAATTAAATGGGCGAAGCATCGAGCTTCGCCCATCGTTTTATTTCTTAATATAAGCGATTAAATCAGCCATAGCTTTCAGATTGATGTTACCTTCTAAGCCATTAGGCATAGCTGAAACACGCTGATCTCGCTTCGATTTAATTCGTGTCTTTTCGATGTTTTGAATCGTTCCCCCCATTAATTTTAGGGCAAGAGATTGATTGTTTTCTGAGGTTATAATTCCCGTTAATCGAGTACCATCCTTCATCTCCATTTCCCATTGGCCATATTTATCGGCAATGGAATTATTCGGATTGATGATTTCTGTAACAATCGATAAGGCATTTCTGCTTTTTAACGTCGACAAATTAGGCCCAAACTCCACGCCTTTTACATCTTTAATAATGTGACAAGTAGTACAATTAGCCTCAAAAACTTTCTTTCCGTTTTCCACATTTCCGACCATATCTGCCGCCGGCAAATAGTTTTGTAAAATGGCTTTACGGTCTTCTGAGATGGCCAAAACTTTTCTCGCCAATGCGCGCACTCCCTTGTCGTAATAATTCATTAACTCGACAAACTGTGGCCAAGCTAAATCACTTTTGGGAATGTTATTTTTCTCAACTTCTTTGAGCAAGCTAGTGATGTATGCATCATTGAAAAGCATGTATTTAATCCATTCTTTTTTAGCCTTTGGTGCCATCGAAGAATACGCTCGATTGATCGCAATTAAATCGGCAGGCTTAATTTTTTCAGGCAATGAAGTGATGGCTGCTACCTGTAAATGCTCTGGATTTTTTTGACTTAACAGGTTGACTAGTTGGGCTTCCACCGCAGGGGTCTTAGCTAATGCCACCAGTTTTAAAGAACTAGCCTGTAATTCTTTGTTGGCAGAAACACTTGCTTTTTTACTGCCTTCTGCAATTATAGCGGTATTTTTTGGTAAACCACTGATCGCAAATATGCGAATGATTGATCCTCTCAATTCATGGTTTTCGGTGCTATAAAAAGTTTGAGCCATTAAATCTTTTTGCGATTCTGAAACTTGGAATGCGCTGTGTGTTTCATTGACGTAAGCGGCAACTCCTTTTAAGATTGCTGCCTGCCACCAGTCATTTTTGGGATTAGTGTCAATCGCCAAATTCAAAAATTCAGTATCTCCTTTTTTCACTAAGGTGGCCGCGAGATATTCTAAAAATTCAGATTTTCCTTCGCTGGCAGTAGGCCCCATCGCTTGTGTACTAAATTTCAATAAATCATATTCTGCCCCTTGAGAAGAGGCGATGGCTGCGATTCCAGTCCAATGATCATCGATGTCCTTGGTCAAAATCTTCGCTTTTAATTCAGCCATTTTGGGTAAACTCAGATAGCTCGACGAACATATCCATTGAAATCTAACGCGCGCCGAAGGGTCATCAGCTAATTTAATCAGGGACTCATTTATAGCCAAATTTCCTTTAAATCCTGGTTTTTGCGCCATGCGATCTGCGAGTTGTAATGCATTTTCACGAACACCTTCATAACCCGATTTTAACGCATTTTCAAGATCTTTGGGATTTAAAATTCCCCAGTCATGTAGCAACCACAATGCGGCAACAGTGCCATATTCCGCATCTGAACGGACTAAATCAGATAGCGCTGAAGCTACTTTTTTATCTCCGCGTTGAAATAAAAGCCGTTGGGCTGTCTTTCTAAACCAACCATTTTCATGGCTCAGTAATTTGACTAATTCATCTGAAGATTTTTCACTCAAGCGGACCGATTTCATCCAATCCATCGGGTCGCTTCCTTTCTTAGTCACGCGATAGATTCGTCCTTTGGTCGAGCCGTTATATAATGCCCCACTTTTATTTACCTCATCCGACATCCACTCTGGATGCTCAATCAATTGGCGATAATAATCAACCACATAAAGCGCACCATCAGGACCCACGTAAAAATTAACTGGTCGGAACCATGGATCTTTTGAGGCTAAAAATTCCTTTTTTTCAAGGAGTCTTTTGCCTGAAAAAGTAGCTCCTTTGGACTCAATTATGTCGGCATGAACTAGGTTGTGTGTGGGCTCGCCTATGAATGTCACATTTTTAAAGTCCTTCCCAAAAGCTCCCCCATCATACCAAGTCACACTGCAACTGGAAGACACCACTCCGATGTCGGTAAGCAATTGGTGATTTGGATTTTCTGAAATTGGATACACTTCACATGCATCCCCATGATCGGGTATTTTAGACATGGCTTCTGAAATCACTAAATTTTTATTGGCATTTACATAGCGTGCGTCGATCACCTCATGAAAAAGATGGTCGGCATTGTCGGTATAAAAACGTCTGCCCCATGGATCCGTCGTATGTCCATATTGGGTCTCCCCAGATAAGGATTCGATCTCAAATGAGCCTGGCTTAAAACGAACATTTCGGCCATTCCCGTTTTGTGGTAATTTAGGGGCATTGGGATTGCCAGCGAACGTGATTTCTTTTCCTTTATCTCCAAAAATATTTTCATAGGAGAATGAATTGATAGCCCCCGAATGACCTAAATAAATCCAATTGTCTATCCCAAATTTAGGGCTATTCATGTTGTGTTGCGGATTCGATAAAGAGAATCCCGTCAAAACTACTTCGCGCTTATCGGCTTTATTATCTCCATCCGTGTCTTCTAAATAAATGATGTTAGGGGAATCAGCGACTAAAATTCCCTTCTTCCATTTCATGATTCCCATGGGTAAGGTTAGGCTGTCCGCAAACAAAATACTCTTGTCTGGGTAGCCGTCTTGATTCGTATCCACCAATTTTTTAACGTGTCCTTTTTTGCTTAGGTCTAATGGATAACCTGACATTTCTAGCACGAACCAATTGCCATCTTCGTCGATTTCCATCGCCACTGGATCTGCGATTAAGGGGTCAGCGGCCACTAATTCTACTTCAAATCCATCCATCACTTGAATGGAATTTAAGGCTTTTTGATGCTCCTCTGTGAGCTTAATCATGGGATGTTCTTTGCCCTGACAACTGATAATCAACAGGCTAATCGCTAAAATTAGATATCTCATTTTGAATGATTTTTACGAAATAAATGTATAAAAATTATTGAATTAATACATGATAACTCAAATTTTAATCTAATGTTTGTTATTCTTCTTTACCCAAATGTTTTTTTAATTTAGTTATTATTTAAGAGATATGTGGAATTTTGAACCTGGAAAAAGGGATAAAAACATTCCTTCAAGTTTAAAATATTTTTTTTCTAACTTGCGAATAAACCTATTTAAACCATGATCAAATTCATTCAAGCCTTTGCATTTTGCATTTTAGCCAATACTCTTTTCGCACAAAAAATTACTTCGGAGTTTATCTACGAAAAGGCTCCTTTCCCTTCTTGCCATGCATCCACCCTGGAAGAAACTCCACGAGGAATCATTGCTTCTTGGTTTGGTGGAACCGCTGAAAAAGATAAAGATGTGGGAATTTGGGTGAGCCGATTGGAAAAAGGAAAATGGACAGCACCGGTCGAAGTGGCCAATGGGGTTCAAAATGAATCATTGCGCTACCCAACTTGGAATCCCGTATTATTCAAAATGCCGAAAGGAGATTTGATTTTATTCTATAAAGTGGGGCCCACACCTTCTACTTGGTGGGGTATGCTTAAGCGCTCAAAAGACAATGGATTAACGTGGTCTGCGGCAGAAAAATTACCGGATGGCATTTATGGGCCGATCAAAAATAAACCTGTTATGTTAAAGAATGGCACCTTATTATGTCCTACCTCCTCGGAAGATCAAGGCTGGCGGGTACATTTTGAGATGACAAAAGATGGTGGTCGTACTTGGTCCCGCACGGAGGCCATCAACGATGGAAAGGAATTTTCAGCGATACAACCCAGCGTTTTATTTCTGCCTAATGGCCGCTTGCAATTGCTTTGTCGGAGTAAAAATGGGCTGATTTTAGAATCTTTTTCTAGTGACCAAGGAAAAACATGGTCCGCCTTAAAAGCCACTTCATTGCCTAACCCTAACTCGGGAACTGATGCGGTAACCTTAAAAGATGGCCGACATGTCCTTGTGTACAATCACGTAACAAAAGAATCCCAAGCATGGGGTGGAAGACGGTCACCACTCAATGTTGTGATTTCGAAAGATGGCCAGAAATGGGATGAGATTTCCGTCTTAGAAAATGAGCCTAAAGCAGAATTTTCTTACCCTGCGGTCATTCAAACAAAAGATGGTAAAATTCACATTACCTATACTTGGAAACGTGAGAAAATTAAACACGTGGTAATCCAATTATAATATGAGCCTTCCCATCTTAGACCTCCTAATTATTGTCGCCTATTTAATCACGATGGTGGCGATCGGTTTTTACTTTTCGAGAAAAAATAAAAGTTCGGAGCAGTTTACCACGGCATCAGGATCTATCCCTGGATGGGCGCTTGGTCTCAGTTTTTATGCTACTTTTCTAAGTGCGATTACCTTTTTAGGAGATCCAGGAAAATCGTTTGGAAGCAATTGGAATCCCTTTGTTTTCAGTCTATCGATCCCATTTGCCGCCTTTGTGGCCACCCGTTATTTTGTACCCTTTTATCGAAATAGTGGTGAGATCAGTGCCTATACGCATTTAGAGAAACGTTTTGGATCTTGGGCACGGACCTATGCGATGCTGTGTTTCATCATGACCCAATTGGCCCGCATGGGAACCATATTTTATGGAATTGCTTTGACGTTGAATGCGCTGACAGGTTTAGACATGCGATTGATTATCATTGTGTCGGGCTTTTGCATTATTTTTTACACGGTGCTTGGTGGAATGGAAGCGGTGATTTGGACGGAGGTAATCCAAGCGGTCATCAAGACGATGGGGGCTTTGTTGATTTTAGGCATTATTTTATCACAAGTGGGGATAAGCCAAGTGATTGAAACAGGGGTGGCGGAACATAAATTTGACCTAGGGGATTTCTCTTTGGATTTTTCCACCAGTTCATTTTGGGTGGTATTGATGTATGGATTTTTTATCAATTTGACCAATTTTGGTATTGACCAAAATTACATTCAGCGATATCATACGGCAAAAAATACGCAGGATGCGGCCAAAAGCGTTTGGCTATGTGCCATGTATTTTCTACCGGTTTCATTTTTGTTTTTCTTGATTGGCACGGCGCTGTATGTTTTTTACGGCCAAAATCCAGCTTTAATATTTGAGTTAAAACAGCAAGTGGCGGCGGAAAAAGGGATCGCGATGGAGGCTTTAAAAGCGGCCGATTATGGAGACAAGGTGTTACCTTTTTTCATGAAGACTCAAATACCTACAGGCTTTTTGGGCTTGTTGATGGCGGCATTATTGTCTGCCGCGATGAGTACGATGAGTAGTGGGATGAACAGTTCCGCGACGGTTTTCTTAAATGATATTTACATGCGCTATGTGGATAAAGATGTGGCGCCCAAAAAACAATTAAGGATTTTACATGTGGCTACGGCGGTGATGGGAATCATGGGAATTACGTTTGGGATTAGCATGATAGGGGTAAAAAGTTTGTTGGACGTCTGGTGGAAATTATCCGGTATTTTTGCTGGGGGGATGTTGGGGATTTTCTTGATGGGCTATTTGGCGAAGAACGTCGTCAACTGGCAAGCCAAGATTGCAGCGACCGTCGGTGTGGTTATTATTGCCATGATTTCATTTAAAGATAATTTACCTGAGGCCTATCGTTTGCCTTTAGATTCAAAGATGACGGTAGTTTTAGGGACATTAAGCATTGTGGGAACCGGATTTATTTTATCAAAAATTTTTAAAAAATAATTGTTTATGAGCCAATTACCCGAGGGATTTATCCCCGTGATGTTGACCCCTTTTACGCCTACGGGCCAAGTTGATTTTAAAGGACTTGTGCGCTTGACCGATATGTATATTCAGGTGGGAGCCAAGGGATTATTTGCCAATTGCCTTTCGAGTGAAATGTATGAATTATCTGTGCAGGAGCGTTTGGATGTAGTGAAAACGGTGGTGGAAACGGCGGCTGGCCGAGTGCCTGTGGTGGCGACTGGGACCATCGAAGGAACGATGGAGCAGATGGCTGATTTTTCTAAAAAATTACATGCCTTGGGTGTTGAGGCAGTGATTGTCTTGAATAACATTTTAACTCAAGAACATGAATCGGATGCCGTTTTTTTAGAACGGATGCATCAGTTTATGGATTTGACGCCAGGAATTCCCTTGGGAATTTACGAATGTCCTGTTCCGTATAAACGATTGATTACGGTGGAGATTTTGGAAGATTTATTGCCAACGGGCCGTTTGGTTTACCATAAGGATACGAGTTTAGACATCGAACAAGTGAGGGCTCGAGTGAAGGCAGGCGCTGGATATAATTTTGGTTTATATGACGCCTATATGGGCCACGCGCTTTTATCCTTGCAAGCAGGAGCCAAAGGACTTTCCTGTATACAAGGAAATTTATTTCCAGAATTAATTGTGTGGCTTTGCACGCATTTCAACGATGCGGGGAAATTGGCGCAAGTCGCGAAGGTCCAAGCATTTTTTGCAGACAACATGGATGTGATGCACACATCTTATCCTACGGCTGCTAAATATGTGTTACAAAAAACGGGATTTGAAATGGATCTGTATACACGCCGCGATGTGGGGGAATTGACCGATGCGATGAAAGCGGACTTGGATCTTTTGATTGAGGAGTCAAAAAAGGTTTTATAAAATCATATTGAAATCTGTCAAATCAAGTATTTAGGGCTTTGTGTTTTTCTGTAAACTGGCAAAGTATTTTCTTAACGTCAATGCGCTTAATTTTTTGATGACTATTTCCGCTTTTCTATTGACTAAGTTCCGTTTTTAAATGATCAAACTTTATCCGCTTGTTTATTTATTGATGTAATTCAATATTTTCTAAAACTCCACAATAAAACCAATCGTAGGGGTGACAGATGGCTTGTCATTATTCAATAAAACCGGTATGCCATTGCTCCCATTAGTTTGAATCGGTTGACCGTTCGTCGTTGCAAAACCCTTATTATCATCTGTTCTTTTAAATGCGTAATAGGGAACTGCGTCGGCTGCCGCGATATACCAATTGGTCACATCTAGAAATAAATCAATGGTCGTCGATTTTAAATTGTATTTCTTGTCAATTCGCACATCACTCGAATGGAAACTTCTTAATCTACGTGTGTTTAGTTGAGCATAATCAAAAATCCCCGAGCCCTGTGTCATAAAATTAGCTTTGGAAGCAATGTTGTCAAAAGGTGTATAAGGCGCTCCTCCTTGGTATCTGAATCTTAAACCGAGTTCCCAGTTACGAGGAAATTTATATCCCCATGAAAGGCTAAGTAAGTGTCTGTTATCCCAACTACTTGGTTTTAAAACGCCATCTAATCCACTATATGAGCTGTTGTAATAGGTATAGGAAAGTATGCCAAAAAATTTATCCGTCAGTTTCTTTTGAGCAAAAAATTCAAATCCATAGGCCTCGCCTTTCCCTGTGGTGGTCACGGGTTCATTGCCAAGCACGTTAAAATCGCCTCCTAAATTGGCCAATGAAATCCCTTTGCTGATCGAAATAGGCACTTGGCTATAATTTTTTACAAATGCTTCCGCGGTAAATCTTAAACCATCATTGACTAAATATTCAAGTCCCGCCACGTAATGATCACTCGCTTGGTATTTGGCATTTTTATTGACCAATTTTCCATTATTATCGGCAAAACCTAAAATAGTGTAAGGCGCTAATTTATAATAGCGGCCTATGGATCCATTTAAAGTCCATTTGTCGGATAAAACATAACTTAAAGATAACCTAGGGGATAAGGTTTGTAAAGGATTGCTGCCTTCTTCCGTAAATGAATTCATGTCGGTTCTCAAACCTGCACTGATGCCTAGGCGGGTATCAAAAAATGCTTTACTCACCTGGCCAAAAGCCCCATATTTTGTAAATGTCCCTAATGGGCTACTAAACGTATATTTAAGTTCAGGTTGAATGATATTTCCTACCGCATCGCTTAATTTTTTCCGAATCACAGTGCGGGTATTGTTTGTGAAGTCAACGATTTGGGCCGACAATCCATAACTAATTTTCCACCCATTTTGATTGGTATTAAAATCGAATCGCAATTTGTTTTCTGTTTCTCTCGACTGAAGGGATAAATTAACCAGATTTGGATCTTTTATCTGGTTGTCTTCGTATTTTCTGATATCATTATCAAAAGCATTCCGACTAATGGCCAAATTAAAATATCCGTTCTCCGTCAATCTTTTTAAACTTAACCCTGCTGTATAATTCCATTGGTTGATGATGGGATTTGAATTATAGACGTATAGTTTTTCAGGAGTTTCTTTTTTGATGGTGGAGAAACTAAAGTCATCAATGGCCCCCAAAGCCATAAATGAAAGGGAGGTTTTGCTGTCAATTTGATGCGTGATTTTGGTTTGGAAATCCCAAAAATTAGGTCTTATGGGGATGTCTAAAGCTTGGAAAAGGAACTGCAAATACGAGCGTCTCGCGGATGCCAAAAAAGTTGTTTTGCCATTTTTAGCTAAGGGACCTTCTGAAGTTAAGGCGAATTCAGTAGCACTTAAACGAACATTTCCTTGAAATTTATTGGGGTTCCCGGTTCTTTGGCGAAACTGAAAAACGGAACTTAGGGCATTATCATACCGAGCATCAAAAGCCGACGAGCTCAATTTAACATCTTCAATAAAGGAAACATTTAACATTCCTTGAGGTCCGCCGCTGGAACCCTGAGTTTGAAAGTGATTTAGTACTGGGATTTCAATTCCATCTAGGTAATAAACATTTTCATTGGGGCCTCCACCACGAATAATGATATCATTTCTGAAGCCTCCACCTTGAGCGCCACCCCCCACACCTGGAAGCGCTTGAATTGCTTTACTTATATCAAAATTTCCTCCTGGATTACTTTTTATTTCCTCGGTTGTCAATCTCTGAACACTAAGGGGAGATTCAAGTGTGGCCACTTTAGCGGTTTTTCGGCTTTGAGTGACAATGACTTCATTTAACTCATTGTTGGCCGGCTCTAATTCTATATTGAAAAAGTTTTCGTTCCCTGCACTGACTACGATATTGAAAAGCATTTGCTTTTTATATCCAATCATGGAAAGCACCAAATTATATGATTTGAAGTTTATTCCAGTGATTCTAAATTTACCGAGGCTATCGGTTTGTCCAATTTTAGTGGTCGATTCTAAATTTACATTAACTCCTTCAATAGGCTTTTGAGTAAATTTATCTACGATTTTTCCTGAAATTCTACCATTTGATTGTGCCCAACCAACATGATTGATGGTCAGTAAAAGGGAAAAAAGGAATAAAAGTTGAAGTTTTTTCATGCTCAGGTAACAAATTAATAGCCAAAATGTTTAATCAATATTTCTTACATTCAATTAACTGATAAAAGCATTGGGAGCCATTTTTTATATCCTTTAGCTTTACTAACTTTTCAAAAGTTAGTAAAGCTTAGGATATAGAATTAAAATTTCAAGTGAATTTGACCCCATAAACTTCTTCCTACACCATTGATGCCAGATCCATGCATGCGGTAATCGACATCGCCAATATTTTGAGCTTGTAAAGAAATGCTAAAGTGAGAATTAAATAGGTAATTGGCCTGAACATTGATTATTGCCCACCCAGGAGTTCCTGAGGGATTCATTCGATTATCTGCTTTATCTCCTGCACTTAACCTGTTTTGAGTAGCGGCAAATAAAAGTTCAGAATTTAAAAACAGTTTTTTTCTTGAATAGCTTAGGTTAAAGCCACCATGCAACGGAGGTATGCGCCGCATGGGTTCGTTTAATGTTACGCTCTGGCCATAGACGTAGGAAATATTAGCTTTGGTAGAAAAGGAATTTGAAAGATCAAATCGGCCACTCCATTCTGCTCCTCGTAAAAATGCTTGATCCACATTTCTTTTTTCGTACACTGAATAGCCCTGAATGACATTGGATGTTTTTATACGGGTGATTAAATTTTCCAATTCGGTTTGGAAAAGGGTAAATTCCTGAAAAAAGGCAGCTTTTGAAATTTTGATTCCCATCTCATAATTTTGAGAATATTCGGGCTTTAGATCAAAAGCAGGTAGCTCATACCTGAAATCTACAATACCCAGACTACCCAAATCGTCCATATTTGGCGCCCTAAACCCTGAACTTGTATTTACATAGACGGAGATTCCTGAAGTGATAGCGCGGGCTATTCCTAATGAATAGACTAAAGCACTTGATTTTACCTTCGATAAACCCAGTGTGGTATCAGGCAAACTAGCCACGTTTTGGTGAAAGCGCAAACCGGTTTCCACTTGCCATGCATTGAAGTCTAAATGATGGATGGAATAGACGGATTGGTATTGATATCCAGCATTATTTGGGTAAAGTCCCCTTAAGGGTTTGATCAAATTACTTGTTAAATTAATATCCTCCCTGGTACTATTTATCCGGTCATTAAAATAATCGATGCCACTATGAGCGGACCATTTTGGAGAAAATTGACTTTGTATATCGGCCAAAATTCCAACCGTATTCACTAGGTCTCTTTCTGCACGAAGAGTTGAAGATGCATTTTTTTGAAGTTTTCTTTGTTCGATACTGGTTTGTTGGGATATGGAAAGCTCGATTTTTTTAAAAATGGGATTTTCGTATTGACCAATAGCTTTTAAATAGCTTCTTTGGAATTTTTGCAAATCCATTTCATTGATTTTGAAATTTTCCAATTTGATTTTATGAAAAACGGGGACTTGGGTTTGCTGAGTGGTTTGAATCAGGCCTTCCAAAACCCATGTTTTTGAAACTTTTTGTCGAATTTTGCCAAAAAAATCCCACTCATTATAACCTGTTGGGCCTTGCAACCCTAAACCACCCCCTCTTACTATATCACCAAATTTTTTATTAGCGCCCACCAAAATGATACCCGTATTTTCTGAGGCATAACTCATTTTTACCTGCTCGCTCAGCTCCATTCTTTGTGTGGCGATTCGCGCTGACAATTGGCCCCCAAAGGTTTTTTGAGCAGCAAATTCAGGTTGAAGCGTGAAGAAATTGACGATACCCGTTAATGCATCTGATCCATATTGGACGGATCCGCTTCCTTTTAACAATTCTATTTTGGATATAATGGATGGATCTATGGTATTAAGGTATTGATTGGGGCCATAACGAAAGGTGGAATTATTAAATCGAATTCCGTCGATAATGAGTAGCGTTTGATTCCCTGTTAAGCCCCTGACAAATGCAGAACCACCTCCTAAATTCGTTTTTTGAATGAAGACTCCTGGGATATTCGAAAGCATATCTGGAGTGGCACGAGGTGCCAAATGATTAATTTCTTTGTGCGTGAACACACTAACGGAATAGGGAGTTTTTAAAGCTGAAATTTGTTGCCTACTAGCACTAACAACAACATTGGCTAGGGTGTCGGGATTATTTATCTGTCCAAAACTCACAAATGGAGTAATCCAATTAACTGATAAAATAAAAATGAGCCATTTTTTATGTCCTTTAGCTTTACTAACTTTTGAAAAGTTAGTAAAGCTTAGGACATACCTAAAAAAATCAATATTCAAATTAGAGTTAATCTTCATCTTCTTCTACTGTGTTCAACAACGCAGCTCTTCTTGGTGCCGGCATTTCGGAATCTTCCCCTCTGACAGCTTTCCAAATAACCTGATTAAGCTCTAAATCTGGAGCGGAATCTTCTTTAGAGAAATCAAACTTTTCGCTTAACCGAGAACTCGCATTCTCCTTGGTATTTTTTTCAAAGAGATCTACTTTTGGTAAAATATGATTAAAAGGAGTTAATGTGGCTTTAGAAGAAAAACTTCTAAACATCGGTGTGGCGGATGCGTCATATTGACTCATTGGAGGCAAACCTAAAATTAATTCCATCGTTCGTAACATCGAGGAGGTAGAATAAGGAGTGTGGTCCACAAAACCTCTTTTTACAAATCCTCCCGCTACATAAGCGGTTGTACGGTGTGCGTCTACGTGATCGGAACCGTTTTGTGCGTCATCTTCGATAATAAAAATGGCCGTTTCTTTCCAAATAGGAGACTTGGAAAGGTGCTCGACAAACAATCCAATGGCATAGTCATTGTCGGCAACGTAAGCATAAGGGGTTTTTGCACCAATTTTCTGTCCTTCGGTATGGTCATTTGGGAAACGCAATGAATTAAAGTGCGGCACTTGACCTTTGACTAATAAGGAATCGAAGTCTTTTCGCCAACGGTTAAACCTTAACGTGTCCATAATATTTTGGTCAAACGAAGGGAAATACGTGCAAAAATGTCCCGCGATAGATGGGATGTTCGGTTTAAAGTCATCTGCAAATTCACCATAAGTCCGATAACTGACCCCAGCCCTCTTGCAGTAATCCCAGATAAAACCATTTTTAGGATTAGCGATTTCGCGATTTCCCTCGCCATCGTATTTTCCTCCACGGCCGCCATAGGAAGTCGGCCATGTTTTTTCTAAATAATCTGTGGCATGAGCCGATGTAGACCAATTGTGCCCATCAGAACTTACTTCACCATCCACATAAAAGTTATCCAAAAGAACAAAATCCTTGACAAGTTTATGTTGGTTAGGCGTGTATTTTTCGCCAAATAATAACAAAGTAGTATCGCCATTTCCTCCCTTTACATCTGCTAAAACCTGGTCATAAGTCCTATTTTCCTTCAGGATATAAAAGACATATTTGATAGGCGACTTGTCACCCACTTTCATGGGAATTGGATTTCCTTTTTCCCCTTTTGCGTTCATTTCTCCCGCTTTGGTATATGGCGTATTTTGGTAAACAGCTTTGGATAAGATAGCCATATCAGCGGCTGAAGGCTCTGGGAAAATGGACATCGTCCCTTTCATTAATCCACCGATGTATTCATTTCGGACGGCGCGATTATTATCTGATTTTTGAAAGGTAACGGTTTGTGTTTTAGCGACTGGGTTAGGTCCTTTTGGATTGGCAAAAGAGGAAAACCCTTTTCCATTGGCTACATAAACCATCCCGTTAACGACTTTTACTTGGGTCGGGTACCAACCGACTGGAATGAATCCTAAGGATTTTGATTTGCCTAAATCTTCCACTTCAAAAACGGCTAAGCAATTGTTATCGGCATTTGCGATGTATAATTTTTCCTCGTCTTCGGAAAGAGCGATACCGTTCGTGGATGAGCCTTCTAATGAATTTGGAAATAAAGCAGCATTTAAAACTTCAATTTCTTTTCCTTTTTCAAGATCAATGACCGAAACAGAGTTGTCGTTTGCGTTGGCCACAAAAAGGGTTTTTCCATTCTTTGTCAAAACCATTTCGTTCGGATGATCACCTACTTGAATCGCTTTTTGGAATTGTTTAGTTTTTATGTCAAAGGGTAAAATTTGGCGTCCACCCCAAACAGAAATATAAAGAATCCCTTTTGATTTATCCAAAAGACACGTGTATCCTTCCGCAGGTAGCGCGAAGGATTCCTGAACTTTTTGTTGGCGAGTATCGACTAAATAGAGTTTATTGTTTTCCTTCGTAACGACATAAAGAATACCCGTTGCATCATCTAAATCAATTCCGGCCGGCGATATATTGTCTTTAGGGATATTACTTAAAGCGATGGTTCCTTTGTCAACGAGTTTATCTTGGTCTATCTCAAAGTGTAAAATGACATTATCATTTCCCCCTGAGGCATAAATCGTTTTGTTGTCAGCAGCAATTTTTAGTCCGTACCAAGATTTCGGAATGACTTTGCTGTCGACAATCTCACCTTTTTTTACATTAAATAATTGGAGACTTTGAATACTCTGTCCATTGTTGGTTGCCACCATGTACAATTTATTGGGCGACACGACTAGGTTGAGAGGCAGGTCACCCAAAGACACCGATTTTCCATGTGGGGAAAGCTTCCAGCTATTTGGTAAGGTCACTCGTTTGGAGGCTAATTGGCCCGCGAGAGATTTCGATTGACTAATTCCTAAAAAAGGAATGAATAGGCAAATGAGTAGGTTAATAGGAGTAGATAATTTCATTTTAATGTGTTTAAGCTGCAAGGTAGTAAAGAGAAAAAAAAGATTTGTTAACTAAGTGTAATTTCTTTGCCATCCCTGAAAGAAGATTTTTTAAATTACTTATTTAATTTGTTCAACTCATTACAAATAAATTCCATGCAGATTAGTTACCAGATTAATCCAGAAATTTCAGTGCATGATTTGATTGATATTTTAAAGAAGTCCACCTTAGGTTTACGTAGGCCTTTGTCGGACTTGGAGGCGATGGAGAGTATGTTGGCGCATGCCAACTACTACATTGGGGCGTATGAAAATGGGAAGTTGGTTGGTTTAGCGCGCGCGATGACTGATTTTGTTTATACGACTTACTTGGCTTTGGACGAGAAATATCAATCCAAAGGCATAGGGAAGGAATCAATTAGATTGTTGAAAATTAATATCCCAAGAGCAAAATTGATTTTATTAGCGGCTCCCGCGGCTGAAGGCTATTATCCAAAAATTGGAATGCAAAACCATCCACACTGTTATTTTATCAACGATGTGGATGAGATTAATTGATAATAACAAGCCTCTTTGTACTCGTCCTTCCTTCTCTACTAATGTAGGAAATAAAATAATTGGCATTAGGCCAGTTGGTTACATCCACAACCCTTTCACGCTCCACGTCTATCGTATCCGTGTAGAATACAAAGCCATTCATATCATAAATTTTAATACTTCCTTGAATCAAACGAGGCCAGCGCAGGGTAAATTGTTTAGTTGCGGGGTTTGGCCCAATGGTGAAAACGTCAGATTCTCCGTCAACCATTTGAATAGGAAATCCAGAAAATCCAAGCGCCCTCATGCCTAATTTATTTTTTAAATAAGGCCCAGGATATGGATACTCGGTAAGGCCTACGACAAAATTTGAATGAAAGCTAGGAATGTAACTCACAATATTGCCTTCATATTGTAAGGTAAAAGTGATGGCTATTTTTTTCCCGTTAATCACTTCGATCTTTTTGATATTTTTTGACATGGATTTAGTGTTTATTTCATCCCAAAAAAATTGATCAGCGAGGCTTAATTTATGTGTTTTGTTTTTTAGGTCTACGACCATTGTGTCATTAGGAATTACAATATTTTGCCCTTCTTCAAAATCAATGAAAAGTTTATCTCGATCTTTTTCAGATAGAAAGTACGCTCTTTGGATTTTTGGGCTATTAATTTCGGTGGGCCAATTACGCTTGTAAATCTCTTTTGAGATAATTCTAAATTGTTCATAAGCCGCTTGGCGATATCCATCATTGCTGTAATGAAGTCGGTCAAAACCTTTGATTCCCACCGTTGCATAAACCTTTACATAAGGATCATATGCTTGTTTTCTTTGATCCTCTCGAACATAAGCGGCCTCAGGATAAGGATATTCGTACACGTTGTTTTGTGAAACAAATAGAAACTGAGAGCTTGGAAAAAACTTTTTATATTTTTGTTTTAGGCTTTCAAATTTTACCCCCCATGTATATTTGGTGCCTATGGAAGCCGCGGCTTCGGATTCTCCTTGTCGGTAAATGATTCCTTTGACATGGTTTAAAGTTCCAGATTTCAAGGCTTTATAATACATGATATTTCCTCCATCTGGAGATGAAATATTGCCATCTAGAATTGAAAGCCAATCAATATTGGACCCACCGGCAGCCGAATTTATGATCGAAATTGGGATTTTTTCAGATTCATAAAGTAATCTAGCCATCTCTGCAGCCCAAGGCCCAATTCTGGCACGACCCACAGGAAGTGACCATAAAGTATCAGCTAAACTATAAGGCCCAAAATTTTCATTTCCCTGAACTGCGCCGAATGACCTTACCCATTCACCCTGATATACCAAATCATCAATGGGCCCAATCCATGCATTCGATTGTCCGGTGACATAAAAAACATCGCCGGCGACTATATTTTTTCGCTTAACAACTAAGCTAGAATCTTTTCCTTTGAACCCGTATACCTCAAAATCATATTCTGCTAATTCTGCTGGGATTTGAAATTTAGTTGAAAATTTAGCCGAGGATCCGCTGAAGGTTAAAGCCACTTTCTGGTATTTATTGTTGGCACTATTTCGCAAAACTCGAATGGAAACGGCGGTAAACTCGGCAGATTTTGCTACTCCTTCCACCGTAATATCAGCAAAATTCGTAGACTCTCTAGGATATAATTGAAAATCTTGGGGTAATTTATTGAAAGTAAATGAGCCAAAAGTTTGAGCTGAAGTTCTACCTAATAAAAATAAACTAAAAAATAAAAGTAAAATAATTTTTTGCATCTCAGGTAATAAGGCTTTGCTTTTAAGAGCCCCCAATTTACAACAAATCGCCAAATTATTTTGAAATAATACCCCTAAAAATAATTTTAGCAAATCTCATTTCATTAAAATCCATTAACTTTGAAACTTATCAAGTTTATTATGAACGTCGTTGTTTTTACAGGGGGTAATGGAAATGCTAATTTTATTAAGCATTTAAAAGATTTATCCTATGTGAATTTAAGCCTTTTAATCAACGGATATGACGACGGGCTTTCAACGGGAGTTATTCGGAGTGCCAACCAAGGTATGCTTGGACCCTCAGATTATCGCAAGAATTTCACCTATATTTTAGATGATTTCACCGATTATAACCGCAATCTAAAAAAGCTTTTTGAACATCGATTAAGTGAAGAAGAAACCAGAGTTCTTTTGCATAACCCTGAAGAATTGATCAAAAATCTGATTCAAGAACATTATGCTTTAGACCGCCGTTCAGAAAATTTCATCACGCGATACTTTGAATTAGGTTCTCAAAAGCTTTTAAAATTTACCCATAACTTTTCCATTTTAAATGGTTTTAGTGTTGGTAATATCATAATAGGTGGTATTTATGCGGAAACAAATGATTTCAACCTTGCGCTATATCTGCTAACAACTCAATTTGAATTAACAGCTAAAATTATCAATATATCCACAGCTGACGATTCTAAATTAGTGGCCTTTGACGGGGAGGGTAATTTTTTAGCTAATGAAGCGGATATTGTCAACTACGATGGCAATAAGCCCCTTTCAGATTTTTATTTATTGCCTCTAGATGAGCTTAATGCGCTCGATAAACAAGGCAAATATAACAAGGAAGAAATAGCTAGAATTTCAAAAATACCGTCTTTATCCAAAGAAGCCATAAAGGCTTTGAAAGAGGCAGATTTAATCATTTTCGGATCTGGAACGCAGTTTTCTTCCCTCCTTCCCTCGTATCGAATTTGTAAGAATTCAATCCTAAAATCGAAGGCCCAAAAGGTATTAGTTGTCAATAATAATTATGATAACGACATTAGAAATATTCAATTTGACGAGTTTACACAAAAAATTCTCCATGAATTAGACCAAACAAATTGTGATTTTTTTGACTCCATTATTGTAGATACAAATTCAGTTATCAAGCCTAATCAATCGCTTCCCAACTTGACCACCGCTAATGTTGCTGATCCTTCAGGGAAACACGATGGGCAAAAGTTATGGACTTGGATCAATCGATCACTGGATATTAAGTTGGGAGAAGTTCCCGTGCTCATCTCTTTTGCCAAGAATACCGAGGAATTTATTAAGGACTATTACCATAATGAAATGGGAAGTCTTAATAGCGATCCAACAAGGATTATCAAATTCTATCAAGCTGGAGAAAAAGAGTCTTCTTCCTACACGCTGCATTTAGATGCTTCGGGTAAAGTGTCTCTTTATGAAATAGATGCTTGGATTCGAATCATGCAACTAAACCAATTGGATGCTGTTATTGGATCAAGATTTGAGTCGAGGCGCCAACTAATCAACTCGTTCAAACACTCCATTGTAGAGTCTAATTTGATCTATTTATTCGCCCTCATTACCTCATATTGGGTTAGTATTGTCTATTTTATTCGATTTTGGAGAATTATGCCTGATCCACTCAGCGGGATTTATTTGATCAAATCAAAACATGATATCCCCTACAAAAGCCTATCCTATTTCTTGAAAAAAATAAATAGAAAAAAGAATTTCGAATTTGTTTCCCTACCCATCAGTTACCGCACATTTAAAAAAGTTAAAATCTTAACCAAAATAAAAAATGTAATCGTCAACTTGTTTGGGCTCTATGTATAATCTACTTTTTGATTTTGATGGAACTCTTTTTGACACTGATTCAGCGCACGAATTAGCTTTTCAAAAGACTTTTTTGACTTTTGAGTTAGGGGAATGCCCTCCTTATGAATCATTGAAGGGAATTAAAACCAAAGACGTGTTTGCCAATTATTCCGATGATGAGGCCATGGTGAAAAAACTGGCTTCATATAAATCCCAAACCTATCAGGCCGACCTAAATTCCATAAAAGCCTTGGTCGATTTTGACCTTATCCGGAATTTGAAAAGTGCAGGGAATCGAGTATTTATTGTGACGGGAGGAAATCGGCTCTCCATCGACCTATTACTTAATGTGCATCAAATTGCTGGGTTTTTTGACGGAATTATTGCCGCCGACGATTATAAAAAATCCAAACCAGATCCTGAACCTTTTTTAACATGTATTTCAAAATTCAATATCTCAGGTTCAGTGCATGGAATCGAAGACTCAATACAAGGAATCGAAAGTTTGAAAAATGCAGGTATATTAGCCGTTGGAGTTCATAATCCACTAATTGCTAAAAAATCAGATTTGTATTTTCCTGAAATAAATGAATATTTGAAATATTTAATTGCCCAAGGATGAAAAAGTTCATTGTAATTCCAGCCGCCGGTAAAGGAAGTCGCCTTCATAGCGATTTGCCCAAAATTTTTACAGCCATTTATCAGTCTAAATCTATTTTTGATTTGATTGTGGAGCAGGGCACTTCCCATGTCGACGAAATGATTTTACTCTTAAGTCCCGCTGGAAAGGAATATTTCGACCTTCATATCGCCTCTTCCGCACCCAAAAACATACATGTTTGGGTACAAGAATCTGCCACTGGAATGTTTGATGCAATGAATCAATTATTTGAATCCTTGTTCAATCGTCCTGAAGATTTTCAAGTGATTGTGCAATGGGGAGATCAACCGTTTTGTGATGCCGAATTGCATCAAACCTTGTTTTCAGATCTGAATAAATACGAAGTTTCAGTCCCTCTGGTCTGGGTTTCTTCTCCCTATGTTCAGTTTAAATTAGGTTCCCCATTAGCTGTTTGGGAGAGTAGGGAAGGTGAAAAATGTGATGCGTTTGGATTTAAAGATATGGGGATTTTTGCCTTTACCCGCGGGTCAATTGAGTCCGCATGGCCAGTGTATAAATTGAATGCGCCCTTTGGGAAAGTTACCGGCGAACGAAATTTTGTTAAATTTTTTGAAACCATTCAGCAAAAAACTGAAATTTTTTGGCGCCTAGATCAGCCTTATTATAAGTCTATTGGAATAAATACCCCAGAGGAACTTAATGAAGCTAATTTATTTTTAAACCAAAAAGATCAAATCCGTTAAGGATCTAGGGATAAATTGTAAATTTGTCGATTAACCATATATGATGCATTATTTAGTGACCGGCGGCGCCGGATTTATTGGGACTCATTTGTGTAATTACCTGATTTCTTTAGGTCATCAAGTGAGCATTTTGGACGATATGTCTTTTGGCGATCCTACAAAAATTAATCCAAAAGCAAAATTGATTATTGGTAAAATTGAAGACAGCAATTTGTGCCTAGAGGTAACTAAAAATATCGATGGTGTTTTTCACATGGCGGCCTTTTCCAGAAGTGGTCCGTCTTTCGATATGCCTGAACAATGTCATGAAAGCAATGCTTTAGGGACTTTAAATATCTTGCAAGCGTGTAAAAAAAATGGAGTTAAACGCATTGTGTATTCAGGTTCGTCAACCTTTTATGGAAATAAAATGGGGGTTCAAAAAGAAGGAGATCCAGGTGATTTCTTGAATTTTTATGGCCTTACCAAGCATGTCGGCGAATTGTATGTGCAGCAGTTTTATCGAAATTTTGGCCTTAAGTGCAATATTTTGAGGTACTTTAATGTGTATGGACCGGGCCAGCCAGCCACCGGGGCGTATGCACTCGTACTCGGGATTTTTATAGATCGATTTAAAAAAGGAGAAAAGCTTGAAATTCATGGTTCCGGCGAACAAAGGCGAGATTTTATTCATGTATTAGATATCGTCAAAGCGAATGTGGCCGCAATGAATTCCGAGACTGTAGGAGAAATTTTTAACATCGGTTCGGGCATCAATTATTCCATTAAAGAACTAGCGAATTTCTTCCCGATCGAGAATTACCATACCGAAAGGAGATCTGGGGACGCTGAAGAAACATTAGCCGATATATCAAAAGCGCAAAAATACTTAGATTGGAATCCTGAAATATCGCTTGAACAAGGAATAAGCCAACTCATCGAAGTATGAAATCCATCAGCATCGTCACCGCAGCCTTTAACGAATGCCCCGGAATAATCCAGTTGGCAAACGAATGGCTTGCGTTTTTCGATCAACATCCTGATATATCAGCAGGAGAAGTAATCATTTGTGATGACCATAGTGATTTACACCAATACGAATCGGTCCGAGATTCCTTTTTAGGAAACCAACGAGTTACTATTTTACGAAATGAGCAAAATGAAGGGCCGGGATTTTCATTTCAAAAAGCCATTTCACAGGCCCAATACGACTGGACTTTAATCACCGATTCGGATGGCCAATTTCCCATCGATAACGTGAATCAAATGCTTTTAGCATTAGGCAGCCAAGATGCGGATATTGTTTTTACTCACCGGAATCGTAAATATGATAATGAGTTTAATCGCTTTGGGCAAAAGGTTTCTAATCAACTTTGTAACTCTATCTTTAATTCCCAACTTCATGATTTCTCTTGCGCATTTAAATTAGTCAAAACCCCGTTGCTTCAATCGCTAAAATTAGACGCTAGGTACATGAATTATTCATTAGATCATACGGGGAAATTACTAAACTCATCTGCTCAATGGATAGAAACTCAAGTGACTTGCCGCATAGCTGAAGCAAGAAAAAGAAATATTTCTAGCGAAATAAAACGAGCTAAAAATCGATTTTTATACATAGCCTATTTATTTTTCACGCAATACTTACGAAAAAATAGAGTCATTTTTTAATGAGTCTGCGATAAAACCATGTTCTCAAAAATCCCTTTATTTCTTAGCTTATTAGTGTGGGGATTTATGGCATTCCTATTAATTTCCCTATCATTTTATAATCAACCCAGCATCACTGATGACTTTTGCTTCGGCTGGATGGGCAGGGAATATGGAATATTTTTGGGCACCTACCATTATTATGTGGGTTGGAGCGGGCGTTATTTCGCCGATCTTCTCCTTCATTTTAATCCCTTAGTTTTCAGTACTTCCTTTGAACATTTTAAGTGGGGAACGATCGCCTTAATTGTAATTGGCTTTGCTAATGGCTATTATTTTCTAAAAAATGTATTCCAAATCCCGCACAATAATCCTAATCTCTGGATTCTTTCATTTGTCAGCCAAGCCGTTTGTTGGTATACAATACCAGGCCTTTTCCAATTATTTTATTGGTTCTCAGGCCATTATTACTACTTATCTTTTCATTTAGTTCTATTATTTGTCAACGTATATTTCTATTGCTCTAAGCCCATATTAAGAATCACTTTGCTTTCTTGCATCATTTTTTGTTTGATTGGGTCAAGCGAAATTTCGATGATCATGTTTTCAGGAATTTTCTGGCCATTCCAATTATATACAGCTTGGAAACAGAGAAAAATCAAATTGGAGACTATTTTATTTTTCATCATTTGGGGCATTTCCATAGGACTAGTCTTCCTTTCCCCCGGAAATAAAGTCCGTGCCCCTAAACATATTGATTACATGAAAGGCCTTACAGAGTCTATGTTGAATTTTGGTATGTTACTTAAAATTTATGTTAAATCACCGCTGATTTGGGTTTTCAACTTGCTTTTGTTCTTTACTATTGATAAGCCAAAAAAACAATATCTTCTGTCATTTAAGGAAATCATAGGTCTTTTAATCTTGTTCCTCGTGAGCTATTTTTTAGCTTTTGTTCCCATGGCTTTAGCGCTAGGCGAAGATTTTATTCCTGATCGAATTCAGAGTTTAATCTTGATGTATTTGATTTTGGGGTTTGGATATCTTATTGTTTGGATTAAATACAAGGTAGGCCACATAAATCCTGCAAGCCTAGCTATTTCTCAAATTTCATTATTAGTTGTATTTTTAACGCTCTTGTTTTTTAATCAAAACTCAAAAAAATTTTATGATGAATGGGGTTTTGATAAAGCTAAAAAATACGCCAATGAAAATGCAAAAAGGTTTGATCTGATACTTAAATCAAAGAATAAACAAGTTGTAATTTCCCCCATTCAAAATAAAAATACCATGTTTTTCATGGAAGAATTATCCACTGACCCAAAGCATCTTTGGTGTAAATGCATCGCTAACTATTACGGCAAAACAGAAGTACAATTACTTAAATAATTTTAAATTAAATCAATCAGCAAACGAAAAATGAAATTAAAATCCTTCGGTGGGTTATCCCTTATTCTATGGCTATTCGTTAGTCCGGTCTTCGCCCAAACCACGTATCCCGCTAACGATGTGGCCACCCCACGGTCTGGATACTACGCTTTTACAAACGCAAAAATTTATAAAGACGCCAAAACAATCCTCAACTCAGCTACCCTAATTATCAAACAAGGGAAAATTGAAGCTGTAGGGGTTAATTTGCCTATACCCAAAGACGCCATCGTGATCGATTGCAAAGGGAAATCGATTTATCCTTCCTTTATCGATATATACAGCGATTACGGGATGAGCCAAGTGCAGCCTTCTATGACTACTTATCGGTCGCCTTCACAAATGCTTTCTAATACCAAGGGGCCTTATTCATGGAACCAAGTCTTGAAAATGGGAAAGATGCCAACATCGTTATATCGAATGGCGATATTTTAGATATTAAATCAAGCACCGTAACGCATGCTTTTATTCAAGGCCGAGCGATAAACTTGGATAATAAGCATAGCCAATTGTTTGAAAGATATAAGTATAAATATTCGATTGAGTAAAAAAATTAGGTCAAAAATGAAAGGAGTGGAATTTATTCTACTCCTTTTTTTGTAATTATTTAAATTCAAATATGTCGTTAAATGACATGTATCAACTTACAGGATATTAAAATGCGTTATAGGCAAAATGAAAATCAGTATAGTTATTAAAATTCATATTATTGTACAATTTAATAGGTAATCTGGGTAACATATTTGAAATAGGTATATATTCTAACCCAAAAACGCCTAACACTATGAAAACAAAATTGAATTTCTCTGTCCTTTTAATTAAATCTCGACGGGTAAAACGGCTGACCCAACGAGAAGTGGCACAGGCCGTTGGGGTAAGCCAAAGCGCTTACAATTATTGGGAGTCAGGAAAACATTACCCAAACGTTCAAAAGATTTTTTCATTAACTCGAGTTTTAAGTATACCTATTGAAGAAATGATTGGCGGTTGACCATTAAAATCCTTGGACTTAATCTCCAAGGATTTTTATTCGTTTGCTTAATATGCGTACCTTTGAATAATGATTATTTATCTGAAAAATTTAACGAGTTTTATTTTCGTTTTTGGATTGCTCCTAGGTTGTGGCAGTGCTGAGAAATCAGTACAAAAAAATAATTATTTTGCATGGTCGGCTTTCTTAAAGCAGCAAATTATTGGGTATGACAAATCAAATCAAAGGGTTCACAAGACGGTTGTCCTTGATGGGAAAAAGGAAGTAAAAATTGTCTCAAATTTAGATTGGGAAAAGGAATTTGCGCTATATCTAGAAGCAGATCTTAATAAGCCAGCTTATGAAAAGAGTTACGATAACCTTTCGGAGCCTGGATTTTATTGGTATTCTTTGAAAAAGGACGAAAGTTTGCCAGTCAAAAAAATGATTATTCATTTAGATCCTGATGAGCGCCCCACCAAGGTAGAAATTGAGATTTCTCAAAAAAACTTTTTATTTGAAACTCGGAAAAAGCTCTTTATGAATTTTTCAGAGGGACGGATTCAAACGTATTATATTGAAGGAATGCAGCAGTTTTTTTTAGCGGAACCCACGAGCTATCAAATATTAGGCGTATTAATCGCCAAATAATCCACTGGATAAATAGCGATCTCCCCGATCACAGATAATACAAACAATTAGACCTTCTTCTAATTCATTGGCAAGGCGTATGCTGGCTGATACCCCCCCTCCACTACTCATTCCTCCAAAAACGCCTTCTACTTTCGCTAGTTTTCGAGTCATTTCGATGGCATCCTGCTCGGAAACATCCATAATTCGGTCCACCCGTGAAGGGTCATAAATTTTGGGTCGGTATTCGATGGGCCAACGTCTTATTCCGGGTATTTTAGATCCTTCAGTCGGTTGGCAACCCACGATTTGAATATCAGGGTTTTGTTCTTTTAAATACATGGAAGTCCCCATAATCGTGCCCGTAGTTCCCATGGAGCTAACAAAATGAGTAATTTTTCCCTGGGTATCTCGATAAATTTCAGGACCCGTGGTTCTATAATGGGCTAAATAATTATCAGGATTTTCGAATTGATTCAGCAAAATAAATTCGCCAGATTTCGATTTTTCTATGGCATAATCACGAGCTGATTCGATGGTTTCGGTTAAGGTTACTTTGGCACCAAAAGCCTCCATAGTCAGAACGCGTTCTTTGGTCGAATTGGATGGCATGGCCAATTCAATTTCGATTCCATATAAACGGGCAATCATGGCTAATGCGATGCCTGTGTTTCCTGAAGTTGCTTCAATTAATTTAGTCCCCGCCTTTATTTCTCCTCGCTCTAATGCCCCTTGAATCATGCTTTTAGCCGCACGATCTTTGACAGAACCCCCAGGATTATCACCTTCTAATTTCCCAAAAATTTTTACTTTGGGATTATCATGCAAATGTGTGAGGGCCACTAACGGGGTATTACCAACCAAATCTAACAAGTTGCTCATTTTAACCTTTGATTAATTTTGAATTAGCCTGATGATAAATTTTAGTTTGTGCAGGAACACTATGGGTCAGCCAAACATTTCCACCGATAATGGATTCTTTTCCTACGACGGTTTCTCCTCCCAAAATAGTAGCGCCTGAATAGATAACCACTCCATCTTCGATGGTTGGGTGTCTTTTAGTCGCTGCCATTCGCTTGTCGACAGAAAGTGCGCCCAAGGTCACTCCCTGATAAATTTTCACTCGCTCACCAATCGTACATGTTTCACCGATCACAATTCCTGTTCCGTGGTCCATAAAAAAATACCGACCTATTTTGGCCCCCGGATGAATATCGATTCCCGTTTTTGAATGGGCATATTCGGTTAAAATTCTGGGGATCAACGGGATGGATAGTTGGTGTAATCCATGGGCCAACCTATAAAAAGCCATGGCGTAAAACCCTGGATATGTTCTAATTACTTCATAATCTGTGCTAGCAGCGGGGTCGCCTTGTACCATGGCCTCTACATCGGTCAATAATAATGCATGGATTTCCGGTATTTTACTGAAGTATTCTTGGGCTAATTTTTCAGGAGATCCTTTTAACTCCCCTTTCATCGAATGCAAAATACTTTCTAATCCAGTTTCTAAACTTTCAAACACAGCCTTTAATTCTGCTTTTGTTTTGAAATGCATTTTAGACTGCTCAGGAAATAGCGTTAAGACAATTTTTGTAAATAACTTTTTGATTTCAGATGTAGCCGGAAATGCACGGGTATGAATATGCTTTTCTAAGATGTTTGTTATAAAAGATTCAGGCAGCATAGAATTAGGGATTAAAATTGAAATTAACTAGATCATGGGCTAAAACCGAATTTACTTGCAAATTTGTGTCTAGCGTATGAATTTCTAGCTTATTAATCTGTGCGTCATCCCGCTGCATTAAGCCATGTAGATACGCCTTATCGTAGTAGTTTAGCGTAATAGCCGCCACTTCACTAAAATCATTTATTTCTAAGCATTCCACAGCTCTTTGAAAATGTTGACCACCCAAACGCTTCTTTATCTTTTCCAAAGCCCTTAATAAATCAGCTTTTGGATATTGTGCGTACACTTGGACCAAATGGGGAAGTCGATATTTTGCGTCTATATCTAAAAATAAACAAGGGGATTCGCGCAAACGGTCATAAAATGATTCCGTCATAAACACCTTGCCTATATGCCTACTTTCATCTTCCACCCAAATAGGTTTTTTAAAATCCATTTGTTGTAATTCATGAGACAACAGATTTTCAAAGTGTTCACTACTGGGTTGTTCCTCTAAACCTAAATGCCCAAAGGCCGAACCCCGATGATGTGCAATTCCTTCCAAATCAATGACCTGTACACCTCTCCTCTTCATCTCAATCAAGATTTCCGTTTTACCACTGCCAGTTTTTCCTCCTAAAACGAGTAAAGGGATCTTCTTCTCTAATTCAGCTAAAACGTTTTTTCGATAGGCTTTATAGCCGCCAACTAACACCTTTACTTCTAATCCGGCGGTTTCAAAGAGCCAGGCCATGCTGCCGGAACGCATGCCCCCGCGCCAACAATGGACTAATAGAACCCCTTCTTTGGCTATTTTTTTTGCCTTTTTTACCCATTTCGCTAATTGTGGCCCCACGATTTCCAACCCTAATTCTACGGCTTGGTCTTTGCCTTGTTGCTTGTAGGTGGTTCCCACCTGCGCGCGTTCCTCATTGGTGAATATGGGAAATGATATCGCTCCTGGAATATGTGCCCGTTCAAATTCAGCCGGAGACCGAACATCGATGAGCGGATATTGCTTGGCTTCAGCCAAAAACGAAATGACATCTAACTTTTCTGGCATATTTAATCCAAATTGATCGCGTACATCTCAAAAAGAAGTGGATCAAATGTGTCTAGTAATTGTTGAATGAAAGCAGGATGCCCCATGTAATAATTTAAAAAATTCTCATGCCTTTCCTGCCATTCACCTTCCGGAAATAACGCAGTTTTTAATTGGCTTAATTGGCGAATCGAGGTTTCATGATTTCTTTCTTCTGCTCTTTTCAACTTTTTCCCTAGCCGCTCAAGGCCATTTTCTACTCGCTTATACTCAGCTTTTGCACTAGCCTCTAAAGTAGAATCTATTGATTTCACTCGTTTCGCCAATTCGTTAAAAATCGGACTTAACAAGTTTAATTCAGATTGACAGTCCAACACATGCGCACTCTGACTCGCTACAAATTTTCGTTTTAATTCGAAATCTTCTAAAAACAAATCGATTAGTTCAATACCTAATTTGTTTATTTTTTGTTGGTGTTTTTCGTCCACGATAATGGCAAAATTACGGGGCAACAAAATAGGGAATGACACTTGATGTAAGTCAAAAATCCCTTTTAATTGGAGCCAATATCCAACTTCTGCAGGACCTCCAATATAGGCCAAATTTGGCAGAATCATTTCTTGATATAAGGGCCTTAAAACAACATTAGGACTAAATCTTTCAGGAAATTCCGCTACTTCTGCATGTAATTCTTTAACAGAAAAAGTAGTGCTAGTATTGACTACTTGATAAATTTCTCCCCTTTTTTCAATGCGCTCACGCAGCCCATCCATTAAATAAAATAAATTAATCTCTCTGGCATTAATCTGGGTTTTATACCCCATTTCGATTAAAGATTTGGTTGCATTTTCCACGGACGCAAGATGCGAATGGTCAAATAAATCAGCCAAAACAATCGGCGCAAAAATGGATTTCAATCTAGCATCATCTGCATCAAGACAGATTAGACCCTGGTCTCCAAACAATTCATGCATGTAATGGCGTACCGCTTGGCTTAAGTTTTTTGCTTGTGAATAGGCATCCTGAAAGGCTGATGTTGTGAATGGAATCTCTTTCAAAAAAGGCGCAAATTCCGATAAAGAAAATCGGCCTACAGCACCTTTTTGTGAAGTGTCAATTTCGAATTTTTTACCTAACCAATGGAAGTGATTTATTTCATCCCAGTCATGATCTTCCGTGGCCATCCAATAGACCGGAATGAAATTAGCTTTCGGGTATGTTGCTTTTAATTTTTTCGCAAGATTGATCGTAGACACGATTTTATAAATCACATACAGCGGCCCCGTAAAAATATTTAATTGGTGCCCAGTGGTAACCGTATACGTATTTTCATCTAATATAGAATCAATCTCCACTTCAAGGCTAAGGTCATTGTATTGACCCTTAATCACCTCGTGTAAAATGATTCTATTTGATTGACTAATTGATTTTTTTTCAGCTATTTGCCTTTCAAAACTTTCCAAATGAGGAGTATTTCCATAAAATTTAGCTAACGCAGGAAACTCCGCTAAGTAATCAATTAGCAGTTTTGAGAAGGATTGCAGACTTTCAATTGGGTAACTTTTGACTTGCATGGATCAATGAATATCTTGGGTAGAATTTTTAAGGCCAATTTATTTTCCAAAAATATCTTACGAAATTAAATATATTTAACCGATTTTTGTGGTTCGAACCCCTAGTAATGAGATTTTTAATTCTTCTTTTTATCTTATTTATGTCATTTGTTGGCCTAGCCCAGCAAACACCCCAATTTGGCTTATATATGATGAACAGATATCTATATAATCCTGCCTTTACTGGATATGAAGATTATTGGGATATAAAAACAGGGTATCGCCAACAATGGACCGGGTTTAACACCAATATGTCTAGTTTTTATGCCACAGCTAATATGGCCTTTGATAAGACGGATCGGACATCTTCAGGCAAAACGCCTTTTATGTCAAAAACGATAAGAAGGACATTTTCACCAACAAGAATTCGAAAAAAGACCTATCGAGCTAATTTTCATCAAGGAGTAGGTCTGCAAGCTATGTCCGATAATTTCGGTCCCCTGTCAAGTATTTCTTTAGGAGCTTCCTATGGATATCACTTGTCTTTAGGTGGAGAAGAGAAATTGGCAGTCGGCGCTACGATCGGCGTATACCAGCGAAGCCTTAGCATAGGGGGTTTTACGGTAAAAGACGAAGGAGATCCTTACATGACCCAGTCAAAATTGAATGGGATCCAACCCCTAGTCAATCTAGGAATCCTATATTACAATCGAAATTTTTACATGGGTTTGTCGGCCAATCAAATTGTGATGGATAATTATAGTTTAACCCGAACGAATATTGCAGAAAATGATACAGTCAGAATTCTTTGGTTAGGTCAAACAAATCCAAATTTATTTTTCCAATTTGGAAGAGAGATAAAAGCGGGACGCTATTGGACTTTTTCGCCTTCCATCTTGGCTAAATACATGAAAAATGCCGCGTTTGGGGTGGAAGGAAACTTCAAAGTAAATTTTGATGATTTAGTCTGGATGGGCGCCTCTTATAGACACAATGAGGCAATAGGAGCCATGTTTGGCGTGAATTTAAATCAAAGTTTGAATTTGACTTACCTCTATGAAAACCATAGCTTAGGCTTGGCTCGGACTTCTTTAGGCTCTCATGAAATAATGATTGCCATTAAAATGAAGAATAAAGTATATTCCACCAATCCAAGGTGGTAACTATTTCGAATTAGGTAAATACTTTTTATACACGTCCATCGGGATAGGACTATTCATTTTTTCAGGGTTATCCGTTGGTTTTTCCCATGTTAAATACCCTTTAACCCACGCGAAAGCTAATCCCAGAGCTAGTATTCCTACAAAAATAAACATTTCTACTAAGGCGTAGATTTGCCAATTTGAGTCCGCTAAGGCTAATTGCTTATTTCCAAAAACGACTGCCCACGGAAATAGAAATATTAATTCCACTTCAAATAGAACAAACAAAAGTGCGATTACATAAAACCTTGGGTTGAAGCGAATATTGGCATTCCCCATAGGCTCTTCCCCTGATTCGTAGGTGCTTAGCTTTTCTACATTGGGTCTAAATGGTCTTAATGATTGAGATATAAATAATATCAAGGCGATAAATAAAATACCTGCTGCCAAAAAAGCGAATACATATGCAAATTGCTCGATCATTGTTTGAATTTCAAATAGCCTTTGATTATCGTATAGGTAGTGATTCCTAAAAAAAACAAGATGATGTATTGTACGTAATTAATAATCCATGGAAAATGCTGTCCCATGTAATATCCTCCGGCCACTAATATCCCAACCCACATGGCAGCTCCAAAAACATTTAAAAACAAAAAGCTATACCAAGACATTTTGCTTATTCCAGCTAGAATAGGTGTGAATGTTCGGACAACGGGTAAAAATCGACTGAGAACTAAAGCCCCAAAACCATATTTTTCAAAAAAATCTCTTGTAGATTCTAAATGTTTTTTCTTGAAAAAGAAGCTATCAGGCCTCCCTTGAAGAGAGTTTCCAAAAAATCGCCCGAGTAAATAACCACATAATGAGCCGATGACTGCTGCAAGAAATATACTGAGCAAGATAGTCGACAAAGGCTCTTTTAAAACACCTGTCCCGCCAAAAACACCTGTTAGGAAAAGTAAATAATCACCGGGAAGAAAAAAAGCGAAAAATAGACCATTCTCCGCAAACACAATTAAGGTAATGACCAGCAATCCCGATCGGATGATGGTTTCCGAATCGGTCAATTGATGCCATAAAAGATTTATTTCATCCATAAATAGGAGGGAGATTCCTTAAATTAATCGTGTATTAATGCGCTTTTGTCTCAATCAAATAATTTTTCAAAGCATAAATATCCATTTAATTTTCGAAATTTCTGTACATTTAGGGAATGAAAAATGCAGCGGTCTCTTTTCTTTTTGTTTTATTTATTTTTGGCAGTCTTCTGCCTAAAGTAGGATTGGAGCAATCATTCAAGGCAAACGAACTATTAAAACATTTCCAGGAGCATCAGAAGATAGAAAAATCTAATTTCAATTTTGGTGATTTTCTTTGGCTACATTACGCAGCTGATTCCAAACATAGTAAAACAAGTAAGCATCCTAGTCTTCCTTCTATCGATTTTAACGGGATTATCGGCTATGTTATTCCGGGTTTATACTTTGTGTGTATTTGGCCTATTTTAATTTTGATGTCACGTAGGAAAGATCTCCAACAAATTAATCTTTATCATTTTTCCTTATCCCGCGTTTTGATCGCGCCTCCGAGGGCTTAAAAAATAGCAGAAGCATTTTTTAAGTAAACATAAAGACATATGATCAACTCAATAATTTCATTTAGTATCCGCAATAAATTAGTTGTGGGAATTTTTATGATCGGCTTAATTGCTTGGGGAAGTTATTCTTTGAGCCAATTGCCCATCGACGCTTTGCCCGATATTACATCGAATCAAGTACAAGTAATCACTCAGTCGCCCGCTCTTGCGGCGTCGGAAGTCGAAAAATTTGTCACCTATCCCTTAGAAATTTCATTAAGAACGATTCCCAATGTGCGTGATATACGTTCAATTTCTAGGATGGGACTTTCCATTATTACCGTCGTCTTTGAAGATGAGGTGGCGATGGAAGTGGCGCGCCAACAAGTTTCCGAGAAGTTAAAGGGTGCCGAGCCGTATTTATTAAAGGGAGCTGGAGTGCCTGAAATGGCACCAATTACCACGGGGCTCGGAGAATTTTATCAATATACGTTGGAAGTTGACCCCGCTTTTGAAAACCAATATTCATTATCTGATTTAAGAACATACCAGGATTGGATCGTTAAACGTCAGCTACTCGGAATTAAAGGCGTTGTAGAGGTAAGTTCTTTTGGTGGAAATTTAAAGCAATATGAAGTAGCCATTAATCCCGAACGAATTAGTGCTGCCCATGTATCCATTAATCAGATTTTTACTGCTTTGGAAAACAATAATTCCAATTCAGGGGGTAGTTATTTAGAAAAAGGTACTGATGTGTATTTCATTAGGTCTGAGGGAATGCTGAACTCTTTAGAGGATATTGAAAATACAATTGTCGTTCAAAGGGGAAGCGGTGGTTTACCTGTTTTAATTAAAGACGTTGCGACCGTTCAGTTTGGAAAGGCGGTCCGATATGGTGCTATGACCAGAAATGGAAAGGGAGAAGTAGTAGGTGCCGTGATGCTTTTATTGAAAGGCGCAAATGCCAACAATGTCGTTAAAGATGTGAAGTTGAGAATGGAGGCGATCCAAAAAACAATGCCACAAGGGATCAAAATTGTACCCTTTTTAGATCGAAGTGACTTAATAGGGAAATCCATTTCGACAGTTGAAAAGAATTTAATGGAAGGAGGATTAATCGTCGTTTTTATCTTGGTTTTGCTTCTTGGAAATCTTAGAGCAGGCTTAATTGTCGCTTCTGTGATTCCATTATGCCTTCTTTTTGCATTTGCTATGATGCATATTTTTGGGGTTTCAGCTAATTTGATGAGCCTTGGAGCAATTGATTTTGGTTTAATTGTAGACGGCGCAGTCATCATTGTCGAATCCATTATTCATCGATTGCATCTTCATCGAAAGGGAGAAGTATTGAGCCAACATGCCATGGATGAAGAAGTGACCGTCTCATCACAATCCATTTTTAAGTCGGCGGCTTTTGGTGTCATCATCATCTTAATTGTTTATTTTCCTATTATGGCCTTAGGTGGCATTGAAGGTAAAATGTTTAGGCCTATGGCACAAACAGTTAGTTTTGCCATTTTTGGAGCTTTGCTGCTTTCATTGACGTATGTTCCCATGATGTCAGCCTTGTTTTTAAATAAAAAAATAAGTCACCATTTGACCATTGCGGATCGGATCATGAATTTTATGTACCGCGGCTATAGACCGATTGTTGACTGGGCCTTGAAGTCGAGGAGATGGGTGATTATAGGTTCTGGGATTTTATTTATTGGCAGTATTTGGCTTTTCACAACATTAGGAGGCGAGTTTATCCCAGAATTGAATGAAGGAGATTTTGCGGTGGAGGCTATTTTGCCGACTAACGCCAGTTTATCCCAAAGCATTCACGTGAATACTGAGGCACAAAAATTGTTAATGAAAAAGTTTCCAAACGAAATCAAACAAGTTGTTTCTCGCATTGGGGCATCGGAAATTCCGACGGATCCGATGGGAATTAATGCTTGTGATCTACTGATTATTTTAAAAGAACCATCCGAATGGAAAGCGGCTAAAACACCCCAAGAATTGGAAGAAAAAATGGACCGTGCTTTAGATGTTTTTCCAGAAGTCAATTTTGAATTTACGCAACCGATTCAAATGCGTTTTAATGAATTGATTGCGGGTGTCAAATCGGATATTGCCATTAAAATTTTTGGAGAAGATTTGGATGAGCTTTTTTCTCACGCAACGGATGCGGCCAGGTATATCCGGAAAATAGAAGGTGTCGGGGATATTAAAGTCCAACAAATTGTCGGAATTCCTCAGCTCGTTGTTAAATACAAACGCAACAAAATGGCACAATATGGCCTTCAAATTCAGGATGTTAATCGAATGATCAAAATGACATTTGCCGGTGAGACCGCGGGGATTGTCATGGAAGGCGAAAAACGTTTTGATCTTGTGGTCAGAATGGATTCAGCCCATCGGACGGATATTCAAAATTTACGGGAGCTTTATTTAGATCTACCGAATGGCTCCCATATTCCTTTACAAGAAGTGGCCGAGGTAGATTATGAAAATGCTCCGGTTGAAATTGCTCGCGATAATACACACCGCCGAATTACCATAGGGATCAATGTTCGAAATCGAGATGTCGAGAGCGTAGTTGCCGACATTCAAGCGGTGATGAAAAATAAGGTGGTTTTACCAGCCGGTTATTACGTGACTTACGGAGGTACTTTCGAAAATTTAGTCGCTGCGAAATCCCGACTTTCTCTGGTGGTTCCCATCGCACTAGCCCTTATTTTCATCTTACTCTTTTTTACATTTCAATCTTTTGTGGAAGCATCCATTATTTATTTGGCCATTCCGCTTTCTGCGATTGGAGGAATTTGGGCACTTTGGATACGTGATATGCCATTTTCAGTTTCTGCCGGTATCGGGTTTATCGCACTCTTTGGGGTGGCTGTACTGAATGGAATCGTATTACTTTCTTTCTTTAAGACGCTTGCAAATGAAGGCTTAAGTGTCAAAGATCGATTGGCCAAAGGCCTAGAATTACGTTTTCGACCGGTGATTATGACCGCTTCCGTTGCCTCTTTAGGCTTTCTGCCGATGGCCCTCAGTCAGTCGCCAGGCGCAGAAGTTCAAAGGCCATTAGCCACCGTTGTCATAGGAGGTTTAATTACCGCTACCTTTTTAACATTAGTGGTCATTCCTGTAGTGTACTCAATCATTATGACTAGAAAAGAACGAAAACTGAAGGAAAAATCAATAGGCCTCATCGCATTATTGCTTTGCTTCAGCTTCAGTATGGTGGCTCAAAATCCAACCAAATTGAGCCTTCAAAACTGCCTAGATCATGCCCAGAAAAACAATAAATTAATTAATACTGGGAAGTTGGAGGTGCAGGCCGCTGAAGCATTTATCGGCACTGGCATTGAACTTCCTAAGGGATCAGTAGACTTTCAATATGGGAAAACACAGACTTATTTTAGTCAAGATTATACCATCATAGCGAACCAAAATATTCCATGGCCTAGTTTAATCAAGGCCCAAGTGAAAGCACTAAGTTCTCAAAAAATAGTGGCTGAAAAAAGACTCAAGATCACCCAAAATTTAGTCGCATCGTCCGTAAAATGGTATTATTATTTGTTGATGGTCCAACAAAAAAACCATGAGTTTCTTCAAAAGCAGGATAGTATTTATTCGCAAATGAAAAAAGCGGCGTCCTTAAAATTTAAAGAAGGTGAGACGAACCGATTGGAATTAGTCGCAGCGGAATCACGGTTGCGTGAGTTTCAGCAGAAGCGAATCGCATTGGAATCTGAAATGAAAATCAGCCTTCAAAATTTATCGTATTGGACTAATTATCCACAGGAATTTGAAATCAGTGCGGTTGAAAAGCTAAATCGGGAGGCAAAGTTTTTGACTAAAGAGGTTTCTAATAATCCTCAAGTGCAATGGATCGACCAGCAAATTGACGCGAGCAAATTACAGGTACAAGTTGAGCGACAAAAATTAAAACCCGATTTACGATTTGGCCTAGTGTCTCAAAGTATTGAAAATTTTGGAGGTCAAAATTATGTACAAGCAGGTGTCGGGATTCCCATTTTTACCAAAGGGCAAAAGGCAAGAGTTGCGGCTTCAGAGAAACAAGTTCAGGTATTTGAAAGTCAGAAGGATCAAAACCTAGATCAATTAGCTAGGGAGTATACGTCCTATATGGCCCAATTAAATAAGTATTCAAATTCCCTTACTTATTTCCAAGATACAGCTTTGCCTCAGGCAAATTGGCTGGAATCTGCGGCACTTAAAAGCTATAAAGCCGGTGAAATTGAGTACGTAGAAATGTTGCAAAATGCCCAACAAGCATGGCAAATAAGAGAACAATATTTACAAGAGATTTTGGCTTACAACCAAACAGTCATTCAAATCGAAACAATTTTAGGCAATGAATAAGCATATAAAAATAATAGTCTTGGGGCTCATCATATTAGCCTCTTGTGATTCAAAGAAAATTGAATCTACCAATCAACCTGTTGCATCAGCTGCACAGGAAATAAAATTGACCGCCGAGCAAAAACAAAATGCAGGAATTAATCTAGGTGAAATTATCCAACATGAGATGGGGGAAGAGATAAAATGTTCAGGGCTAATTGACGTACCACCCGTTTCTATTGCCTCTGTTTCATTACCTATTGCCGGTTATGTAAAGTCTACTTTTGAGCTTTTACCAGGTAAAAAGGTGGCTAAGGGCCAAGTATTAGCGACCATTAATAGTTTAGACTACATTCAAATGCAGCAAGAATACTTACAGGCTTTGAGTGCGCTGGGCTTGTCAAATGTAGAGAAATCACGCCAACAAGTGTTAAGTAATGAGGAGGTAGGGTCTAAGAAAAAATTCCAACAAGCGGAGGCGGATCAGGTTAATTTACAGACTCAAGTCAAGTCATTGAGCTTGAAACTTGAGATGATAGGATGTGATTTGAAAGCTTTAGCAAAGGGCAATATGAATGCTGTATTAGCTGTCAAATCACCCATCGATGGCTACATTGAGGAACAATATTTGGCGATTGGTAAATATGTAAACCCCGCGGATATCCTGGTAAAAATAGTAGGGACGTTGGATAAGCATGTTGAAGTAAAAGTATTTGAAAAAGATTTATCGAAGTTAAAATTGGGACAGACTATTCTGGTGGAGGCTGAAGGCTTAAGCGTAAAAGCAAAAATATTTTTGATTGGCCAGCAAGTTAATTTGGAGACAAGAACTACTTCAGTTCATGGCCATTTCGAGAAAACGGTAGAGGAAAAATTATTTACAGTAGGCCAGTTTGTCAGTGCAAAAATTACAGTGGGGTCTAATTCTGTGTCTGCTGTTCCACAGGCTGCATTAGCTCGAGTAGGTAAGGCTGGATTTATTTACTTCGAAAGCTCAAATGGAACCATAAAGCAAATCCCAGTCGAAATCTTAAGTTCAACAAAATATTTGGTGGGCATTAGGCCGCTCGTTAATTTGCCTGAAGGTAAATTAGTCATCAGTGGTGCATCTGCCTTAGAAGCAATTTTTGCGAAAGATTAAGGGATAAATCCTTCCCACTTAATGAAGTTGGCCCATGCATCTTTTGGGCTAACTTCGTTTTTAAATAGGCCAAAAATGGTCGATCCTGATCCACTCATAGCAGCATAAACGGCCCCTAGATCGTACATATCTTGCTTTATTTCATCGAGTAAAGGAAATTCGACAAATAACGTATTCTCAAAATCATTTTTTACCGTATTTTTCCAAGTAGCCATAGGTGACTTTAATAAATCTGGAAGGAAACCTGGAGCGGGATTTGGCTGAACTCCAGCGTAAGCTTTTTGGGTTGATATACCAAAATTAGGGTATAAAATGATCGCGTAAAAACCACTAAGATTCGTTTGAATGGGAGCCAAATCATCTCCTTTTCCTGTCCCAAATTGTGCTTGTGTATGTAGAAAAAAAGCACAGTCGCTGCCTAATTTTTGAGCATATGGAATCAGTTCCTGATTAGTTAGCGGTAATTCAAATAAATCCCTTAGGCCCATTAAGGTAAACGCGGCATCTGAAGAACCGCCCCCTAATCCTGCGCCCATCGGGATGATTTTATGTAAATGAATCTGAACATGAGGGATATTAAAATCCTTAGATAACGCGAGAAACGCTTTATAACACAAATTATCTTGTATTTCGCCTGAAATGGGCAAACCGCTTGAGCTAAATTTTAAAGCTGTAGCAGGGGTAATTTCTAAAATGTCAGACCAAGGAATATGAAAAAAACACGTCTCCAACTCATGAAAACCATCCACTCTTTTTTTTGTAATGAATAAACCCAAATTTATTTTAGCGTTTGGAAATAGAACCATATTAGTCTTCTAAAATATTTGAAATAGGAGTTAATTTGATCAAAATACTGATGCAAAAAAATAGGAAAGCCAGTTTGATGAAAATGGGTTTTACATCCTCATGAGTTTCAGTACTTACTTGTAAGGTGCGAGATTTTTCTAAAAAATCAATTTCTTTAAAGATGGTGCTGAGTGTTTTTGAATCAGTCGCTCGGTAAAATTGGCCATTCGATTTTTCGGCCATTAAACGTAAAGTGGATTCATCTACAGGATCCAATGATGGTTTATTGCTTCCCACCGCGATGGTATATACTTTAATCCCAAATGATTTTGCTAAACTAGCTGCGGTGATAGGATCTAAATTACCTGTGGTATTATTCCCGTCACTGATGACAATAGCGACTTTTTTGGGATTTTTTTCTTCCCTAATTTGATTAATGGACATTCCTAATGCATCCCCTAATGCAGTGCCTTCTTCCTTTATTTGCCTTGATTGTAATAGGAAAAGGGCCTTGGTTATGTAGGTTAAATCATTCGTTAATGGACTAGCCAAATAGGGTGATCCTGCGAATGCGACAATAGATATTTGGTCTTGGGTTCTATTTTTGGCGAATAAAATGGCCAGTTTTTTAGCTACTTCAAGTCGTGATGGAGAAACATCTTGGGTCAGCATGGAGCTTGACAAATCGATTGCCATGACCATATCGACTCCTCCGCGCTTAATTTCCATTTTTATAATTTTTTTATATGGACTTGCGATGGCCAGAATAATGCATAAAACACAAAGGGATTCTATGGTTTTTGGAATGAAACTAATGAGTCGGACCCATTTGTTTTGTTCCATTGGGGCTGAAAAAGATAAAGATATCCTTGATTTTTTTCTCCTATTCATCAAGGAGGAAATGAGGATAATGACCAATGGTAAGGGGATCAAATATAGAAAAAAGGGGTTTTCCCAATCATACGTGAAGATTGTTTTTAATTTTAACCAAGAATAATTTAGGTCAAATTTCATTTTTTCTTACGCTCAAGTTTGATTTTTCTACGTTCAGTTTGGTAGGCGGCATTGGCAATTTCTACCATGATGTTCACGGATTCCATGGTCTTTTCTGAAAAGTTTCCACCATAGATAGCAGAATCAATGGCTTTTAATGCTTTCGCGAGTCGTTTATCCTTTAAATTATCGACCATCTCTGTGGTCGTGAATGTTGAAAAAGGTGTTTTAGTTAATTTCTCGATATATATTTTCCAGACTAAAGTTGCATTTTCAAGTCTTTGAATACCCTTGGGATCTTGAGAGATGGATCTTGATTGCCTTTGAAATGCCCGCCTAAATTCGATGTTTTTTCGCCATAATTTATAATGTCGATAGGCTCTACTAATATTGGCCCCAAATACCCAATAGATGATTCCAGAAATTAAAAGAATTTCTATCCCTCCTATAAATACGTTTTTAATATTTGTTTTCGGTTGTAATAAGGGTATGTCAACCTGACTGATCATCGCATCTACATTGATCAATTCAGGATGTGGCACTAATCTCTTCAGAAATATGGTGTCGACTTTTGGATAAATTTTTGTGCAATCTGATGCATTGATTACGTAAATGGGCAAGCTAAGCGTTTGAAAATCAGCGATATCAAAAAACTTAAATGTATAGATAGCCGAATCTAAACTCCCTTTTTCAGATGTTTGAGTGGAGAAATATTCTTTTTTTATCGGTTCAAAATGGCCAATTTTAGTATTGTTTCCTGGAAAAAATAGTTCCTGATTTTTTGAATGAAGTACTTTTAGAACATAGTGAACCGGTTGGCCAATTTTTGCTGAATCCTCAATAAATGAACCATAAATTTGGATGGGTTTCTCTTGCATTATTTTCTAATTCTGAAAAGTTTAATCAGACTAGGTACAAAATCACCTCCTGCTTTTATTTGAATATAATTGGCTTGCCATTGCTTACAAAGGTCGTTTAGATCTTGAGCATTCGTATGAATTTCATGGGCCAATAAAGCTTTAAAGGATTTTGTTGACGTATTCACCCAAGTCGTCTTTCTTTTCTCTGGATCATAGATAGGGATAATTCCCATCGCGGGCAACTTTAATTCGAGTTCAGAGTTAATTTGAATGATGACTAAATCGTGCTTTTTTGACATTGCACGCAATAAGTCGTGGTAGTCTTCGTCGATAAAATCAGATATGACAAAAATGAGGCTTTTTCTTTTTAATACTTGGAGTGTGAATTTTAACGCTTGTTTTAAATCCGTTCCAGCATTTTCTGGAATTAATTTGAACAATTCATTGATGACTTGATAGCCGTGTTTTTTTCCTGCGCCTGGGGCTATGAATTTTTCATTTTTATCTGAATAACAACATAGGCCAATATTTCCAGCTTCTTGCATCGCCGAAAATGTCAGGACCCCTGCCACTTCTTTAAGTGTTTGCAGTTTTGATTCGTCCCCGTTACTAATGTTTTGAGATGAGCTGACATCCAATAAGAAAAAAACCGTTTGCTCTTTTTCTTCTTTAAATAACTTAATAAATGTACCGTGCCCCTTTGCCGTTGAATTCCAATCGATGTGTCGAACATCGTCGCCATATTGATATTGCCTTAAATCACTAAATTCTAAGCCAGATCCCTTAAATACAGACGAGAAATTTCCATGCATTTGCGTATTAATCGCTTTTCTGATGCGAATGTCCAACTGTACAATATGGGAAAGAAATGCACGGATATCCATTTCTAAATGAGTGATTTATGAGGTATGTGCTCGCTAAATTACCTATTTTTTGAGCAATCTTAGCGAAATCCCATAAAAGCTTTCTAATTTGTACGTAAATTTGGCTCATGAAATACTTTTTTGTCGTCCTTAGTTTACTTGTTTTTTCTTGTCAAAATGATCAGAATCGAAATCGCTTGGAACAAGAAAAAATGGCCGAAATTTTGGTGGATATTCACTTGGATGAAGTTAAAATTAGTAGAATGGAGATCATTAGTGCAGATACCAATTTGTTGCTTTATCATGAATTAGAAAAGGCAACGTTGAAAAAACATGACATAGATTCTGCTTCCTTTGTGAAAAGCTTCAATTCGTATGTAAGAGAGCCTAAAGATTTTATCAAGTTATATGAGCGGGTAAATGAAATCATGAAGGATCGGAAAAAATTAAATGAAAATTCACACCGATGAAGCTAATTATCAGCATTTTAGTTTTGTTAAGTCACATTTCGCTTATGGCACAAAAGCCAATTATTCAAGGTCATAGGGGTTGTCGGGGTGAGTTTCCAGAAAATACACTGCCTGCATTTCAGCATGCATTGGAAATGGGAATTACAGTTCTTGAAATGGACGTTTGCATGTCTGCGGATGGCCAAGTCCTTGTATCGCATGAACCCTATATGAATTCATTATATGCCATAAAACCGGATGGAACGCCCGTTCTAAAATCGGAGGAAAACGCACTTAATGTCTTTAAAATGAGTTATAGTGAGGTTAGGAAGTTTGATGTAGGCTCACGAGGAAACCCACTATTTCCCGAGCAAAAAAAAGTATTTGCCTACAAGCCTTTGCTTGAGGAGGTATTTCAATTGGCCGAAGATTTTAGTAAAAAAACAGGTAAGAGAATATATTACAACATAGAAATCAAATCAGATCCTAAGGAATATGGTGTTTCCCAGCCTACTACCGTGGATGAGTTTTCAGAAAAGGTCTGGGCCGTCATGGCCAAACATGTCCGACCAGAATTTATCATTTTACAAAGTTTTGATTTTAATGTATTAAAATACTGGAATAAATCGATCCAATCGGGACATTTCCCCCGAGTAGATTTATCGGCCTTAGTGACAAGGGAAGGGCCTGAAAGTACCTGTACAGATTTAGGTTTCACTCCTGCAATTTATAGCCCAAACTTTACTTCTTTGACTAAGGATATCGTAAACGATTGTCATTCAAAAGGAATGAAAGTAATTCCATGGACTGTTAATGAACTTAAGGATGTAAAGTCGATGATACAATTGGGTGTAGATGAGATGATTACTGATTACCCTAGCCGTACGCTTAAAAATCTTTAAAATGTCCTTATTTAATGAGACTTTATTGTGGTTGATGAAAAGGAGAATGCCTCGAATAGAGGAACATTTTAAAAATCCACTTTCACTTCAACATTCGAGTCTCGAAGAATTAATATTTTCAGGTCGAAACACGGAATGGGGAAAAAAATATGGGTATTCGGAAATAGGAAATTACGAACAATTTAAGGCAAAAGTCCCTATCTCAACCTACGAAGAGATCTTTCCCTATATTGATCGAATCATGCATGGAGAGCAAAATGTACTCTGGGCAAGTCCAATATCATGGTTTTCGAAGTCTTCCGGAACGACCAATGCGCGCAGTAAATTTATCCCAGTTTCAAAGGAATCATTAGAAAACTGCCACATGATGGGCGGGAAAGATATGATTACGTTGTTGATCAACAACAAACCCGAGACCAAAATTTTTGAGGGAAAGGGTTTGTCTATTGGCGGTAGTTTATCAAACAATCCCTTAAATTCAAGTCTTCTTCTGGGGGATGTTTCAGCAGTGGTGATGAAAAATTTACCTATTTGGGCCCAAATTATTCGTACCCCATCGCTTGATGTAGCGCTGATGGATGATTGGGATCAAAAAATTGAAAAAATGGCTATTGAAACGTCTAAGGAAAATGTGACCAGTATTTTGGGAGTACCCACTTGGACTTTAGTGCTGATTCAAAAAATATTGGAGATAACGGGCAAAAAATCAATTTTAGAGGTGTGGCCCAATTTTGAATTTTTAGTACATGGTGCGGTGGCTTTTGGGCCTTACCGTGAGATGTTTCAGAATTTAGTTTTCCCTAGTTCAGAGGTTCGATTTTTAGAAATTTACAATGCTTCAGAAGGATTTTTTGCTATTCAAGACGATTTGAGTTTGCCTGATGAGATGTTACTGATGCTTGATTATGGCATTTTTTATGAATTTATTCCCATCGGAGCGCATGGGGAAGAAGTAGATCGGGTAGTTTCACTGGACCAAGTAGTTCTCGGGGTAAATTATGCAGTTTTGATCACAACGAATTCAGGACTTTGGAGATATAAAATTGGTGATACCGTTAAATTCACCTCTATTTTGCCGTATCGGATTAAAATTTCTGGACGAACCAAGCATTTTATAAATGCATTTGGCGAAGAGTTGATCATAGAAAATGCAGAAAAAGCTATCTCCGTTGCATGCATTCAAACAAATTCGGAAATAACAGATTACACGGCTGCACCAGCTTATATGGAAGGAGGTAAAAAGGGCAGTCATGAATGGGTCGTTGAGTTCTCAAAAGCCCCAAAAGATTTACGTATCTTTGTGGAAATTTTGGACCGTACGCTTCGTGAAATAAATTCGGATTATGACGCAAAACGTTCGTATGATTTAGTTTTAGAACCCCCAAAATTGCTCGTTGCCCCTAAAGGAACATTTTATGCTTGGATGAGAGCTAGAGGAAAATTAGGGGGCCAACATAAGGTCCCAAGATTAAGCAATAATAGAGAGTTTTTAGACGGCGTAAAGGCCCATTTTCAAAATTAAAATCTTATGGCATTAAAATTAACTATTGAAAACGGCATAAAAGATGCCATGCGTGCTAAAGACGCAGATCGTTTGCGTGCTTTGAGGGCTATAAAATCGATGATTTTATTGGAGGAGACTTCAGGCTCAAATACAGGGGAGATATCTACGGATGCGGAAATGAAAATTTTAATGAAAGCTGCCAAACAGCGCAAAGACTCATTAGAAGTTTATATCGCACAAAATCGCCCTGATTTAGCTGAAAAAGAGCAAGTTGAACTAACTATAATTGAGGAGTTTTTACCCAAACAATTATCTGATTCCGAGTTAACAGAACGTATTTCTGCTATTATCGCTCAATTGGGCGCCACCAGTCCCGCGGATATGGGGAAAGTGATGGGAGTTGCTTCTAAGGAGTTAGCCGGATTAGCTGAAGGCAGAGCCATTTCTATTAAAGTGGGTGAATTGTTGAAAAAATAATGGTGGAAAAGGAATTATTGCCTACGTTGAAAGCGATTAGAAATTTAACTTTAGAGGAGTTAAAGCAGGAAATGCTGCTACGAAAAGAGCCGGGTTTTCGGGCTAAACAAGTCTATGAATGGATTTGGAAAAAATCGGTTCGTTCTTTTGATCAAATGGTTAATATTCCGAAAGAAACGAGGAGCTGGTTGGCCGACAACTATTCCCTACAATGTGTCGAAACGGCTGAATTTCAAATCAGCGTTGACCGCACCATAAAATCGAGTTTTTCATTGCATGATGGAAATCTGATTGAAGGAGTTTTAATCCCTACTCGTGAAAGAATGACTGCGTGTGTGTCATCTCAAGTGGGATGTTCGCTTACCTGTAGTTTTTGTGCCACAGGTTACATGGATCGAAAAAGGAATTTAGAGGCCTTCGAGATATATGACCAAGTGGTATTGATTCGAGATCAAGCTCAAGAAAAATACGGCATTCCTTTGACAAATATTGTCTATATGGGAATGGGAGAGCCCCTTTTGAACTATTCTAATGTATTAAAGTCTGTTGAAATGATAACGTCCCCGGATGGATTAGGCATGGCTTCTAGGCGGATCACTGTGTCAACAGCGGGAATAGCTAAGATGATTAAGAAATTGGGTGATGACAAAGTAAAGTTCAACCTTGCTTTATCTCTTCATGCGGCCAATGACTCGAAAAGGAATCAGATTATGCCCATCAATGAGTCCAATACGTTGGAGGCTTTGTCAGAGGCTTTGCGTTATTTTTATGACAAAACAGAAAATGAAATAACGTTAGAATATATCATGTTTAATAAATTTAATGATACGGTTGATGATGCACGCGAACTCTATGAGTTTGCTAGAAAATTGCCTTGTAAAATTAATATTATTGAATATAACCCTATCGCCCAAGCTGATTTTGTGAATGCGGAAGCAGACGCATTGGCTAAATTCGTGGCCTTTTTGGAAAGTAAAAAAATGATTGTCAATGTTCGTCGTTCTCGTGGCAAAGATATTGATGCCGCTTGTGGGCAGTTGGCCGGTAAAAAATAAATAATGGCAAACACCTTATTCCCTATTTTTTTAAAGCTTGACCAATTGAACACCTTGGTCGTTGGCGGGGGAAATGTAGCCCTAGAAAAAGTCTCTGCTATTTTACGCAATTCCCCTGAAGCGCGTGTTACAATGGTGGCCACATTTTTTAGGGAAGATACTATGGAATTTATCAAGAAGTTCCCTTTGGTTAGTTTTGAAATTCGCGAATTTTTAGAGGGGGATTTAGATGGCCGCGACTTAATTATTTGTGCGACAGATAATGTTCAATTGCATCAAAAAATCAAGATCTTAGCTGCCGGCCAACATTTACTTTGCAATGTGGCTGATACTCTAGATTTATGTGATTTTTATTTAGGTTCGATTGTTCAAAAAGGCGACTTAAAGATAGCTATATCAACGAATGGGAAGTCGCCTACATTAGCTAAACGGATTAGAGCTTTTTTGGAAGACGTAATCCCTATGGACATTCAAGAATCCATGGATGGCTTAGAAGCTTATCGAAAATCACTGAAAGGCGATTTTGAGGCAAAAATTAAGGCTTTAAATGAACTCACTAAGGGCTTGACTTTCAAGAAATAAGTCATGTACTTTTACCCCTTTCGCTAAGCTTTACTAACTTTTCAAAAGTTAGTAAAGCTAAAGCGAAAGAAATTAAAACAACCACCTAGATAAATTAAATCAATTTATTGATAATCAAATCCTTGCATTATTTTAAACCAAGCAAACAGTGTATATTTTGAAAAAATCAAAATGGCTCATCTGGAACATTATCATACAAAATTTGAACAGGGCAAATTTTACTATATATACAATCGGTCAATAGACAAAAAATTACTGTTTAAGTCTAGTGAAAATTATGAGTTCTTTTTAAGAAGGTGGATGAAGTATATGGGTAAATGTTTTGATGTTTATGCATATTGCTTGATGGGAAATCATTATCATTTTTTGGTAAATGTTAGATTTAATAAAACTGCTGGATCAACGCATGATTATATAGCCCATAATTTACAAAGGTTGTTTCAATCTTATGCATTAGCATTTAATCTTCAACATTCAAGGACAGGCACGCTTTTCCAAAAGCCTTATAAACGTGTACATGTGGATAGTGATGAATATGTAAGCAAGCTTATTCATTACATACATAATAATCCGCAAAAACATGAAGTTGTTTATGATTTTCGTACTTGGAAGTGGAGTTCGTATAATGCAATTTTAAAGAAAAACAGGAAAATTGTTTCTCCTCTTAAAGTTATAAATTGGTTTGGCGGAATAGATGAATTCAAATTGTTTCATTTGAATAATACCAATGAATTGGATATTTCTAATTATATAGATTTAGAATGATATAGCTTTACTAACTTTGTAAAAGTTAGTAAAGCTTGTAGGAGCAGCTCTGTTTTCTCCAAATCAACTTTTTACCATACCATTGGTATTTCAATTAAAAGCGCTTTGGTTTTAGATGTGGTCGCTTTGATTTGAATCAGATCAGTTTCTGAGATCCCAATCGCATCGCGCCGGCCAAGTGCATTATTTGCCACATCCATGGAACCTTCGATCACGATTAGAAAGGCTCCTTGGCGAGGCCCATGCAGGTTGTATTCAAGCGTTTCGTTTAAATCCAGTTCTGTTAGATTAAAATAGGTGTCTTGATTTACTTGAAGTGAATCTATATCGGAATCCAAAGGCGATACGACCGTTTTCCATTGGCCTATAAAATCGGTGGGAGTGTAGGTTCTTTGGTCGTACCGGGGAGTAATATTTTTCAGTTTTGGCATGACCCAAATTTGAAATAACTCAACGGGCTCGGTTGGGCTTGCATTGAATTCAGAATGCTGAATCCCAGATCCTGCAGACATGATTTGTACATCACCCGCTTGAATGATCCCTTTATTTCCTGCTGAATCTTCGTGGGCTAGCGCACCTTTTAGTGGAATTGTGACAATTTCCATATTGTCATGGGGGTGCTTTCCAAATCCCATTCCTCCAGCGACATAGTCGTCATTCAATACACGTAATGCACCAAAATGAATCCGCGCCGGGTTATAATAGGAGGAAAAGCTGAAACTGTAGGCGGTTTTGAGCCAACCATGATCTGCGGTGCCTCGTGTATTTGCTGGGTGAAGTTCAGTTTTCATAGTTATTAAATTGGATTATTTCTAAGCCAGAAAATTTGATTAATGTAGATTAATTTAAAAGAGTCGAGGCAATATGCTCCGACTCCGTTAAATAGTTTAATTTCTAAACGCTAATTTTCTTTGGAAAATGATGCATTCAAATTAAAGGTATTGGTTTGCGTTGCTTGCGTTTAAATCTTCGAAAGCAGATTTTAATCGGGCAACAAAAGTTTCTTCTCCTTTTCTTAACCAAACACGTGGGTCATAATATTTTTTATTGGGAGAATCCTCGCCCGTTGGATTGCCAATTTGCCCTTGTAAGTAGGCTTCGTTGGCCTTATAGAAACCTAAAACACCTTCCCAAAAAGCCCATTGCAAATCAGTGTCAATATTCATTTTAATGGCACCATAAGAAATCGCTTCGCGAATTTCCTCACGAGATGATCCGGATCCACCGTGGAAAACGAAATTGATAGGTCTTACTTCCTTCAAGTTATATTTTTCACGAATAAAATCTTGTGAGTTTTTCAAAATCACAGGTTGTAATTTAACGTTTCCTGGCTTATAAACCCCGTGCACATTTCCGAAAGCTGCAGCGATCGTAAATCTGTGAGAAATTTTGCTCAATTCTTCATAGGCGTAAGCTACTTCAGAAGGTTGTGTATATAATTTAGATGAATCTACATCTGAGTTATCCACTCCGTCCTCTTCACCACCAGTAACACCTAATTCAATTTCTAGTGTCATGCCTATTTTGGACATACGGCTTAAATACTGTGCACATATCTCTATATTCTCTTCAATCGGTTCTTCAGATAAGTCGATCATATGGGACGAGTATAGCGGTTGGCCATTCTCGGCATAAAACTTTTCACCAGCATCTAATAAGCCGTCTAACCAAGGCAGTAATTTTTTTGCGCAATGGTCGGTATGTAAAATAACTTGAACTCCGTACGCTTTTGCCAATTGGTGAACGTGATAAGCTCCGGAGATTGAACCTGCGATAGCTGCTTCTTGATTGGTATTTGCCAAAGTCTTACCTGCGTAAAATACGCCACCGCCGTTGGAGAATTGTATAATTACTGGGGAATTAACTGCTTTTGCAGCTTCTAAAACTCCATTAACGGTATTGGTACCGGTAACATTTACGGCTGGTAAAGCAAAATGATTCTTTTTTGCAATTTCAAATAACTCTTGCACGGCATCTCCGTGTAGTACTCCTTTTTGATTGGCTAAACTTGACATATGTATATTTATCTTTTGAAATACATGAATTTATGAATAAACGGCTTGATCTAAAGCGTTTAAGGTGCAAACTTACTAAGATTTGTGTTAAAAATGAAGTGGATTTATAAGAAAAGTACAATTTTTATTTAAGTCAAAAAAATATTTTCAAACACACCCTTGTTTGTATTAATATTTTTTCTACCTTTGCACTCCCGTTCCACAAACGCAGTTTTTCATTCAGAAAGAGGTTGGCAGAACTTCTCGAATTTATTTAAAACATAAAAATGCGGGTAGAACAGGGATTAAAATGGAGGTAAGTCTCTGTTTTTGTGTCAGAACTGGTATTGATTAATGAATGTTGAATGCCCAGCCCATTAATTAAGTATTAAGCTGCACAAGGTTTTAACCGCTGTATAAACAGTGGGATGACCTTGTCGCCTATCACCAATTCTGTCCTTATTGTGTTTCCGATCTCGTTGAAAAACGAATTTGAATAAAGACTTACAACAAGCCAAGTTAGCCTTGTAAGCGTATTTTTTAATAAATAAAATATAATATGTCAGGAATTATCGGTAAAAAAGTCGGAATGACCAGCCTATACATGGAAGATGGAAGATCCATTGCATGTACGCTGATTGAGGCCGGACCATGTGTTGTTACACAGGTTAAAACTGTAGAGAAAGAAGGCTATAATGCTGTTCAAATCGGCTACGGTGAGAAAAAAGAGAAGCACACAACAAAATCATTGTTGGGTCATTTCAAAAAAGCAAAAACAACTCCAAAGAAAAAATTGGTAGAATTTCGCACGTTTGAGCAGCCTTTATCATTAGGGGATGTTTTGACGGTTGAGATGCTTGAGCTTGATACTTATGTCGATGTGGTTGGCACATCGAAGGGTAAGGGATTTCAGGGTGTTGTAAAGCGTCATGGTTTTCATGGAGTGGGTGGTCAAACACACGGTCAGCATAATCGTGGTCGTCACCCGGGTTCTATTGGAGCATGTTCTTTCCCTGGTAGGGTATTTAAGGGCTTGCGTATGGCGGGTCGTACGGGTGGAGATCGGGTTAAGGTTCAAAACTTACAGGTTTTGAGAATTTATCCAGACAAAAACCTATTGGTTGTTTCGGGATCAGTTCCGGGGGCAAAGAACTCATACGTAATCATTGAAAATTAGATTTGAAGGGCATAGCCTAAAAAAATAGACATTCTGAATCATGGAATTAGCAGTATATAACATAGCAGGCAAAGACACAGGAAAGAAAATTACTCTTTCTGATGAGATCTTTGGAATTGTTCCTAATGAGCATGTGGTTTACTTAGACGTGAAGCAATATTTAGCCAATCAACGTCAGGGAACACACAAAGCTAAGGAGCGTGCGGAAGTATCGCGTTCGACGCGTAAGATAAAGAAGCAAAAGGGAACGGGTGGAGCTCGTGCGGGTTCGATGAAGTCTCCTTTGATGAAAGGTGGGGGTCGTATTTTCGGACCACGTCCACGTGATTATCATTTCAAGTTGAATAAAAAAGTTAAGTCCTTGGCACGTCAGTCGGCATTAGCGGCGAAAGCACAATCGGGAGATATCGCGATTTTGGATACGGTTGCTTTTGATGCACCTAAGACTAAGGCATACATTGCGATGTTAAAAGCATTATCATTGGATACCACAAAGACGTTGTTGATCACTCAAGAAGCTGATAAGAATGTTGTTTTGTCTGGACGTAATGTTCCAAAAACAAAGGTTTCGAATGCAGCGGATGTGAATACATATGATTTAGTTAATGCAACTAAATTGTTAATTACCACGGGAGCGATTGAGAAGATAGAGTCAACATATAGTAGTAAATAATTTTCAGAACGCGGTTCTGTTATAAACGAAATAAAAAATGGGCATTATTAAACGTCCGGCCTTGACTGAAAAGTCTCAAGCCATGCAAGAAAAAGGCAAGTATGTGTTTGTTGTTGAGTTGACTGCAAACAAGATTGAAATTGCCAAAGAGGTTAAAAAAATGTACGGGGTTGAAGTTAAAGACGTACAGACAATGCGTCAAATTGGAAAGAAAAAATCCAAGAGTACACGTACTAAAGTTACTTCAGGACGTACGTCTACAATCAAGAAAGCGATTGTTACGGTAGCGATGGGAGAGGTAATTGATTTTTACCAAGGAATATAAGCAAATAATTAAGGGGGTTCATCCCGATAAATTGAACTTTTAAATGGCATCAATTAGAAAATTAAAACCAACAACTCCAGGACAGCGTCAGCGCATAGCGCCAACGTTTGAGGAGATCACGACCGACAAACCTTACAAGCCCTTATTGGAGCCTATTAAGCGTACAGGTGGTCGTAATGCGGATGGACGTCGTTCTATGCGCTATATCGGTGGAGGGCATAAGCGCCGTTACCGTGTAATTGATTTTATTCGTGCGAAGCATGATGTACCTGCAACGGTATTGACTGTGGAGTATGATCCAAATCGTACTGCTCGTATTGCTCTTATTGAGTATACGGATGGAGTAAAAACGTATATCTTGGCTCCTACGGGAATTCAGGTGGGTCAAACAGTTATTTCAGGAGAGAAGGTAGCACCGGAAGTTGGAAATACACTGCCATTGGCCAATATCCCATTGGGTACAGTAGTTCACGCTATTGAGTTGCAACCAGGTAGAGGAGCAGAAATGGCTCGTTCGGCAGGTACGTATGCTCAGTTGTTAGCGCGTGATGGAAAATATGCTACGTTGAAGTTGCCTTCAGGTGAGATGCGTATGGTATTGGCTCGTTGTTCTGCAACGATCGGTACGGTATCGAATTCAGATCACATGAATGTGAACTTAGGAAAAGCAGGTCGTCATCGTTGGTTGGGTCGTCGTCCACGTGTTCGTGGAGTTGTTATGAACCCGGTTGATCACCCAATGGGTGGTGGTGAAGGCCGTGCGTCTGGAGGTCACCCTCGTTCACGTACTGGTTTATTGGCTAAGGGCAAGAAAACTCGTAATCCAAAAAAACACACTAATCGTCTTATCATCAGTAGAAGAAAAAAATAGTAGATGGCACGTTCACTAAAAAAAGGTCCTTACATTGATTACCGCCTTGATAACAAGGTACAGGCTATGAATGAATCCGGCAAAAAGTCGGTTATCAAAACATGGTCTAGACGTTCAATGATTTCTCCAGATTTCGTAGGTCATACATTTGCAGTGCATAATGGGAATAAATTCATTCCTGTGTTTGCAACTGAAAATATGGTTGGTCACAAATTAGGAGAGTTTTCACCCACGCGTAACTTCCGTGGTCACGTGGCGAAAAAAGACAAAGGTAAAAGATAAATTTAAAGGCCTTTGGGTCTTGTAATCAGATATTGTAAATAAAATGGAAGCAATTGCTAAATTAAGAAATGTCCCTACGTCGCCTCAAAAGATGCGTATTGTAGCTGATATGGTACGAGGACAAAAAGTATCCAAAGCATTGGGTATTTTAAAGTTCGAGGCCAAAGTAGGTGCGAAATCAATCGAGAAATTATTGCTCTCGGCGGTTTCCAACTGGCAAAATAAGCATGTGGATGCTAAAATCGAGGAAGCGGACTTATTTATTAAGACGATTTTCGTAGATGGAGGGTCTTCAATAAAGCGTTTACGTCCGGCACCGCAAGGAAGAGGGCATCGTATTTTGAAGCGTTCAAATCACATTACCCTAATAGTAGCTTCTTCGGTGGCTCCTATTTTGGAAGAAACTACAGCAGAATAATTAACTATTAGATAAAACAAGAAATGGGACAAAAAATTAACCCCGTTGGATTAAGATTAGGTATCGTCAGAGGTTGGGATTCTAATTGGTACGGTGGAAAGACTTTCGCAGATAAGCTTGTTGAAGACGAGAAAATCAGAAAGTATGTAGCTGCTCGTATTCCAAAAGGATCTATCTCTAAAGTTATCATAGAGCGTACATTAAAGCGCATTACCCTTACAATCAATACAGCACGTGCTGGAGTGGTTATTGGAAAGCAAGGTGCTGAAGTGGACAAAGTAAAAGAGGAGTTAAAGAAAATAACTGGTAAAGATGTTCAAATTAACATCTTTGAGATTAAGCGTCCTGAAATAGATGCGAAATTAATCGGTGAAGCTATTGCGTCTCAATTACAAGCTCGTATTTCTTTCCGTCGTGCCATGAAACAAGCGATTGCTTCGGCAATGCGTGTGGGTGCACAAGGAATTAAATTGAAATTATCTGGTCGTTTAGGAGGTGCTGAAATGGCTCGTTCTGAAGGATACAAGGAGGGTCGTATTCCATTGCATACTTTACGTGCTGATGTGGATTATGCCATTTCAGAAGCTTTAACCGTTTATGGTAAGATTGGTATTAAAGTATGGGTTTTCCGTGGAGAGATTTTTGGAAAGCCAGATTTGTCACCAAATGCTAACATGGGCTTACAGTCAACTTCGGCTGATTCTCGTCCAGGTGATCGTGGTCCTCGTGGCCGTGATGATGATCGCAGAGGAGGTCGTAGACGTCCTGAAGGTGCACCTGATGCAGGTGGAGATCGCAATAAACCGGGTGCTGGCGCTGCAAATCGCGGTCGTGGAGGAAAGCGCTAAAATATATTTGATTTAGATATTAGACTTTTAATAAGATGTTACAACCTAAAAGAACCAAATTTCGTAAGTCGCAGAAAGGCCGCGTAAGAGGCGTTGCTACTCGTGGACACGAAATTGATTTTGGATCATTTGCCATTAAATCGTTAGAGCCGGGTAGAATTACAGCGCGTCAAATTGAGGCGGCTCGTATTTCGGTTACTCGTGCCATGAAACGTGAAGGCCAAGTATGGATTCGTATTTTTCCAGACAAAGTAATTACCAAAAAACCTGCTGAGGTTCGTATGGGTAAGGGAAAGGGAGCTCCGGAATATTGGGTTGCCAATGTACGTCCAGGAACCATTTTGTTTGAATCGGCGGGTGTTCCTTTAGCTTTAGCTCAGGAGGCATTACGTTTAGCCGCTCAAAAATTACCGATGCGTACGAAGTTTGTGGTACGTAGAGATTATTCAGAATAAATTAGCCAGGGTATGAAAAACGCAGAAATAAATAAACTAGGAGTAGCAGTTTTGCAAAAGCAAATTCTTGCTGAGAAGGAAACTTTATCACGTTTGAAATTAGCTCACGCTATTTCTCCGATTGAGAATCCGATGCGAATTAAAGTAGCACGTAAATTAGTTGCCAAGTTAGAAACAGCTTTAACAGCGGCATCAAGAGCATAAATTATAATTTTAATAGACCATTTCGAATTTGCTAATGGTCAATTGTTTAACAAGTCCAACCATGGAAGAAAGAAACTTAAGAAAAGTAAGGATTGGGAAGGTGGTCAGTGATAAGATGGATAAATCGATCACGCTAACTGTTGACCGTAAGGTTAAGCACCCCTTGTACGGAAAATTCGTACAAAAAACGACCAAATTGATGGCGCATGATGAAAAAAATGAGTGTGGCATAGGTGATACTGTGAAAGTGATGGAAACCCGTCCTCTTTCTAAAAACAAACGTTGGAGATTAGTTGAAGTGATCGCGAAAGCGAAATAAGACTAGTTTGTTATTCAAATTTAAATTTAAAGATCAAAGATAATGTTACAGCAAGAATCAAGATTGGGTGTAGCTGACAATTCTGGAGCAAAAGAAGTTTTAGTGATTCGCGTTTTAGGCGGTACTGGAAAGAGATATGCTTCTATAGGCGACAAAATTGTAGTTTCCGTAAAATCAGCACTTTCTTCATCTAGCATGAAAAAAGGGACAGTTTCTCGTGCGGTTGTCGTACGTACTAAAAAGGAAATTCGTAGAAAAGATGGAACATATATTCGTTTTGAAGATAATGCAGCTGTATTATTGAATGCGAATGATGAGCCAAGAGGAACGCGTATTTTTGGACCAGTGGCTCGTGAGTTACGTGAGGCAGGATTTATGAAAATCGTTTCTTTAGCACCAGAAGTTTTATAATTAAGATGACATATTGGGCAACCGATAGAAAGAAGCATACAAATGGAAAAGAAAATAACTAAGCAGACCAAATTGCACATTAAAAAAGGGGATAACGTGATGGTGATCGCCGGTAATGCAAAAGGCAAAACTGGAATTATCAAAGAAGTTTTAACTGATAAATCTCGTGCAATTGTAGAAGGTGCTAATTTGCTGACTAAGCACGTTAAGCCTTCGGCTAGCAATCCTCAAGGAGGAATTGAAAAACGCGAAGGTTCTATACACATTTCAAATTTGATGGTGGTAGAAAATGGAAAGCCTGTTAGAACAGGTCGTAAGCTTAATGAGAAAGGTAAATTACAACGCTACTCAAAAGTATCAGGTAAATTTATCGCATAATACAGACATAATACAGAATTTAACCGTGGGCCGGAAATCCACAAAATATACTACAATGGCAGTACCTAGATTAAAAGAACGTTTTGTAAAGGAAGTTGTGTCAAGCTTGAAAGAAAAGTTTCAGTACAAGTCAGTGATGCAAGTACCTAAGATTACTAAGATTGTAATCAACAAAGGAGTTGGAGCAGCAGTGTCGGACAAGAAGTTGGTGGACGTAGCTGTAGAGGAAATTACGCTAATTGCTGGTCAAAGAGCAGTGGCAACAATTTCAAAGAAAGCGATTTCAAACTTTAAGTTGCGTGAAAACATGCCTATCGGTGTGAAGGTTACTTTACGCGGAGATCGTATGTATGAATTTTTAGACCGATTGACTACTGTTTCATTGCCACGTGTTCGTGACTTTAAAGGAGTATCAGAGAAAGGTTTTGATGGTCGCGGAAATTATACCTTAGGTGTAAAAGAGCAAATCATCTTCCCTGAAATGTCGATCGATAAAGTGGCTAAAATATCTGGAATGGATATCACTTTTGTTACTTCGGCCAAAACAGATGAGGAAGCTTATGCTTTATTAGTTGCAGTCGGAATGCCTTTTTCGAATATTAAAAAATAGTGGGCCATTGGGCTTTATAAAAAACCTTTAAAATTTTTACAAAATGGCTAAAGAGTCAGTAAAAGCAAGAGAAAGAAAACGCGAAGCTACAGTTGCAAAATATGCAGTGAAGCGTGCAGCTTTAAAAGCTGCCGGAGATTATGTTGGGTTAGATAAATTACCTAAAAATGCATCTCCAGTTCGTTTACATAACCGTTGTAAATTAACAGGTCGTCCTCGTGGATACATGCGTAAATTCGGCATTAGCCGTGTTACCTTCCGCGAAATGGCTTCCAACGGATTAATACCAGGAGTAACTAAATCAAGCTGGTAAATAATAAAACTTGATTATTTAAATTCATTTTTGTAATTTTGCAGGCCTTTTTAAGGGCTTGCGGCAAATTTAAAAACAATGACAGATCCAATAGCAGATTATTTAACCCGATTGAGAAATGCCTTGAAGGCACGCCATAGGGTCGTTGAAATTCCTGCTTCTAATATTAAAAAGGAGATCACAAAGGTTCTTTTTGATAAAGGCTATATTTCAAATTACAAGTTCGATGATACTTCTGTACAAGGAACGATCAAGATTGCTTTGAAATACAATGCTGTAACGAAGCAACCTGCCATCGTAAATTTGACTCGTATTTCGAAGCCAGGTTTGCGTAAGTACAATGGAGCCGAAGAGCTTCCACGCGTTTTGAATGGTTTAGGTATTGCCATTTTATCTACTTCGAAGGGAGTGATAACAGATAAAGAAGCCCGTACACTTCACGTAGGTGGAGAAGTACTTTGTTACGTATATTAATTATTGTTTCACGCTGAAAGGAGGCAACTCGTAATTTAAGCATATAGAATTATTATGTCTAGAATTGGAAATAAGATTATCACATTACCTGCAGGAGTATCTTTGGATATATCGGCTGGTAATTTGGTTACAGTAAACGGTCCTAAAGGGACTTTATCTCAACAAATTGATCAAGACATCACCGTTGAGATTGAAGGAAATATATTAACTGTTAAGCGTCCTACGGAGCAAAAGCGTCATAAGGCAATGCATGGTTTATATCGTTCTTTAATCAATAACATGGTTGTGGGTGTAAGTGAAGGATTCCAAAAGGATCTTGAGATTATCGGAGTTGGTTACAAGGCTGCGAATCAAGGAAATATTTTGGAATTAAGTTTGGGATATTCACACATGATTTTCATGGCGATTCCTTCGGAGATCAAAGTAGCTACGGCGATGGAGAAAGGTAAAAATCCGATGGTTACGTTAAATGGAATAGATAAGCAATTGATCGGCCAAGTGGCTGCAAAAATAAAATCATTACGTCCAGTGGAGCCATACAAAGGTAAAGGTGTTCGTTTTGTGGGTGAGCAAGTTCGTCGTAAGGCTGGTAAAGCGGGCGGTAAGAAATAAATTATAAGCGTGGGCCGGAAATCCACACAAACAGGTAAAAAATGTCAACATTAAAAGATTTACGGAGAATTCGCATTAAGCGTGCAATTCGTGCAAAAATAACTGGATCAGCTGAGCGTCCGCGCTTAACTGTGTATCGTTCAAACACTTCGGTGTATGCTCAAATTGTAGATGATTTGGCTGGAAAGACTTTGTTCTCAGCCACATCACATGTTAAAGGAAAGGTAAATAACAATATCGAAGCTGCTAAGTCAGTGGGTATGGCGATTGCTGGAAAGGCAAAAGCTGCAGGAATTACGAAAGTAGTTTTTGACCGTAACGGTTATTTATATCATGGTAGAATTAAATCATTAGCTGAAGGTTCTCGCGAGGGTGGCTTACAATTTTAATAAGAGATATGTCACAATTACAAGCAAAACCAATTAAGGTTAACGAGGGGGAATTGAAGGAGAAGGTAGTAGCCATTAACCGTGTTGCCAAAGTGGTAAAAGGGGGTCGTCGTTTTAGTTTTTCTGCTATCGTTGTAGTAGGAGATGGTAACGGGACTGTAGGTTACGGATTAGGTAAGGCAAACGAAGTAACGGATGCGATTACAAAAGGGATTGAAGATGCAAAAAAGAATTTGTTTAAAATTCCTTTGTTGAAAAATACGGTTCCTCACGAGCAATTAGGTAAATTTTCTGGTGGTTTTGTCTTAATTAAGCCAGCTGCCCCAGGAACTGGATTGATCGCAGGTGGTGCGATGCGTGCTGTTTTAGAATCTGCTGGAGTACATGATGTACTTGCAAAATCTAAAGGAAGCTCAAATCCACACAACGTGGTGAAGGCAACAATCGATGCACTTGTGAAAATGAGGGCTCCACATAGTGTTGCATTCCAAAGAGGAATTTCCTTAGCTAAAGTTTTTAATGGATAATATGAGTGCTTCTAGCCTCAAAAAAAGAACATACGATGTCTAAAGTTAAAATTACACAAGTTAAAAGCGCAATTAAGCGTCCGGAAGTACAGAAACGTACGATCCAAGCGTTAGGATTAGGTAAAATCCGTAAGAGTGTTGAGCATGAATTAAATCCAGCGATTGCAGGAATGATTCGTGCCGTAAATCACTTAATTGTTGTTGAAAATATTTAATTAACACGCGAGTTACTTTTTGAAAAGTAGCGCTAAGCCAAGAATAAAATGAAATTATCATCACTAAAGCCTGCAGAAGGCTCAGTAAAAACAAGAAAGAGAGTTGGTCGTGGTCAAGGTTCCGGATTAGGTGGAACTTCTGCACGTGGACACAAAGGAGCGCAGTCTCGTTCAGGTTACTCTCGTAAACGTGGTTTTGAAGGAGGTCAAATGCCACTTCAACGTCGTGTACCTAAGTTTGGTTTTAAAAATATCAATCGTGTTGAGTACAAAGCGATCAATTTAGATACGATTCAATCTTTAGCTGAATCAGCTGGTTTGAAGGTGATTAATTTTGAAACACTTTATTCAAACGGTTTAGTATCTAAATCTGATTTAGTGAAAATCTTAAGCAGGGGTGCATTAACATCTGCCTTGGAAATTCATGCAAAAGGATTTTCTTCAGCCGCCATTGCAGCCATTGAAGCTGCAGGGGGAAAAGCAATTGTTGATTAATCTTCTATACCAGACGAATGAATAAGTTAATAACAACTTTCAAGCACATCTTTTCGATTGAGGAATTAAGAGGACGTATTCTTAATACGTTACTTTTTATTGCCTTTTTCCGTTTAGGTTCTTATGTAGTCCTGCCTGGTGTGGATGCTACAAAATTAACTCAAGCAGGTGACGGTGGGCTTTTCGGCTTATTGAATATGTTTTCTGGAGGGGCTTTGAGCAATGCATCCGTTTTTGCATTAGGTATCATGCCATATATTTCTGCTTCTATTGCGATTCAATTATTGACTATTGCGCTTCCGTATTTTCAAAAAATGCAGAAAGATGGTGAATCTGGACGTAAGAAGTTAAATCAGATAACACGTTATTTAACCATATTTGTTACGGCTGCACAAGGATTTACATATTTACAAGTAACCATTCCGAGTGAGGCGATCATGGTTGATCCATGGTTTTTTAGATTATATGGAGTTGCTATTTTGATTGGAGGCACCATGTTGTGTATGTGGTTAGGGGAGAAAATTACGGATAAAGGGATTGGAAATGGTATATCCATGCTAATCATGATCGGTATCGTTTCTCGTTTCCCATCTTCTATTTTACAAGAAGCAGGTTCACGTGGAATGTCAGGCGCTTTAATGTTTGTCATTGAAATTGTAGCCTTGTTTTTTGTGGTGATGGGAGCTATCATGGTGACTCAAGCTGTACGTCGAATTCCTGTTCAATATGCCAAACAAGTGGCTGGAAGTAAAATGTCGGTAGGTGGCGAGCGTCAATACATCCCTTTAAAGTTAAATGCATCGGGTGTAATGCCAATTATTTTTGCACAGGCCTTGATGTTTATTCCCGGTTTAGTGGCACAATCTTTTGCTGAAAAAAGTGAGTTCGCTTCATCGGTGGCTCAAGCATTTGGTGATTTTACTACGTGGCAATACAATGCTTTATTTGCCTTATTAATTATTGTTTTTACGTTCTTTTATACGGCGATCTCGATTAACCCCACTCAAATATCAGATGATATGAAGCGTGGTGGCGGTTTTGTTCCTGGTGTTAAGCCGGGTGAAGATACGTCTAGCTTTATTGCCAATATTTTAGATCGAATTACATTGCCAGGTGCATTTATGCTATCGGCTATTGCGATATTACCTGCTGTTGCCAATTTATTTGGGGTAACACGTGGATTTGCATCGTTTTTTGGTGGAACATCGTTGTTGATTTTAGTAGGAGTAGTATTAGATACATTGCAACAAATTGAAAGTTATTTGTTGATGAGAAAGTACGAGGGTTTAATGCAATCAGGACGCGTAAAAGGGCGTTCAGAGGTGATTACTCGTTAAGATGATTTATTTAAAATCTTCGGAAGAAATGACCATTATTCAAGATAATGGAGATATTCTTGGGAGATGCCATGCGGAGGTGGCGAAGGCAATTAAGCCGGGAATTACCACGTTGGAATTAGATAAAATAGCTTACACGTTTATATCAGACCACAAAGCTCATCCTTCTTTCCTGAACTATCAGGTTGGAAATAAGAAATACGCATATTCATTATGTATTTCTGTGAATGATGTGGTGGTGCATGGATTACCAGGAGATTTGACATTGAAGGAAGGGGATATTATATCCATAGATGCGGGGGTATATAAAAATGGTTTTCATGCCGACAGTGCCTATACGTATGGCATTGGGGAAGTGAAACCAGAAGTAATAAAATTATTACAAGTGACGAAAGAGTCCTTGTATTTGGGCTTAAAGCAAGCTCAAAATGGAAAGCGAGTGGGTGATGTTGCTTATGCTGTTCAATCCTATACGGAGTCATTCGGATATGGGGTAGTTCGGGAGCTAGTGGGGCATGGTGTGGGTAAAAGCTTACACGAAAGTCCTGAAGTTCCTAATTATGGACGCAGAGGTGATGGAGCTAAATTGAAAGAGGGAATGGTTATTGCCATAGAACCGATGATCAATTTAGGGAAGCGCCAGATCTCAGTAGATAAGGATGGCTGGACCATTCGAACTCAGGATCGCAAACCTTCGGCTCATTTTGAACATACAATAGGTATAAGTAAAGATGAACCGTTGATATTAACTACGTTCTCCTATATAGAAGAAGTAATTAAAAGCTCGACAATATTGTTGAATATTTAAAATAAAACTATGGCCAAACAATCTTCGATAGAAGTAGATGGAATAATCTTGGAAGCTCTTTCGAACGCGATGTTTCGGGTTGAATTAGAAAATACGCATCAAGTGATTGCCCACATATCGGGTAAGATGAGGATGCACTACATTAAGATTTTACCAGGAGATAAGGTGAAATTAGAAATGTCACCCTATGATTTGAGTAAGGCAAGAATTGTTTATCGATATAAGTAAATGAGGGTTTTGGCCCATAAATTTTAATAAAATGAAAGTTAAAGCATCCATTAAAAAGCGTAGTGCAGATTGTAAAGTGATCCGTAGACACGGCAAGCTTTATGTAATAAACAAGAAGAATCCTAAGTTTAAGCAACGTCAAGGATAATTCGGATAAAATTAAATGAGTAATCACAACAATTAATTACCTATATGGCTCGTATTGCAGGGGTTGATATTCCCGACAAAAAAAGAGGAGAGATTGCATTAACTTATATTTTTGGTATAGGTCGCAGTACTGCTCAAAAGATCTTAACGAAAGCAGCTGTTTCTTATGACAAGAAAGCTGGTGAGTGGAATGATACGGAAGCAAGTGCTATCCGTGCAATCATCGCCGCTGAGTTTAAAACGGAGGGTCAGCTTAAGTCTGAAGTCCAATTAAACATCAAGCGTTTGATGGACATCGGTTGCTACCGTGGTTTGCGTCATCGTAAGGGACTTCCCGTTCGTGGCCAACGTACTAAAAACAACTCACGTACTCGTAAGGGACGTAGAAAAACAGTTGCTAACAAGAAAAAAGTAACTAAATAATAATCGAGGTAAATCCTCATCCCTTTTTGATTAATTAAATTATGGCACAAGCAAAAAGAAAAGATAAAGCGAAGAAAAGAGTTGTTGTAGTTGAGCAAGTAGGCCAAGTACACATTAAAGCTTCCTTTAACAACATCATTATTTCCATTACCAATTCAGCGGGTCAAGTGATTTCTTGGGCTTCAGCAGGAAAGATGGGTTTCCGTGGATCTAAGAAAAACACTCCTTATGCAGCACAAATGGCTGCATCTAACTGCGCTGCAGTAGCTGTTGAGGCTGGAATGAAAAAAGCAGAGGTTTTTGTCAAAGGACCGGGTGCTGGACGTGAGTCTGCTATCCGTACCATCCAAAACTCAGGAATCGAAGTATCACTTATCCGTGATATTACTCCGATGCCTCACAATGGATGTCGTCCTCCAAAACGTCGTCGCGTTTAAAGATTATTTTGTGTGTTAGGTAATTAGTAATTATTTTCTCTAACACTTTTTTTTCACTTAACTAATTACTTCATTGGGCACAAGAGGCCTAATGACTTTTAAAAAGATGGCTAGATATACAGGTCCAAAATCCAAGATTGCACGTCGATTCGGTGAAGCGATTCTTGGTCCGAGTAAAGCATTATCTCGTAAAAACTATGCTCCCGGAATGCACGGTAAAGGAAAACGATCAAAAGTTTCTGAATACGCGTTGCAATTGAAGGAGAAACAAAAAGTTAAATACACCTATGGTATTTTAGAGCGTCAGTTCGAAAATCTGTTCCACAAAGCTGCTGTAAAAGCGGGAATCACTGGTGAAAACTTGATTAAATTGTGTGAATCAAGATTAGACAATGTAGTATATCGTTTAGGCATTGCTCCTACTCGTCGTGCTGCTCGCCAATTAGTTATCCACAAGCATATTAACGTGGATGGTGAAGTGGTTAACGTGCCTTCATATTCTTTACGTCCGGGCCAATTAATCGGTGTTCGTGAAAAGTCAAAATCTTTAGAAGTAGTTTCAACTTCTTTAGACGGTCGTTCTCCAAAACGCTTTAACTGGTTAGAGTGGGACGGTGTAGAAATGGTAGGTAAGTTTATCGCCCTTCCAGAAAGAGACCAGATTCCTGAGAACTTTAACGAGCAGGCAATCGTCGAATTGTACTCTAAGTAATCATTAGAGATTTTAAATAGTACCAATAACGTTTTTTCAGTATCATTTTAAGCTACGAAATATGTCAATATTAGCATTCCAAATGCCCGAAAAAGTTGTAATGGAGAAAGCCGATGACTTTCACGGGTTATTTGAGTTCAAGCCACTCGAAAAAGGTTACGGTGTTACCATAGGTAACGCTCTTCGTAGAATTTTACTTTCCTCACTGGAAGGCTACGCAATCACTAGTGTGAAAATATCAAGTGTTTTACATGAGTTTTCTGCTATCGAAGGTGTTCACGAAGATGTATCTGAAATCATCTTGAATTTGAAAAAAATTCGCTTTAAAAAAGCACAAGAGATTTTAGAGAATAAGGTAACTCTTAAAGTAAAAGGCCAAACAGCCATTACTGCCGGAGATATCGCAAAATTTACTCCTTACTTTACTGTTTTAAATCCAGATTTAGTAATCTGCCATCTTGATTCTTCTAAAGAATTAGATATTGAGCTTTTCATTGAAAAAGGACGTGGTTATGTACCTGCGGATGAGCCTCGTGCAAACGAATTGTCTTTCGGTCACATAGCTATCGACGCGATTTATACGCCGATCAAAAATGTTAAATTTAGCATTGAGAACACGCGTGTAGAGCAAAAGACAGATTATGAGAAATTGGTTTTAGACATTGAAACAGACGGTTCTATCCATCCAGAAGATGCACTAAAAGGTGCTGCTTACATTTTGATTCAACACTTTATGTTGTTCTCAGATCAGACAATGACTTTTGAGACGCCTAAAGCTGAAGAAGATAACGTAGTAGACGAGGAAATGCTTCACATGCGTAAGCTTTTGAAAACTTCTTTAGCTGACTTAGATCTTTCTGTACGTGCTTACAACTGCTTAAAATCTGCAGATGTTCGTACCCTTGGAGAATTAGCTAAATTAGAAATTTCAGATATGATGAAGTTCCGCAATTTTGGTAAAAAATCATTAACTGAATTAGAGCAATTAATCGATGAAAAAGGGATGACATTCGGAATGGATGTTGCCAAATATCGATTAGATGAAGATTAATTAATAAAGTAATAGGTGGTTTATTCATGTGAATGAACTAACCGCAGCTCGAAAGAGCTTTTAACTTACGAAATACAAAAATGAGACACGGTAAAAAATTCAATCACTTAGGAAGAACAGCTTCCCACAGAGCAGCCTTATTATCCAATATGGCATCCTCTTTAATTTTGCACAAGCGTATCGAAACTACGGTAGCGAAAGCAAAGGAACTACGTAAATATGTAGAACCTTTAATTACTAAATCAAAGGATGATTCGACAAATAATCGTCGGGTTGTTTTCGCTTATTTGCAAAATAAAGAATCCGTAAAGGAATTATTTGGAATCGTTTCCGAGAAGGTAGCGAATCGCCCAGGGGGTTATACTCGAATTATTAAATTAGGAAACAGATTAGGTGATAATGCCGAAATTTGTTTCATCGAATTAGTTGACTTTAACGAAACTATGTTAGCCGCTTCTGCTGAAAAAGCAGGTAAGACTCGTAGAAGTCGTCGTGGTGGAGCTAAGAAAGAAGAAGGTACTGAAGCTATTGCTGCCGCACCTGTTGCTGAAGCTCCTTCTGCGGAAGTTGTTGAAGATGCAGTTGTAGTAGAAGAGGTTGCTGAGGTAGCTGCAGAAGAAGTTGTAGAAGTTGCAGCTGAAACTGAGGTAGCCGCTGAAGAAGTAGCTGAAGTTGCTCCTGAAACAGTTGTTGAGGAAGAAGCCCCAGCTGCTGAAGAGCCAACAGACGCACCTGCAACGGAGGAGCCAACAGAAGAAAAAGGAGAAGACGCTTAATTTCTCTTAATTTTTTTGAAGGGCTTCAGCATTTGTTGAAGCCCTTTTTTTACGTATTTTAGCATCAAAATTATATAGTTCATATTTTATGAGAATTACTGAATCCACTCCAGCCGTTTTACTTTTACAAGATGGCACTCTTTTTCATGGTAAGGCACTTGGTAAAATTGGGACCCATGGCGGAGAAATTTGCTTCAACACGGGAATGACAGGGTACCAAGAAATTTACACTGACCCTTCTTATGCTGGCCAAGTCATCATTAATACCACCGCTCATATTGGTAATTATGGTGTTATTAGCGAGGGAGAAGCGGAATCAGATCAAGTCCAAATTGCTGGAATGGTGTGTAATGAATTTGCTAGCGTACATTCAAGAGCCACTTCTGATGGATCACTTCAAGATTATTTAGCCAACGCTGGAATCGTTGGAATTTCAGGGATAGATACACGCGCTTTAGTACGTCATATCCGAACGAAAGGTGTAATGAACTGCCTAATTTCTTCTGAAATTTTTGATTTAGATACCTTAAAAATAGAATTGTCTAAAATTCCTTCCATGGAAGGTCTTGAATTATCTTCGCAAGTGTGTACCCAAGAATCCTATTTTTTAGGAGACGAAAGCGCTGCACATCGCGTGGCGGTTTTAGATTTAGGCGTCAAAAGAAGTATATTATCTAATCTGACGGATCGGGGTTGTTACCTAAAAGTATTTCCAGCGAAAACGTCATTTGACGAAATTTCAAAATGGAACCCAGATGGCTATTTTGTATCGAACGGCCCAGGTGATCCGGCCGTAATGCCTTATGCCGTTGAAACGGTTTCCAGCTTTTTAGAAAGTGACAAACCTGTTTTTGGAATTTGCTTAGGACATCAAATTTTAGCCCAAGTTTGTGGCTTAAAGACGTATAAAATGCACAATGGCCATAGAGGATTAAATCACCCTGTGAAAAATTTAGTAACAGGGCTATCTGAGATAACTTCACAAAATCATGGATTTGCTGTGATGATGGATGATTTGATGGCAAGTTCAAAAGCCGAATTAACCCATGTGAACTTAAATGATAAAACAGTGGAAGGTTTGCAGGTACATGGCAGAAAAGCATTTTCGGTTCAGCATCATCCTGAAGCGTCTCCTGGACCACATGATTCCCGCTATTTATTTGACCAGTTTGTGCGTTTATTCTAACAACGATAGGTTAATAAATGGTTCTCAGAGATTTTTTGAGTAATAGGTTAGTTGGTATACCCAAATAAATGATTTTCCTTTATTTGCTTAACTACGGATGCGGGAACCATTTTTTCCCAATCTCCCGTGCCATTTTGAATCATGCCCAATACGCTGTCAGTTCGAATGGTCATTAAATTCTCGTCATATTTTTGGATGTCTTCTAACTTCTCATTGTCCTTTAAATAGGTCAATAAGCCCGCCAAATGAGGCTCAGTTTTAAATGTATTTAAGTGAATGATTTCACCTTGTTCATTTAAAGTAGGGTATAAATAGAGCTTTATTTTTTGACCAAATAAACTGGCAAATGCACTAATAATACCTCCTGGCAAATCTTTGTAATGCGTCTCATCAAAGATATATTCTAAATTTGGCATACCCATTATGAGCGCCATCCGTAGTTTTGTAAATTGGCTTAGATAGGCAACCAATTTGAAATATTCGTGGAAGTTAGAAATCAAAACCGTTTGGCCCAAAGAACATAAAATATCGACTCGGTCCAAAAAGTCTTTTTCGTCAATTTGATTTGTCCCATCTTCCAAATTTCGCAGCGTTAATTCAGATAAAATACAAATCTTATCATCATCTACATCCGCTTCATTTTCAAATTGCTTAACTCCCTTTTTAAGCATATCTAGAAATATATTGGTTACAGGCCTAAACCGACCACGAATGGCAACTATATGTTTTTTCGAAAGTGCGTCATAGGGCTGCATCACCCTTCCATCGGGTCCGAAAACAGCCGCTTGTGCATAGCCATGCTTAACCAAGTATAAAGACATTAATCGATTGTCCACATCTTTAAAATCAGGACCTTCAAAACGGATCATATCTATTTCAATCCGGTCTGTCGATAAATCATCTAATAAAGATAATAGAAGGGTTTCGGGGTTATTGTGATGTGTGTAACAGCCATAAATTAAATTTACGCCAATGATCCCCAGTGCTTGCTGTTGTAATATGTTATCATTATCCAGCATGTTAACGTGAATCACTACATCATTAAAAGCACCATTGGGTTTTAATTGAAACCTAAGGCCTATCCAGCCATGGCTTTCATTTGTTTTTTGATAATTCAATGCCGAAACAGTATCCGCAAAGGCAAAAAACCTCTTTTCATCTGCCGATTCAGTTAAACGAACATTCAATAATTTATACTCGCGGTTCAGCATTTTCATCAACCGAGTCTCACACACATATTTGCCTGAGGCTTCTTCTCCATAAATGGCGTCAGAGAATGCCATATCATAGGCGGAAATTGTTTTGGCGATCGTGCCAGATGCTCCTCCCGCTTTGAAAAAATTAGCTGCAACATCCTGTCCAGCCCCAATTTCAGCGAAGGATCCGTAAATACTAAGATCTAAATTGATTTTTAATGCTTTTTGTTTCGTACCAATGGATTTAACTCTAGATATCATTGACGAATTTATTTTGTTGATGTACAAAGGCGTAGTGCAATTTAAAAAATTATATGCTCATTTGTTATGGACTCTTGAAAAAATCTAACTCTTAATTAGTTTTTGGCCAAAGCTTATTTTTGTGATACAATGTTAAACCAGCCATAGGCGCTTCAGATATATGACCTAATTTTAATTTGTAGCCACTCAAAACTCTTTTTAAAATATCGGAATAATAGAATGCGACTGATCCTGTAAAATGAATCGGGTAATCATGTGCATGTGTGTATTTTAAAATATACAGGGAGCAAAATTGCTGAAACGAATGCTCGATTAATTGATAACAAAAGGGTTCTCTGCGATGCTGAAATAGAAATTTGGAAAAACTAGCAAACCAGCGATTGGGGAATTCGCCTCGATATGCTTTTTCTAAAACGTCTAGTCGATTCAATTCTCCAAACCTAGCGATAAAACTTGTGCGTAATTCTTCCGGCATTTCATGATGCAAATAGCTAAGCACTAACTTTTTACCTAAATGCCCTCCGCTACCTTCGTCTCCTAACCAAAATCCTAGAGGAGGAATTTGCTCGCTTATTTTTTGGCCATCGAAAAAGCCTGAATTAGATCCCGTGCCTAATATACAGGCAATTCCTTTTTCATCGCCACAGCTTGCCTTCGCTGCCGCCATCAAATCATTATCAATTTGAATGTTAGCCCCCTGTATAATCGTGCTTAAAAATTCATGGATGATTTGAACCTTATCTTCACCCGTGATGCCGGTACCGTAATAGTATATTTGTTCTATTTTTTTGTCGGTAAGCCAATTTACTACTTCATTTTGCGAGGTGTTGATCTCAATGGCCGACTGGTAATAGGGGTTTATACCTGCTGAAAAAAATGAATCATAGGCTTCGTCTGGTTTAGCTATAAACCTCCATTCTGTTTTTGTAGAGCCACTTTCAATGAGTAGTAACATGGCAGTTATTTAAGTTGGCCTATCGGTTCGAATTTTTCAAATACTTTAGCTGAATGTGGGGCATCAGCCAATTCTTCAGTTAAATCTTGCCCGGCCCAATGCTCATAATGCTTGCCATTTTTCCAAAGCTTGGACGTTGACATATCATAAATCTTACCATCAAAGGCCACCCAAATTTCGGGTTTGTCCTGGCCATTTCGTAAAGCTAATTGTGATTTAGTATAAACGGGTAATGAATTTTTCAAAGTAAAATATATCCAGCACGAAGCTAAATAAAATCATTGAAAGACCATTTTTTTAATAAAGATTTTTAATTTTACACGAATTAAATAAGTTTTAATATTATGAAACAGTATATCTTATTTTTAAGCTTCCTAGCAACCCTATTTTTGGGTGCTTGTAGTTCCAAAAGCGACCCAACTCCTGTAACTCCTACACCTGTTACACCTACACCAGTAACCCCTACGGTAGCTGATTTGGTTAAAAAAGTATGGTCGGCAAATTCTGTTTCTTGGGATGGCGTAGTTCAATATTCTAAAGGAGCGACCACTAATTTGGTTGCAGGCTATTCACAATTTAAATTGGATTTAAGCATCGCCGGGTCCGTTACTTTGACTGAATTTGATGGTAAAAAATTTACAGGCAGTTATTCATTGTCTTCAGATAATAAAAAATTGAGTTTAACGGGTTTGACGAGTTCAGAAGGTGCCCCATCAGGGACCAATGGAACGTTAGAATTAACCATTAGTGGAACTCCTTCGGCTACTAGCTTAGCCTTAGAAACGAGTACAGCTTATATCAAGGCAAGCAATAAAAAAGTGGCCTTGACTTTAGTAAATCCCTAAAAAAAATGCTTTAATGGGAGCCGCCTGTAAAAAGGCGGCTCTTTTTTATTATATGGAAAAAAGAACGGAAATTGGAAGTATTGGGGAATTTGGATTGATTGAGCGATTAGCGAAACCATTTTCATCTCATCAATCTTGGACCACGATCGGTATTGGTGATGATGCTTCGTCGCTACATGCTGAAGGAATGGAAGTGGTGTCCACCACTGAATTATTGATCGAGGGCGTTCATTTTGATTTATCCTATTCTCCATTGCCCCATTTGGGTTTTAAAATAGTTAGTTTGGCACTTTCTGATATTGCCGCTATGAATGCGAAACCCTCTCAAATAGCTATAGGTTTGGGTTTAAGTAATCGCTTTTCAGTAGAGGCCGTAGAGGAATTGTATACGGGCATAAAACAGGCTTGTGAAGAATATAACGTGGATTTAGTGGGTGGGGATACCACCGCTTCTCCGCAAGGATTAATTATTTCGGTATCCGCATTAGGATTGGTTGATGTAAAGAACCTCACAAAAAGGTCCGGAGCTAAGCCCAATGATGTAATTTGTGTGACAGGAGATTTAGGTGGAGCGCTGATGGGTTTGCAATCTTTGGAAAGAGAGAAGCAAGTTTATCTAGCGAATCCGACCATGCAGCCAGAATTGGATGGGAAAAGTTATGTGGTGTTGCGCCAATTAAAACCTGTGGCCCGATTTGACATCATTCATGAATTAAGTGAAATCGGGGTGGTGCCAACCTCCATGATCGATTGTTCAGACGGTTTAGCCTCTGAAATTATTCATTTATGTAATGCCTCTGATACAGGTGCTAGGATTTTCGAGAAAAATATTCCTATTGACGACGAAACGTATTTATCGGCCACTGAATTTAATCTAAGCCCATTGACGGCGGCATTAAATGGAGGCGAAGATTATGAATTAGTATTTACTGTATCTCAAAAGGATTTCGAGAAAGTGGAAAAAATAGCCGATGTCACGGCGATAGGTTATATGACCGATGTAAAGAATGAGCGAGTGCTCGTTATGAAGTCAGACCAAATTGTGGATTTAACTGCGCCAGGATTTGGCGAAAAATAAAATATGGCGGTAGCAATCATGCAACCTTATTTTTTTCCTTATTTGGGCTATTTCCAATTAGTTCATGCGGTCGATCATTTTGTCTTTTATGATGATGTGATGTTTATTAAAAAAGGATGGATCAATCGGAATAGAATTTTAATGCAGGGGAATGAGTTTTTGTTTACCATTCCCTTAAAAAAACAAAGTCAAAACAAAACGATTAGGGAATCAACGGTCTCTTGGGGTAAAGAGTTTCCAAATAAATTCATGAGTCAATTAGATTCTGCCTACAAAAAAGCACCAAATTTTACGGAAGTTAGAGATCTAGTGGATCAGGTTTTGCAAACAAAATTTGAGAGTTTGGCGGATTTAGCTAATGAAAGCGTTCAAGCTACTTGGACCTACCTTGGTTTAGAAAAAAAATTCTACCAGAGTTCTACATTATCCGTTTATAATGACCTTGGCCGCGCTGAAAGGTTAATTGAAATTACAAAATCGCTAGGGGAATCTAGCTATATTAATGCGGTTAACGGCCAAGAATTATACGAAAAAGGCTTTTTCAAAGAAAATGGCATTGATTTGCATTTTTTAAAACCCAATTTGAATCCCTATCCTCAAGGGAATACAAAAGAGTTTGTCAATGGGCTTTCTATGATTGATGTTTTAATGTGGAATGATAAGGAAGAGGTAGTTCTAAGGCTGGGAGATTCTCAATTAATTTAAAGATTGATTTCCCGTTTAATAAATTTTGATATCATCTTATGAATATATTGGTAACTTTGTTGATTGAATTAAAATAGATTAATACTAGTAAATGACTCAGTCTTTATTCATACGTCGTTATTCAAATCGGTTCCTGTCTAGGTGGTTGGTTCTTGCCATTGACGTCGTGATTACTATTTTCTCTTTTTTAGTAGCGACAGCATTAAGATTAAATTTTAGGTACGAGGAACTTCATTTAGATGTTTTCATTTACCACTTCGTTTTCTTGTTAAGTATTCGCGTTATCACATTTTTATATTTCAAGACCTATTCAGGGATTATCCGGCATACGAGTATTGAGGATGCGGTATTAATCTTGAAAACAATATTTACGGGCACAATGGTAGCCGCTGTGATTTCACTCGGGATTAGGTATTTTTTGCAAGTGGAAACATTGATTTATGTGCCAATTTCCATCTTAGTTATTGACTTTTTCATTTGCTTGTTTTTATTGGTGAGTCTTCGATTCATGGTTAAAAAGTTTTATGAATCCTTTATTAATGAGTTTAAGCCAGCCGTTGGAGTATTAATTTATGGAGCGGGGTATTCTGGTCTATTGACTAAAAACGTGATTCAAAATGACCGAGGAATAAATTATCAAGTACTTGGATTTATTGACGACAATGATTCTAAAGTTGGCAAAACCATCGAAGGAATCAGGGTATTTAATTTAGCCGAAGCCTTGGATAAGTTTGTGGATACTTATGAAGGACTTCAGGTCATTATGGCCATTAAAAACATTAATATACAGGCTAAGAGAAAAATTTCCGATGAGTTTTTGGATCGAGGAGTTGTGGTTAAAACATTGCCCCCGGTAGACAAATGGGTCGGTGGAGAGTTTGCGATCAATCAGATTCATAATGTAAAAATTGAAGATTTATTGGGTCGCGAGGAGATTCAGATGAACAATAAGATGATCTCTGAGGAAATGAATAGTAAGTCTATTTTAGTTACAGGCGCGGCCGGCTCTATTGGCTCAGAAATTGTACGCCAATTGATCGCCTATTTCCCTTCAAAAATTATTTTAGTAGACCAAGCAGAGTCTGGGCTATTTGATTTAGAATATGAATTGGTAGGTCGAATTCCTTCCAATACAGAGATTGTTGTGAAGGTAGCTGACGTATCTGACATCAATCGAATGTCCTACATTTTCCGGACGCATAAACCTTCCATTGTTTTTCACGCAGCAGCCTACAAGCACGTGCCTTTGATGGAAAAGAATCCTTACGAAGCTGTTAAAATTAATATTTTAGGTACGCGTATTTTAGCAGATTTAGCCGCTGAAAATGCGGTAGATAAATTTGTGATGGTTTCGACAGATAAAGCTGTAAATCCTACAAATGTAATGGGTGCCACGAAGCGATTTGCTGAAATGTATACACAGTCGATGAATCAGTTGGAAGGCATGCATACCAAATTTATTGCGACTCGATTTGGTAACGTTTTAGGTTCAAATGGTTCCGTTATTCCATTGTTTAAAAAACAAATTGAACGAGGAGGCCCCGTGACTGTCACTCACCCAGATATCACCCGCTATTTTATGACCATTCCTGAAGCTTGCGAACTCGTATTAGAGGCGGCTACTATGGGAGAGGGCGGTGAGGTTTTTGTCTTTGACATGGGCGAATCGGTTAAAATTATTAACCTAGCCAAAAAAATGATTACCCTAAGCGGAATGCGTGTCGACCGCGATATCGAAATTAAATTTACAGGTTTGCGTCCAGGAGAAAAGTTGTACGAGGAACTTCTAAGCACGGATGAAAATACGCTGCCTACACACCATCCTAAAATTTTAATTGCTAAAGTGAATGTGCCAAGTTATTCCTACATGGATATTCAGATGAACCTAATGCAAGAAGTTTTGGACGAGGGAGGAAATAATAATGATCTCGTTTCGAAAATCAAGGAGGTAATTCCTGAATACAAATCAAATAACTCAATCTTTGAGAAGCTTGACAAAGTAACTGTCAACATCAAGCGTAAGACTAATTTTTAATTAGTTTTTTTATAATACCAATAGCTAATAATGTGAACAAAGGGGCCATGACGATGTCGATGGTATAATGTACATGTTGGATAAGCAGTAATAAAGCTAGTATTAAACTCAAGAGCATAGCCAGAATTTTTTCTTTTTTGAGCGGCAAGAAATAACACGCAAACACCATCGTAGCGGTATGTCCTGAAAAGAATAGGTCTTTTGTTATAGGCATATTCTCCCCATAAATGAATACGGCTGCGACCGGGTCATGTAAATCGACAATCCCTAACGGAGGATTTAAGGCAACAAAATAAATGGTTAAAAATCGAAAGACTGTTTCCAAGTTAAATGCCCAAGCAAACCAAACAAATATTTTTGGCGTGGCCAAAAGTCTGAAGATTAAATAAATAACCGTGCAATAAATGATTGAGAAAATGGGGCAAGAAACGTTTTTTGCAGGGATGAGCTCTAAAATAAAATCGTTTAAAACAATGCCTTCCCGCAGCTGGATCCATTGAAAATAAGTGGCTGCTTTCCATGGAAAAACTGAAAATGAAAGTATAGCCAATGAAAAACTAAGTCTGAATGATGATTCTTTCCATGCCTCAGCCCAAGCCCCTCTTATAGAATTTATAAAACCTTTCATTCAGCTTTTTGTTATATTTACGCGTTGCAAAACTACTAAAATAAAAAACATGATGAATCGTTGGATTAAAAATGTAAGCTTCGTTTTAAGTATAATTCTGGGTTTTGTTCATTTTTCTTGCGGAAACGCTACAAATACAAAAAATAAAAATACAATGGAAGAATCACAAAACTTATCAGGGGCTAATTTAGAGACTGTAACCTTAGGTGCGGGGTGTTTTTGGTGTGTGGAGGCAGTTTACCAAAGGTTAAAAGGAGTGAAAAGTGTCACTTCTGGGTACATGGGTGGCAAAATGAAAAACCCAAGTTATCGTGATGTTTGCACAGGATTAACGGGTCATGCTGAGGTGTGCCAACTAGTCTACGATCCTAAAATCATTTCTTTTGAAACGATATTGGAGGTATTTTGGCAAACACATGATCCTACCACGTTGAATAGACAGGGTGCCGACGTGGGTACTCAGTATCGATCAGCTATATTTTTTCATAACGAAGCTCAAAAGGAAGCGGCTATGGCTTGGAAGACAAAATTAAATGCGCAAAAAGTATTTCCTAATCCTATTGTAACTGAAATAAGTCAGGCTTCTCTTTTTTACACTGCAGAAGATTATCATCAAAACTACTTTAACCAAAATGGTGATCAACCTTATTGCCAAATTGTAATTAAGCCAAAAATGGATAAGTTTTTGAAAACGTTTAAGGAGAAACTTAACTAAAAACCGCCCTTGTCATAAAAACTTCTCCTGCGAGAAATTTTTAATTCTTGAAGTAAGGTCGATTTTACTCGAAGGTCAAAAGAATAATTTGATGCACGGCCATAAAATGGACTTGCTATGGGGGTCCAATTTAAATTCAGTTCCCAGCAATGAAGATCTCGATGCACCGACATATTTGTGTAGGTAAGTCCGCTATACTTGAAATCATATCCTGAGCTCATAGAAAATTTCCATTTTTCCGTTAAGCTCAAATCTCCTTGAAATGTTAATCCACTAATTTGTTGTGCGGCAGCCAATCCCATTCTATTCATGCTAAACTGGTAACTAAATGAAAATGTCCAAGGCACATTCCAATCAACGTAGTCGTCTATGTTGCGATTTATTTGTTTTAATTGGGCTTCAGATGCATTCGTACTAGTCTTTAAATCCTTCGCCTTTGCGGGAGCAAATCTTCGGCCAATGGATAGATTAAGCGCCGTTAATCTCGCAAGTCCTTCCCCTTGACCCACCATTAAATCAGGAGTTCTCCTACCTACTTCAAAAAATGAGTTGTCTTTCACATATAAGTAGGGATCAAAACTTCCTCCTACGTTTATATCAAATTCACTTACTCTTGAGTTTGCATTGAAATTTAAATTGGACAAGGGAAATTCTTTTGCCAGCATATTATAACTTCCATTGATACCAAAATTATCTAGAATCGTAATTTTTTCATTTTGTTTGGTCGCAGTATCTGATTTAGTTTTCAATTTTGCCTCAAGTGTATTTTGAAGTCCAAAACTGATACTCCCTGAAGCGCCACCATAACTCATTTGCCTTGGGTCAAAAGTGCTAATCCGCCTGATATCTCCTACCTGTTCTACTCCCTGGTTGTTAATAAATTTACGGTTGTTGATTCGAACATCTTGATAATACCCATAAGTTGGATCCGAATAATCGGGTGTATAACTCAAGCTAACGCTAGGGGCTATCGTATGCCTCAGAGCCTCTAACCTTCCTTTCTTGAATCTAAGTGTACCATAAATCCGAGTATTCATGCTGGCAGAAAATGAAAGTTGTGAATTGAATTTTGGCAATCCTCCGATGGTATCAATTCTAACGGTCGAGTCACTTTTCATATAGGTGTACTTATACGACCTTGTGTACATATTTCCGGACCACGAAACTCCTGGTGTTAGATTCACATATTTGTTTAATTTTAAGTTGGGCAAGGATAATGGAATACTATAATTGAATTTTGTTTGTGCTTTTTCCCAAAGTAGAGGTAATGTACTTGCATCCACTGGAATAACTCCTGGAGGTAAATCATCCATCGTTTTAGGAATAAATGGCCTCTGAATGACCCCTCTTTGACTGTTAGATTCCCTAGGATACACATCAAATTCATATCGAGTATAAGGATCAGATACTTGATTCGTCATACTGATACCCCCAGAAAAATCAAGCCCCAGTCTAAATTGATCTAAAAATTGGTCCCCTAGCGAGTTTTTTCTTTTGAACGGTTGAAATTGATTTAGACCAAAATTAAATTCTGTCCCTGCATCAAAAACCCGAGTGGTTGTATTTTGATTAATACGTAAACTGATTCCTGTTCTTATGGTTTGTCCAATATTTTTGGAGTATTGCACGGATGACCCAATCGTATTGGATAAATATTGCTGGCTATTATAATTATTGAATTGGTTGTAGGAATTTGAGGCAATATTAACGGAAGCAGAAAAGCTTGAATTTCCTCTACTTTGAGGGCTATGCGACCACTGTAAAGAAAAGTCAGTACGTTTAGTGGGAGAAAATTCATCCCCATTCGTGTTTCGATTAAATGCTAAGTTGAAACTACCAGCGAACCGATAACGCTTATTATATTGTGAGTTGGCTCCTAAACCCCAGCCACCTTTCGAGTAAATTTGGCCTGTAAATCGAACGCCTATATTTTCACTAGCTGCCCAGTAATACCCCCCCTCTCTCAAATAGAATCCTCTTCCAGAAGGTTCTTCTCCATAAGTAGGAACAATAATGCCCGATTTCCCAGCTTCCTTGGGTTGGGAATAGGGGAAAAACCCAAAAGGAAGCCCAATGGGCAATGGAATATCATTAAGCTCAAAGTGAAAGGGTCCAGAAATAATTTCTTTTTTCCCGACGACTTTGATTTTACTCGCTTTAATGTGGAAATGGGGATGTGTTAAATTACAGGTGGTATAAATGGCATTTCGAATGTATAGATTATCCTCCTCGTCTTTTTTTACCGTTTTCCCTTGGACAAATCCTTCCCCTTGCTGAGTTACAATCGCTTTTATTGATGCACGTTTCGATTTGAAATTGTAGCGAACTTCTTCCGAGTCATATTTATCTTGACCCTGTGTAAATACCGGAAGGCCTATTATTTTTTTTGTCGCCGTGTCTAAAGTTCCTCTAGCAAAAACCTCATTTTTTGACCAATCTAACCTAATATAGTCCGCTTCTAAAGCGATATTACCATATTTTAATTTCGCCCCTCCGTATAAATTAACCACTTGTTTTTCCGCATCTAATACCGTCGAGTCAATGGCTGAATAAAAAACGGTTGTTTCTAAGTCGGTTGATTTTGATAATGAGTCTTTGGGACTGATTGATTTTTTAACCGAATCACCCGAAATAACTCGTTGGGCGCTAACGTCTGTTAGGCCAATGAATATTCCCATGCAAAGCATGAAAAGGTAATATGTGGATTTATTTATCAAATGGAATTTAAAAATTATAATTATCTTTGTTTTTAAAAGATTGACAAAATTACATGATTGCGTGGTACCTAAGTGTATTAATTAAAAAATAATGTTTTCAACAGTTCGACTTATTTTTATTTTTTGCTTAGCCCTAATACTTATATCGGCTGTAAATCCGACTATTGATTCGATAAAAAAATCCCCCAAAAATTCAATTAAAATAGTGTGCTTAGATGCCGGGCATGGAGGTAAAGATCCAGGCTGCATGGGCCCTAAGGGATCACATGAGGGTAAGGTGACATTAAAAATCATTTTGGAATTGGGTCGCAAACTGAAAGAAGAATACCCTGATTTGAAGGTGATATATACCCGTGATTCGGATGATTTTGTTGAATTAAATGAGCGGGCTAATATTGCCAATCGGAATAAAGCAGATCTTTTTATTTCTGTACATTGTAACGCGTCGGCCAATAAATCTGCCTATGGTACCGAAACTTATACGATGGGTTTACATAAAACAGATGGGAACTTGAATGTAGCCAAGCGTGAAAACTCGGTAATTTTGCAGGAAAAAGATTATCAAACTACCTATAGTGGTTTTGATCCTAGTTCTCCATTAGCACATATTATGATGGCAAATTATCAAAGTGCGTTCATGGCGAGTTCGGTAAAATTTGCTTCAAAAGTAGAGGAGCAATTTTTGAAAAACTATCAAAGAAAGAGTTTTGGAGTTAAGCAAGCAGGGTTTTTGGTTATATGGAGGACTGCAATGCCAAGTGTTTTGATTGAAACAGGGTTTTTAACCAATCCAGAGGAAGAAAACTATTTAGCCTCTGAAAAAGGTCAAAAGGAAGTTGCCGAAGGAATCGCAAAAGCGTTTAAGCAGTATAAAGAAGAAATTGAACGATAGAGATATATGTTGAAGAGCAACGAACTTAAGGTAGGTTTTTTAGCGCTAATGGCGTTTTTAATTCTTTATTTTGGATTTAACTTTTTGAAGGGGAATGATATTTTTTCGGCTTCAAAAACATATTATGTTCAATATGATAATGTAGATGGCCTGATGGCTTCTAATCAAGTGATGGTGAATGGAGTAGAGGTTGGCAAGGTTAAGAAGGTATCCTTGGTTCCAGATAAGGGAAATAAAATTTTAGTTGCGTTGCGATTAAATAAATCACTTTTAGTTCCTGATAAATCCATTGCCATTCTTTCTGATGGCGCTTTGCTGGGGGGTAAAATAATTCGTCTTGAGCTATTGGGTAGCGGCACTTTGCCTGAAGGGTCATTCATTTCATCCATGAATGAGAAAGGGTTGACATCCTTATTGAAAGAGCGCGCACTTCCGGTCATTTCTAATGCAGATTCATTATTGATTTCATTTCGACAAATCAGTAAGAAATTTGATAACACAGGAACCTATTTAGATGCTTTGTTGAAAAACTCAAATAAGGCTGTGGTAAATATTAATGGATCTGTGACTGATTTAGTGGCTGAAAACAAGGCAAACATTAACCAAATTACTGGCAACATGCGTGCATTGTCGGTCAGTTTAGTGGAAACGGAAAAGCAATTAAAACCGTTGCTGACTAAGTTCAATACCATTGCAGATTCATTGCAAGCAATTAAAATTGGCGAGACCTTAAATTCAGCAAATAAAGCAGTTACCTCGCTTCAAAGAATTGTTTCAAAATTAGAAAAAGGGCAGGGGACGGCAGGTAAATTATTGATGAATGATAGCTTGTATGTAAGCTTAAATAAGGCTCTGTTAGATTTAGATAAATTACTAATGGATGTAAGGCTTCAGCCAAAGCGTTATGTCAATATTTCCGTTTTTGGCAAAAAAGATCCGGGACCAACACCTGATAAATAATAATTAATTTATGACGACCCAACAAGTAATAATTTCGGCTTCGCCGGAACAAGTGGATATTTTGTTGGCGGAATTGGGGGAAATACATTTTGATATTTTTGAAGATTCGGAAACCGGTTTGATAGCCTATTGTCAAACTAATCTATTTGACTTGGCTCTTTTTTCGGAAGTCATTCAAAAATATGAAGTTTTAGGCCCGATTTCTTTTCAAATAAATGAAATTGAAAAGCAAAATTGGAATGCTGTTTGGGAATCAAATTATGACCCTATTCGAATTTCGAACCAAGTATTTATTCGGGCCAATTTTCATGAATCAGAGCCAGGGTATGCAATGGAGATTGTCATTAATCCTAAAATGTCTTTTGGGACTGGGCATCATGAGACAACATTTTTAATGACTCAGGCTTTATTTGAGATTGAACTACAAGGAAAATCGGTTTTAGACGCCGGAACTGGAACAGGAATTCTCGCCCTAGTTGCCACTAAGCTAGGATCGCAAGAGGTAAAAGGATTTGATATTGACCCTTGGTCTATTGAAAATTCGATTGAAAATGCGGGATTAAACCAATGCGACGACATCATTTTTGTCGAGGGCACAATCGTGAATGAATCATTGAAAAAATACGATGTGTTGTTGGCCAACATCAACCGCAACATTTTATTATCTGAAATGTATGAATATTCGGAAAGGATTGTTGACGGAGGTTTATTACTCTTAAGCGGGTTTTATGTAGAGGATGTCTCAATGATTTTGAAATCGGCTACTGAAAATGGACTTGCTTTTATTACTCAAACGGAGAAAAATCGCTGGGCATGCATTAAACTCAAAAAAATCTAATTTGTGATTTTTTAATATTTTACTCTATTTTTTCTAGTATTTAAATTTAAACCCTTATTTTTGAAGGTTTTACTCATAAAACTCAAGAATTTGGGTTATAAATGAATACATGAAGATCTCACCCAATAAACCTTTTCGGGTAGTTTATTCTATTTTGTCTCATGAATTTCTCGGATATTTATTCGAAGTGTTTGTGGTGCAATTGAATGAGAAGGGCCAATTGACATGGGAGTACCAAACATTAACAGTGCGTAATTTTCATGAATTTGCGCATGGACTTGATGAGCGGGATGAGGCAGCAGTTAAATTGATTGAGGGGATGAAGCCCGCTGCTATTTTCGAAAAATTTAATACATCCAAACGTAAGACCATTGAGGAGTTTTATTTAAAAACGTTTGATGCGGAGAAGGGTGAAAAGGAAATTCAAGAGGCTGTTCAGTCGGTCATTGAAAAGCGTAGAGCTCAAATATTTGATCTCATTTGCCCAGATAAGACATTGTTTATCATGGGAAATGATGGAAATCCAATGCGCCAATCCATTGAAATTCAAGCCGAGCCAGTTGAAGTATTATTTCACTTCATGCGTAACGAGGAAAATACACACTATTTCCCTACTTTGAAGTATTTAGGCGCTAAGTTGGAATTTCAATATAAAGACGCCATGATTCTATGTGATGAGCCTGCATGGATGTTATTAAATCAAAAGCTTTATCATTTTAAACCCTTATTAGAAGGTAAAAAGCTGCGTGCTTTTTTGAATAAAAAATTTGTAGTCATTCCGAAAAACATGGAGGAAGACTATTTTCGCAAATTTGTGAAGGCGATGGTTGCCCGTTATCCTATTTATGCCAAAGGTTTTGAGGTAATAAATACGGAGAAAAATTGCCAATTTTTATTGACCTATGGTCCAATTACCCCACGATTAGATGAAGAAGAGAAGTCGGCGGCTAAAAAAGCGGCTGCTTTAGTAGCTGCAGATCGTTGGAATTTTGTCTTGTCATTTCAGTATGGGAATAATCGCTTTCCGTGGGATGGCTTATTTGCGGAGGCGAATGTTTTATTTGAGAAAAAGGGAGAAAGTTATGCTTTTCAAAAAATCATGCGATCTCTGACTAAAGAAAAGAGAGCATTTCAATACTTGAAGTCTATTGGGCTACCTCTAGAGCAGGATGGCCGAACGTCAATCTCGCGCTCTGATGCGGTTCAGTGGCTTACCGAGCATAAACAAGATTTAGATCAAGCGGGTTATTTGGTACAATTTAGAGGGGATGGTCAGGCGCCACGTTATTTTTTAGGCAAGCCGGAAATTAAGATAAGGATTGGGGAAAAATTGGATTGGTTTGATATTCAAGCTGTTATTTCTTTTGGAACATTTCAAATTCCATTTTTAAAAATACGCCAACTCATACTTGCGAAGAAGAAAGAATTTCATTTGCCTGATGGTTCTATTGCTATTATACCTGACAATTGGTTTCATGATTATCAAGACCTATTCTATTTTTCAGAAACTAGACCTGGGGAAGAGGGTGTTTATTTGAAACGCCAACATTTCCAATTGGTGCAAGAATGGGAAGACCAAGATCTAATTAAAACATCGCTTAGAAGTAAGACCGTTGCCGATTTAAGCCTTCAATCCAAGGATTTCCCTGTGCCCAAAAACTTTAGGGGGACCTTGAGACCTTACCAATTGGATGGCTATCGGTGGATGCGAACAAGGCAAAATGCTGGTTTGGGTGCTTGTCTTGCGGATGATATGGGTTTAGGAAAAACGATTCAGACCCTTTGTTTATTACAAAGTTTAAAGGAGCAAGGGGAGGTATTACCAACCTTGTTAGTGATGCCTACTTCTCTTTTGTACAACTGGGAGATGGAGGCTAAGAAATTTACACCTCAATTGCGAGTTCTAGTGTATAGTGGCCCACAGAGAGAAAAATTGCAAGCCCAAGTAAAAAAGTCCGATTTGATTTTATGCTCCTTTGGCTTAGTTCGATATGATATTGATTGGTTTGAAAAACAAGAATTTAGCTATGTGATTTTGGACGAGTCTCAAGCCATAAAAAATCCTCAAGCTAATATTACAAAGGCAGTTCAAAAATTGAACGCCAAATATCGCTTAGTGATGACGGGTACTCCTCTTGAAAATTCTACGATGGACTTATGGTCTCAAATGAATTTTGTTAATTCAGGATTACTTGGAACACAAAAATATTTTAAGGATCATTTTCAAATTCCTATCGAAAAAAAGGCTGATGGAGACATGAAGAAGAGACTCTATTTTCTTATTAAGCCATATTTACTTCGAAGAGAAAAGCGTCAAGTAGCGGCAGATTTACCCGAGAAAATGGAATCCATCACCTATTGTGGAATGTCTGAGGAGCAGGAGCGCTTATATGATAAAACGAAATCATTTTATCGCGATGTTTTATTGAAGCAAATTAAAGATGAGGGTTTGCAAAAATCTCGTTTTTCAGTACTTCAAGGATTAACGAAATTGCGCCAACTAGCCAACCATCCTTTGTTGTGTGAAGAGGGGTATGTAGGAGAGTCAGGCAAAATGGAAGCGGTTTTAGAGAAATTGGAAACGGTGTTAGAGCAACATCATAAGATATTGATTTTCAGTCAATTTGTGCAGCATTTGCAGATTATTAAGCGAGCATTGGATGAGCAGGGTGTTGCATATGCCTATTTAGATGGTAGCACCACAGACCGAAAAGGCCAAGTGGAAAGCTTCCAAAAATCGGATGGACAATCTGTATTTTTAATCTCACTCAAAGCGGGTGGCGTAGGATTGAATTTAACAGCAGCTGATTATGTATTTCTTTTAGATCCATGGTGGAATCCTGCTGCAGAAGCTCAAGCGATAGACAGGGCCCATCGAATCGGTCAAGAAAAAACCGTATTTACCTATAAGTTTATTACCAAGGAAACTGTTGAGGAGAAAATATTGGCTTTGCAACAACGAAAACTTGATTTGGCCAATGAATTAGTGACCTCTGATGAAAGTATTCTACGCGCATTAAGCGAAGATGAGGTGCTGGATTTATTAAGCTAAAATTACTCCTTTAGCCCCAGCTTTACTAACTTTTCAAAAGTTAGTAAAGCTAGGCTAAAGAATTGGAATAGTCTTCATTCCGCTGAACAGCTAACTGATTATTTATATTTTTACTAATATGTTTTTAGCTACTTCATGGCTAATGAAAATCGGCTTTTCTTCTGCTATTTTCAATGAAACAGATCTGTCAAATGTGTTGATCTCCAATACTTCAAGCCTAGCCCCTAAGCTTAAATTTAGTTTAGTGAGTAATTGAAGAAATACCGCAGAGTCTTTAGCAACTCCCATCAGGGTACATGTTTCGTTCAATTTCACTTCGGATAAATGCAGGTATCCCAGTTCTGGAATTTCTCCTTCTTGACTAGGAATCGGATCTCCATGTGGGTCTATTTTGGGAAAGTCTAAAAAAGAATCCAATTTATTGATTAATGTTTCCGATTCTATATGTTCTAATTGCTCCGCTATTTCATGCACTTCATCCCAATTATACCCAAGCTTTTCCACTAAAAATACTTCCCAAAGACGATGCTTTCGTATGATACTGAGGGCAATACTTTCGCCTATATTGGTTAATCGAACCCCTTGATATTTTTGATAAGTGACCCATCCTTTTTCAGCTAATTTTTGCAACATGTCTGTGACAGATGCGGCTTTATTATTTGTCAATTCAGCAATGGAATTAGTTGAAATATCTTCTTTAGTCCCTTCGCAGAGCCGATATATAATTTTCAAATAATTTTCTTCCGCTAATGATGTTGCCATTGATAATTTAGTTGGCCGGCAATTTAAATAAAATATACGACAAATTAATTTTTAGTCTAGGCTAAAAATTAATTTTGAAGCAACGTAAAATTCTGTATATTTGAATCCTATATTTGAAACCAATAAAAGTCTTGGAAAATAGAAAACAATCAAATTCTCTTTCTGAAGTTTTTGCAAGTATCCCAATCCCTAAAGGCAATGGATTTTGGCGAAATTTAAGGGCCTTTATGGGTCCAGGCTTTATGGTGGCTGTCGGGTATATGGATCCTGGAAATTGGGCTACTGATTTATCGGGTGGGGCTCAATTTGGCTATACGCTTCTCTCTGTTATTTTAATTTCTAGCTTATTTGCCATTTTACTTCAACATCTTGCCCTTAAATTAGGAGTCGCTACAGGGCGAGATCTTGCCCAAGCATGTGGGGATTATTTTTCTAAGCCCGTCGCGTTTTTTTTATGGATTTTGTGCGAATTGGCTATTACCGCTTGCGATTTAGCGGAGGTTATTGGCTCTGCACTTGCCTTACATTTGCTTTTTGATATTCCTATTTTGATGGGAATTCTGATTACGATCACCGATGTATTTTTGATTTTATTTTTGCAGAAAAAGGGATTTAGGGTCTTGGAATCAATTGTTTTAGCCCTATTGATCGTGATCGTAGTATGCTTTGCTTTTGAACTCATATTATCCAAGCCAGATCTTTATCCTATCTTAAATGGCCTCGTGCCACAAATATCTATTTTTTCTGATGAACGCCAATTATATGTAGCGATTGGTATTTTAGGCGCCACGGTTATGCCCCATAATTTGTATTTGCACTCGAGTATCGTTCAAACTAGGGCCTTTGCAAAAACGGATGAGGATAGAAAGAAGGCTATTAAATTTGCAACGATTGACTCCACGATATCTTTAGGACTTGCTTTTTTTATCAATGCGGGAATTTTAATTTTAGCGGCATCCACATTTTATTTTAGTGGCAACCGGGGAGTTGCTGAGATCCAAGATGCCCATAAGCTTTTAAACCCCGTGTTAGGGAGTCATTGGGCTAGTATTGTTTTTGCCATTGCCTTATTAGCATCTGGCCAAAATGCCACCTTAACGGGAACATTAGCGGGGCAAATTGTCATGGAAGGGTTTTTAGATTTACGAATTACTCCTTGGCTACGACGATTAATCACAAGATCTATAGCCATTTTACCTGCGTTTTTTATTACCTGGTGGTGGGGAGACAATAAAATAGGGGACCTGTTGATTTTCTCTCAAGTAATACTTTCCATGCAGTTATCCTTTGCGGTAATTCCACTCATTTGGTTCACGAGTGATGAAAAGAAAATGGGAAAATTTGTCAATCCTACTTGGATAAAATGGTTGGCTTGGGCAACCTCAGCCATCATTTTGAGCCTTAACATATATTTAATTGCTCAATTCCTTTAAGATATTTTTGGCATTAATCCTTTTGACCATACATTGTCTTGGCCTATGATAAACTTATTTTCAAATACCACATCAGTCAATATCGGAGCAGGTATTCCTTCACACAATTTTATTTGCTTCTCAATTTTCCAAATCTCATTTATTAATCCTGCTGTATAGAATTGATTAGCCGTGCGCGTACCACCTTCCACCAAAATCGATTGAATGTTATTTTGATAACAATAGGTTAGGATAGACTCGAGGAATTCTATGGGATTTTTTTCACCTACTGCTATCCATTTGTTGTTACCAACCGTCTCGCTATGGTGTTTTGTAAATACAAGCAATGCCTCATAATCCTGAACTAATTTTGATTCTTTAGGTAATCGATTAGATGGATCTATGATGATTCTTATGGGAGAGTTTCCTTGCCAATGTCGGACATTAAGTGAAGGATTATCAGCATTAGCCGTTTGAACGCCAATTAATATAGCCTGATTTTCAGCTCGCATTTTATGGACTAGTTGTTGGCTTTCTGAGTTCGAAAACGAAATGGGTTCTCCATTTACCTTAGCGATAAAATGATCTTGCGAACAGGCAAATTTTAAAGTGATATATGGTTTTTGCTCTCGTTGAAAATAGAAAAATTTTCGATTTAATTCTTCACCTTTTTCTGCGAGTAATCCTACCTCAACTTCAATGCCCGCTGCTTTCAATTTTGCAATTCCCTCACCGGCAACAATAGGATTAGGATCCATATTACAAATGATCACGCGCTTCACCTTACTTTTGATTAATAATTCAGCGCATGGAGGAGTTTTGCCATGATGCGAGCAAGGTTCTAAATTCAAGTAGACTGTAGCGCCTATGATATCTAATGGATTAACCAGGGAATTTACTGCATTGACTTCAGCGTGCGCTTCGCCATAATTTTGGTGATAACCTTCCCCGATGATTCTCTCGTCTTTTACGATGACACAACCTACTAATGGATTAGGAGCAACGAATCCTGAACCCATGATAGCTAGATCTAGGGCTCGTTGCATCCATAATATTTCCTTATCCAATGACATGATTGGCTTCTTCCACAACCTCTTCTTTTGATTTCTTGTAATTACTCGACATAAAACTATAGATCGCTGGAATGATATACAAGGTTAATGTCGTTGAAAACAACATACCTCCCACAACCGCTATACCCATTGAGACTCTACTTTTTGCTCCTGAACCTAAGGCTAAGGCTATAGGTAAAATACCCAAAATAGTACAAAGAGATGTCATGACGATCGGTCTAAATCTGGCAGCAGCTGCAACCTTTACAGCTTCTAATTTAGATAAGCCCGACTCTTTTTTCTGATTGGCAAACTCCACAATTAAAATTCCATTTTTGGTCACGAGTCCTATTAACACAATAATTCCAATTTGCGAGAAAATATTAAGTGTTTGGCTGAAATCCCATAAAGTTAACAGCGCACCTGCAACCGCCAATGGAACCGTAAATAAAATAATAAGGGGATCTACGAAACTTTCAAATTGGGCCGATAAAATCAAATAAATCAATAAAATTGCTAACGCAAATGCGAATAATAAAGAGGAACTGGATTCTTTAAATTCCTTACTTTGGCCATCATATGCGGTAGAGAAAGAAACATCAAATGTTTCTTTGGCTAATTTATCCATCTCATTTAATGCCTCTCCCATCGTTACACCTTTGGCCATTTGCGCCTGAACCGTAGCGGCAACATAGCGATTATAGCGATATAGTTGGGGCGGCGTACTTTGTTCCGTTATTTTAACCAAATTGTCCAACTGAATTAAATCCCCGCGATTGTTTTTCACATACAAGGATTTTAAGTCTTTCACATCATTTCTTAAATCCCGATTGATTTGACCAATGATTTGATATTGCTTGCCATCCATCACAAAATAGCCAAATCTTCTTCCAGAGAGACCTAACTGAAGTGTTTGGGCCACATCTTGAATCGATATTCCTAAATTTTGTGCTTTGGCACGATCAATTTCTAAACGCAATTCTGGTTTCGTAAACTTCAAATTAACATCTGAATTCTCAAACTTAGGAGACTCTCTCACCTTAGCTAAAAACAAAGGCATCATCTTTTTAAGTTTTTCAAAATTGGGTGCCTGAACGACAAATGCTATAGGTAATCCACCACCACCACGTTGTCCAGTAGATAGGGTAGGCTCTTGAATTAAAACAGCTTTTGCTCCCGTGAACTTTTTAATCTTAGGCTGTAACTCTTCCGCGATTGCTTGTTGGGATCTCCTGTTTTCTGGATCGGTCAACATGATACGCATACTTCCTGTGTTAGAACCACCATTACCAAAGGGCGGAGATGTATAAGCATATATATTTTTTCTTTCATTATCTGGAATGGCATTCATCAAAAAGTTTGACATTTCATCCGTATAATTAAGCATGTATTCAAAGGTAACTCCTTCAGGAGCTGTTGCATTTACTCTCAACATACCTCGATCTTCTAAGGGTGCTAGCTCAGATGGGATTGCACCTGTTTTAAATAGTGCATAAATAATTCCAAAGAGTGACACCACTAATACCCAAGCAAGCCAACGAACATTTAAAAATGAATTTAAAGAGGTCTCGTATGCACGATTCAGCCAAACAAAAAATGGTTCAGTTACCCGGTAAAACCATGGTTTTGAATGTCCCCCTTTTAAAAGTCTTGAACCTAACATTGGGGTTAATGTTAATGAAACAAAGGCCGATATAATAACAGATCCGGCGACAACGATTCCAAACTCACGAAATAGTCGGCCCGTAATTCCTTGTAAGAAAATTACTGGCAAGAATACGGCGACCAATGTAACCGTGGTCGAAATAACAGCAAAGTAAATTTCCTTGGAGCCCTCTTGCGCCGCTTTCCACGGACTTAAGCCTTCTTCAATTTTAGAGTAAATATTCTCCAAAACAACAATGGCGTCATCTACAACTAATCCGATAGACAATACAATGCCTAATAAGGTTAATACGTTGATCGAAAAACCTACCAAATACATAAAGAAGAAAACCCCAATTAAACTTACAGGAATTGCCGTCAAGGGAATGATGGTCGAACGCCAGTCTCTCAAGAATAGAAAGATAATAATCGTTACCAATAAAATAGCGGTTAATATCGTTTCTTCTACCTCTATGATCGATCTTCTTACATAACGCGTGTTGTCAAACCCTTCTTTTAGCAAGACATCATCTGGCATGGTAGTTTGAATTTGAACCAATTTCTTTCTAATTGAATTGACAATTTCAATTTGATTTGAGCCTGGCTGAGGAATCACCGCAATCGAAATCATGGGGACATTATCCCGCTTAAACATGGTCTTTTCATTTTCAGAAGCTAAAACGACATTTCCAACATCTGAAAATTTTACGGATCTGTCCCCCTCCTCTTTGATAATCAAATTTTCAAAATCTTCTACCGTTGTTAACCTACCTTGAGTTCTAACCGTTAGTTCCGTATTTGCTCCCTCAATACTACCTGATGGCAATTCGATATTTTGTTTAGTCAAAGCAGCAGCAATATCTGGAGCCGTTAAACGAAAAGAAGCCAAACGATCAGGATCAATGTTTAAACGCATGGCATATTTTTTCTCTCCCCACATTTGAACCGAACTTACCCCCGGAATCGTTTGTAATTTTTCTTTTACATTTCGAGTGGCAATCTCATTTAAATTTAAAATATTTCTCGTTTTTGACGATAAATTTAAATTATAAATAGGTCCTGAATCGGCATCTGATTTTGAAATTACAGGTGGATCCACATCTTTTGGCAATACAGCCATAGATCTAGAAACACGGTCACGCACATCATTTGCCGCATCTTCAATATTAACAGCTAGGTCAAATTCAACTGTGATACTGGATCGCCCATCCCTACTTGAACTGGTCAATGTTCGGATACCCGCAATTCCATTAATGGACTCTTCTAACGGTTCCGTAATTTGAGATTCTATAATGTCAGCATTGGCCCCCGTATAACTAGTTTGCACGTTAACAACCGGAGGGTCCACGGATGGATATTCTCTAACACCTAAATAATTATAGCCAATGAGCCCAAATACAATAATTGTAATGGACATGACAATGGCCAAGACTGGGCGTTTAATACTGATTTCTGATAATGATGCCATCGGTTTATAGGTTTATACTGCCTTTAAGGCTAATGATTTACTGGTTAAAATTGTTTTTTGTAACTCTTCCCAAACTTCCAAAAATGGGAGTTCGCGCGTACTTCCACTCGCATTAAAATAAATATGGGCGATGCCCCCTTTTTCCTGGTATGCACCTGAGTAAGACATGTATTTTTTGAAATTAGCAAAATGTCCGCATAAAATTAAAGCAGGAATTTTAAAAGCATTCGCAATATGGGTTGGCCCAGAATCGATTCCCATAAAAAAGTGCGCTGACTTTATTAACATACACGTTTCTTCGATATTTGTTTTTCCCACTAAATTCAAAAAGTTTTTGCTTGAATAATTCAATGGTTCGTTGGTGCCAATTTCAACTACATTAATCCCATAATCTGTGGTTAACAAATCAAGCAATTGGATCCAATTTTCATCCTGCCATTCTCTGTTTAAATCTGTCGATTTTCGATGTAAAACCCAATAATTCCCGTTAAATGGAAGCTTTAGTTTAGCCTGTTCTATAAAAATAGAAGGTGCTGTTTGATTTAAATTTAAGTGACATAATCTTGAAAAATTACCAAGAAGATTACTCGATTTATAATAATTATGAATCGTTAAATCTAGTTCTTCAGCATATGGATTCACTAATTTTGTCCCAAAATAAGGATCCTTCCTCAATTCATTTAAATGCAAATTATAGAACTCCGTAAAGGTATTTTTTCTAGAGATTAAAATACTGAAAAGCAGATTGGTTTCAAGAATGACTTTAGAAAGTCCAGGATGCTTTATTAAAATGGGAGCAAAGACCGGCTTAACGATCCAATAAATTTCTGCATCTTGAAATTTCTTATGTAGCGCATCTATAATAGGTTCGGAAGCTACAATGTCTCCCAAATGTTCTGCCAGCAAAATACCTATAAACGTCTTATTAGGATTTAAAAGTCGCTTTAAAAATATTGTCAGATTCAAAAATCCATAGGCTCCTATCGCACGAATTAAATAAGTTAATTTGCGGAATTTATAGGACCATAAAGATTTTGTCAAATAGATACTTGGCATTAGATTTTATTGAACCACTTCTTTTATTTCAACATCACCATCAGGTTTAACCTGAATAATTCCATTTGTGATTAAAGTATCGCCAATGGAAAGGCCGGATATAATCTCCACGGTACGCTCACCACGTGCCCCTAGCTCAACTTTCTGGGGAACCGATTTTCCATTTTTTACGAGAAAAACCTTACTGCCTTTGGCCTCTGGAATAACAGATTCAGTAGGGATTAGTATGGCAGAACCTTTGCTTTTTAAAATCAAATTAACCTTGGCGTAGGCTCCAGGAACCAACAAGTTACCTGGATTTGCCGATAAAGCTCTAATTTGTAAAGTACGTGTTTGTGGGTCAATTTTAGGATCTATCGCATATACTTTACCTATAAAGGTCTTTTGTTCATTTTCCGTTGTAAATTCTATTGTACTTCCTTGACGTATAGCCGTTGCATATTTAGCAGGAATAGAGAACTCTATTTTGGCAGGATTCGTATTAGTTAATGTGGCAATCTTAGTGGCCGGAGAAATATAACTTCCCATACTTACATACCTAAAGCCAACTTTCCCTGCAAATGGGGCCTTTAATGTAGTTTTTATAATTTGTGATTTTAAATCTTCAATATCAGCCGAGATGGTATTAACAGAATTCACAGCAATATCATATTCTCTTTGAGAAATAGCTTCTTTCTGTAAAAGTACTTTTTGTCTCCCTTCATTATCCTCAGCTAACTTTTTATTAAACCCTAATTTTTTTAATCTAGCTTGTAACTCGTCATCGTTAATTCTTAATAATACCGTACCCTTTTGAATATTATCCCCTTCTTTGATGTTGAGTAAAATAATTCTTCCTGCTATTTCAGAACGAATTTCAACTTCTTCATTCGGTAATATACTTCCTGTAGAACTTAGAATATCATCTAATTTGGTTGATTTGACTACGGTTACGATGACAGCTGTTTTTCCAACTTTTCCACCCGGACCACCTGGACCACCTTTCTCTTTTTCTTTACCCTTCGTATTATCTTTTGATTCTGAAGCGGAAAAAGTCTTTTTGATTTTAGGATAAAAAGCTAATCCTAAAATTAAAATAATCGCTATTAAGCTGATGATTGTTTTCGTAAACTTATTCATGTATGCGTATTCAAAGGTTTATTAATTTTCTAAGATAAGGAAATTCGAACATTCTTGTATCCTCAGTTGTAGGCAAATTTTATTTTAATTAGTTAACCAAGGTAAAATATGTTCATTTTGCGTTTGATTCATCACAAAATGGCTTTGAGCATTTCCAATGTTTTTTAAACTGGCCAATTTGTGCAATATAAAATGACGGTACTCATCCATGTCGGCCACCACAATTTTTAACAAAAAATCACTTTGTCCAGAAACGCAATAGCATTCTTGCACTTCCAATAATTCCATGACATCTTTTTCAAATTGATTTAAATATTCAGCTGCATGTTCTTTTAATGATATATCGCAGAATACAGTCAGGGATTTACCCAATTTATTAGGGTTAATAATGGCTTTATATCCAGTAATAACTCCATCTTTTTCCATTCGCTTGATTCGCTCATGGATGGGCGTGGCACTCATGCCCAAACGACTCGCCATTTCCTTATTAGACAAAAACGCATCTTCATGCAAAAAGGCCAGTATTTGTTTATCTATTTCATCTAATTTCGCCATCCTTTATTTCTTTTTTATTAGGGATGCGCCCACTGACACGATCCCTTCTAAGGTATCCATTCTCATATTTTGCTGTAAGCGTATTCGATAGGTACCCGATTTTGGAAATTTCAAATTTTTGAAAATGGTATATGTATGACTATACATATCACCCAATCCTGAACCTTTAGGTTTCCCTGATTTTGCATCATAAAATATGGCCTCTGCCTCCGCTCTTTTAATGCTTTTGTTTTCCTCACTCAAGATTTCAGAAATGAAATATAAATTATAGAAAGAATACATATTAGTTTGACGGATAGCCACTTGCATCTCATATACTTGAGAAGTATCTGTAATTTGAAAGGGGATTTCAAATTTATTTTTTTGTATCCAACCCATCTCGCCCATCGATTGTCTTTCGTTGACAAGCTCATTCCCACCACAACCTAGAATTACAAATGCCAACAAAAAGCTTATGATACATGGTAAACTTACGTGGGCATTAACTTGCTTACATTTAAACTTGAGGAGTTTCAGGCGCATTTCCTGGTGGTCTTGGTTTAAATTTCTTTTTAAACTTTTTCTTAAATGGCTTTGGAGTGGCACTATTTTCCGAGGATTGACTATCGCCAATGGGCCCATTGGGAACTGGAGTACCTTCGCCGGTGCTAATCGCATCAGGACCTTTTTGATTTGGATTATTTGGCTTAGGCCTTTGTTGGAAATTTGGCCTTGGTCTATTCGGATCATTATCCCTAAACCGGTTTTCATTTGGCCCTTTTTTAAATCCTCCTTTATTTTTAGAACCCCCGTATTTTTTATCCATCCGATCCAAATCTGAATTTAATTGAGATAAACTCAATTTTTCAACCACCGGTGCATCAGGGTTTAGGTCTTCAAATGACTCTGGGATGATACCCTTCTTATTTAAATCGATAATTTCTTTAACGCGATCACACGAAACAGGAATCCAAATTGCCTCTTCCCCTACAATTCCAAACCACATCATTCTTTTGAAAATATCTGTTTTTTGTAATACAGCTTCTCCTTTTTTCGTTTTTATCCTGCCTTCGATCGTTGGTATACCTTTTAAAGCATCCATGTAGGTCTCTAACTCGTAGTTTAAACAACATTTCAAACGACCACATTGTCCACTTAGTTTTACTGTGTTTAAGGATAAATTTTGATAACGAGCGGCAGCAGTTGTCACATTTTTAAAGTCGGTCAGCCACGTAGAACAACATAATTCTCTTCCACAAATTCCAATACCCCCCAATCTTCCCGCCTCTTGGCGCAAAGAAATTTGTTTCATTTCTACCCGAATTTTAAATTCAGTAGCCAATAATTTAATTAATTCCCTGAAGTCAACTCGGTCATCCGAAGAATAATAAAATACAGCCTTGGTCCCATCAGACTGAAATTCAACATCAGAAAGTTTCATGTTCAATTTCAAATCCTGTATGATTTGTCGGCCTCGGTACATCGTAGGCAAGTCTCTTGCAATTGCCTGCTCATGCTTTTCTAAATCCTTTTCATTCGCAATACGAACAATATTTTTTAGGTTTTCGTCGTCTTTGATTGACTTTTTTAGCAATTGGAGTCTAACAAGCTCCCCCTGCAAGGAAACTACACCCATGTGAATACCTGTAGATGATTCGATCATCACTGGATCTCCCGTATGTAAAATAAGTTCAGTGGAATTTCTAAAGTATTCCTTTCTTCCCCCTTTGAATTTTACTTCTACGATCTGAAAACGTTGAAATTGAGGGACATCCAAATCGGATAGCCAATCAAAAACATTCATTTTGTTGCAGGCGCCTGTGCCACAACTGCCATTACTTTGGCAGCCTACAACTTCTCCTTCAACTTTTTTCGATCCACATGATCCTGTGGAGCACGACTTACATCCCATATTTTTATATGTAAATCAGCTATTAATTCTTAAATCTAAGAACATCTAAGCCGATATCTCGTCTAAAATTTTTACCCTCATATTTTGCCGTAATAGCCGCCTTTTGCGACTTTTGAATGGCATTTTCTAAGGTGTTTGAGGTACCTGTAAAGGCCATTACTCGACCCCCACTCGTTACTATTTCCCCCTCTTTTTCCTGCGTTCCCGCGTGGAAAATGAAGGCATCCTCTATATTCTCTAAATTTGAAATGACATCCCCTTTTCTATAATTCTCGGGATATCCTCCAGCAACGACCATCGTCGTCACTGCGTACTGACTTGAAATTTGTAAAACTTGTTCACTCAAGGTACCATTTGAGGAAGCAATCAGTAAAGATAGGAAATCAGATTCGATTCTTGGTAATACTACCTCAGTTTCAGGGTCACCCATCCGAGCATTGTACTCGATGACATAAGGTTCGCCTTCATGATTCATTAGGCCAATAAATATAAATCCTTGATATTTAATTTTTTCTGCATTAAGTCCATGCAAGGTCGGATCGATCACTTTCGTTTTGACCAATTCCATAAATTTAGCCGTTGCAAATGGAACAGGGGAAACAGCGCCCATACCACCCGTATTCAAGCCTTCATCATTTTCTCTAATTCGCTTATAATCCTTTGCCTCTGGCAGAACTACATAATTCTCTCCATCGGTTAAAACAAAAACAGAAAGTTCGATACCTCTTAAAAATTGTTCAATAACCACTTTTTCAGATGCGGCGCCAAATTTAGACTCTAAAAGCATTTCTTCCAGCGCATCTTTGGCCTCCTGTAAACTTTGGGCTATAATAACCCCTTTCCCAGCAGCTAAGCCATCCGCCTTTAAAACAATGGGTAAACTTTGCTCTTCTAAATAAAGCAAACCTTCTTCAATAGTATCTTTAGTAAATGTTTTTGAGGCGGCGGTAGGTATGCCGTATGTATGCATAAAATTTTTCGAGAAATCCTTGCTTCCCTCCAACTGCGCCCCATCTGAACCCGGTCCAACAATTCCTACGTGTTGTAAGTCTGGTTGGGATTCAATGAAATTTCGTATGCCCCGAACTAATGGTTCCTCTGGTCCTACAATGACCAACTCAATGTTATGTGTACGTATAGCAGCAACAATTCCTTCAAAATCAGTGACCCCCACGGCTAAGTTTGTTCCCAAATTAGCAGTTCCAGGATTACCGGGGGCAATAAATAAATGGCTCAACAAATTACTTTGAGTGATTTTCCATGCAAAAGCATGCTCACGTCCCCCCGATCCCAATATCAATACATTCATACTTAATGGTAGTTCTAATTAGCTAATTCACTTAAAAACTTGATCCGCATTAATCGGAGCTCCTCCTCATTTACATCCTCAATGTTGCAGTTTTCCAATGCTGTGGCAATATTATCTGAATCTGCACTCATAAAATATTCGAAAATCTCATCCTGCTTGTCAGGCTCTATCACTTGGTTAATAAAATAATCTAAATTCAACTTGGTTCCTGAATAACAAATGGTTTCAATCTCTTGAATTAAATCCACCATCGAGATTTCCTTTTGCTCCGCAATAATATCTAAATCAATTTTACGATCAACTTGCTGGATAATATGTATTTTAATCTTCGATTTATTGACGGTCGATTTCACGACTACTTCCTTTGCTGTCTCTATTTCATTTTCTTCTACATATCGAATAATGGCATCAAGGAATTGTTTCCCAAATTTCACCACTTTCCCCATCCCAACTCCATTAATTTGAGCCATTTCTTCCTGCGTCGTAGGATATGTGGTGGCCATTTCCTCCAAAGATGGATCTTGGAAAATAACATAAGGAGGCAAATTCTTCTCTTTGGCTACCTTTTTTCGAAGGTTCTTTAATAACTCAAATAAGGCATCATCATAGGCCTTTGCGCCCAATGCTAAACTTTCCTCCGCATTTTCTAAATCAATGGCCTCTTTTTCATAGTCATGGTCTCTGGAAAATGTTAATGGATGTGAGTCTTTTAAAAATGCATGGCCTTTTTCCGTAATCTTTAAAATTCCGTAATTTTCAATATCCTTCTCCAACAAACCATAAATCAATACTTGTTTGATAAAGGAAATCCATGGCGATTTTACACTTTCTGGATTAGGCTCTTTCGCAGTTCTTTTGCGCAATTGTGGCTTTTTGGGATTTCCATCCTCATCTTCATCGTCCTCATCCTCCTCTTCTTCAGCGACTTTATTCCAAGAAACTTCCTTTCCTACTCCAAAAACTGAAAGCTTGGCTTGTTCATTGCTGGTAATATATGGATTGCTTTTGCCTTCTAATACATCTGCTATATGCTCCGCCTCAAAATTTTCTCCTGTTTGTTTAATGGCTTCTAAAACCCAACTAACCTCTTGTTCAGCCTTGTAAGTCGGCGTAGGGTGCATGCAATTATCGCAGAATCCGCAATTGTCAGCCATGTACTCTCCGAAATAACCCAATAACTGTTTTCTTCTACAAACACCTAGGTTGGCATAATAAACCATTTCGGTCAATAATAACTTGGCATTTTCTTTCTCTGAAACCGCCTTGTCTTTATTGAATTTGTCTAATTTTAATATATCGTCGTAGGTGTAAAATAAAATACAAGTACCCTCTAGACCATCCCTTCCTGCACGCCCCGTTTCTTGGTAATATCCTTCCAGTGATTTAGGTGCATCATAATGGATAACAAAACGAACATCTGGCTTGTCAATTCCCATGCCAAAGGCAATCGTAGCGACCATTACCTCCACCTCTTCATTCAAAAAGGCTTCTTGGTTCGTCATACGTACCTGCGGCTCTAAACCCGCATGATAGGGAAGTGCTTTTACTCCATTGACCAATAATAAATCCGAAATCTCCTCGACTCTTTTTCTACTCAAACAATAGATAATTCCAGCCTTTCCACTATTTGATTTAATGTAACGAATCAATTGCTTATCAATATCCTTCTTCGATCGAATTTCGTAATACAGATTTTTACGATTAAAGGAAGATTTAAAAACATGTGCATCTTCTAAATTAAGCGTTTTTTGAATGTCCTGCTGTACTTTAGGAGTGGCCGTCGCAGTCAAAGCTATGATCGGTAATTGATCATTAATGGACTCAATGATGGTTCTAATCTTTCTATATTCAGGCCTAAAGTCATGTCCCCACTCAGAGATACAATGTGCCTCATCGATCGCAACAAAAGAGATATTGGCCTGCTTTAAAAAGTTTAAATTTTCCTGCTTATTTAACGATTCAGGTGCGATATACAATAACTTAACTTGGCCATTGATCACTTCACTTTTCACCCGATTAATTTCGGCACGGGTTAATGAAGAATTTAAAAACTGCGCATTGATGCCAAAGGCAACCATTTGATCCACCTGATTTTTCATCAAGGCAATTAACGGCGAAATGACAATCGCTGTACCTGGTAAGACAATAGCTGGCAGTTGGTAGCAAAGTGATTTGCCAGCGCCCGTAGGCATTAAGACAAAACTATTATTTCCCTGTAATGTATTTTGAATGATGGCTTCCTGCTCCCCTCGAAATTGACTAAACCCAAAGGTTTTTTTCAATTCTTTACTCAGTAAATCTTTTGTTATGGTAATCGGCATATAGTTCAAGTCGGCTGAATTGTTTTGTCCTTTTATTTTCTAATGATTTATTCAAACCTCTAGAAAACCTTCTAAATTTGAAATTAAACAAAAATATCCAATCCACAGCAAAAAAGATTAGTAATTAAGGTTGAGTCCAATTTTATCAGGAAATGACGCTATGAACTTCCATTTTAAATAGAATAATCGACTTAAATAATTGTAATTTATTGCGGTCTAACGCATTCTGTTTGAGGATTGTACCAACATTTCATCTTTTCGGATGAGTCGATTAGCAATCATATTAGCCAATAATGAGACGACCATGGCATAAAATCCGAAGCCATAAGCTCCTTGATTTTCCGGTTCAAAAATAGGCATCGCTTGTTTGAAAATAATCCAAAAAGTATAAGCCATCGAACCGGCTATTAATAATGAATTTACTAGGCCGAGGGTCATTTGGCGTACTCTATTTTTAAATGAAAAAAGGATGAGTATTGTCAAAAGCGTCGATGCCGTTAGCAATAAGGCTAGGGCAAGATGGGAGTGTTCATTGACAATAGATCCATTTTGAGAGATGGACCAATGGATATTAGTCATTTCCGCACTTTGTCCTGAACTACCCGTTTTAGTCCATATAGGTAAACCATATCCGACGAAGCTTTGTGCTAAAACAACGATGGCTAAAAAAATGGATTGAGGTCTTTGTATCATTTTTAATCTTATTTTTAATATGTAAAATTAATTATTTTCTTGAAATTGTTTGGCTGCAATTTTGGCGGAAGAAAGGCACAATGGGATTCCTCCTCCTGGATGGACACTTCCTCCCACCCAATATAAATTTTTAATCGCTGACCTATAATTAGGATGTCTCAAAAACGCCGCAAATTTATTATTGGACGCATTTCCATAAAGTGCTCCCCCTGATGAAGACGTTCTGGATTCGATCGATCGCGGGTCTAAAATATCTTCCGCGACGATGTAAGGTTCAACCTCTATCCCTAGGCATTTTGAAATTTTTTGAATGACCTTAGCTTTTGTTTTTTGAACTAAATCATCCCAATCCTGGCCCTCGTTTGCGGGTGAGTTGATTAAAATAAACCAATTTTCACAACCTTCGGGAGCATCCTCTGTGGCTACTTTACTGGAAATATGGAGGTATATTGTTGGGTCATCCAACAACGTTTTTTCCTCAAAAATACATTTGAATTCCTCCTTATAATGATCTGAAAAGAAAATATTGTGAACACCTAGGGCATCAAATTTTCGATTCATTCCCCAATAAAATATAACCCCGGAGCTTGACCGTTCTTGATTCAAAAGCTTTTTTGGGGCTTGAATTTGGGGCAATAAATTTTTATAGCTTGGCCTAATGTCCATATTACTAGCTATGTGATCAAAGGCAAATATACCTTTGGCTGTTTTTATACCTACGGCTCGCTGGTCCTCAGTTACAATTTCCTCCACCTTCTCATTCATCCTAAATTCGACCCCTAATTCCTTGGCTAATCGGCATAATGAGTTGGTAATGGAAATCATACCCCCTACTGGCATAAATGCACCAATGTTATATTCTAAGTTAGGAATAACGGATAAAGTCGCTGGGGTTTGATAAGGATTGGAGCCGTTATAGGTGGCATATCGGTCAAATAACTGAACCGTTTTTGGATGTTTAAATCTTCTCGCATGGTAGGAATGCATGGTTGAAAATAAACCCAAATTTGGGATGTTCAAATAGCCCCTCATGGCTTTTTTACTGGTCCACGTGTTGAGATCTTGAAGTGAATTTTCTAAAAAAAGTTCACTAATGATTTCATATTTATGTTGGAGTCCCTTCAAAAATGCAGCTATATTGTCTTGCTCCTCTCCTAATGTTTTGGCCATTTCAGTTGCGGTTTCCATTGGATCCGCATGGGTAGAAAGCTGAGTTCCATCGGTCCAAAAGTATTTACATATTTCAGGTAATCGAACGTAATTAAAATAATCTTTTGGGTTTTTTCCCGCGAGTTCAAAGAGTTCATCCACGAGCTTGGGCAAGGTAAAAAGAGAAGGTCCCGCATCGAAGCGATAGCCACTTAAATCAATTTGAGATAATTTGCCACCAGGATATCCATTGGCCTCAAAAACAACTACTTTTTGGCCTAAACAAGCCATCCGAATGGCTAATGCAATTCCGCCAATACCTGATCCAACAATTCCGAAATTAGCCATAAACACACAAAAATTTCAAAGCACTAAATTAAGGATTTAAAGAATAAACAGCTAAATGTTTTTCCCTCAATCCAATTTCAGTAATTTTGCACAAATTTAATTGGCACAATAATATATGTTACGTACACACACGAACGGAGAATTACGGATCACAGAGGTAGGTCAAGAAGTGACTTTATGTGGCTGGGTTCATAAATCAAGAGATAAAGGGGGAATGATTTGGGTGGATTTAAGAGACCGGTATGGCATAACGCAGTTGATGTTAGAAGAAGGAAAATCGAGTCCTGAGGCGCTTGTAATAGCAAGAGGTTTGGGCCGCGAGTTCGTGATTGAGGCTGTAGGCGTAGTCGTGGAGCGTTTAGCTAAGAATGATAAATTGCCTACTGGCGATATTGAAATAAAAATTAAAAACATACGAATTTTGAATCCCGCAAAACTCCCTCCTTTTTTAATTGAGGATGAAACGGATGGCGGGGATGATATTCGAATGAAATATCGGTATTTAGATTTACGAAGAAATCCGATCCGAGAGAGTCTTCGTCTACGTCACCAAGTGGCTAGGGAAGTTCGTAATTACTTAGATAATAAGGATTTTATTGAGGTGGAAACGCCTGTTTTGATTAAGTCAACACCTGAGGGTGCTAGGGATTTTGTCGTTCCCTCCCGCATGAATCCAGGTGAATTTTATGCCCTTCCTCAATCCCCGCAGACATTTAAGCAATTATTAATGGTGTCCGGATTTGACCGTTATTATCAATTGGTCAAGTGTTTTAGAGATGAAGATTTGCGCGCAGATCGCCAACCAGAATTTACGCAGATTGATTGCGAGATGTCTTTTGTGGAGCAGGAAGACATATTAAATATGTTTGAAGGGTTGATTCGACATTTGTTTTTGCAGGTAAAGAAAATCGATATCGGAACAGTGTCTAGGATGACTTATGCAGATGCAATGAAATGGTATGGATCTGATAAGCCTGATATTAGATTTGACATGAAATTTGTTGAATTTAAAGCGGAAGGGGTAGATTTAACATCTGGAAAAGATTTCCAAGTGTTTGATTCTGTCAATACGGTCGTAGGAATTTGTGTGAAAGGCGCCGCGGAATATACGCGTAAGCAATTAGATGAGTTGACCGATTTTGTACGCCGGCCACAAATAGGAGCAAAAGGATTGATTTATGCGCGCGTTCAGCCTGATGGGATTGTGAAATCTTCGGTCGACAAATTTTATAGCGAAGAGGATCTTGCCACTTGGGCCAAGGCTTGTAAGGCTGAACCTGGAGATTTGATATTAATCTTATCCGGCGATGGCGATAAAGTACGAAAGCAGTTGAATGAATTGCGTTTAGAAATGGGAACAAGATTAGGCTTGAGGGATCCGGATAATTATCAAGTTCATTGGGTTGTCGATTTCCCTTTATTAGAATATGGGGAAGAGGAAGATCGCTGGTTTGCAATGCATCACCCTTTTACGAGCCCAAAGCCCGAAGATATTCCTTTGATGGAGGCAGGAGATTTTGGAAAAGTTAGAGCAAATGCCTACGATTTAGTCATTAATGGGGTGGAAGTAGGAGGGGGATCGATTCGTATTTTCCAAAAAGATTTGCAATCTAACATGTTTGAAGTTTTGGGCTTTTCTCCTGAAGAAGCCAAAGCACAATTCGGATTTTTATTAGATGCTTTTGAGTATGGGGCACCTCCACATGGTGGCTTGGCATTTGGTTTCGACCGATTATGCTCCTTGTTTGGAGGCACTGATTCGATTCGGGATTATATCGCATTCCCTAAAAACAATGCGGGCCGAGATGTCATGATTGACTCACCTTCCCCGCTCGCTCAAGCTCAGCTAGACGAGTTGAAAATAAAAACAAATTTGTAAAAAAAAAGGCCTGAATTTTCAGGCCTTTTTAATTTATTCAAATTCGTATTTAAAGACAGGGCTTTCCCATTCTCCAGCGGAAATATTCACCACTTCTTTTATTTCACCTTTATGAATGTCAAAAACCCATCCATGCAAATGAGGTAATTGACTAGATTTCCAAGCTTTTTGAACAATCGTTGTCTTAGCTAAATTTTGAATTTGTTCTTTAACGTTCAGTTCGACCATTGCATTAAAGCGAGATTGTTCGTTTTCAATCGCCTGCAACTCATCATAGTGCTTCTCATAAACTTCCTTGATATTTCTTAACCATTTATTGATTAAACCAAAGTCTTTATTGGTCATGGCAGCTTTTACGCCCCCACAATTATAATGGCCACATACGATAATATGCCTGATTTTTAAAACTTCTACGGCATATTGCAAAACAGATAAAAGGTTCATATCAGTATGAACTACCATATTTGCCACATTTCGGTGTACAAAAATTTCACCTGGATCTGCATGAGTAATTTCTTCGGCAGGCACCCTAGAATCAGCACAACCAATCCAAAGAAATAGTGGATTTTGATCCTTAGATAAATCGTCAAAATAGTGCTCGTCCACTTCAAGACGCTCGCTAGCCCATGCCTTGTTACTTAGAAGTAGTTTTTTATATTCTTTCATTTTTATTTTTGTTTTTGTTTAAAATCAACATCAATGCCACGTTCTTTGGCAGTTGACATAAATTCAGTAATTAATAATTTAATATCATGGTCCATGAAGTGCACTTTTGATGCGTCAATATAGACCTCTGAACCCGTAGGTATTTTCCGAAATGTTTCCTTTAATGACATTTTATGAAGGAAAGTTACATCTTTCTGGAATTTAATTAATACCTCATTTCCATTATGGAAGACGGAAAAAACAGATTCGTAATTGGTTAGGACCACAAAAATCAACCCAATAAACGTGCCTATAAAAATCCCCCATAATAAATCGATGGCTACAACGGCTATGATCGTTGATATAAACGGAATCCACTGTTTCCAACCTTCTGAAAATATTTTTTTGAATTCTTTGGGATGAGCCAATTTATAACCAGTAAATAATAAAATACTAGCCAAACATGACAGTGGAATCTTATTTAGATAGAGAGGTAAAAAAAGTACCGCCACCACTAACAATAAACCATGTATGAAGCTGGACATCCTAGTTTTTCCACCCGAATAGACATTTGTTGAAGATCGAACGATCACAGAAGTAATAGGTAATCCGCCCAATAAGCCACTCGTTAAATTGCCAACTCCCTGAGCGACCAATTCCCTGTCGGCAGATGAAATTCTTTTTAAAGGGTCTAGCGAATCAATGGCCTCCAAAGAAAGCAATGTTTCTAAACTAGCCACAATGGCAAGTGTGATGGCAATGGAATAGATAGCAGGATTTGTCAAATAATTCCAATCCGGTCTTGCAAGTCCACCAGCTAATTCTCCAATAGAATTGAATATGGGTAAATTAACCATATGCTCTTGGGAATTACCCAGATACATCGCAGGTGAATATATTTTCAGTAATTCATTCGTTAGCACTCCGATTAATACCACCAACAATGATGCGGGAATTGCCGTCAAAAACGTTATTTTTCGAATGATCCAGGGCCAAGAAAACAAAATGATAAGCCCTGAAAATGCGATGATAAATGCTCCGGGTTTTAGGGTATCAAAAGCCGATAGGATTTCAGAAAATGAATTTTGTCCATCAGAACTTTGATTAAATTCAAGCTCCCCAATAAAATCCAAATCATCCCCGATCGCATGAGGAATTTGCTTTAAGATAATAACAATCCCTATCGCAACTAGCATACCTCGAATCACTGAAGAAGGGAAAAAGCTCCCAATCTTACCTAATTTAAGGATACCTAATGCCACTTGGATCAGTCCTGCTAGAATGACAGCCACTAAAAACCCTTGGAATGAACCTAGTGTTACAATGGCATTTGCCACAATGATGGTAAGACCAGCTGCTGGGCCACTGACAGATAATTCAGACCCTGAAATAAGGGTAACGATAACACCCCCTATAATTCCGGCAATTAAGCCTGACATTAAGGGCGCTCCTGAGGCGAGCGCAATTCCAAGACATAAGGGCAATGCTACTAAAAAAACAGCAATACCTGATTTCCAATCACCTGAAATGATTGCTTTAATATTAGAAGTAATATTCATATTGATTAGTTAAATTTTTATTAAAATGAATTTTGTTAATCAATATCAAGGTCTGGAGGGGTAAATTGAGGTTTTAAAAATGGCTTTGAAAGCCTAGGTTGCGAATGTATTGAAATTAAATTCTCTAAAAAATGTATAGGAGTAAATGGAGTTTCTTTTTTAAAAAACACAGACTTTAAATTAAATTCATCTTCATCATTTACTTCGTCATCTTCTTCCTCCTCAGCGTTGTTTGATGAGTTTAATGGGTGTGTGGTTCCATGGGCATGAAAACTTTCTTCCGTGTGCCAAGTAAATTGAGATGTGTTAATGGGTGAAATGTTTGATTGCGCTTCATGGGAATAAAACATCATTCCAAGAGACCCAAGCAACACCATAAACAAACAAAATGCTTTCATTAATCAAATTTTTGATTATTCTGATAGATAATTTTTCCTTGGGAATCTCGCTCTACCATTAATATAGGTTCCGATACATCAAATTTATCTTTCCCATAACGCCACTCTTTTTTTAATCTTCCCCCAGTTCCAAATTCGTAATATTCACGCCAACGGCCTATTCTGATTGAGTCATCAAATTTACCATCTTCTTTTAAATTACCACTCTGATAAAAAGAAAAATAATTGCCCCTTGTTTTTCCATAAAAATTTGGAACTACTTGCTTGATTTTCTTTTTTGCCTCGTCATGATACGAAATACTTGAACCAGCTAAAAATCCACGTTCATAATAAACTTTAGTCTCTAACTCATTTTCAGGTCCAAAAGTTTCCCAGCGACCATCTTTTGTTCCCATAAAGAAAAACCCTTGTTCAACGACGACATTATTGACTATTTTCTTGAACGGACCATGGCAGATTTGCGCGGTTTTATTGTCTTTAATGGATGAGTTTACGATGCGCGATTGATTTGGATCAAACCACCAGATTTCTTGAGCATAAGCGCTAAGCGATTCATCTTCTACAAATTTGACCACATTTATTTCCTCTACCGTACTACGGTTTCCACTTCCATATTGGCCCAAGCGTCGATCTGTTTTAATGTTGGCATACTCATCTTTAGCAACCAATTTTTTCTTGATTTTCCTCGATGCGATACTAGCTTTTACCCCAATGTCTTTGATCCCAAGTTCTTCAATAAAGGCACGACTTTCCTTTTTCCATTCCGCACTTTCTTGCTTAATTTTATCGACACTATTTTCTAATCCCGTGGAGAGCCTACCCCCAAGAATTCCTTTGGATTTAACGGTCGTGTCTATTACTGGCTTTTTGCTGGAAGTAATTGCGTTGTTTTGACCATAGGCGATTGAGCCCATGAACCAAAATAACAAAATATATAATTTCCGAATACTCATTTTTGGATTAACGCACAGATCGCTAAAAAATTTCTCAAAATTATAAATTAAAATGATTAGATGCGTGATAATATGTAATTTGCTTAAATTTTAAAATGTTGTTGGATTAAAAATTTTGTTGAATTGGAAAAAGAGTCTAAAATATATGTAGCTGGCCATCGAGGAATGGTTGGGTCCGCGATCGTTCGAAAATTAACATCATTGGGGTACACTAATTTATTGACCCGGACATCTGCTGAATTAGATTTAAGAAATCAGCAGCAAGTCGCAGATTTTTTTGAGGTTGAAAAACCGGAATATGTATTTTTAGCCGCGGCAAAAGTTGGCGGAATCGTGGCAAATAACACCTATAGAGCCGACTTTTTATATGAAAATTTAGCGATTCAAAACAACATTATACATAATTCATATCTGAATAAAGTTAAAAAATTAATGTTCTTAGGGTCTTCTTGCATATACCCTAAATTAGCCCCGCAACCCCTAAAGGAATCCTATTTATTGAGTGGATATTTAGAGCCAACGAACGAGCCTTACGCGATCGCTAAAATTGCCGGAATTAAAATGTGTGAGGCCTATCGGGCACAATATGGATGTAATTTCATATCGGTTATGCCAACGAACTTATACGGTACAAACGATAATTACGATTTAGTTAATTCACACGTGTTACCTGCGATGATTCGCAAATTTCATGAGGCCAAGGAAAAATCTGCTTCAGAAATGACTCTCTGGGGAACAGGATCACCCATGCGGGAATTTTTACATGCCGATGATCTTGCGGAGGCTTGTTTGTTTTTAATGGAAAATTACAATGAATCGGAGTTGGTCAATATAGGTACCGGCGAAGATGTGACGATTAAAAATTTGGCAGCCCTGGTGAAACAAATCGTGGGATTTAAGGGTGAAATAATTTGGGACACATCAAAGCCCGATGGTACGCCTAGAAAATTGATGGATGTTTCTAAACTTCACGGCCTTGGATGGCACCATAAAATAGCATTGGAAGACGGCATTAAATTAGCCTATCAGGATTTTTTAAAATTGACTGAAACTGGTATATAATGTCTAAGTTGAAATGGTTTAGTACCTGGTTTGACTCTCCTTATTACCATATTTTATATGATCAAAGAGATGAAAATGAAGCTTCAGCTTTCATAAAGGCTATTCAGCAAAAGTTAAAAACCCCTAAAAATACCCTTGTTTTAGATGCCGCTTGTGGACAGGGAAGACATGCCAAAACATTACATGAACTAGGATTTAAAGTTGACGGGTTTGATTTGTCCCCTAAAAACATAGAGGCGGCTAATCTTTATTCAACGGATAATTTATCTTTTTTTGTACATGATATTCGTGACCCGCTGCCTAATGCGGGAGTCTATGAATGGGTCTGTAATTTCTTTACCAGCTTTGGTTATTTTGATGTAAAGTCTGATAACCAAGCAGCTTTCAATTCATTAAGTGCCGCATTAAAGCCGGGAGGTGTTTTTTTAATGGATTTCTTTAATCCTACTTATGTGCTTAATCATTTAGTTGGCCAAGAGACAGTGATCAAACAAGGCATATCATTTGAGATAAAACGTTGGGCCAAAGATGGTTTTCTCTATAAATCTATTGATTTTACAGATCAAAAGGAGACATTTCATTTTGAAGAAAAGGTTGAATTGATTTCCCAATCGGATTTTTTTGAATATGCATTTAATTCAGGTTTTACCTGGACTGGCATGTTGGGCGATTATCAATTAAATTCATTTGATGATCAAAATTCGCCACGAATGATTTTTCTTTGGACAAAGAATTAAATGATGGAAACTTTTAAAGGTTTATGGACGAGTGAAAATGGAGATGGTACCTATGTAACGTCTTTGTCAAATATCCCCATGGATGTTTTAAATTCCGAGCAGGTTCTTGTACAAGTTTTTTATTCCTCATTAAATTACAAGGATGCTCTTTCTTCCTCTGGGCATCGAGGGATTACTCGAAATTTTCCTCATATTCCAGGGATAGATGCTTCGGGAATTGTGATTAATGACCCAACGGGCAAGTTTAAGCCTGGAAGTCAAGTTATCATTACGGGTTTCGATTTGGGCATGAATGCGCATGGAGGATTGTCAGAGTATGTTTCCATTCCATCTACATGGATCATCAAATTACCCTCAGGACTAAAGCTTGAAAAAACGATGCAAATTGGCACGGCCGGTTTGACCGCCGGCATGGCCATGTTGGCCTTGCTACAAAATGGTATTGTCCCTAGCGATGGTCCTATCGTGGTGAGTGGTGCTACCGGAGGTTTGGGAATGTGCAGTATTTTATTGCTAAAACATTTGGGCTATGAAGTCATTGCCGTTACGGGGAAAAAAGAGTTACACGGTTTTTTGAAATCAATCGGTGTGGATGAGATAATCGATCGGCAGGAATTCCTCGAGGATAAAACGAAAGCACTTTATCCCATGCAATTCTCAGGAGCGATTGATACGGTAGGAGGAGACACGTTAATTAAAATACTAAAAAGTCTTAAGGCCGGTGGATCAGTGGCAGCTTGCGGCATGGCATCTAATGTCGATTTAAACCTGCAGATTTATCCATTTATACTGAGAGGGGCCCGATTATTAGGCATTTATTCGGCTGATTCGCCCTTGGAGTTGAAGCAAAAAGTTTGGAATAAATTTTCTAAAGAATGGAATTTCCCAATAGATAAAATCGTAAAAACAATCCATTTGGAAGAAGCCCCTAAAATCATGCAGGACATGTTAGCAGGTAAAACAAGTGGTCGATACTTGGTCAAAACAATCTTTTAGTTTTTAATAAACTTCATGCTGGGTTGGTTTACGATTTCGGGTAATCGGACCAGATAAGTACCCACGGGTAACTTAGAAATGTCAATTTTCAATTGGTTCGCCCCAGGTTCTAGATGAATTTTATCTGTTAGGAAAATCCTCCCATGCATATCAATAATTTCAATGGCATACGTACCTGCCTTAGCTTGAGGCAATCCTACATTTAGCAAATCAATGGCAGGGTTAGGAAATGCCATGTAGTTTGAAAAAGGATTTTCTTTCTCCGTGGCCAATATATTGATCGTCAATAAATCGGACGTCGCGCTACAGCCATTGACATCTTTCAAGAAAACCGAGTATAAACCACTTTGCACGGGAGTATAGGTGGATGTAGTTGCGCCAGGAATGACAGCCCCATTTATATACCATTGAATAGTTCCAGTACCTGCTATTTTCATCGTCCCGTCTATGTAGGTAATTGCTGGCGGCAATGGGCTTGAAACAGTTAAATTTAAAGCGCTGGATGTATTTGTGCATAATCCATTCACAGTTGCTTTAACCTGATATGTTCCACTTTTTTTAGCATCATAGGTAGAGGTATTCGCCCCACTGATGGGTGCACCATTTAATAGCCATTGGAAACTCGGATTGTTTGTAGATTTTGCAGTAATTAAAATGGAACCACCTATGCAAACTGTTTGGGTACCTGTAGGACTAATACTTGCATCAGGAGTTTTTGCGGTTGTGATATTCACGACAGATCTTGGGCTTGGACAGCCCAACGACTTGAATTTCATGTCGTAAAAATAATAGTATCCTGTGGTGATGGGTGCCCCATTATATAGCGCTCCGGTCATTGATAAAATATTGGGAATTGTATAAGGATATCCCAGATTAGTTGGAGTATTTACGGTATCCGTTAACGATTTATTACTTCGGAATATAGTCGCCCCATTACTACAAGTTTGTGCAAGTATATAGGTTCCTGGTTTTGGAAAGGATAAATTAAGCTCGACTATTTGGCCGGGATCATTTTTGTCATCGTTTAATTGGTTGTTTACTTTTGTCGAGTTAGTTTGTGTTCTTGTGGCATTCAAATCTTTCGTAATAGAGGAAACTAATTCGCCACTTTCATAGTTAAAAACATCAAAAGTGATGGTCCCGGAGGTCCCCACATAGACTCTGGCCGACTGTAGAATAATGGGGACTTTGATATCAAAAATAGGAGCGGGTCCAAAATTTTCATAATATGAACCGGTGCCAAATTCCTTTTTTGTTACAGGTTTCATGGATCCCGAAAAGTCATTATAGCCTACGGTATAATTAGCCGAATAAGGGGCAGTTGCCGAAGTTCCTGATGCGGCCAATACATTATTGTTATACCATAGTGGGAATCCTTGAGAAGCACTTAAATTTAAGGAAGTCGCTCCGGAACAGAAAAGACCTGTCCCCACGGGCGCTTGCGGATTTTCAATAATTTGGCTTGTGCTTAATAAGTCATTGTTTGTATTTTGATCGACATCTAGATTTGAAATCGCTTTAAATGTATATGTTTTCCCTGCGATCCAATTAGCAGTTCCGGATACTGTAATAATTTGCTCGTTGCCCGCATCGATCTTTGATATTTTGCCGATAAGACTACCCTGCAAGTTATTTTCAAGGTAATAATTTAACGAGATCGGGATATTACTTTGTGATTTACTTCCATAGTTTTTCACTCGGACCAAGAGTGATGTGGAACCGTTTGTGGCGCAATAACTACTCGTTGGATTAGAAATCGACATGATGCCTACATCATTTGATGCCTGAATGACTTGAATAACATATTCTTCAGATTCACCAGTTCCTAAATTGCCGCACACATTAGTAGATGAATTCCCTAGTTCACTGACCACCCTCATTCTGAAGTACTGATTGATGCTTATGTTGGACGGGACTTTAAATTTTGCCGAATAGCTTTCTGCGGTCAATAGATCACTGGCTAACATCAGCTCATTTGAATCTTCAAAGTCTCCATCTTGGTTCCAGTCTACAACCACTTTTATTTTTTTGGTAGCCGTGCTTGAGAATGTCAATTTAAGGTCGTTGGATCCACCTAATTCCAACGGAATAGGCGTAGAGGTGAAGTCTTGTGAGGTTGATGCCGTGTTTGAATAGGTGCCAACGGCCAAAGACTTGATGATATTTTGTGGGCTTGTTGGCGTAATCGCGCAATATGCTTTTCCCCCAATACCAGATACAATCAAAGAGAAATCTTGTTTATCATTTTTCAAAGTCCCCTTATGTGAAATGGTTAATTCATATGATTTTCCGGGAACTGCTCCTTTAAAAATAATTTTTTCAATGTTATCTCGAATATTGTCTCCCGCCTCAGCGATTTTTTCAGGAGCGGCAGGGTCTAAAATGAAGGGCAGAAATTTCCCGGTACCATCCGTTATTTTAATATCCAGGTCATTGACTAATTTAGGTTTACGGTTATTCAAATTTTCAGTAGTGATGGGAAATACGGTTGACTCCGGATCAGTCCAAGATAGTGTTGCAATCAAATCGCCTTTCCCAGATGCAACGAAAGAACGTTTGTCTATGGCAGTATTGGCCAAAGTACCTTCCGAAATCAAATTTGATGAACCCGCATTTATGATGATTTTTGCCGCTTTTTCTGTGTCTAAAAGACCCCAGCCTGTTTTATAGTCAGGACCTGCCGCATCCAAATCCAAAGCTGAATGTAAAACGAGCCCCTTCAAGGTAGCAGAGCGCATGAAAGTATTAGTATTTAGACGATTGTATAACTGTTGAAGCAAAAAGATAGATCCAGACACTTGTGGGGTAGCCATAGAGGTGCCGCTTAGGTAAGAATAACTTGTGGTGGAGGCATTACTGGTGGATAAAAGATCGGTACCAACTCCTATAATATCAGGTTTAATTCTGCCATCGTCTGTGGGACCCCAAGATGAAAAGCTTGCTAATTCAACATCACTTCCTTTTTCGGGAATGGTGTACATGGATTCTGCGGCCCCTACTGTTAATATATTTTTAGCAGTTCCGGTAGTAGAAATAATGTCATATCCGTCATTTTTACTTCTGGCAATGTTGGAGGAATCTTTGGTAGACGTTTTTAGAAAATAGTATTTCCCGGCCTCCGGACCATTCGTATCACGGCTATTTCCGGCCGACTTGACCATCAAATAATAGGGGGCATTAAAAGCAATTTTATCTAAATTTTGTGCATTGGTATCATAAAAACCAAACTTGTAATCCTCGAAGGTGCTTATCTTTTCCTCTCCCCACCATTGCCATTTATTCTTTGTTGAATCATAAACCCATCCCGACTGGTATCCATAGGAGTGATTGCTTACTAACAAAGGGGGTCCCGTTTTGGGTAGAGAGGCATCACTTATCTCCGCATTATCGTTGTTGTAATCCCATAATTTAAGATCTGCGCCAAAAGACATCCCTTTCGCATTCGCATTGATTCCAGAAGCAATCATAGTGCCTGACACGTGGGTACTGTGAATATCAGTAGTACTTAAGTTCTCTTGTAGTTTGATTCGACCTCCAAATTCTTGGTGAGTAGCCAGGGCATTTCCACCATCCCAAACGGCTAGTCGTCCTGACATGGTATCGGATTTTCCACTTAATGAAATTCCTAGGCTTCCACCAGAATAAAGTTGGTTTGTCTTGGTGGTGGCTGCAGCTTGTGCGTTGGAGTGATTTATGATATAAAGCGGTTCGCCTATTTCATTGATTTGTTGGAGACTTAAAAATCTCCCATTCCCTAAATCCTCTTTTATTTTAAGACCTCTTTCCCCGGCAATACGAAGGCTTTTTTTATAATTGCTGTCTAATTTTCGACTGAAATCTTCCGCATTTTTTATGCGCTCATTGAATTGCAGGAGCCGATTTTGTGTTCCTTGTGCCGCTATTTTCTGACTAATTAAAAACAGCATCAGGAAGGAAAAGAAATATTTACAAGTGTGCAGTATTTTCAAGGCTGGTTTAAAAAAAATAAATTTAGCATTTTTCTTTTAATTCTACACGAAAGGTTTTTCGGTGGATGTCTGTTGGCCCTAAATTTAACACAGCTCTTCTATGTTCTAAAGTGGGATAGCCAGCATTTCTCTCCCAGCCATATCCTGGGTATTTTTCAGCTGCATTTTTCATCCATTCATCGCGATATGTTTTAGCTAAAATAGAGGCGGCCGCGATCGAAAAATATTTTGAATCTCCTTTCACGATGCAAGTGTGTGAAATCAGAGGATAGTTGATGAATCGATTCCCATCCACTAGTAAATGATCAGGTCTGGTTTTTAATTGGTCTACTGAATGGTGCATCGCTAAGACACTAGCTTTGTAAATATTAATTTGATCAATCGTTTCATGGTCTACTTCTGCAATCGCATATTCAATGGCATAATGTTTCACGATGTCAATTAAATTTGTTCTCTGCTTGGATGTTAATTGTTTCGAATCGGTTAGTGCAGGATGTGTAAAGTCTTTGGGCAAAATAACTGCACTGGCTACTACTGGGCCAGCTAAGCAGCCTCTTCCCGCCTCATCTAATCCTGCTTCTATCCCTGAAAGCGAAAAATAGGGGAGTAGAATCCCGGTAGTTTTCTTCATAAATTCGAGCCAATTAATAAACTTTTGTTGGTGTTTACATAAATATGGGTTAAAATTGAGGAATATTTCGCAATAACCCGATGATGTCTTCGTATTTCAAGTCAATTTTCTTCTTTATTTTATTGGTTCCCATGTGTGTGATGGGGCAAAAATATAAGCCAAAAAAGATTTTTCATTTGGAGGCTAAGTCGGTTCGATTTAGCGGGGATGGCACTTCTGGAGAATCTTATTTTTTCAAACCTGCCATTGAGTTAGGTATAGGGTTACAATACCCAATAACTGCTCGGGCTAGCTTTAGTCCCCAACTTTCTTTATCTCAAAGAGGGTATCATGCAAAAACAAATTATTCAGATTCGGTTTATGTTGACCGTACCATTTCTTTAAATTATTTGGACTTTAGTCCCAACTTTGAGATTAAACTAGGAAGTTTATCAGAATATGGCGGAGGCCTAACGGTTTGGGCTGGCCCTTATTTTGGTGTGGGATTATGGGATAATTCAACGTATATTAATAGAGGTCCAAACCCCTTGAAGCCCACTACATTTGTGACGACTACAACCTCAGGTGAAAGTTTTTCTCGCGATTTGAGAAGGGTTGACATGGGATTCAAAGTAGGTCTTGGAATTGTTTTTCAAAACTTTGTTTCCTTGGGGGTAACCTATCAAACGGGTATCATTAATATAGCTTCTGGCGGCGGATCCTTATACAACCAATCTTTAGGATTTTATTTAAGAGTCTTTTTTGATGACGTACTTTAATCGCGGTCAAAAAGAAGCCTCTTTCCTAATTGACTCATATCAAAATTTCCATTTGAATAGGCTAAGTGTCCTGACACAAATGTGGAATCAATACTTGCAGAAAATTTCTTGCCTTCTAAAGGGGACCATCCGCATTGAAAATGTAAATTCGATTTCTCGACTAGGGTAGGTTTTTGCAAATCTACAATAGCCAGGTCAGCCCAATAACCTTCCCTGATATATCCTCTTTCCTCTATTTGAAAGCAGTCTGCCACCGCATGAGCTGTTTTTTCAGCGATTTTTTCTAAGGTCAAAACCCCTTCTTGGGCTAATTCGAAAAGGATCAATAGAGGATGTTGGACTAAAGGTAAACCAGATGGTGCGGACCAATACCCTTGCTGTTTTTCTTCCCAAGTATGTGGCGCATGATCCGTAGCAATAATATCCAATTCGCCCGTATTCAATGCTTTGCGCAGGGCATTTTTGTGTCGGGCATCTTTAATAGCCGGATTGCACTTAATTAGATTGCCTTTTGTTTCATAATCAGATGCATCAAACCAAAGATGGTGTACGCATACCTCAGCCGTGATTCTTTTTTCTCTGACAGGTTTGGTATGGTCAAATAAAGCTAATTCTTCCTCCGTGCTAATATGTAAAATGTGTAAGCGCGCGTTGGATTTTTTGGCTAAGTCGATGGCCATAGAGGAGGACAAATAACAAGCTTCTTCGTTCCTTATGAGCGGATGTAAATAGGCTGGGGCGTCGTCTGATGGATATTTTTCTTTAAACAAAGCTAAACGGGCGCGAACTGTTGCCTCATCTTCACAATGGGTTGCGATGAGCATCTCACTCCTGGAAAAAAGCTTTTCGAGGGTTTGGACATTATCGACCAACATATTTCCGGTACTTGAACCCATGAATATTTTAAGGCCGCAAACATCTCTTTTGGATGTTTTAAGGACTTCTTCCAAATTATCATTGGACGCCCCCATAAAAAAGGAATAATTGGCCAAAGAACTCGCCTGCCCTATGTTGTATTTATCGGCTAATAATGTTTGATTAAGTGCATTGGGGACAGTATTGGGCATTTCCATGAAGCTGGTTACTCCACCGGCTACCGCTGCACGCGCTTCCGAAGCGATTCTTGCTTTATGCGTTAATCCAGGCTCCCTAAAATGCACTTGGTCATCGATCATTCCTGGAAATATATGTTTTCCAGTCAGATCTATTACTTGGTCCTCGGCACTGGCGGAAATAGATGAGGCAATTTTATCGATCCGACCTTGTTTGATGCGAATATCTCCCTGAATGATTTTACCTTCATTGACAATTTGAGCGCCTTTTAATACGTAGCTAGCCATTTTATTCAGTACTAATTTTGATAATTTTAAATTCTGTCCGTCTATTTTGTTGGTGCATTTCCTCTGGACATTCTACTCCATCTGAACATTCATTGATCAATTGGCTTTCACCATACCCTTTGGGTTTTATTCGGTCGGTGGCGATTCCCCGGCGAATGATATATTTGACCGCTGATTCAGCTCTTCTTTGCGATAATTTTAAGTTATACCCGGTACTTGCCCTGGCATCCGTATGGGCACCTAGCTCCAAATTCATTTGTGGATTGTCTGATAAGAATTGGACAATCTTATCTAGCTCTTCTGCGGCATCTGAGCGGATATCTGCTTTGTCCAAATCATAGTAAATGGAATTGATTTCATACAATTTTGAAATCTCTTTTCCGATCTCTGGTCGGTCCATCGTAATGATTACTTGGAAAGTTGTATCCGTCATTTCCTTTTTCAATAATGCATCAGGAATGGTTTTTCCTTCCATGGAGAAGCTGGATCGCACGGTAATAAAGTCTTCTTTGTCACACTTAAAGATGAGTTCGTCATTTTCAGCTAAATCGATTAATTCAATCAAGCCCTTTTTATTGGTTTTTTCATTGGATAGGGTTTGACCATTTTTACGGACATTAATTTTAACGGAGTCAATTGAATTTCCGGATGGATCTACGACCTTGACTTGGACAAAATAATTGACTATTTTCTTGTTTAAGGTATCAATGACGGGCGGTGGCGCAGTCGTCCACCAGCGATCTTCAGAGCCAGTGGATTTGAAGAAATAGATGTCGTCATCACCCTTACCACCAGGCCTATTTGAACTAATATAGCCTTGGGTTGAATCGGAAAATGATATGGCAAAGTCGTCGCCGATGGAATTGATGGGTACACCTAAATGCTCCACAATAATTTCATTTTCATTCCGACTAGCCACAAATAAATCCAAACCTCCAATGCTCGGATGCCCATCTGATGAGAAGTACAATTTCCCATTGGTACTCACATAGGGAAATAATTCATCTCCTGGTGTGTTAATCGTGGAGCCTAAGTTGATAGGTCGGCCAAACCTCCCAGAGTTATCGATGGGTACTCGGTATAAATCAACGCCCCCCTTTCCTCCTCTACGGTTAGAGCTAAAATACAAGGTTCTCTCATCAGCAGAAAAACTGGGACTTCCGTCCCAGGCCAACGAATCTGAAATGCTGAGACGTTCAGGTTCAGACCAGTTAGCAGCTGTTTTTTTTGAAATATATAAGTCCACATCTGGGGATGGATCTTTGCTTTTCCCCGTATTTCCTCTGGCAAAAACAACGGTAGTACCGTCCTTTGTAAATGCGGGAGTTCCATCGTTCGCATTTTCTTTAAAAAGGGCCGAGCTAAATATGGATTGATTCCCTATTTCTCCAGGATTTTTTAAAGGGGCTTTAACAATTCCTAAAAAAGGCAGGCCATTGTTTTTGTAAATTTCAGGTTTAGAGGAACTAGTGAAAATCAATTCGTCTCCAATTTTTTTGGCGTCAAATTCTGTTTTTGACGTATTTCCTGTGAGCGCTTGTAACGTTACAGGACTTTGTTTTTTTAATAAATCAGGGATTTGTCCTAGGTTTTCTAATTCAATTTCCGACTTAATTTGATATAATCGGCTTGGTTTTGACTTAACAAATTCGTTTAAATAGCTTTTTGTTAATTCATAATTGCCTATGGATTTAGCTGAAATAGCCATGTAATAGGGAAGCATTTTGTCGACATATCCTTTAGCCTGAGCTTGCTGGTAATAGGGTAAAGATTGTGTGATCCGATTCGATAGTCGATAAGATTCTCCTAAGAGGTAATTAGTTTGATCCAACTGGAAACCTTTTTGAGCCAATGGGAGTAATTCCTTAATGGTTAGGTCATATTCCCCTTTATCAAAATGCTTTAGCGCTTTTTTATTGCTTAATTTATCCGTGTGGCATGAAGTAAATAAAACGCCCAATAAGAACAAAATCGAATATTTTTTGAACATATGCGGATTGTAAAATACCATCTATTTTAAAAGAACTTTCAAATGTAATAAGCTATGCTCATTAATTTCATGTAACTTTGCAGAAATTTAGAAAATAATAAGGCTCAACGCCTTATACAATCCAGCAGTGATGTTGCACATTTTATGAGAAAAAGAATCCAAAAGGACGACATACGTCGTTCAGAATCCATACGCAAGTTTTCAGGTCCAAGTAACGTAGGCTCATCAGCGAGAAAACCAACCAAAAATTTTACAGATCGGAGTACTGGAATTAAGCCAACGAGCGATCGGGGCGGAAGATCTGAGTTTCGTTCATCAGAGCCTAGAGCATTTGACGGGCCCAAAAGAGAATTTTCAGGAGACCGTGAGCGCAAGCCTTATAATGCGGAACGTAAACCTTACGCTGGGGATCGACCAAGCAGACCTTATCAAGGAGGCGATTCAAATTCAGAAAGCCGACCTCGTCGGGAATTTGACGGCCCCAAAAGAGAATTTTCAGGTGACCGTGAACGCAAGCCTTATAATAAGCCATACTCATCAGACAGAACACCAAATTCTGGAGAAAGAAATAGAGAGTCAAGACCTTATCAAGGAGGAGATTCAAATTCAGAAAACCGCCCACGTCGGGAATTTGACGGACCTAAAAGAGAATTTTCAGGTAATCGCGCGCGTAAGCCCTTTAATCCGGAGCGTAAACCATATGCAGGTGATCGACCGAACCGAACTTTTCAAGGAGGCGATTTAAATGCAGAAAGCCGACCAAGCAGTGAGTTTGACGGGCCTAAAAGAGAATTTTCAGAAGACCGCGAGCGTAAGCCATTTCAATCTGACAGTTTCGATACTGAGCGTCCAAAAAGAGTATTTGACAGAGAAAAATCGGATGATTCATCCAAGGATTTTCGAGAAGCACCTACGAGCAAGTTTTCGAAGAGAGATACTTTTAAGAGCAGAAATAGGTATGAGGAAAGTCCAGCGCATACGCCACAATATAAACTAGATCGTTTTAAAGAAAAGGCCCCTGCTAAAATTCAAAGAAAAATTAGAGAGGCTGAAAGCAAAAGCGACAAGGTTCGCTTAAATAGATATATCGCGAATGCAGGAATTTGTTCTCGACGTGACGCTGATAAATTGATCGAGGCGGGTGAAATTAAAGTGAACAACAAGGTGATCACTGAAATGGGCTATCAAGTAGCTCCCACGGATATTGTAAAATATGGCAATCGCAAATTGAATCGCGAAAAGCCAGTTTATGTGTTATTGAATAAGCCCAAAGACTTTTTGACAACCACCGAAGATCCAAATGATCGCAAAACGGTCATGGAATTAGTCAAAAATGCGGGCGATGCGCGTATTTATCCAGTAGGCAGATTAGACCGAAATACGACAGGTTTAATCTTATTGTCAAATGATGGTGAATTAGCTGATCGACTGACTCATCCGTCGCATGAGATTGAAAAAATTTATCAAGCAGAGTTAGACAAGCCTTTGACCGATGATGATTTCGAAAAAATCAAAGCGGGATTAACCCTAGAGGATGGAGAAATCAAAGTGGATGATTTGGCAAAAGTTACTCCAGATGGTTACGTCATTGGCGTTAAAATTCACTCAGGAAAAAACCGAATTGTTCGAAGAATATTTGAACACTTAGGTTATGAGGTAACTAAATTAGACCGAACAACTTTTGCGGGTTTGACTAAAAAAGATTTGCCGAGAGGTCACTGGAGGTATTTAACGGAACGAGAACTCGTTAAACTGAAGTACTTCTTATAAACAAAAAAAGGCCTGAAATTTCAGGCCTTTTTTTATGCTTACGTGATTGAATTTAAATATTCATCAATGATTCACGGCGTCTCATTTTGCCTGCAGGGATACCAAACATCATCTTAAATCTTCTACAGAAATAAGCGGTGTCTTTATATCCTACTTCAGAACCTATGGCACGAATGGATTTTTTAGTGGTACGTAAAAGTCCCACGGCAGCTTCCATTCTTTGATATTCAATGTAGTCCTGAGGATTAATTCCGGTTAACATTTTGAAATATTGTCCTACATAATCTTCAGATACGTTGGCCACATTGGCTAATACTTTATTTGACAAATCTCCACCGATATGATCCTTGATGTAAGCGAAAATGTCAATTAATCTTGGATCTTTGAAATAGGTGCTGTTGGTGGCTAGTTGCTCAACAAACAATCTATTTTGAATGATATAACGAATAACTTCAATGACAATTTCTTCCGTTTTGATTTTGATAATCCTCCCTTTCCCAATCTCATCCGACATATCCTCCAGGAGAATTTCTTTGATGGTCTGAGCCAACTTCTCATCTTTCTTAATTAAAAATGGAGGGATATCTAGAGATGTAAAGAAATTCACTGAATCAAAAACCTTCGCCTCAAAAGCAACCATTCCAAATGAATTTTCAAGTCTACCAATAGCGCTTGAATCATTATTTTGGTCGAAGTAAAGCTCACGATGTGTCATGAACTCCTCATTATTTACCGCCTTAGGTTTTTCTGCATTACCATAAGTAACGCTGACCATTTTGCCACCTGGAATAAAAAGCATATCACCCTCTTCTACTTGGGTTTCTTCCTCGCCAAACGAAACTTCACCTTTGTACAATATCAAGAGCGAGTTTTCAACATCATAATAATTTTTTATTCGGATAGGTTGTAATATTCTAATGTTTCTAGCCTTGATAAATTTTACTCCTAAGGACTCAATAATCTTATTATAATCTTCCATTTTCGTATGTTTTATCGTCGATTATTACGATTTTCTTAATTTAACTTGGACAAAACTAATAAATCAGTGAATAAATCCAAATTATTTCGAAAAAAAATAGTCTTTTTTTTCAATATATTTTGGCCACTTTTATTGTAATATACCTATAAGTGCGCTTTTTCGGTTCTGTAAAATTCCAAAAAGAGAGTGCCTAGTGTTTTTATAATTATTTTTAGGATGCCTATATTTTTAAATTAAAATAAATAATTAGCTCATAATTTATCCGTAAATTTGATGCTTGTGGATTTACAATCCAGCTTAAATCCAATAATTATACTAAATCATGGGATTATTTAATTTTCTTACTAAAGATATCGCGCTTGACTTAGGTACTGCAAATACCTTAATCATTCACAAGGATCAGGTGGTGGTAGATGAACCATCTATTATTGCATTAGACAGAAACACAAATAAAGTGTTGGCTGTGGGTAGACAAGCCATGATGATGCATGAAAAAACCAATGACAATATTAAAACGATTCGGCCTTTGAAGGATGGTGTTATTGCAGATTTTACGGCGGCTGAATTAATGATGCGCGGATTGATTAAGATGATGGATAAGGGGAATTCGTTTTTTTCTCCAGCTTTACGGATGGTTATTTGTATTCCTTCTGGGATTACAGAGGTGGAAAAAAGAGCTGTAAAGGATTCAGCGGAGCATGCTGGAGCGCGTGAGGTTTATATGGTTCATGAGCCAATTGCAGCTGCGATTGGAATAGGAATTGATATTGAACAACCCAATGGATCTCTTGTGGTAGATATAGGTGGAGGTACCACGGAAGTTGCCATTATTTCATTGAGTGGAATTGTTGTTGAAAACTCAATTCGTATCGCTGGAGATGAATTTACTAGAGATATAAAAGATTATTTATTGCGTGAGCATAAATTAGTTATTGGAGAAAGGTCCGCTGAGCAGATTAAAATTCAGGTGGGAGCGGCATTACCAGAATTAGAAAATGCACCTCCCGATTTTGAGATTAGGGGTCGTGATCAAATGACCGGTATACCAAAGGAGATTTTAATCAATTATTCTGAAATAGCTTATGCGTTGGATAGTTCAATCACGAAGATTGAAGTAGCCATTATGGAAACTTTACAAAGAGCTCCTGCCGAATTATCGGGTGATATTTTTCATAATGGAATTCATTTAGCTGGTGGAGGTGCCATGTTGCATGGTTTAGATAAAAGAATTGAGAAGAAAACCCAACTGAAAGTACATGTGGCGGATGATCCATTAAAGGCCGTTGTACGAGGTACAGGAGAAATTCTAAAAAATCTTGATAAGTATAGAGCGATTTTAATTACTTAATTTCTTCCTTTTAATTTTTTCTTTGGCATGAATCAATTGTTTCAATTCCTAATTCGGCAAAGGATCCTTCTTTTGTTTGTTCTATTGGAGTTGATCAATGTTTGGTCTATTTTCAAATACGATGATTTTCAACATGTCATTTATTTGAATACCACAAATCGCTGGGCTGCTTCCTTATTAGCTACAAGTCGCGATATAAAAACCTATCATCATTTGGGTGAAGTTAACCAGGAGCTTGCTTTAGAAAATACACGATTAAGGCAAGAGATTTTCAAATTAAATGCCATAAAGCAGCCAGAAAGCAAAGTTCCTTATTTTGTTAGTTCTGCCATGTTAAATCGATATGCTCCGTTGGCGAGTAAGGTAATCGATCAAAGCACTCAAATGTCACAGAATTATTTGACCATTGACAAAGGCTTAGTGGATGGAATAAAGCCGGGAATGGCGGTAATCTCGTCTAATGGCGTGGTTGGGAAGGTCATGTCTTGTACGTCAAATTTATCTTTAGTGGTTTCAGTATTGCACATAGAAAATAATGTTTCGGCAAAAATTAAATCTACTGGTGAATTAGGGTACATTAAATGGCCTGGTATTCAAACAGAAGTGGTAGAAATGATGGATGTTTCCAAATATAAAAAGGTGCTGAAGGGTGATACCATTGTAACTTCTGATTACAATGTGGTGTTTCCTCCTAATATTCCTATTGGCATTGTAGCAAAAGTAGGTCTCGAAAAAGATGAAACTTTTCACAATATTAAAGTAATGTTGTTAACCAATTTCTCGACGCTAAAGTATGTGTATGTGATCAAGAATCATCTGTTGGACCAACAATTAAAGTTGGAAACCATAAAACCTAAGCCTGAATAATATGGGTAGTTCATTTCAAATCAAATGGATTTTTATTGTTTTTTTTAGCCTCGTCACTCAGGTTTTTATCTTACGTGATGTGGCGTTAGCGAATGTGGCTTTTTGTTTTATTTACCTTTGGATTATAATAAAAGCACCTATTCATACTCCATTATTTTATTTAATGATTGGCGGTTTCTTTATAGGCTGGATCGTGGATATATTCTATAATACGCATGGAATACATTCATTAGCCACCGTATTTATCGCATTTTTAAGACCTGTATTCTTTAAGGTGCTGACTCCGGTGAATGGCTATGACGAGCGATCAAGTGTATCATTGAGTGAAATGAAAGCTTTATGGTTTTTTCCCTACATTTTTGTGATGCTTCTCTCGCATCACCTGATTTTATTTCTAGTAGAATCTGCCGATGCTACTTTATTCATGTACAGTCTACTTAGAGCTTTCGCCAGTGCCATTTTAGGTACATTGGTTTTCGGAATGCTTGAATTATTCAATCAAAAAAACTAGGTCTTTTTGTCACGTAGATTTTTGGCTTCATAATTGCAATTAGGGTAGTTTCGTAAATTTTACGAATAAATTCATGCTAATGGAAGTCGAGGTAAAAGACAAAATTTATTCTTTAGGTAATGCAAGGGGTGTTTTTGAAAAAGAATTCATGCCGCACATGGATGCCATGTATAATTTCGCACTTAAGTTGACCGCCGACGAAGATGATGCTCAAGACTTAGTTCAGGATACTTGTTTAAAAGCATATCGTTTTATAAATTCTTTTGAACCAGGCACTTACGCGAAAGCCTGGCTATTCAGGATTTTGAAAAATAATTTTATTAATGATTATCGAAAAAAATCGAGAGGCCCTTCTAAAGTAGAATTTGAATGGGTAGAACAGTCAATTTCTGGGGAAGATGAAGCCGCGGAACCCGCATACTATGCTGATTTACAAGCTGAAACAGTTAATGATATGTTGGGTGACGAAATCACCGCCGCACTCCAATCTCTCCCAGTTGATTTTCGGATGATTATTATTTTATGTGACTTGGAGGAGTTTAGTTACGAAGAGATGGCAAAAATTTTGGATATACCCATCGGTACAGTCAGATCACGTTTGCATCGCGCTAGGGCTTTGCTTAAAACCAAATTAGTAAATTATGCTAAAACGAAGGGGTATAACTGACAACGTGTCATTAAATCCTGGGAACTAATATTTCAAATGAGGTGTTAAAAAAACTGAATTAAGTTGAAATAAAATGAAAAGGAGCTGTGAGCACCATCAGGATTGTATGCAATTGATCCAAAAGATTTTGGATGGGGAAGCAAGCGTAGCTGAAAAAGAAGAATTTTTTGCCAACAAGGATCTATGTATGCCTTGTCAGAAGGGCTATGAATTAGAATCGTCCCTGAAAGAAAACCTAAAATCTAAATGTCAATTATCCTGTCCGGAGCAAATCATTAGCAAGATTAGAACAAAACTTTTTTTGCTTTTAATCCTAATTTCAATTCTTATTCCCTTATTTTGCTAGCTTATATAAAGTAAAATATTTTTGGAAGGTAAATTAATTATTTTTTCGGCACCTTCGGGATCAGGCAAAACGACCATCGTTAAGGAATTATTGAAAAATAATTCGAATCTAGGCTTTTCCATTTCGGCATGTACACGAGATAAAAGAGGCCGATTAGAAGAAAATGGCCAAGATTATTATTTTCTTACTCCAGATGATTTTAGGGAAAAGATTAATGAAGGCGCTTTTGTAGAGTGGGAAGAAGTGTATTCGGGAGCCTATTATGGCACGCTGAAATCAGAGATTGAGCGTATTTGGGCCAGTGGAAAGCATGTAATTTTTGATGTGGACGTTAAGGGCGGGCTCGCGTTAAAAAAATATTATGGAGATAAGGCTTTAGCCATCTTTGTTAAAGTTCCTTCATTAGAGATATTAGAAGATAGATTGCGTTCTAGAGGTACTGAGACGGAAGAATCGCTCTCTAAACGTGTTTTTAAAATGAAGTTTGAATGGTCATTTCAAGACAAATTTGATGTAATTCTAATCAATGATACATTAGATATGGCTATCCAACAGGCGCAGAAATTGTTCACCCAATTCACAAGCTAACATGAAAGTTGGATTATTTTTTGGCTCTTTTAATCCTATTCATCATGGGCACTTAATTATTGCTCAGGCTGCATTAAATCAAACTGCATTGGATCAAATTTGGTTTGTTGTTTCCCCACAAAATCCGCATAAAAAAAGTAAAAATTTATTACATGAATTTGATCGACTTGATTTAGTTGAAAGAGCTATTGCGGATAATTTTGCTTTTAAATCCTGCGATATTGAATTTAGCTTAACGAAGCCCTCTTACACAATAGATACTTTAATCCACTTGACTGAGCGCCACCCTACGAAAGAATTTTCTTTGATTTTGGGTGGGGATAACCTTGAACAGTTTAAAAGTTGGAAAAATTTTGATAAGATACTTGATTATTTTACGCTCTACGTATATCCCCGAGGTGAAATAATTACATCTGATTTATGGCAACATAAAAGCGTTACCAAGATTGATGCGCCCATTTTACAAATTTCTGCCACCTATATTAGATCTTGTATCCAAAATGGCAAGTCTATTAAATATCTAGTTCCTGATCAAGTAGAGGCTATGATCAGTCAGAATAAATTTTACCTTTAGGCCTATCCGCCTAAGCTTTGTACTCTATTTTTCTTCGTTTCCCTTTTCTTCGGATCGCCATTTTGTGGATGATTGGAATATGTACATATGCTTATTTTCCATCTTTTTCAAATTCAATTTTTTATGTATTCATTATTCTATGGATTGCTGTTTTCATTTGGAGCTTTTTTAAGATACGCTCTTTATTAAGTATTTCGTTTAGCCTATTATTGCCTATTTCTGGTTATCTAAATGCGAGATTAAACGCTCCTGAAATCTTAAATTTTGAATTAAAAGAAACGAATACTTTTGTTTTTGAGGTCGCCGATTTTCCTGAAATCAAACTAAAATCTATCGCTTTATACGTCCATTGCAATGCCTTTTTAGACAACAAGAAATGGAAAAAGGGTTCGGGCCATTTTAAAATCTACGTGGGTAAAACGGCGAATAAGTTGGTGAAGGGAAGCAGATTGCTTGTTCAAGCAAAATTAAAACCTTTTCCCCAACCGTCATTTCCTTTTGAGAAAAATTGGGCTGAATACTTTCGGTCCAAAGGAATTCATGGCTCTGCTTTTATTGCCAAAAATGCGTTTATAGTATTAAATGACGTTGGGGAAAATAAAAATATAATTTACTATTTCCACATTTGGCAATCGTACTTGGCCCAGCATTTAGCGCTTGTCATGCATCGGGGTATCAACTTAGATGTGGCAAAAACGATGCTTTTAGGAGTTAAATCTAGTATTGACTTTGAAACGATGGCAGTCTACTCATCTTTAGGCGCTATTCACATATTATCCGTTTCAGGCTTGCACGTTGGCATTTTATACGCAGGTTTAAGTTTCATTTTAGGCTTTTTATTGCGAAAAGGGAGTTATGGGAAAATACTTTTTTTCATTTTAATGATGATCTTACTTTGGGCATATGCTGGAATTTCTGGTTTTTCTGACCCTGTTCTTCGGTCTGCTTGGATGTTCTCCGTGATGCTTTTTGCTAAGGCATTTTTGCGCTATCAAAATGGAATTAATACGTTAGCGTTTTCGTGTTTTGTACTATTGATTTTTAAGCCAATGGCCTTGTTTGAGCCCGGGTTTCAGTTGTCGTATTTGGCCGTGTTGGGCTTACTTATATTCCAACAAAAATGGGCTTCTTTGATAAAATTCAATTTTAAAAGTAAAGTTCTTCAATTTATTATGTCCAATACTTGGGAGTTAACTTGTGTGGCTCTTGCTGCCCAAATTTTTACTTGGCCTTTAATTATTTATTATTTTCATCAATTTCCCAACCCATTTTGGTTCCTTTTACTTAATCCCATTTTAATCGTATTGTCTACTATTTCACTCGGGACAGGATTTTTATTTATTAGTCTATCTCCTGTTTTGGTTTACTTCAAGCTTGATTTTTTAGTGCAATTTTTGGGTTTATTTTTAGATTTTAGCTTTTCTCTGTTGCATTTTGTCATGTTTAAGTTTGTTTATCTTTTCCATCCCATCATGCCATTTCTTAAAATTCACTTGGTTGAGGTCTTTATCTATTTTTTTCTTGTAATCTATTTCTGGTGTTGGGTGGTTTACCGCAAGAGGATATTTATATCATTGTTTATTCTATTTATTAGTGCTGAAGGCTTAGTCCATATATTTCCTGAACGGACTCGTCAACAATCCTACTTGTCTCAATATAAGGGATATCCTATTTTTGTCTCGATTTTAGGAGTTAAATCACATTTTTTTGCCCCTACTGATTTGAGCAATGATCCCCTTTGGATACAGGGTCATTTAAGTCCTCTTTGGGCTAATTTAGGAATACGGGATACAATAAGCCATTATTATGACCGGCGTAATAATTATGCATGGGTTTATAAAAAGAAAAAATTCATTCTTTTAAATAAAGCAGCTATTAAACCAATTGGCGATACATTTACCATCATTCTGTCTAGAAATGTTTCCATGAAAAAACCGACTTGGTTAGGTACATGGGATAATTCAACCTTATTAATTGCAAATAAACCTTCAAATTATACTCAGCAGGTGTGGTCGACTTATTACCCTAAATTATTAAGTAATAAAGTAGATTTTTTGGATCAGCGAGCAGCTTTTAAGTATTAAAAAAAGACTACCTGTTGGGGTAGCCTTTTTTTGTTAACTTGGTTTTTTCTCATTGCGTTTGCGCTCGTTGGGGTCTAGCCATATTTTACGCATTCGAAGCGATTTAGGAGTAATTTCTAAATATTCATCCTTTTGGATAAATTCCATACATTCTTCCAATGAAAAATTTAATTTAGGAGCAATTTTAGCGTTTGAATCTGTTCCAGAAGCACGCATGTTGGTTAATTGCTTCGCATTTTGAAGGTTAACTTCAATATCATTTTGACGATTATGCTCTCCTACAACCATTCCAGTATAAACCTCTTCACCTGGATCGATGAAAAAGACACCTCTGTCTTGTAATTTATCTATGGCGTAAGGGATAGCAGATCCTGTATTCATGGATATTAATGATCCGTTGACACGTCCTGGAATTGGGCCCTTGAACGGCTCATAAGCAGTAAATCGGTGCGCCATAATGGCTTCACCAAATGTTGCGGTTAATACTTTGGATCTTAAACCGATTAAACCTCTAGATGGGATATTGAATTCTAAATGTTGAAGGTCACCTTTAGGTTCCATAATCAACAATTCTCCTTTTCCTTGGGTTGCAAGTTCAATAACTTTTCCGGCAACTTCTGCAGGTACATCTACAACCAAAGTTTCGATTGGCTCTAAACGCTCTCCATTTTCACCTTCTTTGAAAATTACTTGGGGCTGACCTACTTGTAACTCATATCCTTCCCGACGCATGGTTTCAATAAGCACGGATAAGTGTAAAATTCCTCGACCAAATACTAAGAATTTATCTTCACTCTCAGTGGTCATTACTTTTAAGGCCAAATTCTTTTCAGTCTCCTTGAATAAACGCTCACGAATATGGCGAGAAGTAACTAATTTACCTTCTTTACCAAAAAATGGAGAGTTGTTAATTGTAAACAACATATTCATGGTAGGTTCATCGATAGCAATACGCTCCAAGGCTTCTGGATTTTCAGCATCAGCAACCGTGTCGCCAATTTCAAAATCTTCAATACCAGTAATAGCGCAAATTTCGCCACATTCAACTTTTTCCACCCTAACTTTGCCTAAACCTTCAAATACTTGAAGTTCCTTAATCCGCATTTTCTTAGTACTTCCATCTGCTTTGCAAAGTGCAATTTGCATCCCTTCAGTCAAAGTTCCTCTTTCTAAGCGTCCGATAGCAATACGACCCACAAAAGACGAATAATCTAATGAGGTAATTTGCATTTGTGGGGTTCCTTCTTGAACCTTTGATGCGGGAATATTTTTAATAATAGAATCTAATAATGCGATTATATTATCTGTAGGAACTTTCCAATCTTCACTCATCCAACCTTGTTTCGAAGATCCATAGATACACGGAAAATCTAATTGCTCCTCAGATGCATCTAAATTGAACATTAAATCAAAAACCTGCTCATGAACTTCGTCTGGACGACAATTCTCCTTGTCAACTTTATTGACTACAACAATTGGCTTCAGACCCAAAGCAATTGCTTTAGATAATACGAAACGAGTTTGAGGCATTGGGCCTTCAAATGCATCAACTAATAGTAAAACACCATCAGCCATTCGTAAAACACGCTCTACTTCTCCTCCAAAGTCGGCGTGACCAGGAGTGTCAATAATATTGATCTTAACACCATTGTAGCGTACAGATACGTTTTTTGAGGTAATTGTTATGCCTCGCTCACGCTCCAAATCATTGTTATCTAGAATTAAATCGCCAAACTCTTGATTCTCTCTAAATATTTTTGAGGCATGAATGATTTTGTCAACTAAAGTAGTTTTACCGTGGTCAACGTGGGCAATAATGGCAATGTTGCGGATGCTTTGCATAAAATGAAGGCTCGTAAATTTTAAGGTGCAAAGTTAAGGATTATTTCTTTGAAAAGTACTATTTGATTTAAATTAGTCTTCTCGAATTTAATCAATCGCAGTATGAGTATTGAATACCTTACTTTTTGTGGGGTATTCTTCTAAAATTTTAGTTAAAATACTGCTTGAGTCGATTCCACAAAGTTCATATAGTTCTTTTTGTTCCCCATGTTCTATAATCACGTCGGCTATCCCTAAGCGTATCATTTTGGATTGATATTGATGGTCAACCATAAACTCGGCAATAGCAGATCCAAAACCTCCTTGAATCGCTGCATCCTCTACTGTTATAACGGTTTTGAATGTTTTGAAAATGATGTGCAATAATCGCTCGTCAAGGGGCTTGACAAAACGCATATCATATAATGCTGGTTTTAGACCTTTTTGTTGGGCTAATTCGACTGCCTTTTCTGCTTCATTCCCTATATGCCCAATGCTTAAAATGGCTACATTTTCTCCTTTAATCAGTTCGTATCCTGTGCCAATTTCAATTTTTTCAAAAGTAGTTTTCCACGCGGGCATAACACCTTCGCCTCTCGGATAACGAATCGTAATAGCTTGGTTCAGCTCTTTAAATATATCTAAAGAAGCTGTATACATCATATTTCTAAGTTCCTGTTCATTTCTAGGGGCCGCCACAATCATGTTGGGGAGTGTCCTCATGAACGCAAAGTCATATAGACCATGGTGCGTGGGTCCATCAGCCCCTGCAAGGCCTGCGCGATCTAAACAAAAAATAACCGGTAATTTTTGTAAACAAACATCATGCACGACTTGGTCGTAACCTCTTTGCATGAATGAACTATAAATATTACAAAAAACAGTGAGTCCTTGTGTTGCTAGTCCTGCAGAAAATGTAACGGCATGTTGCTCAGCGATCCCTACGTCAAATGCTCTATCTGGCATTTCACGCATCATAATATTGAGAGATGATCCAGAAGGCATCGCTGGAGTAATCCCCATAATTTTGGGATTTTTTTCTGCTAACTCTAAAAGGGTATGTCCAAAAACTTCTTGATACTTAGGAGGCTGAGGATTATCATAGGTCTTTTTATGAATCTCACCCGTTATTTTGTCGAATTTTCCAGGGGCATGCCATAAGGTTTGATCTTTCTCGGCTAAACTATATCCCTTTCCTTTTGTCGTAATACAATGTAATATTTTTGGACCTGGGATATCTTTTAAATCATTTAAAACAGTTGTTAAATATCCAATATCATGGCCATCAATGGGTCCAAAATACCTAAGATTTAACGATTCAAATAAATTACTTTGTTTTAATAATGTGGCCTTTAGCCCATTTTCAATTTTGGAAACAATTTCTTGTGCTGATTTGCCAAATTTTGACATTTTTCCCAATAAATTCCATACATCATCCTTTACCTTATTATAGGTATGTGACGTTCTTATGTCGGTCAAATATTCTTTCAAAGCCCCCACGTTAGGGTCTATGGCCATGCAATTATCATTTAAAATAATCAGCATATTATTCGGTATATCACCTGCATGATTCATCGCTTCGAACGCCATACCGGCCGTCATGGAACCATCTCCAATAATGGCAATGTGTTGCTTCTGGAATTCTTTTTTGTAGCGAGAAGCAACCGCCATCCCTAATGCGGCTGAAATGGAGGTGGAAGAATGCCCAACACCAAATGTGTCATATATGCTTTCAGATCTTTTAGGAAAACCACTGATCCCTCCTAAAAGTCGATTGGTATGAAACACATCCCTTCTACCGGTAAGTATTTTATGGCCATAAGCTTGATGTCCAACATCCCAAACTAATTGGTCTTCTGGAGTATTAAATACATAATGTAAGGCTACGGTTAATTCAGTTACACCCAATGAAGCTCCAAAATGCCCCCCATTTACAGAAACTTGGTCGATGATAAATTGCCTTAATTCTTCACACAATTTGGGCAATTCTGAGGGAGAAAGACTCCTTAGATCTGCTGGAGAATGTATTTTACTCAATAATGGACCAGCTTTGAATTGCATAAATTAATTATTAAAAATAACTCGAAGGTGAATATCAAACAATATAAAGGTAAAAATGTTTTTAGGCTTATTCGTTTTTTTGACTCGCTTTAAACAACCTTCTTTTTTCGTATTTACTCAAACTATCATAACCAGATTTAGAAATTTTATCTAAAATTTGGTTCAGTTCTTCCTCTACAACTTCTTTATTATCTAGTTCATTCATTGACTCAGAAACTCTTTTTTGAGCCACTTTTACAAAAGAAAATACTTTTTCCTCTTTGACAAATACATTCTTTTTTTGAGGCAGTTGAAAATAAAATCCATAAATAAAACCCATTAAGGCACCGCCTAAATGAGCGATATTGCCCCCTGCATTCGTTCCCGTAGTTTCGATGAATGACCATATAAGGTAAAATGCTGCCACATATTTTATCTGTACATCTCCAATAAAAAATAAATGAATGCGATAAGTGGGCTTAATAGTTGCCGCAGCAACCACAATGGCAAATACACCTGCTGATGCTCCATTAAGGTAGGTCGGGCCTTTTGAAATAAAGTACGAAAAGCTGTTCACCAAAAGCAAATAAGCGACTGCCCCTGATATGCCACCCCAAATAAACAATTTCACGATTCGTTCTGAACCAATGAAATCTTGAATAATAATTCCAAACCAAAAAAGGAACATCATATTGAAAAGCAGGTGAAATAATTCAATATGAATGAAGAAATAAGTGAATACTGTCCAAGGCTCTTTAAGTACGATTATAGGCGTTGAAGATAAAGTTAGATGTTCTATGAGAGCAGAAAAAATTTGCTCTTGGCCTGCCAGTATAAGGCCGACTTTACCAACCATCAAAACAAGAAATATAAAAATATTAAAAGCAATAAGCTTTTTAAGCCCTTGATTTGGGCTATTAAATATCATTTTTATATCAAACCAAATACTCTTCATCTTAAAAAAAGGTGTTTCTTTTAGTTCCCCAATATTTTAAAAGGATGACGGCAAAAATCATTCCTCCGATATGTGCAAAGTGCGCCACATTATCTCCTTCGCTTTGTTGGATCCCCTGATAAAGTTCATACAAGCCATAAAAACTGACAAAATATTTAGCCTTGATTGGGATAGGCAAAGGGAAAAGAAACATTTCTGAGTTTGGAAATAAATAACCAAAAGCCATTAAAATTCCAAAAATTGCCCCCGATGCTCCGCCAACAACACTTCGGTTCATAAATTCAGCATAATTGGTCCTGACCCAATCGGAATTAATGGGCTCTATCGGGTTAATGACACTAAAATGCTGAACATAGTCCGTTAAATTAAATGAACTAGGGTTTGATAAAACTAATTCAGTGGCTCTTCTAAAATCCGCGAAATCAATAAAATGTTGGATACCCATGTACAATAATCCTGCGCCAATACCACAGAAAAAGTAGAAAAATAAAAATCGTTGGGCTCCCCAAACTCGCTCAAGTAATGATCCAAACATAAAAAGTCCAAACATGTTACTTAAAAGATGCATAAAATTTGCGTGAACAAACATGTATGTGATTATCTGAAAGAAATAAAAATCTCTTGCTTGAAAATAGTGTAGCGTAAATAAATCTTCGGGTATCGCTCCTTTTCCTAAAAAAAGGACAACGTTAACGATGATTAAATTACGTACGGTAGGTGTTAAGTTTCTAAACATATTTTTATTCCTCAAATCCCCAATCGATGGAGTTTTTCATGTCTTTTATAATAAGCCCCATTGATTTAAACGTAGCCCTTATTTCATCTACCTTATCATATTTTCGTTGGTCTTTAAACTCTTTATATAAAGATAATAAGCCGTCAATTAACAAGTCAGAATTTTCGGGGGTTTCCATGGTCAAGCCTAATACTTCTTCTAAAAAGAGTATGTAATTTGTTTTTAAAACTTCAAAGGTGCTTGGACTTATGGACTCAAATGCGAGCGTTCCCGTATGTAATTGATTTATTTTTTTCAATAAATTAAATAAATGCGCGATGGTCACAGCGGAGTTTAAGTCGTCATTCATCCCATCGTAGCAACCTTGAATGGAACTAAAAATATCTGCTTCTTGATCAGAGTCGACCTGTGTGGGAATGTCCTTAGGATATTCCATATTTTTAATGATTCTCAACCCATTCGCAATTCGCTTATACCCTTTCTGTGAAGCTTTTAAGGCCTCATTTGAAAAATCAAGGGTACTTCGATATTGAGATTGAAGCATAAAAAAGCGAACGGTCATGGGACTGTAAGCCTGCTCTAATAATGGGTGATTTCCAGTAATCAATTCTTTCGGTAAAAAGGAATTACCCAAGGATTTACTCATTTTCTGACCATTAACGGTCAGCATATTCGTGTGCATCCAATATCGGACGGGAGCTTCACCATAGGCCGCTTTGGCCTGTGCAATTTCACATTCATGATGTGGAAATTTTAAGTCCATTCCACCACCATGGATATCAAATATATTGCCTAAATATTTATGACTCATGCAGGTACATTCGAGGTGCCAACCAGGGAACCCTTCTCCCCAAGGAGAATTCCACCGCATGATGTGTTCAGGAGATGCTTTTTTCCAAAGAGCAAAGTCCAAAGGACTTTTTTTCTCTCCAACTCCGTCTAAATCTCTCGTTTCAGTGAGTAAATCGTCTAAAATCCTACCTGATAAATTCCCATAATCACCGCCTTGTTTATTATATTTTTCTATATCGAAATAAATGGAGCCATTAGATTCATAGGCCAAACCTTTGTTTAAAAGGTTTTGTGTGGTCTCTATTTGCTCAACAATATGCCCTGTGGCAGAAGGTTCGATGCTAGGAGGTAAGAGATTAAATGTTTGAAGAACGTGATGAAAATCTTGGGTATATCGATGAACAATTTCCATGGGCTCCAATTTTTCCAATTTGGCCATTTTCCCAATCTTGTCCTCTCCTTCGTCTCCATCGCCAACTAAATGTCCCACATCAGTGATATTTCTTACATATCTAACCTTATAGCCTATGTGGCTAAGGTATCTATATAGTATATCGAATGAAGTAAATGTTCTTAGATTTCCTAAATGCACATAGTTGTAAACGGTAGGTCCACATACATACAAACCCACATGCGGCGCATTAATCGCTACAAAAACTTCTTTTTCACGGCTGAGTGTATTATATAATTTTAATGGCTGCATGTAGACTATTTCTGTCCTTACATAGAATTTTATATAAGGCATTAAAATTACTGCGATTCTTTTAAATCACCAAAACTATTATTGGGTAGCCGAATCAATTAATTGCGTAGGGGAGATTGGACCCAAAAAATATTATCTTTGTTAATTCATTTGATTGATTACATGATTTTAAAAGAAGTAGGAGGAGATAAGGACCTTAAGCGAATGTTTTTGGAATTCCCGGTTTCTTTATATGCGAGTGACCCGAATTGGATAAGACCTTTAGATCAGGACATTGAATTTATTTTTGACCCAAATAAAAATAGTCATTTAAAAAAGGGAGAAGCCATTCGATGGATTTTATTTAATGAAAATCAAAGGCCCATCGGTCGAGTAGCTGCTTTTTATGAAAATAAAGAGCCTGATAAGAGTAATCTCAAAATGGCCGGCATGGGATTTTTTGAGGTGATTGATGATGAGAATGCTGCCAAAATTTTATTTGATGCATGCAAAAATTGGCTAACAGAAAAAGGATTTGAGGGAATGGATGGCCCAATTAATTTTGGGGAGCGTGATAGCTTTTGGGGGTTGATGATCAAAGGATGGGAATTTGAACCCACCTATAAGATGCCATGGACTAAGCCATATTACATTTCATTTTTTGAAAATTATGGGTTTAAGGATTATTTCCAACAATATGTCTATGTTTCTTCCATTCGGGGAGCCAAAGTTACCGAGGGAATTGAGGAAAAAGCCCAGCGAATTTATCAAAATCCCAATTATCATTTTAAGCATATAGAAAAGTCTAATCTTGCTAAATACGCAGAAGATTTTAAAATTATTTATAATGCGGCATGGGCAAAATTTCCGGGTGTCAGTGAAATGTCTTCTGAGCAAGCTCAGAAATTAGTGAAGCAAATGAAGCCCATTATTGACGAACAATTACTATGGTTTGCCTATTCTGAAAATGATGAACCTGTTGCATTTTTTATTGTCATCCCCGATTTAAATCAAATCATCAAACATTTACATGGAAAATTGAATACTTGGGGAAAGATTAAGTTTTTACTTTTAAAAAGTAGAGGCGTGCTAACCAGAACCTGTGGGGTTATTTTTGGCGTGGTCCCTGAGCATCAAGGAAAGGGCGTTGAATCTGCCATTGCCTTGCGATTTAGAACTGCCGCTAGAGAAAATCCTTTCTATCCATATACCACCATGGACATGAATTGGGTAGGTGATTTTAACCCTAAAATGATGCGTTTTGTTTCCCAACTGGGGGCTACTAATGATAAAACATTTATTACTTACCGTTATTTATTTAATCCTAACCAGCCCTTTAGTCGTTGTCCTAAAGTAGGCTAAATATTTTCAAAATGAGCTTATTAACAATTGGAACCGTAGCGTTCGACGCCCTAGAAACCCCTTATGGAAAAACTGATAAAATTATCGGTGGCTCTTGTACTTACATTGCTTTGTCAGCAGCTTTTTTTCTTCCTCAGGTTAATGTAGTTGCCGTGGTAGGGGATGATTTTCCACAGGCATACATGGATTCTTTGATCTCAAAAGGGATTAATTTGGAAGGTTTGCAAATTAAAAAAGGTGAGAAGTCATTTTTTTGGGCTGGCAAATATCATAATAACATGAATTCGCGTGATACGCTAGTTACAGATTTAAACGTATTAGCAGATTTTAAACCCACGATACCAACTAGTTATCAAGATTGTGAATATTTGATGTTAGGTAATTTGACACCCCAAGTTCAAATGGAGGCTATTCAAGGATTAAAGAATCGACCCAAGTTAGTGGTCATGGATACCATGAATTTCTGGATGGATGTGGCGATGGATGATTTAAAGAAAGTACTTAAATTTGTCGACGTCTTGTGTATCAATGACGAAGAGGCGCGCCAATTATCAGGTCAATATTCTTTAAGGACTGCAGCTAAAATGATTATGGGGATGGGTCCCAAAACGCTAATTATCAAAAAAGGCGAGCATGGTGCTTTATTGTTCCAAGACTCTAAGATGTTTTATTGCCCTGCATTACCTTTAGAGGAAGTTTTTGACCCTACAGGTGCGGGAGATACTTTTGTTGGCGGATTCATAGGCTACCTTGCGCAAACCAATGATATATCTTTTGAAAACATGCGCAAGGCCATTGTTTATGGCTCAGCAATGGCATCGTTCTGTGTGGAGAAATTTGGGACGGAACGACTTTTTGAAGTAACTGCTTCCGATTTAGAGGCAAGAGTAGGCGAATTTAAAGAGTTAGCTCGCTTTTAGTTTCCACCAACAACGACTTCCGTTAATTTTGAGGGGTCTAGGTATTTATTAGCTAGTTCCCTTATTTCATTTGGCGTGCATGAAAAAATTTGATCTTGAAATTGATCGTAATAATCAGGATCCAACCCTTCTAATTCAATTATTTTTACTTTTTCTGCGATGTCAAATGCTTGAGTCAATTCTCCCGTAAAGCTCCCCATCAAATAGTTTTTGACCAGTGATAATTCTTCTTCAGATACTAATTCGTCTCTTAGAATTTGCATCTCTTTTTTTACTTCTGAGATCGTTTCTGCTACATTTTCATTTTTAACATCTGTCCCCACTGCCCAATAACCTGAACGGTACATCGGAACTAATGAGGAAGATATTCCATAGGTAAATCCCTTCTCTTCTCGTATATTTTTTTGAAGTCTAGAGCCAAAAAATCCTCCAAGAAGCGTATTCAGTACACTAAATTTGAAATAGTCCTCATTTTTTCTGTTAATGGATTTTATCCCTAATCTGATAGAACTTTGCAAGGCGTCTTCTCTTGTTTCTTTTGTCGAACTTGATTCCATGAATAGAGGATCCGGAACGAGTAATTGTTCTTTTGAGTTAAAAGTAAGTTCACCAAGCGTAGCGTCTAAAATTTTGATTTCTGCATTTGATATTTTTCCTGAAAGGAAAATGCTGGGTGTTTGGCTGGCCCAAGTTTTTTTGTAAAAAGTAATCAGATCGTTTACATTCAATAATGCTAATGATTCTGGAGTTGCGGCTCGTCCATAAGGATCATCTCCGAAAAGTTTCTTTCGCATTAATTGACTTGCACTATAGGCTGTTTTTTCCCAGTTTAATTTGTTTTTTTGAATTTCAATTTCCAATTCTTTTTGAAATTCTTGCTCAGGGAAAATACACATTTGAATCATCTCGGCAACGTATGGCATTAATGCACCGAAATGTTTAACTAATCCATAGACAGTAAATGTAGCTTGATCTAATGTAGCTTGTATATCCCAGAATGCACCATGAAAGTCAAAAGATTGATGAATGTGCAATGCATTATGCTTACTGGTGCCACGCTTCATTAATTGGGCCGTTAAGCTTGCCAGACCCGCAACGTTGCTATGTATTCCTCCGGCTTTTGTACTTAGCTCAAATTTGAAAACCGGCTGCTCCCCTAAGTTAACTGAATTTACGACTATGCCATTTCTTAACGAATACTTAAGGGCGGAGGGAAATTTTATTTTTTCAATAGGAAATGCTCCGGGGGCTTTACTTCTGTCCAACATCTGAATAGGTCGTTATAAAAAACAAATGACATTCAATTATGAATGTCATTTGCAATAAAAAAAATATTTCTTAATTATTTTTTAGGAGTATCGTTGTTGATAGCTGCTAATAAAGTTACTCGTAATGTATTTGCCAATGGGCTGCTTGTTCCTGTTGGAACTAAGTAAGCAAAGTCAAAGCCATATTTTTGATCTAATTTAAGTCCTACTCCAAAAGTGAAATATTTACGATTTCCTTTCATTTCGGTTTCGTTGAAAAATCCACCACGCAAAGCAAAAGTATTATTAAATAAATATTCAGCTCCTAATGAAGTAGTAAATTCTTTTAATTCCTCTCCAAATCCATCTTCTGCATCAAACAATGAACCAAAGATACCTCCGATGGCTGATGAATTAGAACCCGTTGGATCCGTTTTTGTAGGTGTTGGAACCATCAATTTGTTTAAATCTAACGTGAATGTTAATTTATTCTTATCATCTATATTTTTAATAGCGGCAATACCAGCTCTTAAATTTGTTGGGATAAAGTTTTTATCTAAACCACCGTAGGAAACTTTACCAGAAATATTAGATAACATTAAGCCATACGTATAGTTCCAGTTTTTTTCTGAAGTATTATTCCAATATAAAGATAAATCAGCGGCTACTGTTTGAGCTGGTTGCATAGCTGAAGTACCCGCGCCTTGATAATTTCCTAAAAGATTAGAATTAATGTATTTTAAGTTTAAGCCTAATGACAACGTATTTGATAATTTTCTTGCATGTGATACAGTCAAAGCATATTCTTTAGAATTAAAGTTACCAGCACTTGTTCCGGTAGCGGTTGTAGCTTGGAACAAACCTTGATCAAAATAATTGATCGAAAATCCAAATGCCTGGCCTTTTGCTGTTTTTTTGTATCCTGCGATATTGTAAAGTGCCATGTCGTTTACCAGGTTACGTAACCAAGGAGTATATGAAATGGCAAATCCTAAATCTTTATCAGCAGAAGCTAATTTTGCTGGATTCCAATAAATCGCATTTACATCTGAAGAAATGGCTACTCCCGCATCACCCATCGCCGCAGAGCGTGCATCTGGTGTTACATTCATGAATAACATGGTTGGCGTTGGAATTCTACCAGAATTCAACTGACCTGAAACCAAAGTTTGACCTATTGCGAAGTTACATACTAAAAGCGCTATTGCGGATAGTAATGATCTTTGGAGAATAGAAATTTTTGTCGTCATCGGTTATTAAATATTAGATTGTCTAGTAATTGCAAATTATTTAAGTTCAAAAATAAGTATTTTTAAAGTATTTAGTGTTTAAAAATGTAAAATATTTTATAAAATTTATTTTAGGGTCGTGATTTTTCCACTGATCAAAATAGTTTCATTGTTTTTACTTGGCAATAATTCTAATTTAAACACTGATTCGCCAATTAATTTAGCTAATTCTTCCTCACTCCAATCTATGCTTAATTCAAAGTCCACATTTGAAAAATAGGTAACATTCCCTTTTTTTATCAAAAGTAGCTGACCTAACACATTATAAACACTTAAATCATATTGGTAAATATCCCAAGGTATTTGGCCGATTGCCCTAAATTGCAAGCGGTTACTCATCGGGTTAGGGAAAATTTCCCAATCTAAACGATTAGCATCCGAATTTATTACTTTGATTTCAAAAATTAGTTTTTGTTGGTTGTAATTTCCATCCCAACAATTCACTTTAAATGTATAATTTTCAGGTTTTAAGTTTTTAAATGGGTATGTAAATATTCCTCTCTGAGGAAAACCCACGTCGGAAATATAATAATCTGATAATTTAATTTTGAGGGTATCATTCACGATTAGCTCGGCAAATTCATTTTTATCATTTGCCCAACGAAGAGAATTATCGTCTTCTATTCTAATTTTTAATTCAAAACTGCTATTCATCGTTTGGAATTTGTTTGATTCAGGTTCTAGTACGTTAATACTAGGAGGTTTTGAATCCACAAAAGCAGGCTTAGAAATCAAAACGGGTAATGATTTGAATCCATTGATTTTTTCTCCTGCGTTTGACTGACCTATTATTTTGCAAATTAATGGCCCAGTGGTGTTAGGTATTGATTTTTGACTCACTGAAAATCCCATTCCAGTCATTTGAATATTTGATGTCCAAATTAAATCGCCTTCAACAAAATACTCATATGCATATGTTTTTGTGCCTAAAGTCTTTTTCTTGGTGGGTGGGGAATAAAGGTTTGCCCTTATTTGCGCATTCGAAATCGTTGAACTATTTGTGATCCATTGACCTTCAAGGAATTGGCTCGAACCTGGAGTGATCGTATCTGTTTTTATTGTTATCGATTGCCCTGTCCACGGTAATTCTAAGGTGGGGTCACCCAAAAAACTAATATTTCGATTAATAACACCCGTTTGGCTATTGTTTTTAGTTTCTCTAAATAAATCTCCCATTCGATATTTCACTTGGGCTTTATGATCAATTAAGTTTTTGTAAAATGATTGACCAAAAAGGTAATTACTACTTTGAAAAACGGGCCTTGTGGTACTAATGAGTCCTATGGCTCCTCCCTTTGTGGACATTAATGAAATTTCCGCTCCTGACAATTGATTTGGATCATCAAATCGCCCAAATTGGCAAGTAGCGGTCAATAAAAACGGCAGGTGTTTCAAATTCGTCAGGCCGATTAAATCATTATTAGTCAGTATTTTTTCATCTGTCCAGCCACTTTCTGATCCATGTCCGATGAAATGTATAAAATCCGCCTCTGAATTAAATAAAGAAATTACGGCATCTTTGGCCTTTTTAGAGGTATATATTCCGCCCGCTATTTCCTGTTCAAATTGATCTAAATAAAGCTTTTTTATGCTCACATCATTGGCTTCTTTGATCATTAGATTCGAAAAATCTTCCGCATCTTGAATGTGAATATTGGCATCCCCATCATCTGCCACCCATGCGAGCACCTCAGGTTTGAAACGAGTATTCTTTTTTGATTCAATAAAGGCAATTAATTTGTTCACAAAGAAATTTGCTTCGCTGGGATTTTTGGCAGGAATTCTGCCAATAGCCACTTGGAGTGTCTTTTTATTTGTTTTTTCACCTTCTAGCCAATCGCCCTCATCAGGATTTAGTAAACCAAAATAATCATCAGATGAGTAGCTTAATAATGGCCTAAAAGATTCTATGCTTTGGTAAGTGGGCACAAAGCTGATTTTTTCGATTTCAGTCGACACGACTGATTTACCTTTATAATCAATCGATGCATCGCCTAAAAGAATCACATATTTTAAGGTGGAATTTGGGTTTTTATATTGTCGATAAATAAAATCTCGAATAGCCGTTACATCTTGTTTTCCACCAGAATATTCATGGTATATTTGTTCGGTGTCAACCACTTTTGTCGCGATTTTTTGGGAACTAATTTTATATTTTGCTAATGTATTTGCCGCTTCTTTTAGTGCCGGGCTTGATATAATGAGTAGTTCATAACCAGTCTCTTTATTAATATTTTGATTAGGTAAAATTTTTATAAAAGACGGGGTTATTGCTTTTTGGTTGTCAATTAGTAATAATTGGCTTTCCGGTTTAACATTCAATTTTAAAGTGGATGAATAGTTTATCATTTTTGACCAATTGCTCGTGCCATTCCGAAGCCAAATTTGAGTGGATGCGGTTGCATTGATTAAAGAGATAGAATAGCTTGAATCCGTTGTATTGGGTAGTAAATAAAGTGGATTATCATGCTTTGCATTGAAAATTCGTGGGTATTGAAGTGATAAAAAGTCAAGATATCCTGTTCCCGTTGTGTTTTTATAATTAATCGTCCAGCTCCATAGATTATCCTTTATTTGGGGAGTCAACCACATATCGAGATCTAGGAAATTCGCCTTATTGTCATATCGTCCCCCTGAGATAGCTGGGATTTTCAAGCTTTCAATCGTATTGCCTGCCACATCAAATGAAAATAAGCCTTCTTGAACTGAGCTAGAATAAAAACGACCCCTTAAATTTGAATTAATTCCTTGTTTATAATCAGCTAGCGAATATTGGACAGTTTTGTTATTCGTGCCATAAAATGCATCTCCTAGCCATTGCCTTCCCGATTGAATTAAATTATAGGTTTCGGGTTCATAGTTAAAAATAGACCAAGCATAATCCGTCGATTTTAATTCACCTGGAGTCGCCTTCACTTCCTCTATTCGTTTTGCAGTAGGATCATCCAAGCGTATAAAATAAAAGCTAGAGTCAGAATAAGCGTGCAACTCTTGGGCCCATGATTTTTTTTGAAAATCGAATATTATTTTATGTGGGGAATTGCCCCAAAAAATAAAGAAATCACTAGCATCCCATTTGTTATCCTGGTCGCCCTCAAAATAGATGGGTATTTCCTCTAAATCTTGAGGTCTAGATTTTTTTAAATCTTGGGGTAAAGTGCCAGCATTTGTTGAGTAAAGACTAACTTGTTTCGGGTTTAAAGTGGCTCTGTCTATTTTATTTTTATCGAGCCAAGTGGCATCAATTTTATAAATGCCATTTTGGGTTATCCCAATTTTAATCCATTTGCCAGTCGATAATTTTGAATCTGTTTGTCCTATCACCGAATTAGAAATACAAAATGATCCTATTAAAGCTATTAAATAGCCTTTAAAGTTCATTCGTTTCCAATGGGGTAACCTGCGCATTTTTTGCTACTAAGTAAAGTTTGCCAGTTCTGGCCTCTCTGCAAAAGTAGCGTGTTCGACGTAGTTTACCTTTGATTAATTCTAGGTTTTTTAATAAAAAGATTTGATTTTCAGGAAGGGCATGCAATGTGATGCTTGAATTTGCCGCATCGTATGTTTTTAACACATCCACTAAAGGCCCATGGCCAGTTGAGGTAGCACTAGGATTAATTAAATACGATTTTAAAACGTTGATTAACTCATCGGGCAATAAACCATCTTCTAAAATAGGTTCAAATATGGATCTAAACGAATTTTTCCATTCTTCTCCGTGGGGTAAAACTTTATTTTTATAAGCTAAATAAGTCAATAAATGTGCCACTTCATGTAAATAAGTGACCAGGAAGGCATATGAATTTAAATTTCGATTGACAGTTATTTGATGTCCCTTTTGGGGAGAAAAGCGATAATCACCCAATTTAGAATGGCGTGATTTACTGACAATAAAATCAAATGGATAATCGTGCCATAATTGAAAACAATATTCAGCAACCGTTGGCGGGAAGTGATCAAAAAATGAATTTATTTTTTTATTCTTTTCCATTTTTAGGCATAAAAAAAGTCCTCCGCATGCGAAGGACTTTTTTCTGGTTGCTTAGATTACTTAGCAGCAGCTGTATCAGCAGCAGCAGAATCAGCAGCAGCAGTATCAACTGGTGCAGCAGCAGCAGTATCAACAGCAACTGAATCAGCAGAAGCTTCTGCTTTTTTCTCACCACAAGATGCTAAAGTTACCATACCAGCAACGAAAGCTAAAGCGAATAATTTTTTCATTTTTGTAATATTTAAAGGTTTGAGTTACAAAACTAGTGGATTAAATAGTAACAACAAATTTTTTCGCAAAAATTTTAAGGTTTTTTTAAGTTTTGAATTAAAATTGCTTTTAAATGGCTTAAAATAAGATTGAGACTTATTTTTTTTAAGTAATTCCTAAGAAGTACGTAATATTTATGATATTTCTACCTTAAACTACTTGAGTAAGTCCTTAAATCTGTCGTAAAATCCACTACTTTTAAATGTGAAAGTTTTGTGCAAAACATAGTTTGAGATAAAACTAAATCCCATCCCTGTAGTGGTGGTTAGGATTTGGGTCACATTGATTTTTTTGTAGCCAAAGGGGATTTGTAAATAAAAATCACTCATGAATGTCTGAAGGAATTTATAAGGCATGACACTGAAAAACCATGTTATAAACCCAGAAAAAGTAGCTACCATTAAAAATTTGACCATTTCCCGATTTGTTTGCTGCGTTTTTCTAGCGTCAAATGCAAACAGTTTGGTTAAAGTAAATCCTACAATGACCGAGATAAAATAGGCAGGGAGAATTGTTGCTTCATAATTTAATTTAAACCAATCTTTTAATAAGCCTCCACAAACGAGTTGAACAATAGCTCCTGATCCTGCGATCAAAAAATACGCAACTAAATCTTTTTGATTAAAAAGGGTCGATTTTTTTGTCAAATCCTTGGCTAAAATAAACTCTTAACAATATTGGGATAAACACCTAAAACAAGCGTTGCAATCGTACAAAACCATAGTGCTATTTTAAAAAGCATTGGGACTTCAATTTTTTCTATATCACCATTTTTAAAATACATCGCGATAATACCCTTGAAATAATAATAAATACCGACGGCCGACATTAATATCGCTAGGATAACTGGGTAAATAATATTGCGGTTAAAGCTATCTGAAAAAATGAAGAATTTACCCCAAAAACCCGCGGTCAATGGAATACCAGCTAAGGATAATAAGGAAATCGTGAAGCAAAATGCTAATCCAGGATTATTTTTTGCCAGTCCTTCAAAGGATGAATAATCTTCTGGCTTTTCCTTTCTCCCTGTTTGATATTCTGAAACAAGGATTAAGACTGCAAAAGCAGCAACCGTTGCTAACGTATATGAAAGCGAATAATATAAAACAGTGGATGTGGATGAACTTTGCATGGCACTTACCGTCATCAACATATACCCCGCATGCGAAATACTTGAATAAGCGAGCATTCGCTTAACACTTTGTTGGTATGCTGCTGTCACATTTCCAATGATCAAGGTTAGCATACTGATGAAATAAATTGTTAATACCCATGTGGAATAAATGCCTCCAAATACCCCTGATAAAATATGATAAAGTGCTGCAAACCCCGCTGTTTTTACCACGGTTGACATAAACATTGTAAAAATAGTAGGCGCCCCATCGTACACATCGGGTGTCCAAAAATGGAAAGGTGCGGCTGACACTTTAAATAGTAGGCCGATCAGCATCAGAATAACTCCTATATATAAGAAACTAGGCATAGACTCTGGCGCAGTAGTTGCTATAATATTAGCTAAGTTTGATAGATAAAATGATCTTGTTGCTCCATATACCAAGGTGATGCCAAACAGTAAAATACCCGTCGCAAATGCACCCATTAAAAAATATTTTAAGGCGGCTTCATTTGATTTAAGATTTCTTTTGTCTGAGCCAGTGAGTACATACATGGCAACGGATAATATTTCTAGGCCAACAAACAACATGATCATATGATCAAATGAAACCATTAAAATGGCTCCAACCACTGAAAAAAGTAAAATTGCGTAATATTCAGCCGGATGTGTATGTTCATCGTCCGCGCCAAATCCTCTTGAAAGTGCAACCACCAGAAATGCAGCCAATTGAATAATTAAACTAAAATTGATGGAGGTATTCGTTGTCCTAAACATATTACCAAACCACAATAATTCATGATTCCAGTCCATGGCCGTTAAGCCTATTCCAATAGCTAAAAATAATAAGGTAAGAATTTGTAATATTTTTCTAGGGAACCAAAATCCCCAAAACAAATTGCTAATTCCAAAAAGTGATAACGCTATAATCGCCGTCATAAAAATAAGATGCTTTTAAATTTAATTATTTCAATAGTTGGGTTATTTGCATAACACTTTCTTCACTAAAATGTAAGATAGCATTTGGGAAAACACCCCCTAATAAAACGAATATACTTAATGGAATAAGGACCATTTTTTCTTCTAATGTCAATGTTGAAAATTCAGTGGTGATTCTAGACACATTTCCAAACATGGATTTTTGAATTAAACGCAGTGTGTAAACCGCTCCCAATATTATCGTGATACCTGCAACAACTCCCAATATCAACGAATAGTCAAATATGCTTTTGAGTAAAATAAATTCCCCGATAAACCCATTTGTTAATGGCAGTGCAACAGAACCTAAACTAAGGAAGATAAAGCAAACGGTAAGTGCATAGGATGACTGAGTTATACCACCCAATTGGGCTAAGTCCCTAGATTTAGTTCTTCTTTCAATGATCTCTATAACAAAAAACAGGCCAATAACATTAATTCCATGCGAAAGCATTTGATATAAGGCGCCTTGAATTCCGTCAAAACTTTGCGTCAACATACCCGCCGAAATTAGACCTACGTGAGCAAAAGAAGAATAAGCCAATAACCTTTTTGCATCTTTTTGTTGGATGGCAATAATAGAACCATAAATAACACCTATGATGGAAAGCACGATAGCTGTATTTCCCCAAATCCCAATTCCTAGCGGAAACATAGGAATGATTAATCTAATAACCCCATAAGTACCCATTTTTAGCATGATACCTGAAAGCAACATGGTTCCTTGACTAGGCGAAGTCGTGTAGGTGTCCGGTTGCCAAGTGTGAAAAGGGAAAATGGGCATTTTGATCGCAAATGCAATAAAAAAGGCCAGAAACAAATAACCCTGAGATTCAGCACTTAAGTTTCTAGCGGTTAAATAAAAGGTTTCGATATCAGCCGAATGTGTCGCTCCTGGAGTTCTTAGGTAAACAAAAATGAGTCCAATGAATAAAAATAAAGACCCAAAAATGGTATAAATTAAGAACTTAAAAGTGATGGCAGATTTATTTTCTCCTCCAAATTGTGAGGCTAAAAAGTAAATTGGCAACAAAGAAGCTTCAAAAAAGAAATAAAATAAGAATGCATCTTTGGCTAAAAAAGCCCCCATCATAGCAGATTGCATCAGTAACATTAAACCTTGATATTGAGCATGATTCGCCTTTTCCGTATTGGACGTTGATCCAATGATAAATGGCAATAATAAGGCACAAAGACCAATTAATATCCCACTGATGCCATCAGCCTTTAACGAAAATTGAATGCCAACTTCAGGGATCCAATCTTGAATAAAGGTGATAGGTAACAAAGTTTCATTTATATTGTAAAGCACAAAGCCAGTGGCAATGGCTTCTAAAATACTTGCTGATAATGAAATAATAAATGCATGCTTGGGCTTAGCGATTAATAAGTACGCCCCAATAAGCAATGGAAAAAATAGGATAAAAAGTAAATTCATGCCTTTTCTGTCAAATTTTAAATTACAATATCCAGGATTTTAATCCCATAAATAAAATGATCGCAATTGAAATCACCATCATAAATACATAATAGCCTACATTTCCTGTTTGAATTCTTCTGAATTCAGTAGAAGCATATTGAACTATTTTACCAATCCCTTCAACAAATAAATCAATGACTAAAAAGTCAATGACCTGTCCAAAAAATACGGATAAGAAATTCACAGGTCTTACGATGATTAAATCATATAATTCATCGATGTAGAACTTCTGATAGATTATTTTTTGGATGCCTTGAATTTGGCCATCTTCCGACGGGATTAATTTTTTACTACTGAAAATAAATATGGCTAACATCGGAGGTACGAAAGCTGCAATTAGCGGAGCCCCCATTTCTAAACTTAAAAACGACACTTCTCCTAGGGGTTCAGTTGACGGTAATAATGGGGCCAACCAATGCGCTAAAAATTCATTTCCACCCGCAAAATGAGGTAAATTAATAATTCCACCCGCCATTGATAATAAAGCTAAAATGATCAGTGGTATGGTCATCGACCAAGGGGATTCATGTAAATGACTTGCTTGCTTTTCTGTTCCCCTAAATTCACCCCAGAATGTCAAAATGAATACTCTGAACATGTAGAATGAGGTACAAGCTGAACCGATAATGGCCAAGCTCCACATAAGCAAATCATGATGATATAGATGCGCTAAGATTTCATCTTTGGAGAAAAATCCCGAAAAAGGCGGTATTCCTGAAATAGCTAAAGTCCCTAATAAAAAGGTCAAATAAGTGATGGGCATTTTTGACTTTAATCCACCCATTTTTAAAATATCTTGCTCATCAGACATGGCATGAATAACGGATCCTGCTCCCAAAAACAATAAAGCCTTAAAAAATGCATGCGTCATGACATGGAAAAATGAGGCCGAATATGCAGATGCACCTAATCCCATAAACATGTAGCCTAATTGGGATACCGTTGAATAAGCCAATACCTTTTTAATATCGTTTTGAAATAAGCCTATAATAGCTCCTAAAAGAGCTGTAGATAATCCAATCCAGCCAACCAATTTTAAAACATCAGGACTTAATTCAAAAATAACGTTCGCTCTAATAACCATGTAAATACCCGCTGTCACCATGGTGGCCGCATGAATTAACGCCGAAACGGGTGTGGGACCCGCCATGGCATCTGGCAGCCAAGTAAACAAGGGTATTTGTGCGGATTTACCCATGGCTCCCACAAATAAACAAAAAGCAATAAGCCCTAAATTATCTGGGACATCGCCTTGCTGGATAGATGAAAATATCGTGGCATAATCAGTGCTACCAAAGTTTTGAATCAGTAAAAATATGCCGACCAAAAACCCAAGGTCCCCAATTCTATTCATAATAAATGCCTTTCTAGCGGCATTCCCGTAACTATTTTTTTGATTCCAAAACCCAATTAATAGGTATGAACACAATCCTACTCCTTCCCAACCTATAAATAAAACGGTGAAATTTGCCCCCAGAACAAGGATCAACATGAAGAAAATGAACAAGTTTAAAAAGGCAAAAAACTTACCAAATCCTTGGTCATGAGACATATATCCAATCGAATAAATATGAATCAGTGTTCCTACACCTGTTATGACGAGCAACATCATAATGGATAATGCATCGATTTGAAGATCAAAAGGAATTTGCAAATCCCCCAATTTAATCCAATCGGCTAGATGTAAAATTTGAGTTGTTCCGTCAAAATTAACAAAAAGCTGGATGGATAAGATAAAGGCTACCAGTGGCGGAATTGTACCAATAATGGCTGCTAATTGCTTTGAAATGTTGGGAAATGAAAGGCCATTCACAACAAAACCAATAAGGGGTAAAAGCGGTATTAAATAAATTAAAGACATAAATGAATGTTCTGTAAAATTAATTTTTCAACTTATTGAGTATTCCTATGTCAATACTCTGAATATTTCGATAAATCATGACGATGATGGCTAAACCCACTGCCACTTCAGCTGCTGCCACTGCCATAATAAAAAATACAAAAATTTGTCCCGAAGGATCTGAATAATAGGAAGAAAATGCAGCTAAAAGCAAATTGACAGCATTTAACATAAGCTCAATCGCCATAAACACGATTATGGCATTTCTCCTAGTTAAAACACCTAAAATCCCTATACAAAACAAAGCGGAGCTTAATAAAATATAATGTGCTAAAGGGATGGTGCGAATTATGTCTGGTATGGATTGCATTATTTTATCATTAGGCCATTAACATGGCAAAAATACGAATTAAACTTAAATATTCGGCATCTTAATTTAGCTTTAACGCTGAAATCCTTGCAATTTAATTTCAGTTAATTTTTTCTTCGTATCGATCGCAAAGTCACCCTTTAAAATCCAATCATAATAAGATGGATCACTTTTTAATACCTCTGTCACGGACCTCCCGGAATACTTCCCAAAATTAAAAACAGGAATTTTCTCCTTATTATAAACCATTCGATTGGCAAAATCAATTGAATTTGACATCGTTAATTCGTGCAATTTTGACATATCATTTTGAATAGGGAAGTATTCCTTCCCATTTTCATCTTTTAATGATACCTCTGCATATCTTTTTACTTGGGCATTTAATACCTCTAATGTAGCTAAAACATCCGCCTCGGCCCCATGCGCACCTATTAAATCCTTTCCGCAATAAAACTTGAATGCGGCGGTTAAATTTCTTGGTTCCATTAGATGAAAAATTCTTTGGGCGTCTATCAACTTTCGATTTTTCATGTCAAAATCAATGTCGTTTCTGTAAAACTCTTCCACCAACATGGGCACATCGAAACGATTAGAATTAAATCCAGCCAAGTCACAACCCTCCAAAAATCCAGCCAATGATTTGGCTACTTGCTTAAATTGTGGTTCATCTTTTACGTCTTCATCATAAATCCCATGAACTAAGGATGCTTCAATCGGGATAGGAATACCAGGGTTTACCCTTCTAGTTTTTACTTCAATAGTACCATCTACATTTGCTTTCGCTATGGCGATCTCAACAATGCGGTCTTTGTTGACCATGACCCCAGTCGTTTCTAAATCAAAAAATGCGAGTGGCTTATTTAATTTTAATTGATGTTCCATGTACTGTCCATTTTTATGGGAACAAAGGTATCTTATTTATTACCTTTGCCATATGAAATTTAATCCAAAGGCAATATTTTTTGATTGGGACCACACGCTCTGGGATCATGACCGAAATGCGCGTGAAGTTATTTTGGATTTGGTGGACGAGTTCAATTTGACAAACACGCTTGAAGCTGACCAAAATGATATTTGGAATAGTTTCAATGTGTTGAATAACCAATTATGGGATGATTATCAATCAAAAAAAATTACACAATTGGAGTTAAGAGAATCAAGATTTGAACTTTTTTTTTCACAGTTGGGCTACAAAGGTAACCCACAGAAATTTTCTAGTGAATTTCTATATCGAACTCCTAGGAAAAAACATTTGCTGGGTGGGGCTTCTGAAATAATTGAAGAACTCGCGCTAAAATATCCCCTATTTATATTGACCAATGGCTTTGAAGATATTCAATTTGTAAAAGTGGAAGCTAGTGGGCTGAAACATTGCTTTCAGTCAATCATCACCTCGCAGGAGGTGGGCACACAAAAGCCAGATAAAAAATTCTTTGAATATGCACTAAAAAGAGCAGATTGTTCGGCAAATGAAGTGGTTATGGTAGGGGATCACCCCATTGCCGACATTCATGGTGCGGAAAACGCGGGCATTCAGAGTATTCACCTGAATTTATATGGTGTCGACTCGACAGCACAAATTCAAATCAAACATTTGACGGAATTGCGGGATTACTTGCTTTAATTATTAAAAAAGGGACATTTGATTATCGTTCGTTTTTCGGTCAAAGATCTTTTTGTCTCGAATGAATTTCTTATTGTCCTCTAAAAATAAAATGAATTTCTCAATTTGAGTGTAAATTGGGTTGAAATCGTATGTTTTCAAATCATAGGTTTCTACATAAACAGCGTTGAAGTCTGTAATGATGTAATCTAAACGTTCGATCCCATATTTTTGAAGGCCTAGTAAGTACAAATTTTGATGATTATTTTTAAATCGGCCTGGCTCATAAAACGAAGTACTCTTTAAATCGAAAGCGATGCTGTCGCCTATTCCATCCACATAGCCATAAATTTGAGCGTTTTTATACCTTGATTCAAGGTAAAATTGAGTTCTGTATTTGCCAGGAATCAAATTTCTTGCTTGGTCAATGATACCTTCATTAAAAAGTTCCTCATTTTCCCCTAATGTGACAGCCCTTTCAAAATCCACTCCTTTTTGTTGGGCCTTGGTCGTCGGCTTTTTAGTTCGATTAATCCGTTCAATCAGTTCAATTTCATCCACGATAATCTTGCCTGAAGAATCTCTGGATTGACTTAGATAAAGTGAAAATGAATTTAAAAGAGTTGGATAGAGGCGATATAACATGTTCGCAATTTATCCAATTTGCAGTCGGGATACAATCTGATCGCCAATTAAATGTTGCTCAGTTATTTCTGACACATCTTCCAATTGGACATTTCCGTAAAAAACACCTTCGGGATAAACGACCATCGTGGGGCCTTTGCCACAAAAATCTAAACAACCCGATTTTTGAATTCTTATTTTACTTGTATTTCCTGATTTTGCCCACTCATCTTTAAATGCTTGAATTAAATCCATTCCGTGAGCAGATCCACAGCATTTTTTGGGAGCATCCTTGTCATTGGTGCAAATAAAGACATGTTTTTCAAAGTGCATATTAATTGATTTCTAATAAGATGGGACAATGATCTGAATGTTTAACATCGGCTAAAATCGACGCATTTTTAATGGATTGAGCCATAGGTTTACTCGCCATTAAATAGTCGATGCGCCAACCTAAATTTTTTTCTCTTGCACCTGCTCGGTAACTCCACCATGAATATTGATGCTCAATAGTTGGATGAATCGATCGAAAAGTATCCACAAATCCACTGTTGATATAATTTTCCATCCATTCACGCTCTTCAGGTAAGAAACCAGAGCTGTTTGCATTAGATTTTGGATTATGAATATCAATGGCTCTGTGGCAAATATTATAATCACCGGCTATAATTATGTTAGGGTAGGTTTTCACTAATTCATTTGTATATGCCTGAAAATCAGCTAACCATTCCATTTTGAATGATTGCCTTTCATCACCACTGGATCCAGATGGCATATATACACTCATGACAGAATAGTTCTCGAAATTTACTTGGAGCACTCTTCCTTCTTGGTCGTATTTTTCAATTCCACAGCCATATTGAACGGAAACTGGTTTTATTTTGGTGAAAATACCCACTCCAGAATATCCTTTTTTCTGCGCTGATTGCCAATAAACATGATAACCTAATGATTTTATTTCGGCTAAGTCAACTTTTTCCTCTTCTGCCTTCAGCTCTTGTAAACAGATGATATCTGGATTTTCCTGAGAAAGCCAAGCGATGAATCCCTTTTGAATGGCTGCCCGAATTCCATTCACATTGTAACTGATTATTTTCATGACATTTCCTCAAATAAGACTTCTGTTTTGAAGTAATGAATGACATGTGCTTTGATTAGGATCTCTTGCTCTTTTAGATTTAATGGAGGCAAATTTTGAATTAATTCCCAATGTGGCCACCCTTCAGCATCTTTACCATCTAATGAATAAAACCCACTATAGCTCAAAACCTTGCAGGTTGCGATATGCATTAAATCTTGTTTTTGCTCTTTGGTGAAATGGACATGTCCATGTCCCAATTCCTGAACGCCAATTAAAAATAACACAGATTCTAGATCTGCGGGTCGCTTATTAAATTGAGTCTCAAGAAAATCAAGAATTGATTCCCATGCTTCTTTAACTAAGGCTGGCTCGAATTCCATGAAATTGATGATTATTGAAGATGTATTTTGAACTTGGCTGATTCTAAAACTGCTTGATCACCCTTTGAATTATTACCTATTAATATAAGCTCACCTTCAATTTCTTTGTCTGTGACAACGGTTATATTAACCCTTCCAACGCCATTTTGAACCCCTTCCTTATTTGGTAATGTAGATTCAAAAAAATTGTTTTTATCGGTATAATGTTCAAGATTCTTAATTAAATTTCCAATGTTTTCTATTTCCCCATCTCCTGGAATAAAATAGGTTCCTTGGCCCTTAAGTTTAAATATTTTCAAATAAACAGATTCTAAATTCTCCTTATTTGTCGCTGTTATCGTAAGCGTATTTTCTCCCATTTCAGGCTTTATCGTACCAATAACTTCATTGGTCTGAATGCGATGATAATTCTCATTGCCAAAAATTATTTTTCCTGAAAAAAAACTTTGCTCAGTGGGTTTAATACTAAATGTATTGTCATAGGATATTAAAACCACGAAGATGCCTAATCCAGTATATAAAAAGTTGATTGGATTTTTAATGAACGACAAGGCGAATTTGCTTATTGGATTTCCAACAAGCAAACGAATCAATCTAGTCTTAGCTGATTTTGAATCTTTCATTTAAGCTTTTGCATTCATAATTTAAAGGGTAAAAAATGATCATCGATATTTTTTACCGAACAAAAGTACTACAACTATTTATAAAGGGCAATGATTAGGCCGATTTTAAAGAATTTATTTATTAAACGGGTTATTTAAAAGGAAATTAATGAATAGCTATGTATTTTTGAAAACTGTTAATCAAATTAGTAGTTTATAAAGCTAGAGGTCATGGATCAATTAACTAAATCACTTAATAGTGATTTAATCGGCAGTTTTATTGGATTGCCAGTAAGAAGAACATTAAAAAAAATGAAAGCATTTTCAATTCCTGTTTTGTTTAAAAGTAATTTGATTGGGAAAATCAAAGAAGCTAGGAGGTTTGGGGATAAAATGAAAAAGAATTTTGAGCCATCCCACTTTGATTTTGGTCCTTTAGAAATTTTAATTTCTCGCCATTTTGGATTTTGTTATGGGGTTGAAAATGCAGTAGAAATAGCCTATCGAATTGTCGAAGAAAATCCTGACAAACGGATATTTTTACTTTCTGAGATGATTCATAACCCTGCAGTCAATGCTGATTTGTTAGACCGAGGGGTGCAATTCATACAAGATACTTTGGGCAATCAGCTCGTACCTTGGGATCAATTGACCTCAAAAGATGTGGTTATTGTCCCTGCATTTGGCACGACGCTTGAAATTCAAGCAATACTGTCTAATATCGGTATTGATATTTATTCATATGATACCACCTGTCCATTTGTTGAAAAAGTTTGGAATCGCGCTAACTCGATTGGGCAAAAAAAATATTCGGTCATTGTACATGGAAAACCGAGCCATGAAGAGACGAAGGCTACTTTTTCTCATTCTAAATCAGTCACTCCTACACTGATTATAAAAAATATTAATCAAGCGAAACAATTAGCTGATTACATTAGGCTTGAAAAAGATTCAGTTGAATTCTATAAGGAATTTGATGGTCAATATTCAGAAGGTTTTGATCCGGCAAAGGATTTAATAAGAATTGGTGTTGTGAACCAAACCACCATGCTGGCCACAGATACCCAAGAAATTGTTGATTTTTTACGGGAAGTAATTGTCGATTTTTATCAATTATCTGGGGATCAAATCACCTCTCACTTTGCAGATACTCGCGATACGCTTTGTTACGCAACCAATGATAATCAAAGCGCCACGTATGGATTGCTAGCTGAAGACGCAGATTTTGCCATCGTAGCAGGTGGGTATAATTCTTCAAATACAGCTCATTTGGTCGATTTATGCGCGGATAAGCTTCCAACCTATTTTATTAAATCCGCGGAAAAGATCATTTCAGAAAAACAGATTTTTCATTTTGATAATGTCAAAAAAGAAGAAGTTTTGATTAATGAATTTATTCCACAAAAAGAAAAAGTTCGAGTGCTTTTAACTTGTGGGGCATCCTGTCCAGATGCGGTAGTCGAAGATATATTGAGGAAAACCGTTTCCTTATTCCCTTCAGCTAAACCCGTAGATCAGGTCGTAGATCAGTGGGTTATCGACAAAAATCAATAGCTATTCAATATTTTTTGTACTGCAGGCACATAACCCTCGCCAAATAAATTGACGTGCACCATCAAAGGGTATAAATTATAAATAGGAATTCGTTCATGGAATCCTTTTTCTATCGGATATGCTTCATGATAAGCCTCATAAAAAGTCTTGTCGAAACCACCAAACATTGTCGTAAAGGCCAATTCAGCTTCTCTAAGTCCATAATAGCAGGAGGGATCTACTAATACAACTTGTCCGCTTGTGTTTACCATCACATTTCCTGACCACAAATCTCCATGCATTAGAGATGAAGATTCATTAGGTATTATTTCGGGGAGCTTTTCAAACAATTGACGAAACTTTTTTTCCATGTCAAGGTCAATTTTCCTATTGTAAACCGCGATCTCAATCTGATTTTGTAATCTGTTTTCAATGAAAAAACTAAGCCCATGTAAATTCCATTCATTCTTTTGTTCTGCAGCCCCAAGGTAATTTGTGTAGTTTAAGCCATGTCCCATTTCAGAAGAATTGTGGTGCATTAGGGCCAATTTACGTCCAAAATCTTCCCAATACGTAGCATTTATTTCCCCAGATGGAATACACTCCATCATTAAATATTCCTTCTCTTCAATAGATCCCACGCCAATGACCTGAGGTACTTGTATCGTATTTGTTTGAGCTAATAACTGGAGATTTTTTGCTTCTGCTTCAAATAAACCGTGGTGGTCACCTTGATTCCATTTGATAAAAAATTCCCCTGACTTTAATTTAACCCGAACCGCTAAATTAAAATTCCCTCCATAAAAAAACTGAAATTCCTCAATGGAAACATCCTCCCGAACATGAATTTTGAGGATCCTTTCTATAAATTGATATTGCTCTTGCGATTGTTGGGACATACATTAATAATTACCCAATATTACCAAAAAGCGCTCTTGGAAGCAATTTTATTTTTTCAAAAGGTGAAGAACTTAGGTGTAAAAATCGTATTTTCAACTTTTTAATGGCATTTGGCAACCCAAGAAAACCCGGTCGTTTCTCAATTAAAATCCTATCATCGCCTCTTTTATAGAAATGAGGTTATAAAAGGCCTTTTGCTCAGTTTTTTATGGATTACCTGCATCGGTACGATCTTTATTTTAATCGAATATTTTGCTTGGCTATCGTCCCCACTTCGAGGGATACTATACTATTTATTTTTAAGTGCATCAGTTGCGTTGCTTCTTAGCATTTGTTTTAAACCCATAGCCAAATGGACTAAGAATATTAAACATGCTGATTTAGAGTTTATGGCTAAAAAGCTAGGAATGTTTTTTGACAAATCCCATCAGGATGAATTGATTAACATACTCCAACTTCAACGTGAGGGAACACTAAATGCGAATTCACCCTTGCTTGAGGCAGCCATTACGCAAAAAATTCATCAGTTATCAGGCTATAAATTTGTTGACTTTATTGAGTATAAAATTCATCGAAAAATATTTTTTGGACTCATTTTTTTATCCGCTTTACTCGTATTTTTCGACTACCTTAATCCACAATATATCCGTAAACCGACCTTACGAATTGTCAATTATACTTTTCAATATCCCAAAACTTTGCCATTCCAGTTTTTGATTCTGAATAAAAGTTTGGAGGTTGTCGCGGGGGAGCCATTTACTTTACAGGTTCAACTAATCGGCAAAAATTTGCCTTCTGACGTTTATTTTGTTAGTCAAGGAGGTCGCATAAAAATGGATAAGGAGCTTGAAACAAACGTATTCAGTTTTGCACTTCCACCCATAACGAGTCCTTTGATGTTTCAATTTGAAGCGGGAGAAAATTTCTCTGAGCCACAAACCATACAGATTATTCACCGACCTGGCATAGAGAAGACCACTATAACGATTGAATTTCCTGCATATACGCATAGACCTGCAGAAAAGTTGAACCAATTGCTTCCTCTACAAATTCCGGAAGGCTCAAGGGTTCATTGGGAAATTTCAACAAATGACGTGGAAAAGGCCAGTATTTTATTGGGCCAAAAGCCTCCTAAATTTGATTTCAAAAAAAATAGACTGTTTGCCAATGATGAATTTTCAACACAATTTTTTGAAAATTCAAGCTATCAAATACTCTTATCAAATGAACATTTTGCAAGCCAAAAAACATCAATAATCCCCATTGATGTAATTAAAGACCAGTATCCTAAGATAGAAACTCAAATAATGGAAGATACTTTATATTATCGTTTTTTGATCTTTAAGGGAGTGGCAAATGATGATTATGGGCTTAATAAACTAGCTTTTAAATATCAAATTAGCGTGGATAAAGAGGCAAGTTGGACAGCTGAATTTGTGCGAAATATAAGGATGCCAACAGGCAAAAAAGAGTTTGATTTTCGATTTTTAATTGGCCTCGATTCTCTAAAATTACAACCAGGAGCCCAATTGCGTTATTACTTTGAAGTGTATGATAATGATGGTATTCATGGACCTAAAAAAACGAAAACAAACCAACAAGTTTGGGAATTCCCTGAATCAAAGCAATTAGCAAAAAAATCAGAGGATCGATTTAAGGAATTGGAAAAGAATATATCATTAAGTATTCAGAAGGCTCAAGAAATAAAGAAGGAATTGACTGATGCGATGAATCGGCTTAAATTAGGGAAAGACATAAATAATAAAATGCTGGAAGAGGTTTTAGCAAAGGAAAAAGAATTGAAAAAGGCCTTGGATGTTTTGAAGGACCAACAAGAAAAGTGGATGGGTCAGCAATTTAGTTTTCAAAAGCCAACGGATCTTTGGATCCAAAAAATGGAAAATTTGCAAAAGCTTATTGACCAAATTCAAACGTCAGATTTAAATAAAGGGGCAGATGATTTATTCAAAAACTTGCAAAAAGAATTGCCTAGTAATTGGCAGAAAAATTTAGAACAAAAACAATCCCTCAATAAAAATAGAGAAAAGGAATTGCAAAGATTGGAACAGTTTTATAAGGACTTGAGAATCGATAAAATGATGGAGGAATCCATTCAAGATTTAAATGAATTGAGTCAAAAACAAAGTAATTTGGCCGAGGAGCCCTCCATCAATCAAGCGAAACAAAAGGAAATTAATCAAGAATTTAAGGAACAAGAAAAGGTGATTGATAAGCTTGAAAAAGAAATGAATTTGGATTCAAAGGAATTTGATGCCTTGGAGGAAGAGATTGAAAAGTCGATGAATGATGCGGAGGAATTAATGGATAAAAAATCCACCAATAAAGCCAAAACTGCTCAAAAAAAATCAGCGGAGGGGCTTAAAAAGTTAGCTAAAAAACTAGAAGATAAACGTACGAGCGAGGAAAGTAATGCGCTTGACTTGGAGGTAAACCAATTAAGACTTTTGTTGGACAATTTGTTGCAAATCTCTTTTGAACAGGAACGTGTTATGTTAGATTTTCGTCGCTTGCGTGAAGGAAGCCCAGCTTTAAAATCAGCATCTCAAATGCAAAATAAGATTGCTGAAACGGCATTTATTTTGGAAGATAGTTTGATTAGCTTAGGAAAAAAAGTAATGCCTTTGTCTCAAATGATCACGAGAGAAACGACTGAAATGCACAATCGATTGAATGAGGCAGCTAATATGATGAAGGAACGTAAATGGTCTTTGGTTCAGGCAAGACAGCAGCAATCGATGGCTTCAATCAATAAATTGGCTGTTATGCTTTCAGATTTATTGCAGCAATTGCAAAACCAACAGATGCAAATGAAACCTGGTAAAAAGGGGAAGCAAAAGCCTCAGGGTTCATGGGCGGCGCGTCAACAAAAACTAAATCAGAAAGCCAGAGAAAGTCGGTCCGATCAGCAAGGCCCCATGAGTGAAGATATGATTAAAATAGCTCAAGAACAGGCTAGGCTACGGCAGGAATTAGAAGAAAAATTACAAGATATCCAAGGGAGACCCGGTTCAGATAATATAGAGAAAAGCCTGAAGGACCTCATTAAAAATATGGAAAAAAATGAGACTGATTTTGTTAACAAACGCCTTAATCAAGAATTACAAAATAGGCAAGATTTAATGCTTCCCATTTTATTGGAATCTGAAAAGGCTTTAAAAGAGCAGGGAGAAGATCCAAAAAAAGAATCAAAAAATGCACTCGAAAAATTTCGCGAAAGTCCACCGCCCAATTTGTTGCCTTACCTGAAGAAACTAGAAGAAAATAGATCATTGTATCAGCGAAAGCCAGTGGACCTAAAGCCAACATACCAGGAAAAAGTTCTCCGCTATTTAAATCAATTTAACTAGTCGCCTTCTTTTTAAAAATAGGGACCGTGCTACAAGGCTCTCCAAAAAATAAACTTTTAACGATGGGCTGCAATAATGTGGTAAGCCTTACATAAGAATCTGTAGGCACCGATTCTTTAGAACAGCCTTTAACGACCACTCGGCCATCTTTATAGGTGTCTAAATTTAACGCTAATAAGGATTTTATAAATAATTCTTTTTCTAATTCTTCTAAATTTCCATGGACAATGGTGGCGGCAAATGGGCTCATTTGCGCACTTAATAACATGAAAGCCCACGTCGGTATGATGGCATCACTTGAACATGAAATGGCCACATGCTTTCCTTGATATTGATTCCAGGGATGATCGCTGAGAAATGCTCTAAAGTCTTTCTCTTTAAGCACCATATCCATAAACAATAAAGGCTTGATGTCGAAAAATATGCGCTCTCCTGGAATTCGAATGGTTTCTAAATCCAATTGAATCAATCCGCTTTGGGCTACTTTATTTTCAATCGTATTCTCCATTAGATGTATTTTTTTTGTGACTTCTGTCCCATATATTCCTTCAAATAATCAGGTTCAATAGTAACTATATTTTCAAATTTTTTGTTCAAATATGCCTCATAGGCTAATTTTCCCATGTGCATCGCCTCAGGATAGGGATTTTCTAAATCAAAAGTAAGCGACGAAGATGGTAATGAGTCTTTGCATTTTTGCGCCCCATGTCCAAAAATTACCGCGTTTTTTCCTTGGTATCTAGCAAAAGAAAAATCATCTAAGATTAATGCATTTGCAGGTTCAAGCTCTTGTAAATCGTGGGTATAGACTGCTGTATAAACTTCCATTCTCCTGGCATCCATGACAGGAATCAAAATTTGATGCTCTATTGAATCAGCGTATCTAGCCGCAAGTATTTTTAAAGTCGAAACAGCGATCAATGGTTTATCAAGTCCAAAGCAAAGTCCTTTTGCTGTAGCTAACCCAATCCTTAATCCAGTGTAAGATCCGGGGCCTATTGAAATCGCTATTCCAACTAACGAACTAAGTTTAGTACCGGCTTTTTTAATGACGTCCTCAATGAGCAATGTTAATTGTTTCGCGTGTGCGCCTTCTTCTTCGCTTTGCGATGCGGCGATTAATCTGCCTTGATCATGCAGCGCCACTGAACACAGTTGGGAAGAAGTTTCGATACTTAATATAAGACTCATTTAATTTTTTTGGCTAGGATTGCTTGGAATTTTTCAGGCTGATTAAATAAATTCAAACTTTCTAAAATAACGGGATCTTTTGAAAAAGACCATTTATTTACTCCTTTTTGTAAATAATAATGCAGAATAATTTCTTGCTCAATTAACGAAATAATTTCTTGTTTATGGGCTAAAAGTTCTTTGGTGGTTGACGAACTCCATTCTGATTTCAGGGCCGACATACTTGTTTCTAAGCTGGCGTATGCTTGGTCCTTTTTAGCTAGGTCAATGGCCATTCGTACTTGCTTTTCCACCGGACTCTCGTAAATAAATTTTTGGTTTTTAAGCCAGTTTTGAAAATCATTCATGTCATTTTCTGAAAAAATGAAGGTTTCAGCGCTAGCAATTTTAGGGTGATTTTTTTGATAATGACAGGCATATAAAAAAATCATATGTTGTTTCATGAGCGCTTGTGTAAAACTTGAAGACATGAGGTCCTTACCTATGAGGATATCGGGTAGAATTCCTCCCCCGTCGACTACAGTTCTTCCATTTTGCGTTTTAAATGATTTGATGGATGAGTCTTTGTAAGCAATTGCTTGGCCATCTGAATTTTTATGTTGGTAGTCAATTGCCTGAATACAACGCCCACTAGGGATGTAATATTTGGCCGTTGTGATTTTCATTTTTGTTCGATATGGAAGATCTCTGGTCACTTGGACAAGCCCCTTTCCGTAACTTTTTTTACCTATCAAAACGGCTCGGTCGTAATCTTGCATAACGCCTGCCACAATCTCGGCCGCGGAGGCTGAATGGCCATTGATTAATATAATGAGTGGAATTTCTGAGTCGAAACTCGTATTCAATGCCGAATACGTTTTATTCCATTCTTCTACTTTCCCTCTAGTTTCTACAATCTTGGTTTCTTTGGCTAAAAATAAATTACAAATATCAACCGCCTGTGTCAGCAAACCACCTGGATTTTCACGGAGATCTAAAATTAATTTTTGCATCCCCGCTTGTTTCAAAGTTGACAATGCGAACTTTAGTTCTTTGGTGGCTGAAGCATTAAATTCCTCTAACGAAATATACCCTACACCCGGCCGAATAATGCCAGAATAAATGACATTATTAATCTGAACAGTTTCCCGATTTAAATGAATGGTTTTTGGTGTGCTTTCATCAATTTTTAAAACCGAAATATCTAAGGAAGTACCAGCCTGCCCTTTTAATAATTTAGAAGGTTCAGCCTCTGAGGTATCCGATATTTTGATGCCATTCACAGAGATCAATTGGTCCCCAATGCCCAAGCCGGCTTTTGATGCAGGACTGTTTTCATCCACATAGGCAACTCGATATTCTCCATTAATCTCAGTTAAAACGATACCGATTCCTTGGTATTTTCCTGTGGTCATCGTCATGAAATCCTCCAATTCATCTTCAGGATAATATACGGTATACGGATCAAAACTTTTCAAAAGGGCATCTATCGATGTTTTAACAGCTAGATTTGGGTTTACGTCATCCACATAAAATTTATTCAATTCCTTGAATACGGATGCGTATAAATCTAAATTTTTAGCAATGTCAAATAGACGCTCGCCCGGCCTGCTAAATGAAAATCCAATTAAGCTACCTAATACGATCAATCCAGCGAAAGCCCCTTTAAGATATTTTTGACTAAACTTCATTTTTTAGATTTTCATTTTTTGTAAATGCAGTAAATATTTGATGCATTTTTTTTTGAATTAATTGAAACGATTCTATATCAGTGCCAATATAAATAAATCCCATTATATCAGGTAATTTATTGTAGGCTAATCCTTGAAATTCAGGTTTTGTTAATCGGTACGCTTCCCTTGTTCTTCGCTTGATTAAATTACGGTCTATGGCCTTCTTGAATTTTCTCTTGGGAACCGAAATCAAAATTTGGGGAGATTCGGACTTTAAATCACTGGAACGATACAAAACTCGAAAAGGATAGAAAAATCGTTGTGACACAATTTGACTATCCTTTTGAAATAAAGAATCGATTATTTTTTTTTGCGTTAACCGCTCAGATTTTGGGAAAGTGAATTTCACGGCAAGAATACTTTTTTAAGCAACAGCGAGCCAGAAATCAGCCTTTCTTAGAATTATGGCTTATTTTCCTCTCTTTTCGTCAGAAACTGAAAGCTTATGACGTCCTTTCGCGCGACGCGCAGTTAAAACACGACGACCATTTGCAGTCGACATGCGCTCACGGAAACCATGCTTATTCTTCCTTTTTTTAACCGAGGGTTGGAAAGTTCTTTTCATTTCTATTAATTATTAAATCCCCAACAGTTTCGAATTGGGTTTGCAAAGGTACGAAAATTTATATTTTATTCAAGTGTTCATTGGAAAAAAAATTTGAGGCACTGGGGAAAGGGAAAACAATGCGATGATTTTCTATCTTTGTTCTTTAATTTTGAATTTGAAAGTCTCCATCCTAACTGTCTCTTATCAATCGGCTGCTACCCTTAGGCAGACCATAGAGAGCGTATTGGCCCAAGATTACCCGAATATAGAATACTGGGTTATTGATGGTGGATCTACCGATGGGAGTTTAGAAATTTTGAAATCTTTTGGTTCATCCATTCATTTTATATCTGAAAAAGATGCGGGAATTTATGATGCGATGAACAAGGGCTTAAAATTAATTCAAGGAGATGTCATAGGGATGATTGGTGCAGATGACTTTTATCCGTCTACCGATGTCATAAGTTCTGTTGTTGCTACATTTAAATCGAACCAAGTGGATGTGGTTTATGGAGACAAACAATATGTAAACCCTGAAAATCCAGAAAAGATTGTTCGTTATTGGACGGCAGGGGCATATCAAGAAAAGCAATGGCTTTACGGTTGGATGCCTCCGCATTTGTCTTTTTATGTTAAAAAGTCTTCGGCGTATAGAAACGGTCCTTATAGAACGGATTTTACATGTTCGGCCGATTACGAATGGATGCTCAGAGCATTATATAAGAATAAAATGACAGCTTTGTATTTGCCTAAGGTTTTAATGACCATGCGAAATGGGGGCACAAGTACAGCCTCGTTCAGGCATCGCCTCATCGCAAATACGGAAGATCGAAAAGCTTGGTCAGTGAATCATTTAAATCCATATTTCTTTACCTTAGCTTTGAAGCCACTGCGTAAGATTTCCCAATTATTTAAATCTAAGAAATGAGAGTAGTATTATTAACACAGGATGATCCGTTTTTTTTACCAAAGGCAATTAAAAAATTGCATGCAGGAATGCCTGAGGATATCGAATGGGTAGGCACAGTGCTTTTTGAGGTTTCCCCTTTTGGTAAAAGAGAATCATTTTTTGCCAAAATGAAAAAGACTTTGGATGTATTTGGCCTAGAATTTTTCATCTATTTTTCTCTAAAATTTATCAAGTCAAAATTAACGCCTGGGCATTCGGTAAAGGCCGTGTTAAGGCAGGCCTCTATACCACTTTTTACCTTGGAGGGGTCTGTAAATTCTCCAGAAAATTTAAAAATTCTTTCAGATCTTAAAGCGGATTTATTTGTGTCAATTGGTGGAAATCAGGTATTTAAAAGAGCGCTTTTGGATATTCCGACCCAGGGGACCATCAATCTTCATACCGCTTTGTTGCCTAAGTATCGAGGCTTAATGCCCTCATTTTGGGTATTAAAGAATCAAGAAAAGTATACAGGGGTTTCTGTGTTTTTTGTGGATGAGGGGATTGATTCTGGGCCAATCGTCGTGCAAAAGAAAGTGGAGATTGCGGGAAGAACTCAAGAGGAACTGATTGAGTACACGAAAGATTTAGGGATGGATTGTATCTTAAAATCGATGATTTTAATTCGAGATAAATCCTATACGCTGATTCCAAACCCCAAGGAGGAGTTAACTTATTTTTCATTTCCTAGTCGGCAAGACGTACTTACTTTTAAAAAAAATGGAGCCCTATTTTTTAGGTGGATATAAATGACAATTTTAACTTTTGATATCGAAGAGTGGTTTCATTTGCTAGATCATCCTAGCACGAGGACAGAGGAAGATTGGGCTAAATTTCCATCTAGGATTCATGAAAATGTAGATCGAATTTTGGAAATGCTACATCGTAATAATCAAAAAGCGACTTTTTTTTGCTTAGGTTGGGTCGCTAAAAAATATCCAGAAATCATCAAAAAAATAGCTGAATCTGGCAACGAAATTGCCACGCATTCTGATTTACACCAGTTGGCTTACCAACAAAATAGACATGCTTTTGCTGAAGATTTGAAACGGTCTATTGAAAGCTTAGAAGGTATCACGGGGAAGAAAATTAGAGCTTATCGTGCTCCAGGATTCTCACTGATGGAATCAAATAAATGGGTATTTAGTGAATTGATTCAGCAGGGAATCGAAATAGATTGTTCGATTTTTCCCGCGAAAAGAGCGCATGGTGGCTTTGCTAATTTTGGCCAACAAGAACCTTGTTGGGTTGATTTGGATGGTTTTAAACTCAAAGAATTCCCCATCAATGTTACTTCCATGGTGGGATTGCCTGTTATTTTTTCAGGAGGCGGTTATTTCAGATTATTGCCTGATGCCATTTTAGCTAAACTTTGGGACCAGCAAAAATATGTGATGACTTATTTTCACCCTAGGGATTTTGATGCGGGCCAACCGATGATCGAGGATTTAAGTATGATTCGAAAGTTTAAATCCTATTATGGCCTGGCGGGGGCATTATCTAAATTGGAACGATTGATGATCGGCCGAGAATTTATCGATTTAGTCGAAGCAGACCAAAAGGTAAACTGGGAAAAAGCCCGTACCGTATATTTATAAAAAAAGCCTTCATTTCTGAAAGCTTTTTTTTATGTCTAAAGTTTAAAAGTCCTTAAACTTTGATTTCTACGTCTACTCCTGATGGCAATTCTAATTTCATCAATGCATCTACTGTTTTTGCAGATGATGAAAAGATGTCAATTAAACGCTTGTAAGTACACAATTGAAATTGCTCACGCGCTTTTTTGTTCACGTGTGGAGATCTTAAAACAGTGAATTTTTCGATTTTTGTTGGCAATGGAATAGGGCCAGAAACAACAGCACCCGTAGCTTTAACAGCTTTTACAATTTTTTCTGCTGATTTGTCCACTAACGTGTGATCAAATGATTTCAGCTTAATTCGAATTTTTTGATTCATATGATTTGGTTCATTAAGTGAATGAATAACGAAAGAACCATTAACTCCGTTAGACATGGTATTTGAACTACAAATATAGGCGGATTAATCCTGATTCCCAAATAATTAAAATTTTTGTCGCTGGATTGCTACGGCTAATTGGTTTTCAAATGGCATTAAATTTATCTTGAACATGTCAGGGTTTATCTTTTTCAATGAATTCATGGCCTCTTTGGCATACTCGATTTCCCCTATTTCTAATGCCTGGAATGCGTAAAGTGGGTAAAAATCGGGTACATCTTTGTTCCATCTTAAAGCGGCTAGACTGGCATCATAAGCTTCTTTTTTACTTAGAAATGGAATAGCCTTGTGTAAGGTATTTAATTGGAAAGGATATTTTTTTACTGCCGACTTAGCCTCCGATTTATTTGAAATTTTGGGACTAGTGGTAGGAATTAAGGACGCTTCATGCCAAAAATCGAGTAAAGATTGAAGGCCTTGCGTTTGATCAATGGGTTGAACATCAATGTAGAGTGCGATTTTTTCCAAGGAGCTTAATGGGTCCTCATGAAAATAATCTTGCATCGCCTCGGCTAATTTGATTTCAGGAAATAGGGATAAAATTTTTGTATCCTTGGCCATTTCGTGAATGGGCAGTAAGTTTTGTTTACCCTTGAAGTATGGAATAGAATTGTAAATCATCGCTAGATCCCTGACATCTGCTCTTGGCTTGAATGAAATTGCAACAGACTTTGAACCTATTCGTTGATTTCTTAGAATGCCTATAGCCCATAAATTAGCTAAAACCGCAGGATCTTGGGTAGCTTGATCCGTATCGGGCAAGATTATATTTTTATTGTTTTTGGCTATTGCGTACAGAAAATTAGCTCTTGTTGAAGTAGATTCTGGAGCGTACTCAAAGGCTTTCTGATGATAATAAACCGAGGAATCTACTTGATTTAATTTTTCAAAAGTATGGGCTAATTGGGTTATGATTTCAATGCTTTCTGGCATTTTTTGATGAGCACTTTGTAAGGCAAATAAAGATTCGAATAGGTGGTTTTCATTCTGATAAATATTGCTCAACGCAATGGCAACTTTTTCATTAGGGAATTTTACTTGGCTGGTCGACAAATAGTAGGCTAATTCCTCTATCTTATTTTCTTGGTAGGCGATGCGGGCTAAACTAGTGTTGCTTTTGGCATTAAGTTTACTGTGCATTAAACCTTGTTTATAGTTGATCTCGGCTAAAAAAGGATCCTTTAAAATTTGCGCCAATTCTCCATCGGCATTGTATTTTGCCGCTGTCATTTGATGGTAAGCTCCTCCATTTAAAGCAAAAACAAAAGCGGAGCCTAAAATTAAAACTCCAATAAATAAAATATAGTTAGGTAGGAATTGGGGTTTGTCAACCACCTTATAAATCGGCAAATTTAGCTTGATCAATTCATTGAAATTTCTGATAATAAACAATGGAAATAAACCTAGGATGATTAATTGGCATATTAAGCCCCACGTTTCTATCGCCCTAATTCCAGGATCATTAGACGTGTACAGCATTAATAAGGCAGTTGATAAGCTTAAAAAGGCTAAACCCACAAACAATGAAGTGTCCTCCTGTTTTTTATACTTTTGAAAAAGACCAAGAAATATGCTTGAAATCCAAAAAACAAAACTAGGGATATAGGTTTTTGTCTGAAAATTATAAATCAAATGGCCAAAACTGAAAATTAGGTTTAGGGCATAAAAACCGAAAAGAATCAGCCATTTTTTTTGACTTTCTTTTTTAGTCGGCGAATGTCCCAATTGTAATAAAAACAGGCATATCGTGTTAGAAAAGAAAATAGTTATTAAAAATAAGCTAATAATTCCAATCCAAATCCATTGGGAAAAGAGCACTTCATAAAACGTTTCAATGGGCTGTTCGGCATTTTTGACTAATATGATGGCCAACCAAAGTAAAATTCCTGACAAGATAAATAGCCATGATATGTTAGACCATTTTTTGAAACTTGAGATTAAATAGCTGATGCCGATCAAGGAAAAAATAAAAAACAATAGGAATGGGACCGTGGATAGCTCAACAGGGAAAAACACATGGTGTTGCCGAATTAAAAAAAGAGTGGAGCTTAATTGGCCCAATGAATTTTTGTCTATAACTCCTTGGACTGGAATTAATTCACTGGCAATTTGAGTATTAAAAACAGGTACACCGTCTAAAAAAAAATAGCTGAGACATGCTATTCCGATGCCATTTAAAAGGAGAAAGACCCAGGTATTAAAAGTCAATTGTTGTTTGCTCAATGATTTAATTTAAGATATTGTGCAATTGGAAATTTAAATTTCAGCATAAACTTTAATTCATTCAAAGAAATAGGCCGATTTTGTATAAAAATAGCAAAAAAATCCAAACGGGAGTTTTGGTAATTGGAATTTACAGACTAATTTTGCATTCCGAATGTACAAGGCATTCAGGTAGATGTCAAACATTAGTTTTTAGCTAATCATTAATTTAATTATCAAATGGCAAACGCAGTAAATAAAGGGAAGGTTGCACAAGTAATTGGACCTGTAGTCGATGTGAGTTTTGAAGGAGAGGGATCAACATTACCAGCAATTTTAAATGCACTTTCTGTAACTAAATCAAATGGTCAAGGACTTATTCTAGAAGTTCAACAACATTTAGGTGAGGACAGAGTTCGTACAATTGCCATGGAAGGTACTGAGGGTCTTCAGAGGGGACAAGAGGTAATCGACTTGGGAACACCTATGACTATGCCAACGGGTGAGGGAATCAAGGGTCGTTTGTTCAATGTGGTAGGAGAGGCAATTGATGGTATCAAGCAGCCAAAATCTGATAAGGGGATGCCTATTCACCGTTCAGCTCCTAGGTTTGACGAATTAGCAACAACGACTGAAGTTTTATTTACCGGAATTAAGGTAATCGATTTATTAGCTCCTTATGTAAAGGGTGGTAAAATTGGTTTATTTGGTGGAGCGGGTGTTGGTAAAACGGTATTAATCATGGAATTGATTAATAATATTGCCAAAGCATACGAAGGTCTTTCTGTATTCGCTGGAGTAGGAGAACGTACGCGTGAGGGAAATGACTTGCTTCGTGAGATGATTGAATCAGGCGTAATTAAATATGGTGAGGCATTTAAACATGCGATGGAAGAGGGACAATGGGATTTGACTAAAGTGGACGAAAATGAATTGTCTAAATCGCAAGCTACTTTGGTGTTCGGTCAAATGAATGAGCCTCCTGGAGCACGTGCTCGTGTTGCCTTGTCTGGTTTAACAGTTGCGGAACATTTCCGTGATGGAGATGGAGAAGGTTCTGGTCGTGATATTTTATTTTTTATTGATAATATTTTCCGTTTTACGCAAGCAGGTTCAGAGGTTTCGGCTTTATTAGGTCGTATGCCTTCTGCAGTAGGATACCAACCCACATTGGCCACCGAAATGGGTGCCATGCAAGAGCGTATTACTTCCACGAAACGTGGTTCAATTACATCAGTTCAAGCAGTTTATGTGCCAGCAGATGATTTAACTGACCCGGCTCCTGCAACAACATTTGCTCACTTAGATGCAACTACGGTATTATCTCGTAAAATTGCTGAATTAGGAATTTATCCGGCGGTGGATCCTTTGGATTCTACTTCTAGAATTCTTTCAGCTGAGGTTTTAGGAGATTCTCATTATGATACAGCTCAAAGAGTTAAAGAGATTTTACAACGCTACAAAGAATTACAAGATATCATCGCGATTCTAGGTTTAGATGAATTATCTGAAGAGGATAAGTTGGTGGTATCTCGCGCAAGACGTGTTCAACGCTTCTTGTCTCAACCATTTTTTGTGGCTGAACAATTTACTGGATTAAAAGGCGTTTTAGTGGATATCAATGACACGATTAAAGGATTTAATGCAATCATTGACGGAGAATATGATTACTTACCTGAAGCGGCATTTAACTTAGTAGGCACCATCGATGATGCAGTGGCTAAAGGTGAAAAATTACTTGCTGAGGCATCAAAATAAAAAAAAATGTATTTAGAAATTATAACTCCTGATCGTAAAGTATTTGCTGGCGAAGCATCTGTTGTAACACTTCCGGGTGTAGATGGGTCGTTTCAAATATTAAATGATCACGCTGCGATTGTAAGTACTTTACAAAAGGGCGAACTTGTCGCAGATAAACAAGCTTTTAAGATTGAGGGTGGGGTGGTTGAAGTTTTAAATAACAAAGTTTTAGTTTTGGCAGAGGGAGTTCAATAAACTATGAGGGCATTTGGATTTTTGTTTTTGGTCGTTCTTTCTTTAAGTTCTTGTTCTGAGAAGACACAATTGACAGGATCGTTGATGACTTTGATCAAGGAAAATCAATTGCCTTTAGAGAAAATCCAATTTTACAATGACAATCCCTTGTTTCTTGAACGTGAATTAAACGCTTCTGAGGCAAATATTAAATCTGGAAAAGTGCTCATTGTCAATGGAAAATCCATTAATCGCATTACACTTGAGAAACAGACTCCTGGACTTTTGATTAAGCAGTCCCAGGATCATTTGCTTATCTCTTTTGAATCAGGTGCTGGGGAGGCAAAAAGCTTACACTTTGCTCCAATACTAGGAGAAAAATGCGAATATTTTTATCAATTAGTGGATGAATCAGGGAGCACAACCTTTAGCCGATTAATGTATGATGGGAATAAGTATTTGCTTTACAATAAATCAAAAATTAGATTAGAGATTATGAAGTCCTCTTTCTCAGGCCTAAAAGTTAGTAGCAAAAGAATGAAAGGGAATCGAATTCAATAAAATTAAAAATACTGTATTGGAAAATAGGATGCTTGCATCCTATTTTTTTTTAACCCAAATTTACAATTAGTGTGCTAAACATACTTTATATGAAAGCAGAAAATACGGTCGATTTTCAGATTAAAACAGGTTGGAATGCGATTAGCAGGATGTATAACACCTACGCTACCCAATTTGACATGACGATGGCTATCGGCTATGCTTTATTGCATATCGATAAGGATGGAACTTCGGCCACTAAAATTGCTCCTGCTTTAGGTCTTGAGTCTAGAAGTTTAACCCGGATGTTAAAAACTTTGGAAGACAAGAAATGGATTCGTAGGGAGGCGAATTTTAAAGATAAGCGAGTGGTAAAAATCTTCTTGACAGAATTGGGGAAGAAGAAGAGAGATCAAGCGCGTCAAGGCGTTATCCTATTTAATGAAATCGTATACGAAAGACTTGGTAAAGAAAAAGTAGAACATTTTTTTGAAGTCATGGAATCGATTAATTCATTATTAGACGAGGATACGGTTAAAATTTTAGAAAGATTGAATCATAAATTATGATTCCATTATAATGACATATTATTGACGAACAATGACATATTATTACCGATGAATAAAAATGGTCTTATTTTGTAATTTTTTTTGAAATAAGGATAGTTTTTGTGTTATAGATTTATATTTTTGCACTATTATTAATTAATAAAGAATATTCTAAACTACATAATTAAAAAAATTACCATGAAAAAATTACTTTTGGTACTTGCGTTAATGCCTTTCTTTTTTTCTTGTTCTAGTAAAAAGAAAATGGCTGACTTGCAGTCACGTTTAACAGAATTACAAACAAGTAGTGATCAAGCTTTAGCTAAGGCAAAAGCAAATTTAGTTGATTGCCAATCCTTAACAGCTAGCCTTCAGGGAGAAATCAAGAAAAGAGATTTAGATCTTGAGGCAAAAAACAATCAATTGAAATCCGTTCAGGAGCAATTGGATTACATGAAAAAAACAAATACTAATTTGTTGGATCGTTTATCTGATCTATCTGTAATAAACAAATCGGGTGCTGAAAGCATTCGTAAATCTTTGGAGGCCTTAAATGATCAAGGTAAATACATCAAAGATTTGAATTCATCAATGCAGCGTAAAGATAGCATCAATCTTTCATTAGTAATGAATTTAAAGCGTTCATTGGCCGATATTAACGATGAAGATGTAACAGTTGAAGTTAAAAAGGGAGTTGTTTACATCTCAATTTCTGACAAATTGATGTTTGCTTCTGGTAGTGCTATTGTAAACGCTAAAGCTGAATCTGTTTTGGCTAAAGTAGCTAAGGTGGTTAATGATCATAAGGACTTAGATATCTTAGTCGAAGGTCATACAGATGCTGTGCCAATTTCTACAGATTGTATTAAAGATAACTGGGATTTAAGTGCTAAGCGTGCTACTTCAGTTGTTCGTTTATTGCAAACGAAATTCTCAGTAGATCCTGAGCGTATGACTGCAGGGGGTCGTGGTGAATTTGAACCTCAATCAGAAAACTCTAGTCGTACGGGACGTAAATTAAATCGTCGTACTGAAATTATTGTTACCCCTAAATTGGATCAATTCTTCAACTTACTTTCTGCTCCTAGCGGTAAGTAATCTTCATAAGAGATAGAATAAAAAAAGGGCCTTTTGGGCCCTTTTTTTATGATAATTTTTGCTTAACGTAGGCTAGTTTTCGCCGTGAAACTGGCAAAGTATTTCCCAATGATGTGGTAATTTGGGTGAAAATTGAGGTGTTAACGGAGGATATATTTTCATGATTTACCAAAAAGGATTTATGAATGCGAATGAATTTGTGCATTCTAAAATGAGATTCAAATTTTTTTAACGTCTTGGCTATATAAACTTCTTTTTTAGTAGCTAAATAGACCAAGCTATAATTACCCTTTCCCTCAATATATACGATATCTTTAATTGGACAATTTACGATGCCAGGTAATTTTATTTCTGTTCTCATTTTCAATTTTTAGAATTTTATTAATAATTAAACCTAAGAAATTGTAATCCAGAAATATCAAATGAATTATTTAAAGGTAAATTATTTATTAAACGGTAATTGATTTAGGGAATTTAGGCATAAAAAAAAGGTCTTCGATGAAGACCTTTTTCAATGTAGCGGGGGCCAGACTCGAACTGACGACCTTTGGGTTATGAGCCCAACGAGCTACCAACTGCTCCACCCCGCGATATAATTGGAGTGCAAAGGTGCAGTGTTTTTCGCATAAAAACAAGTATCTTTGTTAAAATTTACAATCCCACCCTTTTTTGGGCAGTACAAAAAAAATATGGCCCAGCAGCATAAAGCAGGTTTTATTAGTATTATTGGTAAACCCAATGTTGGCAAAAGCACTTTAATGAATGCTTTGGTTGGCGAGCGTTTGTCTATCGTTAGTTCTAAGGCTCAAACTACTCGACATAGGATTTTAGGTATGCTTAATGGCGTGTTGGGAGACGATGAATACCAAATCGTTTACTCAGATACTCCGGGTGTTTTAATGCCTAAATATGAGTTGCATAAGTCGATGATGGCATTTGTCAGAAGTTCTTTAGAAGATGCTGATGTTGTTTTATATGTAACGGATGTTTTTGACACGTATGAAGATTTAGATTTTTTGACTAATTGGAAAGATCACACGGAGACTCCCATTTTAGTTTTGATTAATAAAATTGACTTGGTTGATGCTGAAAAACTTCAGGTTTGCTTAGATTATTGGAAGGAAATTTTCCCTGGAAAGGTTATTTTACCTATTTCAGCTTTAGAAGGAGTTCACCTAGATCAAATATTTACGCATATCGTTGAGAAGTTACCTGTTCATCCTCCATTTTTTGATAAGGATGAGTTGACAGATAAGCCCGAGAGGTTTTTTGCTTCAGAAATTATTCGAGAGAAGATTTTTTTAAATTACAAAAAAGAGATTCCATATTCGTGCGAGGTGGTGGTCACTTCATTTAAGGAGGAGGAAACTATTATTCGAATCGCTTCAGAAATTTATGTGGAGCGCGTGTCACAGCGTGCCATTTTAATTGGCCATAAGGGAGAAAGTATTAAAAAAGTGGGTATTCAAGCTCGAGCAGAGTTGGAGAAGTTTTTTGGTAAACATGTATTTTTAGAGCAGTTTGTTAAAGTTGAGCCAGATTGGCGGGGAAAGGCAGACAAATTGCGTTCATTCGGGTATGCACTCGATTAATAATTAATAAAATGTCAAATATAATTGCAATTGTAGGTCGTCCAAATGTTGGTAAATCAACGCTTTTTAATCGTTTGATTGAACAAAGAAAGGCAATCATGGATAATATGTCGGGTGTAACTCGAGATCGTCATTATGGCTATGGACAGTGGACGGGTAAGTTTTTTACTGTTATTGACACAGGTGGATATGTGCATGGGTCTGAGGATATTTTTGAAGGTGCCATTCGCGAGCAGGTTGAAATGGCCATAGAAGAATCTAACGTCTTATTGTTTGTGGTTGATTGTCAAACAGGATTAACGGATTTGGATAAGGACTTTGCAAAAGTTCTAAGAAAATCTAAAAAACCTGTTATTTTAATCGCAAATAAGGCGGATACACATGAAAAGGCCTATGCTGCCGCTGAATTTTATGAGTTAGGATTAGGTGACCCATTCCCAATTGCTGCTGAAAGCGGTAGTGGAACTGGAGATATGTTGGACGTTATGATTTCTCATTTTGAGGAAGAAGGTGAGGAAAATCCTGAAGCTGGTGTACCTAGAGTGGCTATTTTGGGAAGACCCAATGTTGGGAAATCATCATTTTTAAATGCGTTATTGGGAAAAGATCGTTCGATTGTAACTGATTTAGCTGGAACAACACGAGACGCTATTCAAAATCACTATACGCTTTATGGCAAAGATTTTATCATTACTGATACCGCAGGAATACGGCGTAAAGCTCGAGTAGACGATAACATAGAGTATTATTCTGTTCTTAGGTCCATTAAGGCTCTAGAAGAATGTGATATAGCTATTATATTGATTGACGCTACAACCATAGATCATAACACTGGTTTAGAGGCTCAAGATATGAACATCATTAGTATGGCAGATAAAGCCAAAAAAGGAATTGTTTTAATGATCAATAAATGGGATTTAGTCGCTAAGGATACCAATACGTCGATCAAGCTGGAGAATGCCTTGAAAGAGCGCTTAGCACCCTTAAACTACATGCCTGTTATATTTACTTCTGTGTTGGAAAAGAAACGAATTTTTCAAGTCGTGGAAAAAATGCTTGAAGTATTTGAGAATAGATCACAAAAAGTATCAACTTCCAAATTGAACGACGTGATGTTAGAAGTCATTCAGAATTATCCTCCTCCTGCATGGAAAGGAAAATATATAAAAATTAAATATTGCACCCAGGTATCTACTCCTTACCCAACTTTTATTTTCTTCTGTAATTTGCCTCAATATATAAAGGAGAGTTATGAAAGATATTTAGAGAATCAAATGCGAAAAGCATTTAAATTGGAAGGAACGCCTATTTCTTTATTTTTTAGGAAGAAATAGTTTATCTAAATCCTTTTTGAGTAGGTAGCCAATTTGACCTTTGGCACCTACGCCAATGATCTTTTGTTGGGGTTCAATGATATTGTGAAAATGACTTTCACCTAAGTTAACCCATTTTTTTATCATAGGATGAAAGGCATGGCTTCCAGCGGGTCCTGTTACAATCCAATACGGATTTGACCAAATAACTTTTTCTATGTAATAGTTTTTGGGTAGTGGGTTTTCGATGGGGGACCAATTTTTACCCGCATCATTAGATTCCATAATAGGAATTTCACTCGAGTCAATTTTTAAATAATTTCCTCCTGCCACCCAAAAATGAGTTTTATTTTTAGCTGCTATGCTAAAAAATCCACTGCTTGTATCTGCTGGAATTTCATTATTAGTTATTTCCCAGTTGGTCAGATCTGTATTTATACTTTTAAATATCCTAGCTTTATTCCCTCCTCCACTTATTATTTGTAATGTATTGTTTAGCCATAAAATACTGCTGCCGCTGGCGGCAAAGGCTGCCTCTCTAGGCAACAATGTAGGAAAATGAGTTAGGTTAATGGGTTCAATTTTGGCCCCATTATTTAATATTTTATAAAGGACAAATTTTTGGTCTATTGGATCCGACAATAAAAAGCCAATTCTTTTTTTATAATCCCAAGCAATTGCGTCAAAAAAATAGTTAGGTTCTTTAATGTCAAATAGTAATTCCCATGTTTGTCCCCCATCCTTCGTCTTATATAGTTTCGCCGCTCCCTTTTCAGAGGGTCCAGCACTCATTAAAATGATTTCTTTTTTGTTTAAAATTACAAGGTCTCTAAAGTCTAAATTCTCGGCTCCAGGAACTTGTTTGACCTCCCAGCTATTTCCTTCGTCTTGGGAATGAATATAGGTCCCTTTGGAACCCCACTAATCCAGATATCTCGTTGGTGAGATTTAAGAGCCCTAAAGGATGCTGTAGTAGGCAAAGGAATCGTATGCCATTGCCCATAGGATAATAGTGAGATTAAAATAAGAAGATATGTAATGGCTGATTTTTTCATAAAAAAAGCCATTCTGGTTTTCCAGAATGGCTTAATATTTAATTTGTATAGAGATTATTTGTTTACAATAATCTTACCTACATACGATTTATCACCTGTGCCTTTCACTTGAAGTACATAGATTCCGTTTCCTAAACCACCTACGTTCAATGTATTTCTTCCGTCGGTTCCATCTGAACTTGCAATTTTACCTGCAAACACTGGACGGCCAACCATATCATAAATAGATACATCTGCCCCTGTCCAATCTTCTAAGATTTCAATGGTTACGTTAGAACTTGTAATTGGGTTAGGATAAATAGCAACACCTTTAAATTCAGGATCTACTACGTATGCATATTTAACTAGATCTGTCCAGCATGTTAATGGAGTACCTTCGATCGTATAAAGGTATTTTCTACGTGTAGTATAATCTCCAGCAGTTTTTACTTTTGAAACAAATGTTTTTGAAATTAACGCTGCCGATCCAAATTTCCACTCATATTCACCTGCACTAGTTGCATTAGCTGTTGCTGCAGATGGGAAATTAAGTGCTTTGATCGTATAAACACCTTCTTTAACGATTTTAGTATCTGAAGTTATGGATGGATTAGTTTGTACTGTTACCTTGATCTCATTTGAATTTTTAGAGATACAACCATTTAAATCAGTAGCTGTTGTGAAATACGAATCACTTGTTTTGACTCCTGCTAAAACTTTTCCAGCTAATAATCTAGCTGTACTTAGTTTACCATACCAGCTTACATCATTCACTGATGTGGCTGTTAAAGTTACTGAATTGAATGTACCAAAATCAGCATCAGCACGTTGGCAGAAGATAGTTGGTCCACCAGCGGTAATAACCGGTGCAGCTGGCAATGGCAATACTTTTACCTCAGTCGCAGCAGATGACAATGAAACACATCCATTAATATCAATCACTTTAACTGTATAAAGTCCTGCTTTATTAATGTCAACTTCTCTAGTTGTCAATGCATTGCTCCAAAGGAACCTGGTAGCTGCGCCACTTAAACTATCCAATGACGATTGTAATTTAGCGGCAATTGGCGTTTCTGCACAGAATCCTAATTTTGTTAATGCTGTAATCGTTGGAGTCTTAGGGTAAAGATCTGGTGCCTCTGGCAATGATAAAACTTTAATTTCAGTTGGCGCAGATTCTAATGAAGTACATCCATTGATATCAGTTACTTTAACTGTATAAAGTCCTGCTTTATTGATGTCAACTTCTCTAGTTGTCAAAGCATTGCTCCAAAGGAATTTAGTAGCTGCTCCACTTAAACTATCCAATGACGATTGTAATTTCGCTGTGATTAGCTCTACATCACAATACCTTAATCTTGTTAATGCTGTAATGGTAGGAGTCTTAGGGCGCGCATAGTTAACAATTGTTTTCGCATCTGATTGATCTGATGAACAATCGTAACTTGAAATATAGTCTACTGTAACCTTTTGATTGCTGCTAACTTTAATGCTAGATAAATTACCTAATTTGGTGTCTTCTAAACCATCCACATACCATCTGAATTTCACCGGATAAGTTTTCTTAGCAGGCATTAAATAACCTTCGTTTAAAACTAAAGAAGTTGAGTCAACAGATAATGTCGTAAATGAATCTAAACAGAAATTTGAATTTCCTGCAATTACTGGCTTCTTTAGGTCAATATACCATATGTTAATTCCGTTTGATTCAGATGTACCACAACCTGTTAATGATCGGGCTGTCAATCGATAACTACCTTTTTGGTATGCAGTTAATTTATTAGTATTAACTCCAGTAGCCCCTTTAGACTCTGCGCCGTAATCACCAGCCATCCATTTGAAATCAAAATATTTTTGATATGCAATGTATTTAGCATCAGTAATAGAAGAAGTAATTAATTTACCTTCTCCTTTGCAAATTTCTTTAGTCCATTGATCAACGGGTCCTTCAGCCGAAGCAGATATTGCTGGTGGAGCGTAAGCTCTTAGAATACCACCTACTGAACCTTCTTTAGATTGAATTACTGTAGGAGAAACCACATTATCAAAAAGACAAACAACTTTATATGTTCCCTCTTGGTAGTTACCTGTTACTGTTAAAACGTTATTTCCACTGGTTATAGTGACACCGTTAGGTTGTGTCCAAATAGTTCTTTCGTAGCAACCTTCCGCTTTCAAAGTTACACTACCTGAATTTGGATTCTCAATATCAGCACATTGTTTTTCAATTTGCCTAGGTTTAGGTTCCGTTGTTGATGCGAATTTATTCATGTTAATCCATACAACTGTGGTAGGTCCCTCAGCAACTCCTAATGAATTCTTACATTGTACCGAATAATAGTATGGATCTTTGCCTTCTCCGATACCAAGTGATACTGTAAATACATCTACAGCAAAATTCGATCCTGATCCTGTTCCGTATGCGATATCCCAATCGGCTGCTAAATCTCCAACAAAGCCATTGGCCGTTTTGAAGGTCCAATCATATCCATTTGGACAGCCTGTAGCCACAAATTTACTCTGAAAGTCGTGAAGTCCCCCGATTGAAATACCTCCTGAGACACCATTGATTTTAGGAGTGTTTTGGGCTTGAAGCTGATAAAATCCTAATACGTACAAGATTGCGATTAAACTGAGTTTTAAATTTTTAGCCATTATCTTAAAGATATAATTGTGTAGATTTTATGAAAAAAATGGTTAGTCGATTTTTTCAGTAGGCAAGTTAAAAATTATTTTGCAAATTATATAAGAAATTTATTTTTAGGTATTATTTTTTTTGGTTTGTTTAAATAACCTTAATATAAGCTCTGCTCTTACATTTTGTGTTGATTTTATATGTAATTTTAAAATTGATTTCAATAATTTGCAATTTCAAAAAGATTGCAAATTTATAATAAGCCCAGAAACATTTAATAATGGAGGATTCCAAACCCAAATCGCTTAACTTTTTAGAAGAAATAATTCAGCAAAATTTAGCTTCAGGCCGGTATTCACAAGGAATTTTTACTCGTTTCCCTCCTGAGCCGAATGGCTATTTGCACATAGGTCATGCCAAAAGTATTTGCTTGAATTTTGGCTTAGCTATTAAGTTTGGTGGTAAAACCAACCTTAGATTTGATGATACAAATCCGATTACGGAAGAAACAGAATACGTGGAAGCCATCAAAAAGGATGTTAGTTGGCTTGGTTTCACTTGGGAAAATGAACTTTATGCCTCTAACTACTTCGAGCAATTATATCAATTTGCCGTTGACCTGATTAAAAAATCATTGGCCTATGTCGATGATTCTACTGCTGAACAAATAGCTGCCCAAAAAGGAACCCCAACGAGTGCAGGAACAGAAAGCCCCTACAGAAATAGATCTGTTGATGAAAATTTAACCTTATTTAAAGAAATGCGTGATGGAATTCATGCGGACGGGGCTAAGGTTTTAAGGGCTAAAATCGATATGGCGCATGCCAACATGCACATGCGGGATCCATTAATGTACCGCATTCGACATGTAGCACACCATCGAACAGGAAATAATTGGTGTATTTATCCCATGTATGATTTTGCACATGGCCAAAGTGACTCGATTGAAGGAATTACCCATTCCATTTGTACCTTGGAATTTGATGTGCATCGACCTCTATATGATTGGTTTATCGATAAATTAACTATTTTTCCCACGCATCAATATGAATTTGCCCGACTAAACTTATCCCATACGGTGATGAGTAAACGTAAGTTGTTGCAGTTGGTCAATGAGAAAATTGTCAATGGCTGGGATGATCCCCGCATGCCTACTATTTCCGGCCTTAGAAGACGTGGATACACGGCAACTTCCATTCGTAATTTTTGCGATCGAATAGGGGTGGCCAAAAGAGATAATCTGATTGACTTAAGTTTATTGGAATTTTGTATACGGGAAGATTTGAATAAATCGGCGGACCGCGTAATGGCCGTTTTAGACCCTGTGAAGCTAGTAATTACGAATTATCCGGAGGATCAAGTCGAGGAATTATCGATTGAAAATAATCCTGAAGATCCTGAATCAGGTTCTCGTTCAGTGCCTTTCTCCCAAAATCTATATATCGAAAGAGATGATTTCATGTTGGATCCACCCAAGAAATTTTTCCGATTAGGACCCGATTTGATGGTCCGATTGAAAGGTGCTTACATCATTAAATGTGAATCCTTTGATTTGAATGAAGATGGAAGCGTCAATACCATATATGCGACACATTTCCCAAATAGCAAATCTGGTTCAGATACGTCAGAAATTCATGTGAAAGGAACGATCCATTGGGTTTCAATTCCACATGCCGTAGAAGCAGAAATCAGATCTTTTGATCGATTACTTATCGTAGAAGATGCTTCAGAACTTGGCGATGATTTCATGAAATTCATAAACCCAGAATCCATCCAAATTACAGAAAAAGCTTTTGTGGAGCGAAGCTTACGTTCAGCTAATGTAAACAAAGCGGTCCAATTTATCAGAAAAGGATATTATTGCTTAGATCCAGATGCAAGCCCCGAAAAACTTGTATTCAATCGGACCGTTACGTTAAAAGATACTTGGGCCAAGGAACAAAATAAGTAATTATTTTTTGGCGAAAATAGACTCAACAAAAGCCGTTTTGTTAAACACTTGTAGATCTGATATTTTTTCACCTACGCCAATGTATTTAACCGGAATCTTGAATTGGTCTGAGATCCCGATGACCACTCCACCCTTCGCTGTCCCGTCTAATTTGGTGATAGCTAAAGATGTTACCTCGGTCACTTTTGTGAATTCTTCTGCCTGAATAAATGCATTTTGGCCAGTTGACCCATCTAAAACGAGCATAACTTCATGTGGAGCCTCAGGGATGAATTTTTGGATGACACGTTTGATTTTACCCAACTCCGTCATTAGGTTAACCTTTGTATGTAGACGACCCGCGGTGTCAATAATCACGATGTCAGCGTTCATTTCAACGGCCTGTTTTACCGTATCAAATGCCACTGCTGCTGGATCTGTATTCATTTCATGGTCAATGACCGGTATTCCTACTCGCTCTCCCCATAATTTCAATTGGTCTACCGCCGCGGCCCTAAAAGTGTCGGCTGCACCCAAAACTACTTTTAACCCATTTTGATGAAATTGAGAAGCTAATTTCCCAATGGTGGTTGTTTTTCCAACGCCATTGACTCCCACCACCAAAATCACATAAGGTTTTTGTTTAGGTTCAGCAAATGCATTTTCTAAATCAGTCGATTGATTTTCTTCTAATAAACTGGCCACTTCCTCTCGAAGTACTTGGTCCAATTCTTCTGTAGACACGAAACGATCCCGCTCTATTCTCCGCTCAATTCGTTCAATGATTTTTAACGTAGTCGCCACTCCCACATCTGAGGAAAGTAATACTTCCTCTAACTCATCTAGCACCTCTTCATCGACTTTGGATTTTCCAAGAACCGCGCGACTCATCTTGGTGATTAAGCCAGTTTTTGTCTTTTCTAATCCTTTGTCCAATGCAATGATTTCTTCTTGCTCTTGAACAGCGGGCTTCTTTTTTAAAAAATCGAATAGTCCCATGAGTATCTGTAGAAATTAAAAATCAATAAAAAATAAAAAAGTCCCTTCGAAAAAAGGGACTTTCATGTAGCCTAATTAATAAATCCAATAAATTGAAAAACTAGTTTTTCAACGCAGCATTTACTTCATCCTGAAGAACAATTTCTTCCCTGAATGTATACGCTCCTGTGCTTGGATTTTTAACCGCCTTTATGATTTTAGCGTACTTAACGCCTCCTTCTTTCTTTAGTGTTGCAACTACCTTCTTAGCCATAATTCCTGAATATTAAATCTATTTAATTTCTTTATGTAAAGTAACTTTCTTCAATACCGGATTGTATTTTTTCAATTCAATACGTGCCGTCGTGTTTTTACGATTCTTAGTTGTAATGTAACGAGACATCCCTGGTACGCCAGACTCTTTGTGCTCAGTGCATTCCAAAATTACTTGAATGCGATTTCCTTTCTTTGCCATAATTTGTAAATCATTTTTACGTCTCCTCTCGAAACGGAATGCAAAGGTAGAAGAATTATTTTTTTCAACAAACTCTTTTGATAAAATATATATCAAAAAATATTCAACAACTTGATATTTGTATTAAAAAGATGAAAACGAGTTTTTTTTAAGCAATTCTTTCCGCATTTTTGTTTAATGAATTCCACTCAATACCAGTTTCATCCGGAAAACTTTAATTTATCTGATCCTAATCGGTATACAGAAGATGATTTGAAGTCGGAAGAAATGCTCATTTCTTTGGGTCCTCAGCATCCATCTACCCACGGTGTGCTTAGGTTGGAAGTTATTTCTGATGGCGAATGGGTGAAAGATGTCATTCCTCATCTAGGGTATTTGCATCGGTGTTTTGAAAAACATGCGGAATCACTTCCTTTCAATCAGATCATTCCCTATGTAGATCGCCTAGACTACATGGCTTCCATGAATTCTGAACATGCGTATGTAATGGCAGTGGAAAAGATGATGGATTTAACGGGGAAAATGCCCAAGAGAGTCGAGTACATTCGTGTTTTAGTCGCAGAGCTTAATCGCATTGCATCACATTTTGTAGCCATAGGTACCTATGGATTAGATATAGGAGCTTATACCCCTTTTTTATGGTTGATGCGCGATCGAGAGCATATTCAGCGCTTATTGGAATGGTTGTCTGGCGCTCGAATGCTCTATAATTATGTTTGGGTCGGAGGATTGTTTTATGATTTACCCATCGGTTTTGAAGAAAAGATAAAAGAATTCATCCCTGTTGTTAAAAATACTATTTCTGAGGTGATCAAATTGGTCGAGGAAAATACGATTTTCATTAAAAGAACGGCCAATGTGGGGGTATTGCCTTTAGATATTGCGATTAACTATGGTTGTACGGGCCCCGTTTTGCGAGGTTCTGGCTTGGCTTATGATTTACGTAAAGTGGATGCTTATTCTATTTATCCAGAGATTGATTTTGATATACCTACAGGATCTGGACAAATGGGCCAAACAGGAGATTGCTGGGATCGAAATCATGTTCGAATACAAGAATGTTTAGAATCCATCAAGATTGTGGATCAATGTTTGGATAAGTTGATGGGCGAATATAAACGAACCAAAAACTTTAATCCGCAAGAATTTGTACCTAAAAAAATACGACCTTCCGCGATGGATGTTTACGTCAGAGCTGAAAACCCAAAAGGAGAATTGGGCTTTTTCATTCGTTCAGATGGTAAATCCGATATTCCACAGCGAATGAAAGTGAGGGCTTGTTCGTTTCACCACCTTTCCGTCATTCCTTTGTTGGCAAAAGGAGCATATTTAGCAGATTTAGTTGCCATCATTGGATCTATGGATTTGGTGATGGGAGAAGTAGATAGATAATTATGGCAAAAGAATTTTTAAATGTCCTTGAGGCTGAAATTGGACAACAAGACATGGGTAAAAGCCCCATAGAATTGTATGAACCTATTCAATATTTAATGAGTTTGGGAGGGAAAAGAATTCGCCCTGTACTTTGTTTATTAGCTTATTCCTTGTTTAAGGATCAATGGCAAAAAGCCATTTCGCCTTCCTTGAGTCTTGAAATTTTCCACAATTTCACTTTGATGCATGATGACATTATGGACAAGGCGCCGCTCCGTAGAGGTAAGCAAACGGTCCATGAAAAGTGGAATGATAATATTGCGATTCTTTCAGGGGATGTCATGCTTGTAAATGCGTATCAATACTTGAATAAAATTAAGGACTTGAGTTTATCTGAGTTCCAATTTGCTTTGGAGAGATTCAATAAAACGGCAGCGGAGGTTTGTGAAGGCCAACAAATGGACATGAATTTTGAATCGCGTTCCCAAGTTTCGGTAGAGGAATATATTGAAATGATTCGATTGAAGACATCTGTTTTGATAGGTCTTTCGATGGAATTGGGGGCTATTTTGGCTCAGCAAGCCAACTTGGTTTCCAGTCAATTATATAAAATTGGTGAATTGATCGGGCTCGGTTTTCAGTTGAAGGACGACTTATTAGATGTCTACGGAGATCCAGAAAAATTCGGAAAGCAACCTGGCGGGGATATTTTAGCTAATAAAAAGACTTATTTATTAATTCGGGCGTTGGAATTGGCTAAGGGAGAAAATAAAATAGAATTATCAAAATGGTTATCCATGGCTAATCCGGACCCCAACTTAAAGGTGAAGTCTGTCACGGCTATTTATACGAGTCTTGGTGTGAAAGAGGAAACAGAAGCTTTAGTGAAAAAGTACTTTGATGAGGCGTTTGTGCAGATGTCGGCCTTGAATATTGTGGATGAAAAAAAGGCAGGTCTATTGAAATTCATGAGCGGGTTGGTGGATAGGGAAGTTTAATGTAATTTTATAGTGTTTAAATGGCTTCGTCAAGAAGCTTTTTCTTTTATGGGGGATACGATTTCAGTAAGTTTAATGATTATGGCTGTGACCGTTTTGGTGTCATTGTCCGCTTGGCAAAAGCCAGATTGGATGGAAATAATGACCATGAATCCTTACCTGATTGATCGTAAAAAACAATATTGGCGTTTCATCTCATCCGGATTTATTCACGCAGATTTTACCCATTTGTTTTTCAACTTGTTTTCATTTTATTTTTTTGGAACCCAATTGGAATATATATTTTCAGTTATTTTTCCTGGTATGGGGCCTGAAATGTTTGTTTTGTTTTACCTATTGGGAATAGTAGTGGCTGATTTGCCTACTTATTTCAAGCAAAAAAACAATGCTTATTTCAATTCATTAGGAGCCTCTGGCGCTGTATCTGCAGTTATTTTTGCCGGGATCATGTTTTTTCCCACTGAAAAAATTTACTTGTTTGGTCTTTTAGGGATTCCAGGAATTATCTATGCCGGTTTATTTACTTGGTACTCTATCGAAATGGACCGAAGGGGAAAAGATTATGTCAATCATTCCGCGCATTTATATGGAGGATTATTTGGAATTTTGTTTGTCTCGCTTACTTATCCGAAGGTTTGGATAACATTTATTGAACAAATCAAAGCGATGATATGGTAAAAAGAATCGCCATTTTGGGATCCACTGGATCGATTGGAACTCAAGCTTTAGAAGTCATTGATCAGCATCCTGCTATTTTTAAGGTGGAGGTATTGACTGCGATGAATCAGGCAGATTTACTTATATCTCAAGCCATTCAATATAAACCTTCTCATGTCGTTATTGGTGATGAATCAAAATATGAATCTGTAAAAACGGCACTCTCAGGTTTAAATATCGTGGTTCTTGCAGGAGCAAAAAGTTTAGAGGAGGTCGTTACATTGAATTCGGTGGATATTGTTTTGACGGCATTGGTCGGTTATGCGGGTTTGTTACCCACAGTGAAAGCGATACAAGCTGGGAAACCCATTGCCCTGGCTAATAAGGAAACTTTGGTCGTGGCTGGTGGCCTTATTATGCCTCTTGCCAAAAAAATGGGAGTTCCCATTTTACCCGTTGACTCAGAACATTCTGCGATTTTTCAATGCTTGATGGGGGAGTCTCATAATCCCATTGAAAAAATAATTTTAACTGCTTCCGGGGGGCCATTTAGAGGATTCACAAAAGACCAGTTAGCGAACGTTACTCGGGCGCAAGCATTAAAGCACCCCAATTGGACCATGGGGGCTAAAATCACCATAGATTCAGCTAGTTTGATGAATAAGGGCTTAGAAGTCATTGAAGCCGCTTGGCTTTTTGACGTAGAGGCATCTCAAATAGAGGTCGTGGTTCATCCTCAATCAATCGTTCACTCGTTGGTTCAATTTGAAGATGGATCGATTAAGGCCCAACTAGGTTTACCGGATATGAAATTGCCTATTCAGTTTGCATTAGGTTATCCCAATCGAATCAAATCGGATTTTCCAAGATTTGATTTTCGTGACTACAGCTCCTTAACTTTTGAACAAGCGGATGTGGATACTTTTCGAAATTTAGGATTTGCTTTTAAAGCTTTAGATCAGGGAGGGAATATGGCCTGTATATTAAATGCTGCTAATGAAATAGCTGTTGGCGCATTTTTAAAAGAAGAAATCGGATTTTTGCAAATGTCGGATTTATTAGAACATTGCATGGCGCATGGAACTTTTTTAGTGCATCCTACATTAGAAGATTATATTGAAACAGATTTATTAACAAGAAAAATGGCCCAAAATTGGGTAGAAAAAAACAATAAGAAATAATATGGAAGGTTTGATCATGGCGGGACAGTTGATTTTAGGGCTGTCGATACTAGTAACATTGCATGAGTTTGGTCATTATATTACTGCCAAATGGTTTAAAATGCGGGTAGAAAAATTTTATCTATTTTTTGATTTTTTATTCCCAATTCCTTCTCTGTTAAATTTTGCTCTTTTCAAGAAAAAAATTGGCGATACCGAATATGGTTTAGGTTGGTTCCCTCTGGGAGGCTATGTTTCTATCGCGGGGATGATTGATGAAACCCAAGACGCGGCCACTTTAGCGAAAGAGCCTGAGCCATGGGAATTTAGAGCCAAGCCCGCTTATCAGCGTCTTATCGTTATGTTAGGTGGAGTCATTGTGAACATCATTACGGGTATTGTCATTTTTGTTTGTCTTACTTATTCGAATGGAAACAACTTTATTTCAAAAGCGGAATTAAATAAAAATGGAATTGTTGCTTTGGAATTGGCCCAACAAATTGGTTTAAAAACGGGAGATAGAATCATAAAAGTGAATGGTGCTGATTATAATTCGTTGACAGATTTAAGATCTTCAGATGTATTGTTAGGCGAAAATTCTTCCTATACGGTACAAAGAGGGGATCAAACTTTAGAAATTAAAATCCCATCAAATTTTATTGAAAAATTAAGTGATAAAAAAGCTGGTTTTATCGAACCTATGGCAAAATTTAAAGTTGCCGAAGTGACCAGTCCAAATCCGCCATCCGCTTTTGACAAGTTATTAGGTAAAAAATCTGAGGAGATGTTGCCTGCTTTATCTGCGGGTTTAAAAACGGGAGATTACATCACGTCGATTAATAGTAAACCGATTACTTACTACCATGAAGTTAAAGAGGCACTTAAAATAGATGCTGGAAAACCCATTCGTTTAGGCATTTTACGAAATGGAATAGCTGATACGCTTCAGATGACGGTAACTCAAAGTGGTCAAATCGGATTTTTCCCAGATTTGTTAATTAAAGTTTCCCACCAGGATTATGGTATTTTAGAGGCTACCGGAATAGGAACTTCAAGAGCCTTTTCTGTCATCACGGACAACGTAAGAGGATTTAAAAAAATAGCTTCTGGAGATGTTTCTGCCTCAAAAGCACTGAGTGGGCCTATCGGCATTGCTCAAATGTTTGGAGGGGTTTGGGACTGGACAAGGTTTTGGATGTTGACAGGCCTACTTTCTATGGCCTTAGCATTCATGAATATTTTGCCAATTCCAGCTTTAGATGGCGGGCATGCTGTTTTCTTGCTTTATGAAATGATTACAGGAAAGCCGGCATCAGATAAGGTTTTGGAAAGAGCCCAGCAAGTAGGAATGATCATTTTGTTGGCTTTAATGGCTTATACATTTGGTAACGATATTTTTAAAGCGCTATTTTAATCCTTGAAAAAACTCTTTTTTTTAATTTTTTTATTGGCGAGCAATCCCATTTTTGCTTCGAAGAATCATCCTTTTCATACCAGCGTAACGGAAATTGTTTTTAATGAAAAGGAAAAAATTTGGGAATTGAGCATTCGTTTATTTCAGGATGATTTGGAAGCGGGCTTGTCTGCATTTCAAGGAAAAAAGTTTCAGTTTCAGGCCCATGTAGATGCGGACGAATTATTAGCAAAATACATCCAAACTCATGTAGGTTTTCAAGTAAATTTGAAATTACAAACACCCTATCGATACATTGGATTTGAGCCTCAAAAGGATGTAATTTGGGTCTATTTAGAAATCCCGACTCAGCAGCAATTGACCGGGGTATATTTTCACAATAGTTTATTAGTCGACGTATTTCCTGATCAAACCAATTTACTTCATCTAGCCAGACTAGATAAAAAGAAGTCTTTTTTGTTTAAAAAAGACACTTGTGTTATTTTATTAGAATAGTTTTACTGCCATGTTGTCTTATGGCATAATAGTTGATAATAAGCGATCTCTATCCAATATAGACAGGAGAGTAAGGTATTTAAATTGATCGTATGAATAATCCAAATGATGTTTTTAAGCATTTGAGCGTTTCAGATATTTCTGATTTCGAAAATATAGAATTGATTCCCATCAACGGGGAGGGGATTGGAAGTGATGATAAAATGGGAGTTTTGTCAGATGAATTGCCCATCTTGCCCATTCGCAACATCGTGTTATTTCCAGGAATGGTTATACCGATCACGGTAAGCCGACAAAAATCCGTTAGGCTTGTCAAAAAGGCGTATAAAGGAGATCGGACTCTTGGAGTTTTGGTACAAGCCAGCAACTCAAAAGAAGAGCCCAAGGTTGATGATTTATATAAAATTGGAACGGTTGGGCACATTATTAAAATGTTTGTACTTCCAGGAGGAAATACAACCATTATCGTTCAAGGTAGAAAGCGTTTTGAGGCAAAGGAATTTGTCAAAACAGAACCGAATTTAATTGCAAAGGTTAATTATATCGAAGATAGCTTTCCAAAAAAATTAAATAAAGAAAATAAGGCCTTGATTTCAACTTTGAAGGAATCGGCTTTAAAAATATTAAATCTTAATCCTGAGATTCCTAGAGAAGCTCAAATTGCTTTGGATAACATCGAGTCCTCTGCCTTTTTAATTCACTTTTTGTCTTCCAACATTAACGCGGATTTGAAAGAGAAACAAGGATTATTAGAAACGATTGATGGAATAGAACAAGCTACACATTTGTTGGAATTTATGTTGAAAGACATTCAACATCTTGAGCTTAAAAGGGAAATACAAAGTAAGGCGTCCAGTGATATCGATCAACAGCAAAGGGATTATTACATCCGCCAGCAAATTAAAGTATTGCAAGAGGAGCTAGGTGTTGAAAGTCCTGAGCAGGAATTAGATGGATTGAGGGCTAAGGGAGCAAAGAAAAAATGGTCAAAAGAGGTAAATGACTTTTTCAACAAAGAGTTATCTAAGTTGCAGCGAACGAATTCAATGTCACCGGAATACCCGATGTTGATGAATTTTGTCGAGCTCCTTACCGACTTACCCTGGGCGGAATACACAAAGGATAATTTCGATTTAATTAAAGCTAAAAAAGTACTTGATTTGGATCATTTTGGCTTGGAAAAGGTGAAGGAAAGAATCTTAGAATATTTAGCTGTATTGAAGATGAAAGGGGATATGAAGGCTCCTATTTTATGCCTTTATGGGCCTCCTGGTGTTGGAAAAACGTCTTTAGGGAAATCGATTGCGAAGGCATTAGGTCGAAAATATGTTCGAATGGCTTTAGGTGGATTGCGAGATGAGGCTGAAATTAGGGGACATCGTAAAACCTATATTGGAGCGATGCCAGGAAAAGTAATTCAAAATATAAAGAAAGCCGGTTCTTCTAATCCAGTCTTTATATTGGATGAAATTGATAAAGTAGGTTCTGATCACAGAGGAGATCCTTCATCGGCATTGCTTGAGGTTTTGGATCCGGAGCAAAATAGCAGCTTTATGGACAATTATCTGGAGTGTGAATATGATTTGTCTCGGGTCATGTTTGTGGCGACTGCGAATAATTTGGACACGATTCATCCCGCATTGCGTGATCGCATGGAGATTATCGAAGTGAGTGGATATACCATGGAAGAAAAAGTTCAAATTGCTAAAAAGCATTTACTTCCAAAACAGAAGAAAGAACATGGTTTAGAGAAATTGTCTGTCAAAATGTCTGATTTAGCCATTCAAAAAGTGGTGGAAGGCTATACGCGTGAGTCGGGCGTTCGAAAATTAGAGCAAGAGATAGGCCGAGTGATTCGAAAAATAACTAAATCAATTGCGATTGGTGAAGCATATCCGGCTAAAATCCAAGCATCAGACGTAGTGAAAATGTTGGGTCAAGAACATTTCGACAAAGATGCTTACGAGAGTAATGAATATGCAGGTGTTGTTACAGGCTTGGCTTGGACACCGGTCGGCGGAGATATTTTATTTATTGAGACACTTTTAAGTCGGGGCAAGGGAGTGTTAACTCTTTCGGGCCAATTAGGAGATGTGATGAAGGAATCAGCGATGGCCGCGCTAAGTTTTTTAAAGGCTCATGCGGATCAATATGCTATTGATTACCGGATTTTCGATCAATATAATTTGCACATTCACGTACCTGCTGGAGCTGTCCCTAAAGATGGTCCATCTGCGGGAATAACCATGCTTACAGCTATTGCATCTGCTTTAACTCAGAGAAAAGTGCGCTCCAAATTAGCCATGACAGGTGAAATTACCTTGCGTGGGAAAGTTCTGCCTGTTGGGGGAATCAAGGAGAAAATTTTAGCCGCAAAACGTGCAGGAATTAAAGAAATTATCATGTGTGCGAAAAATCGCAAAGATGTGGAAGAGATAGAGGCACATTATATTTCAGACCTTTCCTTTCACTATGTCGAAAATGCGATTGAGGTATTGGCCTTAGCCTTGTTGGACGAGAAAGTTAAAACCCCTATTTCTTTTGTATTTCAAGAGGATGCCAAGGCTACGGTTTCCGTATCTGCATAAAAAACTTCTCCCCTTTCTAAGCTATATTGAATGACTTTGATGGCCTCGGATTTAGAAAGAGGGCGGAGGCAGTCTACTAGGTCGCTTAGATTCATGGGACCATTTTTTAAATATTGAAGGATCAACTTCCTTTCTTGGACGTTGCCTTCAGGGTAGGCTTTTCCAGAATTTTCGCGTTTTTCTTGAATGCAAATGTCACAAATACCACATGGGATTTCGATGCTTTCGCCAAAATAAGCAGATATCTGCGTGGTTCTACAAAATTGATTTTGCCTTACATAGGTTTCAATCGCTTCTAATTTTGACTTGCTTGATTCTTTTTTTGCAACGTACGTGTGCCAACTAATCGGCAAGTTATCTACGGATGCTCTTGGAGTTAAAAAAGTGATTTTGGGTTGTCCATTTTGTTTTTCGTATTCGATGATTTCGAATTTTTCTAATAATTGCAATGACCTTTCTATATCTGCGATGGGTGCTTTAAATTGTTGGCTTATCGTTGATTCCGAGATGGTTACAAATTGATTATACAAATTTCCGCCAAACTGCCTTAGCAAATATTTGATCATGGATTCAAATTTTTCATTTCTAATTTGAAAGTCATAGAGATCGGTAGAATTGACAATAATTTTAATTTTGGATGGATTTTGCATCGCATCGCTCATAAAAATCAAGCCTTCGGATTCAAGGGTTTTAAGGGAGTAAAACGTTTCCGCAGAAGGCAATTGGTATCGAGAAACCATTTCTTGCCAATCAAAATCATAAGAAGTCATTTCGCTACTACCTTCTGCAATTTGTAAATAATTACTGATGGATTGATAGGTTCGTTTGATGATATCAGCGGTTGGATAGGATTTTTGCCATTGCGCTTTTAACTCAATCAGATCATTCTCCTCTATTAATATGACGCCAAAGGCTTTCTTTTCATCTCGCCCGGCTCGGCCTGCTTCTTGGTAATAGGCTTCCATTGAATCAGGTAGATCCATGTGAACTACCAGTCGGACATCTGATTTATCAATCCCCATCCCAAATGCATTGGTTGCTACGATGCATTGAATTTGATTTTCAATCCAGTCTTTTTGGCGCTTTGTTCTTTCTTCGGTAGATAATCCTGCATGGTAAAAATTTGCTTTTATCCCTTTATCTAAGAGTACTTTGGTGATTTCTTGTGTTTTTCGACGGTTTCTGGCATAGACGATGGATGAACCACCTACTTTTTGGATCATCTGCACTAATTTCAGATCCTTATTTTCTTCCCAAAGAACGGAGTAGGATAGATTAGCTCGGCTAAAACTTTTTTGGAAAACGGCTGGATTTTTTAGTTGCAAATGGGCCAAAATATCTTTTTTGACTACAGAGGTAGCTGACGCGGTCAGCGCCATGCAGGGGACCGCCGGAAATAAGGTTTTGAAATTTTGAATTTCTAAATATGCAGGCCTAAAGTCATATCCCCATTGTGAAATACAGTGCGCCTCGTCTACGACCAACAATGAGATTTTCATGTTTTTGGCTCGCTCAATAAGCAGTTCGGTTTTTAGACGCTCAGGTGAAATATATAGAAACTTAATTTGGCCATAAACGCAATTATCTAGAAGAATATCAATTTGCCTTTTTGACATTCCTGAATAAATGGCCACAGCTGAAATTCCTCTTTGAGTTAATTGGTCTACTTGATCTTGCATCAATGCAATTAGTGGCGTGATTACGATACATATTCCATCCATAGCCATGGCTGGAACTTGGAAACAAAGTGATTTTCCCCCTCCAGTAGGCAAAAGCGCTAGGCAATCTTTTTGATTTAAAGCCGATTGTATGATGTCCTCTTGAAGAGGTCTAAATTCTGAATATCCCCAATATGTTTTTAATATGTCGTGAATTTGACTCATAGGTAATTCAAAGCTACCAAAAAAAAGTTCTTGAGAAAATAGTGAATGGCCTCCTGCTGTTTTTTGATTTAAATTTATTCTTTTAAAATGTCAAATTTCGGGGTAATTTCTATTAATTTTAAGTTTAAATCTATGTGTATGTTGTCGGAAAGGGAATTGACTGACCTAAAAAATAGGGGAATTCGAGTAGAGGATGTTTATCAACAAGTTGAATTTTTCAGGAATGGATTTCCGTGGATGTCTTTAGAAAAATCCGCGGTTATAGGCGACGGAATTTTGAAATTATCTGAGTCGGAAGTGGCCCAATGGGCCAATCAATTTGATTCACTCAAATCAAACTTGCAAATCTTGAAAATGGTACCGGCTTCTGGCGCGGCCACTAGGATGTTCAAGTCATTATTTGAGCATATTTCGGAGGGGAAATCGAATAAAGAATCGGATCTTTTTTTAACTCATTTAAATCAATTTGCCTTTTCAAAAGCATTGTTAAGTTTATGCCCTAGCCAAGATTCAAATGAAATCATTAACACTTTATTGGATGAAAAAGGCTTGGATTATGGAACGATTCCTAAAGGTTTATTGGCTTTTCATCAATATGAGGATGGATCTAGGACTCCTTTGGAAGAACATTTGTACGAGGCGGCACATTATGCTTCTGATGGAAAGAAAGCTCGTTTACATTTTACCGTTTCCCCAGAACACCGAGCAAGATTTGAAAACTTAGTTCGCGAGCTATTGCCTAAATTAGAGTCTAAATTCGGAATTAATTTTGAGGTTCAATTTTCCGAACAAAAACCAGCAACGGATACAGTGGCGGTCCAATTAGATAATGAATTATTCCGGGAAAAAGATGGCAGTATCTTGTTCAGGCCTGCCGGCCATGGTGCTTTGTTGGAAAATTTAAATGAATTAAAAGCGGATTTGATATTTATTAAAAACATAGATAATGTAGTTCCTGATGCCAAGAGAGAATCAACTATCAGGTATAAAAAGGCGATAGGCGGATTGCTTTTGAGTATAACTGAAAAAATAAAGGGTTATTTGTTACGCTTAGATGGGGAGGTTTCTGAAGGTTTGTTGGCTGAAATTCTTTCTTATTCCCAAAGTCATTTAGGCATTAAAATTTCAAACGAATTTGGCCAATTAAGTCTGGAGGAAAAAGCGGAATGGCTGAAGACTATTTTACATCGGCCTACCCGAATTTGTGGTGTGGTTAAAAATATGGGGGAACCAGGAGGGGGGCCATTTTGGTGTTCGGATGGACATGGAAATTTTGCATTGCAATTGGTGGAGTCGGCTCAAGTGGATATGCAAAACGAAGTTCAGAAAGAAATTTTTTCAAATTCTACCCATTTCAATCCGGTCGATTTGGTTTGTTCAACGAAAGATTACGAGGGGAAATATTTTAATTTAATGCGTTTTCGGGATATGTCTACGGGCTTTATCACGGAAAAGACGAAGGATGGTCGAAAATTGAAGGCGCAGGAACTTCCAGGTTTATGGAATGGGGCGATGGCACACTGGAATACCATTTTTGTGGAGGTTCCTTTGGACACCTTTAATCCAGTAAAAACGGTAACGGATTTATTAAGGTCTGCACATCAAAATGACTAGATTTTTTCAATTGTCAAAAAATCAATTAATTTTGGCAACCTTTCTGAAAGATTTTTAAGAAAGTATATAAATGCTTGATTACAAAAACCTTATTCGGGATCCGTATAAGGTTTTTTTTGTGGATTTATCAAAGCAAATTTAATGCAGCTTTATGTATAGAAATCTTTTATGATTAACTTTAGAGATCCATTTGGTAAGCAATTCTTAGCAAAATGGAAAAATTGAGTGCTTCATTTAAAAATTATTACAAGATATGGCTTTAGAGCAGACTTGGCGTTGGTTTGGCCCCAATGACCCCGTAAAATTATCCGATGTACGTCAGGCAGGCGCGACGGGAATCGTGAATGCTTTGCATCAAATACCCAATGGACAAGTTTGGGAGGTTGCCGACATCCTGGAAAGAAAAAATATCATAGAGGCCTCAGGTTTAACTTGGTCCGTGATTGAAAGTATACCGATTCATGAAACAATCAAAACCAGAACGGGTGATTTTAAAAAATACATAGCGAATTATCAGCAATCGATCCGGAATGTAGCCAAAGCAGGTTTAGATACGGTATGCTATAATTTTATGCCTATTTTGGACTGGACTAGAACAGATTTGGATTATAAATTCCCGGATGGGAGTACAGGCTTACGCTTTGATTCAGCTGAATTTGCCGCATTTGAACTTTATTTATTGAAGCGCCCAGGTGCTGATGCACATTATTCAGAGCAGGAAATCACCCGAGCTAAGCGTTGGTTTGATCAATCAACCCCGGGCCAACAAGAAAAATTGATTCGTAATGTCATAGCTGGACTTCCGGGTAGTGAGGAGAGTTTTACGCTGAAATCATTTCAGGAAGCTTTAGATACTTACATGGAAGTTGGCGATGCGGAATTACGCGGCCATTTATATGAATTTATTAGAGAAATAGCCCCAGTGGCCGAGGAAGAAGGAGTTAATTTATCGATTCACCCGGATGATCCTCCTTATCCAATTTTAGGATTGCCTCGTGTGGTGAGTACGGAAAGCGATGCAGTACAGTTATTGCAAGCCTATGATCGTCCTGTTAATGGCTTATGCTTTTGCACGGGGAGTTACGGGGTGAGGGCCGATAATGATTTGGTAGGAATGGTGGAGCGGTTAGGCCATCGGATTAATTTTATTCATATGCGAGCGACAAGAAGAGATGAGTTTGGAAATTTCCATGAAGCAGATCATTTGGATGGAGATGTGGATATGTTTGGGGTCATGAAGGGATTGGTTTTAGAACAAAATAAACGAATCGCTGAAGGCCGAAAGGATTATAGATTGCCATTTAGACCAGATCATGGGCATCGCATGTTAGATGATTTACAAGAGGGTAAAAAGACGAATCCTGGATATACGGCGATTGGCCGCTTACGAGGATTGGCTGAATTACGTGGCTTGGAAATGGGAATCCGTGGATTTGTCAAATAATTTTATTGATTCGTATTTTGTTTTTCGTTTCAATTTATTAACTTTGCACCCCCGTTAGTATGGGATAACTCAATCATATGAGTAACCATGGCTGGAGGGATTTAATCGAATTTATATTTAAACAGGTAATTACGCTAAAATGCCAACTATTCAGCAATTAGTGCGCAAGGGACGTGAGCAAATGACTTGGAAATCTAAGTCACCTGCTTTGGATTCTTGTCCACAGAGAAGAGGGGTTTGTACACGTGTATACACGACAACTCCAAAGAAACCAAACTCAGCGATGCGTAAAGTAGCGCGTGTACGTTTGACAAACCAAAAAGAAGTGAATGCTTACATTCCAGGTGAGGGTCACAATTTGCAAGAGCACTCGATCGTATTGATTCGTGGTGGTCGTGTAAAAGACTTACCGGGTGTGCGTTATCACATTATTCGTGGAGCATTAGATACGGCCGGAGTAACGGGTCGTTTACAATCTCGTTCGAAGTATGGTGCTAAGCGTCCAAAACCAGGACAAGTTGCTCCAACAGGTAAAAAGAAATAAGTATTAACAGAACGATCCAGTATGCCATTGTTAAAGGCAGAAGGTTGGGTCAAATTTAAAAAACAAACAAAATGAGAAAGGCGAAACCAAAAAAACGCTACGTATTACCAGATCCTAAATTTAAGGATGTATTAGTAACCAAGTTTGTCAATAACTTGATGTATGATGGAAAGAAATCGACTGCATTTACTATTTTTTATGATGCATTGTATAAAGTAGAAGATCGTACGAAAGAGAATGGCTTAGAGACTTGGAAAAAAGCATTAAACAATGTGATGCCATCTGTCGAGGTTAAGAGCCGTCGAGTAGGTGGTGCTAACTTTCAGGTTCCAACAGAAGTGCGCGCTGAACGCAAAGTTTCATTGGGAATGAAGTGGTTAATTTTATATGCGAGAAAGCGTGGAGATAAGACCATGATGGATCGTTTAGCGAATGAAATCATTGCGGCAGCTAAAGGCGAAGGAGCTGCAGTAAAAAAGAAAGATGATACGCACAGAATGGCAGAGGCGAACAAAGCGTTCTCTCACTTCCGATTCTAGTCGTAGACTATATAATTTTAAAAGGCTGTTCCGAAACGAGCAGCCTTTTTTATGGGCCAATTTTTACAAGATTGATTTTTTTTAATTTTAAAATCTTTGAAAATTAGTTAATCGATTGGTTAAATAGGGTTTTTGTGAATTCAATTAAATATTTAGTAGCTTTGAGTATAATTCAACAAGCGAAATAATGATATCTAAGAAAGCAAAATATGCGTTGAAAGCCCTTAAGGTTTTAGCTCAATCGTATGAGAAAGGGCCATTATTGATTTCACATATTGCAGAATCTGAGAATATCCCCAAAAAGTTTTTGGAAGCTATATTATTAGAATTACGAAATCATGGGATCTTACAGAGTCAAAAAGGCAAAGGGGGCGGATACTATTTGCGCATCCCGCCGGATCAAGTAACATTTGCGAAGATCATTCGGATTGTCGATGGACCCATTGCTCCAGCCTTATGTGTTTCTTTGCATTTTTATGGGAAATGTGATGATTGTGCGGACGAAGAGACTTGTAAGTTGAGAAGTGTGCTGGCCAAATGGCGTGATGCCAATTTATCGGTTTTAGAAAAGACCACCCTGGAGGAACTAATTTAAGAAATAGGTTAATCAGATAAAAAAGAGCTCGGATTTATGACGAGCTCTTTTTTGTGTTTATTCGAAAAGGTGATCTAAGTTTTTCAATTTAACTTCTTCTGTTTCAAGCTCTAAAAATTCTTCCCAGAATGGATTTTCTGGAACAGCCGCTTTGCAGATAATGGGGGTTTGTTTGATGGGATGTATAAAGTATAAACGGCGCGCATGTAAATTTATGCTCGCGTCAATATTGGGCTTATCATAGCCGTATTTAATATCTCCACGAATCGGGCATCCTAGTGATGCTAACTGAACCCGTATTTGATGAGGCCGACCGGTAATAGGCTCTACCTCGATTAAATAATGGAGATTAATTTTGCCGATAAGCTTATAATTTAGTTCTGCTTTTTGTGCTTTATCCTCTGGATAATCTAAGGCGGTAGTTACATTTTTAGCCTCATTTTTGATCAAATAATGGGTCAATTTACCCTTGATTGGATCTGGTTTTCTTCTCGTAATAGCCCAGTATGTTTTTTGGATATCTCTTTTTCGAAATAATTCATTCATTCGTTCAAGCGCCTTTGATGTTCTCGCGAATACGACTAAGCCGCTTACAGGTCTATCTAAACGGTGAACTGGATGCAGAAAAACAGCCCCTGGTTTTTGGTACTTTTCTTTGATATAATCTTTTAAAACATCGGTTAATGTTCGGTCTCCAGTACTATCTCCTTGTACTAGAATACCTGCTCGTTTATTAACGATTAGCAGGTGATTGTCTTCGTATACAACGTGATAGTCTTTCATTTTTCTTTCAATTTTCCCTAAATCTAGATCAACAAAGGGGTATGTAAAGGTAGGATTATTTTGCGAATTTATTTCTCGATAATTTTTTAATTTCTAATCCTAAATGGACGAACTTTGAAAACTCAATGATTCTTTATTGTTTTAATTGGTTACTATTTCAAACCCCATCTTATTACCTATTACTTAATATCTCTTACCTAAATACCCTTTTTCATTCGATAATGTTGAATCTCTCCAAACAACAAATAGGATTCTTTTTCAATCACATATCCCATGGATTTGTAAAATGGAACGGCATTTTCACGCGCTTCTAATACAATTTCTTGCATTCCCATTTCTTTAGCCTTCTCCTCTAAATACAACATAATAGCTTTTCCCACCCCTTTTCCTTGCGCCTCGGCTGCCACTGCAACACACCTAACTTGGCCTTGATTCTCTCCCGACTGATGCATTCTGGCAACCCCAATAATTTGATCATTCTCAATGACCATGGCATGAATAGCTTCCATTTCATCCGCCAAAACTTCCGATCCCAATGGCTGATTCCATGGCGCTCTCAGTATGGTGAAACGAAGTCGATAGTAAGACTCCCATTCATCCTGGGTTATTGGACTTTTAATAATCATATATTTATTTTCTAAGTCAACTGTGAAATAGAAGGAGCCCTAATAAGTTTTTCTCACCAGGGCTCCTATACATTTTTAAATATCAATGAACCTAATATAGGCCTATTCTATATTATTTGGCAAAATTAACTGCACGCATTTCGCGAATAACAGTTACCTTGATTTGACCTGGATATTGCATTTCTTTTTCTATTTTTTGAGAAATATCAAACGATAGATTCGATGCTTTTTCATCACTTACATTTTCCGAATCAACTAAAATACGTAGCTCACGCCCTGCTTGAATCGCATAACATTTTTGTACCCCGTCAAATGAAGTAGCCAAGGCTTCTAAATCCCTTAATCGCTTCATATACGATTCCATCATCTCTCTTCTTGCCCCAGGCCTTGAACCAGAAATGGCATCACAAACTTGGATGATGGGAGAGATCATCGATGTCATCTCCGTTTCATCATGGTGCGCACCGATCGCATTACAAACTTCTGGATGCTCTTTGTATTTAAGGGCTAGTTCCATCCCTAATAATGCGTGGGGTAATTCTGGCTCTTCATGCCAAACTTTTCCTATATCATGCAATAAGCCTGCACGCTTAGCTAATTTGGCATTTAAGCCTAGCTCCGCTGCCATCGTTGCACATAACTTGGCCACCTCCCTTGAATGTTGCAAAAGATTTTGTCCATAAGAGGAACGAAACCTCATCCGACCGATCATCTTGATTAACTCAGGATGTAAGCCATGAATACCTAGTTCGATGACCGTTTTTTCTCCAATCTCGATAATCTCATCATCTATATTTTTTTTCGTCTTATTGACAACCTCTTCAATACGAGCCGGATGAATTCGGCCATCTTGTACTAAACGGTGCAAAGATAAACGTGCAATCTCTCTTCTCACTGGATCAAATCCAGAAATGATGATTGCCTCAGGTGTATCATCCACAATGAATTCTACTCCTGTAGCGGCCTCTAAAGCACGAATATTTCTTCCTTCCCGACCAATAATCTTTCCTTTAACATCATCTGATTCAATGTTGAAAACCGAAACGCAGTTTTCGATCGCGTTTTCAGCAGCCGTTCTCTGAATCGTCTCAATCACAATTTTCTTAGCTTCTTTGGTCGCAGTTAATTTTGCTTCTTCTATGGCCTGCTTAACTAAAGAGCTTGCCTTACTTTCAGCCTCCGACTTCAATGCCTCCATAATTTGTTCACGGGCTTCTGCCGCAGATAGGTTGGCAATTTTTTCCAACTGGCTAATCTGATTGGCCAACATTTCATCTGCCTCAGCGCGTTTTTTCTCAACTTCCTCCAGTTTTTTACGGTAGTTGTCTTCCTTGGATTGAATGCTTTGCTTTTGAGCCTGTAAATCTTGATCTGCTAGTTTTTGCTGCTCTTGTTGTTGCGCTAAAACCCTTTCCTTTTCCCTTAAAATTTGCTCGTTTTCTTGTAAAATACCTTTCTTAGCTAGAGTTTCTTCCTCAAACTCACCACGTAGACGAAGGAAATTTTCCTTAGCCTCCAACATGCGATCTTTCTTTAAATTTTCAGCTGCGACTTCAGCATTTTTCAAGATGTCATCAGCCTTTCTTTTGGCCTCATCTTCAAAATTTTTATTTGCTTTTGAAAAGAATACTTTTCCAGCGAATACGCCCCCTGCTAATGAAAACAATGGGATAATAATACTTAATATGCCTGACATAGAACGAATGTGTTTATTACATGAGTCCCAAAAAGCCTAGAAAAAATTTGATTATAAAGTGAACTCCTCAGCCATCACGAGCAATTGCTCGTTTTCCGCTTGAACATCTTCTAACAAATTAGTTTTTTCCGATTCAAATTTCAATCCACACATAGCTAAATCTAAGGCTACCAACGCCATTACGGCATTTGGATCTGAACTATTGGCCTTTTTTTCGTAAAACTTAACTAATCGGTTAACTAATAATGCCGCATTGCGCACACAAAACTCTTCTTCTCTATTTACCCGCAAGGAAACTGTTTGTATTCCTAATAACAAATTGCAAGGTAATTGTTGGCTCATGTTTTGCGTAATTGCTCAATACAATGATCTATTTCAACTATATATTTATCTAACGTTTTCTTCAGCTCAGCAGTTGGGACCGCCGTGTTGTTTGTATTAACTACAATTTTACCAAATTTATCTGATTTTTTAAAGTTTTTCTCCAATTCTTTTGTTGCTTGGCTCGATAAGTTGAGTTCCTTATTTTTTTCTTCGAGTAGGGTTTTTAGTCGGTCTACTTCCCTTTCCAGTTCTTTGATGGTCCCTTGATTTTCTTGCAAACGCAATACCATTTGGCTGATTTTCAGCTTTAAGGTTAAATATTGCGTTTTTAATTCCTGTTTCATTTGGGCCTTAAATTAATGTTTTAACTTAAATTTCCCTCCACCTTTCCAGGAAAATTCGAAGACCAAAACAAAGAAAAGTAAAATCAATACACCTATATTTTCGCGGATGAGGTTTGGAATAACCATGAGGTCTTGAATTTTATCCCCGATCTTAATACATAAAAACCCAAGAACGATATAAATTAATCCAGCTTTCCAGCGATAAGGGATGGGATCAAATTTTTGCCCACCTAAGTAACATAAGATCATCATGACTAAGCTTGATGCTAGAAATGACCATGCACAAGCCATATATCCGTAGTGCGGAATAAATATAATATTTCCAGCTACCGTAGTGACTAAACCTATAAGCGTGATGATGGTCCCCATGTAGGTTTTATTCGTTTTCTTAAACCAGACAGATTGTGTGTAATAAACTCCTAAAAATAAATTGGCCAAGAGTAAAATGGGTACAATTCCAATTCCCTCCCAATAAATTTCTCTCCGTAAAAATAGTGTTTTAATCCAAAATAAATTGACCGAAACTCCCACCCATAAAAATGTACAAATAATAATAAACCAGTGTGTCACTAAGGCTAAATTGGACTGGTCGTTGGCCTCCGTTTTCTTCCCTAGAAAAAAGGGTTCAGCTGAATACTTAAATGCTTGAATGGCTAAACTCATGAAGACCGATAGTTTATAGCAATTGCCATAAATACCTAGGGCGTCTTGAGAGCTTCTACCGGGATAAAAAGATTCGGGTAAAAATTCCTCGAGTAGCAATCGGTCAAACATTAAATTGAACATGGCGGCTAAGCTCATGAACATAATGGGGTACGAATAGACCCAAAGAGATCTTAATTCAGTCCAATCCCAGGTCCATCTAAAAACTTTGAATTCTGCTTTGAGCCAATAAAACAAGGACGCATTGCCTATTAAATTGGCCAGAAAAATATACCCTGCACCGACCTCTGGTCTATATATGTTCTGCAAAAACTCAGGTCCAGTCCCTTGCTCATGCATCGGTTTTAAAACGAGTAAAATGATCAGATTTAATCCCACATTAATTAAAATGGAAACGATTTTTGCTTGAACAAATGTTCGAATTTTGTTTTCTAATCGGAGCTTAGCAAAAGGAATGGCCGTGATCGCATCTATGGCTAATATAACGGCTAACCACTTTAAAAAGATACCCTTGTTTTCATATCCCAATTGGGCCATAATGGGATCCGAAAATAGAAATAAGCACAGCGTAAATAATCCTGAGGTGGCTATAATAGCCGTTAAAATGATGTTGTAATATTTGGCAGGAGACTCTTTGGCATACCTGAAATAGGCCGTTTCCATCCCATAAGTATAAATTATATTGGCTATGGCCATGTAGCCATACAATTTAACATTGATCCCTAATTCTGCTGGCAAAAATGCAATTGTATGAACAAATACAAGTAAAAAATTAAGGGAACGCCCTAATATGGTACTGAATCCATACGAAAGAGTTTCACCCGCTAATTTTTTTAGAATAGACATGCGTTAAAGTTTGTCAATTCCAAAGGTACAAATTTCTGTTGGATTGGGTAATTTATGGTTTTTGATATCCGATCGTTTGATAAAATTGTTCCGAGTAATTATCAGAAAGAGGTATGTGATTTTCGCCAATTTTGATTTTCTGATTTCGAATAGACTCTACCTTTTTTAAGGAAACGATAAATGACTTATGGATTCTTTGAAATTCTGCCGAAGGTAATTTTTCTTCAATTAATTTCATCGTCATGCGGCAAACCACTGGAAACTTCTGGGTTCTGAGGTGAATTTTGATGTAATCCTTTAAACCTTCAATGTATAAAATATCTTCCAGCATGATTTTCATTAATGAATAATCTGCATGAATGAAGATGTATTCCATTTTTTCGATCACAGGAATTTGAGCTTGAACCAGCATATTTTTGCTTTTGAAATAATCCAAAGCCTTGTGAGTAGCTTTTAAAAAACGCTCAAATGAAATGGGCTTCAGCACATAATCAATTACGTCTAAATTAAAACCCTCCAATGCGTATTGTTGGTATGCTGTCACAAAAATCACCATGGGTTTTTGAGTTAATCCTTCTAAGAATTGAACCCCTGTGATACCGGGCATCTGGATATCTAAGAAAATCAGATCGATTTCATTTTCCTGTAAATACTCTATCGCCTCAAAGGCGTTCCGACATCTTTTTTCTAATTTTAAAAAGGGTACTTTGGCGATGTTATCCTCTACTAAATCAAGGGCAAGATTTTCGTCATCTACCGCTAAACATCTTAAAACGACCTTTGGGATTGTTGTAAATTCTTCGATTTTCTCTTCCTCTTCTTCCATGTTAAATGTGTTTTATCGTTAGTTCAACCAAATAACTATCTTCCTTTTCGTGAATATTTAATACATGTTGATCAGGGTACAAAAGCTCTAATCGCCTGCGCACATTGGCTAAGCCTATTCCAGAACTTTCATCTTTTATTTCTGAATTTTGTTTACTCACTTTATTCCGTACACTAAAAAATAATGATTTTTTATCATCGTTTAATTCGATATCAATGCTTGGATCTTGCACCATTCCCACCCCATGCTTGAAGGCATTTTCTACAAAAGGAATAAGCAACATGGGTTCAATGCTGGAGGGAGAAGCACTTAAATTGTGTTTGAAGTCGATCTTGATGTCATTGCCAAATCGCAAACGCTGCAGTTCAATATAACTTTCTAAATAATTAAACTCCTTGTCTATGCTTACTTTTGAATCGCTGGTTTCATAAATCATATACCGCATTAATTCAGATAATTTAATCACCACAGGTTCCACCATTTCAGGCTTTCTTCTCGACAAAGAAACAATGCTATTGAGTACATTGAACATGAAATGTGGGCTGATTTGAGATCTCAAGAAGGATAATTCAGATTTTAAACGCTCGTTTTCCTCCTCTTTTTTAACCTCTTGGTCTGTCATGTTATCGGAAAGAAATCGATAACTAATTCCAATAGCCACAATAAAAAGCAGTTGGAATATAATCCTTAATGAGGTCCCTCTCCTAAAACCATTACCTCTTGGCCCTGTTCCATTCGCCATTTCAGGGAAAAACCACTTAAATAGTTCCTCATGAAACCATAACATAACCAACAAAGAAATGATAAGTAAAATGATGTAAATTAAAACGCCCCGTTTTTTTAGAATTTTTTGTAACAAAAACTCAGTATTGAAGTAAAAAAGAGGAATATTAAATAATCCAAATACGACAAAAAACATATTCCATTGGAAATGTCGATCTATTTCTCGGGGATTATTAGAAGCGGAATTGGGTCCTAATAAAAGGGGCAAAGACAAAAAACATATCCAGAAAAAGATATGTAAGAGTATTGGCCTGAGCTTCCAATTTAGTTTTGACATAATTTTCTTTAGGGTAGTAAATCCAAATTAAAACAAAATCGCTTATATTACTAAAAGTTTTTCTACGAGTGTCCCTTTTTTGCCGATGAAAAAGCTAAAAGGATATTTGTAAATTACATAAAACCTATTAATACTAACATGAAAAAAGTCTTTTATTTATTATTGTTGCCCTGGGTTTGTTGGGCCCAACAAACCATTCCTCTAACAGATTTGAGTGCTTTTGACCATCCAAGTACCAATTGGACCATTGAGCAAGTCATTAAAGCGAGGCCCACAGATACGAGCTTTCAAGTAAGCTCAGGCAAAGGGGTTTTGTTAAACACGCTTCGTCATGGGAAATACAAGCGTACTGATGATTTGAAATTTAATTTAAATCATGGGGATATTCATTTTATGATGGATTTTATGCTTCCCAAAGGCGCTAATTCAGGTATTTATTTACAAGGCCGTTACGAAGTGCAATTATTTGATTCATGGGGTAAAAAATCCTTGAAATTTGGAGATTGCGGTGGTATTTATGAGCGCTGGGATGATGCCAGAGGAAAAGGAAATGAAGGTTTCGAAGGTTTTGCCCCAAGGCAAAATGCCTGTAAAGCACCAGGATTATGGCAGTCTATCGAAATAGATTTTGAGGCTCCAAGATTTGATGCTTCAGGTAAAAAAATCAAAAATGCCGTTTTCAAAAAAGTGATTCTGAATGGAATATTGATTCAAGAAAATATAGAAATGTCCGGAGTGACCCGTGGGTCACTTTTTAGTAAAGAAGGGCCATTAGGACCTATTACTATTCAAGGAGATCATGGACCAGTTGCTTTTAAGAATATACGTTATGAGACGTATGATAAGCCAAGCGCCAAATTAAGCAACATATCTTATCAGTATTATGAAGGGAAATTTCCTGAGCCCGTGATTGGGCAAGCGATCCCATTGCTTAAAGGTAATTTAGCTGCTTTGACTCAAAAAGTGATCAAAGCACGTAATGATTATTTAATTCATTATGTAGGGGATTTAGAAATTCCTGAAACAGATAATTATTCATTTCAAACCAATTGGACAGGATCGGGTGTTTTGAAAATTGACGGAAAAGAATACAATTCAGGCGCTCATTGGTATACAGATGATATAAGCGCTACTGTTAATTTAACGGCTGGTAAGCATAAATTTGAACTTATTCATGTCAAAGATTTTAGTTGGGGCCCTAAGGCCTTAGGCGTTTTTGTCAAGCGAATTGGTGCTCAAATTGTTCCCCTCCACGTACGGACTTCATTGCCAGATCCAGAACCTAGGGGCTTGATTGAGGTGAAAGCAAATTCAGAGCCTGTTTATCAAAGGTCCTTTACTTTTCACCAAGGAAAGAAAAAGACGCACGTGATACATTTAGGGGACCCTACAGGACTTTCTTATTCCTATGATTTAAAACAAGGGGCTTTATTGCAAACTTGGAAAGGTAAATTTTTAAATGCCACACAAATGTGGTTGGACCGAGGGGAGCCTCAAACAGCTGAGCCGATGGGTTTAAATGTGGTTATGGATGGTAAATTTCCTTTGGTTTTGAGTAGTCAAGCGCAGCCAGATTCGGTTGACGCAACTAAATTGGTCTACAAAGGATATAAAATTTTACTTGGAAGGCCGGTGTATATGTATGATTGGCCTGCTGCTTCTTTGAAGGTGGAAGATCACATTAACCCCAATGAAAATGGGACAGGCTGGCTTAGAACGATCAATTTGATTGGTACAAGTCCTCAAAAATCCAATATTGAAGTGGTGGTCGGAAATAGCCCGGATGTCGTGGAAATTAATGCTGGCCTTTTGGCATTACAAGGGATGGGATATTATGTTCAATGGGCTGGAGCACCTGCCGTTATTTTGAATACACAACCCGCAGGAAAGCAAGTGAGAGTTCCTTTGCAAGGAAATAGTTTTACGTATCAATTGATTTGGTAACCTATATAAGATCATGAAATTAAAATTAAGCATATTATTATTAGCCATTTCTGTAGGAGCTTTTGGGCAAAAGCCTGCTCCAAAAACAGAGCAAGATTTTTATGAAATAAAAACCTTACCTATTCCTCAAGATCTGTATTTAGAAGTGGGAGGCTTGGCAACTATGCCGGATGGCCGATTGGCCGTTAGTACTCGGAGAGGGGAAATATGGATTGTTGAAAATCCTTATCAAAAAGATAGCCACCAAACTAATTTTAAAAAATTTGCTAGTGGCTTGCATGAGATTTTAGGCTTAGCGTACAAGGATGGAGTCTTCTACTGCTCCCAGCGTGGGGAATTAACGAAAATTACGGATACTAATCGCGATGGGGTGGCTGATCTATATGAGCCGATTTACCAATTCGAGTTATCTGGTAATTATCATGAGTACACGTATGGACCTGTTTTTGATAAAAATGGGGATATGTTGGTGACCCTTAATTTAGCCTGGATTGGCTTTGGTGAAGGAAAATTTGCCCAATGGCGCGGTTGGTTAGTCAAGATAAAACCTGATGGGACTCTAGAACCACAGTCGGCCGGCTTACGTTCCCCCGCAGGCTACAGCATTAATGACGAAGGCGATATTTTCTATGGTGAAAACCAAGGAGATTGGGTTGGTTCAGGTCGAATCACTCATTTGGCGAAGGGCGATTTTGCAGGTAATCCTGGCGGGATCAAATGGGCTAAAGAACCTAATAGTCCTTTTAAATTGACTTTGGAGGAAATTCCTGATAATAGCCAGCCGATGTTTGAGGCAGCTAAAAAAGTAAAAAACTTGAAATTGCCTGCGGTTTGGTTTCCACATGCGATCATGGGAATTTCAACATCCGATATTATCCAAGATACGACCAAAGGAAAATTCAGTCCATTCCCTGGGCAGTATTTTGTTGCTGACCAAGGACAATCTAAGGTGATGCGTGTGTTTATGGAAAAGGTGAATGGCGTTTACCAAGGATTTTGTATCAACTACCGTGAGGGATTTCAGTCGGGAATTTTACGTGAGCGCTTCGGTTCAGACGGTAGCATGTTCGTGGGTATGACTTCAAGGGGTTGGGGATCAACAGGTAAGGATAATTTTGGGCTTCAAAGATTAGTTTGGAATGGCCTAACGCCTTTTGAAATTAACGCAATTCATGCCAAATCGGATGGGTTTGAGATTTCATTTACTCAGGCTGTGGATGTAAAATCAGTTAAAAATGCTGCTTCTTATGCGTTGAGATCCTATATTTATCAATACCATCATCAATATGGAAGTCCGATTATCAATGTTAAAGATGTAAAGATTAAGGGAATTTCAGTGTCTGCGGATAAGAAATCTGTACGTATATCGTTGGATGGAATTAGGCAATTTTATATTCATGAGTTTATTTTGAAAGGTATTTTGAATGAGGAAGGTGAGCCTTTACTACATGAAACGGCTTATTATACGTTGAATCAAATTCCTGCTGGAGATAAATTGGCAATGAATGAATCTACTGCCCCTGTTATTGAAAAAGAGGCAATCGCCGTAGTAGAGCAACCAAAATTGGCTGTTAATGGCAAAAAACAATTAGTCACGGAAGCACAAGCAATGGCTTTATTAAAAAAGCATACTTGCTTAGCTTGCCATGCAAAAGACAAAAAGGTGATAGGTCCCTCTTATGAAGATATCGCTAAGCGGAAGTATTCGGACCAACAAATTTTGGCTTTAGTGTATAAGCCTAATCCTCAAAATTGGCCAGATTATGCCACTGAAATGGCTCCTATGAGTCATATACCAGCTAATGATGTGCTGAAAATTGCTTCTTGGATTAATGGACTTGGGGCAAAAAATAAAGTAGAGCCGAATCGGGATTAATGCTGATTGATAGGTAATTAAAGGAATCTCAAAAAAAAAGGAACTCTAAATGAGTTCCTTTTTTTAGACACTTCCGTTATCTATTATTTTTTTTTGGGTTCTACTGAACCTTGAATTGTTAAGATAATTTGGGATATCTCTCCATTGTTGACAACCGTAATCGTTTTATTAAAACTTCCTGGACGTCCTGCAGAATTGTACGAAGCAGTAACTTTACCCGTTTTTCCTGGCATGATCGGTTCTCTAGTCCATTCAGGAGTCGTACAACCACATGAAGGTTGGACATTTGAAATAACAACGGGGGCCTTACCTGTATTTGTAAATTCAAAGCTATAGGTTGCTTGAGTTCCCTCGGTGATTTTTTTGAAATCGTGAGCAGTTTCTTTGAATTTGATCATGCCCTGAGCATTTGATTGAAATGCTACCGCAAACAGTATGGCGATAATTCCTAAAAATTTCTTCATGGTTTTTTATTTTGATTTATGAGTGGCAAATCTAAAACAAAGGGAAGATTCAACAAAAGAATTGGCGTATTTTTTTATCAGACCTATGTTTTTGGCTCATGCCTAAAATGTTGTATTTTTGCATGTTAAATAAAATAATGCCCTTGATTCCCCAGAATTCATATTCTTTTACTAAGTCGGAGATTAAATTTGATCCCAAAAAGATTCTGGAGGATTATCAACTCGCCGTGATTAGTCGGCAGTGCAGTTTATTAGTTCGAAAAGAAGTTTTTACTGGCCGGGCTAAATTTGGTATCTATGGAGATGGCAAAGAGTTATGTCAAATAGCCTTAGCTCGCTCCATGCAATCAGGCGATTATATTTCAGGATATTACCGAGATCAGACCATCGGCGTAGCAGTAGGTGACCTAACTTGGCCTCAATATTTTGCTCAATTATACGGTCATCCTGACATCAATTTTGACCCGCATTCTGGGGGTCGCCAAATGAATAATCATCATGCGACTCGTTGGTTAGATGAAGATGGGGAATGGAAGGATCAGACTTCGCGCATTAATTCCGTAGCTGGAATTTCTTCGACTGCTGCTCAAACTCCGAGAGCTTTAGGTATCGCTTACGCTTCAAAACTATATCGAGAAAGAGCTGATTTAGCAGCGCATGCAACTCTTTTTTCAAAAGGTGGGCAAGAAGTTTGTTATACGACCATTGGTGATGCAAGTACTTCCGAGGGGATGTATTTTGAGTGCATTAATGCGGCAGGTGTTTTACAAGTGCCTATCATTTTTTCAGTTTGGGACGATGGATATGGAATTTCTGTCCCGATTGAATACCAAACAACAAAGTCGTCTATTTCAAAGGCTCTGGCCGGTTTTCAACGAAATGAAGATGGAAAGGGCTTAGAAATTATCGAAGTTAAAGCCTGGGATTATCCAGGATTATTGGACGCCTATGTTCGGGCATCTAAATTAGCCAGAGAAGAATTTGTACCCTGTTTAGTTCATGTCATTGAGTGTACTCAACCGCAGGGACATTCAGCTTCAGGGTCGCATGAGCGGTATAAATCGGCGGACCGATTAGCTTGGGAACATGAAGCAGATTGTAATTTATTGTTTCGCCAGTGGATATTGGAAAATAATTATTCAGATGAATCTACGCTAAAGTCGATTGATGATGAGGCTGTTATTCAAGCTAGAAAATATCAAAAGGAGGCATTTGCAGCTTATATGTCTTCGGTGGATGTGGACCGAAAAGGCTATTTGAGAATTGCACAAAATTTATTGGATTCTACGAATGAACCTAGTTTATTGGAACCCATTATAGAAGAATTAAACCAAGTTACGTATCCTATCTTTAGTGATTTGGTCAAAGCGGGTAGAAAAACTTTAAGAGCTTTTCGTTTTTATCAAGGACCTGCCGTTAAATTATTGAGGAAGTGGTTGACGGATTTGGAGGATAAAAATCGAAGAAGATTTAGTTCGCATCAAATGAGTGAATCGATTCATTCGCCTTTGCTAGTGAAGGAAGTGAAACCATTGTATGAAAAAGTACCCCAACTAGTAGACGGTAGGGAAATTTTAAATCAGAGTTTTTCTAATTTTTTAGAAGACCCTCGTGTTTTTATTTTGGGTGAGGATGTAGGAAAAATCGGAGATGTCAATCAAACACTTGCCGGATTGCAAGAAAAATTTGGCCCCTTAAAAGTAACGGATACTGGCATTAGAGAAATAAGTATAGTGGGTCAAGGAGTTGGTGCTTCGATGCGTGGCTTAAAGCCGATTGTCGAGATACAATACTTAGACTATATTTTATACCCATTCCCTATTTTGTCAGACGACTGGGCTTGTCTTCATTATCGGACGATAGGTGGCCAAAAAGCTCCTATGATTTTAAGAACGAGGGGACATCGTTTGGAGGGTATTTGGCATTCAGGTAGCCCTATGGCCTTGTTGATTAATGGATTACGAGGGGTGCATTTTTGTGTACCTCGTAATATGACTCAGGCCGCAGGTATGTACCGGACTTTGCTCATGGGGGATGACCCTGGTTTAGTGATCGAATGTTTGAATGGATATCGGCTTAAAGAGCCTATGCCGACCAATTTATTAGATATTGTCGTGCCTTTAGGTATTCCTGAAATCTTAAGAGAGGGTGGTGATTTGACGGTGGTAACCTATGGTTCGATGTGTCGTATTGTGATGGAAGCTGCTGAAACCTTAGCCGAAATGGGTATTTCGGTGGAGGTTATCGACGTTCAAACCCTGTTGCCCTTTGACCGAAATCACCAGATTCTTTTGTCTATTCAAAAAACGCATCGTGTGCTTTTTGCCGATGAAGATATGCCGGGTGGTGCAACAGCCTACATGATGCAAGAGGTGATAGACAAACAGGGAGGATTTAATTGGTTAGATGCCCCAGCTAGATGTTTGTCGGCGCCCCCGCACCGTCCCGCTTACAGTTCAGACGGTGATTATTTCAGTAAACCTAATGTGGAAAATGTAGTGGATACTGTTTATGAGATGATGCGTGAGGTAGACCCTACATCCTTCCCAGCCATTTATTTTTAATATGTCAGCGATCTCTTTGTATTTTAAGGCAATTTTATCTGGCGTAAAAAGCACGCGCAATGGGATGGCTTTGACATGGAAACATGCATGGTCTGCCAGAAAATCAAGGAAAATCCAACAAGTACAAGATCCTGAATATTTTAGTGCCAGTGAAAATACTGGAATATTTACTTTGGAATATCCGCATCAAAAAATACCGGTTCCAGTGAATGGAAGATACCAATTGCACAATGAGATGGACGATTGTATCGTTTGCGATAAATGTGTCAAAGTGTGTCCAGTAGATTGCATTGAAATAGATCCGATTAAAGCAACAGGCCTTGTTGGCACCACCTCAGATGGATCTCCCATTCGATTGTATGCGGCAAAATTTGACATAGATATGTCAAAATGTTGTTTCTGCGGTTTGTGTACAACGGTTTGCCCAACGGAATGTTTAACCATGACATCTGAATATGATTTTTCAGTTTTTGATGTGAAGGAACATACGTTTGGTTTTGCTAATTTAACTCAAGAGCAGGCGGATGAAAAAAGGCAATTGTATGAGCAGTTTGTCGCTGAAAAAGAAGCGATGAAAGCTTCCGCTTCTGTGTCGGCTGAAGTATTAGAAAATATAGAAGGGGAAGAGAAACCAGTAGTTAAGCCGGCATTCAAGCCTAGTTTTAAGCCGAAAATGCCGACTACCAAAATAGAGGAATCGTTGCCTTCTGAAATTGACAATCAGTTGACGGAGCCAGAGAAACCAGCGGCTAAGCCGGCATTCAAGCCTAGTTTTAAGCCGAAAATACCTCCCAAAACACAGGATGATCATGAATAGTCCCTTGATGATTGGCTTTTTGGCGTTAACTATGTTGACCTGTGGCAGTGCATTTTTTATGTTGTGGACAAAAAATGTGCTGCATGCTGCATTGGCCATGTTCATGACTATGTTGGGCTTGGCTGGATTTTATGTATTGGCTTTTGCGGATGTGATGGCAGTTTCGCACTTGATGATTTATGTGGGTGGGGTTTTGATTTTAATCTTGTTTGGGATTATGATGACGGGCCAGCGAACATCTAAGACGGGCGAAATGAATGAACTTTTTACAGAGCAGAAAGGAAGATTCTGGTCATTTACAATTGGTATTACTGTTTTTTTGGGTTTATCTTGGTTACTGGAACAGCAACATTTTTATACGTTTGCTGATATAGATCAACATTCAAAACTGGGCCAAGTGGGCCTAAGTTTCATGTTGGAATATTCATTTCCGTTTGAGTTGACCGGTATATTTTTACTGATTGCTTTAGTGGGTGCTACCTACATCGCCAAAAATCATGAATGAAATTCCATTGATATTTTTCTTGTGGGTTGGGGCATTTTTATTTGCCACGGGTTTGTCCATTATTTTGATCAAGCGAAATGTCATTTTTGTATTAATGGGGGTGGAATTAATGTTAAATGCGGCTAATTTAAATTTGATTGCATTCTCTCGAGGGGATGAGCAAAACCAAGGATTAATGATGGGCTTATTTGTATTGGTCATCGGAGTTTGCGAGATGTCCATTGCATTGGCTATTATATTGCAGGTTTACCGACGATTCAAAAAGATAGATATAGACCAATTTCAATCTAGAAATTAGTTTTTTTCATCGAGCCAAATTTTCAGCTGGCTGATCAAAGCAGGCGTTTTTGCTTTACCAATCACTTTTTCGAGTTCAGCGGTTGGCGCGTCCAACATATTTCGTGTGTTCCCAAATTGCTTAAGTAATTTCTGTGCCGTTAATTTCCCTATCCCTTCCATTTCTTCTAGTTGGCTTACAATGAAATTTTTACTTCTTTTATTCCGATGTGCGGTTATTCCAAAACGATGCGCTTCATCGCGTAATTGTTGGATTAACTTCAATGACTCTGATTTTTTATCAATATAAAGTGGCAAAGTATCCTCCGGAAAATATATTTCTTCCAACCGCTTGGCTATCCCGATGATGGGCACTTTCCCATAGAGCCCTATGGCTTTGAGTGCATCGCAGGCTGAGGAAAGCTGGCCTTTCCCACCGTCGACAATGATAAGATTAGGTAATTCGGACTCCTCTTCCAACAATCTTTTATATCGCCGAGTAACTACTTCAAACATGGTGGCAAAGTCATTGGGCCCCTCAACGGTCTTAGGAGTAAATAATCGGTATTCTTTTTTTGCCGGAAGACCGTTTAAAAAACAAACCATGGCGGATACAGGATTTGTACCTTGTAGATTTGAGTTATCAAAACATTCGATATGTTTGGGCAATTGGGTTATGCGTAAATCATTTTTTAATGTCAGGAGAACTCTCATTTTTCGATCTCCACCGCTTTCTTCTGCTGCTTTCCGATCGGCTTTTTCCTTTTTAAAGTAGAGCACATTTTTAAGCGACATGTCGAGCAACTTTTTCTTATCGCTCATTACTGGGATTGTATTTTTGACTCCTTTAAATTCAAGCGCCATGGGAATGTTGGTGATAATTTCTTTTGCCTCGCTTTGAAATTGTTCTCTTTTTTCCCAAATGAGCATCGTTAATAAATCACTTTCATCCTCATTTAGTTTTTTCTTGGTCTCCCAGGTTTGTGCTTGAGTAATCGTCCCGTTAATTACCTTCATGAAATTGATGTAAGCGACTTGTTCATCGGATACGATGGAGAAGACATCGACATCGTGAATCGCAGGATTTACGACCGTTGACTTAGCTTGGTAATTTTCTAATAATTGCCATTTTTCTTTATATTCTTGGGCTTCCTCGAAGGCCAATCGGCCCGCTGCATTTTGCATTTTTTCGTGGAAGTAGTTTTTGGGCTTTTGAAAATGTCCTTTTAGGATGTTTTGAATCGAATCGATGTATTCTAAATAAATAGCTTCTGATTGTAATCCTTCACATGGCCCTTTACAGTTGCCAATATGGTATTCTAAACAGACCTTGAATTTCCCCTGTTCTATGTTGGCCGGTTTTAATGCCAACGAGCAAGTCCTCAATGGAAAGAGCTGATGAAGCAACTCCATTAACGCATTCATGGATTTTGGGTTTGCAAAAGGCCCAAAATAAGTTCCTGCTTGGTGATCGATGCGTCGGGTCGAAATCAGTTTAGGGAAATGCTCTTTGGTAATGCATAAAAATGGATAGGTTTTATCATCCCTCAAAAGGATGTTGTATTTAGGTTGGAACTGCTTGATTAGAGTATTTTCCAACAAAAGAGCGTCGAATTCTGAATGTACGATAGTGAATTCGACTCGCTTAATTTGTTGAACGAGCCGTCTAGTTTTGGTATCTTGATTTTTTTGATTGGTAAAATAGCTACTAATCCGGTTTTTTAAATTTTTGGCTTTTCCAATATAGATAATGGTATCTGCTTCATCGAAATATCGATACACCCCAGGGTCTTCTGGGAGTGTGGGAATTAAAAGTTTCGAATTGAAATCAGTCATCAATTCAAAAATAGGCATTTATTTTTAAATTATTTTATTGGATTATTTCCATAAAATTCAATTGAAATTAAAATGCCACTATTTATCATTTTTGTACTTATAGATGATTTACCAGACATTCAAATTTAAGGCGTACGATTAGAATTATATAAGAATAGGGGTGATTAATGTATCTAATCGATACAATAATTATTCAAAAATATGTTTAATGCAGATTTTTGAATATGTTTTAACAGGAATATTAGGAAATTGTTAATTTAAAACTAATATTTGATCAAGGAAAGTATAAATCTTTCATGTTAAAATTGTAGAATTTTAATGATGGGATTAGTTTGATTTTTATCACTTATTGTAAAATTCAAAGATATAATCTGATTTATAAGCCAAATAAAATTATTTTATCAACAAAACTAGAAAGGAGGTCCACTGAGTAAGATAAAAGCACACAACCATTACAATTAATTATTTTAAACATTTTAAAACTCTATTATGAAAAACAAATTTTACCAAAGTCTACGAGGCTTTCTGTTGCTCGCAATTGTGATGCTAGGAAGTTTTTCGTCATTCGCCCAAGGTCGTAAAGTTACCGGTAAGGTAATTGATGCGGATTCTCAAGGCATTCCTGGGGTAAGTATCTTAGTAAAAGGTACTAATACAGGTGCTACTACAGATGGAAATGGTGCATTTAGTGTGAATGTAAATTCTGCTAATGCTGTTTTAAACATTTCTGCTGTAGGTTACAAAACACAATCTATTAATGTTGGATCTCAATCATCTATTTCTGTAGTATTGCAGGAGGATGTGAGCCAATTAAGCGAGGTCATTGTGACAGGTTACTCAGTGACTAATAAGAAGGAATCAACGGCTGCTGCTTCAATTGTTAAGGCAAAAGATTTACAGATTTCTCCTTCAGGTAACGTTGAGCAACAATTACAAGGTCGTGTGGCTGGTATTACATTGATTACTAATGGTCAGCCAGGAACTAACTCAATCATTCGTGTACGTGGATTTGGAGCCTTTGGTGGTAACGAGCCTTTGTACATCGTGGATGGTATTCCTGTAGGAAGTACAGATTTCTTGTCTCCAGATGATATTGAGTCTACAACAGTTTTGAAAGATGCTGCTGCAGGTTCTATCTATGGTGCTCGTGCGGCTAATGGTGTAATTGTTTACACGACTAAGCGTGGTACTAAAGGCAAAAAAGGATTAACTATTACGTATGATGGACTTTATGGAGGAACTGACCCTAATGTGGCTGGTGCTCCTAAAATGTTGACACCGCAAGAGGATGCTGATTGGACACACGTAGCCTTCCGTAACAATGCGGCGGCTACTGGAACTGCTACTTAGTATTCACATCCACAATATGGTAGTTCTGCTCAGGCAACTTTACCAGCCTACTTGCATGCGAATGGTTCAAATGGCGTACGTGGTTCAGTAGATATGGCTGCCATTCAAGCGGCTTATGCGGCTAGTCCTTTGACTACTTTTTTGATCAGACCTAATTTAGCTGGTACTAATTGGTTTGATGAGATTACTCGATATGGCACTACAATGCGTCATTCATTAGGAATTGGCGGCGGTACTGAGAATGGTCGTTTTTACTTAGGAATTTCAGGACAAGAGCAACAAGGTATTTTGTTGGAAAATGATTTCAAACGTTATTCTGCTCGTTTTAACTCTGAATTTAATCTAGGTAAGAAAGTTCGTGTAGGTGAGAACTTGCAGTTTACTTATCGTTCAGTACGTGGACAAGCTGGTGGTAATGGTGGATTAGGAATTGCGGCAGATGAATCTGTGATTTTATCTGCATATCGTATGCCTACAATCATTCCAGTATTTGATGATTTCGGATCTTATGCAAGTACGAAAGCTGCAGGATTTAATAATCCTCGTAATCCAGTTCGTCAGATTATGCGTAACAACTTAAATGACAACAACTTTAATGCAAATGCAGTGGGTAACATTTATGCTGAGTATGAGCCAATTAAGGATTTGATCATCAGATCAAGTTTAGGAGGTCAATTCAATAGTTCAGCTTTTAAGAACTATAATTACCGATATCTTGGGGATTCAGAGCCAGAAGCATCGGATTCTTTCTCTGAGGGCTCTAATTATGTGATGAGTTGGGTATTGTCGAATACGGCGGCCTACAAGTATCAATGGAGAAAGCATGGTGTTAAAGCTTTAGCTGGTCTAGAGGCATTGAACACTGGAGCAGGTCGTAGTATCAGTGGATCGGGAATTAACCCTTTCTCTATGGATATGGATTTCTTGACTTTGAATGCTGTTCAATCTCCTGTGGTAAATTCAAATTTATTTAGTGGAGTTAATTTCTACTCATTATTCGGTAAGTTAGATTATAATTTTGACGAGAAATACTATTTAACTGGAGTTGTGCGTCGAGATGGTTCATCTCGTTTTGGTTCTCAAAGCCGTTATGGTATCTTCCCTGCATTTTCTGCTGCTTGGCGTGTAACTTCTGAGGCATTTATGGCTGATCTTCCTTCAATCACAGATTTGAAAATTCGTGGTGGTTGGGGAGAAATGGGTAACTCGAATAACGTAGATCCAGCGAATCAATTCTCTTTATATGCAGCGAATCGTGGTAACTCATTCTATCCTATTTCTGGACAAAGTTCAGGAGCTAATGAAGGTTATTTCCGTTCTCGTATCGGTAATGATGCTGCCAAGTGGGAGACTTCAGAAACGTTGAACATTGGTTTTGATGCTACTTTATTTAATGGTAAGTGGGAAGTTGTATTGGATGTTTGGAGAAAAGATACACGTGATTTGTTGTTTGGCGTACCTCTTCCGGCGGTTGTTGGTAATTCTGCATCTGCTCCTGCGGTTAACGTAGCTAAGATGAGAAACCAAGGTATCGATTTCCAAATCATTAATCGTGGAAACATTACTTCTGATTTGAAATATGAGTTAACCATCAATAATTCATTTTTACAAAATGAGATTGTAGCCTTTGCTCCAGGTATTACCAACTTAACAGGAGGTGCATTCCGTGGTATTGTTCCAGTAAGAATGGAAGTTGGTCGTTCTCTTTCTTCGTTCTATGGATATAAGGTTTTAGGATATTTCAATTCTGCTGCTGAAGTTACAGCTTCTCCTGCTCAATCAGGTGCTGGTGTGGGACGTTTCCGTTACCAAGATACAGACGGAGATGGAAAAATTACTCCAGCTGACCGTACTTATTTAGGATCACCTGTACCAACTTACACTGGGGGCATCAACTTAGGCTTGACTTATAAGGACTTTGAACTTAGTGCTTATATGAACATTTCTGCTGGAAACAAAATTTGGAATCAGCAAAAATGGTTTACTGATTTCTTTGGAACATTCCAAGGTGCTGGAAAGGGCGAGCGTGCGAAACAATCATGGACTCCTGCTCTAGGAAATTCTGCGGCAGCTCCTATTTGGGAATCTGCTTCAAGCATTTCAACTTCAGGTGCTGAAAACTCTTGGTATGTAGAGAACGGAGATTATCTTCGTTTCCAAAATATCTCGTTGGGATATAACATTCCATCGAAGTATTCTTCTAAGTTGGGAATTAAGCGCGCTAAGTTTACTGTTTCAGCTACGAACTTGTTTACAATCACTGGATACAAAGGATTAGATCCGGGTGTTGGTGGTGCTGCTGATACTGGATTTGGTATTGATGTGGGTAACTATCCAGTTACACGTGGATTTAACGCATCGATCAACTTGAATTTCTAATTTAGCGAAAGCCAATTTTAAAAAATAAGAAAATGGAAAAATATCAAATTTTAAAGCGAATAGCTTTGGTGAGTGCGTCAGCGTTTATGTTGACCTTCGCTTGTAAGGATCAGTTTTTAGAAGTTGCACCTACGGGCTCTTTGGCTCAGGCACAATTATCTTCTAAGGCTGGTGTTGAGGGTGCCTTAATTGGCGCTTACGCTCAGTTGGCAGCCAAAGGTTTCTCTCGTTTGGGAGCTGCTAACAACTGGGTTTGGGGTTCAATTCGTGGGGGTGAAAATAACAAGGGAACTGACCCTGGTGATTACACGACCATTAATCCAATCCAACGTTATGAGATTGATGCAACCAATGGAGATATGAATGATTCATGGAGAGCCAAGTATGAAGGTATTGCACGTTGTAATGCAGTCATTAACTTAGCAACTGGATCAAAAGATCTTTCAGCTGCAGACAAAACTCGGATTATAGCTGAGGCACGTTTCCTACGTGGATTCTATTATTTCGAATTGAAGCGTTTATGGAATTCCGTTCCATACGTGGATGAGAAAGTAGGATATGGCCAAGGAATTGAAAAAGTGGCGAATACTCCTGCTATTTGGGATAAAATCGAAGCTGATTTCAAACATGCGTACGATAACCTTCCTGAAACTCATTCAGATGCAGGTCGCGCAAACAAATGGGCTGCGGGTGCTTTGTTAGGTAAAGTTTATGTTTTCCAAGCGAAATGGGCTGATGCAAAAACTATATTAACAACTGTCATTAATAGCGGAAAAACAACTAATGGCAAGAAATATGGTTTGGTTCCTAAATTTGCTGAAATTTTCAATGCTGAAAATGACAACAATGAGGAGGCAATTTTTGCGATGCAATCTTCTATGAATACGGGTAATACAAATAATGCGAATGGTTTTGACGACTTGAACTACCCATATAACACGGGTTCTGACGGTCCAGGTAACTGTTGCGGTTTCTTCCAACCCACTTTCTCGATGGCGAATGCGTATCGTACAGTAGGTGGATTACCTATTCTTTCTGAACAGGGTGACGGAACTCCAGATTATAACTTAGCTGCTAATGCAGTAAAGCACGATTATGGTAAGAATACAACTGATGCTTTCACAGAAGATACTGATCCATTAGATCCACGTATTGACCATACAATCGGTCGTCGTGGTATTCAATACTTAGATTGGATCGAGCATCCAGGAGCTAACTGGATTCGTTCTCAAGTATATGCAGGTCCATATTCTCCTAAGAAATATGTGTACTATAAGCGTCAAGAGAATAGTTTGACAGATGGTTCTGGTTGGACACGTGGGTATGCTACAATGAACTTTAATATCATCCGTTTCGCTGATGTGCTTTTATTAGCTGCTGAGGCTGAAATCGAAGCAGGAAGTTTAACAACTGCTTTAGGATATATTAATCAAATTCGTAAGCGTGCGGCTAATGAAGCTGGTTTTGTAACTAAAGGTGGAAAGCCTGAAGCAAATTACGTGATCAATCTTTATGCAGCTTTTGCTGATAAAACTGAGGCCACGAAAGCACTTCGTATGGAGCGTTTGTTGGAATTAGCTACTGAAGGTCACCGTTTCTTCGATTTAGTTCGTTGGGGTATTGCAAGCAAAACGTTGAATGCATACTTGAAACACGAATCTAAATACTTAGTAACTAAGTTTGGTGGTTCGAAATACACAACTGGAAAAGATGAGTATTTACCTATTCCACAAGCACAAATTGATATTCAAGGTGCTTCTGTATTAAAGCAGAATCCTGGATATTAATCCTTGATTTTGTAATTTTTTAAAAAAGGTGGGGAGAAATTCCCACCTTTTTTTTATTAATTTTGTCTGATTAAAATAAGCCATGAAATCCATTCATATTCCTTTCATTCTCATTTTTTGTATCTTTTTTTACGGATGTAAAACCAAGTCGACTTTTGAACTTATCCCTAGCGAAGATTCCGGAATTGAATTCAACAATCAAATTGTAGACAATGACACACTCAATATTTTAACCTACGAATATCTGTATAATGGTAGTGGGGTAGGCTTAGGTGATTTTAATGGAGATGGCTTATTAGATGTGTTCTTTTCAGGAAGTCAGGTCGACAGCAAATTGTATTTAAATCAAGGAGATTTTAAGTTTACCGATATTTCAAAATCCGCTGGAATAAATACGTTGGGCCGCTGGTGTTCAGGTGTTTCCGTTGTCGATATCAATGCGGATGGCTTATTAGATATCTATGTGTCTAGCACCATGAAAAACGCGGCGAAAGACCGTGAAAATCTGTTGTTTGTTAATCAAGGAGTAAAAAATGGAATGCCTGCTTTTAAGGAAATGGCCCAGGAATATGGTGTCAATGATTCGGGCTATTCAGAGCACGCCGCATTTTTTGACTATGATCGCGATGGGGATTTGGATTTATATGTGCTGATTGACGTGATAGACCAACAACCTGCTTTATTTAGGCCTAAGGTGACCGATGGCTCTTATCCAAACACTGATCGCCTGTATCGATGCGATTGGTCTGCCGATTTAAAGCATCCTGTGTACACGAATGTCTCAAAGGAGGCGGGAATTACGATCGAGGGATTTGGGTTAGGTGTGGCCATTTGTGACATAAATCAAGACAATTGGCCCGATATTTATGTGACCAATGATTATGTATCGGATGATTTATTATATATCAATAATCATGATGGGACCTTTACGGACCAATCAAAAAAATATTTTAAACATACCAGTTTAACGGCGATGGGAAATGAGGTAGGAGATGTCAATAATGATGGTTTAGCTGATATTGTAGCCTTAGATATGTTGCCAAAAAATACGGAAAGAAAGAAACAATTAGCGCCTCCAAACAACTACCAAACCTATATTAATAGTGATCAATTTGGGTATACCTATCAATACATGCGCAATACGTTGCAATTGAATTCCGGTCAACAGGCTGATGGTTCCAGTAAACCCTTTCATGAAATCAGTTTAATGGCAGGGATTTCCGAGAGTGAGTGGAGCTGGTGTCCTTCCTTGGCTGATTTCGACAATGATGGATACCGAGATTTATTTGTGACCAATGGATATCCACGAGATGTAACGGATCGTGATTTTATGCTTTATCGGGCTAATACTTTACAATTATCTTCTTCATCATTGATGTTGGAACAAGTCCCTGTAATCAAAATAAGTAATTACGCTTACCGCAATCGAGGGGATTTGACTTTTGAAGATGTGACTGAAAAATGGGGATTAAGTATTCCTTCATTTTCCAACGGAGCCGCTTATGGCGACCTAGATAACGATGGAGATCTTGATTACATCGTTAATAATATAAATGATAAGGCATTTTTATATCGAAATAATTCACATGAAGACCATGCTGATAAATCACATTATTTACGCATTAAGTTTAAAGGAAATCAAAAAAATCTTCAAGGTTTTGGGGCCAAAATTGAAGGTGTTTTTGAAAATGGGGAACGCTTTTATTATGAAAACACACCTTACCGAGGTTACCTATCTTCCGTTGAGCCCGTGGCTCATATCGGCTTAGGAACAAAACGTAAATTGAAGGAAATACGCATTGTTTGGCCAAACGACAAAATGCAGGTCATCAAGAAGCCGGGGATTGACCAGATATTAACGGTTTCTATGGATGCGGCAAAAGAACCCTATCAAACACTTTTCAAGGTCAATAAACCATTGTTAAAAGATATCTCGGATGAACTTAATTTAGTGGATGTCCATCAAGAATACGACTTCATCGACTTTAATTATCAAAGTTTAATGCCCTTTAAATTATCTCAATTAGGTCCTGGCTTATCAGCCGGAGATGTGAATGGGGATGGATTGGAAGATTTTTTTCAGGGAGGGGCCAAGTTCTATTCGGGCATTTTTTACATCCAAAATCAAGCGGGAAAGTTTAACGCAAAACCCTTAGAAAAAAGTATTTCAGTTCCCCAAAAATTAGGTGAGGACTTAGGTTCATTGCTGCTTGATTTTGATCAAGATGGTGATTTAGATCTTTATATTGCTCGCGGGGGCAATGAAGATAAATTAGGTGCGGCCAGTTTTCAAGATGTTATTTATGTCAATGACGGCAAAGGGAATTTCACCTTAGATGCTTTATCATTGCCCATATTTACGGAGAGCAATGCGGCAGTTCGAGCATCTGATTTTGATCATGATGGAGATTTAGACTTGTTTGTGGGAGGGCGAAATGTGCCTTTCCAATATCCAAAATCAACCACTTCTCGTTTGTTGAAGAATGAGTCCATTAAAGGACATATTAAGTTTGTTGACGTTACCCAAACATTAGCCAAGGACCTAATCAATGTAGGTTTAATCTGTGACGGAATTTGGACCGATTATGATTTAGACGGTTGGCAAGACATCATCCTCGCAGGAGAATTTTCAGACATTAAAATATTGAAAAATAACCGTGGTCGGTTTACACTTTTGCAGGCTACGGGTTTAGAGGAGATAACGGGTATTTGGACTTCTTTATCTAGTGGTGATTTCGACCATGATGGCGACATGGATTATGTTGCTGGAAATATGGGAAAAAATACTTTATTAAGAGCTAATCCTAAGCAGCCTGTGGATATTTGGCACGGTGATTTGGACGGAAATGGGGTATATGATTTATTTCCATTTGTGTATTTTCAAACGGCTAATGGGAAAATGGCTTCTGCCTCTTTATTTGGAAAAGACGATGTACATAAAATGTTAAATCAAACTCGTCAAAGATGGGTTTATTACAAAGATTTTGGCCAAGTGACGCAGGAGAATTTCTTCATAGCTTCCGAAAAAGAAAAAGCGAAAAAGATATCCATGCAAGAGAACGCTTCTATTTGGATTGAAAATTTAGGGGAAGGAAAGTTCAAAACACATATTTTACCATTGATGGCGCAAATATCCGCGATGAATGGAATTCAAGTAAAAGACATCAATCAAGACGGTCACCTAGATATCATGTATGTAGGAAATAATTATGCGAATGAGGTGTTCATGGGAAGATACGATGCTTCCAATGGAGGTGTTTTACTGGGAAATGGGAAGGGTAAATTTACCTACCTTAATCAGTCCGGACTATTTGTACCCCAAGATGCTAAATCACTTATATCCATTGATTTAGGCCAGAAGGGCTTAGCTTTTATCGCAAGTCAGAACCGGGGCAAAATGCATGCTTTTACTAGCTTGCATCATGCATGGACTCGAATAAATATCCCGAAAGGTATTCAAGGTTTTGAATATCAATTTAAAGGACTGAAGCAAAGGGTCGAGTGGACATATGGCAGTTCTTATTTAGGGCAAAGTACCAATGGACAAGCATTCTTGCCGAATGGTGCTAAATTGATAAAAACCTTTTAACGGATTTTATTTTCAACGTAATTAAGTTGTAGTCCTGGTTTTACTTTTCCTTTTTTAGGTGCGCCAAATTGGAAATTTCCCAATAAGATGTCTAAATCTCCATCTTGATCTGCATCGCCGGCATCCATCACCATCCATCTTCCTCCAAATGGAATATTGAGGTTGCTTACCTTGAAATTTAAATTTCCTTGGTTTTGAAAATAAAGAAAGGATTCATTTTTAGGCATGATGGGTTCCGCATAAAAGGCGATCATGGCTAAATCTAGATCACCATCTAAGTCAAAGTCCCTTGCGATTGTTTTAGTAGCTCCGTAGACCGGATAAAAATATTTTTCCTTGAAATTATTTCGGCCATCATTGATAAATATATGTACGCCGTGGTAGTTTTTTAGTGTTTTTGAATAATCGGCATTATCGCCATTGGTTATAATAATGTCATCTTTCCCGTCTTGATTAAAATCAACCACCTCCATAAAACTACAGCCATAAACGGAATCAAAAAGTAAAATGGGTTTTTCCATAAACTTCCCTTGGCCCTTATTAATGAATAGAGAAACTCCCTCGCGGGACTGGGCAGTGAGGACCAAAATATCGGGCAACCCATCGCCTGTCATATCTTTAATGGATACATTTCTAGTTCCTGCTTGAATTTTTAGGATATTTTTTTGCTTGGTTTTTCCATTGACCCAAATTAATTCCCCCGCTTCAAACCCATATTCACAAATCACAAAATCATCAATGCCATCTTGGTCTATGTCGGAAATCTGCATGTCAACAGGCCTTTTCAATGAATCAGTGGCCAATGATAGTTCATTTTTTTGGTTGAATATAAGGAGAGAACCTAATTTTTGGTCATTAGGAGAAATTTTGCCAATACTTAAAACATAAGATTTATTGGCATGAAAATTTGTATATACAATAGGTCTTTCCGTTCGAATTGTTTTTTTAATTTGTAATTGGGCATCTAAAATTTCAAGTTTTTGATTCCTTTTTCCAATCCAAATTTCTTTCTGTTTTGGGTTAAAAGTGACTGAGGTTACCACACCAGTTGGCTCCTCCGGATAAATAATTTCTCTCGATGAAAAGTGCATCGTTTCATTAGAAACATTAACTTTTTTTGATTGAGGCAAAGGCTTTTCCGGCGCATTTTCAATGTAATAAGCGACAATGGCCTCCCAATCTTTTTGACTTATTTCAGGTGTTTCAGGATAAATGCCAAGATTGGTAGCACTTTCATACTGCTCCTCAGGAATTTTAGTCAGTAATTCAAATCGGTTGCCAACACCTAATCGATAAGCCATTTCAGGCAATACGCCTTCTTTCCATGTTTTCTTATCTAATAATGAAGGGTCTGGAAATTTATGACATGAAGCACAATTTTTTTTAGCCAATGCCTCCCCTTCAGATTCCGTACCCGACTGGCAACTCGAGAAAAGTAAAACAAAAACTAAACTAAAATACAGGTAACGCATGTATTAATTGACTGGTTGTTGGTTTGTAGCGAGGGAGTCTTGGCCCACTTTACCGCTACAAGTAAAATCGAAAGTAAAATTATCAGGTTTCAAGAATGGCATTTTTCGGTATCCTTCTATGGCTAATGTCGCATCTGAATATACACGCTCCATGAATTTTGCATAGACAGGCATAGCCATTTTAGCTCCTTGTCCTAGGGCCAAACTTCGAAAGTGGATACTTCGATCATCACCCCCGACCCAAACTCCAGCAACAATTTTTTGAGTAACTCCCATGAACCAGCCATCTGAATAATTAGATGTTGTTCCCGTTTTGGCACCTATTTCATTCCCGGCTACAATCGAGGTTCTCTTTAATCCTTCAGCTGTTCCACCAGGTTCATGCACCGCACCTTGAAGCATGTAAGTCATCAAATAGGCCGTTTCAGGTTTAATAGCTGCTTTTTCTATCTGCGAAAATTCTCTTAAAACCGTACCTACTTTATCGGTAATTTTTAATACTAAAATAGGATCTGTTTTTTCTCCCCCATTTGCCATCGTGCTATAACCCGTTACTTGGTCTAATAAAGAAACTTCAGAGGCACCTAAACATAAAGATGGCACTTCATTCAAAGGACTAGTTATGCCACATTTATACGCAAATTCAGCAATTTTAGCGGGTCCCAATTGTTTCATTAGCTTAGCCGAAATGGAATTGATCGACAATCCCATCGCTCGGCGCATCTTTAAACTTTCATAGGAAAATTTACCATCTGAATTTTGTGGAGTCCAAGTACTTCCGGTCAAGCCATCTTCTTCCCCAAAGGTTACAGGCTCATCCACCAGCTCATCACATGGATTGATGATTTCATTTTCAATGGCCGCTCCATAAACGAATGGCTTGAACGTTGAACCCGGTTGGCGCCTACTTTGTGAAATGTGATCAAACTTAAAATACTTATAATTAATTCCGCCGATCCATGCTTTTACGTGGCCATTGGTAGGATCCATGGCCATGAAACCACAGTTTAATATCTTTTTATAATAGCGCAGGGAATCCATGGAACTGAATGTGGTATCAATATCTCCTTGGTAAGAAAAAACGGTCATTTTAATCGGCTTGTTCAACTCCTCCCACACTTTAAATTCGTCATTTTCATAGGCAGTCATTAAGTCCCGATAGCGTTGCGTGCGCTTCATAGCATCTTTTAAAAAGCCTTTAATTTCCTTCATTTCTTCGTTCACCCACGGATTTCTGCCTTGCCAATGCGAGTAAAATAATTTTTGTTCCGCCTGCATATGCTCCCTGACAGACTCCTCTGCATATTTCTGCATTCTAGAATCAATGCTCGTGTATATGCGCAATCCGCTTGTGTATAAATTCAATTGCTGGTCTTCTGGCCTATCTTTATTGATCTCTTTTAAAGTGGCTAAAATTTGAATTCTAATGGCCTCTCTAAAATAAGGAGCGGCGCCTGTATTTTGATTTTCTACTTTATATTGAAGATTTAAAGGAGCTTCGCGCATTTTTGGTAGATCCTCTTCGGTTAGAAATTCATATTTTGCCAATTGGCCTAATACGGTATTCCTTCTTTCAATCGTCTTTTCTGGTCTTACCCTTGGATCATATAATGAGGGGTTTTGAAGTAGGCCAATCAATGTTGCCGCCTCAGGTAGTGTGACGTCCTTTAAATCTTTTTGAAAATAAGTCCGACAAGCCACTTGTATTCCGTATGCATTATTGCCAAAACTAACTTCATTTAGATACATGGCCATAATCTCTTGTTTGGTATACCTTCTTTCGAGGCGTATGGCCAATATCCATTCTTTGACTTTGGCAATGACCGTTCGCAAACCATCTACTTTCATCAACAAGCCTATGTACACCGGATCGTCTTCCCCAAATTCCATCGACCGGGTATTAAATAAATTTTTAGCTAATTGTTGGGTAATGGTACTTCCCCCGCCAGCAGTTCCCAATGAAAATACCACCCGAAACATAGACCTTAAATCAATCCCTGAATGCGAAGTAAAACGTGCATCTTCGGTCGAAATTAATGTATTGACAATGTTTAAGGGTAATTGTTCGAATTCCAACGGGTTACGATTCTCCCGAAAATATTTCCCTATTTCTTGGCCATCTTCCGAAATAATCAAAGAAGCTGCTTGGCTTTTTGGATTTTCTAACTCCTGTAAACTGGGCATTCCGCCAAATAACCAAAGAAAATTAAAGTTAACAGCCAGCAAAAATAAGACTCCTGAAACGGTTCCTATCATGAAGAACTTATATAGGAATCGGATGATTTTACTGTATTTTCCTTGATTTGTTTCGAACATTGTTAACGGATATTTTGGTTTAATGCTTTTAAAAGCGCATCTGCCTCAGGTTTTAATGGACTTAGCGGATAAATTTGAATGAATTTTTTCAATTGAATTGAATATTCGCTAATATCCTTAATTCCACCTTTACAAAGCGCCATTAAAAATACAATTTTATCTTCCAATTTACTATTTGGATATTTATTTTGAATGTTTTGACAAGATGAATAGCAGGTGTCAAAATCTCTAGCCACATATAAATAATACGCTTTTTCATATGCTTTTTGCACCTCTCCTTCCTTATTTAGACTCAGATTTCCCGTTTCTAATTTTAATATTAATTGCCTGAAATAAGAATCAGGATACCGCTGAGCCAATTTTTCACGGTAAAGATTTTTTTCAATGGAGCTAGATAAATACAACAAGTACAAGCTTTCTGCTTCAAATTCAGTGCTAGGGAATCGATCTAATAAGGTCAATAATTTAGTTTTAGCTAATTCATCTAGCCCTATTTCTAATTGGGTAAACTTGCCAATTTTAAACAAAGATTGCTCGATTTTTTTATTGGAATTTGTGATTTGAAGGGGACTTCTTGGAATGGTAGCGATCCATTTTTGCAAAGAATCCTCAGATACCGCAGAGTTTGAATCGGGGTTATTTGTTTTTTTTGCGACGGCAATCGACTGAGAAATAATGTCAGATCCAGTGCTTGCATTCTTGTTTTTTCGATTCCAAAAGTCCTCCAATGTCCTATTGCCCCACTTAAAATTAAACTCTTGGGATCCTTGAATCCTCGCCATGTCATTGTAAAAATAAAAACTTTGTTGCTCGGGGCTTGTCGGCCTTCGGGTATAGGTGGCTACGACATTGGATTTAACCTCCGTTTTTTTCTGTAAAGAATCTGATTTTTTAAATTTAGCTTGTACGTATTTTTGATATAATTCACTTAACTCCTCGGTAGATTTTTTACCTAAGATTTGCATAGAATCCTCCTCAACAATCACCTTATTTAATTGATTAAAATAGGCCCAATTTTTCTTTAATTTTTGTGCGGAATTAAATTCAGGATGGTTAGCTGGTAAAAACGTGGCTGCACTATCAAAATATGAAGCGGCTTCTGGATATCTTTTCAGGGGGCTAATAAATAATTGGCCTAATTTTAAAAAGAGCTCTCCTTTATTGGGATTGTTTATGCTTGCTTTCGACCAATATTCCCGCGCTTTTTCAAAGTCTTTATTGGCATAACTTAATTGTCCCAATGCCAAGTATATCTCAGATTGCTTGTCGAGATTTTTGGGTTCCTTCAGCATTTTCTCTAGATCGCCGACCTGGCCCGTTAATTTTTTACTTGCAATTTGCGCATTTAACTCAAGTTCATAGGTAGGCTTATTATTTTTTACTTGGTTGAAATTTTCTTGAGCTAAGCTATTTTTTCCTTGTGATTGAAATAGTTGGCCTAAAACAAAATGCAAACGGGCTTTTTGAATCTTCGATTTGATGTGAGATATTTCCTCATTTAAAAGAGCGATTGCGATTGGAATCTCATTTTTTACCTGGTGATAATAGGCTTTATTTAAAATAAAATCAGTTTTCTGGGAAGCATTTAACGGCACTTCTTTGATGAAATTCTCTACGTTTAAGGCCGACTCGAAATCTTTTTGGTCTATGTATATTTGGTATAAATAAATGAGTGCACTCGCTTGAGTGATTTCATCATGCTCGATCGAATTAATATATTTGAAGGTTTCGGTAGCATTTTTAATATCCCCTTTTATGAGTCGGCCTTTACCGATGATGAGGTAGGCGTCATCGATAAACTTGGAGTTTTGATGTCGGTCTATCACTAAAGAAGCTTTTCTAATCAGATTCCCAATTTCATTACTATGTGCTTGGCCAAAACTTGAATCAATCGCCGGAAATATGCTCAATGGGAGGGAATAATTTTCATTTCGTTCTTCCCATGATTTTGTATACAGCTCTTTATATAGTCGGTCTGCCTGCCAAATGGCATTGTATTTTGCGTTAATATTATGAAAAGCCTTCGCTGCTGGACGCGTGCTTTGTTGGGAACAAGCCCACATAGCCATGATAATGAAAACTAAGCAGAATATTTTTGGCATTGTACCCATTTAAACAATTTTCAAATTTACAATTATTATAGATGTAAAGGCGCAAATTAAAAGGGAATCACGGATAAATTTTCAAAATTTTAATATATTGTCTAAAACAATTTAAACCAGATAACATGCAACCTTATCAACGATTTATTGGTGCTGCTTTTCAGATGTTGGTCACCATTTTATTGGGTGTTTGGTTGGGGCAATATTTGGACGGATATTTCGGTTTGCATCAGCCCTGGTGTACGATAGGCCTATCATTGGGATCCATAGCCATTTCTTTATATGCCTTGATCAAAAGCTTACCCAAATAAATCGCAATATTTCTGTAAATTGCTTTATCGTAACATAAACTAATTTTTACGTGCCAGAAGGTCGCCGAATTATCATTTTTTTATTTTTCCTTTCGATTGGGATTATATTCATAGGTAAAATGTTTTATCTACAGATGTTTGATTCAACCTATGAAAAAGCAGCCGATAATAATGCGATTCGTAAGATCATCCAAGTGCCATTTAGGGGGGAAGTGTACGATCGTTTTGGGAAGTTGATCGTTTATAATACTCCGGTTTATGATTTATATATCACGCCTAGAAAAGCCGTTGTAAACGATACGAATCGTTTTTGTGCTTTATTCGGTATCACAAAAGGTCGTTTTGATACCTTGACTAAAGAAGCCTGGGCTTATTCCCGGGTCAAACCATCCCTATTTCTAAAGCATTTGTCCAAGGAGGACTTTGCCAAAATTCAAGACGTTTTAGTCGATTATCCGGGTTTTTCTATTTCGACAACTGCTTTTCGTACCTATCAATCCAAGGCACTTTCCAATGCCCTCGGTTATGTGGCTGAGATAAATACGAACTCTTTATCGGATCAGAAAGACGACTATTATCGGCAAGGTGATTATGTAGGAATTTCGGGTTTGGAAGCTTTTTATGAAGAAGCGCTTCGGGGCCAAAGGGGGGTTAAATATCGAATGGTCAATAGCAATGGAGTGGAAAAGGGGGAATACCGACATGGAGATTTAGATGTCAGTTCGGTGGCAGGTCAAAATTTATTTACGAGTGTTGACATTCGACTGCAGGAATATGCCGATAGTTTAATGATGCATAAGGTGGGAAGTGTGGTCGCCATTGAACCTTCCACCGGCGAGATATTGAGTATGGTTTCAGCCCCTTCCTATGATCCTAGTTTATTAGCCGGAAGAAACTTTTCTAAGTATTATCAAATATTGGCTTTAGACCCATTAAAGCCATTAATCAATCGCCCTCCATCCGCTTATTATCGGCCTGGTTCTACATTCAAAATTGTTCAAGCGCTAGTTGGATTGCAGTTGGGCATTTTGACAACAGGATCCGTTTTTACCCATGCTGGCGCGCCTGTTAAATGTCACGTGCATAACACCTCTCACAACGATTTACACAATGCGATTCAATGGTCTTGCAATCCCTATTTTTACCATGCATTTCGTAAAATTTTATATGATAATACGCAAGGCGATACGTTTGAAAGGCCTGCGCAGGGACTCCAGCGTTGGTCCGAATTAGTGGCCAATTTTGGTTTTGGTCGAAAATTAGGTGTTGATTTGGGAAATGAAAAGAAGGGAAATCTTCCTAATGTCGAGTATTATAATAAGGTTTATAAGGGTGAAAATACGTGGAAATTTTCCAATATTTATTCCTTGAGTATAGGTGAAGGCGAGTTAGTAGTTAGTCCATTGAAGATGGCTAATTTCGCCGCCATTATTGCCAATAAGGGTTGGTACATTCCACCACATTTAGTCAAAGGCGTAGGAGATAAAAAGACCATTGACACTTTTTACAAAACACCGGTGCCGGTTGGCATCGATGCCAAACATTTTAATGTAGTTCATGAGGGCATGCGCGACGCGGTTTTGCATGGTACTGTGGGAAGAGAGGGCAAAATTCCTGACATTGTTATGTGTGGAAAAACGGGAACATCTCAAAACCAAAAGGGCAAAGATCATTCTGTTTTTATCGCTTTTGCTCCTAAAGATAACCCCAAAATAGCCATTGCCGTTTTTGTAGAAAATGCTGGCTTTGGAGGATTTGCGGCTGCGCCTATCGCCTCATTGATTATCGAAAAATATTTAAAAGGCCGTGTGGATAGAAAAGATATAGAGACTAAATTTATGAACATGAGCTATTTGGCTAATGTAACATATAATCGTAAAATAGTTAAAAAGGATTCATTAAAACGATGAGCCAAGAATCAAATCAGATCGGGAAATTAGATTGGATATCAGTCGGCCTATACGCACTTTTTGTGTTATTAGGTTGGATGAGTATTTACTCAGCCGTGTATAACCCAGAGGCTCCATTGTGGATTTTTGATGAGGCATTTTATACGAGCAATGCAGGACGCCAATTGATATGGATTGGTACATCGCTCGTACTAATCATGTTGATATTTGCCCTAGATTTCCGGTTTTTTGAATCTTTTGCTGTCTTTATTTACGCGGCATTTATGCTGGCGTTAATTGCCGTTCCGTTTTTAGGCGTGACGATTAATGGATCACATTCTTGGTTTAAGTTAGGTGGAGTAACGATTCAGCCAGCAGAGTTTGCCAAAACAGCCACGGCGCTATTATTGGCTAAATACCTGAACGACCCACAAGTGAATCTAACGAAGTGGATGAACCAATGGAGATCCGCACTCATCATTGCTTTGCCCATGTTACTGATTATCGGTTCTAATGAAACAGGCTCAGCCTTGGTTTTTGCCTCTTTTATTATTCTTTTATACCGAGAAGGATTGCCCGGTGAATATCCTGGTTTATTGATTGCCTTAATCGTGCTTTTTGTTAGCTCTCTTTTACTGAGCCCTTTGACTATTTTTATTAGTCTTTTAGTTTTGGCGAGTCTTTTTGTCATCATTCTTCCGATTTACCAAAGGCGTTTGCCTCAAACCTATGTCCGAATGGCAGGCGCTATTGCGATTGTTATGTCACTGTCAACCTTAGTAGACTGGGTGGTGAATCATGTTTTAAAAGAACATCAGCGCAATCGAATCAAGGTTTTACTAGATCCTTCTTTTGATACCCGGGGCTTAGGATATCAAGTGACCCAATCTAAAATTGCGATAGGTTCCGGGGGATTTTGGGGAAAAGGATATTTAGGGGGGACCCAAACAAAATTTGATTTTGTGCCTGAGCAAAGTACCGATTTTATTTTTTGCACCATTGGAGAAGAGTTTGGGTTTGTAGGAGTGATGTCGGTCATCGTATTGTTTTTATTTTTTCTTTGGCGTTTGTTGTATTTAGCAGACCAACAACGATCCCGATTTGCCCGTGCGTATGGATTTGGGGTCGTTGGCATCTTATTTTTTCACTTTTTAGTTAATATTGGAATGACGATTGGCTTAATGCCGATCATGGGAATTCCATTGCCATTTTTTAGTTATGGGGGTTCCTCACTTTGGTCATTCACTATTTTATTATTTATCTTTTTAAAACTTGATGCGCATCGTTCCGACATGCTATCTAGATAATTTTATGGAAAATCAACCCTTAAGCTCCAAAGCAAAAATGCTCATTGCCGTTGCCGCTCTTGGTTATTTTGTCGACGTATACGATTTAATCCTTTTTTCAGTAGTTCGAAATCCAAGTTTAAAATCATTGGGCTTATCGGGATCTGAATTATTAGATCAAGGACTTAATCTGATGAATATCCAAATGGGTGGGATGCTTTTAGGTGGAATTTTATGGGGTGTTTATGGAGATAAAAAAGGCCGAAAATCTGTATTATTTGGTTCCATTTTAATGTATTCCCTAGCAAATGCTTTGAACGGATTTGTTACCGATATGGATACCTACGCTATTTTAAGGTTTATAGCGGGTATCGGTTTAGCGGGAGAACTGGGGGCTGGAATTACACTGGTCAACGAAACATTGCCCGCTTCAAAACGAGGGATTGGTACTTTGATTATTGCCGGGGTCGGAGCTTCAGGAGCCATTGTCGCCCCCATCATTTCTAATTTAAGTGCGGATCCGGAGTGGTGGAGAACCTGCTATTTTATTGGCGGAGGGATGGGCCTAGCACTTTTACTCTTAAGGTTAGGGACTTTTGAATCTTCCATGTATCAGGATTTAGGTCAAGGGGTTAAGAAGGGAAATTTCTTCCAACTGTTTTCTAATCGGGCTACGTTCACCAAATACATGTATTGCATTATGATGGGATTACCTATTTGGTACATCATTGGTATCCTCGTTTTTGCTTCTCCAGAAATTACGCAATCCTTTGGAATAAGTGGACAAATAAATGGGGGAGATGCCATCATGTATTGCTATTTAGGATTGACTTTTGGGGATTTTGCCAGTGGGGCTTTGAGCCAAGTTTTAAAAAGTAGAAAGAAAGCTGTTTTAATTTACCTCACGCTGGTTTCATTTTTAGTCATTTATTTTCTTTATTTCTTGTCTGACATTAGCGTTTCATTTGGTCACGTAATCATCACTGCCTTAGGATTTTTTGGTGGATACTGGGCCGTTTTTTTAACCAGCTCCTCGGAGCAATTTGGGACTAATTTGCGCATGACAGTGACCACGACGGTGCCTAATTTCGTGCGTGGAGCTTTAATTCCCATTACCTTATTATTCAAAGCTTTAATTCCCAATTTTGGACTAATTAATGCCGCAGCGATCGTTGGTTTTGTGTGTTTTGGCCTGGCTTTTTGGGCCGTCACTCATTTGAAGGAGACCTTTGGCGAATCACTTGATTACGTAGAATAATGGCTTTAATATCCAAGAAAAAAATCCTTTATCGAATTAATCATCAACTCCGGCGGTATTTAAAAAAATACAACCGCGAGTATACGATGAACATTAGTTATGCCGACTTATTGCGGTATGATAACGCGATTGTTTTGTATGACAAAAATGGGCTTGATACACTTTGGGAATCTGTATTTTATTCACCTGGCGATCAAGAAGGTGTTTATGAATCGCTGAAGCAGATTTATGCCGATTTGAAAACGGATGGAAACGAGGAGGTAATCAAGCATTTGGTGATCGACCGAGTGGATTTTTGTACCTATGGAAATACGCATCCTTTTCGGATTCGGATTGTTAATCGGGTCAATGATAACTTTGATTATTTCTACATTAAAATCGCCGATGCGTCGCGGGTGTATGGTTTAGAATTGGAACATATTCTATCTCCTAATCGGATCAATTATGTGACCCATGAAAACACCTTAGTGGAAGAGCATATTGCAGGCGTTCCTGGTGATATATTTCTGCAGCAGGAATTAGAGACTGATTTGGAGGCACCTATCCGCTTGGCAAAGGAATTTGTTAAATTCAATGAACGTTGTTTAGTGCAATTATTGGGCGATATGCATAGTGCCAATTATGTCGTCATTACAACACCTGATTTCGAGGAAATTTATTACCGTATTCGGCCGATCGATTTTGACCAACAATGTTACGAGGGCAAAAAGTCGGTATACCTGCCACAATATTTTAAACAAAATAATCCACTGATTGAATTGGGAATGAAGTATATGACCCCCGAGTCTGTTTGGCAATATCAAATTGAAGAACGCTCGATGATCGCTAGTCGATTAAAATCAGAGAGTCAGCGCGTGTATGATTTGATGAATGTGATGTCGAAGGATGAGATAGCTCCTGCGGAGAATGTAGACCAACTAAAATCCGAATTGGCCAAACATTACCAGGATGATCGGTTTTTAGCTTGCCAAACCATGGGGGAAATTGTCTGGCACAGTTTGGAGTTAGTGATGAGGCACTAGTCTTTTTTAATCGCATCAAACGCCATTAATGCAAATCCTAGGATGAACGCCAATCCACCAATCGGCGCTATGGCTCCCCAAAATAATTGTTGGCTTATGCAAATCAAATACAAAGATCCAGGAAATACAACCGAGCCCGTGATGTGAAAATAGCTGGCTATTTTTAGCATTTTACTAGGTCTATTTATTTGTAAAACTCCCAATAAAATGAGGGCCAATCCTCCATACATTTGATACTGAGCAGCTGTCTCAAAAGTATCCAGTCGATTTATCTGCATTAGGTAAGGTTTCCAAGCATGTGCTCCAAAGGCGCCTATGGCAACGGACGTTGCGGCAAAAATCGAACCTGAAAATAGCGCTAGATTTTTCATTTTAGAGGATATAAAAAAAGCCTTTCAAGAAAAGGCTTTATGAATTTAAGATGCCATGGTGACTTTCAAGTCATTCAATTTTCTTCGGATGGAATCGTCAATTTGTTGGTCCCCAACACGTAAAATGAAACCGCCAATTAATGACTCGTCAATATGTTCCGTTAACTGTACTTCTTTACCCGTATAATCTTTGACAATTTTGGTCACTGCTTTCTTTTGATCTTCAGTCAATGCACTGGCACTTGTAATTTCCGCTTTTTGGATGCCTTTGAATTCAGTATAAAGATTGATGAATTGTTTCGCTATAGCAGGCAAAATACTCTCTCTATTTTTGTTGGTAATGATCACGAAGATCGAGTAGGTAACCGGATTAAATATGGATTTAAATAACTTATTTAAAATGGCTAATTTGGTGTAATGCTTAATGATAGGACTTTTAAGCGCCAATACAAGATCTTTACTTCCTTCACAAGTTTCTTTGAATCCAACCATGTCTGTATAAACGGCGTCCACTACATTTTTTTCAATGGCGAAGTCGAGCAGTGATTTAGCGTATCGATGGGCAACAATTAATTCAGACATTTTTACTTATTTTAACGATGTTTCAATTATAATTTTACTTCCGAAATCCAATCAGAGACTAATTTTTCTTGGGTTGATTTATCCTTTAACTGATTTTTAAGCACTTTTTCAGCTAATTCCAGCGAAAGATTTGCCGCTTCTTTACGAATGGCACTGACTGCGGCTACTTTCTCTTGCTCAAAAGCAACTCTTGCTTTATCTATTTCTTGGGCTGCTGCAGTTTGAGCATCCAATTTTGCTTGGGCGATCATGGCATCTGCTGCTTCTTTGGCTTGCTTGATCACTGCGTCACGATCTGCACGAGCACTGGCAATTAGCTGCTCATTTCCTGCTTTTAATTCAGCCATTTCTTTGCGGGTAGTTTCCGAAAGCTTGATGGCTTCGTCAATGGATTGCTCACGTTCATCCAATGAATTGATGATGGGCTTCCAAGCAAATTTAGCTAGCAAAAAGAATAAAATTCCAAAGACAAGTAGCTGCCAAAATATTAATCCAAAGTCTGGGGTAATTAACTCCATATCTTATATAAATTTAAAAATTAGTATCATTTTAATAAGCGCAATTTGGCTCCAAACGAGTCTCAAATTGCGCTTAAAATTTTTCAAATCCTAAATCTGCGGCTATCCCTCAGAGGATTCTTAGGGTCAATTACTTTAAAGTAACCAACAAACAAATTACAGCAGCGAAAAGGGCAACAGCTTCCACGAAAGCCGCTACGATCAACATCGCTCCTTGAATTTTTCCAGAGGCTTCTGGTTGGCGTGCAATGGCTTCCATTGCTGAACCACCAATGTTACCGATACCAACACCAGCACCAATAGCTGCTAATCCAGCACCAATACCTGCAAGGCCAAGACCTACAGAAACTTCTAATAAAATCGATAAAATAGACATACGATTTGGGTTTATATAAAAAAATTAATTTACAAATTAATGGTGATGTTCTTCTACGGCAGCACCGATGTAAGTCGAAACTAACATGGTGAAAATATAGGCTTGAATCACGGCAACAATCATTTCAATGACATTCATAAAAAGCGAGAAGGGAACTACTGCTAGTCCTAATGCCGCATTTTCGAATATAAAGATCAAAGAAACCAAACTTAATAAAATGATGTGTCCTGCGGTGATGTTGGCAAATAGTCGAACCATTAATGAAAATGGCTTCATGAATACACCCACAATTTCAACAGGAGTTAAAATGACTAACATCCATTTCGGAACACCCGGCATGGCAAAAATATGTAACCAATAATTTTTCTTACCATTTAAATTGGTAATCACGAAAGCAATGATGGCTAATACGAGCGTTACAGCAATATTTCCAGTTACATTGGCTCCACCTGGAATTAAACCCAACATATTATTAAACCAGATGAAAAAGAAAACGGTCAATAAATACGGCATAAATCTGCGGTAATGCTTTTCGCCGATATTGGTTTTAGCAATTTCATCCCGGACAAAAATAATGACAGGCTCAAATAAGGATTGTATTCCTTTGGGTGCTCTATGTGGATTTTCTTGGTATCTCTTGCCAATTCCTATGAAGATAGTGAGCAATAAAATAGCTGAAATTAAAAGGGAAGCAACATTTTTAGTGATTGAAAAATCATATACATGTTCTCCATTCTCCGCATGAATTTTACCATGTTCCAGCATTAAACCTTGATATGGCACTTCCTCGTGATGTTCGTTTTTAAAATTAGCCGATGAAAAGACCGATAAGCCTTTTGATTCTGAATATACAATACATGGCAATGGCAAGGTGATGTGCGTATGGCCGATCGTCATGAAATGCCACTCATGCTCATCAGCAATGTGATGCATGATTAATTTACCTGGATCGAATTTTTCTGATTTACTTTCTTGTGGAGCTTCTGCTTGGGTATTAGCTACTTCCGCTGAGGCAGGTTTCACAGCAGCCTCCTTCTCATTTGCCCAAACAGATAGGCTGGTCAAGCAAAATAAAAATCCTAAGATTATATTTGAAAAATACATTTTTTTGAAATAAGTAAACATCGGCATCTTCATTCGCTCTTAAAAATAATTTCTATTGTAATTTTTGCTAATTCATTGATTAACTGAATTTTGTCCATTAAAAACCAGAAAATTTTCTTCGGGATTTCTAAAAACGTCGCAAGTTACGAAGCAAACCAAATATTTCAAAATTTGAACTACATAAATAGAGTACAAAAAAGTTGCCTACAAACAAATAAATTTGTGGGGCGTGGGAATAGGCAAAAAATGCGATAAAGAGAATGCTCAAAATAAATCGAATGGCGAAGGAAGCTGTTTGGAATTGTACAAACTTCTCGCCCTCATTTTTTTGTCCAAATTGGGCTAATTGGAGGGTCAAATAGGATTGAAACAACAGAAATACAAAAATGAATTTTAGGTCGGGATGCAACAAATGTGCTAAGGAACTTTGGCTAACGCCCCATATCCCTAGGCCTACAATAAAATAAAAAATAAATATTTTTATCATGGGGCAAATATCTGATAATTGTGGCTTTAAAATAAATTTTAACCTTCAATTTTTGGAATTTCCTTAATCCTGCCGTTAATTTACATCCTCATTCAGTAGCTGATTGCCATTGAATTATAAAGAAGAAGGGAGAGACTAGGCTCTGTGAACTTCTGGCAACCCGTCAAGAAATTGACCCCGGTGCTAATTCCTACCCCAGGCGGTTGCCTGTTTAGGGAAATATAATGTTACGTTGTATGCAAGCAGAAATTCATCATTATCATTCGACTGACACTTTCATTTTAGAAAATGGGTTTCAATTTCCTAGTTTTGATTTAGTATATCAAACCTGGGGAAAAGCAAATGCTGCACAGGATAACATCATCTGGATTTGTCATGCATTTACGGGTAGTCACGATGTGGCTGAGTGGTGGCAAGGCCTGGTAGGACCAGGTAAATTAATTAATCCTGAAAATAACCTCATTATTTGTGTCAATATCCCTGGGTCTCATTATGGGTCCACCGGTCCTTTATCGATGAATCCCCTGACGGGCCAACCCTATTTTCATACATTTCCTGATGTAACGATTCGCGATGTGGTCAATTCATTTGAATTGCTAAGAAGGCATTTGAAAATCAGGAAGATTAAGACGTGTATTGGCGGTTCGATGGGGGGCCAACAAGCCCTAGAATGGGCAATTATGAAGCCAGAGTTGATCGATCATTTGATTTTAGTTGCAACCAATGCGGTGCACTCTTCATGGGGAATTGCTTTTAATGAATCTCAAAGAATGTCAATCGAAGTAGATCCGACTTGGCCCGAATCGAATTCTCAGGCAGGAATTAATGGCATGAAGGCGGCTCGGGCCACGGCTTTAATTTCCTATCGAAATTATGAAACGTATCAAATTACCCAAGCACGTCAAGAAAATTCCATGGGTGGAAACTTAAGAGCTGTTTCTTATCAAAGATACCAAGGCGATAAATTAGCCAAACGCTTCAATGCTTTTTCTTATTATCGATTATCTACCATGATGGATTCTCAAGATGTTGGGAGAAATCGAGGTGGGGTGGTAGCTGCCTTGAAGTCTATACAATCTAAAACCTTGGTGATCGGCATTAAATCAGATGCGTTATTTCCCATCGTTGAACAGGAATTTTTAGCCAAGCATATTCCAGATGCATCCTTTCAAGTGATCGATTCTTTGTATGGCCATGATGGCTTTTTGATTGAAAGTGGTTTGATGACCAAAGCGGTTCGCCTTTGGCAAAAATTACTCCGACTGGAAGTAAATCCAATGGCCGATTTTTTTAAAGAACTCGAAAATGTGAGGTGATGTTAGTCATTTCAGCTTCAAAATATTTGTAAATAACGCTTATTTACAAGAGATTTTTGCTAATTTAATTACGCTTGAAATTTCAAAAAAATGTTGAAATAAGACCCCCATTTCAAGCTTTACTAACTTTTGAAAAGTTAGTAAAGCTATATGTTTTCGACCATATTAGTAGAATAAAAACTGATAATTAAGATCAAATTGCTGATAAAATTTTATTAAAATTACCTATGGATTTTAAAGATAAAATAGTCTGGATCACAGGAGCTTCTTCCGGAATAGGAGAAGCCTTAGCCTATGCCTTTGCACGGCAAGGAGCTAAACTGGTATTATCTGCCCGCCGAGAATCTGAATTAAATCGTGTCGCAGATGCTTGCAAATTATATGGGTCAGTAGCACATGTGATGCCTTTTGATGTGATTGACTTATCAGTCCACGAAGAGAAAGTAAATGAAGTAATAAGAATCTATGGGAAAATTGACTTCGTCATTTTAAATGCAGGTGTAAGCCAAAGGTCTTTTATTGAAAACACGAAGTTTGACGTTTATCTACAACTATTTGAGGTTAATTTCTTCTCCATCGTTTCTTTAACTCAAGCTATTTTACCCATATTTAAGAGTCAAAAATCAGGAAGATTTATACCTATTGCTTCTGTGGCAGGTCGGATAAGCACCCCAAGAAGAGCTGCTTATGGTGCCACTAAGCATGCATTGATTGGCTTTTTCGATTCCTTGCGGGCCGAAGTATATGAGGATGGAATTCGAGTAACCACTATTCTGCCAGGATATATTAAGACCAATATTTCCATTCATGCACTCAATGAAGACGGAGAAAAATATGGTAAAATGGATCCAAATCAAGCGAAGGGCTTAGATGTGACCGTAACAGCAGAAGCTATTTTGAATGCAATAAATTCCGGGAAAAACGAGTTTTTCATTGGCGGAAAGCTTGAAGCTTTGGGCCTATTTGTCAAACGTTTTTTCCCGGGACTCTTGTTTTGGATGATTCGGAAAATTAAAAATACCTAAGCTGTCTCTTTCTTTTCACTAAAGAAAAGCACAAATAAAATAAGCACTAAGGCAGCTATGGCTGCTGGTACCATCCAAACTGATTTCCAATCATGCACACCTCCGCTGGTATACATGTCTAAAACAATACCTGATAATTTAGATCCGATGCCCATTCCTACGCCATAAGTGGCTAAAGTAATTAATCCTTGGGCCGAGCTTTTAATCTTTTCACCCGCTTTTTGATCCGTATAGATCTGTCCTGTGACAAAGAAGAAATCGAAGCATACTCCGTGTAAAACAATTCCGATGTATAAAATCCATTCACTTTGAATTCCATCGCCATAGCCAAAGCATAAAAAGCGAATAATCCAAGCAACAAGCCCCACGATTAACATTTTCTTGACTCCTAAGCGTATGAAAGCTAGTGGAATTAAGAGCATGAAAATAACCTCAGAGGCTTGCCCCAATGACATTTTGTTTTCAACATTGGTCATGTGTGAATCTGTCAAAGACGGGTTTGCCATCGCATAATAAAATGAAAGTGGGATACAGATTAAGATGGATGAAATAAAGAAAATCAGAAATGAACGATCCTTAAATAATTTGAGTGCATCTAATCCAATGATTTGCCCAATCGACGCATTTTTATCTGCTTTTGGTGGGGTATCTGGAAGGAAGAAGGCATAAATACCTAAGGCAAATGAACTGTACATGGCAATCTGAAATATAGCTACATTGTCACCTAAGGCTAAAAATCCAATAATATTAGTCACTACAATCCATGCAATGGTTCCCGTAACTCGAATAGCAGGAAATTCTTTTTCAGGATTTTGCATTTGATTCATGGCAATCGAGTTTGACAAGGCCAAATTAGGAGCAAAACAAAGTGTGTAAGCCAAAATGTACCAAAAGAAAATTTCAGGGTCCTTCGTTTGACTCAAGAAATATAAAATCACACCTCCTAAAATATTAAGAAATCCCATCACCTTTTGCGCTGAGAAAAAACGATCTGCAATTAGGCCGACAAAAAAGGGAGCAAAGATTGCTGCAATGGAAAACGTAGTATAAGCATTACCCACTTGGTCCCCTGTAGCACCCAAAGTTGTTAGTAGATATTTACTCATTTGGCCATACCATGCTCCCCAAGAGAAGAACATCAAAAACATCATGGCGATGAGCTGGAATTTTATCGTATTTTTCATAATTACAGATTAGTTGGAAGTCAAAAATACAAATTTGCATGAAATTAAAAATTTTATATAAATATTTTTTGGCGAAACTCAATGAAAATTAAAACCTAAAATGACTGAATTGTACAATTTTTTATAAAAATTTATCAAAATTCAATCCTATTTTTTAATGTCTGACAAAAATGAGTAAAAAGTGCTTTGATTATGATCCTGAAGCTTTTTTATTGAGAATTTACAAAATTTGATTTTAATTTTTTTTTGTTGTTGCTTTGGCCAAAATTCAGGGAGTTTATAGCTGAATGCATTAAAATTGAATATGTTGTTACAAGGAGTTTTGTTAATTTCAGGTCGGCCAACAGGAGCTTTTCAGGGTTCAATGACTTTATTTTTAAGTCTATTTCTGTTGATTTCCGTGTCCCTAATTGTGGTTGGAATTTTCTTGTATAAAAAGAGATCAAAATGGGTATCTCATTCTAAAACAACGTATGGCAAGATTGTTGAAATTTCAAAGCGATATGCACGTGGCGATCATTCGGGTCGTTTCCCTATCTATTTTCCAATTGTTGCCTATCATGTCAATGGGTTAGAATTTAGAAGAGAAGCTGAACAGGGCATTGCAAAAAATTGTGAGATTGGCCAGGAAATACCTGTTCGTTATCTTTCTGAAAATCCGTACGAAGCATCTTTAAGTGACAACTCTGTCCCGGTATTAAATCCTACCATTTTTTTTGTTCTTGGTTTTTTGATGCTTTTAAGCTCGATTGCTTTGTCTTTAATGACACATTGATTTTTTGTTTTTAAAATCATTTTTGTAATTTGGTTCCTCAAATCATTTCGTATGGAAACTATAGTTAAAGAAAAATCCGAATTTCGTAATTACGAGCAAGGCGATATTACTGCAGCCGTAAAGGATCATTATTATAAGATGCGAACGCGCCAGACGTATGATTATGTTCAAAGGATGAAAAAGAAGTATTTGACTTTTGAGCGTCCGATGGATTTATGGGATATGATGGATCGCTTAAATGCATTAATTGATGTGAGTGACCCAGATTTAAATCTCCCTAATAGTATTCACTTATTACAATCTGCTGAAGGAATTCGCCAAGACGGTCGTCCGGATTGGATGCAATTGGTTGGGTTAATCCATGATTTAGGCAAAGCCATGTATTTATTTGGTTCTGATGAGGATGGAACAAGCCAAGCAGAGCAATGGGGATTAGTTGGCGATGTGTTTGTCGTAGGTTGTAAATTACCTGACACTTGTGTTTATCCAGAATTCAATCAGGAAAACCCAGACATGTTGGTCGATCGGTATAACTCAGAATTAGGTATTTATAATCCTGGATGTGGTTTAGATAATTTAGAATTAGCTTGGGGTCATGATGAATACTTATACCAAGTATTGAAAAATCATCCTACGAATACAATTCCTGAGGAAGGAATGGCGATGATTCGTTTCCATTCTTTTTATCCATGGCATACCGGTGGAAGTTATCAGGCATTATTGAATGAAAAAGATGCGCAATATCTAGCTTGGATTAAGGATTTCAACCAGTATGATTTATATACGAAATCTCCTGTTGTCCCTAATTTCGAAGAATTAAAGTCATATTATATGCCGATTGCCGAAAAGTATTTAGGCAAAGGTCCTATCTACTGGTAAGGATTTTTAAATGATTCAAAATGAAAGGGAGGTCTTCATTTGAAGACCTCCCTTTGGTGTTTTATAGGAGTAGGATTTTATTTTTGTTTACCAACCATCATTCTTTTTTGGTTTGGCATTCGCAGAATTCTTTTTTGCGGGTGTAGCGACTGCTTCTATCGCTGCAGATCCTTTTAACTGGACATCCGATTCTACTCGGCTGTAGACCCTACAAACAATTTTCCATTGATCATTAATCTTCAATAAACTTAATAAATCAATGTATTTGAAGTCGGCAAATTGCAGCTCAACAGTCGCAACTCCAGAAGTTCCTGCATATGAATAGGAAATTAATTTTCCAGTGGCCTTAACCCCTCCGGCGGGCATTTTGCTTATAAAGATTTTTACAGGAGAGTCCTGAACTCTTCCCGTGGATGTATTTAGGTTTCTTAATAAGGCGCCTGAGAAAAATGCTTTATTTAAGCTCGCGGAATCTCCTTTAGTGAATCCGTCGAAATAGGTATTGATGGTCGATTTGATCGCCTCATCATCTGTTTGGGCAAAGCTTGAAATACTAAAGCAAGACCATGCGATTGTAAATAAGATGAATTTTTTCATAAGGTATTAAATTAGTTGCCAGAGGTGAATTCTAATGGAATTGCTTCCCCTTTCATAAATAAATTTGCTTTTTCTGGGTATAAAATTGATTGAACTACATTAACTCTTCCCAAAGAATGCCCAGCCATATTACCCAAAATTATGATGGATGAATTATCTTTTGGATTGTGAAGATAGTAATTTTTAAATCCATGCCACCATCCAGTGTGGTAGGTAAGCCACTCACCGTTATCGAGTTGGGTCAGGCGCCAACCAAACCCATAGTTTTTCGCAAGGGTAGTAGGAATGGTGTGTTGTGGAGTGAAGGCTTCCTCCAAAGTACTTGATTTGACTAATTTTTCTTCATTTAAAGCGTTGTCCCAAACATGTAGATCTTCAACGGTGGAATAAATACCTTTATCGCCCGTCACTCCATCTAAGTGATTAAAGTCAGAAACGGCTGGTCCTCCATGCCTTGGCACATATCCTGTAGCTGCAGTTTTCAGCATTTCAGGATGTAAGGGATCGTAAATAAATGTTTCTTTCATGCCAGCTGGCTCGAAAATATTTTTTTTCACATAGGTTCTGAAATTTTCACCACTTAATTTTTCCACGATATAGGCCAATAACATATAGTTTGTGTTATTGTAGCTGAAGCGGGCGTTAGGCCGATAATCAATATGGGGTTTTAAACGGATCATCATTTCCACAACCTTTTGATTAGTCAGTGGAACTTTCTTATCATACATTTTATCCATGTTGTAGGCATAATCAGAAAGGCCAGAACGATGGGTCAATAAACTCCGAATGGTTAAGCTGGAATCGTATGGGAAACCTTGAATGTGTTTGTAAATAGGATCGTCGTAGCCTAATAAGTTTTTTTCCTTTAGTTGCATGATGGCCACCGCGGTAAATTGCTTGGACACGGAGGCTAGCTGGAAATGGGTGTGGCTATTGATGGGTGTTTTTGTGAAATAGTTGGCGTAGCCAAATGATTTATTATAAATTACTTTTCCGTATTGAGAAATTAAAACAGCGCCGTTGAAACCGGTGTTTTGTTGGAGCTTTTTGAAAAAAGTATCCAATTTGATGGATTTTTGTTCCGCTATTTTGGGATCAAAAAGTAAACTAATACTATCGTTTTTTAACTCTATTTTTGTTTTTGAATGAAAGAAACTCCTAGTTTGATGAGAACTTGCTAATAGACCGATTAAGATAAAGGTCGATAAGATGAGTATTAGTTTAGAACTCTTAGCAATTTTCGGCATATTGGTTGGAAAATATTTAAGGCAATTTATTTAAATTAGCGTTTATATCAAATCTTCGCTTCTTTTAATTGACAAATAAACGGAAGCAAAACAATTCTAGAGAAAAAATTGGGCACGATATTAAAATTAATCTTTTTGGGTTTAATTCGCATGTACCAAGGAATGATATCTCCATTTTTGCCTAATTCGTGTCGGTACCAACCGACTTGCTCCGAATATTCAAAACAAGCTTTATTAAAATACGGATTTGTAAAGGGATTTCGAATGGCCATTCGGCGAATATCTAGTTGCCATCCTTGGGGAGGCAGTGGCTATGATCCATTGCCATAAGCAATCTCATTTTAATGAGAAAAATTAACGGATCAAATGAGACAAATCTCTGTCAGTCGAATTTAAATTATGATATCAATCAACAAAAATATAGTATGCTTGCATAATATATTTTTTCTCTGCAAATTTGTTTCAAATACTTAAAAAATTATGGCTAAAGAATACGACCGTCGGAATCTTGACTTCCTTTTAAAGGAGGTTTTTGATAGTGCTTCTCTTTGTAAATATCCTCGCTTTGCGGATTACACACCTGACATGTTTGACATGTTATTGGATTCAGCTGATTTAATTGCAGAAAAATATTTGCGTCCCATTTATGTCGATTCGGATCGGAAGGCAGCGGAATTAGTGGATGGCGTGGTGCAAGTGCATCCTGGAGTTGAGCAGTACATGAAGGAGATGGGCGAGTCGGGAATGATAGGTGTTACATTTGATCTGGAGCATGGTGGTCAGCAATTGCCCTCATTGATAGGCGGGGCACATGAATTCATTCGGGGAGCGGCGCATAATTCGATTGTCATGTTTACCGGTCTTTCGCATGGTGCGGCACATTTAATTGCCTCTTTTGGCTCAAAAGAATTAGCGGATAAATTTGTTCCTAACATGCTTTCGGGAAAATGGGCAGGTACGATGTGTTTAACAGAACCACAAGCAGGAAGCTCGTTGAACGACGTTACTACATCTGCCAAAGATTTAGGAGATGGAACCTATTCGATTAAAGGTCAAAAAATATTCATTTCAGGAGGTGACAATCACTTTTCTGAAAATATCATACACTTAGTTTTAGCTAGATTAGAGGGTGCTCCTGCGGGTACTAAAGGAATTTCTCTTCTTGTTGTGCCTAAAAAGCGCATGGAAAATGGCCAATTGGTTCAAAATGAGGTGGTTTCATTAGGGGTCTATCATAAAATGGGCCAAAAAGCGACACCGGCACTTCATTTATCCTTCGGAGATAAAGCAGCGTCGATTGGTTATTTAGTTGGCGAGCCCAACAAAGGCCTAAAATACATGTTTCAGATGATGAATGAGGCGCGAATCGGAGTAGGTATGGGTGGAGCTTACATTGCTTCTGCCGCCTATCATTTCTCGAAGCAATATGCAAACGAAAGATCTCAGGGGCGTTTATTGACTAATAAAGATCCCAATACTCCGCCGACTTTAATTAAAAATCATCCGGATGTACAGCGTATGTTGTATTTCCAAAAAGCCATTGTGGAAGGGTCCATGGGATTGCTTTTCCAATGTCTACTTTGGGATGATTTAACTAAGTGCGCGGAAGGTGAGGAACAGGCGGAGGCCCAATTGTTGTTAGATCTAATGACGACTGTAGCAAAAACCTATCCAGCTGAAATGGGAACATTAGCCGTTAACCAAGGACTTCAAGTATTAGGAGGTTATGGATATACGGAAGACTTTCCTTTGGAGCAAATGGCCAGGGACGTTCGGATTATGTCTATTTATGAAGGAACCACCGGAATTCACGGCCTTACTTTGTTGGGCCGAGGCATCCCTTCAAACAATGGCCAGGCACTTCAAACCTTGGGGAAATGGATTGCAAAAGATATTGAATCAGGTAAATCTTCTGATTTGGTCACTAAATATGCGGATATTTTAGAAGCAGAAGTGGCCAATTTGACCAAGGTCACCATGCACAAATTAGGCATTGCGATGCAAGGAAAATTTGATATTTATTTGGCTGATTCCACATTGTATATGGAATTGTTTGGTATAGTTACGGTGGCATGGCAATGGTTGAAGCAGGGAAATATAGCTGCTACTGCCATAAAAGCAGGAGGCTTAAGTGCAGAGGAGTTAGCTTTTTACCAAGATAAAATTCATACGATGAAATTTTTCTTCCATTATGAGGTGCCCAAAGCTTTAGGTTTATCCAAGCGTTTAATGGATGATGAAATATTAACTATTTTTTAATTTATTTTCTAAAACAAACAATCATGTTTAAAAATACATTAGTAATTTTATTTTTTTTAGCATTTTCGACTTTGGGGCAGACCAAGTCGACTTATAATGCCTATGAATTATTTCATCCACTTTGGAATTATGGTCCTGCATCTTCGGCTCGTTCGGGTTCTGGTATTCCAGGCCCTACATATTGGCAAAACTCGGTAGACTATAAAATATCCGCATCTTTAGATGAAGAAGCTCGTAAAATTTCGGGTGAGGTGGAAATGACTTATAAGAATAATTCTCCGGATAAATTGCCTTTTTTTTGGTTGCAATTAGACCAAAATTCCTTCTCGACTAAATCGCGTGGAGGCAAAACCACGCCAGTTTCAGGTGGAAGATTTGGTAATATAGGTTTTGAGGGAGGATATCAAATTGAGAGTGTAATGGTGGATGGGAAACCAGCAAATTTTGTGGTGGAAGATACTCGTATGCAAATTCGTTTGGCTCAACCCATGGCTGAAAAAGTGGGTATAGCCAAAATTAAAATCGTTTATTCGTTTAAGTCTCCGGCGAATGGCCATGACCGAATGGGTATCCAAGAAACTAAAAATGGTGCTATTTTCACGGTGGCCCAATGGTTTCCAAGGATGTGTGTATATGACGATATAGAGGGTTGGAATGTCTTGCCTTATTTAGGCGCGGGTGAATTTTATTTGGAATATGGAAATTTCGAGTATTCCATTAATGTGCCGGCTTCACATATAGTCGTAGGATCGGGAGAACTTGTTAATCCATCGGAAGTGTATACCGCAGACCAAGTGAAAAAATGGGCTTTGGCGGCACAGTCTGAAACTACCGTGGTGATTCGATCTGCTGAGGAGGTGTTAAATCCAGCTTCGAGACCATCGAAAGATCGTTTAACTTGGAAATTCAAATGTTTAAATGCCCGTGATGTCGCTTTTGCCACTTCAAAATCATTTATTTTAGACGCGGCTAGAATCAATTTACCAAGTGGTAAAAAATCCATGGCTGTTTCTGTTTATCCTGTGGAGTCCAACGGGCAAAATGCTTGGGGACGTTCCACGGAATATGTGAAAGCTTCGATTGAATATTATTCAAATTGGCTTCACGAATATACCTATCCGGTAGCGACGAATGTGGCGGGTATCGTTTCGGGTATGGAATATCCTGGGATTATCTTTTGTGGCTACCGTGATCAAACGCGTGCGCTGATGGGAGTTACAGATCATGAGTTTGGGCACAACTGGTTTCCAATGATTGTAGGTTCTAATGAGCGCAAGTTTCCTTGGATGGATGAAGGTTTTAATACATTCATTAATTTTTATTCCATGGACGCCTTTAATAAAGGAGAGTTTAAAAGTCAGAAAATGGATATGCATCAAATAGCCCCTAGGATGTTTAGGGAATATGCGGATCCCATCATTTCTATTCCTGATGTCATTCAGCCCATGAATTTAGGTTGGGAAGCCTATAATAAACCAGGCATAGGCCTAAAGATTTTACGTGAAAATATTTTAGGTGCGGATCGTTTTGATTATGCGTTTAAGAGCTATATCAAGCATTGGGCATTCAAGCATCCTACGCCACTCGACTTTTTTAAGGCGATGGAAGATGGAGCAGGTGAGGACTTGGGTTGGTTTTGGAAATCTTGGTTTTACGAATTGTGGCGCCTAGATCAATCGGTGAAGGATGTGGATTATATCGAACAAGACCCAGCAAAAGGAGCCTTAATTACCATTGAAAACATGGAAAAGATGGCCATGCCAGCTGTGGTGGATGTGGAATTAGTTAGTGGGGCGAAAGAACGTTTTACTTTTCCTGTTGAAATTTGGCAAAGAGGAAGTTCTTGGACTTTTAGAACGTCAACGACCATTCCCATCAAGTCAGTGACGATTGATCCAGATCATGTGTTCCCCGATATCAATAGTAAAAATGATATTTGGAGGCCTACCGTTTTTAGAGCACCTAGAGGAAATTAGCCAACCGTAAATTTTCCTTTTTTGGGTTAAATTCAAAATTCAATACCGACGTAGCCATATTTTTGTGAGCTAGGTCGGTATTTTTTTAATCTTTTTTTCAAAATAAATTTTATAGTATTATTTGAAGTTTAATTACCATTTAATCACTTATTTTTATGACTATTCACATATGAATGGATTACTATTCTCTTTGAAAAAGTGCCTTTAATTAGTTTAAAAGCATATATTTGCGAATGCAAAGTTTTTTTTAAAAAAAAGCCTTTATATCTTCACCCAATTAAAGTCGATGAATTTAACCATTACTTCGACTAAACATCTAAAAAACCATTTTATGAAATCAAACTTTTACCGTAGCAAGTTACTGTACTTGCTGGCCTTTCTGCTCTCCAGTTCATGGGTGGCTTTTGGTCAAAATCAAACTATTACAGGTAAAGTGACCGATGAAAAAGGCGAGGCCTTGATCGGAGTAAACATCATCGTTAAGGAGACTAATAAGGGAACCTCAACGAATGCAGATGGAAAGTATAGCCTTTCTGTACCTGGTAGTTCTAGTAAAATCATTTTTACTTTTGTGAGTTATGAAAGTAAAGAAGTGACCGTAGGGAATCAAAGCATTATCAATGTTTCCCTTAATCCTGATGCAAAAAGCCTTTCTGAGGTAGTTGTCGTAGGTTACGGTGTTCAGAAAAAGGCGACAGTTTCGGGATCGGTAGTGTCCGTTAAAGGATCAGATTTACAGAAATCGCCTAGTGTTAACTTAAGTAATTCACTTGCCGGTCGTATGGCTGGAGTTGTTGCTGTTAACCGTTCTGGAGAGCCTGGTTATGATGGTTCAACCATTCGTATTCGTGGAGCCAACACTTTAGGGGGTGATCGAACTAATGCTGCGCTTATCGTAATAGACGGTATTCCAAATCGTGCAGGTGGTTTAGATCGTATCAATCCAGCAGACATTGAGACTATTTCGGTCTTGAAAGACGCATCTGCGGCGATCTATGGTGCGCGTGCAGCGAATGGAGTTATTTTGATTACAACGAAAAAAGGAAAATCAGGAAAGCCAGAGTTGTCTTATTCATTCAATCAAGGTTTTGCTGATCCAACCGTCATTCCTAGATTGACTAATGCATCTCAGTATGTGGGTATGTTAAATGATTTGGATATCTATCAATTGCCTACAAACCAATGGAGTGCGGCAACTGCTGCTTATAAAGCTACAGGGGTTTATAATGGTAGAAAAGCTCCTTTTAGTCCAACTGATATTCAAAAATATGCAGATGGTTCTGATCCATGGCTTTACCCAAATACAGATTGGTACAAATCAACGTTAAAATCATGGTCACCTCAGTCGCGCCATAATTTGCAAATGAGTGGAGGAAGTGAAAATATCAGGTATTTGGCTTCATTAGGCTATCAAAATCAAGATGCCTTTTATAAAAATTCAGCCACAGGATTTCAGCAATATGATTTACGTTTAAATTTGGATGCTAAAATTAATGAAAACATAAATTTGTCTATTGGTGTTTTGGGACGTGAAGAAAATCGTAGATTTCCAACCCAGTCAGCAGGAGCTATTTTTAGGATGCAAATGAGAGGTAAACCTCAAGAGCAAGCATTTTGGCCAAACGGCTTACCGGGTCCTGATATTGAAAATGGACAAAATCCTGTGGTTATTACAACTAACCAAACTGGGTATGACCGTGATCAACAAAGTTATTTTCAAACCAATGGCCAGTTAGATGTTAAAATTCCTTGGGTTCAAGGGTTGAAATTTACAGGAACTGCCGCGATAGATAAGCGTTTCCGTGCGACTAAGCGTTGGGAGACCCCTTGGACTCTTTATCAAAAAGGAAGTACTTTTGAGGCAGATGGAAAAACTCCAACATTGGTACCATCTAGACGTGGACCTGCTGAGCCTCGCTTGACATTAGGTGATGAATCTCAACTGAATATATTGCTAGGAGCTATTGCCACTTATGAGCGTAAATTTAACGATCACGGTATTACGGTATTAGCTGGAACGAATAGAGAAACTATTAATGGAGATAATTTTAATGCGTATCGTCGTTTCTTCATTTCCCCAGCTTTAGATCAAATGTTTGCTGGTGGAGACTTAGAGAAAAATAATGGTGGTGGTGCTTATGAGCGTGCACGTTTGAACTATTTTGGTCGTGTGGCTTATAACTTCAAAGAAAAGTATTTAGCTGAATTCTTGTGGCGTTATGATGGTTCTGATATCTTCCCAGAAGCTACTCGTTATGGATTTTTCCCAGGCGGTATGTTAGGTTGGGTGATGTCGGAAGAAAGTTTCATCAAGGACCAATTGCCTGCCATTAATTTCTTGAAATTAAGAGGTTCATGGGGACAAATGGGTAATGACCAAATTGATTCTTATCAATATTTGTCGACTTATGGATTTAGAAGTTACATCATTAATAACGTAGAAACTAAAACTTTATTTGAGACCAAAATTCCTAATACTGATATTACATGGGAGGTGGCTACTAACTCGGATATCGGTATAGAAGGTTCATTGTTTAACGATAAGGTAACTTTTGAGTTAGATTATTTCTACAACAAGCGTACCGATATTCTTTGGCAAAAAAATGCATCTGTTCCTCAATCAACAGGTTTAACATTGCCAGCCCAAAATATTGGAGAAGTTGAAAACAAAGGATTTGATTTTACCATTGGATATCGCAATCAAATCGGTGATTTCAAATACAATGTGGGTATAAATGGTGGTTATGCTAAGAATAAGGTTTTATTCTGGGATGAGGCACCAGGTGCGCCTGAGTGGCAACGTACTACGGGAAGACCTATGAATACTTTCATGGTTTATCAATACGATGGAGTATTTAAGGATCAAGCGGATATCGATGCAACAACGATAAGCTATAAAGCTCTTGTGAATACTTTGCGCCCAGGAGATATGAAATACAAGGATTGGAATGGAGATGGCAAAATCGACCCGAACGATATGGTTCGTAATGATTTCACTCAATTGCCTTTGTTTCAAGGTGGTTTGAATATCGGAGCGACGTATAAGAATTTTGATTTAACGATCTTATTTCAAGGAGCAGCCGGAGCCATGCAATTCATCAGTGCTGGTGAAATGGGGAATATAGGTAATTACATCTCTGACATTTATGAGAATCGTTGGACGGTAGAAAATCCTAGTAGTGTACATCCTCGTATTGCTAACCGAAATGATCAATATTTTTCTGGTAATAACACCTATTGGTTGAGAAGTTCAGATTACATTCGTTTGAAAAACTTTGAAATCGGATATAATCTTCCTGAAACATTATTGAGTAAAATTGGTTTAAAAAACGGTAGACTATATACCAACGGGCTAAATATGGTTACATGGGATAAGTTAAAAATCTTTGACCCTGAAACTGTGAGCTCTACTGGTCAGTATTACCCACAATCAAAGATTATCAATTTAGGATTAACAGCAACGTTTTAATAATTAACTAGACAAAACAATGAAAAAAAGATATGTAATCATTGCGCTATCGGTTTTCGGAACTGTCTTTACAAGCTGTAACGATAGTTTTGTTAATACAAAACCTTTAGATCAACTTTCGGAGTCTGTCGTATGGACAGATCCAAGCTTAGCGGAGGCCTTTGTAACTGAACTCTACGGAGGTTTAGGTAATGGAGGATTTGATGAGCAGATGTTGGCATCCTTAACAGATGAAGCATCTTTCACTCACCCAGGTCGTAATATAACGACGATCACTGAATCACGTTCAAATCCTGCCGATCCAGGTTGGATCAACGGAACCTTAAGTTGGCAAAATATGTATACTCGTATACGTGCTAGTAATGTGGCCTTAGAAAACTTGAAAAAGGCGACTACTTTTCCAAAAGCGATTGTAGACCGATTGACTGGAGAGGCTAAGTTCATGCGGGCTTACTATTACCATCAATTAGTTCGTTATTATGGAGGTGTTCCTATCGTAGATAAGTCCTTCTCCTTAGCAGACACTGAATTCTTGTCAAAAAGAAACACGATGAAAGAGTGTATCGCTTTTATTGAGAAGGAATGTGATGAGTCTGCTGCTTTATTGACTGGAACTATGGCTGCGGGTCGTGCTTCTAGAGGAGCTGCATTAGCATTAAAATCTCGTATTTTAATATATGCAGCCAGTGATCTATATGATGCCAGTACAGCTAAGTCTAAATCTGCTGCAATGGCAGCTTACACAAATCCTGAGTTTGTTGCTTTTGTGGATGGTTCTCGTACTGAACGCTGGACTAAGGCTAAAAATGCAGCGAAAGCTGTATTAGATTTGCCAGGTTTAGGTAATCAATTAAATTTATCAGCACCCGCATCTAAGGATGATGGAGTAGCAAATTATATGAACAACTCTTTATCCAGAAGTGGTGGAGAAAGAGAATTAATTTTTGCTCGTTATTTCATCAATGCCAAAGCTGAAAATGGTGGACGTATCGGTTTGTTTAACGGACCTAATGGATATAACAACTGGGCTGGAAATGCACCGATTCAAAATTTCGTAGATGATTATGAAATGATGGATGGTACTAAATTTTCATGGTCTAATGCAGATCATTCAAGTGCTCCTTATGTAAATCGTGATCCACGTTTCTATGCGACTTTAATGTATGATGGTTCTGCTTGGAAGCCTCGTTCAGCGAGTGCAGCTCCCAAAGATCCATTCAATCAAATTCAAACAGGACAGTATGAGATTATGTCAGGTTCTAGTAAGGTAGCTTACTTTGGATTAGATACGCGTAAAAGTTCCATCGAAGATTGGAATGGAAGTTATACGGGATATTACTTCCGTAAATTTACAGACCCTAATCCTGCGATTATTGATCAAAATACATGGCAACAAATTCCTTGGCCTTTCTTCCGCTATACAGAAGCCGTGTTGAATTATGTGGAGGCTTGTATTGAGTTAGGTGAAGATGCTGAAGCGCGTGCTTGGTTGAACAAAGTTCGTTTCCGTTCAGGTATGCCAGCGGTCACTGAAAGTGGAGATGCATTACGTCAAAAATATCGCAATGAACGTCGCATTGAAATGGCTTTCGAAGAGCAAAGATATCATGACGCTCGTCGTTGGATGATTGCAGGTTCTACCTTAGGTAATAAAGTTCAAATCATTAACGTGATTGGTACTTTGAAGCCAGGAAAAACGGTTACGCTTTATCGATATGACCCTAATAGCTACGATTATCAATATAAAGTAGTTCCTATGGACCCAGGTAAAGAAAACCGCGCTTGGGCAGATAAGATGTATTTCTTACCTATCCACCGCGATGAAATGAACCGTAACAAAAATTTGGTTCAAAATCCTGGATATTAATCCAAATTAATTTTAAAGGAAATGGGAAAGTTTAACGACCTTCCCATTTCCTTTTTTTATTTTTAGCATAAAAATATTTCGTGCCAAAATACTACCTATTATTTTCTTTATTGTTTCTTTTTGGATGCCAAAAATCCAAAGAATCTGTGGAGGTCTCCGAACCTCAATTGTTTTCCTTATTAAGTCCAGAACAAACCCAAGTTAATTTTCAAAACAACATTCAAGAAGGGTTAAATACCAATGTCCTCATGTATGAATATTTTTACAATGGGGGCGGGGTTGCTACAGGTGACCTCAATGGTGACGGGAAAGAAGACATGTACTTTTCTAGTAATATGGAGGCTAATCATTTATATATTAATGAAGGCAATTTGAAGTTTAAGGAGGTGGCCCAGCAGGCTGGCGTGGCAGGTCGACCAGGTCCCTGGAAGACTGGGGTAAGCTTTGTGGATATTAATGGGGATAATAAATTAGACATTTACCTATGTTATTCTGGAAATTTGCCGCCGGATAAAAAAAGAAATCAATTGTTTATCAATCAAGGAAATGATCCAGCCGGCATCCCTTTATTCAAAGATGAGGCTGCACTTTATGGCTTAGATAGTCCTTCCAATAGTACGCATGCTGTTTTCTTTGACTATGATCGAGACCAAGATCTTGACATGATATTAGTCAACCACAATCCAAAATCATTGCCAGTTTTGGATGAATCTAGTACCGCCGATTTATTAAATAAACCTGATGAGAATTCAGGGATACAGTTTTTTGTCAATTCAGGCAAAGGAGGAAAATTCATCAATCAAACAAAAGCATTAGGAATTCAGAGTTCCACACTTTCTTATGGCTTAGCCGTGGGTATCTCAGATGTCAATCAAGACGGTTGGCCCGATTTTTACGTGTCCAACGATTATACCATCCCTGATTATTTATACATCAATCAGAAAGGTAAATCATTCATCAATACCATTAATTCAAGCATCGGCCACATGTCCCACTTTTCCATGGGGAACGATATCGCCGATGTCAATAATGATCTACTACCCGATATTTTCACGCTTGACATGTTGCCTGAAGATAATGTAAGGCAAAAGCTTTTGATGTCCCCCGATAATTATGAAAAGTATGATTTTAATTTAAGGGTTGGTTTTGGACATCAAATCATGCGCAATATGCTCCAATTGAATTTGGGTCAAAATGCATCTGGTAACACGATGTTTTCAGAAGTGGGCCAATTGGCCGGAATATCCAATACGGATTGGAGCTGGAGTGCTTTGTTTGCTGACTATGATAATGATGGCTGGAAAGATCTTTTTGTGTCCAACGGGTATTTAAGAGATTATACCAATTTAGATTTCCTGAAGTACATGGGAGATTACGTTCAGAATAATCAAAATTCGATTCAAAGGGAGAATGTCTTGGAGCTTGTGCAAAAAATGCCCGCGTCCAATGTGTCCAATTATATTTTTAAAAATAAAAAGGATGCGACTTTTAAAAATGTAACGGCCGACTGGGGTTTGGAAATGCCGACCAATAGCAATGGGGCCGCTTATGCAGATTTAGACGGAGATGGAGATTTGGAGCTGATTGTCAATAACATCAATAAACCGGCTTCTATTTATGAGAATAAGAGCAACGAAGTTTACAAAGAAAACAAATCTATTTCAATTGATTTACATGGGTTAGGTGAAAATACGCAAGGTGCCGGTGCCAACGTAAGCGTCTTTCAAAATGGCCAAGCCCAAGTTGTTTATGCCAATATGTATCGAGGATATCAATCCAGTATGAGCCCTCGCCTGCACGTAGGATTAGGGAGTACACCTAAGATTGATTCGGTCAAAGTGCTTTGGAATTCAGGTAAATCTCAAACGCTTAAGGGCGTTAAAGAAGTTAAAAACATTTCTTTTTTTGAGAAAGATGCTAAGCAAATTCAAACGAAAGAGCTTGAAAACAAATCGTATTTCGTTCGGGCTGAACCCTTAATTCAAAACCCTGGAGCGAATCCGGTGAATGATTTTAAGCGACAAACACAACTAGTCAATCCCTTGTCTTTCGTAGGGCCCATTTTAAAATCTTCCGATGTCAATCAAGATGGTCTTTCCGATATTTTTGTAGGCGCTTCACAAGGAAAACCTGCTCATTTATTTCTCCAGCAAAAAGGGGGCCAATTTAAGTCTGTTGGCTTGTCTGGTTCTGAGGGTTTTGAAGATTCAGATGCTTTGTTCGTGGATGTGGATGCTGACGGAGATGTCGATTTATATGTGGCTAGTGGCGGTTATGCTAATTTGGAACCTACGTCTACTTATTTGCAAGATCGGATTTATTTGAATGATGGAAAGGGCAATTTCTCTTTATCTAAAAACAAATTACCTAATCCAAATGGTTCTCATTCGTGCGTCACTAAGATTGATTTAAATGGGGATAAATTACCTGATTTATTTGTGGGTGCTCGGGTCATTCCAGGCCAATATCCCCAAGTTCCCCAGAGCCAATTATTGTTAAATCAAGGCAATGGGAAATTTTTGGATGTAAGTAAAAATTATCCTGAGATTGAATCGGTAGGCATGGTCACAGATGCGGAATTTAAAGATTTGAATGGAGACCAGAAATATGAATTGATTATTATTGGTGAGTTTATGCCTTTGCAAATTTTCAATTTTGATAAGGGTAAATCGATAAATGTCACGAAGACATTTTTTGATGAATCCCCTTCAGGCTTATGGAATACGCTAATGATTGAGGATTTAAATAAAGACGGGAAGTTTGAGATGTTGGTTGGGAACCAAGGATTAAATTCACAGTATAAGGCTTCTATCGCAGAACCCATGGAGTTATATGTAAAAGATTTTGACTCCAATGGATCCGTTGAGCCGATTTTAACCACGTATGTAAAAGGAATTAAAGTGCCATTTTTAACTAGAGATGAATTATTGGAGCAGATTTCATTGATGCGTCCTCGATTTACAGATTATCAAAGTTTTGCCGAAGCCAAGCTATCAGATATTTTTACAGAGGATGAATTAAAAGACGCTAAGATTTATCAAGCCACTGAATTAAAAACATCTTTATTTAGTCTAAATGCTGGAGGTAAATACGAATCTAAACCTTTGCCTTCTATCGTGCAGTCTTCGCCCATTTTTGCTTTTCAATTAGCAGATATGAATGCTGATGGTCATTTAGATATAGTTATGGCGGGTAATATCAATCATGCAAAATTGCGAATAGGGAAAATGGATTCCAATTATGGACTTTTGTTGCTGGGAGATGGCCAATTGAATTTTAAGGTGGTGCCGCAAAAAAAGAGTGGATTTTGGCTGAAAGGGGATGTAAGGTCTATTTTGAAGGTAGAAGATCATTGGTATTTTGGTATTAATTCATTGGGTGTGGAGTCTTATAAAATGCTGAAATGATGAGGAATATTTTATTATTTACGGTGTTTTTAGGCACTATTTTATCTTGTAAAACAGAAAATAAAAAAGTAGAATTTACGGGTCGTGAGATTGATAAGGTGTTGGGTGAAATGACGGAATTGATGGTACACGATGTAACTAATCCGCCTTTAGCCATGCGATTTTTCTCCTATACTTGCTTAGCAGGATATCAGGTAATGGCATCACATGACTCAACCCTACCTCGTATTTCGGAACATTTGAATGGATATCCAATTTTCGAGAAAATCGATTTTACGAATTCTGATCCTAATTTAGCAGCTATCATTGCGATGATGGAAGTCTCCAAAAAAATCCAGCCCTCAGGCAAGCGGATGGAACTATGGGAAAATAATTACTTGGACTCATGCAAATCGATTGGCTTATCTTCAGAGGTGGTAGAAAATTCTAAGGCTATTGGCGCATTGGTAGCCAAGAATATATTAGGATATGCAAAAGCTGACCGGTACAATACACTGTCTAACTTTCCACGATATACCCCTGATAAAAAAGAAGGATATTGGTATCCAACTCCCCCAGGGTACTTTCCGGCCGTTGAACCCTATTTTGCTAAAATCAGAAATTATTCATTGTCTGAGTCTGAAGTTTCAGAATTTGAAATTGAACCTCCTAAAGCATATTCAAGCGATCAGCGTTCTGAATTTTATACGTTAGCAAACCAGGTTTATTTGGTGGGTAAAAAACAGGAAGAGCAGAAAATTGCCGCATTTTGGGACTGTAATCCTTTTGCACTGTCCTCCAATGGTCATTTACTTATTGCCATGAAAAAGATTTCTCCTGGCGCACATTGGATGGGTATTTCAGCCATAGCCTGTGCAAAGAAAAAATTGGATTTCGGGTATAGTTTATTGGTCCGCACCGTATTATCTGTCAGCATGCAAGACGCCTTTTGGGTTTGTTGGCGTGAGAAATACCACAGCAATCGCATTCGCCCTGAAACAGCCGTCAGAAAATTAATTGACCCTACATGGAAACCCTTTTTACAGACTCCTCCATTTCCGGAGTATCCGAGTGGCCATTCAACGGTCTCATCTACTGCCGCTGTGATATTAACACATTTCATAGGAGAAAATTTTTCTTATGTGGATACGGTGGAAACGAGATATGGCATTGAGGCTAGACCTTTTACTTCTTTTCATCAGGCGGCTGAGGAAGCGAGTATTTCACGTTTATATGGGGGGATTCATTTTATGGATGGTATCACTTCGGGTCAATCACAAGGAAAAAAACTAGGAAATCATATACTTAAAAAACTAAACTTATTATGAAAAAATTAGGACTGCTTTTATTGTTTGTCTCCACTAGTTTAATGGGGCAAAAAGCTTCTAAAGAAGAATGGATCTCCATGTTTAATGGGAAGGATTTGACAGGTTGGACTCCGAAAATTCGAAACTATGCTTCTGGCGAAAATTTTGGAAACACCTTTCGCGTTGAAGATGGCAAACTAGTCGTGAGATATGATGCTTACGATTCATTTAATGAACGATTTGGTCATATTTTTTATAAAGACAAATTCAGCTATTACCGCATACGTTTGAACTACCGATTTGTGGGGGATCAAGCCATTAACGGTCCGGGATGGGCCACGCGAAATAGCGGAATTATGATTCATGGCCAAGCTCCTCAAACGATGGGGAAAAATCAGGATTTTCCGGTTTCGATCGAAGTCCAATTGTTGGGTGGCAATGGAAAGGATAAGCGTACCACGTGTAATTTATGTACGCCAGGAACGAATGTGGAAATGAATGGGAAATTATTTACCCCACATTGCATCAATTCTACTTCAGAAACCTATCATGGTGATCAATGGGTAAAAGCGGAAGTTTATGTGTTGGGAGATTCTTTGGTCCAACATTTAATTAATGAACAAAGTGTTCTATCTTATCAAAAGCCTCAAATTGGTGGTGGCAATGTCAGTGGCCAAGAAGTTGTTTTTGGAACAAAGGGACAGTTGTTGACTGATGGCTATATCTCACTACAAAGTGAAAGCCATCCCGTTGAGTTCAAAAATATTGAAATTCTAAACTTAGAAGGCTGCATGGATCCATTAGCCTTAAATTATAAATCCTATTTTATTAAGTCAAAACCAAGCGATTGCACGTTTAAAAAGAAGCGTAAATAGCCGAAATGATAATATCGAAAAAGGCTTTTAGGAACTCACCTAAAGGCCTTTTTTATTGTTTAGAATTCTGCCTATGTCATTGGCTTTGCTTAACTCATCTTTGAGTTTATCATAGCTTCCAGCGAGCATTAAACCTTTATATTTAAGCAGCGTATTGATGTATTCGTCTAAGACATCCAATAAATTTTCTTGGTTCTGGTGGAATATCTGGCTCCAGGTTTCTGGGGAGGATTTGGCTAAACGAACCGTCGATTCAAAACCCGTGGAAGCCAATTCGAAAATTCTTTTTTCATCCTTTTCTTTTTCCAAAACGGTGTTTGCCAGGGCAAAGGAACAGATATGAGAAATATGTGAAATATAGGCCGTATGAACATCGTGGCCGATGGAATCCATGTAAATCAATTGCATATTTAGGCCATGGGTATAGAGGTCTTCAATGATTTGTATGGCTGAAGCTGAGCTTAATTCTTTATCGCAAATGACACAGGTTTTGTTTTTAAAAAGCCCAAGAACAGCCGCTTCAGGACCCGAAAATTCGGTGCCCGCCATTGGGTGTGTTGAAACGAATTGGGCGCGTTTTGGGTGATTTTTTAACGCTTCAAATACGGGACTTTTTGTAGAACCTACCTCGATGATCAATTGATGAGGTTTTAATTGGTCTAATATTTTTGGAATGATGCTGACTAATACATCAACTGGGGTGGATGTAACAAAAATATCTACTTCATTCAATGCGTTTTCCCACATCATCACACGGTCAACTAATCGAAGCGATAAAGCCTTTGATTGGTGTTCTGGATTAGTATCGATGCCGATTATTTCAGAAGCCCAACCGCTTTCACGTAGTCCTAATGCAATGGAACCGCCAATTAACCCAATGCCGATAATCCCTACCTTTTGTTTAGATTCCATTTGATTTAGATTTAATGCGCTGAATGACTTCTTTAAAAACTTCCTCTTTGGCACATAAAGATATACGGATATATTCATTTCCTTGAGAACCAAATATCCCTCCAGGTGTTATGAATACCGCATTTTCAATTAATATTTGATCCGATAATTCATAGCCTGAGCTATAAATTTTGGGCGTTTTTGCCCATACAAACATACCCGATTGCGCTTGGTCATAGGTGCAGGCTAATAAATCTAGTAGTTCAAAAACACGTTTTTGGCGCGACTTATAAAGTAAATTTTGTTGTTCAAACCACTTGGTATCTGCCGAAAGAGCTTCAACGGCTGCTAATTGTAATGGCAAAAACATACCTGAATCCATGTTGGACTTAAACTTTAAAACAGGATTTAAAAATTCCGATTTGCCTAATAGGGCACCTATTCTCCAGCCCGCCATATTATGAGATTTAGACAAGGAATTTAATTCAATGCCCACCTCCATCATTCCGGGAACGGATAACATCGATATGGGTTTATCATTTAAAATGAAGCTATATGGGTTGTCATTCACGATTAAAATAGAATGTTTTAGCGCGAATTTTCTCAATTCTTCAAAAAATGCATGATCCGCTTTTGCTCCAGTTGGCATATGTGGATAGTTTACCCACATGATTTTCACCTTCGATAAATCCCTTAATTCAAGCGCTTCCAAATCGGGAAGCCAACCTGTTTTTTCAGATAATTCGTAGGTTAACACTTTTGCACCGGCTAAAGCACAAGCTGCTTGGTACGTAGGATATCCAGGATTTGGAATTAGCGTTTCGTCCCCAGCTTCTAAATAGGCCATGGCTATGTGCATAATTCCTTCCTTGGACCCAATCAATGGAAGAACCTCAGAATCGGAATTTAAGGCCACCTGATAATGAGTGGCATAAAAATCAGCAAATGCCTTTCTTAATGCCGGAATTCCTTGGTATCCTTGGTAGGCATGGTTATTCGGATTTGCTGCAGCAGCCGTTAGGGCATCAATCGTTTTTTGCGAAGGGGCCAAATCGGGACTACCAATGCCAATATTAATGACTGGAATTCCCTCTGCTTTAAATTGGGCTATCTGCTTTAATTTGGTTGAAAAATAATATTCTTCAACGGAATTTAACCTAGATGCTGTGGATATATGTAAGCTCATAAAACAAAAAAACCGACGAAGGGCCGGTTGTTAGTAAGTTATATTTAAAACCTATGTAACCGGCTATTCGCAATGGAAATACCCTGCGTAATAATATCCGATGTAATACGTTTTGTTTTCAAAATTCATGCCCCAAAGGTATAAAAAAAATGTTTTTTAGCAAATTAAATCAAAAAAGGCCTTTTAGGTGAGCCACAATTAGACTTGACTCATATCCTTTTGAAAGGGCAAACGCATAACACTTTTGGTATTTTTTTTGGCTCGTCCCCGTCTTCAATTCCGCCTTTTTCTTATGCAAAATTTTTGTTAATTGACCGATGTAATCAGCCTCATCGATGTCATTCCACGCAGTAATAAGCATGGAATCGGGAATCCCTCTTTTTTTTAACTCAAACATTATTTTATTTCGACCCCAATGTTTTTGATTGAATTTTGATCGAACATACAGTTCGACGAACCGAGCTTCATTCAAATAATTATTTTCTGAAAGCCAAGATAGGTAGGTGGGTTGGTCTGACTCGTACACAAGCAAGTCCTTCATTTTTTGTTTGATTTCAGAGATGCAGCGTTCTTGGTAGGCGCAATAACGGGCCAATTGGTTTAAAACCTTGCTGTCCATGCACGGAAAAAATTAGGATTCAAATTCTTCTATATGCTCTAAATTGAACAGTTCGTTCAAAATATCAACCATTTTCTCTGATTCACCTCTTTTGCAGGCGGCTTTTAAATGAAGAATGGGCTGCTTCATGATTTTTTGGACTAAGTTAGCGGTGATTTTCTCCAACTTTTCTATTTCGTCCTTATTCAACCCTTTAATATGTCGGTTGATCTCTTCTTTTCTGATATTTTCAAGCGCACTCTTTAATTTATGAATCGTAGGAGATACTTCCATTTCCTTAGACCAATCATTAAAACTAACGATGCTTTCCTCAATAATAACGCGAACATCTGGCACAGAGGCCATTCGGGCCGCTAAAGCTTCATCAGCTCTTTCTTTTAAGGAGTCAATGTTATAAAGTAAGATCCCAGGATTCTTTTCAATTCCATCTTCGATACTTCTGGGTACCGATAAGTCGATGAAGTATTTAAAGGAAAGTACTTGAAGTTTTTTTATTTCATCCAGGGTGATGATTGGGCTTTCCGTTCGAACCGATGAAATAATAATATCTGCTTTTGAAATTTCTTCCCATAAATCAGAAAACGGCGCTACTCGGAAAGGCATTCCTTGAGCTATTTTCTCCGCTTTTTCTTGCGTCCGATTCATGATGGTGAATTCAGCAAAATCTTTTTCTTCCATGTTTTTGCAAACATCTAAGCCGATTTCACCTAAACCTAATATCAAAACTTTAGGCTGGGGAATTGCCTGTGAAAGCTCTTCTGCTAGCGCTACAGTGGCGTATGAAACGGAAGCCGCACCGTCTCTGAAAGATGTTTCTTGCGCAACACGCTTATTGGAATAAAAAATAGTATGCATCAAGCGATGCAAATAAGGTCCTGCTAAATTTAAATCCGCTGCTAATTGATATGCTTTTTTAATCTGATTGGGGATTTGTAAATCACCCACTACTTTGGATTGCAAACCTGTTGCCACTTCAAAAAGGTGCCTTAAAGAATCCTCCGTTTCATTTAGATGCTTAAAATAGTTTAGAAATTCTGAGGTTATTTCGATTCCTTTTTCAATTAAAAGGGCTTTTACTAAATCCTCTGAGATGTTTTGTTGAGTTGTATAATATAACTCCGTACGATTACATGTGGACACAATCAATAATTCACTTAGGCCAAAAAGGTCTTTGCACTTGATCGCAAACGCCTTGCTTTCTTCCTCATTCAAAGCCACCATTTCACGAATGGTGAGTGGAGCGGTTCGGTGAGAAATACTAACTGACTTAAATGGTATAATCATTCTTGTAGAATCGTAAATTTAATTCACAAAAGTACGATGCAAATATTTAATTTGTATCCTTCTTTAGAAGAAAATCGTAATTTTATTGATAAATAAAAATTCAGGTAAGATGTTTAAAAATAAAACTGTTTTCATTACTGGCGCTTCCAGAGGTATCGGATTAGAAATAGCCAAAAAACTAGCTTCAGAAGGCGCTAACATTGTAATTGCCGCAAAAACGGCTGAACCGCACCCTAAATTAGCCGGAACAATTTATACGGCTGCCTCAGAAATTGAAGCATTAGGAGGAAAGGCTTTGCCTTGCATGGTCGACATTCGTGACGAAAATCAGGTTTTATCAGCCGTCCAAAAAGCGGTGGAAACCTTTGGTGGGATCGACATCTTGATCAATAATGCCTCGGCTATCCAGTTGACGGGAACGCTACGAACTGAAATGAAAAAGTATGATTTGATGCATCAAGTAAATGCCCGAGGAACATTTTTGTGCGCGCAGGCATGCTTGCCTTATTTATTGAAATCAGAAAATCCGCATGTTTTAACCCTTTCGCCGCCTTTAAATGTGGAGGCGCGCTGGTTTGAAAATCATGTGGCTTACTCCATGGCCAAATTTGGGATGTCTTTGTGTACGTTAGGGATGGCTTCCGAGTTTAAAGGGAAAGTAGCCTTTAATGCGCTTTGGCCAAAAACGATTATTGCCACGGCGGCGATCGAATTTGCGATTGGAAATGCGGATATGATGCAGTTAGGAAGGAAGGCGAGCATCATGGCGGATGCGGCGGCAGTGATTTTAAATCGGGATGCTAAATCGGTCAGTGGTCATTTTTATATCGACGAGGAAGTATTGAGGGAAGAGGGGATTGTAAATTTCGATGCATACCGAGTAAATCCTGCGACGCGAGAAGACCAATTAATACCTGACTTTTTTATCTAATTCTGTGCCAGTAATATCCACTAAATTCCCGTTTAATTCGCCTTTTTGGTTGCCTGAGGGCCATACCCAAAGCATTTATCCTGCGCTTTTTCGTCATGTGATATTGCCACAACAGCCCATCCGAGAGCGTTTGAATACAGATGATGGTGATTTTTTAGATGTGGATTGGTATTTAAATCAGGGGGATATTGAGAAAACGCCTTTGCTTATTATTTCGCATGGATTAGAAGGGGGTAGTGACAGGCAATATGTGAAAGGTCTTATTTTAGTGATGCAAAGTGAAGGGTATAATATTCTGGCTTGGAATTATAGAAGTTGCTCCGGGGAATTGAACAGAGCTTTACGTTTTTACCATAGTGGCGCAACGGATGATTTAGATTTCATCATTCGACAGGCACACGGTAGAGGAGCGAATCAAATTTCGCTTGCTGGCTTCTCGCTCGGCGGAAACTTAACGCTAAAATGGTTAGGTGAGCAGGGAGAAAATCCTCCTCATTTCATTCGAAAAGCTGTAGCATTTTCTGTACCTTTACACCTTTCTAGCAGTAGCCGGAAGTTGGCCCGCTGGGAAAACCGCATCTACACGCATCGATTTTTACAAACCCTTATAAAAAAAGTCACCGAAAAGTCGGCATTATATCCAAACGATATTACGACTGGTATGTTGGCAAACATTAAGAGTTTGAAAGATTTTGATGATGTAATTACGGGCCCGCTGCATGGATTTAAAGATGCGGAGGATTATTATGAACAGAATAGTTCGTTTTATTTTTTGGAAAAAATACGCATTCCAGTTTTAATTGTGAATGCCCAGAATGACCCTTTTTTGACTGAGGAATGTATCCCTTTTAAATTGGCCGAATCATTGGATTTTGTTTATTTAGAAGCTCCCAAATACGGTGGTCATTGCGGGTTTTATCCAAAAAATTACCAAGGAATTACTTGGTCTGAAAAGCGGGCGGCTGAATGGTTTAAAAATTGACGAAATTAAAAATAAGATGTCTAATATACCGATAGACCCATTGACGATTGTGATTGATTTTGATAGCACTTTTACCAAAGTAGAGGGCTTAGATGAATTAGCAAGAATTGCGCTTCAGGGCAATCCGAAGCAGCAAGAAATTGTCTCAAAAATTCGTGAGATTACGGATAAGGGCATGGTGGGAGAATATTTGTTTTCAGATTCTTTGCGTGATCGCGTGGCTTTATTGCCTGCTAACCGTTCTCACGTAGACCAATTGATCACCTTTTTAAAGGGTAAAATATCGGATTCTTTTCAGCGCAATAAAGATTTTTTGGAGGAGTATGCGGATCGGATTTTAATTATTTCGAGTGGGTTTAAGGATTTCATCGTTCCGGTGGTGGAGGAAATGGGTATTGCGGCGGACCATGTACATGCCAATACATTTACCTATGATGTGGAGGGTAATATTACAGGCTATGATGAAACTAATTTACTTTCTCATGATAAGGGGAAGGTCAAATTATTACGGTCTTTGGCTTTAGAGGGCGAGGTTTTTGTGATTGGCGATGGAATTACGGATTATGAATTACGGGAGTCAGGCTTGGCCAATACGTTTTTTGCATTTACGGAAAATGTTTCTCGGAAAGCAGTCACTGATAAAGCAGATTATGTGGTGCCGTCATTGGACGAGTTTTTATATATCAATGGTTTGAGCCGAGCGCAATCTTATCCTAAGTCTCGGATTAAGGTTTTGTTGCTTGAAAATGTGCACCCGGCGGCTGTTAGCGCTTTCAAAAAAGAAGGTTTTCAAGTGGAGCTTTTGAAGGGGGCATTGGATGAAAATGAATTGATTGAGAAGATCAAAGACGTATCTATTTTAGGTTTGAGATCTAAAACAAGCTTAACGAAAAAAGTGTTGGATCATCCGAATGCATCCCGACTCATGTGCGTGGGGGCATTTTGTATAGGAACGAACCAGATTGATTTAGCTGAATGTGAAACTCGGGGCATAGCCGTTTTTAATGCGCCTTATTCAAATACAAGAAGTGTGGTTGAGCTATCTATTGGCTTAATGGTGATGTTGACTCGTGATATTTTTGAAAAGTCGACTAAAATGCATGCCGGTATTTGGGATAAGTCGGCCAAAAATTCCTACGAAATTAGAGGCAAGAAAATAGGCCTCATCGGCTATGGAAATATAGGAACTCAAATTTCTGTCATTGCGGAGGCTTTGGGCTTAGAGGTTTATTTTTATGACATCGTCGATAAGCTTGCTTTAGGAAATGCAAAGAAATGCAAAACGTTGAAGGAACTTTTGGGACTTGCTGATTTTATAAGTTTGCATGTCGATGGAAGAAAGTCGAATACCAATATCATAGGGGCGCAGGAGTTTTCATGGATGAAAGATCATGTGATCTTTTTGAACTTGTCTCGGGGTCATGTGGTGGACATTCCAGCTTTAGTGCAAGCCATAAAATCTGGGAAGGTTTGGGGTACCGCGATTGACGTATTTCCTTACGAACCTAAAACAAATGACGAGGCGTTTGTGAATGAATTGAGAGGTTTGCCTAATGTGATTTTGACACCGCATATTGGAGGTAGTACGGAGGAGGCGCAGGCCAATATTGGGGAATTTGTTCCCACTAAATTGCTTCAATTTATCAATAATGGAAGTACGTATGGCTCTGTTAATTTCCCTGAATTGCAATTGCCACCTTTAGAGGATGCACATCGTTTGTTGCACATTCACCATAATGTACCGGGTATTTTAGCTCAGATCAATAATGTGTTTGCAAAATACAAGGTCAATATCATTGGTCAATATTTGAAAACAACGGAGAAAACAGGGTATGTCATTACGGATGTGGCCAAAGAATATTCAGAGGAGATAGTGAATGAGTTAAAATTGATACAGGATACGATTAAATTTAGAATGTTATATTAGCGATGAGTCAACACAATTCCATATTTTTTACTCCGGGTCCCGCCGCATTATTTCCTACAGTGGAGGATCATTACCGAGAGGCTTTTCGACAAAATTTGGGATCGATTTCACATCGTTCAAGTACTTTTCGTAAGATTTATCAGCATACAGTTGAGCAGTTAAGGGAGCTTTTAAATTTACCTACGAGCCATGCGATTTTATTTACGGGTTCTGCCACGGAGATTTGGGAGAGGGTGTTAATGAATACGGTGGAGCATGAGAGTTTTCATTTGGTCAATGGTTCATTTTCAAAAAAGTTTTTTGAGTTTTCAAAGGAGCTTCACAAGTTTGCGAATGCTTTTCAAAAACCTTTTGGTGAGGGCTTTGATGCGAGTGAAATTACAGTTCCTGAATACGCTGAATTAATTTGTTGCACGGCGAATGAGACGAGTTCCGGCGTTCAAATGCGTCCGACTGAAATTCACAAGTTGAAGAAAGTAAACAAAAATAAGTTTGTCATCGTGGACATGGTATCGTCGGCGCCCTACACAAATTTGGATTATAGCTTAGTTGACTCAGCTATGTTTTCGGTCCAAAAGGCTTTTGGAATGCCAGCAGGTTTAGGAGTTTGGATCGCTAATGAAGCGATGCTGACCAAGTCAGAACAAATTAAAAAAAATGAAGGGATTGTGGGAACCTATCATTCATTGCCTAGTTTGTGGGAGAATTATCTCAACTATGAAACGCCGGAAACACCTAATGTGATGGCCATTTATGTCTTAGGAAAAGTGGCTGAGGATCTAAATAAAATAGGGATAGAAAATATACGCAAGGAGACAGATAAGAAGGCCAGCATGTTATATGATTTTGCAAAAAAATCGGATCAATTTGACATTTTTGTTGAAAACGAATCGCATCGTTCTGCTACGGTAGTGGTATTAAATTGCAAAGATTTAGTGGGAGAATTGATCGATCGATTGAAGAACCAAACAGGAATGGTCGTAGGTGCGGGGTATGGAAAAATGAAAGAAACCCAAATTCGGATCGCTAATTTTCCTGCTGTTGACGCGAATCAAGTGCAGAGCTTGATTGACAATTTGAAGAAATAAATTTTAAAATAAACCTATATGAAAACGACACAACCCATTCGTTGGGGTATTCTTGCATGTGGAGGCATCGCGCGTAAATTTGCGGATGATTTGGCCTATGTGACGGATGGTTATTTAGCAGCAGTTGCTTCACGTGATATTTCAAGGGCACAGGAATTTGCATCTCATTATTCAAAAGACGTCAAGACTTTTGGATCATATGAGTCTATGCTGGCCAGTGGGGAAATCGATGTGGTTTACATTGCTTCGCCCCATGGTTTACATTATGAGCATACGATGTTATGTTTGGATGCTGGCTTACCTGTGTTATGTGAAAAAGCATTTGCGATTAATTCAGGTCAGGTATCGAAAATGATTGCCAAAGCTCGTGAGAAAAACATCTTTTTAATGGAAGCTTTATGGACTCGTTTTCATCCGTCTGTGGCTAAAGTTCAGGAGATTTTAGCTTCGGGTGTTATTGGAGATATATTGCATTTGGAAGCTGATTTTGGAATCAAGCTACCATATGTGGAGGAGGCTCGTTGGTTTAATCCGTATTTAACGGGTGGATCTTTAATGGATATTGGAATTTACCCTTTATTTATTTCGAAATTAATTTTGGGCCAACCGCTTGAATTGAAGGCTACGGGAGTGATGGCAGGCACGGGTGTGGATATGAATTGCTCGATTGTAACAAAATATAAGTCGGGCGCTACGGCGACTCTTTTTTCAACCTTTGCGGCTCAGACGGATACAACATGTACCATTTATGGAACCTTAGGTAAGATTTTCATGCATGGACGATTCCATGAAACAAAGGGAATTACATTGTCGGTATATGAAGGAGAATCTCAAGTGGAAACGTTATTTGAGCCTGAGCGATTGGGCTGGGGATACAGTTATGAAGCGGATGCTGTTCAAAATGATTTACGTGCGGGTAGAACCGAAAATGGTTTAATGACGCACCAATTTAGCCAAGAGTTAATGGGCTTACTGGATCAAATTCGGGCTGAGGTTGGATTGAAATACCCGAATGAATAAACGCATGAAAAAAATAATTTTTCTTTTATGCTTGATAAGTAGTCCATTATGGGCTCAGCATGCTTTTGAAAATGAGATTAGAAATTATGAAAAGCAGGATTCAATTTCCATGCCTTCGAAGGGACAAATCTTATTTATAGGAAGTTCCAGCTTTCGGATTTGGAAAACGTTTGCGAGTGATTTGGCTGGTATTTCAGCGATTAATCGGGGGTTTGGCGGGTCAACAATGACGGATGCATTGTATTATTTTGATCGGATGGTGGTCAAATATGCGCCGAGTACCGTTGTGGTGTATGAAGGAGATAATGATTTAGCCAAGGGCAAAAGCATAGAAGAATTAGCCAAGGAATACGAGGATTTTTCAAACCGATTGAAGAAGGCATTGCCCAAAACCAAATTAGTTTATTTGGCCGTGCGCCCTAGTTTATCTCGGATAGCGATTGTCGACAAGCAAAAGCAGTTTAATGAATGGTTAGAAAAATATTGCAAATCTCAAAAAGGAAGGTTCTTTTTGGATATGCATTCCCCCTTTTATTTACCTGATGGGACAGTAATGCAAGATATTTTTGTGGCAGACCGTTTACATTTAAATGAAAAAGGATACCTAATTTTCTCAGCAAAAATTAGGGAGTTTATTAAAGAAAAATTGCATTAATTTATGAAGAATACAGAGTTCTCGTCAAAAGATTGGTTACCCGGAATTTCAGTGGATTGTGTTTTGTTTTGTTTTCATGAAAACCAACTTAAGTACTTGACTTTAAAGTTTTTGAATTCAGAGGTATGGTCCCTGCCAGGTGGGGTTGTAGGGATTAAAGAAGGTATAAATGATGCGGCAAAAAGGGTTTTGAATGAACGAACGGGCTTATCGGGTATTTTTTTAGAGCAGTTTTATTGTTTTGGAGAGTTTGGAAGAAATGTAAATGCAAGACTAGAATTTGAGAAAATCAAAAGTAATATCCTTAGAACTAAGGATGATTTGGATTGGATTTCAAGTCGATTTATTACCTTGGGATATTTAGCCGTTGTTGATTATAGCAAGGTGAATGTATCGCCAGGAGATATTTCGGATCAATTTTTGTGGCAGGATGTAACTGAGTATAGGCAATTGTTTTTAGACCATAATGAGATTGTAGCTAAAGCCTTGGTCAAATTGAGGGAATGTCTGGATACCAAATTAATTGCTTTTAGCCTACTTCCAGAAACTTTTACCATGTCAGAAATCCAACAGGTGTATGAAACCATTTTGGGGACTTCGATTGTTCGAACAAACTTTCAGCGCAAGATATTGAGTTTGGATATCTTGGAAAGAATTGAGAAAAAATATTCGGGTGGGGCACACAAGGCGCCTTATTTGTATCGATTAAAAAAATAAGGGGTATTGATTTAGGTCATGTTATGATATACATTTTGTATATCATCATCTTCTTCCAATCTTTCGATTAGCTTTTCTACATCTGCGATTTGTTCTTCGCTTAGGTCTTTAGTCTCATTTGGAATTCGCTCAAAGTCAGCCCCCATCAATTCAAAGCCTTTTTCTTCTAAAAACTTTTGGATGGCACCAAAGGCGGTAAATTCGCCATAGATATTGATTTGATTCGTTTCTTCATCCAAAAAAACTTCGTCTCCCCCTAAATCAATCAGATCGAATTCTAATTCCTCTAAATCAATATCCGGTTTAGCCGTAATTTTGAAAACGGATTTTCTAGTAAAGATGAAATCCAACATTCCTTGAGTACCCAAGCTTCCTCCACATTTAGTAAACGAAGAACGTATATTAGCTACCGTTCTGTTAATGTTATCCGTGGTAGTTTCTACTAAGATCGCTATGCCATGTAAAGCATATCCTTCATATACGATTTCTTTATAATCTTCTTGGTCTTTTGAGATGGCACGTTTAATTGCTCTCTCCACATTATCTTTGGGCATGTTGACAGCCTTCGCATTTTGAATGATGGCTCTTAAGCGAGAATTGGCTGTAGGATCTGGTCCACCAGCTTTGACAGCGATCACAATATCTTTACCAATTTTGGTAAAGGTTTTAGCCATTTGTCCCCAACGCTTAAATTTTCTTGCTTTTCTAAATTCGAATGCTCTTCCCATAGTTTAATATATTTCGAATTGTAAAAATAAAACAAGCAAAAGGATTTTCTTTACATTCTTTTAAAAATGTTCTCATAATTTAGATTCTCCCCATAAGTCAGCGAAAGCGTTCCGATATTTAGCTTAACTTTGTATAGAAAGGATACAATAAGCTATGCAAAAATATATTTACTTATTGCTTTTGATAGGCATACCCATTTTCGTTTTTAGTCAAAAAAGAAATGAAAATTATAAAATGCATATTAAGCAATCGGAAGGAATTTTAAAGGTCGACGGTAAATTGGACGAACCAGCTTGGTTGGCTGCCGCAGCGGTGAGTGATTTTGTAATGGTCAATCCCTTTGATACGCTTTGTTCTAAGTTGAGGACGGATGTGCGGATGACCTATGACGATAAGTATTTGTACATTTCCGCTGAATGCTTTTTACAATCGGAGTCCAATTATGTCGTTGAGTCATTGAAACGAGATTTTTCCTTTGGAAGCAATGATAATTTTTTAGTTTTCATTGATACGTTTGAGGATAAAACTACGGGTTTTTCTTTTGGAGCTAATGCCGCTGGAGCTCAGTGGGATGGCCAAATGTCGGAGGGAGCTAAGATGAATTTGAATTGGGATAATAAGTGGGAGTCGGCCACAACGTATAACAATAAGTCATGGATCTTTGAGGCAGCTATACCATTTAAATCCATTCGTTATCGAGGAAATTCAACTCGCTGGGGAATTAATTTTTCACGATTAGATTTAAAAGCGAAGGAGAAATCGGCCTGGGCGCCAGTGCCCCGACAATTCCCAACGGCTTCCCTAGCGTATGCAGGAGTATTGGTTTGGGATACGCCACCGCCAACTCCCAAGCAAAATATTTCTGTTATTCCCTACGTTTTATCAGGAGTAAGTGCTAATTATGAATCAAAAGTTCCCTCTAGTTTTCGAAATCAAATAGGGGGCGATATTAAGATCTCAGTAAGTTCAAGTATGAATTTGGACATGACGTTAAATCCCGATTTTTCACAGGTGGATGTGGATCGCCAACAAACTAACTTGGATCGGTTTGAATTATTTTACCCTGAAAAAAGGCAGTTTTTTATTGAAAATTCGGATTTGTTTGATGGTTTTGGAACGGAAAATATTCGCCCATTTTTTTCAAGGAGAATTGGATTGGCGCTGAATCCTAAAACGGGGATCTATGAACAAACCCCTATTACTTATGGGGCCCGACTCAGTGGTAAGTTGACCAATGATTGGCGAATTGGGGTATTGAATGTGCAGTCCGAGCGAATTGAAGCTAAAGGAGTTCCTACTCAAAATTATTCGATGGTGGCCTTTCAGCGTAAATTATTTGCTCGCTCTAATATGGGGGTATTTATGATCAATAAGCAATCGTTTATTGACACAGACTTACAAAGACAAAATGGCTTTTTGGAATATAATCGCAATATTGGTTTGGAATATAATTTAGCGTCTGCTAATAATTTCTGGACCGGTAAAATATTCTATTATGGTTCCCTGACGCCTCAAAATAAGGATGAAAATTTTTCACATGCCGCATCCTTGGCCTACCAAGATAACAACTGGATTGTTAGTTGGAAGCACCAATGGGTAGGATCAAATTATAATCCTGAAGTGGGATATGTGCCCCGGGTTAATTACACGTTTATCAATCCTGAGTTGGGTAAAATATTTTACCCAAAGAATAAATCATCCAAGCTATTTTATGTAACTCTTAGGGCTACTTCCATGAATTATTGGAATAATCAAGGAGTCAAAACAGATAATACAACCTACGTGGCGATGGAGGGAAAACTTAAAGACCAATCAAGTTTCGGGACTTTTATTTCGTATGATTACGTCAAACTGTTATATGATTTTGATGCTACTCGAATGGGCAATACTGCCTTGAAAAAAGGCTCGGAACATGCATGGAACGCCATTAACTTTTTATACAAATCATCCCCTATTAAATTGTTGACCTTTTCAACTACCGCCCGTTTTGGGGGTTATTATGGCGATGGATGGCGTACGGGCATTACAGGAGAGTTTGGATATCGTTTCCAACCTTTTGGAAGTATTTCGATGGCCCTAGATTATAATGATATTCAAAATGTTCAAATACCTGGCACTGATGTGGCCGCTTCCAAAAAAGTGTCTTCCCAATTTTGGATTATTCGTCCTAAAATTGATATCACATTTACCAATAAATTATTTTTTGCGACCTTTTTTCAGTTGAACCAACAAACCAAGAATGTCAACCTTAATGCCCGTTTACAATGGCGATATAAGCCTGCTTCGGATTTATTTTTAGTGTATACGGATAATTATTTTCCAGAAATTTTTCAAATTCGTAATCGCGCATTGGTGTTAAAATTAAATTATTGGCTTAATTTGTAAAATAAATTTTAAACAGAAATCATGAAAAAATTATTTGCAATTTTAACTTGTCTAGTAAGCTTTGGTGCTTTTGCACAAACTCAAGTTCCCTCTCCTCCAGCCGTTGTTATTCAAAAAGTGGGTGGTACTGAGGTAATGATTAAATATGCGCAACCTGCCGTGAAGGGTAGGTTGGTTTTTGGAACAAAAGCGCAGAAAGCATTGGTTCCTTATGGCGAAGTTTGGAGAACGGGGGCCAATGAATCCACCACCATTGAATTCTCAAACGATGTGACCGTTCAAGGTAAGAAATTAGCTAAAGGAGTTTATTCCTTATTAACCATTCCAGGAGAAACGGATTGGACAATCATATTTAATAAAGAAGCTAAAATGTGGGGTGCTTATACCTACAAAGCTGAAAAGGATGTTTTGCGTGTACAGGCTAAGCCAAGCGAGCATAAAATGTCGGAAAGATTTACCATTGGGGTTTCGGCCACGGGCCAAGTAACTTTAGATTGGGACAAGACTTCTGTTTCATTTTACGTGAAATAAGGGATTTAAAAATAAATGAAAGGCGGTTCCTAAGGAATCGCTTTTTTTATGCTTTTTTGGTTTGAAATGCAGGTTTCATTGGCTATTTTTACCCTTATTAGCTTACATCACGTTTAAATTTGGTTTCTATGAAAAAAGTATTGATTGCAGAAGATAGTTCAGTGATTCAAAATTTGGCTAAAAAGATTTTAGAATTTCAGAATTTTGAGATTCATGCGGTAAAAAATGGCCAACAAGTTTTAGACGAATTAGCCAAAGCTGATTTTGATATTATTTTATTAGATATCAATATGCCCGTGATGGATGGAATGGAATGTGCAAAAGCAGTACGCGCTTTAGGTGATGCAAGCAAATCAAAAATTCCGATGATTGCCATCACTGGAAATGCAAGAAATTATTCAATGGCAGAATTTAAAGAAGCGGGCTTCAATGATTTTTTAGCAAAGCCTTTAAATTTTGATGCATTAGTTTCCCAGGTGAAAGCCTTAACGGAATAATTGTATGTCCCCGATACAAGTGACGTTTTTAGGAACGGGAACTTCTCAGGGGATTCCGATGATAGCCTGCGATTGTGAAGTCTGCAGGTCCCATGACCCTCGTGATAAACGACTGAGAGTTTCCATTCACGTAGAAACCCTAGGTAAAAGTTTTATCATTGACACGGGTCCTGATTTTCGCCAACAAATACTTAGAGAAGGTATAAAGCACGTCGATGCGGTGATTTATACCCATGAGCACAAGGATCATACCGCGGGTATGGATGATATTCGTGGGTTTAATTATGCGCAAAAATCTTCAATTCCGTTGTACGGGCAGAAAAATGTGATAGACCAATTAAAACGTGAATTTGCCTACGCTTTTGACGAAAATAAATATCCAGGTGTTCCAGAAATTGAGGTGCATTACATTGAAAATAAACCCTTTGAAATAGAAGGAGTCGCGATTATTCCGATTAAAGTTCGCCATTATTTCATCGATATTTTAGGTTTTCGCTTTGGAGACTTTACCTACATTACAGATGCTAATTTTATTTCTGAGGAGGAATTAGAAAAAGCAAAAGGTTCAAAAATTTTAGTGATTAACGCTTTACGAAAAACAACGCACGTTTCGCATTTTACTTTATCGGAAGCGTTGGATGTGATTGAAAAAATTAAGCCTGAAAAGGCCTATATAACCCATTTGAGTCATATGATGGGTTTACATGCCGAGGTACAAGCTGAGCTCCCCGATCATGTTTTTTTAGCTCAAGATGGTTTAAAAATTACAATCTAATTCGATGGGGCAAAGAGCTGTATTGTTTGACATGGATGGAGTGGTGATAGACAATTTACCTTATCATGTAGATGCATGGTTATTATATTGTGAACGTCATGGCATTCACTTAACTCGAGAAATTTTTTATAAGGATCTCAATGGATTAAATTCCAAAGACACATTTGAATGGCTTCTAAAACGCGAAATCGCTAGAGAGGAGATCATTGAAATGGAAGAGGAGAAGGAAGAGATTTACAGAGGTTTTTATAAGCCTTTTTTAAGCCCGGCTCCAGGTTTGATGGATTTTTTGGCCTTACTAAAAGCGAATGGAATAAAGACGGCTTTGGGAACTTCAGCTGGACCTGGGAATATTGACTTTATTTTAGATGGCTTAGGGATTAGAGCTGAATTTGATGCGGTGATTGGCGGGGCCGAAGTGACAAAAGGAAAGCCAGATCCAGAAATTTATTTACGTGCTGCAGGATTAGTGGATGCAAGTCCAGAAGATTGTTGGGTCATAGAGGATTCACTTCAAGGAATTGAAGCAGGGTTATCTGCCGGGATGAACGTGGTGGGTATGACCACTTCCCATTCGTCTGAGGAATTATCCCATACCCATGTAACGAGTCCTGATTTTGTTGATTTGTTCCAAAAAATGTTTTAAGAGCTCCTATTTTTAAATAATTAAATCAAAAATAATGCGCGTATTTTTATTGGGTTTTTTATTGGTCTTCAGTCTAATTAATGGCTTACATGCGCAGAAATTAAAAATGGAAATGAAGCCAGGTGAAATGGTAGAGGAGTTTACGCCTGAAAAATCGGGAATCGTCCGTAAGCTGCCTGATGGCTATTATGAAAAAACCTTAGCCCAAATCCTTGAAAAAGCAAATAAGAAATCGTTGGCAATTAATATACCCACTGTCAGCACAAGTGAGTTTATTATAACCTATGAAGTTCCTCCTCCTGCCAACGTAAAGGCTGTTTTTGAACAGGCAGCAGCTACTTGGGCTAATTTTTTGAAGTCCGATATCCCCATTCGTATTTATGTAAAATGGCGACCATTAGCCACCGGTATCTTAGGAAGCGCGGGGGCCTATTCCAGTGTTAGAAATTTTGTGGGGGTCAATAAGTTAAACACATGGTATCCCATTGCATTGGCTGAAAAAATGGCACATATTAATTTAAATGGAACGGATTCAGATATTGTAGCCACCTTTAATTCAGATTACCCTGACTGGTTTATTGGTACGAATGGTGTGCCTACAAATAAACAAATAGATTTATATTCGGTAGCATTACATGAAATGGGTCATGGGCTTGGATTTATTGGGCAAATTCAAGCTGATATAACGTCTAATTCGACCAGTTCAGCCACAGCTGGATATGGGTATCCAGGAATCTTTGACCAATTTATTTTTGACAATAAAAATAAATTATTAGTTGATACGTTGACCTATCAAAATAATTCTAACCAATTATTTAAGCAAATCATTTCGGATAGTTTGTATCTCAACTCCGCTTCAATTTTGAGGAATAACTCGGGTAATTCGGCCCGACTCTACGCCCCTAAACCTACTCAAATCTCTCCCAAAAATCCATTGGGCTATATGGAAGGTTCCAGTGTCTACCATGTAGATCAAAATACCTATCCTCCTGGAAATATAAATGCGTTGATGACTCCTCAAATTGCACCAGGTGAAATCACAGCCCAATTGGGCCCCATCGTCAGGGGTATTTTCAATGATATAGGTTGGTATTCCTCTAATATCATTGATGCAGAACTTAAGGATACAGAAGAAAGTCAAGTCCTTTTCTCAGCAAAAGTTTATTCAGATACACTTTGGGATGAGAAATCCTTAAAGCTTATGTACTCGATTGACAAAAGTATATTGTCGGCAACCCCTGTGACTACTTTTACTAAAACAGGTTCAAATACCTATTCCTACTTGCTTACTTTACCTAAGTCGACGGCCAATCGAAAAGTTTCCTATTACTGGACCGCGAATGAATTGTCTGGCAAAAAATTCACCTCTCCAGCTGAGGCACCTGTCATTGCCGGCACCAAATTTGGTAGTTATAATGAATTTGTTATCGGGGTTGACACGGTCAAGCCAATCGTCGTGTATTCAAATCCACTTAAATATATTTTCACTTCTCAAACCACGATCCCTTTACCTAATTTGTTGGCCATCGATAATTTAGGCATTGATACCATTTACATGGAATATTCCATTAATGGAGCTGCGCTAAAGGGCCAAGGGTTTAAAAAGCTTGTTGGCGATACCTATTCATACTCCAACGCATTCAGTTTTTTAGCGGGGGTATTAAAATCAGGCGACGTCATCAAATATAGAATTGTGGTTAAGGATAAGGCCAAAATCACCAATGTGGTCAATTTACCCGCCAGTGGATTTTATGAATTTAAGGTCTTAGGTATTTTAGCGTCAACGAAAACGTATGTATCTAGTTTTGACCAACAACCTTCTACCGACTTCTATTTGAAAGGTTTTACTTTCAGTCAACCTACGGGATTTAGTTCCCCTAGTTTATCTTCGGATCATCCTTATGCGGATGGTCTTGAGGAATCCTATGATGGGGGTGGAGGTTCAGATAAATTTACTAACAACGATGCGGTATTATTAAAACCCATAATTATTCGATCAGATACGGCCAAAATTTATTTTGATGAAGTGGCTTTGGTAGAACCTGGAGATCAAGGAGAAGCTTTTTTAAATGTGGATGGAACGGTGAACCGAAATTTTTTCGATTATGTGATTGTTCAAGGGTCCAATGATTTAGGTAAAACATGGGCTAATTTTACCAATGGTTGGGATGCGAACTCTTTTTCAATTTGGCAAAATGCTTGGAATTCTAAGACAGATAAAGAGGGTAATTCAATTGCTTTAGGTAGCCCATCTTTATTGAAAAAACGCGAGATCGATATGTTGGCCTCCGGTAAATTTAAGCCGGGAGACCAAGTCATCATCCGATTTAGATTACATGCGGATGTGGGGGCTCACGGTTGGGGTTGGTGGATTGACAACTTAAATATTCAAGGGTCATCTACTATCAGTAACCCGATTTTGGCTATCGGACCCGGAACGGAAATCAAGGATTTACAGGTTTCTCCTAATCCGACAAGTGGTCGCTTGTTAATCCAAATGCCATTGCTTTCGGATGGAAACAAAGAAGTCAATATTGCGTTTTCGGATATGATGGGTAAACTGATTTTATCTAAAAAATATCAATTAACTGGAGACTTGTTCAAGGAAGAATTGGATTTGTCCGCTTTAGCGCAAGGGACCTATTTATTGCAGGTACAAATTGGAGATAAATTAATTAGTAGAAAAATTGTACTCATTAAATAATGGGTTTTTATTAAATTGCATTCCGATTTACACGGATCGGTCCATTAAATAATTTTTTATGTCTTGGTTTTCAAGAAAAGATAAAGGGATTCAAACCCCCACTGAATTTAAGCGCGAAGCACCCGATGGTTTGTGGTATCAATGTCCATCTTGTAAAAAGGTGATACATACGAGAGAACACCGTTTGTTTGCATATACTTGCTCAAACTGCAATTACCATGAAAAGATAGGTTCCCAAGAGTATTTTGAATTGTTGTTTGACATGACTAAATACACCGAATTGGACGCTCATATGGGATCTGGAGATCCACTTTCCTTTGTTGATACTAAAAAATATACAGACCGAGTGGCCTCCACGGAATTAAAAAGTGGATTGAAAGATGCGGTTCGTTCTGCTTATGGCGAAATGAATGGAAACCCTATTACCATTGCTGCCATGGATTTTAGTTTTATTGGAGGTTCGATGGGCTCTGTGGTAGGAGAGAAAATTTCCCGCGCGATTGATCATTCGCTTAAAACGGGGAATCCTTTTTTAATGATCTCAAGATCTGGTGGGGCACGTATGATGGAGGCTGGATTTTCTTTAATGCAAATGGCTAAAACTTCTGCCCGATTGGCCTTACTGGCCGAGGCAAAAATTCCCTATATTTCTTTATTGACCGACCCTACAACGGGAGGAGTTACCGCTTCTTTTGCCATGTTAGGAGATTTTAATATTGCAGAACCTGGAGCTTTAATTGGCTTTGCCGGCCCTCGCGTGATTCGTGAAACGATTGGCAAGGATTTACCCAAAGGTTTTCAAAGTTCAGACTTTGTCTTGGACCATGGATTTTTAGATTTCATTGTGGACCGAAAGGACCTAAAAGATAAATTGAGCGCCTTACTTACGATGCTCAAATAGCTATACGTAATTTTTCTTATTAGAAAGCTAACATGATTTCTTTTATTGACTATAAAAAAAGCCCTTTGCAAATTTTGCAAAGGGCTTTTTAATATAAATTCGGTAATGTTACTCAGCTATTACAGCGGGTGCTGCAGCAGCAGCAGTAACTTTACCTCTTGTTTTCTTTTCTTTTTCTGGTGCAGGAATTACATCTTCAACCCCAGCAAAAACACGACCACAATGCTCGCAAACAATAATTTTCTTCTTGTCCTTGATATCGGTTTGTCTTTGTGGTGGAACAGAACTAAAACATCCTCCGCAAGCGCCACGTTTAACCATAACGACAGCAAGTCCATTTCTAGCATTGCCACGTAGTTTTTCATATGATTTCAGCAAACGAGCATCCACTATTTTCAATGCTTTTTCGCGATCCTTTAAAGATTTTTGCTCATCTTCTTCGCTTTCTGCAATGATCAATTCTAACTCCTTTTGCTTAATTTCTAAATCTTTTTTGCGCTCAAATAAAGCAGATTCAACGCCGGCAACTTCATCGTTTTTGTTCAAAACTTTGAAATCAATTTCCTTGATACGCTTGTCTGCAATCTCCATTTCGATTCCTTGAAGCTCTATTTCTTTCGAAATAGCTTCAAATTCACGGTTATTGCGAACATTCATTTGTTGCTCCTTGTACTTGATAATTAACTTTTCAGATTCTTTCTTCGCATTTTTATAGCTAGAAATTTGCTCATCCAAAGTTGCAATTTCTTGTTGGAATTTAGATAGACGCGTTTCCATCCCAATAATCTCATCTTCTAAGTCGCGCACCTCTTCAGGTAAATCACCCCTTACTTTCTTGATATTGTCTAAGGCTGAATCTATTGTCTGAAGCTTTAACAATGCTTCTAACTTTTGGGCAATCGTTGTTTCGGTTACTGTAGCCATTATTATTGTTACGTTTGAAAGTATTAAACCTCTCTTAATTTTTAAGTATATAACACTGGATTAGTGCAAATATCACTTTTCAGAACGGCAAAAGTACTAAAAATATTTGATAAATAATCAAGGATTGCATCCTTTATCATTACTTCTGATTCATAATGTCCTATATCACATATTAAGCACCTATTTTCCGCATCAAAGAACTCATGATATTTAAAATCTGCTGATACATAGGCATCTGCTTTTTGTTTTTTTGCTTCGCCTAATAAAAAACTGCCCGCTCCGCCGCAGACGGCAACCGTCTGAATTTTCTTATTTAGGAGGGCTGTATGTCTTATTTGACCTAAGTCCAGTTGTTTTTTTAGATGCGATAAAAATTCCTCAGAGCTTATCGGTTTTTCTAATTGGCCTATAAAACCCGAACCCACATCCTGCCAGCGATTACTTAAACTCGTGATAAAATAGGCTACTTCCTCATAGGGATGTGCTTCATTGAGGACTTGAAGGATTTCATTTTCTAGGTGGGAAGGGAAAATCATGTCAACTTTCAATTCTTTTTCGGCCGAGGGAGCATTTTTTTCTCCTTGAAATGGGTTTGAATTTTCGGAAGGGGTAAATCGCCCCGTCCCTTCACTCGAAAAACTACATGAACTATATTCACCTATGTTTCCAGCACCCGCTTCATGTAATTTCTCCCTCACTATTTTTTCAAAAGCTTCCGGTACAAAATAACTTAGGTTTTTTAAAGCATTTGAAAACGGCATTAAAACCTTTCCCTGTAACCCTATTTTTTTGGCTAAATGATAACTTACGCCCAAAGGTGCATGATCTAAATTGGTATGTGAGGCGTAGAGTGAAATGGAATTTTGAATGGCTTTTATGATGGTTTTTTCTACGTAATTAGCCCCAGTTAATTTTTTTAACCCTTTGAAAATGATGGGATGATGCGAAACAATCATATTACACCCTCTTTTAATGGCCTCGTCCACGACCTCTTCTGTGCAATCTAAACTGATGAGGATGCCTGTGACTTGTGTGTCTCTTTGGCCAACGAGCAAACCCGAATTGTCATACGACTCTTGCCACGCAATGGGTGCCCACTTTTCCATGGCTGCACAAACATCTTGAACTAACATACATTATTTGTTTATCTGCTGCAAAGGTAAAATTCTTTAATTGTTGGCGAAATTAATCGTATATTTAAATAATTCTTAGTGAATCCCCATATTTTATGCGTTGCAGACCTGCACTTGTTCTAGTAGAACGAAATCACATTTTATTGATGAAGTACCAATATGGTACAGAATTTGTTTACAATTTACCAGGAGGCAATACAGATCCAGGTGAAACTTTTCCTGAAACGATTATTCGTGAGTGCCAAGAGGAATTGGCGATCGAAGTGGAGGTTGGAAATATCTTGATGGTAGGGGAAATTTTGGCCTCAGATAAAAGAGATGCCTCTGTCCATTTATTATTTGAAGGTAAAATTATTGCCGGCATTCCGATTCTTCAAGCGGATCAAACAAGTGCCATTGAATTAGTTTGGGTTTCCATTTCAGAGATCACCAAATTAAACATGTATCCTAATGTGTCATTAGAATTACAAGACATGCTATTTCTTCAAAAACCAGGAAAGTATATTGGCGCTATTGATCAGCGCTGGGTGTAATTATTTTGGTCGGATAAAGAGCCGTACCTAATAATAAGCCCATTATGCTGGCAACTAAACCATACCATACGGATGGAATGTCATTCGGATGGATGAAATTAAAATAAATCATGACCAATAGCCCCGCAATCATACTCATGTGCGAACCCATCGCACTGGCTTTTTTCCACCATAATCCTGCATTTAAGGGGATAAATAATGACACAAGGCTAAAAGCTGATGCCTCACTGACTAATTCAAAAATATTTTGCCTGCTAATCGCCATCCAAATACATGCTCCAGTGACTAGGACAACGGAAACGCGGATGTAAAATAGGACCTTTTTGTCATCAGGATTTTTAAGGCTGGGTTTCAATAAATTTTCTCCCAATACACTTGCTGGTGCTAGTATAGCCCCACTAGTTGTACTTAATAAGGCGGAAAGTAAGGCCCCTAAAAATAATATTTGAACTCCATAGGGGGTAAATTTCAACACAAGATTTGGAATTAATAAATCATCTTCTGCCAGTAAACTAGGGTAAAGTCTTACGGCAACTAATGCAATGACCAAGGGAAGCATCGCGATGCTTAAATACATCATTCCGGCAGCCAAACTAGCCTTGGAGGCAATTTTGGCACTTTTTGCCGACATGACCCTTTGGAAAATATCTTGTTGGGGTATAGATCCTAAGCCGATCGTCATCCAAGCCGCGCTATAGGTCAACCAGTCCACCCAGGTATTTTCTTTGGGAATAAATCGAAAGAAACCTGCAGGTTGCTGGTCAATAAACAAGCCCCAATCAGGAATTTTGTCCAACAATAAATAGGCTAAAAAGAGGAGGCCAATAATCAAAATGATATTGTGTAAAAAATCGGTGATGGTGATCGACCACATTCCTCTCAAAAGCGTGTACGTCATGACTAAAACCGCTCCTATCACAATTCCCATTTCAGTTGAGATGGGCAAAAGCAAATGCAAAGTCAAGCCCAATGCGACTAGTTGGGCTGAAATCCAACCAAAATACGAGGGAATCATGACGATGGCTGATAGTTTTTCGGATAGGGCTCCAAATCGAATTCTGAAATAATCACTGAATGTTAAAACGGGAAGTGGGTAGAGTTTTTTGGCGTAAATCGACCCAACGATGAGTAGACCCAGGGCAGCTCCAAAAGGTTCTTCTATAATGGCTAATACTCCTCCATGAACAAATTCACGAGGGGCTCCTAACATTGTTTCGGATCCAAACCATGTGGCAAAAGTCACCATGGTGGCTAATGCGAAAGGGAGCGATCGGCCTGCTAATATGAAGTCCTGTGTGGAATGAATTTTTTTACTCGCCCACCAACCAACCATCAAGTTTAATAGGAGATAAAAAATGACGAAGCCAACCAACATAATTGTCTAAAATTTAAATCAAAATTATCGATTTTTAGGAGAACCTTTTACCTTTACCTAACATTGAATATTTTAATATGCAAAATCAATTTGTCCGGGGGATCTGTGTTGTTGCCATGTTGACTAATTTATTTTCTTGTACTCAAGTTCATTGGTCTAAAACTTTTCAAAAATCCCCGCTTTCTAAACAATCAAGTGGCCTTGTTATTCAAGAGTTAAATACCGGTAAAATTGTTTTTTCTCACCAAGCAGATCAGTTTTTCATGCCTGCTTCCAATGTTAAATTGGCAACTTTTTTAGTGGCCAATTCCTTTTTAGGAGATTCTATCCCATCCTTTGCTTACCATGAAGCAAAGGATTCTCTATTTTTTTGGGGTACAGGAGATCCAACTCATTTAAATCCATCATTTAAAAATACATCCCTAATTGATTATTTAAGCAAATCAAATAAGGTGCTTGTCTATTGTGCGCCTCAAAAGGAAATTCCCCCTTTGGGCTCCGGTTGGTCCTGGGACGACTACAATGACAGCTATTCAGCCGAAATTTCTCCATTGCCACTTTATGGAAATCTGGTAGGTTTTTCAGTTAAAAACCAACAATGGGAGACCGCTCCCCGTTTTTTCAAATCAGCTATTTCAGGAAACTATTCGGATAATTATGTACTCAGGGATCGCTTAAAAAATGAGTTTACTTTACCGGTTTCGAAGTCAGAATTGAAGGTCCAACAAGTTCCCTTTGTGACTTCCGCTTCTTTGACGGCAAAATTATTGGCCGATACATTAAAAAAGGAGGTTGTAGTTCAACGAAAAGCAATAAACTCGTCGGCTAAAATTCAGTATGCAGGCCTGTTGGATTCTTTGTATCTGCCTATGCTTCACAATAGTGATAATATGATTGCAGAGCATTTATTGTTGTTGATTGGGGCAAAAAACCAATGGACGGGTGGGGCACAAGAGATCATTGCCAAATTGAAAAAGGAATCTAATTATGAATTTTTGAAAGCAGCTCGATGGGTTGATGGATCTGGTTTATCGCGTTATAATTTATTTAGACCCATGGATTTTATAGAAATACTGAGGGCCTTGCACCAGCAAGTCGGCATGGATAAGCTACAATTGCTATTGCCGCAAACCGGGAAAACAGGGACTTTGAAAAGCATTAAACTGAAATCGGATGATCACATCATTTGGGCTAAATCAGGTTCTTTTAGCAATACGTATGACCTCTCAGGTTTTTTGCAAAATTCAAAAGGGAAAATCTATGTCTTTTCCATTATGACTAATTTGGCCAACCATTCCGTCTCGCAAAGCAAGCGTGATGTGATTGATTTTCTTAAAAATTTAGATTAACTCTTTTTTAGGAATTGATGATAAATCCCATAGCTGAGTCCAATAAAAATTAAGACGTACAGGATGCTTTGTTGGTTCGTCAACAAAGTCCCCAATAAAAACAGGGACGACAAAAACACCAGTAATATGGGTAAATAGGGATATGCCCAAACCCGATACGGTCTGGTTAAATGGGGTTCCTTTATTCTTAATTGGACTAACGCTGCAAATCCCGACAGATAACTAGCAACAAAAAAGAAAGTGGCAATATCAGAAAGCCTTTCATTTATATCCTTCCCAGCTAATAAAAATAAACATGCAAGCACTAGCGTGATATGGGTCGCGAAACTTGGACTGCCGACGGCATTTATATCACTGGCTTTTTTAAAGAATAGGCCATCCCGACTCATCGAAAAAATGACTCTTGGCGCAAACATGACTTGTGTATTTAAAATTCCTAATATACTGACCATTAAGAATAATGTGATCCACCTGCCCATATTGGCACCAAAAATATAGGTCATGGTATCGGCGGCGGCCAATTTGCTTTGGCTTAAAATAGAAAAAGGTAGGCTATATAAAATGGCGATATTAATCAGGATGTAAATGAAGGCCACTACGATCACGCCTATAAACATCGATTTAGGCATGCTTTTTTCTGGGTTTTTGTTTTCTTCTGTGAAGTAGGCGGCGGTGTGCCAACCGTCAAACGCGTAGAAAATGGAAAGCAGTGCAGTCATAATTCCCGACCACAGGGGAAGACCGATGGGAGCGGATGGGCTTTCGGATATGACACCGCCATTTCCCATGAATGCGCAGATGCCAATAAAAAATAAAAGTGCGACTGCTTTAATTCCGCTTAACCATTCCTGGGATTTTCCTGCTAAGACCACTCCTAATTGGTGAAAAAGCCAGAGCGAAATTAAAATTCCTAAACTGCAGTAAACCAGATAGCTTGATAAAAAAGGGAAAAGAATGGCCAGGTATTCTGAGAAAGTGTAGGCGCCAAAACCTAGGGCTGTGACGGTACCGAGCCAACTAGACAGCCCCACTAAAAATCCTATATATCGACCAAAGGCACGTTCGGCGTAGCCATACCAAGCACCAGCTTTGGGAATGGATAAACTTAATTCCAATACACAACTAACGCCCAAAAGGGCATAAACGGCTACTAAAACCCAAAGTGAAATAATTAAAATAGGGTCATGAAGAGATGCCGCGATGGGGCCTGGTTTACGTAAAATTCCGGTGCCAATAGTTCCTCCAAGCGTAACAGCTACCCCAAAAGTAGTACCTAAAACTTTCCATAATTGTTTAGTTCCCGCTTTCATTTTTCTTCAATATGTAATCGCCAATCAAAGGAAAATGGTCTGAATAATTGATATTTCGGAGGGTTCTAAATTGAATGATTTTCCAATCGTCGGAGAAAAATTGATTGTCGATCCGAACTAAATAAGGACTTCGGTTTAAAGTGAATCCAAAACCACGGCCAGCTTCTTCGAACGAATTTTTTAAGCGTTCTCGAATGGTGCCATAGGCCCAGCCATAGGGGGTCTCATTTAAATCACCCACGACAATAACCGGAAATTGGCTTTGTTGGATTAATCGATTAATCTGGTTCATTTCATCTCGGTGGTGAATAAAGCCTTTTCGCATGGAGGCTATAATTCCCTTGCCTTCTTTTTTGGCATCCTCATAATCTTGATCTCTGATTTTCCCCGTTACTTTTCCTACTCGGATGCCCATGGACCACAGTTGGAGATTGATGATTCTAATGGTATCTCGGTTGATGACTAGGTCGGCCAACAAATATCCATTTGCGGAATTAGCAAATTGTTTTCCTTCCTTGTGGATGATGGGATATTTAGTGAAAATGGCCAATCCCATTTTCTCGTTTTGATCAAATAGATCTTCCCTTAATGGGAAAAAAGCATAATTGGGATATTGCTCGGACATCATGGCAAGGCTTCTATAGGGCTTTCGATCCGTATTGGAATAAAATTCCTGAAAGCATTTTATATCCGCTGTATAATCTAGCATAAATGCTTTTAGCTTGACTAATGATTCTTTTTTTGCTTCATAATTATTGGAATACATACCGTATACATTATAGCTCATGACCTTAACTGACTTTTTAACTAAGGCATTGGGGCTATTAAAAACGAAACTTCTTTGGATAAAACTATAACCTAACAATAATACGGTTAGTGGTAATAAAGCTCTTTTTGCCCTTTGAAATAACCAAAACAATAAAGAAATAAAACATAATACTTGGGCATACGGCATCGTCATCATGATAAACCCGGCTAGCCAATGGTCAATCACGAGGGAATAACTTAGTAAATACGTAAGAATTGTATACAGACAGAGGGGCAAGGTTCCGAGCCAAATAAGCGAAGAAATGAACTTTTTTAGAAAAGATTTTTGACTTGTTTTTGGAGAACTCGGCTTTCTCATAATCAAATATACGCATTGACTCGGAAAGGGAATTACATTTTATAATTTTTACGATGAGGATTGTGTTTTTCAAAAAATATTTCTACTTTTGCAATCCCTTTTAACTACAATAGTATTTAGAGGCATAAGCAAAAATTAAAATAGATCATTATGGCAAAGGTTTGTCAATTAACAGGAAAAAGAACAAGAGTAGGAAACCACGTTTCTCACGCTAACAATAAGACAAAACGTAAGTTTTTTCCAAACTTGCAAACGAAGAAATTTTTCTTAGAATCTGAAGGTGTTTGGGTTCGTATGAAAGTTTCTGCGAAGGCAATTCGTACCATCAACAAGAATGGTTTTGAGAAAACGTTAATTCAATCTGCACGTAAAGGTACATTGAGCGTATAGTTTTTAATAAAAAATTAACGAAATTAGCCTCCTTGAATTTCAAGGAGGCTTTTTTTATTTAATATGTTGACACCATCTGAACTTAGTCGATACCAGAAGCAGTTGAAACTTCCTGAATGGGGCGTTGAGAAACAGCTTGCTTTAAAAGCTTCTCATGTTTTAGTTGTGGGCGCGGGAGGCTTGGGTGTTGCCGCGCTTCCTTATTTGGCTGCAGCCGGTGTAGGTCAGATTAGTATCGTGGATCCCGATGTGGTCGATTTGTCCAATTTAGGCCGACAAGTTATCTATAGCTCTGCTGAGGTGGGGCAGTCTAAATCCAAATTAGCTCAAAAATATTTAAAGGACTTAAATCCAGACATCAGCGTAGAAAGTTTTCAAGTAAAATTAACCGGTGAAAATGCGGTTGAATTTATTCAAAAAGCAGATTTGATACTAGATTGTACAGATAATTTCACTGCCCGTTATTTAATTAATGACTATTGCGTTTCCTTGGATAAGCCATTTGTATATGCTGCCATACATGCTTGGGAAGGTTTATTAAGTGTTTGTAATGCTTTATTGACCAATGGAACGCGCACGGCAACTTATAGGTGTTTATTTCCTGAATCGCCTAACATGTCGGAGATTCCTAATTGCGACGAAGTGGGGGTCCTAGGATTTATACCTGGGATTATGGGCTTATTGCAAGCAAAGGAAGCTATTTTTTATTTAGCCGGTTTTTCATCTCCGGCACAAGGCGCCCTTCTAAGATGGGATGCTCGGGATATGTCGATGAGGCACTTTAAAGTGGACCGAGAAGCTAATGCAGCCGTAAATATTTTTCCTAAAACGAATTTAGATGAAGTGCGGGAAATTCAAGTGGATGAAGCATTTGCCTTATTGGAACAAAACGAAGCCTATATTTTAGATGTTAGGGAATTGGAGGAATTTGAAATAGCTTCATTACCTGACACATTGCAAATACCGATGCACAAGGTTCCCCATAATACTGCGAGCCTACCGGTCCATAAAAAGTGTCTTGTTATGTGCCATCATGGGATGAGATCTGCCCACGTGATCCGATTTTTACAACAAGAAAAGGGATTTACAAATCTGTATAATGTAACGGGTGGGATCGATGCCTGGTCTTTAAAAATTGACCCCAGTATTCCTAGGTATTAACGATATCTCCATAAAGATCAAATTCTTCAGCCTTATTGATTTTGACCTGTACAAAATCTCCCATTCTTGCATATTGTTCGGCTGGGATTAGGACTTCATTGTCCACTTCAGGGCTGTCAAATTCGGTTCGGCCAACAAAGTATCCACTCTCTTTTCGGTCGACTAAAACTTTTACCGTTTGGCCTACTTTTGCTTGATTCAACTCTTCCGAAATGGTTTGCTGGAGTGCCATGATTTCATCCGACCTCTCTTGTTTTACCTCCTCTGGTACATTATCTTCCACTGAATAGGCATGTGTATTTTCTTCATGGCTATAATTAAAGATGCCCAAACGGTCAAATCGCATACGCTCGACAAACGAATAGGTCTCTTCAAAATCTGCCTCAGTTTCACCTGGATACCCAGAAATCAGGGTAGTTCTCAAGGCAATGCCTGGAACTTTTTCACGTATTGTTTCGATCAGTGCCTCCGTTTTTTCTCGGGTAATTCCTCTCCGCATGTGCTTCAGCATCGCATCTGAACCACTCTGTAAGGGCATGTCTAAGTAGCGACAAATATTTTCACGTTCAGCCATCGTGTCTAGAATTTCTAGAGGAAAGCCTGCTGGATACGCGTATTGCAAGCGAATCCATTCGATTCCATTGACATCTGAAAGTCGTTCTAATAATTCTTTTAACTTCCTTCCGCCTGTTTGACCTCCTTTTAAATCTAATCCGTAAAAGGTTAAATCTTGGGCAATTAAGATTAATTCTTTGGTTCCTTTTTTAGCTAATGAATTGGCCTCTAATACCAATTCGTCCATATTTCTAGAAACATGTTTCCCTCGCATGATGGGGATTGCACAAAAACTACAGGGCCGATCGCAGCCTTCAGCAATCTTCAAATATGCAAAATGTGCGGGTGTAGTTAGAAACCTTTCGCCCACTAACTCATGCTTATAATCTGCCTTTAAGGCCTTAAGTAACCTAGGTAATTCATTGGTGCCAAAGAATGCGTCAACCAATGGTATTTCTTTTTCTAAATCGTCCTTGTATCGATGCGATAAGCAACCCGTCACATATAATTTATCTATTTTCCCAGCTTCCTTTGCGTCTACGTATCGTAAGATCGTGTCGATGGATTCTTGTTTTGCATTGTCAATAAAACCACAAGTGTTGACCACAACAATGGATGCGGTGTCCTTTTTAGCTTCATGCGTCACTTCTAGGCCATTGCCTTTTAGTTGAGTATAAAGTACTTCCGAGTCAACGAGGTTTTTCGAACAACCTAAGGTTACGATGTTGATAGAAGCTTTTGGTTTTACTTTTGTTTTCATTCAATTCAAATTAGTGTGCAATTTACGAAGAATTATGGGAGTTTTGCCCCCTCTTTTTTATTCAAAATTTAGATGGAAGTATAAAAAATTTCATTTCTTTTAGTAGTATTGCAATTCATAAAACTTATTTACAATGAAAAAACTGATATTAACATGCGCGTTAATGACTTTTGGCTTGATGGCATTTGCTCAAAGTTTAAATACATTGACCGCTAAAGAAAAAAAGGCTGGGTTCCAATTGTTATTTGACGGAAAGACCTTAACTGGTTGGCATACCTATAACAAACCGGGTATGATTGGCAATTGCTGGACGGTTGAGGATGGTGTCATTTCTTTTGATATGACCAAAAAAGAACGCGGTGATTTAATTACGGATGCGGAATTTGAAAATTATGATTTTTCAGTGGAGTGGAGAATTTCAAAAAATGGAAATTCAGGAATTATCTTCAATGTAACGGAAGATCTAAAATACGGAAGTACCTATAATACGGGCCCTGAAATGCAGGTTCTTGATAATGATGGCCATCCTGATGGAAAAATATTTAATCACCGTTCTGGAGATTTATATGATTTAATTAAATCATCTTCTGAGCCTGTGAAGCCAGTTGGCGAATGGAACACAGCCCGTATTGTATGTAATCGCGGTTTGCTACAACAATATCTGAACGGAGTAAAGGTAGTAGAAACACGTTATGATGATGCGAATTGGAAAACGATGATTGCTGGTTCCAAGTTTAAGAATATGCCTGCTTTTGGTTTAAATATGAAAGGACGGATAGCTTTACAAGATCACGGAAACCCAGTTTGGTTTAGAAATATTAAGATCAAGAAATTGTAGTCTGGTATTTGTGAGAATAAAAAAATCCGCTCAGACCGAGCGGATTTTTTTTATTTAAAATAACCCATGATTTCGTCCGTAATCATTTGGTGTCCCTTTTCATTCGGGTGATTTACTTGGGACATATAGTCGACTAAATTACTGCCGCTTTTTACTTTATTTTTATACAAGGCATAGGTATCGATCAGGCCGATTTGAAAGCTCTTCGCCAGTTCTTTGATTTGGTTCGCATGTTGGTCTAAAATCGAAAGATCATCCTTGATGTCCACTCTTTGGTCTGGACTAGGGGTCAATAAAATAACTTTAATGTTTTTTTCTAGCGCTAAGCGGATCATTTTTTCCCATGCCGCTTTTGCACGCTCCAAACCCATACCCCGATCATTCAGTGCGTAATCAATAAACAATACATCAGGCTTGTGCGTCAGTACATCAGCCTCAAATCTTTTTAGGCCACTTTCCGAGTTTTCTCCGCCAATCGACGTATTGATCACATTGACCACGGTCATTGGATAAGCTGATTTTATATCTTTTAAAACCAAATAGGGGTAGGATGATAGTGTATTAACCGTGGGTGTTTTAAAGTATCCAGCCGGAACAGAATGACCATGAAAAACTAAATTGATCGTCCTGTTTTTAGGCCATTCCACCAACATTTCTCCTTTGATTTTTTCCAAGTAACTGGCCTTGGAAGCAATTTCTTGTCCATGCAATTGGCTCACCGCAAACAAAGCAAACGTAAAAATCAAGTATCTGAATTTCATGATCATTAATTTAAAAAGATTTCATCGACAAGTAACAGGGCTCTTTTATCTTTCGCTCCGTGCCATTGTGGAATTTTCTCAAGTGGTTTTGCAATGATTTTTAATTCGCTAAAACTGGTCGGTTTGAATTTCACATCGATGGCATATAACTCGTGGAATCTCGTTTCCTTAGGAACGGGAACTTTCATCATATGAATTCGCTTAAATGGACCATTTGCATTTGTTTTCCCCCATATTTCGATGGATTGAGGCGGGAAAATTCCTGTACTTAGCTCTTCCATAATCCGGAGGGAAACAATGGAAATGGTTTTTGGAGTTTTGAAATTTAAATTTAACTCCATGTCATTATTTCGTACACCGGTCCAAAAATTAGCCCATGCAGGAGCGTTGGCACTAAATGTTCCTAGGTCTCGGTCGAAAAATGATTTTGGCCCATTAGCTTTATGCACCCGATTTAACGGCAACACGACCGTTACACTATCAGGTGTAATCGCACATTTGTAATATTCGAAAACCGCTTCATCACTTCCGATCCAGCCTGCTTTAAACGCTCTCGCTCTAATTCTTGTATTGGAATTAATCATCACATCCCCATTGAAAACAGGAGATTTAGAACTGTCGATAGGTGTTCCATCCATCGTATAACGTATCTCAACGCCCTTAATCGTATGGAATAAGGTGAGTGGCGCCTTCGTGTCAAAAATGGTCGATGTATTTTTTAACTCAGGTGGATTAAGCTTTATGGGGTTTTTGCCATCGTCTTTAAATCCGCCTATGATTTGGAC
>CAMDJW010000001.1 GCA_945901025.1 Spirosoma fluviale | reverse complement strand
CATTCCAATGGAAAACCTCGGATTTATTGGACCAGCCCAAGCGTGTAGAAATTTTAGGATTAGCAAATCCCAGTGCTCAGGTATTTGTCGCCATGGATATTATACGCAAATGGCAACAAGAATACGGAACAGAGGAACAAGTGGCGCTTGTTTTAGCGGATGAATCCTTATTAGACCAAGTGATGTTGTATGTGGGAGAGTTTAAGGAACGCCTAAATATTACCATGGGTTACTCATTGAAGAAGACGCAAGTATTTTCCTTGGTTAATTTATGGTGGGATTTGCAAAAACAATCTGTTCAAGGGAAATTTTCTGTTTCCACCTTCAAATCAGTTTGCTCTCATGGGTTAATCGATTTATATATCCAGCAGAAAAGCAAGGTTCAAAAGCGAGACTTCAAAAAGGAGTTAAACGAATTGTACTTAAAGACCGATTTGTACGTAGGTTCAGATAAGATTTCAGCATTAGCTTCAGAACTACCTATTTTGAAATATTTGTTTGCTCCTACTTTTACGTCCTTTGTGGCTATTTTAAAATGCCAAGAAACTTTATTGGAATTGATTTTAAAGAGTATTCCAGACCAAGAATGGGATGAGGAAGCGGAGGCCGTAAAACAAGCTTTGGCGGTTATTGATTCTTTATTGAAATCTTTTGAAGCAGATGATTTTGTGTCGATTGCTAGTGGGAAAATATTATTAACTCAATTACTCTCCCAGCAAAAATTGACTTTTGTAGGAGCTGAAAATCGTAGTCTGCATGTGATGGGTTTGCTAGAGACGAGGACCTTGGATTTTGACCAAGTGATTGTCTTGTCTATGAATGAGGGAAGTTTACCTGGAACGAGAAAGCGCGAAAGTTTAATTCCTTTAGACATAGCCAATATGGCTCATTTTTCGTTGCCAACATTCACCCAGGCAGATGCAGTGGCTTCATACCATTTCTATAGGCTTTTGCAAAGGCCTCAAGAGGTGGTTTTATGTTATGTTCAGTCATCTGATAAATCGGGAGTGAAGGAGATGAGTCGATTTATTAAGCAAATTAAGCACGATTGGAAACGAAAAAACCCATTGATCGAGATTCATGAACCTTGGATCGAGTTTTCGGCCAATGAGGCTGATTTTCAGCGAAAGGATGGATCTGTTGAAAAATCACCTGTCATCCTGGATAAAATTAAAGGGAAATTGGCCAGCTCGGGGCTTTCCACTTCGGCATTGACGATGTTTTCCACCTGTAGTCTTAAATATTTTTATGCTCAAATATTGGATATGCGGAAAGAAAAGCAATTAGAGGATGAGTTAGGTGCAGATGTATTCGGTACTTGGGTGCATAAAGTTTTGGAAATAGTCGACAAGGAGGTTTTAGAAAATTACGATGGGGTCTATGATCGGGTCAATTTAGAGGAGGTTATTTCGGGTCTAGATGGATATCTGGAAAAGGCAATGAAGTCCATTCAAGAAAAAGAAGGTGTCTTTGAACTAGAGAAGGGATTTAATTTTGTGCTAAAAGAAGTCGCTAAAACGTTGTTGGAGTCTTATTATTCAAAATCTAATTTTTCAAAAAATACCAAAATAATTGATTTAGAATCCACATTGACCACAAACCTAAAGGTACTCTGGGGCAAAGAACTCCTCGATGTTAAAGTGACTGGTCGAATAGATCGTTTGGATATATTGGATAACCGTGAAATTCGTATCATTGATTATAAAACAGGCAAAGTAGAGAGGTCAGAGTTGAAATCAGGAGAATTAGGTTTACGAAATTCTATTTTTTCGGGCGAATTAAAACCTAAAATACTACAACTCTGGTTATATAAATTTTTGTTGGCCTCCGAACTATCACATGTTTCTCCCCAAAATGAACAAATTTTAGCAGGATTAAGTCTTAAATCTCATTCGATCAAGCCAGGAATTATCTCCTTTAGAAATTTAAAGGAAGGAGTTTTAAGCGATGAAGAGCATGATTTATGGTTTGAATCTGGGCCTATTTGGGATCATTTTTTACAGGATTCACAGGAGGTGATAGAAGGCTGGGTGCATCAGATTTTAGACGTAAATACGAAGTTTGAAAAAACGAAAGAAGTTTCAGATTGCCAGTATTGCGATTTTAAGGTGATATGCCAACGGGAATTTTAGGATTGTTCCTATATAAAACGCACAAAAAGAATTAATTTTGCCTCACAATAAATTTTATCAAAATGACATTTCAAGAAATCAACGACAAAATTGTTTCATTAGCTGCTCAAAAAGGAGGCCAAGGGGTTTCTTTTAAATTCGCATTTCCTACAGGTATCATCGTTGTTACCGGTGAGGGCCAAGTTACCAATGAAAATTTAGATACCGATTGCACGATCGCAACCTCTGAAGAGACTTTTACAGCTATTTTAAATGGCGAATTAAATTCCATGATGGCAGTGATGACTGGAAAAGTAAAGATATCGGGCGACATGACAGTCGCGATGAAATTGACGAATTTGATTTAATCGATGGACTTTAAAGACACCATCGTTGCATTAGCGACACCGGCTGGGCGAGGGGCTATTGGGGTCATACGGCTTTCAGGAGATCGTGCAATCGAAATTGTGAATGACGTATTTCAACCCAAAGACCTATCTATTCAGATTTCTCATACCCTTCATTATGGTCGGATTGAGTCAGCGGGTCGTGTATATGACGAGGTAGTCGTTAGTTTATATGTTGCTCCTAAATCGTATACAAAGGAACATGTCGTGGAGATTTCATGCCACGGTTCTCCCTTTATTCAAGAAAGTTTAATCCGCTTATTGACCGAAAAAGGTGCTCGGTTTGCTCGCCCTGGTGAGTTTACCCAACGCGCATTTTTGAATGGAGCGTTTGATCTAGCTCAGGCGGAGGCAGTTGCCGATGTCATTGCAGCAGATTCAGCGGCTGCACAAACAGCTGCATTACATCAATTAAGAGGTGGATTTTCCAAAGAATTAGCTGCTTTACGAGAGGAGTTAATTCATTTTGCTTCTTTAATCGAACTAGAACTTGATTTTGGCGAAGAGGATGTGGAGTTTGCGGATCGCAAGGATTTGGAGGATTTAGTAGTCCAATTGCTAGATCATGTTCGCCCACTGGTGGAAAGTTTTCGGACTGGAAATGCGATCAAGAATGGTGTGGCAACTGTTATTGTCGGTAAACCCAACGCTGGTAAGTCGACCTTATTAAATGCATTATTAAATGAGGATCGTGCCATTGTTTCTGAAATCGCTGGAACCACTCGTGATAGTTTAGAGGACGAATGGACTTTAGGTGGCATAAAATTCCGATTAGTTGACACGGCAGGTTTGCGCGAAACAGTTGATGTGATCGAGGCTTTAGGAGTTGAAAGAACACAAGCGTGGGTGAAGAAGGCCCAAGTGGTGATTTATATGGCTGATGCAATGACTGAATCTGTCGAAGGATTAAAGGCTGGAATTATTGCTTTGGGGACTTTAGAAATTCCAGTTATTCAAGTGTTAAATAAAGTAGACCAAGTTTCTTCCACAACTTTGGCTGAATTTAAAAAGGCATTGCCCGATGTGATATTGATGTCGGCAAAAAATCAGGATGGCCTACCCGAATTAGAAAATGCGCTTTTAAACATTATGGGACTTGATCAAGCGAATGCCAGCGGTACGTTAGTGACTAATATCCGGCATTATCAGCAATTAGTGCAAACCCAGGAAACGCTTATTGGAGTACTAAACGCTTTAAAGACCGGTTTGACAGGCGATTTAATTGCTCAAGACCTTCGGCACGCCCTACATTATTTGGGTGAAATAACAGGCCAAATATCGAACGATGACTTGTTGAAAAATATCTTTGGTAAGTTTTGTATCGGTAAATAATCCATTTAAAATCTAAAGATCAAAGCTTGGGATTTTTAAAAATTCTCCATTTTTAAGTGCTGAGGCATGTGCAATAATTCCGGGAGCTGTATAGGCTAAGGCCTCAAACACATTAATTTTTGATGCACGATTTTGTACGATGGATTCAATGAATTCATGAGTAATGAATGAATGCGAGCCATCATGCCCACTATCATGTCTTAACGTTTCTGGTAGCATTGGGGTTTGCCACCATTTTTCTTGGGCATATTTTTCAATTCTGTTTTCTTTTATTTGAAAACCTGCATCATCTTTTCCTATCGTATCTACACTACGAATAATTGTGTGTTCATTGGACTCAGATGCTGATGAAATAAAACTCATTTTTTCTCCACGCCATTCAGCACGTTCCGCATTCCTTAAAGCACCTTTCCAATTCACTTCCACTCGGAATGGATGATTTTTATTTGTTTGAAAAAAAGCCGTTTCATTCCAAAATGGATTATTATAAGGATTGTTTTTTAATAAAGGACTTTGATCTCCATAACCCAACGCGCTCACACTGGTTAACCTCTCTCATGTGACTGAAATTAAAAATGAGGTGCAGTGAGTGGGATAGAGCATGGGGGGTAATCCATGTCGCCAAGTAGGTTTTTTGTCCTCAAACCATAACGATTCAAGCCCAGGATGGTTGTATTCAGCCGCTGCACTAAAGATTTCGCCAAAGCTATTTTCTTGATATAATTTCCTGACCGAAATTGTATTTTGTCTGAAATAACTAGTTTCAGCCATCATATAAATTAAACCCGATTTGATTACTGTTTCTTTCAATTGGTAACATTCCTCCAAATTTAATTCGGCTGGCACGGCACATAAAACATGTTTTCCTGCATTTAATGCAGCTATCACATGTCTGACATGATCTGGAGCAGGGGTGGCAATGAATACTGCATCGATGTTAGAATCCTGAATTAACTCTTCTAAGGAAGAATAACTTTTGCGGCATTTATAGACTTTCATCAAGTTTTCACGCCTATCTAATCGCAGATCACTGACTGCTTCTACGATGCAATTTGGATGCTCGTGAAATTGAAAGCTAGCACCAAACCTGCCTCCTATAATGCCTATGCGTACTTTATTTTCTACTTGTGACGTGTTTAAGAAATTGAATTTTGGGACTAATGCCATTGACGCTAATCCGATTCCTGCTTTTTCTACAAATTTGCGTCGAGAATGATTTTCAGTATGATTCTGTTTCATGATTTTCAATTGTAATTGAAATAGTGTTTAACTTAATCCATTGGGAATCTAAGAGATTATAGGGTAAATAAACGCAAATTATATCAAAAAAAAGCCTCTTATCGAGGCTTAATTTCTTACAAAATATCTAATAAATCTTTAAACTGGAACCCATCAGTGAGTCGATCTTTGCCTAGTTTATGGTGTTCGGCTAATGCCCATAAGACAAACTCTTTTAGAAAATATCGATCGGTTGCCGGGATGTTTGGTTGGTATTTTTTAACCAAGTCCTCCAACGGTTTAATGGAATCTATCGAACTTCGATAATCAGCTTCTGTACTTTCATCATAAATTACGATACCTCCCTCAGCAAATATGGCTTCCATTAATGGGGAATATGGAGTGTCTTCTATTTTTTTGGTCAATTTCTCTATCTTAGGAAATAAGCCAGGCAAAAATGTTTTGATTGCAGAGCCGATCAACTGCTCAGCTACAAACGCCGCGCCTTCTTGCTCGCCTTCATAGACTAACTCGACTTTTCCTGTAATCGCAGGGATAATGCCCATGAAATCAGAAAGTCGAACTGTGGTAGTCGTTTCTTTTGCTAGCATTGCTCTTCGTTCAGCCGTGCTAATTAAACTTTCCAGCATAGAAATACTCATCCGAGCACTGACTCCACTTTTATTATCCACATATTCACTCTCTCTAGCTTCAAAACAAATTTGTTCTAATAAATCATAAGCTAACTCAGGTACATGCACTGTACTTATTTGTTTTGAATTTATCCTAGCTTCTTGTGAGGAAATTTTACGAGCTATCGCAATGCTTTCTGGGTAATGAGTCAAAATTTGAGAGCCAATTCGATCTTTTAATGGGGTTACAATACTTCCTCTATTGGTATAATCTTCAGGATTTGCCGTGAAAATAAATTGCATGTCTAATGGCAAACGCAATTTGAAACCACGAATTTGAATATCACCCTCTTGAAGAATATTAAATAAAGCAACTTGAATTCTCGCTTGAAGGTCTGGAATTTCATTGATGACAAAGATGCACCGATTGGCCCTTGGGATCATCCCAAAGTGTATCACTCGATCATCTGCGTAGGATAGTTTTAAATTAGCAGCTTTGATGGGATCCACATCGCCAATTAAATCAGCCACAGTAACATCAGGAGTGGCTAATTTTTCGGCAAACCTGTCGGAACGATGCAGAAATGAGATGGGTGTTTTGTCTCCCATTTCAGTGATCAAATCACGTGAGAAACGTGAAATCGGGGACAATGGATCATCATTGATTTCAGAGCCTTGAACCACGGGTATGTATTCATCTAATAAATTGACCATCAACCTGGCTAAACGTGTTTTTGCTTGGCCTCGCAAACCTAATAAATTTATATTATGGCGTGATAGAATGGCACGCTCTAATTCAGGAATAACAGAATTTTCAAAACCGTGAACGCCTTCGAAAACAGTCGTTCCCGCCTGCATATGCTTGATTAAATTATCTCTTAATTCGTCTTTAATTGATTTGCTGGTGTAACCAGAAGCTTTTAATTCACCTAAATTTTTGATCATTTTATTTTAGTCTTTTCTTTCTATTTGTTTCGTAATCTTGAAAAATCATCTCACCCAAACCTTTTAAACCTGTGTAGAATGCTTTTCCTTGGTTTGTTTCGGTGAATTTGTCTACAAATTGTTGCAGATAGGAATCCCTAGCAATCATAAACGTAGTAATTGGAATATGTAATTTTCGTGCTTGAGCTGCTTGAGTGTAACATTTTTCTGTCACATAAGGATCTAAACCATTGCTATTCATGTAATAGGTCCCATCTCTTTCTTTTACACAGCTGGGTTTGCCATCCGTAATCATAAATATTTGTTTGTTGGTATTCCTTTTTCTTCGCAAAATATCCATGGCTAATTGTAATCCAGCGACGGTATTGGTGTGATAAGGCCCAACTTTCAAATAGGGGATATCTTTAATAGAGATGCTCCAGGCATCATTTCCAAAAACCAAGATGTCAATCGTGTCTTTTGGATAGCGAGTGGTGATGAGTTCCGCTAAAGCCATGGCCACTTTTTTAGCGGGAGTAATTCGATCTTCCCCATAAAGGATCATGGAATGACTGATGTCGATCATTAATACGGTACTCATTTGGGATTTATAGGTTGAATCTTCCACCACTAAATCTTCTTCAGTTAATTCGAAAGACCCAATTCCATGATTTATTTGCGCATTTTTTAGACTTTCGGTTAGGGATATTTTCTCTAATCCATCTCCAAAATGGTAACTTCTAAATTCCCCCGTGAGTTCATCTCCTAGTCCAGCAGCTTTGGTTTTATGGTTTCCAGCACCGCTTTTATTCAAATTCCCAAAGATATTTTCTAGTGCTTGTTGGCGTATCGCCCTTTCCGTCTTCGCCGTAATGCCTAAACCAGATCCACCTTCGGCATCAATTTCTTCTCGGATGTAGCCTTTGGCTTTTAAATCTTCAATAAAATCTTCGATGGTATAATTTTCATCGGTCAATTCGTATTCCTTGTCCAGTTCGCGCAGCCAATCAATAGCTTCATCAAAATCACCCGATGTATGAGTTATTAATTCTTTAAATATGCCAAAAAGTTTTTCAAAAGGGGATGTTCCTTTTTCTTCATATTGTTTAAAATAAAAACCTTTTTTACCAGAATTGTTCATGTTGTTTTAAACCTTATTGTCGATATATTTGTTCAAAATTAGGCTAATTTAGATGTAAATGAGTGAAAAAATAATTTCAATTCGATTTTTAAGTTTCAAGGGCTTTTCAAATAAGCGTTTTGCATTTGCTCAAATGGGAATTTCGTTAGTTAATCCTTGGAATCATGCGGGTTTGTTATTTTCAAAACATTTAGGCGTGGGCGCGGGAAATGGTTTTTCTGTTTGGCCTGATTTTTCTATGTATGCCTTTTTAGGTGTATTTGAGTCTCAAAAAGCCTCAGATGATTTTTTTGAAACGAATGCTCGTTGGTCTGCCTTTAAAAACCAATCCATCGAAATGAATGGTTGGGATACCGTGGCCATCAAAGGCCATGGAACTTGGAATGGCAACAATCCATTTGAAATGGGAGCAGACCCAGGAAGTGGACCTGTTTTGGTTTTGACCCGTGCGAGTATCGTTTGGTATAAATCCCTGTTATTTTGGTTCAATGTCTCTCATGCCAGTAAATACTTATCCTCAAAAAGCGGTTTACTATTTGCCAAAGGGGTAGGGGAATTTCCTTTGTTGGAACAAGCCACCTTAAGTCTTTGGGAGTCAGAAGAAATCTTGGATAGTTTTGCTTATAAAAGCAAAGAGCACGCGCCTATGATTAAAAAGACACGTGCCCTAAAATGGTATTCTGAGGAGATGTTTATCCGTATGCGCGTTTTAAAAACGATAAATGAATAAAATTGATTAAGCTTTTTGGGACGAGGTAAACCCGTCCCCTAAATTACCTAATTCCTCTTACCTAAATTACCTAATCGCCTCAATCCCTCTCGTCCTCGTTCTAATCCTTATCGCGTCTTGGACATCATAAACAAATATTTTGCCATCCCCCGTGTTGCCTTCCGAGGCGTTGTCTAAGATCACACTTAAGCATTTTTCTAGGTTTTCATCGCTGACCACGCAAATGATCATTATTTTAGGCAATAAGATTAATGATTTTTCGGTACCCCGATAAATCTCTGAATAGCCTTGTTGTAAACCGGCTCCACGAACGGGAACAACGGTCATACAAGGGATATTGGCATCGATCAAGCCCTTTTGAATAGCTTTTAATTTCGATGGTTTTACAATGGCTTCTACCTTTTTCATATCTAATTTATTTAGCTATTATTCAAATGTTGTATAAGACTCTACTCCAAATTCAACTGCATCAATACCCGCAGACTCTGCTTTATGACTTAATCTAATTCCCATGGTCGCCTTCAAGATTTTAAAAATGGTATAGGTTAGCACAAATGAGAATACACTGATCACCGCTACCCCGGTAAATTGAATCATCAACTGACCCGTTTCTCCTGTGATAAACAAGCCATTTTTTTCGGAAAATAAACCTACGGCAATCGTTCCAAAGAAACCATTTATTCCATGAACAGCGATGGCTCCCACAGGATCATCTATTTTTAAGTTGTCTACAATCACTACGGCCATGTCCACTAAAGTACCAGCCACCAATCCGATGATTAATGCACTGTTTGGACTTACTACATTACATCCTGCCGTAATGGCCACTAAACCGGCCAATACTCCATTGATAACCATGGTTATATCTACTTTTTTGTATCGTAAAAAAGTATAACAGATCGTTGAAATTCCTCCAGCGGCCGAAGCTAAAAATGTATTTGTGGCGACTGAACCTATTAATTCCCATTTTCCGACTGCACCTAAGGTGGACCCAGGATTGAAACCGAACCAACCAAACCACAACATAAAAGCTCCAACGGCTGATAAAGTTAGATTATGTCCTGGTATCGCGTTTATACTACCATCTTCGTTGTATTTTCCCAATCGAGGACCTAGAACAATCGCACCAGCTAAGGCAGCAAAACCTCCCATCGCATGAACAGCAGCAGAACCTGCAAAATCATTGAAGCCTTGTACAGCTAACCAGCCGTTTGGATTCCAAACCCAATTAGCCGCTAACGGATACATAACGGCACAAAATATCGTCACAAAAACGGCATAGGACCACATTTTCATTCGCTCAGCTACTCCACCGGAAACAATGGAAATTGCGGCCACCGCAAAGCCCATTTGGATAAACCAAAATAGACTATTCGAAATAGTCAATCCTAATCCTAAATCTTCTTTTGAAATACCAAAATCGAACGCCCAATAGCCATTCGAATGGCCATAGGCAATTCCAAATCCAACTAAATAAAATGCGACTCCTCCAAACAAAATGTCAATCATTACTTTGGCAATAATGCTGACCGCATTTTTAGATCGGACAAATCCCGCTTCTAAAAGAGCAAATCCCCCCTCCATTTGGAAGATTAATGCCGCACAAATGGCGACCCAAACCGTATCAATAGCGTGTGTTAATTCTACTTGCTGAGCAGCAAGTGTGGCAGTTTCATTCATGATTTTGTTACGTATATAATGCTTATTGTTACAAAAATAAAAAAGGATTTGGATTTACATACATTTTGCGTCAACTTTAAAGAAACTAAACCATATAATTATGAAAGCAAGTCGCCGTGATTTCATTCAATCTTTGGGCCTTGGCTCAGCAAGTTTAAGCCTAGGGCATTATAACGGTTATTCAAAGGATTCTAAATCTCTTTCTTTAGATGATCAACAATTATTTGTTGGCGATAATATTGCAGTCGCTAACACACAATACGGAAAAGTTCGCGGTTTCATTCTGCGCGGAATCCATACTTTTTTAGGCATACCTTATGGAGCGGATACGTCGGGAAGCAATCGGTTTATGCCTCCCCAGAAGCCTAATCCTTGGACTGAAACTCGTCCTGCTGTTTGGTGGGGAAATACAGCTCCTCAAATCATGGACAATCGATATGCAAATCAATATGCATCTTTTGTGGATCATTGGAATTATGATGATGTTTCCGAAGACTGTTTGCGTATCAATGTTTGGACTCCTACGTTAGATCAGAAAAAAAGGCCTGTTATTTTATGGTTGCATGGGGGTGGCTATACGAATGGGAATGCCATAGAACAGGATGGATATCATGGGGAGAATCTTTCAAGGTTTGGTGATGTGGTTTTTTGTTCAATCAATCATCGTTTAGGGGCTTTAGGTTATAGTCAGCTTTCTGCGGCTGGTGGTCATCCGGCCTCTGGAAATGTAGGTAATTTAGATATGGTCGCTTCTTTAGAATGGATCCGAGATAATATTTCAAATTTTGGTGGAGATCCAGGTAATGTGACCATTATCGGGCAATCCGGTGGAGGTTCAAAAGTGACCACTTTGATGAATATGCCATCTGCCAAAGGATTATTTCATAAAGCGGTGGCTCTGAGTGGTAGTTCATTGAGTGGGACTAATAAAGAATTTGCTGAGAAAGTTGGACTTAAAATTATGGAAGAAGCTGGTTTGAAACCGGGTGATATCAAAGGTTTGCAGAAACTTTCTTGGCGTGAATACATTGATGTGGCCAACAAAGCAGCCGCTAAAATGGGGGATGAAGCCAAGCATATGAATATTGCCCGAGCTGGTTTTTCACCTGTAGGCGATGGCCAATACTTAGCTGCAGGGGAATTCTTTAAAGATTCTTCTCATTTTTCAGCCGATATTCCTTTATTAATTAATACAACTTTTCATGAGCAATCTCCATCTAGAACAGATGCTCTATTGGAAACAATTACTTTGTCAGGAGTCAAAGAGAAACTAAAAATAAGGTTTGCTGATCAAACTAGTAACATAGTGGATGCTTATGCTAAAAATTTCCCTGATGCTAAGCCGATTGAAATTTGGGCTTTAATTAATTCAAATCGTAAAAATGCTATAGCAGCAGCTAATGTGAAGTCGGGGCAGAAAAAAGCTCCCGTGTATGTTTCTTGGTTCGGTTGGCAACCACCGTTATTTGACGGCAGAATGCGTGCTTTTCATTGCGATGATATATGCTTTTGGTTTTATAATACGGACTTAATGCTAACTCATACCGGAGGTGGTAAACGTCCTAGAGCTTTATCAGAAAAAATGGCTAAAAGCTTTCTTAATTTTGTTAGAACAGGAAATCCCAATGGGGGTGGTTTACCTAATTGGAAGCCTTATACGGCAGAAAAAGGGGAGACCATGATATTAAATGATCAATCAATGCTTGCTTTAGATCCCGATCGTGAGGCAAGAAAATCTTTAGTTTAAGTAATTTATGAAGTACGTAATTTTAACTTTCATTTGTTTGACATCCTTTGTTTTTAGGGGTCAAACACCTTCGATTATCCCAATTCCATTAAAAGCAGAATACCCCAAAGGGTCTTATTCTATACCTAGCTCCTTGACTTTGTCAGGACCTAATGATCCCACCTTAAAAGTGGCGTTCAAGGTATTGTCTGAGAAACTCAAAAAAGCCACTGGGTATAAATTAAAATGGGTTTATGGGGATCAGGTAAAAGCTAATATTCGATTTGCTTTAAATAAATCATTTGATTCAACACTAGGAAAAGAAGGCTATCGCCTTCAAGTGAATCAGAGCGGAGTCCAAATTTCGGCGAATAATCCAGTTGGTTTGTTTTATGGAATTCAAACCTTAGGTCAATTATTACCCAAGGAAATCGAATCAAAAACGATTGTAAACGGTGTTTCTTGGAAAATTCCATTTGCTAATATTCAGGACTCGCCAAGATTCGCATGGCGCGGAATGATGTTTGACGTAGCGAGGCATTTCTTTACTAAGGATCAAGTAAAGCAATTTATTGACGAAATGGTCGCTTATAAATACAACTTATTGCATCTGCATTTGACGGATGATGAAGGTTGGCGCATTGAAATAAAATCATTCCCTAATTTGACTAAAAAGGGCGCTTTTAATGTGAAGAAAATAGGCCGATTTACGGAGTTTTCTAAACCTGAGCCGAATGAACCTCGGGATTTTGGTGGATACTTTACGCAAGATGACATACGAGAGTTAGTTAAATATGCCAAAGATAGGTTTGTCGATATCATGCCTGAAATAGATGTTCCAGGACATTCGATGGCCGCTGTGGCTTCTTATCCAGAACTTTCATGTACACCAGAGGCGGTAAATTACCAAGTTATTTCTGGCGAGCCTTTTATTGATTGGTCTACCGATCATGCCATTGCTTTGCAGGATAACACGTTATGCCCAGCTAATGAAAAGGTTTATACCTTTTTAGACAAGGTTTTTGGTGAAGTGTCTGAATTATTTCCTTTTGAATATATTCATATGGGTGGGGATGAATGTCCTAAAAATTATTGGGATAAAAATCCTCAAATTCAAGCGTTAAGAATCAAGGAGGGTTTAGCCAATTCTCAAGAAGTTCAAGCCTATTTTACGCGCCGTTTGGAAAAAATTATTACTTCAAAAGGGAAAAAAATGATGGGCTGGGATGAGATATTAGAAGGGGGAGGACTACCAAAAAATACTGCTGTTATGTCTTGGAGGGGGATTAAAGGGGGTATTCAGGCGGCTAATGATGGGCACCAAGTGGTCATGACGCCTAACTCAAATGTATATCTTGATTTAATGCAGGGGGATGGAATTATTGAGCCTCCTGTGTATGAAACCGTTCGACTGAAAAATTCTTATGATTTCAATCCGGTACCTGAAGGCGTAAACGCTGAATTAATTAAAGGTGGCCAAGCGAATTTATGGTCTGAGCAATTATTTAATTACCGACATCTTCAATATATGTTATATCCCCGTGCCTGGGCTGTGGCTGAAGATTTATGGTCAAAAAACGAAAATAAAAATTGGGATAATTTTATCAGTCGAGTCGAAAATCATTTTGAAAGATCAGATATGGCTGAAATTAAATACGCTCGAAGCATGTATGACCCTATTTTCAAGTTTTCGAAAACATCAAAGGGGGAGATTCAAGTTAAAATGACAGCTGAAGTGGGGAACATTTCATTCCACTATAGTTTCGATCACTCGTTGCCCGACCATTATTATCCTGCTGCATTAGGGCTTATCACTGTGCCCAAGGATGCTGTCGAAATGCGCGTAATTAGCTATCGAGGTAAAAAACCCATGGGTCAAGCGATTCGATTTCCTATTTCTGACATGTTAAAACGAATAAAATAATGGTTATTTATGGAGTCTCATTTTTAGGGGCCTGTTATATATTAGGCCAATTGGTAGGCGAATTTTTAGCCAAATGGATTGGTGTTAAAGCCAATGTCGGGGGAGTTGGATTTGCCATGTTATTTTTGATTTTAGGGCATGACTATTTTAACAAACGGAATTTCTTTTCTGCTGAAGCGGAAAAAGGAATTTTGTTTTGGAGCCAGATGTACATTCCCGTTATTGTGGCTATGTCAGCCACCCAAAACGTGGTGGTGGCACTCGATTCTGGTTTATTAGCCATTCTCGCTGGTGTCATTCCTGTTTTTATGTGTTTTGCCTGCATCCCATTATTAGTTAAATTAACTAAATCACCATTAAATAACTAGGATGGAAATTATTGTCAACTTTTTCGAAAAGAATGGCTTGATTGTTGCGTTTGTGGTAGTGGGTATCATTAGCTATTTAGGTTTTTTAATTTCCAAACATGTCTTGAAAAACAAGATACCTGGAGCGGCAGTTGCCATTTTATTAGGTTTAATCGTCGCCTATTTCGCTGGATTGCATACGGGTGGGTCAAAAGGAATTGCCGATATTTCTATTTTATCTGGAATGTCATTATTAGGAGGTTCCATGTTTAGGGATTTCGCTATTGTATCCACTGCGATGGGTGCCAGTTTTATGTTGATTCGTCAAACAGGTTTAGCCGGAGCCATTTCTTTAGTTTTAGGAACTACCGTTTCTTTCGTTGGCGGTGCAATTATTGCTGTTTTTTTTGGCTATTATGATGCTAAAAGTATAGCCACCGTTGGAGCAGGCGCTTGTACTTTTATCGTAGGTCCCGTGACAGGAGCCGCTTTACAAGCTAGTTCTGAGGTCATAGCATTAAGTATAGCTACAGGAGTTGTTAAATCTATTTTTGTCACGATTTCCACCCCATTTATTGCCCCTTATATTGGCTTAAATAATGCACATAGTGCCATGATTTATGGAGGAATGATGAGTACCACTTCAGGAGTTTCTGCTGGATTAGCGGCAACTGATATTAAATTAGTTCCTTATGGGGCTTTAACAGCTACTTTTGCGACCGGAATGGGTTGCCTATTATGTCCATCTGTATTTTATTTAATTTTAGAAAAAATCCTATGAAAAAATTATTTTTTGCTTTTGCGCTTCTTTTTTTAAGTATTCAAATTTTCGCTCAAGGTGTTTTTGAAAAGAAATCCTATGTGAATGAGTTAGGTCAAAGTTTGTCCTATCAGATTTTATACCCGGCCAATTATAAACCTTCTACCCAATATCCAGTAGTTTTGGTTTTGCACGGTGCCGGTGAACGGGGTGATGATAATGTGGCACAAATGAAATATGGGACACAAGTTTTTTTGAATCCTGAAAATCAAGCCAAATTTCCAGCGATTGTGATTTTCCCCCAATGTCCCAAAGATTCCTATTGGTCATCTGTTAAAATTGATCGAACACAAAAGCCTACTTCTTTCGTTTTCGACTATTCCCAAAACATAAATTGGCCCTTACAATCTGCCATAGATTTGGTTAAAAGTTTGGTTAAATCGAAAGTTGCAGATAAAAAACGTTTATACATCATGGGCTTATCGATGGGAGGCATGGGAACCATGGAAGCGGTTTCAAGAAATCCAAAAATGTTTGCCGCTGCGATCCCAATTTGTGGAGGGGCGGATTTGACCTATGTTAAAAAATATGCTAAAAAATTACCTTTATGGGTGAATCATGGGGATGCCGACGCAGTAGTTCCAGTGAGACATTCAAGGGAATTAGTAGCTGCCTTACAAGAGGCTAAAGCTAATGTGACTTATACGGAATATCCTGGGGTTAATCATAATTCATGGGATAATACCTTTGCTCAGCCAACTTTATTATCTTGGTTATTTTCGTTTAAAAGATGATTTTAAATCTTATTATTTCATTTTTCCTGCAGGTTTTTCCTGTAGGAATTGTGAATATTTCAGGTGCAAATACTGCATCCACATCCAATTATTTATCTGTAAAATCTAGTTACGTCATGTCGTATGATGGTGTTATGGGTCGGGCTAATTGGGTTGCCTGGACGCTCAAAGACGCTGATGTAGGTTCTGTTTCTCGCACTAATAAATTTATTCAAGATGACAGCTTTCCTAGATCATTTTATATGATTGATGAGTCTGATTACAAGTATACGGGATACGACCGAGGACATTTATGTAATTCAGAAGATCGAACGTCTACTGTATTTTTAAACAGAGAAACATTTTTAATGTCCAATATGCTTCCTCAAACGCCTGAGTTGAATCGGGGACCCTGGGAACGATTAGAAGCATATTGCCGTAAATTGGCCAAAAGAGGACAAAAATTAGTTATTTATGCGGGGGCCATTGGGGCTAAAGATGCTCTCGGGTCAACCAAAATGCCCATCCCAAAATATTGTTGGAAAGTCGTTTACACTCCAGATAAAGTTTGGTGTATTTTATTCCCCAATGAAAAGACCTTGAATCCCAATTGGCAATCCTATTCAATTCCTTTAGCTCAGCTAAAAAAAATGACGGGATATAAGTTTCCTTAGTGATTGACAATTTGTAAAATAGAGCTTCAGCAACCAGCTTTACTAACTTTTCAAAAGTTAGTAAAGCTAAAGGGGGCATTTGATTTAAGCAATTAAAAAACTGATATTCTTATTTTAATAAATATTTAATCAGTTTTTTGGCAGCATTAAAGTTCTCAAATTCCAAAGGAGTTCTTCGATTATTCAAATACTCATTGTAAATCCAAGGATCTCCCAATGCGATAACCTTCCCTTTTCCAACTTGCGCTTCAGCCATCACCACGGCATCTTTGATGTTTAATACTGATTTTGCCGTTTTACTGAGTTTCAATTGAGTTATTTCCTTCACATAAATCTTTTTCAAAGGTGCAAATATGGGATGACCCTCTGGAATGTATACAGCTCCTTGTTCCCATTGAGTCCCCTGCACAAAATTTAAATTAGGTCCTATAAACTCAATTCCAAATCTTTTAGCTAATTCATTGAATTTAGGTATTTCACAATTAGTCGTGTCATTGGCCAATAAAATCAAACTGCCACCTTGCTTCACCCATTTCTCGATCTCATCAATATCCTTTGCTTGAACATAATTTGGGGTAGGAGACTCCTTCAAATTATCAGGATCTACAATGATGTAGATGTTTGCATTTTTTAAATTTTCAAGCGTTGGAGCTACAGATAATGAATCCGTTTTAAGCCCCATTTGCTCTAATTGAGTGGCAAATAAACTATAACCGCGATCTTTTCTCTCTTCCCAGGTATAAAACTTATTAAATTCCTTTTTGCCTGATTTTGAAACCTTATATTCATGGTTGAAGTAATAATCTAAGACCACTTTTTTGCCTTGGCCAATCGCCAATTCTTTGGCAATTTCCATTTCCAAAGAGGCCATAATAAATGGTCCCGCACCTTTTAAATCATCCGTTTTTAGTGGCTCACTTAAATAATATTCATACGAACCATCGCGGTAGGGCTGGCCACCTAAGCCTCCCACACTAACCGTTTTTTCAATGTGAATGTATCCTTGCGCATCTTTTGTGATGAAATTTTTCAATATGCCATCGTAGGCTTTTGAAACTTTACCTGCATAATTTTGTGGTAAATACCCTTTTCGCATTCCTTTTGCTATCGCGTAAACAAACATGTTCGCACACGATGCTTCGAGGTAATTTCCTTTTCTTCCGGGAAAATTAGGTACCTGATACCAAAGACCCGTTTTTACATCTTGAATTTTCAATATGGCAGCTGATAATCGAGCTAATTGATTAACTAAAATGGATCTTTTAGGATGATTTGTGGGCATATAATCAAGCACATCCACTAAACCCATCATGTACCACCCCATGGACCTACCCCAGAAATTGGGTGACTGACCTGTTGACTTATTTGCCCATGGTTGCTTCCTTTCATGGTCATATGCATGGTACAATAAACCTGTTTTAGGGTCTAATGCCCCTTTTTCCATTAATTGAAACTGCATGACGATATCTGCCCAATAGTCTTGACCTGTGATTTTTCCGTATTCGGCATAAAATGGTTCAAGCATATAAAGTCCATCAAGCCACATTTGGTCAGGATATCGATCTTTATGCCAAAAGCCACCTTCCTTCGTTCTAGGCTGCGTAGAAATTTGCTTCATCAATAGGTCGGCCGCCTTTTTGTATTTTTCTATATTGAGTTCTTGGTATAAAAATAACAAAGCGCGCCCTGTGGTTATATTATCCGAATTAAATTCTGAAGCTTTGTAAGTTCTTATTTCCCCCGACGGACTAACAAAGCTGTTGATATTTTTCTGAATGTAAGTAAAGTATTTGGCATCTCCAGTACGTTGAAAAACCCATTCTAAAGCCTTTAAATATAATCCTTGTTCATAATCCCAGTTCACGGGTTTTCCCAATTTTACTTGAATGGAATCTTGATGTGTATGCATCAATGACTCAGCCATTTGAACTGAATAGGGTGTGTTTTGGCTAAGGCCAACAAACGACACCAATAAAAACGAGCAAATTATTCCTATGTTTTTCATTACCGTAATTCCTTAATTGGAGAAAAATCCATGTCTGTATAATCTTTGTTTTCACCTGCCATTCCCCAAATGAATGAATAGTTTTTCGTCCCTGAACCACTATGAATAGACCATGGTGGCGAAATAATTGCTTGATGGTTATGTACCCACATGTGTTTTGTATCTGTTGGTTCACCTAATAAATGCAATACAGCATGCTCTGGGTCCACATCAAAATACAAATAAGCTTCCATTCTGCGATCATGCACATGCGATGGCATAGTATTCCAAACAGATCCTGGTTCTAAAATGGTTAATCCCATGACCAACTGGCAAGATTGAATGCCCTCTTGGTGGATGTATTTATAAATCGTCCGATGGTTTGAAGTTTCCAAAGCACCCATGTTCACTGTGATTACATTTTCCTTCTCCAATTTCACATTTGGATAAGTCGCGTGTGCAGGACAAGATAATATATAAAATAGCGCAGGTTCGTTTTTTGATTTTGAGCTAAATGAGACATTTTGCGTCCCTTTTCCTACATATACGGCACTCAATTTGCCTATTTCAAATTCTACTCCGTCTGCCGTAACTTTACCTTCACCCCCCACATTAATGATCCCCATCTCTCTGCGCTCTAAAAAGTAATTGGCTTTTAATTTATCAGGATTTCCCAAAGTAAGGGTTTCATTTATTGGCATTGCCCCTCCTATAATCATTCGATCATAAATGGAATAGGTTAGTTCAATTTGATCTTCCGAAAAAATATTTTCGATCAAAAAATTATCCCTGATTTGTTGGGTTGCAAACGTTGAAACCTCATTTCTACTCGATTCAAATCTAAATTGCATAATGTATATTTAAAATTTACAAAGCGTTTATTAACCACTTTCTACTCAATTTCACTGTATCTTTGAACCATTATTTGTATTAAATGATTCCCTTAAAGTCTAATTATTATCTTGAATTGGATGTTCATCTTGCCCCATTAGGGTTTGAACGACAAACATATATGCAAGATAGTTTTCCAATTTGGAAATTGAAAGAAAATTCAATCATCATTCAGGGGATTTGTTTAGCTGAATTTAAAAGGTTGGATTCAGGTAAATTAGCTGCTTTCCAACAAGAAATTGTAAACCTTAGAAGTGATGGTTTTTCTGCTTTTCGAATTTGGGAAGATATTTGGAATCACAAAAAGAATTGGATTTTAAATTTTCTGACATTTCGAATCAATAAACCCATTTCTATTTTTGCCCGAGACACTAAAGTGGTGATTTTAGCGGAAAATGATGCACGGGAATTTGCCAATAAAAATCATTTATTGGGTTTTTTAAAAGGTAAAACCTATTTGGCATGCATTGTTCCGCCACACCGCCAATTTCGTAATATTACATCTGAATTTGAAATTAATGGGAATCCACTGATCGCTATAGCTGTTTTTGGGAAGGATCGAGTTTTTAAAATGGAGAATGGCAATACTCAAATTTCAGCCGAATTGATTCAAATATGTACGGATCCCTCCGTCAGGCTTGTAGGCGGTCTAACAAAATTGATTTCATTTTATACGACTTTGAATCAAGTTGATAATGTAATGACCTATTCGGATTTGGAATGGAGTGGTGGATTGGCTTTTCAGAAAATTGGTTTTATAAACGAACACATTACCGTTCCTTTGTATTTCAATATAGCAGAAAATGGGAAACGAGCTCTTGCAAAAGATGTTAAAACAGCGGATGCCTGTAATTCAGGAAACATTAAATCTAGGCTCTTAATTGATGGAAAAATATAGGCCCATCATTGTTGTTCTAGGACCTACTGCATCTGGTAAAACTGAGCTGGCTGTTTCTTTAGCGCGATTAATTCAAGGGGAAATCATTTCAGCGGATTCTAGGCAAATTTATCGAGGCCTTACCATTGGTACTGGGAAAGATTTGGAAGTGTATCAAAATGGGGGAGTGGCAGTCAACCATCATTTAATTGATATTCTTGATGTTGGTGAACCTTATTCAGTGGCTCATTTCCAATTTGACGCTTTAAAAGCCATCGAGAAAGTTGAGGCAATGGGCCAACAAGTTATTATTTGTGGGGGTACGGGACTTTATTTAGATGCACTTTTGCGAGATTATGAATTTTCTCGGTTGACCGACTTTGCAAACGAGTCTATTAAGTTAAATCGTGAATTTGTCGTTTTTGGCTTAAATCCTATCGCTGAAATTCGAAGAATGCGATGTGCCAATAGATTAACGGATCGTTTAAATAATGGATTGATCGAAGAAGTGGAGCAATTGATTTCTAATGGAGTTAACCCAAATGATTTAATCAGGTTAGGTTTAGAATATAAATGGCTGGTTCATTTAGTTCAGGGAGAAATTAATCGATCTGAATTTGAACGAGGTTTAAGCGTTGCTATTCAGCAATTTTCTAAACGCCAAATGACATTTTTTCGAAAAATGGAACGCTCTGGCATTCCTATCCATTGGATTCCTGATGAACTTTCACTGAATAGTAAGTTGGCCTTCATTCAATCAAGAATTTAATTTCTACAATTTTAAGGCTTTAGGGTTGCATAAAAAGTATTTTTTGATTTAATTTGCATCCTGATTAGGAAATAGAGAGTTGTCAGAGTGGTCGATCGAGGCAGTCTTGAAAACTGTTGGCTGTTACAGGCCCGGGGGTTCGAATCCCTCACTCTCTACGTTTAGGGCTTGCATTTATGCAGGCCCTTTTTTGTTTTTATCCTTTATTCCTTCGCTTATCATTTCTGCTACCACTTTTTAAAAAGCTTTTGTTGGCGATGAAATATTTTCAATCATTTTTGGTTAAATTTCGAATATGAAATTATACTTGATACCCACTCCAATAGGCAACTTAGAAGATATGACCTTACGGTCTATCCGAGTTTTAAAAGAGGTGGATGTTATTTTTGCTGAGGATACGCGGACTTCGGGCCAACTCCTTAAACATTTAGATATTTCCAAACCTCTTTTCGCCCACCATGCGCATAATGAACATGTGGGTGTGGCTGGAGTCATAAAGCTCTTAAAAGAAGGTAAAGTGGTGGGTTTAATTTCAGATGCAGGTACTCCAGGGATTTCAGATCCTGGTTTTTTATTAGTCAAAACATGTATTGAGCAGGGTATTGATGTCGAAACTTTACCTGGCGCCACGGCGCTTATTCCCGCATTAGTGAATTCAGGATTTCCTTTAGATCGTTTTGTTTTTGAAGGTTTCTTGCCCCATAAAAAAGGCCGACAAACCCGTTGGAAAGCCATTGCGGAAGAAGAAAGAACAACGGTTTTGTATGAGTCTCCACATCGTTTGCATAAAGCTTTAGAGCAAATAATTGAGTTTTTAGGGCCTGATCGTGCCATTATGGTGGCACGCGAATTAAGTAAAATGCATGAACAAATGGTTCGAGGGAGCGCTACAGAAGTTTTAACCTATTTTGATCAAAATCCTGATAAAATTCGAGGGGAAATTGTGATTGTCATTGCTGGAAAATAATGAGGAAATTTTATTTATATCTTTTTCTATTTTTACCGTTCTTTGGGTCTGCTATCATTCCCACACTAAGCCCACGCGCACAGGTCTCTTTGGTTACTTTTGCCCCTGGAAAAGAATTGCATGCCGCTTTTGGTCATGCTGTTGTTTGGGTGAATGATCCAGATCAAGGAATTGATCGAGCCTACAGTTATGGGACTTTTGATTTCAATACGGATAATTTTTATTTTAAATTTTTAAAAGGTACTCTGCCTTATTCGATTTCATTTAATTCCATGAATGATTTAGTTTACTATTATTCTGAAATTGAAAAAAGAGGTATCCAAATTCAAAATTTAAAATTGACCGACCCGCAGAAAATGCAGATTTTCACAGCCTTAGAAATCAATTTATTACCTGAAAATAAAAACTATCAGTATAAATTCTTTTACGATAACTGTTCCTCTAGGTTAAGGGATATGATTGAAAAGGCGTCTCCAGGTGCATTTAAATGGAAGAATTATAAGAATCTGGAAGGTAAATCATATCGTGATTGGATGAACGACTATTTGAAAACTAATTCCTGGGTTACGTTTGGGATGAATTTAGCTTTAGGGGTTCCCGCTAATCATTTGGCGAATGCTTCAGAGTCGTGTTATTTACCCGATAATTTAAATCTTTCGGTCCAACAAGCCGAAGTGAATGGACAAAAATTAGCAGATGCTCCATTTGATGTGTTTGTGTCAAAACCATCAGAGATAGAAAATTATGATTGGTTTGGACCTATTCCTTTATTGGTTTTGATTAATTTGTTGATTGCTTTCATTTCAATCAAAAAACGAAAATTTGAAATTTTTATTTTTGATGTGATTTTATTTTCGCTTTTAGGAATTTTAGCTTGGTTTATATTCTTTTTGGCTGTTGGCACAGATCACGAAGTAATGGCATACAATCCTAGTTCTTTGTTGCTGTTTCCATTGAATTTCCCAGCAGTTATTTGGTTTGCGCGAAAAACCAGATCAGATTGGTGGACTTATTATTGCCGCTTGGCATTCATTTTAACTATGATTGGAGTTATATGGACCCTATTTTACTTTCCATGGATTGCTTTAGTTGGATTAATGCCATTGATTCGACTATTTTTCTTATCTCATTTTATTAAATATTCCCATGATAGAACTGAGAAGTGATACGTTTACCTTACCTACTGCAGGAATGCGCGATGCGATGTTTTCGGCACCTTTGGGGGATGATGTTTTTGGGGAGGATCCAACGGTTAATAATTTGCAATTTAAAGTAGCTGAATTGTTTGGAATGGAAAATGCATTATTCTGTCCCTCCGGTACCATGACCAATCAGATAGCCATTTCTGCGCATGTTTCTAAAGGCCAAGAGGTTATCTGTGATGAGTTGTCACATATCTATTTATATGAGGGGGGAGGAATTATGGCGAATGCCGGTGCATCAGTTAAATTATTAAAGGGTGATTTGGGCCGCTTGTCAAAAGACCAAATTGCGAACGCCATTTCTCCTGATGACATTCATGCCTGTGAGAGTAAATTAGTGAGTTTAGAAAATACAGTCAATAAAGGAGGAGGTAGTATTTATTCCTCAGAATCGCTTCAAGAAATAGCTGATTTTTGCAAAAGTGTTTCGATTCCTTTGCACTTGGATGGGGCAAGAATTTTTAATGCCATGATTGCGAGTGGACAAAATCCTAAGCAATTTGGCCAATGGTTTGATTCCATTTCAGTCTGTCTTTCTAAAGGTTTAGGCGCGCCAGTGGGATCAGTACTGTTGGGCTCCAATGATTTTATTAAAAAAGCACGAAGAATTAGAAAGAGGTTGGGAGGCGGTTGGCGCCAAGCAGGATTATTGGCCGCTGCGGGAATATATGCATTAGATTATCAGGTTGAAAGATTAAAGGACGATCATTCGCGAGCAAAGCAAATAGGATGGGCTTGTGAAAGTTTAGCTTGGGTCGCTGAAGTGATGCCAGTAAGCACTAATATTGTCATTATTAAATTACAGGATGAAATTAAGGCTTCTGCTAAAGTGGCAGAATTAGATTCCAAGGGCATTAAATGTGCGCCCTTTGGTCCTCAATATATTCGATTTGTCACGCATTTAAATTTTGATGACGAAGCTTTGTTGAAATTCATTCAATTTATAAACCAATAATATATGGAACGTAAAGCATTTAAAATGTTTTTATTGCCCGGTTTTGAGGCGGAATATAAAAAGCGTCATGATGAGATTTGGCCTGAATTGAGCCATCTTTTGAAAGAGGTAGGTATTCAAAATTATTCCATTTTTTTGGATGAAGAGACGCTTACCTTATTTGCCTACCTAGAAGCTGAAGATTTACGTTTATTAGACGGATTGCCTGCTAAACCGATCATGCAAAAATGGTGGGCATACATGGGTGACATCATGAAAGCCAATCCAGATAACTCACCTGTTTCGGTTAATATACCCTCTGTTTTTCATTTGGCTTAATATGAAAAAGTATTTATTTATATCTCTTTTAGCCTTTAGTTTCAATGGCTTTTCTAAGCCCAAAACGGCAGAAATTTTAAATAAATTACATCTTGCTAAAGCCTATTTTCAGCAAAAGTGGCCCGATGTAACTGCCCCTATTCCAAGGCCAGACCGGATTCGGCCATCGAATATTTGGACTCGAGCGGTCTATTATTAAGGGCTGATGGAATTATATAAGATCAATCCGAAGGCTGCTGACATGAAATATATGTTAGACTGGGCGAATTTTCACCAATGGAATTTACGGGATGGTGTTAAAACGCGCAATGCTGACAATCAAGCTTGTGCGCAGATTTACCTTGATTTATTTGATTTTAAAGCAGATTCTGCGCGAATATTGCCAATTAAAACGAATGTTGACCTGATGGTTAATTCCGCCAAAGCAGATGATTGGTCTTGGGTGGATTGTTTGCAAATGAGTATGCCGGTTTTTACGCGATTGGGCGTTCGATTTTCCGACAATCGATATTTTGAAAAAATGTTTGACTTATACTCATTTACCAAAAATAAGCACGGCGGATCGGGACTTTATGATCGAAATGCATCTTTATGGTGGCGTGACAAAGATTTTGTTCCTCCCTATAAAGAACCTAATGGAGAGAATTGTTATTGGTCCCGTGGAAATGGATGGGTGTTTGCAGCATTAGTAAGAACGTTGGAATTAATGCCTAAAAACGCACCTCATCGGGCTGAATATGAACAAGATTTTGTCGCCTTAGCCAACGCACTTTTGCCTCTACAGCGAAAAGATGGTTTTTGGAACGTAAGTTTGAAGGATCCCACCCATTTTGGTGGTCCCGAAGCCACAGGGACTTCCTTGTTTGTGTATGGGATGTCTTGGGGTGTACGAAATAAATTATTGCCTAAAAAGAAATTTGATCGAGCTATTTTAGCTGGTTGGGATGCTTTATCCACTTGTGTCCATCCCAATGGTTTTTTAGGGAATGTGCAAGGTACAGGCAAGGAACCTAAAGATTCTCAGCCCGTGTCTTATACCCATGTGCCCGACTTTGAAGATTTTGGGATAGGTTGTTTTTTATTAGCCGGGGTGGAATTAATTAACTATTTAAAATAAAAATCTAAAGTTTATGAAGTTTTTATCTTGTATTAAAGTATTTCTTTTCGTGTGTGTATCATTTTTAACATTTGGGCAAAAACCCAATGTTATTGTTATTTATGTGGACGATTTAGGTTTTGGGGATTTAGGTTGCTATGGATCTAAGACGATCAAAACACCTAATATTGATCAGTTAGCAAAAAATGGACTATTGTTTACACAAGCCCATACGACTTCGGCTACTTGCACTCCCTCTCGGTACTCTTTGCTAAAAGGGGAATATGCTTTTCGAAGAAAAGATACGGTTGTGGCGACAGGAGATGCTTCGGCGTTAATTCCCGGGGGCCAACAAACTGTTGCAACTATTTTTTCAAAAGCAGGGTATAACACAGCGGTAGTCGGTAAGTGGCATTTAGGTTTAGGGCCATTGGGCGGGCCTAATTGGAATGGGAAAATAGCCGACGGACCCTTAGATATTGGTTTCAAAGAAGCCTTTATTATGCCCGCAACCGGTGATCGTGTTCCTTGTGTTTATATTGAAAATGACCATGTTCGTAATCTAGCTATTCAGGATCCCATCCAAGTTAATTACCTTAAGAAAATCGGTAACCAACCGTCGGGAAAGGAAAATCCAGAACTCTTAAAAATGAAGCATTCTCATGGACATGATAATACCATTGTAAATGGCGTAGGAAGAATTGGTTTCATGGTGGGTGGTCAGCAGGCATTATGGAATGATGAGGATATGGCTCAAACTTTTGCTGATAAAGCAAAGTCATTTATGGTACGCAATCAGAAAAATCCTTTCTTTCTCTATTTTGCTACACATGATATTCATGTTCCAAGAATCCCTCATTCACGTTTTTTAGGGAAAAGTGGTTTTGGTAATCGGGGAGATGCATTGCTGCAATTAGATGATTCGGTCGGCCAATTAATGAAAACACTGGATTCATTGCATTTAACATCAAACACAATGGTTATTTTGACAAGTGATAATGGCCCAGTGGTGGATGATGGATATATCGATGGATCTAAGGAAAACCTTGGATTACATCAGCCAGCAGGTAATTTAAGAGGCGGAAAATATAGTTCATTTGAAGCAGGTACCAGGGTTCCCTTTATTGTTCGCTGGCCTAAAAAAGTTCCCGTGGGTAAGTCAAATGCTCTCGTCTCTCAAATTGATTTTCTAGCGACAATGAGCCAATTGCTGGGTACTACTTTCAATGAGATCTCTGCAAAAGATTCTAGGGCTAACTTAAGTACATGGCTAGGAAAAAATAAGACGGGGCGAGAATATATTGTTGAGCAAGCCGGTAGTTTAGCCATTAAAAAAGGGGATTGGAAATTTATCAGAAGTGGAAAAGGAGCGAAATTCAATCCCTTGGTTAATATTGAATTAGGGAATGATTTGGAAGACCAATTGTACCATTTGAAAACGGATCCGGATGAGAAAATGAATTTAGCGTCCCAACAAAAAGAAAAGCTACATGAGTTAAAATCGCTATTAGAACTAGAAATGAATAAATAAAAAATGGCCTATTAAAGGCCATTTTTTATTTAATTATCGTTTGATTAGTTTTCAATCATCCGCTTTTGTTTAGCCATTTTTTCAATATCGGCCACTTTTCTAGGGGAACCGGCGGATAAGTTTTCTGGTCCTTTTTCTGTGATCAAAATATCATCCTCAATTCGAATACCGATGTTCCACCATTTTTTATCACACTTACTTCCTGCTGGAATATAGATTCCAGGTTCTACGGTGATGACAACACCAGGTTGAAGTATACGTGGTCCCAAATCATGCACGTCCAATCCTAAATGATGAGAAGTTCCATGAGGAAAATAAGTTCTAGCCTCCATGTCATTTTTGGCAATGCCTAATTTGATCAAACCAGCATTTACTACAGCGCGAGCAGCGGCATCTACATTGGCCATAGGTGTACCTGCTTGGCAAGCAGCAATTCCAGCATCTTGGGCCGCTAATACAATTTCATAAAGTGTTTTTTGAGCCTCAGAGAATTTTCCGTTAGCTGGCACAGTTCTAGTAACATCAGCAGAATAACCATGGTATTCAGCAGCACAGTCGCTTAAAAGCAAATCTCCATTTTTAATAGTTTTTAAATTAGTTACATAATGGAGTACACAGGCATTTTCAGCGGTTCCATTGATACTTCCGTAGCCTGGAAATTCAGATCCATTATTTTTAAAATGATATTCCATAATCGCTTGAGCTTGGTATTCCTTCATGCCTGGTCTGATGGCACGCATCACATCATTATGGCCTAAGGTGCTCATATTTACAGCTTTTTTAATTAATGTGATTTCTTCTGCCGTTTTAATCCCACGCAAATTTCGCATAATGGCTAACGTTGATCGCATGGCTAGCGGTTTTTTAAAGGTAGATACAAGGCTGTCAACGATACCTGCCATGCGAGTTAGCTCGTCCTCCTTAGCTTTATATTTATTGAAAATTCCTTCGGTGCGAAACAAGCTAAATACCGAATCGATAGAAGCCATTGGAAGTATATCAGCTTTAAATTGCTCATTAATAAATATATTTTCCATATTACTTTTCGCTCTAAAGCCATCAATGCCCAAAATTTTACCGGTCCATAATTCTTTGAAAGGATCCCGGTTTTGGACAAATATAAATTCAGTTCCTGTTTTGCCTAAAAGATTTACTGGCTGCTTGAACAAGACTAAAACTGCATTTGGCTCATCCAATCCCGTTAAATAGTAGAAGTTTTTATTTTGAGCATATGGAAAATCAGTATCATTGCTTCTCTGGCGTGTTTGACCTGCAAAAAAAATACCCATTCCCTTGTCTGATAACTGCTTTTTTACAGCGGCTCGTCGATCTGCATGAAATGATGCACTCAAATAATCAGTAGGGTAATCTTGTGCGATGCTATAAAAGCTTAATAAGATCCCAAAAAGAAATAAAAAGGTCGATTTGATTGTCATAGTGTAATATTTAAGTTTCAATTTATATAAAAAACACGAATTTGTTAAGAAATATCTATCGATATGGGTTTTGCAAAAAGGATGATCGGCCTATTCGATCTTTTTGAAATTAAGATTGATTTTAATTATTAATTACTTCCGTTCAATAAACTCGCCTTGCATTTAGCAAGGCGAGTAATTTTGATCAGTAAAATTTAATCTGGTGGAGTCGGAGGGATTCGAACCCTCGTCCAAACCTAGAGTAAAATTGCCTTCTACACGTTTAGATTTGATTCATTTTCGATGTTAAATAGGTTCAAATCAGACCTTACCTAACACTTATTTACTGGATACTAATCATTAATTAGTAAAATCTTAATGATCGACTCTGCATGTCGACGCCCAGAAATCCTCCTCGGCAGAGTTTGGAAGAGGCCGGACGATGGCAAATTGGCTAATCTATCAGATTAGGCAGCCATGGCATACTGTGTATTGCCAGCTATAATTCGAAGGTTTTTTTAACAGGAAATGCCTACAACTCCCGACGTGCTTACAACCAGACTGCTAAAGCTGTCAAAACCGGTCGACCCCATAAAAGGTGGACAAAGATACGAAATATTTACAAGGGAAGCGATGTCGTTGTTTTAATTTCATCCATGACAAATAACGAACTAATATGAGCTACCGATGGTAAAACAGCTAGTTTTTCCTGATAAAAACGGTTGTAACTCTCCACATCTTCACTGATCACATTCAAATAGTAATCAAAGTTTCCTGAAACCAAATGACATGATATTACTTCAGGAAACTCCTTAATTGATTTTTCGAATTCGGAAAAGTTGCTTCTATTTTGTTTCTCTAGAGTCACTTGGCAATGTACCATTAATCCTAGATTCAATTTTTTTCGATTTAAAATACCTACATATCCTTTGATATATCCATCCATTTCCAGTCGCTTTATTCGGTCATGTGTCGGACTCAACGATAAATTAACCTGTTCAGCGATATCTTTAAGCGTATGTTGGCTATTATTCTGTAAAATTTTCAAAATTTTAATATCCAAAGCATCTAAAGCGGATTTTATAGCCATAATCTTTTCTGTTTTTTGAAATAAATAATCCTAAAATTAGTAATATTTTCTGATAATTATGATAATTATCAGTTTATTTACTTATTAAATGAATTAACACAAAATATTTTATTGTAAATCATATATTTGTATCTATTATTCTTCATCATTGGAAAAGGCCAGCGAATTTAATTCGTTGGCTTTTCTATTTTACCTTGAAATTATGAATATTGGTATCCCTAAGGAAATAAAAAATCAGGAGTTCCGTGTTGGCCTAAGCCCAGCCGGAGTTCATGCGTTACAAAAAGATGGTCATCAAATCTGGATCGAAACGAACGCGGGTTTAGGTTCTGGATTCACAGATGAAATGTATGCGCATGAAGGAGCCAGTATATTGCCCACTGCGGCAGAAGTTTATGCTGCTGCAGATCTAATTGTAAAAGTTAAAGAGCCTCTTGCCGTTGAATATGATTTAATCAAAAATGGTCAAATCATTTTCACCTATTTTCATTTTGCAGCTTCACGTGAATTAACTGAGGCAATGCTCAGGTCAAAGGCCATTTGCTTTGCTTACGAATCTGTTGAGTTATCTGATCGAACATTACCTCTTTTAATTCCTATGTCTGAAGTAGCTGGTCGTATGGCGGTCCAAGTGGGCGCCTATTATCTAGGAAAGCCACAGGGTGGAAAAGGAAAGATGTTGGGCGGTGTTCCAGGAGTCCAGCCTGCTCATGTATTAATTTTAGGAGGGGGAGTGGTCGGTACGCAAGCAGCCAAAATGGCCGCCGGTTTAGGAGCCAATGTAACGATCATGGATACTAATTTATCTCGTTTACGGTATTTAGACGAAGTCTTACCGGCTAATGTCCACACGCAATTTGCCACTTCTCATGCTATTCAGAGTCATTTACCTCATGTTGATTTATTGATCGGAGCTGTTTTATTGCATGGGTCAAAAGCGCCGCAATTGATTAAAAAGGAAGATTTAAGGAAAATGGAAGCGGGAACTGTGTTAGTTGATGTAGCCGTCGATCAAGGAGGATGTATCGAAACCTGTAAACCCACCACCCATGAAAATCCAGTGTATGAAATAGATGGAATATTGCATTATTGTGTAGCGAATATGCCGGGTGCAGTGCCACAAACATCTACTTTAGCCTTAACTCAGGCAACTTTGCCCTATATCCAACTACTAGCTAATTTGGGTTGGCAAGATGCCAGTACGTCGAATGAAGCATTAAATAAAGGATTGACGATCTACGAAGGAAAATTATTTCATCCCGGTTTGGCCGCTTCGTTTAATTTATAATTCCCAAAATTTATAACCCTTTGATTTTTAAGAGCTCTAATTGTTGCAAGCTGATTTGTAAGTAAATGTTTTCTTTTTGCGATTGGGATTCTTCTAAGATTTTTTGAATAGCATCAAGTACAATTTGCTTAATCGCTTTACCCATCATGGATTTTATAAATGATTTCATGGCTAAAACCATGATTTAATCAAAAAACCGCTCATGGAAATTGACCAAAAACAATTCATGCGTGGAACGAGTAATCGCCGTGTAAAGCCAACGAATATACTCCGCATCGATTTGATCCTCTTTTAAATATCCTTGGTCTACAAAAACAGCGCCCCACTGGCCACCTTGAGATTTATGGCAGGTTAATGCGTAGGCAAATTTTACTTGTAGCGCATTCAAATAGGGGTCTTTTTTGATCGCCTCCATTCGCTCTTTCTTTTTACTCAGGTGCGCATAATCCTCACATACAGAGTCATACAATTTTTTATTTCCTTCTTTCCCTAGAGCGGATTCCGAGGAATGTAAGGTATCTAATAAAATTTTGGCTTCTACCTCTGGATGTTCCTCATAATCACAAAGCCTTAATGAAACTTGTAAAAATCGGAAACCGTGCATTTCCTCTTCTTTTTTGATTTTCATCACTTCCACAAAATCACCATTCGCTAAAAAACCAGCGGGGGAGTCTTCGTCTAACCAATGGTAATTATTTCGGACAATCATCAATAAATCGCCACTCGAAATTTCATCTTCTTGATATAAAATGGTTCGCCTAACAAATTGATTGTACATCACGGCACTTTTATTGGATCGCGTTAAAAGGATGGTATTCTCTTTGCCAAATTTTCGAAACGCATAGTGCATGCCATCTTCCATTTTTTCTCCGGTCATTCGAAAGAAATCTTTGAAAGAAGCTGTATTGAACTTTATTTGAGTTGATTTTTCATTCAATAATAGGCGTAGAGCGGTTGCGTTAAATAGAATACCAGATTGTGAATCTTGGCGCATGACATCGATTAATTCATGCTCCATAACTTCCATGTGAAATTCTTGGCTAATGTATTCTTTCGATAAGGCTGGAGAAAGCGATTTACCCACGGGAGGAAGTTGGGCCGTGTCACCCACAAAAATGAGTTTATTCCCATTATGTCCATTCTCTGGATTGGTAAATACATATTCAATTAAATCAGTCAATAGGCTATTGAAACCAAACTCAGCTTCATCTGTAATCATCGATGCCTCATCTACAATGAAAACTGTGTTTGTGGCATAATTATTCATTCGTTGAAAAGTGAGTGTTCCAGAACTTGGATTACTTACTTGGCGATAGATTTTTTTATGAATTGTACTGGCTTTCTTTTTAGAATAATTAGCCATTACCTTTGCCGCCCTACCTGTAGGAGCAATTAATTGAGTCTTATATTCAAATGAACCTAGCACTTTGATTAAGGTCGATATAACCGTTGTTTTCCCTGTTCCTGCATATCCTTTAATGATAAAAGTTAAGGGAGCCCATTCATCTTGATTCAAGATAAAGCCACTTAATTTTTCAAATAGTTGGACTTGGGAGGGTGTAGGCTCAAAGGGGAATTTTTGATGTAAGAGAAAGGAAGGACTTTTGCTTGAGCTCATTTTATTAGATTAATCGAATTTACAAAATAGCAGCTGAAACCGAAAGTGATTTAACTAAACTCAATTCTCTAAACACGTTAATCAAACAAATATGGGTGTAAGTGGGTAATTCATCTACTAAAATATCAGTTTCCTGAATTTTATTTTCGTCAATTAACCTAGCGCGGGTCGTTCCCCAGTGCATCGGATTTTTAGGTGTATACCATATTCCATCTTTTAAAAAAGCGAGATTGGCTATGGTACAATCTTGAATTTTGCCATCTAATTCAAATATTACTTCGTCTACCTCGTTGTTCTCAGTAAGGGTATGTTCAAAATAGGATCGATCAGCCCATTTGAACCCATAGTCGAATTCACCCGTATTTACCACCCTTAAAGAAGCTATTTTTTTCTCTTGATAGGGAATAAATTCAATGGACTTTATTTGCTCTTCGTAAATAACGCGCGCTCTATACATTCCCATGGAAGGAATATTTTGATTATTGAATGCTTTTTTTAGGTCAAATGGTGCTATTCCTGAATAGATTGAATCAAAAGTATTATTCACTCTTTTTTGGTGGTAGTTCATATATTTCAATGCACCATTTTCAACACAAATTGTTTCTAAAAATGAAAACATATTAAAAGGGAAGATATACTTTTTGAATTAATTCTTGATACTCTTTTTTAGCTTCAGAAAAAACGGTAATACCCCCACCACTTTTATAGGTCATGGTATTTTCTGTTATTTCGATATACCGAATCATTACCCCAGAATCAAATAAATGACCGTCGAAAAGTCCCATGATTCCTGTATAAAAACCTCTTGAATAAGCCTCAACCTCTTCGATTATCCTTAAAGTGGAGGTTTTAGGAGCCCCCGATATTGACCCGGCGGGTAGAAGTTGGCGCAAAATCCTTCCAAAATGCCCCTTAAATTCATCTAATAATTCTCCAGAAATTAAGGAAGACATCTGCCATAAATCACCTTCATGGGTTTTAACCTGATCGATAAACTTATACTTTTCCACTTGGATTGGGAAGGCCACTTGGCTTAAGTCATTTCGGATAAGGTCAACAATCGTCGCATGTTCAGCTTGCTCTTTTACGTCATTAATTAAATTATCTGGGCTCGAATGATTTACTACCGCTAATGTACCCTTCATCGGAAAAGATTTAATTTTATTCGCTTCAATTTGAATAAAACATTCGGGTGAGAAAACAGTAAAAAATTGCGGAACTAATAGTTTATATCGAGCTTGAGCAATGGTATAAATTTCTTCAATAGTCAAATTGGATTCAATTTGAGTCTGGGCAGTTAGATTGATTAAAAAAGAATCGCCCCGTTGAATAGCTCTTTGGACTTGATTGAATTTTTCCAAATAGCTTGCTTCTGAAATGGGGGTTTTATTAAAAATAGGTTTTTTTTCAGACTTTGCTGCTATTTTATTTGATCCTATTTCATACTTTATCCCTAATGCTTGGGCTTCGCTGGGAGTACCGATCCAACCCGATTCAGCTTTATAATCCACGAAAAATAGGAAAGGATGATTACTTTTTCCCATTTCATCCATTCTAGCGCAAACCTGCTCAAATGACATCCATGGGATAGCTGAATTCATGTTTATAAATAAGTTAAAGCCAATTGTAAAGCAGCCTTAATACCATCCGGATTTTGCCCCCCAGCGGTGGCTAAAAATGCTTGCCCTCCTCCTCCGCCTTGAACTTCTTTCGCCAGCTCGCGAATAATCGTACCTGCATTGAATGATTTTTTCTCAGTTAATTCTTTTGATATAGCTAATGCCAAACTGGCTTTTCCGTCAATTTCGGCAGCTAAGAAGCAAAAAATGGAGTTGCTTTCAGACTGTAACTCAAAGGCTAAGTTTTTTAAAGCATCAGCCGAAGGGATTTCTATTTGCTGAATGATATAATCAACTCCATCTTTATTTTGAATTTTAGATTTTAATGCTTGCCTTACGTCGCCAACTTCCTTATTCTGATAAGCAGAGATGGATTTTTGAAGACTTGTGTTTTGTTCGATTAATTGGCCAACGGCCTTAACTAAGTCTTTAGGGGACTTAAGTAATTGGTCTATTTCATCCAAAATTTGTTCTTGTGTACTCAGTAATTCATAGGCCTTTTTGGATGTGATCGCTTCTATTCGGCGAACTCCTGTGGCCACTGAACTTTCTGAAATAATCTTAAACAAACCAATTTCGCCAGTTGATGGAACATGCGTTCCCCCACAAAGCTCCACCGAAAAGTTTTTGTCAAAAGTGATGACACGTACAAAATCTCCGTATTTTTCACCAAATAGCGCCATAGCACCCTTGTCTTTTGCTTGGGAAATAGGTACATTTCTTTCTTCTAATAGTGGGATATTTTCAGCTATTTTAGCATTGACGATGGATTCGATTTTCTTGATTTCCTCATCACTTACTTTTTGAAAATGCGAAAAATCGAATCTTAGTATTTCTTCGTTCACCAAACTTCCTTTTTGGCCCACATGCTTTCCTAAAATTCCTTGAAGTGCTGCTTGCAATAAGTGTGTTGAACTATGATTTTGAGTAATTACTCTACGCCGGCTGACATCTATTTCTGCCGACAATTCTTCATTGATCAATGGCTCGATACCCGAATCGGTGACAATGTGAACAATTAAATCATTCTCTTTTTTGGTGTCAATCACTTGGATTTTAGCCCTGGAGGAAAAATTTAAATACCCTGAGTCACCTACTTGGCCTCCTGATTCAGCGTAAAATGGGGTGATTTCTAGGACTACTTTATATTGTAAACCCGATTTATTTTGAGTTTTTTGATACTTTAATATGCGTGTATTGACTTTTGTTTCATCATAGCCAACAAATGATACTTCATCTCCATCATGTACAAATACCCAATCTTCTGCACTGGCGCCCGCATCTTTTCTGGATCTCAATTTTTGTGCTTGGAGTGCTTGGTTATACCCAGACTCATCGATGTCCATGCCATTTTCACGTGCAATTAACGCAGTTAAATCGATAGGAAATCCATAGGTATCATTTAGTTCAAAAACTTCTTCACCACTTAAAATTTTAATTTGATTGGTTTGTGCTTTTTCCATCAGATTATCTAATCGGATCAGCCCTGAGGATAACGTTCTTAGAAAAGATAATTCTTCCTCATAAATCACTTTGGCCACAAAAGCTTCCTGTGCGATCAATTCGTCAAAAACTCCTTTAAATTGTTGTGCTAAAGAAGGAATTAATAAATGTAAAAAGGGCTCCTTAAAATTCAGATAGGTATATCCATACCGAACTGCCCGACGTAAAATTCGCCTAATGACGTATCCAGCCTTTGTATTGGAGGGTAGTTGGCCATCCGCAATACAAAATGCAATCGCCCTTATGTGGTCGGCAATGACGCGCATCGCAATATCTGGCCATTTGGACTCGCCATATTTTTGACCAAATTTCTCTGCAAGTATTTGTATGGTGCCTTGAAAAACATCCGTATCGTAATTGGATTGCTTACCTTGAATCGCCATACACAAGCGTTCAAAGCCCATACCCGTGTCCACATGCTTAGACGGGAGTGGTACTAGTGAACCATCAGCCATTCTTTCGAATTGCATAAATACGTTATTCCAAATTTCAATTACCTGAGGGTGATCGGCATTAACTAATGTTTTTCCTGAAATTGCATCTACATCTGCTTGATCCCTTAAATCAATATGTATTTCTGAACAGGGTCCACAAGGACCTGTTTCTCCCATTTCCCAGAAATTATCTTTTTTATTTCCAAAGATAATTCGGTCTTCACCCACGATATTTTTCCAAAGATCAAATGCTTCTTGATCGAATGGCACGCCATCTTTCTGATCTCCCTCAAAAACGGATACGTAAATTCGATCCTTAGGCAATTTGAAAACCTCTGTTAAAAGCTCCCATGACCAGGTTAATGCTTCTTTCTTGAAATAATCACCGAAAGACCAATTGCCCAACATTTCAAACATGGTATGGTGGTAGGTATCAAAGCCCACATCTTCAAGGTCATTGTGTTTTCCGGAAACTCTAAGACATTTTTGCGTATCTGCAATTCTTTTAGACGGTGGTGTTCCATTTCCAAGGAAAAAATCCTTGAATTGAGCCATTCCTGAGTTATTAAATAACAAAGTAGGATCGTTCTTTGCTATTAATGGAGCAGAAGGAACAATTAAATGTCCTTTTGAAGCAAAAAAATCTAAAAATTGTTGGCGGATCTCAGATGAGGTCATTGCTTTTATTTTGTAAATTAATGGGTATTTTAATTGTACCTGTTTACTTTTGTTTACAGGAATTGCAAAATTAGTTTTTTTTATTCGAATTAATGAATTAATGAATTACCTGTTGCAAGCTTTCTTTATTTTACGCTATGGAATACGAAAAACTTTATTATTCTATTTCTGAAGTTGCAGACAGATTTAAACTCAATACGTCTAAATTAAGGTATTGGGAATCTCAATTTCCACATCTTTTACCCAAGCGTAAATCCACAGGAGCTAGAAAGTATACAGCTGTAGATATTCAGAAAATTGAAGTTCTTTTTGATTTAATTGAGACAAAAGGAATGACTTTAGAAGGAGCCAAGCAAGCATTGAATAGCAAAGGAAATCCAATAAATCCCAATCAAGTCGTTATTAATCAGCTTACTGATATTCGTAATTTTTTGAAGTCTCTTTCTGATCAATTGGAATAAAAAGAGCGTAGATTGAGGCATAATTTATCTATATGCCTACCACTGACGAAGAGAAAATTTTCCAAATTGCCTTATCTATTATTCCACAAATAGGGGTCATTAATGCAAGAAGGCTCATGTCTTATATGGGAACGGCGAAAGATATTTTCAAATCGACTCGATCGCAATTATTGAAAATTCCTCGAATAGGTCCAGTTTTATCTTCCGCCATTCATCAATCGGGATTAATTAGTCAGGCAGAGTCAATTTGGCTTGACTGCCAGCGAGAACGTACGGAAATATTATTTTACACAGATCTCAATTTCCCCAATCGCTTAAAACAAATTTTTGATTCCCCCATTGTTTTATATTGGAAAGGAAATCATGATTTAAATACTGAAAAAATCTTAGCGGTTGTGGGTACTCGAAAAGCTACTGAATATGGCAAAAGAGTCACCTCTGATTTAGTCAAAGATTCGATAGGTCAAGGAATTACTTTTGTTAGTGGCTTAGCATATGGGATTGATATTGCTTTACATAAGGCTTGCCTTGAAGCTAAAATTAATACGGTGGCTGTTTTGGCCGGTGGATTTAACTGGATTTACCCTAATTCTCATCAAAAATATGTGGATAAAATCATTGAAAATGGAGGTATTTTATCTGAATATCCTTTACGCCAAAAGCCGGATGCCCGTTTTTTCCCTCTACGTAACCGAATCATTGCAGGAATGTCGGATGCTACCTTGGTTGTAGAAGCTGCCGAGAGAGGAGGAGCTTTAATTACTGCAGATTATGCAAATAATTACAACAGGGAGGTTTTTGCGGTCCCAGGAAATCTTGACAAACTATTTTCAGAAGGCTGCAATCTTTTAATTCAAAAGCATAAGGCCAATATTTACACCGATTGGAATCACTTATGTGCTCAGTTGAACTGGGAAATAAGTGGGGATATTATTCATCGGAATAAAAACTTGCAATGGAATCGTTATACGGCGGAAGAATCAGAGGTACTTTCGCTGATACATAAAAAAGGAGAAATTCCCTTGGATGAAATTGCATGGCAACTTCAAAAAAATATGGGCCAATTAGCTACTATTTTATTAAATCTAGAATTTCAGGGTATTTTAAAAGCACTTCCTGGGCATCGTTACGTAATCAAATGAATTATTTTCGCCATCCACTTGGATTCAATCTCCAGTCTTGTAAAGTTACTAATTGGGAATCTGAAATGTAGTTAAGTTTTACGGCCTCATCGATGAGGACATCATAATTACTTAATGCGTAAAATGGGATATTGGCGTTCTTGAAATTTTGAACAGAAATATCAAAACCATAAGTAAAAATAGCAGCCATCCCTAAAACTTTTGCTCCGGCATTCACAAGGCCTTCTGCAGCTTTTAGCGAACTTCCTCCGGTGGAGATTAAATCTTCAATTAAAACGACCTTTTGGCCAGGCTGAATGGATCCTTCGATTTGGTTTCCCATACCATGTTTTTTAGGCTCTGGTCTTACATAACAAAAGGGTAAATCTAGATAATCTGCCACTAAAGCGCCTTGAGCAATACCTGCAGTAGCTACACCAGCGATAATGTCGACTTCAGAAAAGTAGGCTTTAACAACCGCTGACAGGCTATTTTTGATATAAGTTCTAGCTTCTGGAAATGAAAGAGAAATACGATTGTCGCAATAAATAGGTGAATACCAGCCTGATGCCCATGTAAATGGCTCATCGGGTCTGAGTTGGATGGCTTTGATTTGTAATAAATGCTGGGCTACTTCTTGTTGAATACTTAAATTCTCCATAAATATTTTTCTATTTTTCTTTCCCACAAAAATACTTTTTTCAGTTCATCTTTCATTATTTAATTCTAATTTTGATAAAATTAACTGAGATAATTACGCATGATAATTTTCATTGACGATCGCCCAATCCGAATAAGTAATCTTTCTAAAAAAAATGATCTGCCTTTGAAAGAAGATTATGATTTAATTATTGATGCCAGATTAAAGCCAATTAAGATTAAAGAGTTTAAAGGACACACTTGTTTGCTTAATGTTTCCTTGGTCCAAATGGGAAAAATCATCGAAGATTTACACCAATTTAAATTAGATTTCCACTCATTGTATATTTTAGTCGATAACAAAAAAGCGTTCAAACAAAAAATAATCAGTTTGTATTCGCTGATTGAAGCCTCAGGAGGGGTTGTGCTTAACGAGGAAAATAAATTATTGTGGATCTATCGACTAGGGAAATGGGATCTGCCCAAAGGGAAATTGGAGAAAAATGAATCCTTTAAAGTAGCAGCTGTAAGAGAAGTCGAAGAAGAATGTAATGTACAGGCCAAATTGGAATTCAAATTATGCACGACTTACCATACTTACACACACAAGAATCAGCGTGTTCTGAAAAGAACTAAGTGGTATATGATGCATACAAATCAGAAGCATAAATTGATTCCTCAAAAAGAAGAAAATATAGAAAAAGTGGAATGGTTGAGTCAAACCGACATGAATAAAATAGCCCTTTCGAATACCTATAGCTCAATCAGGTATGTTATTCAACGCATATCAATTCTTCAAATTCCATTTAAATCATAAGGTAAATAATCATCTATCTTACTGCCATATCGATGCAAGTCGCGTATAATGGTCGATGAAATAGGAGCTAGATGGGGAGATGTAATTAAAAAAACAGTTTCTAACTCGGGATTAATATGTCTATTTACCTGAGAAATAGAGTTTTCATATTCAAAATCAGTCGTATTCCTTAAGCCTCTAATGATAAATTTTGCACCCACTTCCTTGGCTACATTAGCCGTAAGGTCTTGATAAGTGACTACTCTAACGGGTTTCCCCTTAAATGTTTGTTCAATATAGCCTTTCATTTTATCCAAAGAAAAGTAACGAGCCTTGTTCGAATTTTGACCAATTCCAATGACTATTTCATCAAATAAAGGCAAAGCACGCAAAACAATATCTTGATGTCCTTTGGTGAAAGGATCAAAGGAGCCGGGAAAAAAAGCAATTTTATTATTTGCCATAATTAAATGAGGATGTTGTATTGTGCTAATGATTGAATCGTGGCATCACTTTCAGCCCCGGAACTATGAATATTAACTGTTTCGCGTGTCAACAAAATATCAAATGAATCTCTTATCGAATGTAAATAAAAGGCCAATTCCAAGGTTGATTGGTGCATAAACACATTTGCCAACTGTAATTTTCCTTGATAAAACAGCGACATAAATGCAAATTTTCCTTGTAAATACAGATTAAGTTGGTTGGAGTTATTGCTTTTTACTTGATTTTTTTCGGACAATAACTCACCTAAAATATGTCGGTAATGTATCTTGGCTAGTGGAAATAATGATGAAGCAAAATCTTTCCACTCACTCGGAATTAAAAAGGTAAGATTTGATTCAATCCAATGGACCGGCTGATCGTGAATCTCTTTTCCACTGAGCGCTTCTTGGCCTAATGCTTTTTCTAAAAAACCTATTCTATATAGCTTGGTGTCATATTCCTGAGGAATTAATAAGAAGTCGGAATGAAGAATTTCAATGGTTAATTGGTCAACTTGATGTCTTTCAATTTTTAACTTAGACATCAAGGCTAATTCCTTTTTTTTGATCTTATCCCATGAGATTAATTCAATCTCTTGACTCGATTCGCTTTTCAATTGAACACCGAGCTCACTAAACTGTAAAAATACATGCGAATTGTCAACGTTCATTAAGTGTTTTTTTGAATTTCCATGTAAAGGAAATGTCCATAAGGTCGAAATAACAAAAAAAATATGGGAAAGGAATGAAAATTAAGATTTTTTTCTAGGTTCAAAATGAGTAATTTTGCGCCTTATTTAATTCAATGTTATGTTACAAGCATCAAATGTATCCCTTAGGTTTGGGAAGAGAGTATTGTTCGAAGAGGTAAATATTAAATTTACTGAAGGAAATTGTTATGGCCTAATTGGCGCAAATGGAGCTGGTAAATCGACTTTCTTGAAAATTCTTTCAGGAGAAATTGATTCTCAAACAGGGAGTATTTCAATGAACCCTGGGGAGAGAATGTCAATTTTAAAGCAAAATCACTTTGAATATGAGGAAACGCCCGTTCTTCAGACGGTTGTCATGGGAAATAAGCGTTTGTATGACATTATGCTTGAGAAAGATGCTATCTATTTAAAAGAAGATTTTTCTGAGGCGGATGGAAATAAAGCTGCTGACTTGGAAGCTGAATTTGCTGAATTAAATGGCTGGGAAGCTGAATCTGAGGCTGCAACACTTTTAAGTGGCTTAGGGATCAAAGAAGATTTGCATCACATGCTTTTGAAGGACATCAATGGTTCAGATAAGGTGAAGGTGCTTTTGGCCCAAGCATTATTTGGTAACCCTGATATATTGCTTTTGGATGAGCCGACTAACAACCTCGATATTGATTCTATATTATGGTTAGAGGGTTATTTGATGAATTTTAAGAATACGGTTATTGTCGTTTCTCACGATCGACATTTTTTAGATAATGTCTGTACGCATATCGCGGATTTAGATTTTGGAAAAATTCAATTATACGGGGGAACCTATACGTTTTGGTATGAGTCATCTCAATTAGCTTTACGCCAAAGAACGGATCAAAACAAAAAAACGGATGAGAAGCGTAAGGAATTAGAAGAATTTATTCGCCGCTTTTCTGCGAATGTGGCTAAATCGAAGCAAGCAACTTCGCGACAAAAAATGTTGGATAAACTTCAAGTGGATGACATAAAGCCATCTTCTCGTAAATATCCTTTTATTAATTTTAAGCCAGAGCGTGAGGCAGGAGACCAGTTATTAAGTGTTGAAAAATTATCTGCTACGACAGATGACGGTACTCCTTTATTTACGAACCTTTCTTTTACGATCAATAAAGGAGATAAAGTAGCTTTTTTGGCAAAAGATTCATTAGCGATGACCGCCTTATTTGATATATTAGCAGGTCATTCAAAACCTAAATTGGGCGAATTCAAATGGGGAGTAACCACGACTCAAACGTACTTGCCAAATGATAATGCTTCTTTTTTTGACGATGCTTCAATGAATTTAGTGGATTGGCTTCGACAATATTCCGTTGAAAAGGATGAAAGTTTTATTCGAGGATTTTTAGGCCGAATGCTTTTTTCAGGGGATGAAGCTTTAAAAAAATCAAATGTAATTTCAGGAGGCGAAAAGCAACGTTGTATGTTTTCACGCATGATGTTGTCTGGTGCTAATGTATTAATCTTTGACGAACCTACGAATCACTTGGATTTAGAATCGATTACAGCGCTTAACAATGGGATGATTGAGTTTACAGGAACTATTTTGTTTACTTGCCATGACCACGAATTGACGAATACGGTAGCTAATCGGATTATCGAAATAGGTAGTAAAACTCATTTAGATAAATTGATGACTTATGATGAGTATATTATGGATGCGTCGACTAAAGTTCAGCGACTTAATTTATAATTTGCTGATTTTGGGATAAAACCAAAATGTATTTTGCATAAAAAAAAGCCTAAAAATTAATTATAGGCTTTTTTTGTTTAACATTTATGTCTTCCGACAAGCGTCAAATTGATTACTACAAAATAAATCGGGTAGATAAGAAATTCGATTGTTGGTTTTCAACAATTTGATTAACTAGATCCTTATTCAATTGGTTTGCTTTTGTTGCTACCACAGTTCTGATCGAGAAAGATCTAAGTGCAGCCGTCACCGACAATGTTCCTTCTGCTGAATCTTTTCTTCCTGTGAAAGGGAATGAATCGGGTCCTCTTTGACATTGAGCATTTATATTTACTCTTGACACTTGGTTTACCGTTTCATCGATTAATTCAGAAATTTGATCGACATCTGTTCCAAATATAGCTACTTGTTGGCCATGTGAAGACTCATGAATGTAGTCAATCGGCGTATTTAAATCTTCAAATGGAACCACAGGAACAACGGGTCCAAATTGCTCTTCATGCCAAACTTTCATCTTAGAATTCACAGGATAAAGAAGGGCTGGAAAGAAAATCGACTTAAAGTTTTCTCCTCCGTGTGGATTTAAAACTGATGCTCCATGCATTTTGGCATCTTCTATTAATTCTTTCAGATAGGCAGGTTTATTGGGTTCTGGTAAAGGTGTAATTTGAACTCCTGGATCCCACATCATGCCTACTTTAAGGCTTTCAATTTTTTCGGCTAAGCCTTTGTTAAATGCATCGGCTAATGATTTGTGAACGAAAATGATTTTTATGGCTGTACACCTTTGTCCATTAAAGGAAAGTGAACCTAATAAACATTCATTGATCGCCACATCTAATTGAGCACTTTCGGTTACAATAGCTGCATTTTTGGCATCTAGGCCAAGAATCGCTCGCAGTCTGTTAACTTTTGGATGCATTTTCTTTAATTTATCGGCTACTTTTGAAGAACCGATTAAAGTTAAGACGTCAATTTTCCCCGACTCCATCAACTGAGGTATGATGGCATTCCCTCTGCCGTAAAGTGTGTTGATCACACCAGGAGGGAATGAGTCTTTAAAAGCTTCTAATAAAGGGTAATGCAATAAAGTACCATGCTTTGGTGGTTTGAATAACACAATATTTCCCATGATTAAAGCTGGGATTAAAGTGGTAAAGGTTTCATTTAATGGATAATTAAATGGTCCCATACACAAAACAACCCCTAAAGGCGATCTTCTTACTTGGCCTATAATTCCTTCCTCAATTAAAAAAGTAGATGAAGTTCTATCGATATCTTTTAAGGCACCAATGGTGTCATATATGTATTGAACCGTTCTGTCAAATTCTTTTTGAGAGTCTGTCAGGGATTTTCCGATTTCCCACATCAGTAGCTTAACCACTTCGCTACGCTTTTGTATCATTTTTTGTGTAAACTTTTCTACACATTCTATTCGTTTTGAAACGGTCATAGAAGGCCATTCTCCTCGGCCGTTGGAATATGCTTTTACTCCAGCATACAAAACTTCCATGGCATCAGATGCCTCCGTAATAGGATAAGACCCAATTCTTTTTTGCTCCAAACCTTTGTCAGTTTTGATATAAATTGGAGACCAAACATCTTGTGATTTTCCTGTCCAAGTTCTCATTTCACCATTGACCAAATATTCTTTTTGCTCTAATGGTTCAGTTAAATCAAATTCTGCTGGGATTTGACCTTGATTTGGAAATAATTGTTCTAATTCAATTGCCTTCATTATTATTTTACAAATTTATAAATGCAAATTTCTAGTTTTTCTCTAATGGTTGGGAATCACGCATAGAAATATTGACTTAGTTTTATCTTTTGTGGAAATTATTATATTTAAATTAAGTTGAGGGATCCACTTTAATGGGGAATTTACGTCTGATTTTATTGACGATAAATTTATTTTGTTCGGTAAAGCTTAAGGGATGAATCTGATTAAACATGGTTTCCCATGAATGGAATAAGTCTGAATCTGAATTTTCAAAGAGATTTCGGTCGATTTTTTTTGAAATTAAATATTCTTCAAAGGTCATTTTTGAGCCAATTATGTCGGTAATATACTAAAAGTAAGGATGAAATGATGGCAAATATACCAGAAAGCAAAAATGGTATTTGAATTTGAGAGGCTAATCCTTTGTAAAATGCTCCAGCTAATAATGCACCCATTCCGATTCCCGCTTCTAGTGCGATGTACATGGTTGCCATAGCCCTGCCAATATGTGTAGGTGAGGCCAAATCCGTCGTCCATGCGGTTAACGTTGGAGAATTAAATCCCCAAGAAATACCAAAGAATATTCCCGATAATATAACAGTCATTGAACTTAAGGGGAGCACCATCAAAAACATGGAAGCAATTAAAAAGAAGGATGAAATTAACAATATAGGAATTCGACCATATTGGTCAGAGGATTTAGCAAAAAATACACGAACTAAAATAGATGACAAGGTGAATATGGTAAAATATAGTCCTTTATTGTGCCAACCAATCATTTTTGAAATATCAGGAACTAAAGTGACAATCACCCCATAGGAAAATGACACTAAAATCATGATCCAGAATACAGGTATTATTTTGGGTTCAAAAATATCTTTCCAACCTATTTTAAAGAGCGAAATGGACATTGGCTTTTTCCTTGATTTAGGTAATGTTTCCTTCATTCTTGTTAAAATCAAAATAGACAACAGGGCAAAAAGGGATGATATCCAAAACATTTCACGCAGGCCTAATTCTTTGGCCAAAAAACTGCCAATTACAGGGCCAATCGACATACCAGTGGCAGTAAATATGCCTAATCCACCTTGTGCTTCACCTCGTTTTGATTCAGGAATGATATCAGCTACATAAGCTGAAGTGGCAGTTGGCTTAGTGCCTGTCGACATCCCATGAAAAAATCGAAGGATTAAAAAACCCTGAACCGAATGAATTAATGGATATAATCCGCCGCAAATGAAACATACAATAGAGCCAAAAGCCATGACAGGAATTCGACCGATGTGATCGGTTAGTTTTCCTGAAAACGGCCTGCTTAATCCTGCGGTTACAGTAAATAAGGCAATAATATATCCGATATATTCTCTTCCGCCTAGACTAGCTAAATAATCGGGTAACTCAGGAATAATCATGGAGAAACTGGCACAGAACAAGAAATTACTTAAACATAGTAGCCAAAATGCTAGTGAATAGATACTTTCTTCTTTATGCATCAATTTAATCTTCTAATAGTTCAGTTGCCTCTTTTTTATTCAGACTCATCAAAAATGCTGGAAGCAATATTAAATTACAAATCATAGCCATGAGAAGCGTGATTGAAACCAAAACTCCTAATGCCTGCGTTCCTTTAAATGTGGAAGCGGTAAAAATAAAAAATCCAAAAAATAAAATCATGGCCGTATAAAACATGGAAACTCCCGTTTTTTGTATGGTTATTTGGATAGATTTTTTAATATCAAAAGCGTTTTTGGCAAATTCTTCCTTGTAGCGTGTTAGGAAATAAATCGTTCCATCACTTGATATTCCAAAAGCAATTGAAAAAATCAAAATGGTACTTGGTTTAAGTGCAATACCAAAATGACCCATTAATCCTGCGGTAATGAGTAGGGGGATGAGGCTAGGCAATGTGGAGATGATGACCATTTTCCAACTTCTAAACAACAAGGCCATTAAAACGCAAATCAGAAAGATGGCTGAGAGTGTACTTTCAATTAAATTAACCTGCAAATATTCTGTTTGAAAAGCATAGATGACAGAATTACCTGTGATTTTGGCAATGAATGTGTTGGGATCTCCTTCTTTTTTTAATTCGCCTGTTTCAGTATCTGTTAAATAGATGCTGTCAATTCTAGGTTTTATTTCGTCAAACAATTCTCTTGTCCTTTTTGTCCCTGCATCTTGCATCTGAAAACTAATCCGAGTAAACCTTTTCTTTGCATCGATAAACCCATTACCCAAATTGTCTTTTCCTTGTAAGCTGCTTTGAAAAGCGGTTAATTTATTTAATTCGTTGATACTTGGCAAGACAAAATATTTAGGATCCCCTCCTCTAGATACTTGGTATAAGTATTTTGTGGCTGTTAATATGGAAAGTCCTTGCGTAAATTCTGGGTATTCGGCAATTACTTTTTCAGTACGCTTTATTTTAGTTAAAATTTCTGGGCTTAATGCACGGCCATCTTCACGTGCGTCGATGGATATTTCAAAAGGCATTACGCCTTTAAAATGCTTTTCAATAAACTTTAAATCCGTGTAAATGGCGTTATCTTGAGGCAAATCATCGACTATATAGCCTACCGCTTTTATTTTAGTCAATCCATAAATAGAAAATGCTAAGATTACCCCGACAAATAAATAAATAGATTTTCTGTGATTAAATACCCAAGCCTCTACGCGCAATAAAAATTTACTCACTTTCGGAGATTCAAAATGTGCCAAATCTTTGGCTTCTGGAGGAGATAAAAAACTAAAGAAGATTGGAATCAATAATACTGAAATAGCAAATGTGAACATGACGTTGATTGCAGCAACAATTCCAAATTCAACCAATAAGCCCGATCCAGTAAATGCGAATACTCCAAAACCAATGGATGTAGTCAAATTGGCCAAAAATAATGTTCTACCTATTTTAGACGTACTTTCAATCAACGACTCCTCTTTGTTTTGAGTGCGCAAAAAGGTTTCATGGTATTTGTTTAATAAAAATATGACATTGGGGACACCTATGACAACAATTAAAGGAGGAATGAGGCCTGAAAGAAGCGTAATTTTAAAGTTAAATAAAACGATGGTAGCGAGTGATGCTACGATGCCCACCAGAATAACAATCAAGGCAAAGGAAACAACCTTAATGGATCTGAAAAAATAAAATAAAATCGCAGAGGTGACCAGAATAGCGAGGATTAAAAAGATAGCCAGTTCATTAGTTACTTGGGATGTATATTCCGTTCGTATGAATGGCATGCCCGAGTAATGAACGGAATGGCCCATTTTAGTCGAATACTGATCACCTAAATTTTTAATGTGCTTGACTAGTTGAATTCTATTTTTATTATTAATCGTTTTCTGATCTAATGTGATTAGCATTAGGTGCACTTTAAAATCTTGAGTAAAAATAAAATCGGTAAATAAGGGTAATCGAGATAACTTATCATGTAAACTGTCTAATCTAGTTTTTGTAGTAGGTAAATTAGCGTCCCATAATGGTCTCGTAGAAAATTTATTTGACAAAGAATCAATATATACTTCTGGTAAATTGCTAATAGAAAGTACATTTTTTATTCCTGCTTGGCCTTTGATTTCTTTCGTTAACTTATTCCATGCATCAAATTCATTGGGCGAAAATATTTGATCATTTTCGAGTCCAATAACCATGACATTTCCATCTTCACCATATTTACTTTTGAAATTTTCATAAAGTTGGAATCGCTCGTCTGATTTTGGGAGAATTTTGGCTAGCTCGTAGCTAAGTTGAATTTGGCTGGCTTTAAAACTTAGTGTACAGGTTAGTACAACTAATATTCCTAAAATCTGATACTTGAATTTTAATATGTTTTCAGCAATTCGTAACCAAAAGTTTTTCATAGATTTAAAAGGCAGATTTACTTAGGCTTTCCGCTAGGATTAAGTCCTCGGGGGTGGTAATTTTTAAATTGGCATAATCTCCGTCAACTAAATGAATGGTTTCACCCATAGACTCAACTACACTGGCATCATCCGTAAATTCAGCACTATATGTTTGATTAAAAGCTTTTCTTAATGAATTCAACTGAAAGATTTGAGGTGTTTGAATGATTCGAATTTCATCTCTTTTAACGGAAACATATTTCTTCAAAACTCGGTCATATTTTCTAATGGAATCTTTAGCCGGAACAGTTAGTATAGCATTACCGTGTAATTCAGCAGATTTAAAAGCAGATGAAATCAATTCAGGTCTAATTAAAGGTCGAACACCATCATGAATAGCTATTAGGCAATCTTCTGTTTCTGTGATGGCCGATAGGCCATTTTGGCTTGAATGAAATCTTGTTTCACCTCCCTCAACCAAGATATGGGGAGTTAATTTAATGATCTCTGGAAATTCAGTACATAATTTTGCCCAAAAATCCATTTGACTTTTGGGCAAAACAACATATAATAAAATATTTGAATCAGCTTTTTTGAATTGATTTAATGTGTGAAATAATACAGGTTTCCCTTGAAGCAGTAAAAATTGTTTAGGTATAGTACTATTCATACGAAGACCAGTCCCACCAGCAACAATGATTGCGATTTTTTTCACACACTAAAAATTAGATGATTAACATCACATCTCCGTAACTAAAGAATCGATATTTTTCTTTAATAGCTTGTTTATAAGCCTCCTGGACTAATTCATAACTACCAAATGCCGATGCCATCATATATAAAATGGATTCAGGTAAATGAAAATTAGTTAACAAAGCAGTAGGTATTTTAAACTCGTAGGGAGGAAAAATAAATTTATCAGTCCAGCTATTGATGGGTTTTAAATGTCCGCTGGCAGAAACAGAAGATTCTAACGCCTTCATAACGGTAGTTCCGATAGCCAACACATGCTTTTTATTATCCAATGCCTCGTTGACAAATCCACAGGTAGCTTCATTGATAATGAAATGCTCTGAATCTGTTTTATGCTTGGTCAAATCCTCAACATCCACTTGCCTGAACGTCCCTAAGCCTACATGAAGTGTGATAGGGGAGAATTGAACACCATTTAACTCCATTTTTTTCATAACAATTTTAGAAAAATGAAGTCCTGCTGTGGGTGCTGCCACTGCGCCTACATGCTCCGCATATATAGTTTGAAAACGCTCTCTGTCTTCTTCTGTAGCCGCTCTTTTTAATCTAATTTCATCTGGAAGTGGCGTTTCACCCAACTCGTGAATTGCTTGCATTAAAGCATCATGATCACCATCATACAAAAATCTAATTGTACGACCTCTTGACGTGGTGTTGTCTATCACCTCGGCAACTAAATCAGAATCACCAAAATAAAGTTTATTTCCTACTCTAATTTTTCTAGCTGGATCTACTAAAACATCCCAAAGTCTATGCTCACGATTCAATTCCCTTAAAAGAAATACTTCAATTTGTGCTCCCGTCTTTTCCTTATTTCCGTATAGACGCGCTGGGAATACTTTAGTATTATTGGTTACCAACACATCACCATCTCCAAAATAATCAATGATGTCTGTGAATTTTTTATGTTCAATGGTTTTTTCTTTTCGGTTAATTACCATCATACGAGCATCTTCTCGATTTTTTGTAGGATTTAAGGCAATTAAACTTTGGGGTAAATCAAATCTGAATTCAGATAATTTCATTCGGATGGGTTTTGAATTAAAGTTTTGTAAATTTTAAACTCAAAATAGAGTTTAAACGACATTAAATTAATGATTATTTTCGCTGAGAAAATTAACAATCTGCAAATATACACTTTTCAAGGGGGGCTTGTCAAGGTAAATTTTTCAAAACCTTTATATAATCCCTTTGTTCTGCTTTAAATGAACTATACGTTATGAAAAAAGTTTCAATATTTTGGTTTAGAAGGGATTTGCGAATAGAAGATAATCATGGATTATTTCAAGCTTTGTCAGGTCCATACCCCGTTTTGCCGATTTTTATTTTTGATAAAGCTATTTTATCTCGCTTGCCTTCTAAAAAGGATGGACGTGTTGAGTTTATTCATCATGAATTAGCTGAGCTTAAATCATCGATTTGCCAACAATCCGGAGATATTTCAATTTTCCACGATCATCCATTACATGTTTTTGAGAAATTGACTCGTGAATATGATGTGCAAGCTATTTATTTGAATCATGATCAAGAGAAATATGCGATTCAACGGGATGAGGAAATTAAGCAGTTGGCGGACTCAAAAAAGATTGGTTTTCATACGTTTAAGGACCATGTAATTTTTGAGAAGAATGAAGTGCTGAGTGGACAGGGCACACCTTATACAGTTTTTACGCCGTATGCTAATAAATGGAAGGATCGTTTGAGGCAAGAACCCCTACGTATTTATCCATCGAAAAATTTGGCTAATTATGCGGATATAAAGGCTGATTTCCCAAGTTTAGAGTCGATCAGTTTTGCTCCTTCTGGATTATCCTTTCCAGAAAAAATCGTTACAGATCAATTAATCAAAGATTATCAGGCATCTCGTGACTTTCCGGCTATAAACGGTACTTCCAAGCTTTCTGTTCATTTACGTTTTGGGACTATTTCAATTCGATCTTTAGTATTGCAGGCGAATGGCACATCTGAAACTTGGTTAAATGAATTAATATGGCGTGATTTTTATAGTAATATCTTATTTCATTTTCCACACATAAGTAATGGATTAGCCTTTCGAAAGGATTATGATAATATTCAATGGAGAAATAATGAAGTTGAGTTTGAGGCTTGGAAACAAGGAAAAACGGGATATCCTATGGTGGATGCCGGTATGCGTGAATTAAACCAAACTGGATTTATGCATAATAGGGTGCGCATGGTGGTGGCCAGTTTTTTAGTCAAACATTTATTAATTGATTGGCGGTGGGGTGAAACATATTTTGCAGAAAAATTGCTTGATTTTGATTTTTCGGCCAATAATGGGGGTTGGCAATGGGCAGCCGGTTCTGGTTGTGATGCAGCACCCTATTTTAGAGTATTTAATCCAAGTCTGCAAGCACAAAAATTTGATCCTAAATTAATTTACATCAAAAAATGGGTTCCCGAATTCCAGGAATTTACCTATTCGAACCCAATTGTAAATCATGAGTTTGCCAGAAATCGCGTGCTTGAAGTATATAAAAAGGCTTTGGGAAAATAAAAATCAATAAACAGACTTCCCTTGAATCAGGTAGTTTTCTAGGTCAATACTAAGGAATCCTATTTTTAGATTGACTTCCATTTTAAATGGTATTTGGTATTTATCTTGACTAATCCATAATCTAATGGCATCATCGTCCTTAAACATATTATTTTTCGGTAATACCAATGAAGTTCGAATGCATTTTTTAGTGCCAAATTTCCCGTCCACATTCTCAAAACCTTTGACAATAAATAAAATGTCATAAATGATCCCGTCAAATAATATTTTTGCACTTAATGATTGACCTATTTTCATTTGGGTTAAATTCTTGTCTCTTAAATAGAAATATCCCCCGATGATGTCCATCATGCCTTTCGAAATGGGAATGGTTTTATTAACTGGATTGTTTTGAGGAGAGTTTATTTTTGCCAAACCTTGATTATGTTCAAAAATAACGGTTTCGTTTTTTTTATACCGTCCTTCTATTTTTTTCATTTCTGTTTTTAATGGCAAACGTGTTTCTATGGCTAGGTTGGCTGACCAATAATCAACGACAGGACTAAATACATTTAATATACCGATTGTTCTCCCTTCAATTTCTATTTTCCTCGTGGGCATTGATTGTAAATAAGTCACATTAGGGGAGCTTTTTACGGTTGCCTTTGCTGCATTAATGAATCCTAGATGAATTCGATAGTCCAATAATTCTGTTTGGTCTAAAAACGATAAATCTTGCGCGCATGCGCTTTTGGCTATGATCAGCAAACTGATTAAATTCCATTTAATTATTGCTGAAATAATGGTTTTTAACACGTTAAAAGAGTATTTTTAAGTTGCATTATTTTATCCAATTAGTTTATCTTAAAAATTGATTAATTATTAATGCGTATTTCCTATTTTTGTTAAAGCGAATTGAAAGATACAATTTCATAAAAGAACATTCAAGATTATCAATAAATAAACATGGCAAAACAATCAGGCGATGCACAAGGCCTAGCTTCTGAAAAATTAAAAGCACTTCAAACTACGTTAGAAAAATTAGATAAGGCTTATGGCAAGGGTACTGTCATGCGTTTATCTGATAGTAAGGTGATGGATGTTCCTGTTATTTCAACGGGTTCATTAGGACTAGACTTAGCTTTAGGGATTGGTGGAATTCCTCGTGGTCGTGTTGTGGAAGTATATGGTCCTGAATCTTCGGGAAAAACTACTCTGACGCTACATTGTATTGCTGAAGCACAAAAAGCTGGAGGTCTAGCGGCTTTTATCGATGCGGAACATGCATTTGATCGTGCCTATGCTGAAAAATTGGGTATTGATACTGAAAACTTATTGATTTCTCAGCCAGATAACGGCGAACAAGCTTTAGAAATTGCTGAGCATTTAATTAGTTCGGGTGCTATCGACATTATTGTGATTGACTCGGTGGCTGCTCTTGTTCCGAAAGCAGAGATTGAAGGAGAAATGGGGGATTCTAAGATGGGACTTCAAGCACGTTTGATGTCACAGGCTCTTCGTAAATTAACGGGTACTATTAATAAAACGGGTTGTTGCTGCATTTTTATTAATCAGTTGCGCGATAAGATTGGTGTGATGTTTGGAAGTCCAGAAACAACAACTGGAGGAAATGCTCTTAAGTTTTATGCTTCAGTTCGATTAGACATTCGTAGAGCTGGTCAAATTAAAGAAAGTGCTGATTCCATTACGGGTAACCGGACTAGAGTTAAGGTTGTTAAGAACAAATTAGCGCCTCCATTTAAAGTGGTTGAATTTGATATTATGTATGGTGAAGGTATTTCAAAAGCCGGCGAAGTATTGGATTTGGGTGTTGACCTTAATGTAATTGATAAATCAGGTTCATGGTTCTCGTATAATGGCAATAGATTAGGACAAGGTCGGGATGCTGTTAAAGACTTGATTAAAGATAATCCTGAATTAATGGATGAATTAGAAATGAAAATCAAAGAAAAAATTAAAGGCAATGATAGCGTCTTGGTAGACAAAGATGTTGTTCCAGAAGTAGAATAGAAATATACAGATGTATTAAAATAAAAAAGGAGTCAATTTATTTGACTCCTTTTTTATTTTAATTGGCACTTAAGTTGAATCGGTTAAAAAGCTTTCTTACCGTTTTTTCCACTGATTTGTCGGTTTCCATAGCCTCAGAGATGGATTGAACTGCATGAATTACTGTACTATGATCTCTGCCGCCAAAATGATATCCAATCGATTTTAAAGGTAAATTGGTTAATTCTTTAAGCATGTACATGGCTACTTGTCTTGGAAAAACATTTTCTTTTTTCCGACATTTTCCTTGCAATGTTTGAAGGTCAACATCAAAATGAAGTGTTACTACATCTAATATATTGTCAACACTTAATTCTTTTTCTTGATCATTTACGATACTCTTTAGTGTTGTTTTGGCTAGTTCAATATCTATTTCTTTTCGTGTTAATGAAGCCTGAGCCATTAATGAAATGATCACTCCCTCTAATTCTCGTACGTTTGTCTGAATGGAGTTGGCTAAATATTCTAGGACATCAATATTGATTTGAATGCCATCGTCTTGAAGCTTTTTCTGAATAATGGCAATACGTGTTTCAAAATCTGGTTGTTGTAAGTCTGCCGTTAATCCCCATTTAAATCGGCTAAGTAATCGATCTTCCATCCCAGCCAAATCTCTAGGTGCTCTGTCGGAAGATAGTATTATTTGTTTTCCTGATTGATGTAAATGATTGAAAATATTAAAGAAAGTTTCCTGTGTTTTTTCTTTACCAGAAAGAAATTGAACATCATCTATTATGAGTACGTCAACTTGCAAGTAAAAATTTGTAAAGGTTTCAATGGAATTGTTTCTAATCGCATTAACAAATTGATTCGTAAATTTTTCCGTTGACACATACAGGACAAATTTTTCAGGGAATTGATCTTTAATTTGGTTTCCTATAGCCTGTATTAAATGTGTTTTCCCCAATCCCACACCACCATAGATCATTAATGGATTAAAAGATGTTAAACCAGGCTTATTTGATACAGCCATACCGGCTGCTCTTCCTAAGCGATTGCAGTCTCCTTCAATAAACTTATCAAAAGTATATTTAGGTATCAAATATGAATCAAGTTCTAAAGAATCTAAATCCTTGAACTGAAAAGGATTTTTAGCGTGAGTAGGCTGATTATTTGAATACTTATCATTAAAAGAATTCTGTGAATTTTGATTTGAATTGTTAGTCGGTAAATTAAATGTAATAGGAGGATTCTTGCGATCCCCTTTGTCTATGACAACCGAATATTCTAACATTCCATTTTTGCCTATTACCAGGTCAATCGCTTTTCTAAAAATCGAAACATAATTTTCCTCGAGCCATTCATAAAAAAATTGTGATGGAACTTCTAGTGTCAATGTATTATTTGAGAATTTCAATGGAACTATGGGAGTGAACCATGTATTGAAATTATGCTCTGATATATCTTCTTTGATAATCATTAAGCACTTATTCCACAATTCGTTAACTCCTATTTGCATTTTTAGTCTAATAATTGATAATATTGGTCACTAAAGTTTTAAATGAAAAATACCTTTGAGGCATTATTTCATGTAAATTTTTATAAAATGATTTTAAGGCATTTACTAAAAAAATGTAAAACTTATTTTTAGCGGGGTGACAAAAATAGTAAAATTCGGGGTTCTTACAAATTTGAAAAACAAATAAATCTGTCTTTTTTTTATAAAAAAAATGGATAAAAAGTTGGAACTAAAAATTGTTCAATTTTTATACAGCTTATTCGTATTTTGACTTGAAAAAGTTAAATAAAAAAAAAATAGAATTATTTTGAATAAAAAACGTATTTATTTTTGTTTCTTTTTTCAAAAAATTATCTAAATAATTGATTATCAGTATATTATATGATATATATAAATATTGTTTACTAATTTACGACGACTAAACTTTTTGGTAAAATAATTATTTTAACCTTTGAATCTTCTGAAATTAATGATTCCCCATCTATGTGATAACATATTCCCTTTTTTATCGAAAATTCAAATATATCGTATGATTTTATAGCTACTTTAGGATGCCTTTGAATGGTTTTTAAAAATAGTCTGATTCCAAGTTGGGCTTTTTCAATAAAATGCAGTGGACTTATCCTAACAACTTCAAACAGAGCATCTTGAATATTTGATAACGGTGATATATATGCGTTATTCCCAAATTGGTTTGCATTTGCAATGCTTAGGGAAAAAACATATTCCGTATTGTTGTTTATTTCAATTTGGATCGGAACATATCTTAGAGATGACCTAAGAGTAGACTTTATATAATTTATGAAACCACGATGTTGGTTCTTAGAAAATTCTTCTGCCACATAAGCGTCAAAACCAATTCCTGCTGTACAGAAAAATGGTTTTTCATTCCACATTAAACTATCTATTGCATTGTTATTCCCATGTAAAGCTTTGTTTAGAGCAGATTTGAAGTCCATGGGGATATTCAGGTGTCTGGCAAGTCCATTCCCTGATCCTATGGGGATTATTCCTATAGGTATTTGAGTATGAATTAGCTCTGATGCAACTTCATTAATGGTACCGTCTCCTCCTACAACGATTATTTTAGAAACTTGTTGGCTTATCGCTAATTTCGCTAATTCACCTCCATGACCGGAAAATTCAGTAAAATGTAGACTTGAATTTTCAATTTTATTCAATATTTGAATCAATTGAGCTTTGCTTGACGTACTTTTGCTACCTGATTTTATATTTATAATAAAGAAAATCATATGATATTTTTCAGGGCGTGAAGTTAACATTAAATAATATGATATGTATCAAATAGGAGATTCACATGAAATTGATTTTTCATTTACTCAGGATGACGTAAATGAATTTTGTAAAATATCGGGCGATTTTAACCCTTTGCATTGGGATGAAGTCTTTGCTTCTACAACACAGTTTAAACAACCTATTATTCATGGAGCTTTAATTGCTAGTGTATTTTCAAGGGTTATGGGAATGGAATTTCCTGGGCAGGGGAGTGTTTATTTAAAACAAATCACTGAGTTCAAAAGACCTTTGTTTGTTGGCATAACCTATGCAGCAAAGTTTCAAATTGAATCTATTAATAGAGAGAAGCATGTCGCCGAAATTAAAACACAAGTTATTGAACCTGAACGAGGTAAATTGATGGTTGACGGAATAGCAACCGCCTTGCATTTGGAAAAATTTTAACAAAAAAAAAGCCTGAAATTTCTTTCAGGCTTTTTTTTTAATTTGATAAATTATTTAGAAGCGTTCTTTTGGTTTTGAACCTCAGTACGAATTTCTTGTGATAAAGTTTTTAATTGTTGAAGACCACCTCTTACGCGTGTTCCTGCTGCTTGATTTCCTTTATCATAGAATTTTTCGAAATCTGATTCTAATGATAATACTAGATCTTTCAATTGTGCAAATCTGCTCATAATAATAATTTTTAGGTTGAAAATATTTAGATTGTATTTATAGCCATTTAAGAGGCTTTTATAATACGAAATTTAGACAAATTTTTAATTCTCACAAATTTTTCCAACTAAAAGTCACAAAAAAAAGTGAAAAAAGTCAAAAAACTTTGATTTTAGTCTCTAATTCTTATCTATGTGGAATAAAAGCCCTCTTTAAGTTGCTTTTGAACTTTAGCAAAACACTCTGTTGTGTAACGTATATCCTCCAGCGTATGTGAGGAGGTTGGTATGATCCTTAACATAATCTGTCCCTTCGGAACTACTGGATAAACCACTATACTGCAAAAAATTCCCATGTTTTCTCTTAGGTCACGAACAAGTTTAGTAACCGCTTCAATATCATAATCACCATGTAAAAATACAGGAGTTACTGGAGATTGAGTTTCGCCAATATCGAAACCCTTTTCTCTTAAGCCTTCTTGAAGTGCTTTTACATTAGCCCATAATTTTTCTCTTAATTCAGGATGCTTTTTTATTAATTCAAGTCGCTTCATTCCTCCGATAACAAATGGCATTGGTAATGCTTTTGCATAGGTTTGAGATCTCATATTATATTTTAAATACATGATGATATCTTTTGGCGCTGCTACAAATGCTCCGATGGCTGCCATTGATTTAGCGAAAGTTGAAAAATAAAGATCAATTCCATCGGTACAATTTAAAAATTCTCCGATACCACGACCATTTTCCCCCATGGTTCCAAACCCATGCGCGTCATCTACTAGCAATCTAAAATCAAAATCTTTTTTCATTTCGACAATTTTGTCTAGCGCACCAACTTTCCCTGACATCCCGAAAACTCCTTCGGTAATAACTAGTATTCCTCCTCCAGTTTCCTCTGTTCGCTTTTTCGCACGCTCTAAATTCTTTCTTAAAGAATTCATGTCATTGTGGTTAAACTTATAGTAGGCACCCATTTTTGCTTTATGTAAACGAATGCCATCGATTAAGCACGCATGTGATTCTGCATCGTATACAATAATATCACGATGATCAACCATACATTCTACTAACGACATGACTCCTTGGTAGCCATAATTAAGTAGGAAACAGTCTTCCTTACCAACAAATTCAGCTAATTGTCTCTCAAATTCCTCATGCTGATCGGTATTTCCTGACATCATTCTAGCTCCCATAGGGTAAGCTAAACCATATTTAGCTGCGGCATCTGCATCTGCTTTTCTTACTTCAGGATGATTTGCTAGTCCTAAATAATTATTTAAAGACCAATTTAACATCTCCTTTCCCATGAAAGTCATTCTTGGACCTAATTCGCCTGTTAATTTTGGGAAAGAAAAATAATGATGTGAATAATGTGCATGAGCGCCTATTGGCCCCATATTTTTAACTACTTTTTTGAAAATATCCACTTTATTAATTCGTTTTAATTAAATAATCTTCTATTAACTACAAAGTTAAATTTATTTTTTGAACCCTCTTATATTTAATAAGTTCATTCGTCATATTTCTGTTAAATTCGTCGTATTATTCACAAGTTTACGATATGAAATTCTATTTATTCCTTATTTTAAGTGCCTTAATTACTTCCAATGCACTTTATTCCCAAAGTACGATCAAACCATTAGTCGAATCTAAAAAAGGAATGGTTGTTACTACACATCCTTTAGCTACAGAAATCGGCCTGTCCATTTTAAAAAAGGGAGGGAACGCCATTGACGCAGCCATTGCTGTAAATTTTGCATTAGCGGTCTGTCATCCATCTGCTGGAAATATTGGTGGAGGTGGTTTTTTAGTCTATCGAAATGCTAATGGAAAGATTTTTGCTTTAGATTATCGTGAAAAGGCTCCTTTGGCAAGCTCAAAAGATATGTACTTAGATGCATCGGGAAATGTGATACCTGAAAAAAGTTCTATTGGAGTATTTTCTGTAGGAGTTCCTGGAACGGTTGCAGGGATGGAAGAAATGTATCGCAAATTTGGTTCATTACCTTGGAAAGAACTGATTCAGCCTGCTATCGATATCGCTAGGCAAGGCCATGTACTCACCTTTCGAGAAGCAAGAGGTTTAAATACGAATAAACTCGATTTTATCATCGAAAATAAAGGGAATTCTTATTTGATTAATCCGAATCATATGGATTGGAAAAAGGATGATATATTAATACAGGAAGATTTAGCTAATACTTTGGAAAGAATTTTGCGGGATAAATCAAAAGGATTTTATCAAGGGAAGACGGCAGAACTTATTATTAGTGAAATGAAACGCCTAAATGGCATTATTTCACAAAAAGATTTAGATACATACAAACCTATATGGCGCAAACCAATCGTTCAATCCTACAAAAATTTCCAAATTATTGGTATGCCGCCTCCTTCTAGTGGAGGAATAGCTTTGGCGCAATTAATGGGAATGGTGAAAAAATATCCATTAAGTAAGTGGGGGGCTAGTTCTGACTCTACGGTCCAATTAATGATCGAGGCTGAGCGAAGAGTATTTGCAGACCGAGCAAAATGGTTAGGGGATCCAGATTTTATTAAAGTTCCCGTTAAGCCTTTACTGGACACTAGTTACATCAAAAGTAGAATTAGTTCGATTGATTTTACTAAGGCAACATTAAGTTCAGATATTTCCGCCGGTCAGTTCCCAGGCTATGAAAGCCCAGAAACAACGCATTATTCTATTGTTGACACTGAAGGAAATGCTGTATCAATAACGACAACCTTAAATAATTCTTTTGGCAGCAAAGTTTTTGTTGGTGGAGCAGGATTTCTATTAAATGATGAAATGGATGATTTTTCAGCGAAAGCGGGAGCTCCAAATATTTATGGTTTAATTGGATCTAAAGCAAACGAAATTCAGCCCATGAAAAGAATGCTTTCAAGTATGACACCTACGATCATCACTGAAAAGGGACAATTGAAAATGGTTGTGGGAACTCCAGGGGGGGCTACGATTATTACCACCGTTTTTCAGGTTATACTTAATGCATTGGAATTTGGTATGAATATGCAACAAGCCGTTGAATATCCTCGTTTTCACCAACAATGGAAGCCTGAACCAACTCGGATAGAGCCTAATCGATTATCCGCCATTCAATTGGAGCGTTTAAAACAGAAGGGATATGAATTTTCTGATTCAGCATCTATCGGTCTCGTAGACGGAATTTTAGTGCTCCCATCGGGTAAGCTACAGGGCGGTGCCGATTCACGTGGTGATGACACCGCCTTGGGTCATGATTGATTTATTGAAATAAGGTTGCTACAAAATAAGCCGCTGCGGCGGCCGCAGCACCTATGGAGGCAACTTTCAAGGATCCAATCCATGGATTTTGATCCGTTACCTTACTTTTGAAATAACCAAAAACCAACAAGGCAATTAATGTTATTTCTGCTGAATATATAAGACCAGACTTGGGATCATCTACATAAAAATAGGGCACAAGAGGGACAAATCCCCCTACAATGTATGAAATGCCTATTGTAAGTGCTGAATTTCTAGCTCTATTGGGATTAGGTTTTTCTAAACCCAATTCAAAACGCATCATAAAATCGACCCATTTATCTTTATCTTTTGAAATAGCTTCCACGACAATTTCCTGAGCCTCTGGTGTCAAGCCATACCCTTCAAATACTTCTCTGATTTCTTCTTTTTCCCTTTCTGGAACACGTTCCACTTCTTCATATTCACGTTTTAATTCGGATTCATAATGCTCTTGCTCTGTTTGACCCGCTAGATATCCGCCTAATCCCATCGCGATTGAACCTGCGACAATTTCTGCAATTCCCGCCGTGGTTACAATGGATGAAGAAGCTACTGCACCAGAAAGTCCTGCGGCTAAAGCAAAAGGAACTGTTAAACCATCTGACATGCCGATAACAATATCAGTGATAAAATCAGAGCTCTTTAAGTGTTTTTCGTGTAAATGATGATCAGGTCCGTTCATATTATTTTAATTATCTGATGCCATGCATCATTTTTTTAAGAGGTCCAGATGCTAATATATACAATAACACAGATGCTATTCCTGCCATTAATACAAATAGCATAAAGAAATCATAGAGGTTTTTTATTTCCATGCCTAAAAAGCTTGGAAATTGACCTGTTGAAATTGCATTTACTGGTGGCAATAAAGCTCCTAAAGTTCCTGCTAGAGCATATCCGGCCGCATTGGCTAAAAACCAAACTCCCATTAATAACGAGGAAAAACGTTTAGGTGCTAGCTTTGCGACTAAAGATAATCCGATAGGAGAAAGGCATAATTCACCCATCGTATGAAATAGATACATGATGAATAACCACACTACGCCCAATTTTTGAGAACCTAAATCTTTTACTTGATATGCAATAATTAGATATCCTAGTGCCAGTAACATAAGTCCAATGGCCTGCTTTGCTGGAGAATTAGGCTCAATACCTTTTTTCTGCATCCATATCCAAAACCAGCTAAACGGAAAGGCCAATAGAATGATGAAAAATGAATTAGCGTTCTGAACGGAGCTAGGTGGCAATTCAATTCCAAAGAAATTCAAATCAGTTTGTTGGTCCGCAATAAATGTCAAAGACGAACCGGCCTGCTCGTAAGCTGACCAAAAGAAAATAACAAAAAATGAAATGATGTACATGACATATATTCTCTGACGTTCAACGCTCGTCAAAGTTTTGTCAGTCATAATCAAAAATGCTAAACTAATTCCAGCGGAATAAATGACCGGATAAACCCAATCTTTGATTGGATTTGGTATTTCTGTCAGAAACAAATAATGGAATAGATAGACTAATAAAGTGAAAATTAATAGGGAAAGGCCAATAGATTTTGTGGTAAAATCTGCTTTATTGGCTTCTTGGTCTGTTTCTTGTACTTTATTGAAATCAGGTGCTAGGCCAACAGGCTTGCCATCCGGCTTAAGTAAATATTTGTTTTTCAAAAAATAAAAGGTGATAGTTCCAATCATCATCGCGCCGCCAGCAGCTAAAAATCCCCATTTAAACGCATCTAGATTTCTTACTCCATCTACTTTTACATCTCCTAACCAAGGACAAATCATCATCCCCAATAATGCTCCTGTATTAATACCCATATAAAAGATAGTAAAAGCAGCATCTAGACGGCTATCGCCTTTGGCATATAATTGACCCACCATGGAAGAAATGTTAGGCTTGAAAAATCCATTGCCCAGGATTAAAAATAATAAACCTGACCACATGAATAAATTGGCTGTTTCAACTCCATCAAGAAAAGTACTCGCTGATCCAAAAAGTAGAAGTTGGCCTATAGCCATCGTAATCCCACCCAAAATAATACAATTCCGATTGCCTAAATATCGATCTGATACATATCCACCCAACATCGTAGTTAGGTAACTCAACCCTAAAAATCCTCCATAAATAATGGATGCTTCATTTTGCTTATAGGCTAAGGCATTAACTAAAAATAAGGAAAGTAAGGCACGCATTCCATAAAAATTGAAGCGCTCCCACATTTCCGTACTATATAAAACATAAAGCCCTTTGGGATGCGAAGAAGTATTTTGATTCATAGTTGTCTGGTCTATTTTAATGACAATATAGGTAGATAATTTAGTTTTTATATTTTTTGAATCCCAAATTTAATTTTAAATATTGATTTTATTGGGCTAGAATTTAATCAAAGATGTGAAACCTTTTTTGTAATATTGTTGATAAGATTAGTCAAAAGAAAAATTTAGATTTTTATGGGTAAAATCATAGCAATAGCAAATCAAAAGGGTGGGGTAGGTAAAACAACTACTGCAATTAATTTAGCAGCTAGTCTAGCCGCCTTAGATTTAAAAACATTGCTAATTGATGCTGATCCTCAAGCAAACTCTACTTCTGGTTTAGGATTTAATCCAAAAGAGATTTCGCAAAGTATTTATGAATGTATGGTTGGAATTTCGTTGGTAAAAGATAGTATCATACCCACAGAAGTTCCTTTTTTAGATATAATTCCTTCTCATATTGATTTAGTAGGTGCTGAAATTGAAATGATTAATCTGACAAATCGGGAGGGTAAAATGAAAGAAGCGCTGAAGGAAATTAAAGACGACTATGATTTCATCATTATGGATTGTTCCCCTTCGCTCGGATTAATTACGATCAATAGCTTAACAGCGGCTGATTCAGTTATTATTCCAGTTCAATGTGAATACTATGCTTTAGAAGGTTTAGGTAAGCTTTTGAATACAATTAAGATTATACAAAGTCGTTTAAATACTCAATTGCTCATCGAGGGAATTTTGTTGACTATGTATGATTTAAGATTACGTTTGTCGAATCAAGTGGTTAATGAGGTGAATTCTCATTTTAAAAATATGGTTTTCGAGACGATTATACCAAGAAATATTCGTTTGTCGGAGTCTCCAAGTTATGGGATTCCAGCCATTTTGCATGATGCAGAAAGTAAAGGAGCTATCAGTTATTTAAATCTCGCCAAAGAAATTGTGCGAAAAAATGGTCTTTTATTGGAGATATAATTATTAGATGTAATGAGTAAACAAGAGTCAAATTTGAAGAAGAGAACCGGATTAGGTAGGGGATTAGGGGCATTATTAGAAGATTCTGATAAGCTACAAGCGAAGGGTTTACATGCCTCTGATTATGCTGGAAGTCTTGATTCAGTTAATTTGATGGAGGAAATTGCGTTAGATTGTATAGAAACTAATCCATTTCAACCTCGTGAGCATTTTGAAGTAGAGGCATTAAATGATTTAGCTGAGTCCATTAGAGTTCAAGGAATCATTCAACCGATCACGGTTAGAAAAATTGCTCCACGCAAATTCCAATTAATCTCCGGGGAAAGAAGATTTCAGGCTTCAAAATTAGCTGGTTTGACTCGAATTCCGGCCTATGTACGTATGGCGGATGACCAACAAATGATTGAGTTGGCCTTAATTGAAAATATTCAACGAGAAAATTTAAATGCCATTGAGATCGCTCTTTCTTATAAAAGATTAATGGAAGAGTGTCATTTAAAGCAGGAGGATTTGGGTGCTCGAGTAGGTAAAAATAGATCTACTGTGACTAATTACATTCGGTTACTTAAATTACCGGCACATATTCAAATTGCGATTCGTGATAATAAAATATCCATGGGGCACGCTCGGTCGTTAATCTCTTTGGAAAATACGGAGATTCAAAATACCTTATTCTTAAAAACGATTTCAGAAGAATGGTCGGTGAGAAAATTGGAGGACGCTGTCAGGCAGTCCTCTCATACTGAAGTTAACCCAGTCGATAAGTCAGAAGTTAAAGTGGACCAAATACGTTCTTGGCAAGCTAATTTATCTACCTTATTTAAATTACCTGTCAGTCTAAAAATGAATGATGAGGGTAAGGGTGAATTGAAGGTGTCATTTAAGTCTAAAGAAGAACTTGAAAAGTTGATTTCTTTTGTTCAAAAATAGCCTAATGAGGTTTAAATTACATTTTCATGCATTTGTCATAAGCATATTTTTTTCGCTAAATATGCGAGGAATTGTAGTGGATACGACGGGTTTCAAAACCGATTCAGCAACTTTAAAATCAATCAAAAATAGTAAAATAATTCCTAGGGTGAGTACCTTACACTCATTAATGATCCCTGGTTGGGGTCAAATCAATAATCGGCAGTATTGGAAATTGCCATTAGTTGCCGGTGCATTTGTTACCTTAGGTTTAATTGCCAATTACAATCACCAGCGGTACATGAAGTATAGGGATTATTATTACATTGTTTCACCTCATACGGAAGATCCATCTTATGTTCCACCTTCTACGGTCGCGGTTCCTTATGAAGATGGGGTAATTCGAGATTTAGATGTAAATCAATTAAAGCGTTTGAATGATGGATTTAGAAGAAATAGGGATTATACTTTTATAGGGATTGCCGTGGCGTGGGCATTTAATGTGGTTGATGCCAACGTAAGTGCTCATTTAAAGACTTTTGATGTATCGGATGATATAAGTTTAAAGATTAAACCTAATTTTGAATTTGATCCTATTTCAAAAGGAATGTTTTCTAGTGTATCTTTGACTTTTAATTTTAAAAATCGATTGCGATGAGGATTGTTTTAATTGGTTACGGAAAAATGGGGAAGGAGATTGAGCGCATAGCGATAGATCGTGGGCATCAAATAGTTTCCAAAATAGATATTGAAAATCCGGATGATTTAATTTCTTTAACAAATAAAGAAGTAGATGTTGCTATTGAGTTTTCAAATCCTATTTCTGCATTTTCTAATATCATGCATTGCATTGAGAAACAAATTCCTATCGTTTGTGGTACCACAGGTTGGTTAGTGAAAAAAGCTGAAGTTGAAAAAGCGACTCATTCATTTGACTCGACATTTTTTTATGCATCTAATTATTCGATAGGGGTTAATTTATTTTTCAAATTGAATAGGCAATTGGCAAAATTAATGCAACCGCATGCTGGATATGATATTTATACGAATGAAATCCATCATCTGGAGAAAAAAGACTCGCCAAGTGGGACGGCGATCACGATTGCCGAAGGAATAATGAGTCAATATTCGAATAAGAAAAAATGGGTTAATAATGAAATTCCGGGTGCAGATGAAATTGCTATTTGGTCTCAGAGAGAATCAACGAAGCCTGGAACTCATACCGTAAAATACATCTCTAAAGTAGATCAAATTGAAGTTACCCATGAAGCATTTAGTCGGGAGGGTTTTGCTTTAGGTGCTGTGATCGCTGCTGAATGGATTTTAGGTAAAAAAGGGGTTTTAGGAATGGACGATATGTTAAATTAATGAGGATGTTGAAATTAGATCAATTAAAATCGGATTTAAAGGAAAATGGAGTTATTGTTATTCCAGGTTTTTTCGAGCGCAAATTAATTGAGGACATTCAATTAGCTGCTAAAAATATTTTCCAAATTCAATTTGATTATTTAGGTATAAAGGGAGATTATTTATCTCAAATGACTCAATTGTTTCAAAATCATTTAGACACTTTTATTAGTTGTGGTAAATTGATTCAAACAGGATTAGTTGAATTATATCAATTATCCGTGAATCCAGATTTGATTGAATTAGTTAAAAATTTGGGTTTATCGAAGCCTTTGATGTGTACTCGGCCCATGTTATTTTTCAATCATCCTAACCTTGCCATGTCTGAGCATTTTTATAAAACGCCACTACATCAAGATTGGGTTTCAATGTTGGCTTCACAGGATTCGATTGTTGTTTGGTTTCCTTTAATTGATTTGGAAATTGAACATGGCCCTGTTATATTTTACCCAGGTTCTCATAAATTGGGACCACTGACGGATAAATTAGAAAATGGTTTTGCTGAGGTAACCTTTGACCGAAACGCATATCCTAAATTACAACCTGAAGTGAATATGGGAGATATCGTTATTTTTTCTACTTTGTTAGTACATGAATCGGGAGTTATTACCAATAACCAAATAAGGTGGTCTTCTCATTTACGGTATACGAATATGGAAGATGTTGATTTTGTAGAAAGAGGTTTTCCATCACCTTACATAAATAAGCCATCACAAGAGTTAATAGATAAGTATTTACACAAAAAATAATATGATGAATTCCAAAGACGCAAAAAAACCTACGCAAAAATCAGCCTTTAGAGAATGGCTGGATTCTGTTTTATTTGCTGTAGTCGCGGCTACTCTTATTCGCTTTTTCCTTTTTGAAGCATATACGATTCCTACTCCTTCTATGGAAAGTTCGTTGATGGTAGGCGATTTTTTGTTTGTTAGTAAAATGCATTATGGGGTGCGCACTCCAAAAACTCCATTACAATTACCTTTAACGCATCAAAAAATATGGTTCACTAATATACCTTCTTATTTACGTTGGTTGAATTTGCCTACCTTTCGTTTGCCTGGTTTCACCGAGGTTAAAAAAGGAGATGCCGTTGTATTTAATGCACCTAATTGGGAAGACGATGGAGATGCTCCATTAGATTTACGTACTTTTTACGTAAAAAGGTGTGTGGCAACACCAGGGGATGTCATTGAAGTTCGGGGCCAACAGGTATTTATTAATAATAAAGCCTTGGAAAATCCGGAAAGAATGCAACATCCTGTCTTTATGAAGACGAAGGAAACATTAGAAGAAAGTTTTTTTGACCAATTCGGTATTCGTAATTCTCCTGACGCAAGCTTTGATTCCGCAGATTGGTTGCCTCTGGCTGACTCATTAAACCAATTAGTTGGATATAAATTGAATACATCTTTAAGTAAGATTTCAGAAATTTCTAAATCTTCATTTCCTAAGACTTTTGATTATGATTCATTTAAAGATGTCAAAGGACGGGCATTTGAAGCTATTTTTCCACATGACACTACGCAGTTCAAATGGAATAGAGATTGGTTTGGACCTTTGCAAATTCCAGCAAAAGGTTGGACTGTCACTTTAGATGCTAAAAACGTTAAATTATACCAAGAAGCTATTCAGAAGTATGAAGGAAACGAAAGCATAACGATCGACGGAGATAAAATTTTACAAAATGGAAAAGTATTAAATAGCTATACTTTTAAACAAGATTACTATTTTATGATGGGGGATAATCGCCATAATTCAGCTGATTCTCGGTTTTGGGGATTTGTTCCTGCCGACCATATCGTAGGAAAAGCAGTATTTGTTTGGATGTCACTAGATCCAAACAAAGGCCTTTTCTCCGGTAAAATTCGTTGGAATCGTATCTTCCGATTTGTTAATTAGGTAACTCTTAATACAAATCCTTTTAAGTAATTACTTTCTGGGTGAAATAAGTTAATAGGATGGTCTGGGGCCTGAGTCATTTGATGAATGACTTGGATTTCCCTACCAGTCTCTATACCTGCGGCTACTAACATATTATAAAATAAGTCTCTCGTAATTACTTGAGAGCATGAATATGTGAAAATGAGACCGTTCTTCTTGATTTTTTTAAGAGCCAAATAATTGATTTTTTGATACCCTTGAAGCGCCTTGTGCTTACTGCTGATTGATTTAGCAAAGGCAGGTGGATCTAAAATAATAATATCAAATTCTTCTTCGCAATTCTTTAAATAGGGTAGGGTTTCACCTACAATGGACTCATGTTTCTTATTTGGGAATTCATTTAAGGCTAAATTGGCATTAACTAAATCAATCGCTTTAGCTGAGGTGTCCAATGAAACTACTCTTTTCGCCCCTTCCTTAAGCGCATACATAGAAAACCCACCTGAATAGCAAAATGTATTTAATATAGTCTTGTCTTTGGAATATAGCGATAGTAACTGTCTATTATCGCGCTGGTCAATAAAGAAACCGGTTTTTTGCCCAGTAACCCAATTGACCGAAAATTTTATCCCATTTTCTATAATTTCATAAGGTGTAACTACTTTTCCTTCTAAATAATCATTGTTGCAGTTTTGAGCATACTCAGGTGGCAATGTTTCTTTGCTCTTATCATAAATGGATTTAATCTTTTTTCCAAAAACATGCTTTAAAGCGTTTACGACTTCCATGCGATCTAAATGCATCCCAATGGTATGTGCCTGAAATACAAAAACTCCATTGTAATGGTCGATTACTAATCCAGGACAGCTGTCCCCTTCACCATGTATGAGTCGGTAAGCATTCGTTTCTCCCAATGGAAGCTTTTGCCTTAATTCATAGGCATTTTTAATTCTTTGTATCCAGAATTCTTCTTTTGACGAGATCTCTTGGAAAGAAACAATTTTGACAGAAATACTTCCATGATGAAAATGGCCCGTTCCTAAGAACTCATCTCTTGAACTGATTACATTGACCCAATCTCCATCTTTTAAATGATCACTTTGTTTTAAGATAGCTCCTGAGAAAATCCAAGGATGAAATCTCTTCACTGGTGAATCTTTTCCTGGTTTAAGCTGTACAAATTTTATATCTTCCATCCTGTAAAATTGCGAAATTTTATTTAAAAAAGGGTTGGCCCGCTTCAATCCAAGCAGAAAACCAAATATCTCCTACATGTTTATAAGCACTTTGAAACCGATCTTCTATTTGATGGTCAAGTACTTGATGATATCTTTTACTGTATTCTACGCTGTAATTCTTTTGTAGTCCGTTGCCTTTTTTTTCAAACGTATATTTCTTTGATTGCTTAAAAGTAGCATTTAATTTAGCTTCCTTGTCAATTAAAATTTTCACTTGAGTATGTGATTCTAAAACCCAATCCCAGGCCGATTTAGTTACATTAGAGACAAATGTAGCTGGGCCAACCCACTCTTCTAATGCCTCATTTAATAGTTCTGGAATACGAGATTCCCAAAAGGCATGTAATCCTGTTTGCCCCGAATTTTGTCCATCATAATTAGACGTCGTATGCAATGGAACATGTAAATCTCCAATGTAGTGTCCCATTTCTGCTGATAATTTGATGATCTTGATGGTGTCTCGACGGACAAACGCATATTTTAATTGTTGGTATAAAATGGGAATATGCCATGGAACGATTCCATGTTTGACCAAACTATCTTGATGAATATTTATAATTATTTCAGCCCAGCTTGTATAATGAATATCAGCAATCTTATATCGATCTAAATCAATATAATGCCTTGATGCCTCATTGTCCATGATATATCTTCGTTGGTCTGGCAAAACCGATAAATCCTCAATTTCTTTTTGATGCCTTTTGTAAAATGGTATCATTTCGATGGGCAAGGTGTATATCGCCATCGAGTTTATTTATTTATGCGCAAAAAATCCCCAAGGTTTGATTAATTCGCTAGAATATCCTCTTGTATGTAGTGTTAAGAGTAAAATAATAAGCATCCTATAGCTTTTTTTGTTCAGTATGTTGTGTTTTAAAATCATTTTGTTTAATTTTACATTTCAATTTTATTAGAAGAAGATTATTTAAACAATGGCAAATCATAAATCAGCATTAAAGCGTATTAGAGCAAATGAATCAAAGCGTTTGCGTAACCGTTATCAACACAAGTCAACTCGTACGATGATTAAAAATCTTCGTTTGACAACAGATAAATCTATTGTGGTTGATTTGTACAAAAAGGTTTCTTCTGCGTTAGATAAATTAGCTAAGAAAAACATTATTCATAAGAATAAAGTAGCAAATCAAAAATCTAAATTAGCTAAGTTGGCGAATAAATTAGCCGCATAGTTTTAGATTATCAGCATATTGATAAACCCCGCAATCGCGGGGTTTTCTTGTTTATAAGGATTACCTTCAGGAAAAATGTTCAGATGAATTATGTACTTGATGGAGGTAAAATCAAAGAAATTCGATTAGAGGAGAGGCCACGTGAGTTGATGGCGATCAAGGGGAAAGATACTTTGCGGATAGAAGAAATACTTTCCTTATTAATAGGTTCGGGGATTCCTAATAAATCAGCTTTAGATCTTTCAAAGGATATATTGAATTCAATACAAGGAGATTTAAATAAGTTAGGCCGTTTTAATCAATTTGACTTCATGAAATTCAAAGGGATTGGGAAGGCTAAATCTTCCGTTTTAGTGGCTGCTTTAGAGCTGGGACGTCGTCGAATGGTTTTTGAAGCAACACATCGGATTGACACCATATTAGCTTCAAAAGATGCTTATAACATATTAAGGCCTCACTTAAGCGATTTATCCCATGAAGAATTTTGGATTATTCATTTAAATCGTGCTTCTCGATTAATTAAATTAGAAAAATTTAGTGTGGGTGGAGTGGCTGGTACTTCAGTGGATTTAAAACTATTGTTTAAATCTGCTTTAGAGCAAACATCGTCAGCCATTATTTTAGCTCATAACCACCCATCTGGCCAATTAAATCCCAGTACGGCCGATAAGCATCTAACTAAAAAAATTATTGAAGCAGCAGGATTATTTGAAATACAAATTTCTGATCACTTAATTGTGTCTTCAGATACCTATTTCAGTTTTGCCGATGAAGGAATACTTTAATTTTTATTTACCTCTTTCCTTGTAAATTTTTTGAAGTTTAACTCCTATTACAATAGCTAGTGCAAATAAAATGATAAAAAAGGCGGCTCCTGAATATCCCATATGTTGTTAAATTTTACTCAAAATTATGAAATTAATTATAGTAATCCTTTTGTACTAGGCAAAGAATTTAAATTATTTATATCTCTTTTAACGGCTAATTGGATTGATTTGGCAAATGCCTTAAAAATCGATTCGATTTTGTGATGCTCGTTTTCTCCTTCAGCCTTAATATTCAAATTGCATTTGGCTGCATCTGAAAAAGATTTAAAGAAGTGACTGAACATTTCTGTTGGCATCTCACCGATCTTCTCTCTTTTAAATTCAGCTTCCCAAACAAGCCAGTTTCGACCAGAGAAATCTAAAGCCACTTGGGCTAAACAATCATCCATGGGCAATAAAAATCCGTATCGAGCTATGCCTTTCTTTTGACCTAGAGCTAACAAAAATGCTTCACCTAGGGCAATCCCAGTATCTTCAATGGTGTGGTGTTCGTCTATATGTAAATCCCCCTGAACTTGTACTGTGAGATCAATGTTACCATGTTTTGCGATTTGATCTAACATGTGATCAAAAAAGGCTAAACCAGTTTGGTTATTGGCATTACCCTTTCCATCTAGGTTCAACTGGATGGTAATTTTAGTTTCATTTGTGTTTCTAGTATGACTGATTAGGCGTTCGGGTAATTTAAAAAAGGAATATATATCATTCCAATCAGTGGTTTGTAGCGCAGTGATGCGTTTTAATTCAGTAGGTATCTCTAAATCACTGATGAATAATGCTTTTGCACCCAAATTTTTAGCTAATTGAATGTCCGTGATTCGGTCACCTATGACATATGAATTATTTAAATCATAATTGGCCGTCAGATATTCCCCTAATAAACCTAGACCCGGTTTTCTAGTAGGTAGATTGTCTTTTGCAAAAGATTTATCAATTAAAATATTTGAAAATACAATTCCTTCTGAAGCTAAAATTTCCAGCATTTTGTTTTGGGCTGGCCAAAACGTATCTTCCGGAAATGAGGCAGTACCTAGTCCATCTTGGTTAGTGACCATAACTAATTCAAAGTCGAATTCTTCGTGTATCTTCTTTAAATTAGATATGACATGAGGCAAAAATGACAATTTTTCTAAACTGTCAACTTGCTGGTCTGGCTGAGGCTCAATTATTAAAGTGCCATCCCGGTCTATGAATAATACTTTCTTCATGGTACAAAGGTAATGAATGTAAAGTTTACAGAGAATAAAAGAAAAAAATATGCAAAAAATAATTCTTATATATGCTCCAGTACTTGTAATTTTGTATTTGAAATAAAAACTATGGGGGAATTATTTGGTGTCATTCAAGAAGATTTGCGCGGAAATGTGATTCGCAGAATCTCTTTATTTACTGGTGAGTCAGAACCCAAAGTAGAAGAGTTGATCCCTGTTTGGGAGGCAATTATTTTAGGTGGATTGTTAAAACTTATTCGTAACCGAATCCGATTCAATGCTCTTTATAATTTTATTTTACAAAAGCCAATCCCGCGTGTCGCTATAGAGGAACTTCAGGCTGGAAATGCAACTAAATTACAATTAGAAGAAATTAGTCATTATGGAGAAGGCTTAATTGGAATTCTTATTCCGGATAAAAAGAGTGCGATTGCGATGTTGATTTCTAAGGAACTAGGATGCAAAAGTTCATCGTTTTTGAAAGGTTTAAGTGTAGTTTTTGGTTTATATGGATTCAAATTAAAAGAAGAAGACTACGAATCATTAAAAGACTGGAAATCGTTTGCTGAGTTTTTTATTCTTAAAAAGGGTGATTTTAGCATATTGTGTCCATCCAATTTACGTTTTGCAATTTCTGATATTTTAATACTTTCCTACGTAGTAAAACTAGATCCTGAGGCATTAGTTTATTTAACCGAAGATCCGGAAAGAGATGAGGTTAAGTCAAAGTATAATCTATTTGACAAAAAAAATCTTTTATATATTGTAATTACCCTCATTTTGAGCGGATTTACGCTTTGGTATACGTTATTAAGGCCTAAGGTAGATCCAGAAATCACCTCGGATTTAGAAGAGGTAATTCCGATAGACAGTTTGAATAAATTAAATGATAGTTTAACAAAAGCGGTTTTAGATTCTAATCGAATTAAGAATGATTCCCTTTTTACGTTAAATTGGCCAGATGGCACTCAATACGTTGTACCCAAGAAATCTATCTTGGTCGATTTACATGCTTATTTAATTGATTCAACACAAACATCCCCCTTAGAATTAACTTGCCAAGAACTTGTTTTTGATGAGAATACAGATTTATTATTGAAGCCCACGGATTATTTATTTAAGCAACTTTCGATTCAAATGAATAAATCTAAAAATGTGGATGTTCAGATTTCTGCCATATCAAATAAAGATGACAAATCTTCCTTTAAACGTGGTTTTAGTATAAAAAATCGACTAGTTGGCGAAGGGCTTTCATTCAAAAAAATTGGTGTTCAAGCTAGTGTAGAAAGTGCAAATAGTCAGGCTAATTCTCAAGTCAAATTTATTTTTACCAAGCGTAATTTATTGAAATAATACAATATATTAGGTTTATATAGATTAATAAGATACTTTTGTGATAAATAAGTACAAATACATCCGCACAAACTCTTTTTACATTTAATGTAAATCCCTTTCCTTTTACTTAGGGCTATTGGCAAGAGTTAAATTACGGATGTGTTCGGGCATCGTAATTAAAATATATCTAAATGAGTGAAAAAATTCGCTTTGATTCGCTTCCCTTATCGGAAGGAATCCAAGCCGCAGTTAAAGAAATGGGCTTTGAATTTGCTTCTCCCATTCAATCAGAAGCAATTCCATATGTAATGGAGGGTAGAGATGTTATCGGTCAGGCGCAAACAGGCACTGGAAAAACCGCTGCATTCGGAATACCTATGATTGAGCATATTGTTCCATTTGAGAAATTTGTTCAAGCGATCATTTTATGTCCTACCCGTGAATTAGCGGTTCAGGTTTCAGAAGAAATGAGAAAGTTGTCAAAATTCACAAAAGGAGTTTGGGTGACCACTGTTTATGGGGGTGATTCGATCGATCGACAAATCAAATCCTTAAAAGCGGGAGCAAACATTGTCGTAGGTACTCCTGGGCGTGTGATTGACTTAATTGAGCGCCGTGCGTTGAAATTGAATCAGACCTCGATGGTCGTTTTGGATGAGGCGGATGAAATGCTAGACATGGGTTTCCGTGAGGACATTGAAAGTATTTTGGAAGAAATACCGAATGAGCGTCAGACTGTTTTATTTTCAGCCACGATGTCTAAGCCTATTTTGGCTTTGACAAATCGTTTTTTAACAGATCCTAAATTAGTTAAGGTCGTTAAAAATGAGATTACCAATGTTAATATTGAGCAATTATATTTTGATGTTAAAGGAAGAGCTAAAATGGAGGTTACTACCCGTTTGATCGATTTTTATGCATTAAAATTAGTCTTAATATTCTGTAATCAGAAAAAGCGGGTTGACGAGGTTGTTGAAGAGTTAGCGTTAAGAGGATATGCAGCTGAGGGCTTGCATGGCGATTTAAGGCAAAGTCAGCGTACTCAAGTGATGAATCGTTTTCGCTCAGGAAATGTTAGTTTTTTAGTTGCAACTGATGTTGCAGCTCGTGGATTGGATGTTGAAAATGTGGATGCCGTAATTAATTATGACATTCCATTGGACGAAGAATATTATGTACACCGGATCGGTAGAACAGGTCGTGCTGGTAAATTTGGTAAGGCTTTTACCTTGGTTGTGGGTTCTGAACGTAATCGTTTACGTGAAATTATGAACTATACCAAAGTTAAAATAGATAAGGGAGTAATTCCAACTTTCTCTGATGTGGTGGGGATTAAAAAAGGCATGTTTATTGAACGTGTCGCTAGTACGATCGGAGAGGGCGATTTGGATTTATTTGCTGATGCGTTACCTAACTTGCAACATGCTGGATTTACAGTAGATCAGATTGTAAGTGCTCTAGTTAAATTGAGCATGGGAGTTCAGAAAAATGAGTTTGGTGATGAAAATTTAGAGGGAGAGCTTGAACGTCAATCACGCAAATATGGCCGTGATGAGCGCGGGGGTGGAGGATTTAGAGATCGCAATGATCGTGGTGGAGACCGTGATGGCCGAAGAGGTGCTGGTCGCTTTGATCGCGATTCTCGTGGTGGTGGAGATCGAGGCGGACGTTTTGAAAGAGGAAACGATCGTGATCGTTCATCAGCTCCGAGAGGCCCTCGCATGGATCGTGAAGGAAAGCCTTATCGTTCAGATGAAAATATGGTCCGAATGTTTGTTAACATTGGATTTGATGAAAAAATATCGCCTTCTAATATTGTAGGCGCCTTTGCTGGGGAGTCTGGAATTCCAGGAAATGTATTAGGTCAAATACAAATTGAGAATAAGCATACCTATGTGGATGTTCCTAAGGAGTATGCCAATGTTGTTTTAGAAAAAATGGCAGGTGCTCAAATTAAGGGTAAAAGGGTTTTGGTAGAGATTGCTAAACCTGCATAGGCTCATTAATTTTAATTTAAAAGGGTGGCGGAATCGTCACCCTTTTTTTATACCAAAAACTTAGTATAAATTTGAAGATTAAAGCTTTATAGACTAGCTTATATGATGAGTAAAGGAAATATGTATTGGTTGTTAACTTTATCGCTGATTATCAGTGGTATATTGGTTTTCACCTATAATTCATCTTCTTCAAATGTTATAATCTCCTATGCCCAGGATGTTAAACCCATCTTGAACAAGCATTGTATCAGTTGTCATGGGGGAGTAAAAAAGCAAGGTAAGTTTAGTTTGTTATTTCAAGAGGAAGCTTATGCTGTTACAGCATCTGGCAAACCTAGTATTGTTCCTTTTCATCCTGAAAAGAGCGATTTTATCAGCCGCTTGCATGCTAAAGATCCAGAAGAGAAAATGCCCTATAAAAAGGATCCATTAACTTCTAAAGAAATCAATATATTGACTCAATGGGTGAAAGAAGGTGCTAAGTGGGAGGATCATTGGGCTTATTTACCTGTCAAAAAACCATCCATTCCTTCCAGCGAAGGATTGCTATCAAAATTAAAGTTTTGGACTGAAAGTTTTGTTAAAAACCCGGTCGACAATTTTGTTTTGGAAGAGTTAAATAATCAAGGGTTAGCTCATTCAAAACAAGCTGAAAAGGAGATTCTAGTACGCCGATTATCCCTTGACTTAACAGGTTTGCCACCCACGGAATCTATGGTTAATGAATTTAGCATGATTCATTCAGATGAAGATTATGCAAAATTTGTTGATAAATTAATGAATTTGCCATCATTTGGTGAGAAATGGGCATCCGTTTGGTTAGATCTTGCTCGCTATTCAGATAGTCGAGGATACCAAAAAGATAACGGTAGAACCATCTGGCCATATCGAGATTGGGTTATTTCTTCTTTTAATAAAAATCTTTCTTTTCGCGAATTTGTTAAAAAACAATTAGCCGGAGATTTGTTGGAAAACCCAAAAGACGACGATTACATTGCAACCGGATTTCATCGCAACACGATGAATAATGATGAAACAGGTACGGTAGATGAAGAGTTTAGAGTGGCCGCTGTTATAGACCGAGTGAATACAACTTGGGATGCTTTGCACGGCACTTCATTTTCTTGCGTTCAATGTCATAGTCATCCATATGACCCTATTAGACATGATGAATATTATAAGTTCATGGCTTTTCTAAATAACACTAGGGATGAAGATACTGGGGATGAAGCACCTAATATTCGTCAGTTTAACTCAACTGATCTTTCAAAATTAGCTGAATTTCAGGCTAAAATATCTTCATTGCCTTCAGCGCAAAAAATGTATTTAAATCGATTTATTAAGTTTTTAGAACCTAGATTTCATGCCCACTATGCTGATAATTTTACCGAGGGAGCCTTATTGGGTGGAACACAAATAGGCTTAAGACACACAGGGAGTTGTCGACTACCAAAATTAAAGACAGATGGTGTTAAGCAATTACTGGTGCAGTATTCTTCCAAAATGCCTGGTGGAGTATTGCAAATCAGGTCGGGAAGTATTAATGGAAAAGTTGTTTTGAAGGTTAAATTAGATACGACATCAAAAGGTAAATTATTGACGTTGAAGTGGCCTGTGTCAACAGGCAGGCAAGATTATTACTTGGAAGCTTTTAATGGGAAGTTGGCAGGAAAGGCAGATGATGTCTTTAAAATAGTTTGGTTTGCCTTGCATCCAGAATTGAATTTAAGTAAAAATGATTTTGATGGATTTCTTTCCCTAGTTACAGCTAAAACAGATAATTTCCCAATCTACCTGGAGATGCCTAAGGATTATAGTCGGAACACCTACGTATTTAAACGGGGTAATTGGCTTGTTCATGGTGATTCTGTTCAACCCGATGTGCCTGCATTTATGCATAAATTTAAATCTGAATGGCCTCGAAATCGGCTTGGGTTGGCTAATTGGGTAGTTGATCCTGCGAATCCTTTATTTGCTAGAAATGTAGCTAATCGTTTTTGGGAACAATTATTTGGAATGGGTATTGTTGAAACATTAGAAGATTTTGGTTCGCAAGGGGCTAAACCTTCTCATCAGAAATTATTGGATTATTTAGCCTACCAGTTTATTTTCAAATATGATATGAAGCCCAAAGCTTTAATCAAAGAAATCGTTTGTTCTTCCACTTACCAACAAGATTCAAAAGCGAGTAAATCTTTAATAGCGATAGATCCATACAATAAATATTTATCTCATGGACCTCGGTTTAGACTATCTGCGGAACAAGTAAGGGATCAAGCTTTGTCTGTTGCTGGGTTATTAAATCCAAAAATGTTTGGTAAACCTGTTATGCCATTCCAACCTGAGGGTGTATGGCAAGCGGTGAACAGTAATTTAAAATGGAAGCAAAGTGATGGAAATGAACAGTACAGGAGGGCTATTTACATATTTACAAGACGCACGGGCCCTTATCCATCCCAATTTACTTTTGACTCCCCTTCACGAGAAGTTTGTTTAGTGAGAAGAGTGCGAACAAATACTCCTTTGCAAGCACTTGTGTTGCTTAATGACCCAGTTTTTGTGGAAGTGGCACATAAAATTGCGTTAGATATGGTTAAGATGAAAACTAACAAACCTGAAGAAAAAATTGCTGCGATGTATAAGAAAATGTTTGTTCATCCGATTAGAACCAAAGATTTAGCTACTTTAGTAAATCTATTTAACCAGGGACAGTCGGTGAAAACAGTCAATAAAATCCAGGGCTATGAGTGGGCGGCAAGTGCTATGTTAAATTTAGATGAATTTGTGACTAAAATGTAAATGATGAGTCAGGAGTTAGAAAATCGAGCATTGAGTTATTTAACGCGTAGGCATTTTCTACGTCAATGTTCTACGGGTATGGGTATGATGGCTTTAGGTTCTATGCTGGGATCTTGTGAGAATACGCCTTTAGGCCAAGAAGAATCTTTGGCTAAATTGGCGCATATTCTACCAAAGGCAAAACGTGTTATTTATATTCATAAAGCTGGTTCTCCTTCTCAATTAGAACTCTTCGATTATAAGCCTGAATTAGTTAAATGGCATGGCAAGGACTGTCCTGAGGAATTACTGAAAGGTAAAACCTTTGCCTTTATTCGGGGTGTTCCTAAAATGCTGGGACCACAAGGTAAATTCAATCAATTTGGTCAATCGGGTGCCTGGGTATCTGATTATTTGCCCTATTTCCAAAATGTGGTTGATGAGGTTTGCTTTTTAAAGGCGATGCATACTGATCAATTTAATCACGCACCTGCTCAGCTATTTATGCAAACCGGAAGTGCACGTTTAGGTAGGCCTGGAATGGGTGCTTGGGCTGTTTATGGCCTAGGTTCAGAAAATGCAAATTTACCCGGTTTCATTGTACTTACCTCTGGAAATAAATATCCAGAAGGGGGGAAGAGTATTTGGGGGAGTGGTTTTCTGCCTTCTATATACCAAGGAGTACATTGTAGGTCTACAGGTGAGCCGGTTTTGTATGTTGAAAACCCAAGCCAAGTTTCTCGTGAAAATAGGCGTAGCACTATTGACGCCATCAATGAAATTAATCAAAGAGAATACGAAGAATATCAGGACCCTGAGATATTAACCCGAATTTCTCAATATGAGATGGCTTTTAAAATGCAAGCTTCCGTTCCTGAGGTTATGGATATTCGTGATGAGCCAGAATATATTCACAATTTATATGGTACAACCATCGGTACTCCTTCTTTTGCCAATAATTGTCTATTAGCGCGAAAATTAGCTGAAAATGGAGTTCGATTTATACAATTATATGATTGGGGTTGGGATACGCATGGTTCAAGTGCTTCAGAAGCTTTGGAAATTGGTCTTAGGACTAAGTGTAAAGAAACAGATCAAGGAATGAGTGCTCTATTATTTGATTTGAAGCAAAGGGGCTTGCTAGATGAAACATTAGTTGTCTGGAGTGGTGAATTTGGACGTACACCCATGCAAGAGAATCGAGATAATAAACCTGCTCCTTTTTTAGGCCGCGATCATCATCCTGATGCGTTTACGATTTGGATGGCAGGTGCAGGGGTGAAAAAAGGGTTTACTTATGGTGCAACCGATGAAATAGGTTACTCAGGGGTGGAAGGAAAGGCTCATATTCATGACCTTCAAGCGACCATTTTACATATTTTAGGTCTAGATCATGAAAAATTAACGTATCCTTTTCAAGGTCGATCATTTAGATTAACCGATGTAGCGGGTAAAGTAATTACACCTATTTTGGCCTAAGATTTTTTAAATATAAAATGTTGTTTAGGGGCGATAGGGTTGAAAAATAAAAGCCCCAATTCAAACAATTCTATTGAAATTTTAATTTTCTCATTTTCGATTAATTGACGCCAACGAGCTAAATTGATTGGTTCCCTAATATTTTTAATTAATAAAACATCCTCAAAATTCTTATTTAGATTTTTGGTGTCAAATTGACTTATATCTATAATTTGCACGTTGAACTTAAAATTTTCTAGTGATTTACCTTTGTAATTCGACAATTCATTACTTAACAAAGCGCTTAATTCCCCTGTTTGATGTAAGCAAGGATTGATGACTTGGGTATACAATTCATATACGAATGGGGAATGTAATCCATGGGCATTTTTCGCTTTTAAATTGAATAAAAATCGTTTCATTTAATTTAAAGCAAAGTTTGGAATAAGTTCAAAAGCGGGAATTTGTACCTTGAAGGTAGAATTATCTTCCAAATTCAAAAATATATAATACCCTTCCATTTTGCCAATGGCCGATATCAAAGGACATCCTGAAGTATAGGTAAAACTGTCACCAGGCTCTATAATGGGTTGTTGGCCTACAACACCCAAACCGTTTACCACTTCATTTATCCCTGACCCATCTTTTATTTCCCAATACCGACTGACGAGTTGGCCTGTTTGATCAGATAAGTTTTGGATGGTAATTTGGTAAGTAAAAAAGTATTTATAGGGCAATTGCAATTCATAATCTGCCATGTATGTGGTTTCTACAGAGATTATATATTTATTTGTGTTTGATTCTTTCATACGATATTATTGATGAGCAATTTAAGACTAAATTTAGATGAATGGTTAGCGGAGGACTGGAAAAATATTGTTTTAGAAGCCGGTTGGGGTACACATCTAGATGAAATCAGTATTTTTTTAAAGGATGAATACGCTAAAAAGAAAATATATCCCTCGTGCGAAAATATTTTTAATGCCTATAGTACTTGCTCATTTCAAGATACTCGGGTTGTTATTTTAGGGCAAGATCCTTACCATCAAATAAATCAAGCCAATGGCCTTTGTTTTTCAGTTCCAGAGGGTGTTTCATTTCCCCCTTCACTCAAAAATATAAATAAGGAATTACAAATTGATTTAGGTGTTTCGTTGGCTTCAGGAAATTTAATTCATTGGGCCCAACAAGGAGTTTTGTTGATTAATTCAATTTTAACCGTCGAAGATTCTTTACCCGGGAGTCATGCCAATATCGGTTGGCTTTCATTTACAAAGCTTATTCTGAATGAATTAAATCATCGAAAGAGTGGGGTGGTCTTTTTGCTATGGGGTAATTATGCGCAAAAATTAGGGAAAAATCTAGATCCAACTAAACATCACATCATTAAAAGTGCTCATCCATCACCACTTTCAGCTAATAAGGGTGGTTGGTTCGGAACAAGACCTTTTTCTAAAGCAAATTCATTTTTAGATCAACCCATTTTATGGGCTTAAATTCTCTTTAGTTGGCTTGGAAAATAAACGAATTGATTAGGGAATTCTCGTTGGAAATAAATAGAAATTAAGCTTTCAATGGTCTCGCCATGCTGCGCTTCAAAATCAGGAATTAAGCATTGAATCGAATAACCTATTGAATCAGGTTCTTGATGTGACAAAATTTCATAGGTAAATGCTTGGTCTATAAACGCTAGGTCAACTAATTGCGGGATTACAATTTGTTGAATGGCATTTACGACCTTTGAATTTATTGCGTGCTCGACAAAGATTGAAACATTATATTGAATCATGATTTATACGTTTTTTGTGCTAAACTTTGGTACATAATTTCAACGGTATGCTTTCCAGTTTTTTGGATTCCATCTTTTAATTGATGTCGACAAGATGTCCCGTTGGATGCAATTATGACCGAGTTCTTTGCCGCTAAAACTCTTGGAAATAATACTAAATTGGCTATTTGCTGAGATATTTTATAGTGCTTTCGCTCATACCCAAAAGATCCAGCCATGCCGCAACAACCTGTTGGCAACAGTTCTACTTCCTGATTTTCAGGAAAGCTTAATACATGTCTGGTAGAGACCAACCCTGCAATGGACTTTTGGTGGCAGTGTCCATGTAATATGATTTTTTTGCCTTCTTGAGAAAAGTCCGACTTCTGAATCTTTTTGTGTTTGATTTGTTGGGATAAAAATTCATCTACCAACAAGCAATTTTTAGCAATTTTATTTGCTAGGTCTCTTAATTCGGGTCTTACAAGATCAGGGATTTCATCTCTAAATGTTAAAATGGCACTTGGTTCAATTCCGATAAAAGGTTCATCCGAATTTATTATCTCTGACAGTATCTCAATATTTTTTTCAGCTATTTTTTTCGCTTCGATTAACATTCCCTTCGACAAATAACTTCTCCCACTAATTACACCATGGGGTATCTTCACTCCAAATCCCAGTTCGTTTAGTAGAAGCACTGCTTTTTGACCTAAGTCGACTTCATTGTAATTGGTAAATTCATCTGCAAATAAATAAACAGAACCATTTTTGAATTGATCTTGTGGATATTTTTTAGCATATTTTTTGAACCAATCTTCCAAAGAATTGAAATAAACCTTAGGTAAACTTCTTTCCCATGAAAATCCTAAAATGGTTTTTATGATCACGCTAGACACGGGAAATTCTATGAAAAAATTATAAAAGGGTGCGAATTTTCTTGCTAAATTTTGTAAAATAGGAAAATGCCCAATGAGCTTTGTGCGCCAAGGAATACCATCTGTTAAGTATTTTTGCTGAAGTGTTTCTGCCTTTAATTTTGTTACATCAACACCAGAAGGGCATTCGGTTTGGCAACCTTTACAAGAAAGACACAAATCTAGAATTTCGTTTAATTCAGGATTACTGAATGGGTTTTCGCCTGGCTCTGATAATATTTGTCTTAGCATATTAGCCCTAGCCCTAGTACTATCTTTTTCATCTAGAGTAGCCATGAAACTTGGACACATGGTTCCTCCCGTTAATGCTGTTTTTTTACAATCGCCTGATCCTGAGCATTTTTCGGCTAGTCTAAGTGGATTTTCAAAATCCCCGTAATTGAAAAAACTTTTAATTGTATATCCTTCCGAATTTGAAATCCTGAACTCTTCATCCATGGGTGGACTGTTCACAATTTTACCCGGATTTAGGATTTGGGATGGGTCAAAAATATCCTTGATCTCTTTAAAAAGATCGAGCAATTCTTTGCCCATCATTTTCTCTATGAATTCACCTCTTAATCGTCCATCTCCATGTTCCCCACTTAATGAACCTTGATATTTTTTTAGTATGTCAACCGTTTCGCTGAGAATAGTTCGGAATAGTTTTTTTCCTTCTGGTGAGTTGATATTTAAAAATGGTTCGATGTGTAATTCACCTGCCCCGGCATGTGCATAATAGGCTGCGTCTACCTTGTGTTTAGCTAATAAGGATTGTATTTCTGCTATGTAATTAGGAAGATCTAGAGGTGCAACTGCACAATCTTCAATTAAATTGACTGGCTGTTTTTTACTTACTGCATTTCTGATTAAGCCTAAACCGGCTTTTCGTATACCCCAACCCTTATCAATATTATTTTTATCTAACACAGGGTAGGCGTAGCCTATTTTAGAATCTTTTAAGCTCTTAATACAAGCTTCTACTTGCTTGTTTAGGTCTTCCGTTGAGCTAGATCTAAACTCGACCATTAGGATAGCCGCAGGTTTTCCTTCAATAAAATCACGATCTTTCTGAAAATTGGGATGATTTTCGGTAAATGAAAGTATATAGTCGTCTACTAATTCAGAAGCCGTCGGGAGGTGAGTGAGGGCTACAATATTCGCTTGTAAAGATTCTTGTAGAGAGTGGCAATGAATACAAATGAGTGCCACTTCTACAGCCGGTAAATCCAATAAATTTAATTTCATTGAATGAACGATGGCAAGCGTTCCCTCAGATCCGGCAATTAACGCGGATAAATTAAACGGCTGGCCCTTTGGATTGAAGGGTTGCATTTCGATTAAAGCATCCAATGCATAACCACTATTCCTTCTTTTTATTTCTGCCTTTGGAAAGCTGTTTTTTATCTGATTTTGAAGCTCTGGATTATTTAGTATTCGATGTATTTCTTTGTATATATTTCCTTCTAAGTTATTTAACGAAGTTTTTTTATAAAATTCTTCATTGCTAAGTGGATGAGTATGTATTTCAGAGCCGTCTGATAAAATAGCTCTCGTTTCTAATAAATGGTCTCTCACATTCCCCCAAACGATGGAATGCAGACCACAAGAATTATTCCCCACCATACCCCCTAAAAGTGCACGATTTGCTGTCGATGTTTCTGGGCCAAAAAACAGCCCGGACATCTCAATTTGTTTATTTAAGTCATCCCTTATAATTCCGGGTTCTACCCAAACCGATTTTTCTTTTTTGTTTAAGAGTAAAATTCTGCTCAAACTAGAAGCGACCTCCATGACGATCCCATTGCCCACGACTTGACCTGCCAAGGATGTTCCTGCCCCTCTGGGAATGATGGAAGATTTATGTTTTTTGGCAAAAAGTATTAGACGCTTGATGTCTTTATAATTAGCAGGAATAGCTACAGCACTAGGTTTCACTTGATAGACAGAGGCGTCCGTTGAATATATTTTACGTGCAATCTCTGAATTTTGAGATTGATCTAAATATAATTTTCCTTCAAAATGAATGGTTAAGTTTTCTAATTCTGAATTACTCCAAATCATAACATTATTCGACAAGGCTTAAAATTACAAAATCCAATCTTACCTTCATAGAACCATTTAGAGTTTATATTTTCTATTCATCAACTATTCATACAAGGTTTCACTAATAATTGTAATTTTGGGTTGAATCCATTAATTATGAAATTTTTAATTCAAGTTTGGGAAAGTTTATTGTTTGCTTATCAGGCATTAAGATCCAATATTTTAAGGACTACATTGTCTCTTTTAGGAGTTAGTGTAGGTATTTTCGCTATCGTTGCTGTTTTTACGGCTGTGGATTCGCTCAACAAAAATATTCGATCAGAAATTGACTCATTTTCAGGTGCGGGTGTTTTTTACTTAGGGAAATGGCCATGGATTATGGAAAATAATTATCCTTGGTGGAAGTATTTTAATCGGCCCGATATGAAATATTCAGAATTTAAATATCTAAAGGAGAATTTAAAATCAGCTCAAGCTGTCGCCATCATTGATAATGGAAATACAAAAACTGCATCAAAAGGCAGTAATAGTATGGATGTCAATATGACCGGTGCTAGTTATGACTATAATCAGATTGCTAGTATCCCGATTGCCTCCGGCCGTTATTTTTTGCCTATAGAATCTGAAAATGGAATGAATGTTTGTATCATTGGATCATTGGTGGCAGAAAATTTGCAATTAAGTTCAAATGCAGTGGGTGAGGTGATCAAGCTAAATGGAATAAAGTTTACGATTATTGGTGTTATTGAAAAAAAGGGAACTGATATTTTAAGTTTTGGTGGAACGCCTGATGAAAAAGTTTTTATTCCTTATTCAACCTATTCATCCATCTTTCAAAAAGATCGTCCTTCTCCTGACATAGCCTTAAAAGCTTTTGACTCAGATTTAGGCCAAGTAAATATGGAAGGAGATGTAATCGGTTTAATGAGGGGTTTACGATCAATAAAGCCTAAAGATGAACTTAGTTTTTCAGTGAACCGATTAGATGGTTTAAATCAATTTTTTGATGGAATATTTGCGGCATTAAATATAGCTGGATCCCTGATTGCAGGATTTTCATTATTAGTTGGAGGTTTTGGAATTGCGAATATTATGTTTGTTTCGGTCAAAGAAAGAACCAATATTATAGGTATTCAGAAATCTTTAGGCGCCAAAAATTATTTTATTTTATTCCAATTTTTGTTTGAAGCTATATTTTTGAGTTTGATTGGTGGATTAGTTGGCATAGGACTAGTCGTACTCATAACTTATATACCGCAGGATGCACTTCCACTCCAATTAACCTTTGGAAATATTAGTAAAGGATTACTTATTTCTAGCTTTATAGGTGTTCTGTCTGGAATAATACCTGCTTGGGTTGCAGCTAAAATGGATCCAGTTATTGCCATTAGATCAAAGTAAAACCTAATAAATTAAACTAAAAAAGCCTGTCATCTAGATGATAGGCTTTTTTATATCTAAAATATGATCTTATAGAGAAAGTGTTTCTAGTACTGCATTCATATTTCGAACAGCATCAGCTGATTTATTGAATGTAGCCTGTTCCTCTTCGGTCAATTTATAATCAACTATTTTTTCCCAACCATTCTTACCTAGAATCACAGGAACACCTAAGCATATATCTTTTTGGTTATATTCTCCATCCAATGGCACGCAACATGCCATGATCTTTTTTTCATCTCGCACAATGGCTTCCACTAAAGCTGCTCCTGCAGCGCCTGGTGCATACCAAGCAGAAGTGCCCAAAAGTCCTGTTAAGGTTGCGCCGCCGACCATCGTATCTGCAACAACTTTATCCAAAGTTTCAGCATCTAAAAATTGGCTTACCGGAACCCCATTATACGTAGCTAAACGTTTTAATGGAATCATAGTGGTGTCACCATGTCCACCAATCACCGTACCTGATATATCATTGATGGAAACATCCATTGCTTTGGCCAAATAACATTTAAATCTAGCTGAGTCTAATGTTCCTCCCATTCCTATAATTCGATGCTTATCCAAACCCGAAATCGATTTTGTTAAATAAGTCATGGTATCCATCGGATTTGAAATAATCACGATTATCGGATTTTTAGAATATTTAAGAATGTTTTCGACAACACTTTTTACAATTCCTGCATTGACACCAATTAATTCCTCACGCGTCATTCCAGGTTTACGTGGCAAACCCGAAGTGATGACAACAACATCAGAATTAGCTGTCTTGGTATAATCATTTGTTGAACCAATAAGCGTAGTATCAAAACCTAATAAACTGGCTGTCTGATACATGTCTAACGTTTTTCCCTCCGCGATACCTTCTTTGATATCTAATAAAATTAATTCGTCTGCTAATTCTTTTCTTGCGATATTGTCAGCGCACGTGGCTCCAACAGCACCAGCTCCTACTATGGTAATTTTCATTGTTAAAAAATTTAGTATTAATTGATTCAAAAAATTTTTCAAAACTACGACAAAAGAGCAAATAAATAAATGATTTTTTCGTTAACCTGATGAATAAGGATAATACAACTAAAATTTTAAAATGATTTTAGTATATTTAAAAGTTAAAATCTGATTTATGACCCGTAATATGAGTTTTATTGACCGAATTCTGGACTCTAAATATTTTAAAGAAGCTCTGCAAAAGGGGGAGGAGATTATTCAAAAAGACCAATTGGGTTTATTGAATTTAATTAAGCGAGCACTTCAAAAAGTTACTGAAACTGCTTCTAATAGCAATTTGACAGTAGTTAAGCTCCTTAATCACTATGTTGTTTTGTTTAGCCAATTGGTCAAAGCCTATATCCAGGGAACTTACAGGAAACTTCCTGCTATTGCATTGGCAAAAATAACAGCCGTTTTAATCTATTTTATATCCCCGTTTGATTTTATACCCGATGTGTTACCAATTATTGGTTTTACAGATGATTTAGCATTGGTTCTTTGGGTTGGAAAATCAATAAAGAATGAATTAGATGAATTTGAAAAACAATTGTAATCTTTTGATTTTTAAATTGAGGATTTTTAAGAAGGATTGAATATATTTACACAATTAAAATTTAGAAAATATGAACACAGCAAGTATATTATTGTTTTTAAATGGTTTAGGTGGCGGTGAATTGTTGCTTATAGGATTAGCCATATTATTGTTTTTTGGCGGTAAAAAATTGCCTGAACTTATGAGAGGATTAGGAAAAGGGATTCGTGAATTTCAAGATGCCAAAAATGAAGTTAAAGATCAGATCAATAAAGAATTAGACGAAACTAAAAAATAGTTTTATTTTAATCTTTTTTTAAATGCATAGTTGGATCTTCCAACTATGCTTTTGTGTTTAATTGAACCCCCATTTTTAATGGAAAATTTCCCTCAGCCTTATTCAGAAATAAGAAATAAATTATTTCAAGGTACTTTGTCTTGCGTTGATTTAGTTAATCAATATTTGAGTCAAATTACTGCATTGAATGAGCAATTAAATGTTTTTTTAGAAGTTTATTCGGAGGAAGCTCTTGCTTCAGCTCGATTAATAGATCAAAAAATTAAAGAAGGGAAGGCAGGTAAATTAGCGGGAATGGTGGTAGGTCTCAAAGATTTACTTTGTTATCAAGATCACGGAGCGCAAGCTGGCAGTCAAATTTTAAATGGATTTAAATCGACTTTTTCAGCCACGACAGTTCAACGAATTATCGAGGAAGATGCTATAATTATCGGTAGACAAAATTGTGATGAGTTTGGTATGGGCTCAACCAATGAGAATTCGTCATTTGGTCCAGTCTTAAATTATACCCACCAGAACCATGTTTCTGGGGGTAGTTCAGGGGGGTCGGCCGTTGCGGTCCAAGCAGGAATGTGTCACCTTTCCTTAGGAACCGATACGGGAGGTTCGATAAGAATGCCAGCAGCTTTTTGTGGGTTATCTGGTCTTAAGCCAACGTACGGTCGGGTTTCTCGTTGGGGATTAATTGCTTACGCATCATCCTTCGATTCAATCGGTCCCATGAGTCATTACCCAGCGGATCTTAAATTAGTTATGGATATTATTTCGGGTCCAGATGAATTTGACAGTACAGTTTCTGCCATAGGAAAGAGTGAATTGATACCCAAAAAACGGTTAGCGTACATTAAAGAAATTGTGGAGCACCCAAGCTTGCAAACTGAAATTAAAGATCATTTTTTTCTCAAAATTGAGCAATTAAAACAAAAAGGTTTCGTTGTGGAATCTGTTGATTTTGCCTACATAGATCAAATGCTTCCCACTTATTATGTTTTAACTACTGCTGAAGCAAGTTCTAATCTGTCACGATTTGATGGGGTAAAATTTGGCCAAAGAACTAAAAATCCCCGTGATTTAATTGACATGTATAAAAAAACGAGGAATGAGGGTTTTGGTGAGGAAGTCAAACGTAGAATTATGCTGGGTACTTTTGTTTTAAGCGCTAATTATTATGACGCCTATTACACAAAAGCGCAAAAAGTTAGGAGATTAATTAAAGAGCGGACAGATGCGATTTTAAAAGAATATGATTTTATTATTTCGCCAACTACCTCTTCCACTGCATATCGATTAGGTGAAAAAACCTTAGATCCCCTTCAGATGTATTTAGGTGATTTATTTACGGTGCAGGCGAATGTGACGGGATTACCAGCAATTACAGTTCCAGCAGGTCAGGACTTAAATGGGCTTTCGATTGGATTTCAAGCGATGGGACCCGCTTATTCAGAGGATGAATTAGTTGATTTTACTTCATATTTATAAGACAATTTTTTTTATAAGACAATTTTTTTTATAAGACAATTTTTTGAAAATAAAGATCACATATTTAATCTATTTTTGCTTCCTTTCAACCTCTTTGTTTGGGCAGGTTAAGAGTACATTTTTGCCTAATATTGATCGCAAGTTTATTGACTCTTTAGCTAGAAATGAGCAAGGAATGCCCACTTCGTTAATGATTGACCCTTCTTTAATTCAGAATCGGTTAAAATCAATTCAAAATGTAATACCCCTTATTTATAATCAATATTCACATCAATATGTTGAATATTTTGCATTTAAGAAGGCGGCTTTCACACAGCATATGTTGGAAAAGCGAGATCTATATTTTCCTATTTATGAAAAATATCTGAAACAATATGGATTGCCTGATGAGTTAAAGTATTTGTCTTTAATAGAATCAGGTCTTGAAACCAAAGCTTTATCCTTAAAAGGTGCTGGTGGTTTGTGGCAATTTATGCCCTATACCGCTCGGGGTGATTTTGGTCTTCGAGTTGATTCTTATGTGGATGAAAGGTTTGATCCTGAACGTGCCACGGAAGCCGCGTGTAAATATATGCGCCAATTGTATCGCATATTTGGAGATTGGCATATGGCATTAGCCGCCTATAATACAGGCCCAGGAAATGTTAAGCGGGCGATAAGACGATGTGGCTCAACAAACTTTTGGGGTATTTATAATTGCCTGCCTAAAGAAACACGAAATTATGTACCTCAATATATTGCGATTTCATATATGATGAATTTTCATTGGGATCATGCAATTCAGCCTCAGGAATGGGCTTTTCAAATGCCCTCTGACACATTACATTTGAAAGGATTTGTTAATTTAAAAGTATTATCGTCTTTAGCCGGTTTTTCGTTAGATACCTTCAGAGTTTTAAATCCTCATATTTTAGGAAATTCGATTCCATCAGATGTAGACAAAATTATTGTTCGTATCCCTAAAGATAAATATGCTTATTTTAGGGATAATCGTTTAAAAATTCTTGACTCTGCTAGTTATTTTGGGACGCGTAAGGTTATAGGTATTTCTTTGGGATCTATCGACTCAACTGCCGGACTTCGGATGTTGAAAAATTCAAAGAAAAAATACGTGGTTCGAAGAGGGGAGACTATTTATACGATCGCTCGGAATTTAGATGTTTCAGTGCTCGAATTAAAACGTATTAACCGTTTGCGGTCCAATCGGTTAAAAAAGGGGAAATTGATTTATTATTTTGTTAAGGAATGGGTTGACATGGAAGAGTCAGCCACTTCAGCAAAGGTTGAAACTAGTAATAATGAATCAGTTGTTTTAAAACCCAAATCAAAAAGAAGAACTATTTATCACCGAGTAAGGCCTGGAGATACATTATCTCAAATTGCTGACCGATACAATGTCAGTACAATCGCAAAAATAAAAAAATTAAATAGACTTCGTTCCTCGGTTTTAAAGCCTGGAATGAAATTAAGAATTTCATAAAATGATCGCATACTTAAAAGGAAAATTGGCTTATAAAGACAGGGCGCATGTCATTATTGACGTTCAAGGGGTCGGTTATGACGTAAAAATTTCATTGCAAACTTATGATTCACTTTCTGAGGGTGATGAAAATTGCAAACTCTTTACTCATTTGCAAATTAAAGAAGATGCTCATACACTAGTGGGGTTTTATGAAATGGACGAAAAGTTATTATTTCTAGATTTAATTAGTGTTTCTGGTGTAGGTGTTACAACGGCCTTGGTCATGTTATCTTCATTTTCAAGTGGGGAAATAAGAGGGGCCATTATGAATGAAAATATCGCTTTGATTCAATCGATCAAGGGTATTGGGTCTAAGACGGCTCAACGCGTCATTTTAGAATTAAAAGACAAATGTAAAAAAGATACATTATTCGTGGAAGCAGGTAAATCTTCTCCAGATAAGTCATATGGTGTTAAACAAGAGGCTTTAGGGGCATTAGTAACACTAGGAATTCCTCGAGTAGCTGCTGAGAAAAATTTAGACCAATTAATAAAATCTAATCCAGATGCTACGATTGAGCAACTTATTAAACTAGCCCTTCGTTAACTTATTATTTATCATTTGTGCAAAGAGACTGCAATATCGCTATAAAAATCATTTTTAAAGGCCTTTTTTTCTTGGCCTTTGCGGTGTTACCTTCCATTTCCTTTGCTCAAAATACGGACTCTACTTTATCCGTATTAAAAAGTGGCCGAAGGCCGCGTTTCCAATTGAAACCCTTTGATTTTTATCAATCAAATAGATTGATTTCAAAATCACCTTTTTCTATTTTTTCGGTCAAGGGAAGTCAGAATTTTATTGATTTTAGCCCCTCTCAATTAATATCATCTAGACAATTAGGAGATATTTCTATATCCCCATCGCAAGCTTATTCATTGAATGAGTTTAGTAATCTGCAAAATAAGGCTTTAAATAATTCCTATTGGAATGATTATTCAAAGAGTCTTGATGGGAATAATTCAGTTCAATCTAGAGGTCTTTTTCCTAAAATTGAATTACCGCCAGCGATTGATCGAATCTTTGGTGGGACAGAAATTTCATTTAAACCGAATGGTAGTTTATTGTTAGATGTGGGTTATATGGGTCAATTTGTTGATAATCCTGCGGTTCCGGTCCAACTGCGTTACATTGGAAATTTATTTTTTAACGAACAAGCTCAAATTAATTTTCAAGGAAAAATAGGCGACAAACTTAACCTTAATGCCAATTTTGATACGAAAGCTAGTTTTAATTTTCAAAACCAACTTAAATTAAATTGGAAAACGCAAGAAGAAGATATCCTTCAAAATATAGAAGCGGGAAATACTTCTTGGACCCTTAATTCTCAATTAATTCCAGGTGTTCAAAATTTATTTGGTCTGAAAACATTATTGCGATTTGGTAACTTGGATGTTACTGTTGTGGCAGCCCAACAACGTTCAAAGCAAGATTGTATTACAATGAAAGGTGGCTCACAGGGTCGTTCTTTTGAAATACGAGCAGATCAATACGATGAAAATAGGCATTTCTTCCTGTCCACTTATTTTAAGGATAATTACGAAAGATCATTGAAAAATTTGCCCGTTATCACGAGTGGCATTACCATCACTAGAATTGAGGTATATGTAACGAATAGAACTCAAAGTACTGAAACATTAAGGAATTTGGTTGCCTTAGCAGATTTAGGCGAATCTAATCCATACAGTAAAACCAAATCCGCGCTCCAACCTATTATTCCGAATCAATCTGCTGACAATAAAAATAATGGTCTCTATGATAAGGTGGTGAACGATCCTCAAATACGGCGCTCCGATCAATCTTCTTATCAATTAGAATCTGTTTATAACCTACAAAGAGGTACGGATTTTGACATGCTTAAGGGAGCAAAAAGGCTTAATGAACGAGAATTCAAATTCAACCCTTCACTCGGTTATATTTCACTGATTTCACCTTTGCGTAATGACGAAGTATTAGCTGTTTCCTATGAATACACATTTAATGGTCGCAAATATAAGGTTGGAGAATTAACGGAAGATTATCAGGCCCGACAAGATAATGAAGTTTTGATCTTAAAAATGCTCAAATCTTCTACGCTACGTAATCATTTGGATCATCCAATGTGGGATTTAATGATGAAAAATATTTACTCGTTAAACACCAATTCGTTATCTAAACAGAATTTTCAATTACGTATTGTATACAAGGATGATGCTACTGGGATTGACAATTCAAATTTAATTGAAGGGGAGAAATTAAAAGATATTCCATTGGTCAAAGTTTTGGGATTAGATAAACTTAATTTTTCAGGAGATGCCCAACCTGATGGTAATTTTGATTTTATAGAAGACATAACGGTTGATTCTAAAAATGGTAAAATTATATTTCCTATTTTAGAACCATTCGGTAAGAACCTAAAAGCAAAGTTCACTTCCTCTGAATCAAATCTAGTTGAAAAGTATGTTTTTCAAAAACTATATACGAATACACAGACGGATGCTGCTCAGATTGCAAGCAAAAATAAATTCTTTTTAAAAGGTTCTTTTCAAGCAGGAGTAGGGGGTGGAGATATCTCTTTGCCATTTGGGGTAGAAGCAAAATCAGTGACTGTTACCGCTGGTGGTCAATCTTTAAGTCAAGGGACTGATTTTATCGTGGATGGACAGTCTGGTCGTGTCAAAATCATCAATGAGGGTGTATTTAATTCGGGCCGTGAAATTAAAATTTGTTACGAAAAGCCAGATCTATTTTCGAATCAAATTAGAACGATGTTGGGCACTCGGTTAGATTATAATTTAGGCCAGGATGTTCATTTAGGTGCCACTTTTCAAAATATGAGTGAAACGCCACCTGCCTTTTTTAGGCGAGTGGCTATCGGAAATGAACCGGTAAATAATACTTTATTGGGATTTGATGCGAGTGTGCTTAAAAAATCTAATGCACTAACCCGCATGATAGATGCTTTGCCGATTGTATCTACCAAAGAAACCTCCGTGATCGATTTTCAAGGCGAATTTGCTAAGTTGATCCCTAATGTGAATGACCGAGTACAAGGAAATGCATTTATTGATGATTTTGAATCAGCTCGAGTGGTTTATAATTTAAGTTCTCAACCCATTTATTGGCGCCCCGGTGCGACACCCAAAGACTTTATTTCAGGAAATCCAAGAGACCTTAGTTCAAATTTTAGGCGTGCAAAAATTTCTGCATATAATGTTGACGCAAGTATTTATGGCCAAGGTGGCTTTGCTTTAGAGGTCCCTGGACTTGATCCAGCTCAGGTTAATTTATTTGCTTATGAGCGCGTGGTAACGCCTAAAGGATTATTTCCTAATAAAGACTTTGCCAATAACATCACTAATTTGCCCCTAGGTGTTTTAGATGTGGCCTATTTTCCATCCGAAAGAGGTATTTATAATTTCAATCCAAGTTTAAATGCACAAGGTTTATTGCCTAACCCTAAGTCAAGTTTTGGTGCGATTACCCGTGCCATTTCTTCCGATACAGATTTTGATAATGCAAATGTAGAACAAATTGAGTTTTGGTTGATGGATCCTTTTGTCACAGGGGATCAAGGTAAAGTGCGTGATGGTATTTTTAATAAAAATAATCAAACAGGAGGAAAGCTAATATTCCATTTAGGTGACGTTTCTGAGGATTTTATTCCTGATGGGTTTTCCAATTTTGAAAATGGAATTCCGGCAGGGGAGAAAATAACCTCGGGGAATACTCAGAATGTTGAAAAAACACTATGGGGATTAGCTCCTAAACGCCAATTTGTCATAAATGCATTTGATAATCAAGGGGGTAGGGCCCAACAAGATATTGGTTTAGATGGGATGTTGAATAGGTCAGCTGAATCTACCGCTGTGACAGAGGAAACTTATTTTAAAGAATATTTGAATCAAATATCTGCCAAAGTAAATGATCAAAATGCGATTTCTGCTATTAAAAGTGATCCAGCAGGGGATGACTTTGTCCATTATTTAAGTGATAAATTTAATAAAACTGGTAGTATCATTGAGCGCTATAAAAACTTTATGGGTCTGGAGAATAACTCGCCAACAACCGATAATCCTACTAATTCAACGATTACTGAAGCAAGTAGTATGATGCCTGATCGGGAAGATTTAAATAATGACAATACGGTTAATGAAGTCGAGTCCTACTTTCAGTATCAAATTGATCTTAAGCCAGGCCAACTGCAAGTAGGTCAAGGTTTTGTGGTGGATAAAGTGAATGAAGGGGGTGTGGATTGGTATTTATTTAGAGTTCCGATAAAAGATAAGCGAAATTACACTACACCGGCAGGGGAGATGTCGAGTTTTAAATCCATTCGTTTTTTCAGAATGTTATTAAGTGATTTTCAAGATCCAGTGGTTTTAAGATTTGCTCAATTACAGCTTTCAGGGTATTCCTATAGGAAGTTTATAGGAAATTTAGATATTAAAAATGGCCAAGATTTGCCAGAACCCTATGATGCTAAATTTAGGGTTTCAAGTGTCAATGTAGAAGAAAATGGTCCGGCCACAAAGGGTACAAACGCTATCCCATATGTTGTTCCTCCAGGTTTTGTTAGAGACCAAGATATTACCACCATCAATAATGCTCGGTTAAATGAGCAGTCCATGAGTTTATGTGTTGATAACTTAAGGCCTGGTGATGCTAGGGCAGTTTTCAAAAATACGATGTTTGATTTCATTAATTACAAACGACTTAGGATGTTTGTTTCCATGCAAAGTGCTGATCAGATATCGGGTCATGTTTCTGCCTTTTTACGTATAGGGACGGATTTAACAGATAACTATTATGAGGTTGAGAATACAGGTTTAATTCAAACGCAGAAAGGACAAAGTTTAGATACTGAAATTTGGCCTATGGAGAATGAATTTGACATCGAATTTGAATTATTGAAGCTGGTAAAAATAGAACGTGACCGACAAAATAAAAGTTTGAATGAAAGATTTTTTATGTTGATGACGAGTTCTACTGGCAAGGTTTATCGGATTACAGTCATGGGGCGACCCGATCAAAGCGCGACGATGACTACGATGATTGGAGTTCGTAATACAACAAAAGATGGTCAGAATAAGTCATTTTGCGTTTGGGTGAACGAATTAAGAGGATATGGTTTTGATCAAACCTCCGGCGAAGCAGCCATTGGAAAATTGGGGATTAAGTTGGCCGACATAGGCCAAGTGGTATTCAATGGTAGTTTTAAAAATTATGGTTTTGGAGGTGTTCAGTCGAAAATATCTGAAAGGTCAAGGGATAATTTATACGAAATAGGGATAACAGCTAATTTAAATTTGGATAAGTTTTTACCACTTCAATGGGGATTTCAAATCCCATTTTATATTTCATATGATAAACGAAATATCGCTCCACAATTTGATCCATTAGATCCCGATATTTTCTTGAACAACTCATTAGGAAAGTTTATTTCAGAATCAAAAAAACAAGAATATTTAAAGCTTGTTCAGGATAATACAGAGAGACAAGGTTTTAATTTTTCAAATGTTAGAAAATTGAAAAGTGCTTTGGCAAAACATGCCTATTTATGGGATTTATCTAATTTTTCATTCTCGTATGCTTATTCTGAAATGATTCGATCGAGTACTTTAATTGACTCTTATACTCAATTAAGTCAACGAGGAAGTGTCTTATACGCATACACGTCTAATAGTAATTTTTGGGAGCCTTTTGGAAAAATGAATTCTGATTCTCCCTGGCTTTTGCTGGTTAAGGATATGAATATTAATTTAATTCCAAGCTCCTTAACGGTAAGGGCTGAAATGGACCGAAGCTTTATCAGGACTCAATTAAGAAACGGAGAATTGACCACATTAGGTGTGGCACCTCAGTTTGAAAAATACTGGTATTTTAATCGGCAATATGCGTTGAACTGGAATTTAACTAAGAGTGTTGTTTTGAACTACAATACAATCGTTAATTCAATCATTGACGAACCTTTTGGTGATTTAGATACTCAGGCTAAACGTGATTCCGTGATGTTCAATATTAAAAGCTTGGGGAGGGCTAAGAATTTTGACCAACAAGCTGGTATGATTTGGCGATTACCTTTGCAAAAATTACCTTTGACAGATTGGATGAATGCAGATTATTCCCATCGAATTGGATACAATTATTTTGCTAATTCATTTGATATTCGAGATTCTTTGGACTTGCCATTTGGTAATATTATCAAAAATACCCGAGAGCGTTCGATTAATGGGAAAGTAGATTTTGTGGCACTTTATAATCGAATTAAAGCGCTTAGATGGGCGAATAATGGCAATCCTATTGGGAAAAATGTAGCTAGAAATCCAGGAGATGACGATGATATTTTAATTTCTCCAAAAAATGCATTGCGTTCTTTGACTCGCTTATTGTTGACCTTACGAGGAATTCAAGTTAACTATTCGATCAATGAGTCTACGACTTTGCCTGGGTTTTTACCCAATCCAGGTTTATTCGGAATGAATAGCCAATCTACAGCTCCTGGTTTTGATTTCATTTCAGGTAGTCAAAATGATCAAATAAGGTTTACGGCTGGTCAAAACGGTTGGCTATCCAAAAGTATCGTGCAAAATATTCCTTTCACACAGACTAAACAAGAGAAGTTTTCTTACGTAACTCAACTGGAACCTAATAAAGATTTAAGAATTCAAGTGGAAGGAAATTATAATAAAGGAGATAATTACCAAGAATTTTTTAGACCTAAAACAATCAATGGGGCATTTGTATCTGAAAGTCCTATACGTTCAGGTAATTATTCCATGTCATTTTTGTCTTTTTTAACAGCGTTTGATGATCCTACACTAATTTTTGAAAAATTCAGGACCAATAGATCAGTTTTACTTAATCGTTTAACAAGAGCTAAACTTGCTGAGGGCGGTGATTACAATATTAATTCTCAAGATGTGTTGATTCCCTCATTTTTTGCAGCATATTCGGGTGTATCGGCCAACGACGTTAAGTACTCTCCTTTTTATAATATTCCATTGCCAAACTGGAAAGTGGATTATAATGGGTTGAATTTTTTCCCTTGGATTACAAAGAAATTTTCTTCCTTCACTATTTCTCATATGTATTCAAGTACGTATAGCGTTGGGAATTTTGTTTCAGCTTTGGAATATGGTCAATTTGAAAATGACTATACCAATCTTACGCTAAATAGCTTACTTTATCCACTATCCTCAAGATTTGACCCCAAGACAAATACGCTGATTCCCGTTTATGTCATGAGTACCATCTCTTTTTCAGAGCGCTTTTCACCTTTAATTGGTATTAATGCGATTACTAAAAGTAGAGTATCACTTCGCTTTGAATATAATCAAGACCGAAATGTTGGTTTAAACCTGTCAAACAATCAAGTAGCTGAATTGTCGAATAAAGATTTAACATTTGCCATTGGTTTTACTAAGTCTAATATGTTAATCCCATTTAAGATTAATGGGCGTAATGTTCGCTTACCTAACGATTTACGATTTAACTGCAATTTAACGATTCGGGATACCCGGACTTTGCAAAGGAAATTGGATGCTGAGACAATTGTAACTCAAGGCTTTTATAATTTTCAATTTAGGCCACAAATTAGTTATGCGATTAGTGATAAATTATCAGTCACTGCGTATTTTGATAAAATGTTTAATAATCCTTTGGTTTCAAATTCATTTTATCGTTCAACGGTAGCCGGTGGTTTTCAAATCCGTTACAGCTTAAATGAATAAATTCAATTATTGAATAAAATTATTTGCAATAAATCATGAATTTCGTGACCTTTACATGCTAAAACATTACATATGAATTTTCCAGTAGCCTTAAAGTACACACAAGAACACGAATGGATTAAAATTGAGGGAGATATAGCCGTGGTAGGAATTACTGATTTTGCCCAAGGAGAATTGGGGGATATCGTATTTGTTGAAGTCGAGTCTATAGGAAAAAACATAGCTAAGGACGGCGTTTTTGGAACAGTGGAAGCTGTTAAGACGGTGTCGGATTTGTTCTTACCTGTATCGGGTGAGGTGATTGAATTTAATGCATCCTTAAATAATAACCCAGAATTAATTAATTCGGATCCTTATGGAGAGGGTTGGGTGATAAAAATTAAACCAAGTGATTTAGGAGATATAAGCCATTTAATGGATGTTGAAACCTACAAATCCTTTATTGCACATTAATTTTTAACCCTGTTGATCAGGGTTTTTTTTTACCACAGAAATCGCATGAGAATTTTATTTAAATCGGTTTTAATACAAGATAGTCTTTCTGACTTCTATAATCAGGTTGTTGATTTATTCATTGAAAATGGTCAATGGATTCAAATTGGGAATAATTTGAAGGAAAAGGCCGATTTGGTAATTGACCAACCAGATTTAGCTTGGGCACCTTCCATCGTTGATTTACGTGTTCATAATACCTTGCCAGGTGGAGAGTTTAAAGAAGATTGGGCAAGTTTGTCTGCAGCAGCTAAGAAAGGTGGGGTATTAGATTTATTACTATTGCCTACTGGGGATCCTGTTCCCCAACAACCACAGGCGCTTGAGTTTGTCAGAAATATGTCTCCAGTACATGGCATAAACTTTATTCCCATGGCACCTTTGACGATTGACAATCAAGGGGAAAGTTTCACTGATTTATTTGATTTATTTTCTTCTGGAACTCATTGGTTTGCCCATGGAAATTCAAGTATTCAGAACGTAGATTTAATGAGTAAGTGTTTGCAGTATTTACAATCGCTGCCAGCAACCATGGTGTCTAGACCGGATACCACTGGTTTATCTCTCTATGGTCAAATTAACGAAGGCTTACAAAGTACTTTATTGGGACTTAAAGGCATACCCGATTTGTCAGAAACCTTAAGTGTAAAACGCGATTTAGACTTGCTTAATTATACTTTATCCAATTCTTTTGGTCATACCCATGCTAATTTTAGACTCCATTTTTCTTGTCTTTCTTGCAGCGAATCTGTAGACTTAATTCGGTCAGCTAAGAAAAAGGGACTACCTGTTACGTGTGATGTGGCAGTTCACCAATTGATATTTACGGAAGATTCGATAAGTGATTTTGACTCTATGAAGAAAGTTTCCCCCCCATTTCGGACGGAGCAGGATGTTAATTCTTTATGGAAAGGTGTTCAAGATGGTACTGTAGACGCTATTGTGTCGGATCATACTCCTCATGAAAGTGAAGTAAAAGAAGTGGAGTTTGATCATGCAGCTTTTGGTTCAATAGGCTTGGAAACCTTATTTATTGCGTGTTATCAAGAGGCTACCCAACGAAAAATTACGTTTATTGATAAATTACTTTCTTTTAATCCTGCTAAATTAATTGGTCTTAAATTGCCTACGGTCAGCAAAGGAAGTGATGTGAAGGGTATCTTGTTTCAAAAAGTTCCATCTTATACTTATTCAGCAGATCAGATTGTCGGTAAATCTAAAAATTCGGCTTTTCTTGGATATAGTTTTAGCCATAAAATTTTAATGGTTCTGAATCAAAAAGAGATTTCGTACAATAATCAATAAATGAAAAATCTGATCAAGTATTGGCCCCAATTATTGGCTACAAGTCTGTTTGCAGTTTGTTTAATTATCCTTTATTGTATTATTTTCTACTATATGGGTGTATTGCCTCTCGGAGGTAAAAAAGCCCCTAGTTTTGTCTTGGTATTAATTCTTCAGTATTTATTGGTCAAAAAGATTTTTAAAGCGGATGCTGCTCATTTTTTAAATATTTTTCTTTTTCAATACATCTATATTCTTTTGATAGCTATTTTTAGTTCAATGGTATTGTATTTTTTCTATTTATCCGAAGTAGGTCTTGGTGTTCTAAATGAATATATACAATTAAGCATCAGTGAATTACAAATGTTTAAATCGGTGATAATTGAGCAGGAAGGAATTGAATATTATAAGATGTTATTAAATGGCATTAATGGTATAGATGCTGGAAGTATCGCTAAAGATGATTTTACTCAAAAAATTGTGTTGGCATTTTTGCCAAATCTACTCATGTCTTTATATTTCAAAAAGAATTAATTATGGAAAAGCAGGAAGATTTAAAAGTTTCTAACTCCGTATTAGCATTAAAATGGGGTGTTATTGGTGGTATTAGTAGTTTTGTATTGACGCTAGTAACTAAATACTCAGGGTTGGAGGAAGACTTCAGTGAAACATTAGGATGGTTTTCTTTTTTTGCCACGTTATTAATTAATACAACAATACTTTATTTAGCCTTAAAAGAAGTTAGGTCAAACCAGGATGATCTTTTAAGTTATGGACAAGGCTTGGGCAATTCTCTTTTAATTGGTTCTATTTGGGGAGTTGTTAGTGGAGGTTTTAATTATATCTATTTGAATTTTATTGACCAGGGAGTCCTTCAAAAACAAATGGATATGGCGAGGGAAAAATTAGAAAGTCAGGGTTTATCTGAGAGTCAAATTGAAGATGCTGAAAAAATCACGAAGATGATGCTAGGTCCTGGAATCCAATTTATGATTATTGTTTTTGTTTCTATTTTGTTTACTTTCTTGCTTGGATTAATCGTATCGGCAATTTTGAGAAAAGAAAAATCAATTTTTGAAGATTAATATGTGGCCGATTATTCAAAAAGAATTTAATGTTTTTTTTACCTCCTTCATAGGTATTGGACTGATGTTTTCTTTTTATTTATTGATCGGTTTGTACACCTGGTTTTTCCAAGGCAATGTGCTAGATTTTGGTTTCGCCGAATTAAGTGTATTTTTTGATTTAAGTCCTTGGTTTTTTTTATTTTTTACGCCTGCTATTTGCATGAGGCTATTTTCTGAAGAGTTTGAATTAGGAACATTTAACCTTTTGCGGTCATTGCCTATTTCTATTGAAAGAATTGTTTTTGCCAAAATCCTAAGCCAAATAGTTCTATTGGCCATTATTTTAATACCAACAATTGTATTTATTTATAGCATCGGTACTTTAAGTTCGCCTTCCTTTAATATTGATTTTGGTATCGTTTTTAGCGCTTATTTGAGTTTACTTTTGCTGATTATCTTTTTTGTTTGTTTAAGTGCGTTAGCTTCATCGCTAGCAAATAAACAGGCCTTATCATTTGTATTGGGTGTTTTTCTGAATTTTGTATTTTGGCAAGGACCTCAGGAAATAAGTAAAATTTTTAATTTTGATTTTACCTTTCAAAGCTTGAGCTATCATTTTCAAAATATCAGTAGGGGAGTACTCGATTTTTCAAGTATAGGTTTTTACTTAGGAATTATCTTGATGATTATTGGACTTATTATTTTGCGCTTCCATTGGAATTATTTGAAGTCCAAAATTTGAATTCTCTCCTTGCAGTATTTTATCTCTGACTCTTCATTGGATGCAATAATGATTAATTTATTCTTTTCAGCTTCTAGTTTACGCTGAAACCAGTCTTTTGACTTAACGTCTAGATTGGTTGTCGGTTCATCTAAAAACAAAAATGGCCTTAACGCTGAAAAAGCAAGCGTTAGTTTTGTTTTTTGTTTCATCCCAGATGAAAAATCTTTAATAAGTTTTTGGGGATCGGTCTTTAATTCAGAAAATTCTTCAAAAGTATTGCTGGTAAATTCTGCTGGTAAATTCTGTATACTAACTAAAATAGAGATTAATTCACCGACGGTAAATTCTTCTATTATTTCACTATATGGAGCCGCAAAGGAGATTTGTTTAAATGCCTGATCATTTTCTATTTTATTTCCTTGGTTATCTAGATAGCTAACGGTGCCTTTTGTGGGCAATGAAAATTGACTTAGCAATTGCAATAAAGTAGATTTCCCTGAGCCATTAGGACCTACAATAGCATATTTCTGATGATCTTGAAATTCAAAATTGAAATTTTTAATGACATATTCTTGGCGGAATTTCTTTTCTAAGTTTTCAGCAAGAATTTTCATAGGAGTTAGCTTAGCCTTTCATGATTCCTCTTTCTGAATTGCGAATGAAATCAACGATTTCATCTCTTTCAGGAGACTTTCTGATCGATTTTTCAATTTGTTCTAATGCGTCATGGTTATTTAATCCCTTATTGTACAGGAATCGATATGCTTCTTGGATTTCATTAATGAGTTCATCGGTGAATCCTCGCCTCTTTAAACCTATTGAATTAACCCCAGCATAAGTAAGTGGTTCTCTGCCTGATTTGGTAAAAGGTGGAACATCTTTTCGAACAAGTGAGCCTCCTGAAATCATTACATGTCTGCCTATTTGTCCAAACTGATGGACTGCTGATGAACCTCCAATAATAGCAAAGTCTCCTACATTAACATGGCCAGCCAATTGAACAGCGTTTGCGATAATACATTGATTTCCAATCACGCAATCATGGGCTATATGTACGTAAGCCATGATTAGGCAATTGGGTCCAATGACTGTTTTTTGTCTATCACTGGTTCCTCGGTTAACCGTTACACATTCTCTAATGGTGGTATTATCGCCAATTTCAGCGGTCGTAATTTCTCCTCCAAACTTTAAGTCTTGAGGAATCGCTGAAATCACAGCTCCTGGAAAGATTTTAACATTCTTCCCAATTCTAGCTCCTGGAAATATCGTTACATTTGAACCAATCCAACTACCTTCACCGATTTGCACATCATCGTGTATCACAGTAAATGGATCAATTTGTACATTGGATCCAATGATGGCATTCGGGTTAATAGAAGTTAATGGATAATTCATAAATTTTTTACTATGATTTTCTAACTAAACTCGCGGTCATTTCCGCCTCACAAACTACTTGGCCCGACACATATGCTTTCCCTGTCATTTTTGCAATACCTCTTCTGATGGGTGCCTGAAGCTCGCATTTGAATATGACAGTATCTCCTGGGATAACACTTTTCCTAAACCTGCAATTTTCAATTCCGACTAAATAGGGCCAATAATTTTCAGGATCTGGTACTGAACTAAGCACTAAAATCCCACCAGTTTGCGCCATTGCTTCTATTTGCATAACTCCCGGCATAACTGGGTTACTAGGAAAATGACCCATGAAATAATATTCATTCATAGTCACATTTTTAACTCCTACCACACTATTATCATCTAAATAAATAATCTTATCGATCATTTGAAATGGATACCGATGTGGCAATAACTCATAGATTCGTTCATGTGAACAAATTGGAGGTTGTTTGGGGTCGTAAATCGGAACATTGTTTTTTTCCGTTTCCAACATCAACTTCTTGATTTTTTTAGCTAATTCAATATTAGACGCATGTCCAGGTCTGGAAGCTAATATTTGCGCTTTAATAGGTCTGCCTACTAAAGCTAAATCACCCATTAAATCCAATAATTTATGTCTTGCCATTTCATTTGGAAAGTGCAAGCTGGTATTATTTAGGATCCCAATTTCTTTTGAAATACTTACTTTAGGTTTTCTTAATACATCTGATAAATGTGCCAATTCCGCCTCAGAGTAATCACGATCAGCAATAACAATGGCGTTACTTAAATCTCCCCCTTTGATTAGCCCTTCTTTGTATAAAACCTCTAATTCATGCACAAAACAAAAAGTTCTACACATGGCAAAACCTCTTTCAAATTGTGATACATGACTCAAATTAGCATGTTGACTCGATAAGAATTTTGAATTATAATCCACCATCACCGCCATCCGATAATCATTTAAAGGCAAGGCAGCTAACTCAATATCTTTATCAGGATCCTTAAAACGTACTTCTTCGGTTACTTCGAAAAATTTGCGATGTGCCTCCTGTTCAACAGGCAAAGCATCTTTTAATGCATCCACAAATTTGATCGAACTTCCATCCATGATGGGTGGTTCTGGACCGTCTAATTGAATTAAAACGTTGTCGATTTCAAGGCCTACTAATGAAGCCATTACGTGTTCCACCGTATTTATTCTTGCTCCATTATGTTCAATAGTGGTTCCTCTAGAGGTATCGACTACATAATCAACATCCGCATCCGCGATGGGCTGACCAGGTAAATCTATTCGCTGAAATTTAATGCCATGGTTAGATGCTGCCGGCAAAAATGTCATATTCGTTAAAACTCCTGTGTGTAAACCTACTCCACTTAATGTGACCGATTTTGATATGGTGTGTTGCTTATTATTCATAATAAGGGTAAAGCCAACTCAATATTATTTGTTGCTTTGATTAAATTTTTCAAAAAATTCTGGCAATTGCCTAATTAATGCATTCCTTTTTAAGAAATCTACATTATTTGAAGCTGGGGTACCACCCAATGTTTGTCCTGGTTTTTTAACACTTTTTGTAACTCCAGATTGACCCGTTACGATCGTTTTAGGAGCAATAGTTATATGTCCAGCTACACCTACTTGGCCAGCAATCAAACAATTCTCACCCACTTTCGTCGATCCTGAAATGCCTGTTTGAGCCGCAATAGCTGTATTTGAACCTATCTCTACATTATGTGCTATTTGTACTAAATTGTCTATTTTAACTCCTTTTCTAATAATCGTCGAACCCATAGTAGCTCGGTCAATCGTCGTATTTGAGCCAATTGAAACATCATCCTCAATAACAACATTTCCTAATTGGGGTATCGATTTAAATGTTCCATCTGCTTGTGGTGCATGACCAAAACCGTCTGAGCCGATAACTGAATTCGCATGTATAACGACATTATTTCCGATAATACAATCTTTATATATGACGACACCTGGGTATATGGTACAATCGCAACCAATGGTTACGTTTTTACCAATACTAACTCGATCATAAATTTGTGAATTATTTCCTATTCGACTTCCCGCATCTACTTGGGTAAATCGTCCCACAAAAACATTTTCTGAAATTTGTGCATTGTCAGCTATATAGCTGGGCAATTGAATACCTGTTTCTTTTTTTTCTACTAATTCTTGATATTTTTGCAACAAGATAGTAAATGCTAAATATGGATCAGAAACGCGTATTAAGGCTGTTTTTACCGGCTTTTTTAAAGTAAGATCCTTTGAAATAATGACCGCTGAAGCATCGGTTTGGTATAAATAAGATTCGTATTTTGGATTAGAAAGAAATGAAATACTTCCTAATTTACCTTCTTCTATTTTGTCGAAATTACTAATTAATGTAGCCCCATTGCCATTTACTGTACCTTCTATTAAATCAGCTATTTGGTCAACAGTAAATTTCATATCTTAAATATATGGTGGCAATTAGTATTTAAAAATAATTTAGCTTAATTCTCCTTGCAAATATACGCTCTTTGGACAACAAAAATAGTATTTTTTCACAATCTTACTCAAGGCTTGGATGGTTGGTAAATCAGATGCAAGCATTAACTCGACCACTTGCCCTTGTTTATCGACCATTTTAATAGTATTGTCGCCTTGCACATATGCTGCATTACTAGTTGAACCCTCCACAACAAAATAAGAAAGCTCCTCAAAACCGATCCCTAAACTTTCCTGAATCTTAGTCTCTATTTCTGTTATTTTAGATTTAGGTAATGGTTGGGTGCCCAACTTACATTTAAATAATTTCCTGGTTAAAAATGACTCGCATAAATGTCTAAGAATTTTATCCTTTTCATTTTTCCAATCTTTTAAAGCAGCCCAAATATCATGATCATCTAAGTCCGTAAATGTGAGTAAAAGCTTTTCATTATTGGCAAACTCATCCCAAGTATATGTCCTACTTAAAAACACGAAAAGGGGCTTAGAACAATTCAATTTTGAGCCTTGTGCCATTAAATCCTTGGCCCTTCTTAAAATTTGAATTAACATGGTCTCAGCTGCAATGGCAGTTTTATGAAGATATACTTGCCAATACATGAGCCTACGCGCCATCAAAAAGTTTTCAATGGAATAGATACCCTTTTCTTCTAAAACGAGTTGTTCATTTTTAAGGTCCAACATGCTTAATAACCTTTCAGAGCCAATAAATCCCTCTCTTACTCCCGTGTAAAATGAATCTCTACTCAAATAATCCAATCGATCTACATCCAATTGGCTCGAAATTAATTGATGGAAAAATGGCCGAGAATACCGATTATTAAACATTTCAATCGCCAACGATAAGCGACCTTTAAAATGTTCATTTAACTTTTTCATGAGAAGATTGGAAACTTCTTCATGTTTTACCTCATTTAATATGGTATTTTCCAAAACATGAGAAAATGGCCCATGGCCTATATCATGCAACAAAATAGCTATTTCAGCCGCCTCCTGCTCACTTTCTGTGATACTATACCCTTTGGCTTTTAAATTATTTAATGCTTGATCCATTAAGTGCATGGCACCTAATGCATGATGAAATCGGGTATGATGCGCTCCTGGATAGACAAATTCAGCTAAACCTAATTGCTTAATGCGCTTAAGTCTTTGGAAAAATGGATGATCAATCAACTCCAAAATGAGTGGATTATTTATTTTGATAAATCCATAAATGGGATCATTAATTATTTTTGTTGGAAACATGACGCGGTCCACTGGTTTTGACTCAAAATATATTTAATCATAAACAAATGTAAGATTTATCTTTTCTATTAGAAAATTAGAGAATACAATCTGATTAATCTTAAATTATTTAATCAAATGTAGTTAGAAAGGCAATAATTACTTAATTTTGCACCACATTAGTTTAATCTAATGTGGACTTGTAGCTCAGCTGGTTAGAGCACCTGACTCATAATCAGGGGGTCCATGGTTCGAGCCCATGCTGGTCCACTCTATTAAAAATAAAGCACTTACATTAATTGTAAGTGCTTTATTTTTTGAAATAAAATCAAAAAAACTAATTAAAGCTCTTTAATTTCAGATACTACTTTTGCAATAGTTTGTTTAGCATCTCCAAATAGCATAAGGCAATTCGGGTAACCAAACAATTCATTTTCTACTCCAGCATAGCCTTTTCCCATACTCCGTTTGCTCACGATGATTGTTCTTGCCTTGAAGGCATTCAATATTGGCATCCCAAAAATCGGACTTTGTGGATTGGTTTGTGCCGCTGGATTTACCACATCATTTGCACCTACAACAAAGACTAAATCGGTATTTGAAAATTCATTATTAATTTCATCCATCTCGATTAATTTATCATAGGATATATTAGCCTCAGCTAATAATACATTCATATGGCCTGGCATTCTACCCGCCACTGGATGTATAGCAAATTTAAAACTGATATTTCTTTTTTCACATTGCTCCATCAACTCTCTAATAACATGTTGCGCTTGTGCAACGGCCATTCCATAACCAGGAACAACGATAACTGATGATGCTCCATCAAATAACATGGCGGCTTCCTCTACGCCAACTTCCTTGACAATAATGGAAGGTCCATCAGCTTGTTCGCCTGCTACCGTTTGACCAAATCCACCTAAAAGAACATTCACCAGCGATCGATTCATCGCTTTGCACATAATTTGTGTTAATATGATTCCGGATGCTCCTACTAGCGCACCTGCTACAATTAATACATTATTATTTAAAATGAAACCTGTAGTACAGGCAGCCATTCCTGAATAAGAATTTAATAGGGAGATCACAACAGGCATGTCTGCACCACCAATCGGGATAACCGTTAATACACCAAGCAATAGTGATATCAAAACTAAAAGAATCATGAAATTAATGTCCGATGGATTCATCCATGTAGCCACTGAAGCCAGTAGAAAAGATATCAACATAATTAAATTTAAAGGATGCTGACCTTTAAATGTAATTGGACTTCCTGTAATTCGGCCATTCAATTTCAAAAAAGCCACCATTGAGCCCGTAAAAGTGATACCTCCAATAAATACACTTAGTATAATGCTGACTAAAATTATGATATCAATGTTTGCAACCGTTATTTGGCTTTTTAACCAATAATCAGAAATAGCCACTGCTACGGAAGCTAGTCCACCAAATCCATTGAATAATGCCACCATTTCTGGGATTTGAGTCATTTCTACTTTATAAGCATAATAAAGACCTATCAATGAACCAATAATGATGCATATAAAAATTTCTACCATGGAAATTACCTCAATTTGCATTAAGGTGGCGACTATGGCAATGAGCATTCCCACTGAAGAAAGTAAATTTCCCGCTCGCGCATCTTTTGTTTTATTCATCATTTTAATCCCGATGATGAAAAGAACAGAAGAAAATAAGTACAGAAGTTGGATAGTTATATTCATTTTATTATTTCTTGAACATTTTAAGCATTCGGTCCGTCACTGCATAGCCGCCAACTACATTAATGGTGGCTAATACAAGTGCGATCATCCCCATCCACTTACTTAATGTTGTATATCCTAATTCATTACATGCAAGTAATGCGCCTACAATAGTAATTCCAGATATTGCATTGGAACCTGACATAAGAGGAGTATGTAGCGTAGGGGGTACCTTAGCTATTAATTCGAAACCTAGGTAACTAGCCAAAACTAGTACGTATAATAAAATAATGAGTGAGTCAATAGACATAATGAATTATTTAAAATTAATTTAAAATTGATGCAGTAAATTCATGAACTAATTTACCTTGATGCGTAATAAGTGACCCTTTAGTGATTTCCTCTTCCATTTCCCAAAGAAAAGTTTCAGGGGTGGCCAAATGTAAAATTAATGCACTGATGTTAGTAGCATATAATTGACTGGCATTGGTCGATAGCAAGGAAGGAAGGTTAGCAACACCAATCAAGGTTACGCCATGTTTAACGACTGTTTGGTTAATTTCTGAAATGGCACAATTTCCTCCTGACTCGAGGGCTAAATCAACAATCACCGAACCCATTTTCATGGATTTGACCATCTCTTCTGTGACTAAAATTGGAGCTTTTTTTCCTATGACAAGGGCTGTCGTTATTACGATATCAGCATCCTTTATTTTATCCTCAATTAGTTTTTGTTGTTTTGCTAAAAATTCAGCCGATATTTCGCTGGCGTACCCTCCTTCAACTTTTACCTGATCAACTCCTTCGACGCTTAAAAAACGTCCTCCCAAAGATTCTACTTGCTCTTTTGTTTCTGGTCGCACATCACTTACTTCTACTACAGCTCCCAATCTCTTAGCTGTTGCAATAGCTTGTAAGCCAGCTACACCTGCGCCAAAAATCAACACTTTTGATGGGGTAATTGTTCCTGCAGCTGTCATCATTAAAGGAAAAATTTTTCCCAATGCATTCGCTCCCAATAAAACAGCTTTATATCCAGCTAGGTTGGCCTGAGAACTTAAAGCATCCATTTTCTGAGCCCTTGAAATCCTAGGTACCGCATCCATTGAAAATGCGCTAATATTTTTTGATTTTAAAGCGTTGACCAAATCTGCCTGCGTGTAGGCATAAAGAAATGAAATACAAACAGTTTCTGATTTCATTTGATTTACCTCCTGAATCGTAAAGGGATTGACTTTTACCAGAATTTTTGCTTCGTAAATTTCACGGGCCTCGACTATTTTTGCACCCGCTTCTTTATAATTAAAATCTGAAAATGCCGAAGATAGTCCTGCGCCGGTTTCTATTAAGACTTGAAAACCTTTTTTGATGAGTAGCTTTACGATATCCGGTGTCAATGCCACTCTTTTTTCGAACTCCTTTGATTCTCTTAGTACGCTAATTAGCATTTTATAAATAAATTAAATGAATTTTAGTATTTCAAAAGTATTAAAAACTTGTACTAATTGAAAGTAAAGGGTTATTAAATTATTCATTTGCTGAAGTATAACATCTTATGGTAAGGCTAGTGCCACATAAGAGTTTCCTTTAGGTGTTCCCAATTTTGTTCCTCCACATGCCATAACGACAAATTGTTTTCCATTGGCCATGTAGGTTGACGGGGTTGCAAATGCAGCAGCCGGTAAAATATATTCAAATAGAAGATTACCATTTGACCGATCAAATGCCCTGAATTTTCCATCTTTCGTCGACGCAATTAATAACAATCCATTTTGCGTTATAATAGGTCCACCATAGTTTTCAGCTCCGGTATTTTTAATTCCTTTTTTTGCTAACAATGGTTCATCTCCAAAAGGGATTTTCCAGAGATATTTTCCAGTATTGAGATCAATTGCATTTAAAGTTCCCCAGGGAGGACTAATTCCTGCCATACCCTCTGAATCTAAAAATTTATTATAACCAGTCATTTTGTATGGAGGAAGATTTTTAGCTTTCAATTCTTGAAAACTCACTATTTCTTTCGGCGCCTCTTTAAATAAAAATGCCAATAAATTTGATTTTTCTGTAGCGGTCAATTGGCCAAATCCAGGCATCATCCCTTTGCCTTGAGTCACAATTTCGCTGACAAATGCCTTTTTTCTTCGTTGATGTATGGTATTTAATTCAGGGAAACCACTTTTTATATTTCCTTGTAATTCTGCTCCATGGCAAGACTTGCAATACGTCTTATATACGTTTTCGCCTGTCGCTTTTAAGTTGGTGGCAGCAGGTTCCATCGTTTGAATCCAGCCCATTTCGTTAGAATTGATGTAAATAATGCCATTTACAGGATCAGCACCTGCACCGCCCCATTCCCCTCCACCGTCAAATCCAGGTAATATTAAGGTCCCTTTTTTTGAAGGCGCCGCATACCAATTTTTATCAATTGATTTGAGTGTTTTTTTAAGTTGGGCTATATTTTGCGAATAAGGATTATAGTCCTCACTCGATAATTCATTCGATTGCCTAGCATATGGTTTGGGTAATGTGGGCACAGGTTGTGTAGGCCAAGCGCTTTCTGCCGAAAATTCAGATTTGGGCACTTTTTTTTCAATGATCGGGAAAAGTGGTTTTCCGGTCACCCGATCAAATACAAATACATATCCTTGTTTTGTGATTTGCGCTACGGCATCTATTTTCTTTCCATTTTTAACAACAGTAATTAAATTAGGAGGGGCAGGGAGGTCGCGATCCCATATATCATGATGCGTGGTTTGAAAATGCCAAAGCCTCTTTCCTGTATTCGCATCTAAAGCCAAAAGGCAATTGGCAAATAAATTTTGCCCCTTCCGATTACCACCCCAAAAATCATATCCAGCTGATCCAGTGGGTACAAATAGGATCCCTCTTTTTTCGTCGACGGCCATTCCGGCCCAATTATTTGCGGCTCCTACGTACTCATTTTTATAGGCGTCTTTGGGCCAAGTGGAATATCCGTATTCGCCAGGGTAGGGGATTGTGTGAAAGGTCCAAGCAATTTTTCCTGTTATCACATCAAATGCTCTTAAATCGCCTGGTGCGGCATCTGCTCCTTCCGACAATCGGACTGGCATGATGATTAAATTTTTATAAATCGTTCCAGGCGTATTGGATATGACAAATTTATCTTGGGCAATTTTGGGTAATCCTTCGTGCAAATCTACTTTGCCAGATGTGCCGAATGAAGAAATCGGTTGGCCCGTTTTTGCATCTAATGCCCATAAATTAGGCCCAGCTGTAAATAATATACGATTCTCATTTTCTCCTTTCCACAAACTAACCCCTCTACTGGTACTTGCCCAGTTCTTCAGCGGATCGCCAAATTTCCAAATTTGTTTACCTGTAGCAGCATTTAAAGCAAATGCTTGGAGTCCTGAACTGATGCCGTATAAAACCCCATTGGAAATGATGGGGTTACTTTGCATCTGACCTGAATCAGGTAAAGCGTAGGTCCATGCTATTTTTAATTGGGCTACATTATCTTTTGTAATTTGATGTAAAGTGCTGAAATGATTTCGCTCAGAGCCACCTAAATATGAATCCCAATCATCATTTTGATTTTGACTCATGAAAGAAATTAATAAGAAACTCGATAGAAAAATGGTGATTCCTAGGAGTATTTTTGTAGAAAAATACAATTTATTTGCTTTCATATAGGGTATAAGTATAGTAATTTGAGGATATATATATAATTTACCAAAGAAAAATTAACACAATATTTCAAATTTACTATTTTAAATTAATTCCATGGGCTCTATTTTAGGTTTATTCTTTCATTCGCTAGGAGGTTTCGCTTCAGGTAGTTTTTACATTCCTTATCGTAAAATTCAAGTGTGGTCTTGGGAAAGCGCATGGATTATTGGTGGGCTATTTTCATGGATTTTTGTCCCTTTATTGGCAGCCTATTTAACTATTCCTGATTTCATGGAAATTATCACGAATGCGAATCGCTCTGTTTTACTTTGGACATTTGTATTCGGTGTTTTATGGGGAATTGGTGGACTGACTTTTGGATTAGCGATGCGGTATTTGGGTATGTCTTTAGGCATGTCTATCGCCTTAAGTCTTTGTAGTATTTTCGGAGCCTTAGTTCCTCCTATTTATAGAGAAATTGCGAAAATTAAGGGAGACACTATATCACATATCGTGGGAAGTACTGGAGGTCAAATTGTCTTGTTAGGTATTTTGGTTTGCGTTCTAGGTATTTATTTATGTGGAAAAGCCGGGATGATGAAAGAGAATGAATTATCTCAAGAACAGAAACAAGAAAGCATAAAGGAATTTAATTTAACTAAGGGTTTAATTGTGGCCACTATTTCGGGTTTATGTAGTGCTTGTTTTAATTTTGGGATTGAAGCTGGCAAGGATATGGCTGCAGTGGCGGTAGAAAAAGGTTCAGATCCTTTGTTTCAAAACAATGTTATTTTTGTGGTAGTGCTTTGGGGTGGTTTTCTGACCAATTTTGTGTGGTGTATGTATTTGAATTTCAGCAATAAAACCTTTGGTGATTACTTAAATAAAAATTCCCCATTGCGCATGAATTACACCTTTGCCGCAGTAGCTGGAACTACCTGGTTTTTGCAATTTTTCTTTTATGGAATGGGGGAGAGCAAATTAGGAAACGGAGCTAGTTCATGGATTTTGCACATGGCTACGATTATCATTACATCCAATTTCTGGGGGATTTATTTCAAGGAGTGGAATGGCGTTTCAAAATCTACTTACAGGACCGTGGTTGCAGGTATTGTGGTCATTTTAATATCGGTTATTATTGTAGGTATAGGAAACTCGTTTAGTTAAAGATGGCCATTTTTGAATTTATACATATTGATGAGTTTTCTTCGACTCCGAAATATCGCCAATTGGCGCATTCGATTATTGAGGCTATTCAAAAAAACAAATTAAAAAAGGGGGATGTTTTGCCATCCATTAATGAAGTTAGTTTTCAGTATTACATATCCAGAATCACTGTTGAAAAGGGCTATAATTATTTAAAATCCATCGGTATTGTTGATTCTGTTAGAGGAAAAGGTTTTTTCATTAACGTTGATTCTATCCCAGTTACCTATCGTATTTTTTTATTGTTTAATAAACTTAGTGAACATAAGAAAATAATCTACGATGCTTTTGTTAAAGAGTTGGGCGAAAATGCCGCAGTTGATTTTTATGTATATAATAATGACTTCAATTTGTTCAAGCGTATTATCGAACGAAGAGAAAAAGATTATTCCCATATCGTAATTATCCCGCATTTTCTTGAGGATGATTTAGCAGCCTACAAACTAATCAACACTCTTCCCAAAGAGAAATTGATAATAGTAGATAAGAAAATCCCAGGGATTACTGGGCAAATTGCCATGGTCTATGAGAATTTTGAAAAAGATATTTATGAAAGCTTATTAGAGGCTAAAGATTCGTTAGCAAAATATAATCGAATCAATTTGATTTTTCCATCTCACAACTATTATTCCATTGACATTGTCCATGGCTTTAAAAGTTTTTGCCAAGACTTTGCTTTTGATTATGCTGTGTTAGATTCACCTGCCAATGTCAATCTTCTACATGGTGATGTATTTATTACTGTCATGGAAGATGATTTGATTATTTTGTTGGACCAAATATTAGCAAAAAAATTGAGGATAGGTGTTGACTTAGGTCTTATTTCATATAATGAAACTCCCATTAAAAGATTGATTGGCCAAGGAATTTCCACCATATCTACGGACTTTGAGCAATTAGGAATTTCAGCAGCAAAACTCGTCATGTCTGGAGAAAAAGTCCAAATTGAAAATCCTTTTTACTTTACGTATAGGCCATCCATTTAATGCCTTATGTGTTAGCACTTCTTTATGGATTTTACGGATTATAGGGATTCATTCTTTGCTTTTTTGCAAAAAAAATAGCAATTTTAGGGTTTAGGTTTAATTAAATAGATTAAAATATTAAATTTTCACAATGAGCAACTCCCCAAAAACCTTGTTTGATAAAGTCTGGGATTCACATGTTGTTCGTCAAATTGCTGACGGACCAGATGTTTTTTTTATAGACCGCCATTTTATTCATGAAGTGACTAGTCCTGTAGCCTTTTTAGGTTTAGAGCAAAGAGGGGTTAGTGTTTTATTTCCTGAGAAAACATTTGCTACCGCAGATCACAACACTCCTACGATAAACCAACACCTTCCTGTCGAAGACCCTTTATCGGCTAACCAACTGCTTCAATTGGAGAAAAATACAAGTAAGTATGGAATTTCTCACTGGGGTTTAGGGAATCCCAAAAATGGAATTGTACACGTAGTTGGACCCGAAAACGGAATTACCTTACCGGGTATGACCATTGTTTGTGGTGATTCACATACATCTACGCATGGAGCCTTTGGCGCTATTGCCTTTGGAATAGGTACTTCTGAAGTGGAAATGGTTCTTTCTTCTCAGTGCATCATGCAACCGAAGCCGCTTAAAATGCGGATTAATGTGAATGGCCAATTAGGAAAAGGAGTAACGCCGAAAGATGTGGCTTTATATATTATTTCAAAATTATCAACTTCAGGTGCTACGGGTTATTTTGTAGAATATGCAGGAGATGTTTTTGAAAATATGTCCATGGAAGGACGAATGACGGTTTGTAATTTAAGTATCGAAATGGGTGCTCGGGGTGGAATGATAGCACCGGACCAAACTACTTTTGATTATATAAATGGCCGTGAATTAGCACCAAAAGGAGCGGATTGGGATAAGCAATTGGCTTATTGGAAAACTTTAAAAACGGACGCAGGTTCAGTATTTGATAAAGAAATTACTTTTTTAGCTTCTGATATCGAACCTATGATTACTTATGGTACCAATCCGGGTATGGGTATGGGTATTTCGAGAAATATTCCTCAAGCTAAGGATTTAGAAGGCGGCGCATCAAGTTATGCCAAGTCATTGGATTATATGGGATTTGAGGAAAATGATTCGATGATTGGTAAAAAAGTGGATTATGTCTTTATTGGATCATGTACTAATGGCCGAATAGAAGATTTTAGAGCTTTTGCTTCCATTGTTAAAGGTCGAAAAAAAGCAGATCATGTAACGGCTTGGGTAGTTCCTGGTTCTCATGTGGTAGAAGCTCAAATACACGAAGAAGGTATTTATGATATTTTGACTGAGGCGGGTTTCGCTTTACGCCAACCAGGTTGTTCGGCTTGTTTAGCCATGAATGATGATAAGATTCCTGCTGGGAAATATGCGGTGAGTACATCGAATCGTAATTTTGAAGGTCGCCAAGGACCAGGTTCGAGAACCTTGTTGGCCAGTCCTTTAGTAGCCGCTGCAGCTGCAATTACTGGGGTTGTAACAGATCCACGACAATTTTTATAATATTTAAAAAGATTATTATGGCTTACGATAGTTTTAAAGTTTTACGTAGTTCTGCCGTTCCTTTGCCCATCGAAAATGTGGATACGGATCAAATTATTCCAGCTCGTTTTTTAAAAGCGACTGAACGAAAAGGTTTTGGTGATAACTTATTTAGAGATTGGCGTTATGATAAAAACGACCAACCGAAATCTGATTTTATTTTAAATAATCCTACGTATTCAGGTAAGATATTAGTGGGTGGTAAAAACTTTGGTTCAGGTTCTTCTCGAGAACACGCTGCCTGGGCCATTTATGATTATGGCTTTCGCTGCGTAGTTTCTTCATTTTTTGCGGATATTTTTAGAGGGAACTCGATCAACGTAGGTATTTTACCTGTTCAAGTAAGCCCAGAATTTTTACATCAAATATTTACTGAGATCGAAAAAGATCCTAAGGCTGAGTTGGAAGTAAGTTTGCCAGAACAAACCATTACTATAGTTTCAACAGGTGCCTCCGAATCCTTTCAGATCAATGGATACAAGAAGCATAATTTATTAAATGGCTTTGACGACATCGATTATCTTCAAGCAATGAAAGATGAAATAGCTACGTTTGCACTTAACCGATAAGCATTTGAAACGCCACATAGAAATAATGGACACGACTCTACGCGATGGAGAACAAACAAGCGGAGTGTCGTTTTCAGCTTCTGAGAAATTGACCATCGCGCAATTACTTTTGACTGAATTAAAAGTTGATCGTATCGAAATTGCGTCTGCTCGTGTTTCTGATGGTGAATTTCAAGCGGTAAAAAAAATCACTGAATGGGCTTCCATTCATGGTTATCTAGACAAAGTAGAAGTTTTGACTTTTGTGGATGGAGGAACCTCTGTAGATTGGATGATATCTAGTGGAGCTAAAGTCATGAATTTGCTGACTAAGGGTTCGTTAAACCACTTGAAACACCAACTTAAAAAATCTCCCGAGCAACATTTCTCTGAAATAGCGGAATCCATTCAATTGGCTGTTTCTAAAGGATTAGAAGTAAATGTTTACTTGGAAGATTGGAGCAACGGGATGCGGAATAGTAAAGAATATGTAATTGATTACCTTGACTTTATTCAGCATTTACCTATTAAACGAATTTTATTGCCTGATACTTTAGGGGTTTTAATTCCTTCTGAGGTGGCATCGTTTATTTCTAAATTAGTTCAACGTTATCCAAAAATTCATTTCGATTTTCATGCGCACAATGACTATGATTTAGGTACTGCTAATGCGCTTGAAGCCGTTAGGAATGGGGTTCATGGATTACATTTGACGGTCAATGGCATGGGTGAACGAGCTGGAAATGCTCCTTTGGCAAGTGTGATAGCTGTTTTAAATGATTATCAAAAAGATGTTTCTACCTCTGTTTGCGAAAAATCATTGTACAGTGTGAGTAAATTAGTGGAGACATTTTCTGGTTTTAGAATTCCGGCCAATAAACCTGTTGTTGGCGAAAATGTATTTACTCAAACGGCTGGAATTCATGCAGATGGAGATAAAAAGAATAATTTATATCACAATGATTTAATGCCAGAGCGTTTTGGGCGGGAGCGTAAATATGCGCTGGGTAAAACGAGTGGTAAAGCAAATATTTCTAATAATTTGGCCCAATTGGGTATTCAGCTTTCGGATCAAGACCTTAAAAAAGTAACCCAACGGATTATTGAATTAGGTGATCGGAAAGAAGTAGTAACTCAAAATGACCTTCCCTATATTATTTCGGATGTTTTGGATAGCAACGCGATTGAAGAACGTGTTCAAGTGTTAAATTATGTATTGACACACTCTAAAGATTTACGGCCATCGGTTACGTTGAAAATTTCTATTGATGGTGAATATTTTGAAGAACATGCACAAGGAGATGGCCAGTATGATGCATTTATGAAAGCATTGTTAATCATCTTTGAAAAAAATGGTCAAATTTTACCTCAATTGAAAGATTATGCGGTTCGAATTCCACCTGGTGGTGATTCAGATGCTTTATGTGAAACGATTATTACGTGGGCTCACGGCGATCGAGAGCTAATTACTCGAGGCTTAGATTCTGACCAAACGGTTTCTGCGATCAAAGCCACTCAGAAAATGTTGAATTTAATTTAAAATAAAAATGGTGAAAAAGCATATTTTAATTGTTCCAGGGGATGGAATAGGCCAAGAAGTTACGGCAGTTGGTAAAAAAGTGTTAGAGAAAATTGCGGCCAAATTTGGTCACGAGTTTACATATGATGAGGCATTAATTGGGCATGAGGCAATAGAAGCAACGGGTGACCCACTTCCTGTAGAGACTTTAGCAAAAATGAAGGCCTCGGATGCGGTTCTTTTTGGCGCCGTAGGACATCCAAAATATGATAATGATCCTTCAGCCAAAGTTCGACCTGAACAGGGTTTATTACGGATGCGTAAGGAATTAGGTTTATATGCGAATTTGAGACCTATTAAATTATTTGATGAATTATTAGGGGCTTCGAGTATTAAGCCAGAAATATTAAAAGGAGCCGATATCTTATTCTTTCGTGAATTAACTGGGGATATATATTTTGGTGAAAAGGGTCGTAAAAATAATGGCGATACAGCCTATGATGTAGCTGAATACAGCCGCTATGAGGTTGAACGTATTGGTCGAAAGGCATTTGATGCAGCGATGACACGTAAAAAGCATTTAGTTTCTGTAGATAAAGCGAATGTATTAGAATCTTCACGTTTATGGAGAGAAGTTATTCAGAAATTAGCTTTGGAGTATCCTGAGGTAACGGTAGAGTATCAATTTGTGGATGCAACAGCAATGTTGTTAATTAAAGATCCAAAGCGTTTTGATGTGGTTGTAACGGCTAATTTATTTGGAGATATTTTGACAGATGAAGCTTCTCAAATTGCAGGTTCTATGGGGATGTTGGCTTCCGCATCCATTGGTGATGGAACAGGTGTTTATGAGCCCATTCATGGTTCAGCGCATGACATCACTGGAAAAGGATTAGCTAATCCATTAGCTTCTATTTTATCAGCCGCATTATTACTAGATATATCATTTGGCTTAAAGAAAGAGTCAGAGACGATTATAAACGCTGTGGATGCTTTATTGAAGAAGGGTTTTAGGACGCGTGATATTGCTGATGAGCATACTCCAGCGAACATGATTTTAGGTACTGATGCCATTGGTGAGGAAATTCTTAAATTGATTTAATTCCAAATATTTGTATTTTTATGCTCAGGGGTTTGTCTCTGAGCATTTTTTATGGAAATAATTGTCGTTTTAGGTTCTCCCAATTTTCCTGATGGTACTTTAGGTCCTATTGCTTTGGATCGTCTACTAGGCTGCTTGTCTATTTTTGACCCCACACAACATAAAATACTTTGCACGGGTGGTTTTGGTGCTCATTTTAACACGAGTCCAATCGCTCACGCTAATTACCTAAAGAATTATTTAATTGAACATGGGGTTTCTTCAACTGCTTTTTTACCGTTGGCGCTCTCGTCAAACACCGTTGAGGATGCTGTCATGTCGCTATCTATTTTGAAGAATCATGAATATAAAGACCTTTTAATCATCACGTCTGAATATCATTTAGCCCGAGTTAAATTTATTTTTACTCAAATTTTAAAAGATTTTTATTTGAATTATAAAGCGGTGACGCATCATTCCATAGATGATTTGTTGGAGCCATTGCTCCAACATGAAAAACTTGCCATGGAACAATTATTATCAAACGGATTATATTATTAAAACCTTTATTGAAATGAAAAATTACTTATTCTATTTGCTCCTAATATTGTCGACCCAATTATCTTTCGCCCAACAAAGCGCTTTAAAACCTATTGAGGTAACTGATATGTTGAAAATTAAAACGATTGGAAAGCCTCAAATTTCTCCCGATGGTTTACATGTACTTTTTTCGATCATGGAAATTAAAGATGATGTGGATAAAAAAGGTGATTTTGCTTATGTAACCCAATTGTATTTAGGCGAGATAAAGACTAAAACGTATCGAGCGTTGACCTCCGGTAAATATTCCATTTCTTCCCCCTCATGGAGTCCTGATGGCTTATCAATCTTATTTTCTAGAGATATAGGTAATAAATCCCAAGCATATATCATGAAGTTAAATGGGGGAGAACCTATAGCATTAAGCAATTCTTCTCGAGGTGTCATTAATCCTATTTGGTCTAAAGATGGTCAATTTATCTTTTATCAAGAACGAAAATCAATGAAAGAATATTTGTTGGATTCCTTAAATAATCCTTCGAGGTCTATTCCTTCATGGAACATTGAAAAACCGAAATTGGACGTACATGTATATGCCTTTTCATCTAGAGCTGACCCCAATGGAAGTATAAATGAGGTTAGAGCCTATTTGAATCAAAATGAAAAAGATAAAAAGGCAAAAGTTATTAATCGTTTAAACTTTCAAGAGGAAACCACTACAACGGGTGAGTTGCCTGTTAATTTATTATTTAAAATGGCTGTGGATGGTTCTACTAAACCTTTTTTAGTCAATAATCCGTATGCTGGTTGGTCCGAATGGGAAGAGACATCTACAGGTATTATAGCCATCATTCTAGTCGATAGTGTGACGCATCCGGACCGTGTTTTGGATCATAAAATTGTATTGTATAATCGATTAAATAATCAATATAATACACTCGTTGAAAAGAAAGGTTTTGCCTATTCCAATATCAATTTGAGTCCAGATGGGAATTTTCTATCCTTCGTAGAAACAAGTTCAACTTTAGTTCAAAATGGGAATTTTAAAGTTTTAAATCTGAATAATTCAACCATTTTTGACGTTCCTATAGATCGTGTGATCACTCAAATTAAATGGTCAGAGAATAGCGAAAATATTTATTTTACAGCTCAAGATCGTGGGGGTGCTCCATTTTTTGTTTATAATGTACAGGCTAAGAAGGTTAAACAATTAACTTCTGAGGTAGATGGTATTTTAGGTTTTGATTTTAAAGATGGTCATTTAATTTATTCCAAAACCTGTATAGACAATCCATCTGAACTTTATGTCAATGATTTACAAGGGACATCAGAGTCTCTTTTTACGACTGAAAATACAAAATGGTTAGCAGGTAAATCGATTTCAAAACCTATTAAAAAATCGTTTGTAAACAAAAAGGGGCAGAGAGTTGATTATTGGTTAATGAAACCGATGAATTATCAATCAGGTAATCTTTATCCTTTGGTTGTTGATATTCATGGAGGTCCTTCTGCGATGTGGGGAACGGGAGAGGCTAGCATGTGGCATGAATTTCAATATTATGCAAGTAAAGGAATGGGAGTGGTTTACGGCAATCCGAGAGGTAGCGGGGGTTATGGATCAGCGTTTTTAGCTGGTAATGTTAAAGATTGGGGATCTGGACCTATGTCAGACATTATGCAAATGACAGATTTAGCAGTAAAAGAAGGTTGGGTCGATACAACCCAATTAGCTATCACGGGAGGCTCCTATGCAGGGTATTTAGTTACGTGGATGATCGGACATACAAATCGTTTTAAGGTCGCATGTTCCCAAAGAGGAGTTTATGAGTTGAGTACTTTTTTGGGTGAGGGAAACGCATGGCGTTTAGCTCCTCGATATTTTGGTGGTTACCCTTGGGAAAAATCGGCTAGAACTATATTAGACCGAGAGTCGCCGTTGACCTATGTTCAAAATATCAAAACCCCATTGATAATTTTTCATGGGGAAAATGATTTGAGAACAGGTGTCATAGGTAGTGAGACGCTTTATAAAAGTTTGAAAATAATGGGTCGTGATGTGGAATATGTCAGACATCCGGAAGCTTCTCATGAAATAACAAGGGCCGGAAATAATCGCCAAAGAATAGATCAGATGCTTCGTACGTATGAATTTTTTAGTCGGTATTTGAAAGTCAATTGATTTCAATATGCTGATTATGCAAAAAAGGTGAATGCTTCCATTCACCATTTTTATTGTCGATTCATAACAGAACCTAAAGTTTTGTTGGGATTTATTTAAAATATCTCCAATCTTCATTTCCTTTTACTTTGAGAAGCGTTTGGTAGATTAAATCTATCACGGCGTTCATGTCGTCTTTGGCAATCATTTCCACCGTAGTGTGCATATATTTTAACGGCAAGGAAATCAATGCTGATGCGACTCCTTCAGTGGCATAGGCAAAGGAATCCGTATCAGTACCGGTAGACCGGGAAACGGCTTGTCTCTGATATGAAATTTTATTTTCTTCAGCTACGTCAATGATAAAATCACGAACATTATTTTGTACAGCAGGACCATAACAGATGACTGGGCCTTTTCCACAGGACATATCGCCTTGTGTTTTCTTATTATACATGGGCGACTGGGTATCATGAGTCACATCAGTTATAAATGCTAAATCAGGTTTTAATCTGCGGACAATCATTTCAGCGCCACGTAATCCTATTTCTTCCTGTACTGAATTAACAATATATAACGTATAAGGTAGTTTGATTTTCTTCTCCTTTAGTCTTCTTGCTACTTCGGCAATCATGTATCCACCGATTCGATTATCTAAAGCTCTACCGACTAAATATTTTTTATTCAGCTCCATTAAACCATCTTCGAAAGTAACGACACAGCCTACATGTATACCCATTTTTTCGACCTCTTTTTTATTCGAGGCACCACAGTCAATAAAAATATCGGATATGCTGGGAGCTTTATCTTTCGCTAAATCGCGCACGTGAATCGCGGGCCAACCAAATATACCTTTGATGATTTTGTCTTTCGTGTGAATATTTGCACGCATGGAAGGAGCAATTAAAGCATCTGAGCCTCCATTTCTTCGGAGAAATAAATATCCATTCTCATCAATGTAATTGACAAACCAAGAGATTTCATCTGCATGAGCTTCTATAACAACAGAATAGGGCTGACCTGGATTAATAACACCCACAGCTGTACCATAAGTGTCTATAATTTTTTCATCTATATAAGGTTTACTGTAGTCAAGCCATATTTTTTGGCCTGACATTTCAAATCCAGTGGGAGAGGCGTTATTTAAATAATTATATAAGAATTCGTTCGCTTTGTTTGACATAATTTGTATTTTTTTTGCAAGTTACTAAGCCTTGTTTATAATTAATTTTTAATAAAATAATATTTTTAAGTTTTTTTGATTCATTAAAAATTTATTTTTGCTGATGTAATCTATAAAGATTGTATTTTTGATTGTATGAAAGGTTTGAGTGATAAAAAATTGATTAAATGAAAAAAATAGCTGTCTTTACATCGGGAGGTGATGCTCCGGGAATGAATGCTTGCATACGCGCCATTGTACGTGGTGCCGCTTATCATAATGTTGAGGTTTTTGGCATAGTTAGAGGTTATAATGGAATGATAAAAGGGGATATTATTCCTTTAAATTCACAATCCGTCAGTAATATAATTCAAAGAGGTGGGACGATCTTAAAATCAGCTCGTTCAAAAGAATTTATGACCTCAGAAGGTCGTCAAAAAGCGTACGATCAGTTGAAGGAAAAAGGGATAGAAGGCCTAGTGGCCATTGGTGGAAATGGAACTTTTACTGGTGCTGAGATTTTCTATAATGAATTTAAAATTCCTACTGTAGGTGCCCCAGGCACCATCGATAACGATTTGTATGGAACGGATTATACGATTGGGTATGATACCGCTGTAAACACCGCTTTAGATGCAATAGATAAGATACGTGATACGGCTGACTCGCATGACCGTGTATTTTTCATTGAAGTAATGGGACGTGATTCGGGATATATAGCGATTGAATGCGGGATTGCTGGAGGTGCAGAAGCAGTGATGATTCCTGAAAATTTAACGCCTGTCAGTGAGATCGTAGGCATTTTACAAAAAGGATTTGCCAAGGCAAAGTCTTCTTCTATAGTGGTAGTAGCTGAGGGTGACGAAGAAGGAAATGCACAAATAATAGCTAAAAAAATAAAAGAGAGTATGAGCGCTGAGTTGGATATTCGAGTAACCACTTTAGGACATATTCAACGGGGTGGAATTCCTACTGCTTCTGATCGAATATTAGCGAGTAGATTAGGTTTAGGCGCACTAGAAGGATTATTAAGAGGGGAGAAGAATGTAATGGCTGGTGTGGTTAATAACCAATTAGTATATACTCCATTCCATGATACCATTACTAAAAAGAAACCCGTTTCTGAAGATTTAATCCGAATGGTAGAAATCTTATCTACTTAGCAATAACCCATTATTTTGTAAATGATCAAACCGCTAATCTCACGGATTAGTTGGGATGTTCTAGAAAGATTTTGATCCGATGGTGTCAATAAATCGAGTAAGCCAGATTCATTTTTGCTTCCTTTTTTGTCGACCGGATAGGCTTTAACTTTAAAGCCTAATTTCTCAAAACAACGAATAGATCTGGGCATATGCATCGCTGATGTAATTAAAAGGACTTCTTCGCTTTTGATGTAGTTTTTAAGCAATTGGGCAGAATATATTGCATTTTCTCTGGTATTACGGGCTTTTGTTTCCATGTATATATCTTTTGGATTTACTCCCATAGATATCATTAATTGCCTAACGTCACTGGTCTCATGCCCTTTATCCACCTTGATTTTTCCAATACTGGTGTTACCCCCCGTAATTAATATTTTCTTTATTTTTCCAGCTTTATATAATAATATGGGTTGAATAAAACGATCAGCCGTTTCGCCTACATTTATTTTGTTGGGTTGATGACCATCGCTAGGTCTTATCATACCACCCCCTAAAACAATAGCCCAAGTGTAATTCTCGCTTTCCAATAATGAAATAGTAGGTTGTTCATAAAAAACATACAATCGGTTAACAAACCAAGGATTACTAAAAAGGGTTAAAATTATGAGAACTGATAACAGTGAGTGTTTCCTGGATTTCGTATTTTTTGTCAGGTATGAAATAAGCAGTAAAATAAATATCCAACAGATTGGCAAAAGAATAAAATCTATAATTTTAGATAGCGCAAAAAACATTGTAATTTTATTTTCGTTTATTTGTAAAATTATTCTAATTCCATGAAAATATTTTTTGTTTACACGTTTATTTTCTTTTCTTTTTTCTCTGCCTTCGCGCAAACCAAATTAAGTAGTCCCAAAGGCTACTTAATCAAAGGTAAAATTGTCGGGGTTAAGAATACAGAAGTGTATTTAGCTCATTATTTTGGTTCGACCCAACAAGTGGTAAAGGATACGGCTAAGGCGGATGGAGAAGGTAATTTCACATTTAAGGGTAAAACAGAATTGCCCAAAGGTCTTTATTTGATCACATTTGATCAGTCAAAGTATTTAGACTTTATTATAGGAAGTACGAATTTCTCATTTGAGACCGATACCCTTGATTTAATCAATAAAATGAAAATTGTGGGTAGCGATGAAAACCAAGCTTTTTATTCTTTTCAAAAAGAAATGGTGAGCCTGTATGAAAAGTTAAGATCTGTTCCCCAAAATGATCCTAGGTTCGCAGCTTTACGAAAATCTATTTTAGATTTTCAACAAGCTTGGATGCTTAAAAATAAAAATTTATTTGCTTCTAAATTGATTAAAGCAACATTTGAACCAGATATCCCAGCCTATTCAAAAGTGGTGAAAAATGCAAAAGATAGTGCAGATTTATTTCAGTTTCAATACCGATATTACAAAAAACACTTTTTTGATCATGTAGACCTAAACGACGAAAAGTTTATTCGAACACCGTTTTTACAGAAGAAATTAGAGAAATTCTTTGCTGATTTGGTAGTACAGGAATCTGATTCAATTACAAAAGAAGCTGATATTTTATTGGCTAAAATTAAAAACGAAGATGTACGTAAATACGTCATTTATAAAATTTCTAGTACTTATGAAAATCATAATGTAATAGGGACGGATGCGGCTTTTGTGCACATGTCTGAAAAGTATTATATCAATGAACCCAAGCTTTGGGATACTTCTACTGTTAGACGCATTAAGGAACGAGTGAAAGTTCTTAAGCCCCTTTTGATAGGTAAGAAAATGCCTGATATGTACTTAACAGATCCTTCAGGTAAACTCTTAACATTATCAACTTCTCCAGGTAATTACACGATATTATTTATCTATGATCCCGATTGCAGTCATTGTAAAGAGGAAGCTCCAAAATTAGTAGCACTTAATGATTATTTAAAATCAAAAAGTGCAATTGTTTTTGCCGTTTCAATCCTGAGAGAAAAGGAACAATGGAAAAAATTTATAGCCGAATTTAAAATTCAAAATTGGTATAATGGGGTCGACGTACATGTGAATAAAAAGACAGGGAAGGACGAATATTATACTGACTTTAAAAATACGTTTGATATTTATTCCACCCCAGTAATTTATGTTTTAGATAGAAATAAAAAGATTATTGGCAAAAGAATTCCCATTGAAAACATAAAAGATTTCATTGAATTTCATGAAAATAAATTAAGTGCCGCTATTAAATAATTTGCTTGATCAAGTTGATTAACGGTTGGTCTACCGAAATAACATGGGTTTTAATACCTTTTTGGGAAAGTTTTGAAATAAGATTTTCGAATTTAAGTTCGTGCATTTTTTGTAAAGTCTGATTGAAATTATCTACATGTATAGATAAAATTTCATCTGTTTCTTTGTCTTCAATATTTATGTAGTTGCCGAATGAATTTGGGGATGTAATTTCCGATGGATCTACTATGTACAGAATTTCTACCTCATTTTTCAGCGCTTTTATTTCCAGCATGGATTGAATGAATAACGAGTTTTCAGCTTCAGAAAACATGAGATCCGAGATTAAAAAGATTTTTTTCTTACTACCGAGCAACTCTATTCTATCATTTATTAGGTCAGGAAATCCTGTCTTTTTCTTCATTGAATTTTCTTCTAGTAGATTTTCCAATGCTTGATAGATATATTTTAAGTGAGCTAAGCTATGACCTAGTTTACTCTCAAAGCTTAGATTATCTGACATGAATAATACACCAAATGAATCTTTTTGTTTTTGTAGTATGGTAGATAAGGTAGCTACAATTTGAACAGCTTTGTTTATTTTTTCATTCGACTCAACTGGAAAAAACATGGAAGATGAAATATCTAAAATAAAGTAGACTTTAATATTGGTCTCATCTTGATAAGTTTTGGTATATAATTTATCAGTCTTTCCGAACAATTTCCAATCAATGTTTCTTGGATTTTCTCCCTGTTCGTATGATTTAAATTCTTTGAACTCGGATGAAAATCCATGAAGAATACTCTTATGTTTCCCATGAAATAGCCCTTCTAATACTTCTTTGGATAAAATATCTAAGGATTTATACTCACTTTTTTTTAGGAGTTTTTCGATCATTTTTCAAATTTTTAGGGGTCAAGGAAGGCTTCTTTAGTTGTTTCTTAGCGACTGTTTTTTTGCCTGGCTTCTTTTTAATCAGAGCCTTCTTTTTGATTTTAATTTTCTTTTTTTTACGTTTTTCAAGGTATTTTTTGTGTTTTATATTGCGTTTTAAACGGTATTTTTTTTTGTATTTTAGTCGGGTCTTTTGGTAATATGTCCGACTAAATTTTGGGTTGGTCGCCAAAGATAGATGTTGGTAAGGTATTAGCATCTGTTCGCCTTCAAAACCAACTATTTTAACCTTTACCTTTGCCAATCCGATTTTATTTAATTTCAGTTTTTTAGCTCCAGCATCTGTCAGGTCTATTATTCGACCTCTTATATAGGGTCCTCTGTCATTAATTCGGACAATGATGGATTTTCTATTGGTCAGGTTTGTTACTTCAACCAATGTATTAAAAGGATAAGTTTTGTGAGCGGCTGTAAGCTTTGTTTTATTTAACTTTTCATTATTAGCTGTCTTCCTTCCATAAAATTTCCCTGAATAAAATGATGCTACACCATATCGTTCATCTCCCAAATCTTGGGATAAACAAATGCTTATAGAGATACAGAAAACAAGAATGGAACTATAGAATACTTTTACCATTAATGGATTTTATTACACCTTAAAGATTCATTTTAATTTCAAGAATTAAAAATCCTATTTTTAATATGCGCCAATTGTCGCTTGATTACAAGATTAAAATTTTAAAATATTTTTGAGTCAATAAAATTAATAGTAAATTTACGATATTATAAACCAAAATTTATTTAAAGTGGAAGAAAGAGATAGAGAAGAATTGTTTTCTAAACGCATTAGAGCAGGCAAAAGGACTTATTTTTTTGATGTTAAGTCTACCCGTTCTTTAGATTATTACATTACAATTACTGAAAGTAGACGCCATCAAAAAGAGGATGGATTCGTTTATGAAAAGCATAAAATGTTTTTATATAAGGAAGACTTTGATAAGTTTGCTGAAGGTTTAAAAGAAGCCATCGATCATGTTAAAACTGAATTAATGCCTGAAGTTGATTTTAATCAATTCAATAAGGAGGATGAGGAATTTGGTAATACAGATCTTAAATGGGAATAAATAATATTTAATCATCAAAGGCCTCTGTGAAAGCAGGGGCTTTTTGATTTTTAGACGTATTTTTGCAATTGAAATATAAAATTTTATGGGATTAACGTGTGGAATTGTTGGATTGCCCAATGTAGGTAAGTCCACTTTATTTAGTGCTATTTCTTCAAATAAAGCCGAGGCGGCTAATTATCCATTTTGTACGATTGAGCCCAATGTGGGAATTGTAACGGTGCCTGATGAGCGTTTGAACATATTAGCAGAGTTTGTCAAGCCTAACCGTATTTTGCCAACCGTCATCGAGTTTACCGATATCGCTGGTTTGGTGAAGGGTGCTTCGCAAGGTGCTGGTTTGGGCAATAAGTTTTTGGCTAATATTCGTGAGGTGGATGCCATTATTCATGTTGTGCGATGTTTTGAAGATGATAATATTATCCATGTGGAAGGAAGAGTTAATCCAGTTTCTGACAAGGAAATTATTGATATGGAACTCCAACTTAAAGATTTGGAATCTGTTGATAAAAAAATAAGTAAAATTGAGCGTGCCGCCAAAGCTGGAGACGCTAAGGCGAAGCTAGAATTAAATGCATTACTTTTATTTAAATCTACTTTAGAAGCTGGCAAATCAGCCAGGACAGTGGATATGGATCCTGATTTACGTGAAACTTCAATCGGCGACTTGTGTTTGTTGACGGATAAGCCTGTTATTTATGTAGCTAATGTTGACGAGAACTCTTTGTCGACCGGCGGAAATATCTTTGTGGACCAATTAAAATCAAGTGTCTCAGCAGAAAATGCAGAGGTAATTGTTGTTTGTGCAGCGATCGAAGCTCAAATAGCAGAAATCGAAGATTTAGATGAAAGAGCTATGTTTCTAAGTGAATATGGACTTGAAGAATCTGGCTTAAGTAAATTGATTAAAAGTTCTTATTCATTGCTCAATCTGATTACTTACTTTACCGCTGGAGTACAAGAAGTTAGGGCTTGGACCATTCAAAAAGGTTGGAAAGCTCCTCAAGCTGCGGGTGTCATTCATACCGATTTTGAGCGCGGATTTATTCGGGCTGAAGTAATTAAAATGGCTGATTATCAAATCTATAAAAGCGAAGCTGCTTGTAAAGAGGCGGGCAAATTAAATGTCGAAGGGAAAGATTATGTAGTACATGATGGTGATATCATGCATTTCAGGTTCAATGTTTAAAGAGGAAACTGTATTTTTTGATAGCCAATCAATGAATCATATCGTTCTCCTGGCTTTCCGAAATACACTAAAACTTCATAATAATTTTCAGTTTCTGAATGGTTGCCCTCTAAATTATAATTTTGAGGATTGCTACTAATAAATTGATAATTATATATTCCTTGTTTTAACAAAACTCTTCCTAAGTAAGCACCTTTAGCCTCATCATATTGGAGCTGGTTTAAATGGTTTAATTCATAGGAATTGAACGCCCCATTCACATATATTTTTTCATCTTCAAATTTTCTGGACTTCAATATAAAGGTACACCAAACATAATCTGCTTGAAGTAGATTAGTTGGATTTTCGTAGTTGGCAACTACGAAAGCCCCATTGAAATCAGGTCTTTGGACATATGAATAATTACCTTGCGCCTGTTCGGGTATGATTGAAATTTCAAAATATCGATCCAAGGTGTTGATTTGACCTACGAAATTTAACCGCTGCTGTGTACTTCTTAGGTCAATTAATCTAAATTCATTGCCTCCCGGAATCGCATTTTCTTGGTTATAAAATTGATACGTCATTCTTCGCTCAATAGCTTGCACCATAGGTTTAGGAATCTTAGGTAAAAAGTTTTTGGGTTGATTATTTTTCCTGACTTCAATTTTTAAATTTTCATCTGAGTTTATTAAATAGTTGGATGGATAGCCTAAGTTTAAATCGATGAATTGGTGCGTGGAACGAAATTGGTTTGATTTGGCGAAACTTATTTTGGCGCCTATACTAATTTCATTTTGATAAATAGAAAATCTTTTAGTTAAAACGGTGTCTCGCTTATTTCGATTGGCATAGATCATTGCTATATAATTACCACTTATTTTGACTTTAGGTATTGAAATTTTATACTGCTTATAGGGCATTTTGGTGCCCATGGAGGCTTCGGGATATCGAATGGGGATATCATTGAAATCAACTAAATATTCTATCTCATTTAAGACAGATGGTTTCCAGTCAGATTGACAATGAACAATTCTTAAGAAATAATTGGTGTTCGTTAAATTTAAATCATCAAAAATTAAGTTGACATTTCCTTGTCTCTCGATATCTAAACACAAATTATCAACGATCAATTCGTTAAGGGTATTTTGGCTCAGATAGACGGTCTTAATTTGCTCTTTATGAACCTTATTGGATATTTGAGCTTGTACCGAATTAATAATGCTTAGAACAAATAGGATCTGCCATGAAAAAACCAGGCTTTTGATTTTCATTTGATTAATTGATTAGCAATTCCCATTCATTGGTCACCTTCAACAATTCATCTTTTTTCTCATTGATTTTCAGTTCAATAGTGGGTAATTCATTGAATTTTCCTTCTTGAGCCAAATCGGCCATTTGGGTTTCCAGTTCTGTAATGGATACTTCTAATTCCATTATTTTAGCTTCAAGTTTCTCGATTAATTTCTCTTGACTAGGGTTACTTGATGTGCTTTTAGGTGAATGGGGAGCTAATTCTGGTTTTGGTTTTTCACTCGATTTTTTAGCTGTTCCTACATCAGAAATGCCTCTGCTGGCTTGCCAAACTTCGTATTCGTCAAAAGAACCAGGGTATTCTTTTATTTCATAATCTTCAATATACCATATTTTGTTGGCGATATTGGTTACAAAATAACGATCGTGTGATACGACTACATAGGTACCTTCATATTGCTGCAATGCTTGAATTAAAATATTGACTGATTGCATATCAAGGTGATTGGTAGGCTCATCTAGTAATAAAAAATTGGCTTGAGATATTAATACTTTGGCTAATGCCACACGAGATTTTTCCCCTCCAGAAAGTACTTTGATTTTTTTGAATACTTCCTCACCTGAAAACAAAAAGCAGCCTAATACACTTCTTAATTCCATTTCAGTTTTAGCCGTACCTGTTGCTTTTAATTCTTCTAATAAATTATTTTCTACCTGCAAACTTTCTAATTGATGTTGCGCAAAAAATGATTCGATTACATTATGTCCGGTTCTGCGTTCGCCTACTATTTTTTCTGTGCCAGAAATAATTCTTAATAAGGTTGATTTTCCTTTTCCATTAGCGCCAATGAGCGCAATTTTATCACCCCGATTAATTGTTGCACTGGTGTTTTTTAATATTATTTTTTCACCAAAGGCCTTTGAAATATGTTCTAAAAATAAAATGAATCTGCCGGGTTGGGTACCAAAATTAAATTTGAAATTAACTTTAGCTTTTTCGTCAATCACTTCATCGACGACATCTAAACGATCTAATGCTTTGACCCTAGATTGTACTTGGCGCGCCTTACTTGCTTTCGCCTTAAATCGCTCTATAAATCGTTCAGTTTGCCTTATTTGTGATTGCTGGTTTTCGTAAGCACCCTTTTGAATTTCATTTCTTAAGGATTTTTCTTCTTCATAAAAGGAAAAATTTCCTGGGTACAAAGTGATTTTTGCATTTGATACTTCGGCAATATTATCCACTGTTCGGTCTAAAAAATAGCGATCATGGGAAACGACCACGACAGAACCCTCATAGTCATGAATGTATTTTTCAACCCATTCAATGGAAGGTAGATCAAGGTGGTTGGTAGGCTCATCTAAAAGCAACAACGCCGGTTTTTGCAATAATAATTTAGCCAGCATAACGCGCATGCGCCATCCTCCTGAGAACAAGCGTAACGGTTTATTTAAGTCATCTGTGGTAAAACCAAGACCTTCCAAAATCTCTTCAGATTTTGACTGAATGGTATATCCGTCTAATCTTTCAAATTCTTCTTGCAGCTTAGATAACAAATCGACATCCTTATCCTCATAATTTGTTTCCATTTTATGTAATACGGCGTCAATCTGAATTTGTAGATCCAAAGCTCTTTCAAACGCCTGCATAGCCACATGAAGGATGCTATCATCCGTTTGATAGGAGAGGAGATCCTGATTTAAAAAACCAATGGTACACTCGCCTGATTTTGAAATATTTCCACCATCTGGACTATATTCACCTGAAATTAATCGGAGTAAAGTTGATTTACCCGTTCCATTAGCCCCTATCAGGCCAATTTTTGTTTTAGGTTTGATGTGTAAATTGGCTCCATCATAGAGGGCCCGACTACCGAAATAGAAACTTAAATTGGATATAGATAACATGTAACAAAGATAACCGATTATCTTCAATAGCTAAAGTCGGTTCCTCGCATTTTGTCCCCCGAGGTGTGTGCATTTGATAATTTTCTCCAATCCTTCATATTTTATCGGATTTTTGTGATATCCCATCGTTTTAGAAAGACTCATGGTTCGATTATTATCGCCCATCGATAATTCAATATCTTCCATTGTCATTTGACTTGGATGCTCATATCCACAGGCATGTGAAATTTCGGCAATTTCTTTGACCAATGAACGATGATAATTGTAAAATCGCTCACTTTTTAATTGCGGATCAATACCTGCTTGCAACCATTTATTTGAGGTAGCAACTCCTGATGGACAATGATTCGTATGGCATTTTTGAGCTTGAATACATCCAATGGACATCATGGCTTCTCTGGCAATGTTAACACTGTCAGCACCCATGGCAAAAGCCATCAAGGCTTTTTCTGCGAATCCTAATTTTCCTGAGGCAATGAAAAATATTTTATCTGTTAATTCATGTCTTTGAAAAATCTGATAAATTTTAGCAAATGCAAATGTGAATGGCATTGAAACATGGTCAGCAAAGGCATGCGGAGCGGCCCCTGTTCCTCCTTCTCCACCATCAATCGTAATAAAATCAGGACCTGAATTTGTTTTTACCATGTAAGCCGCAAGCTCTTCCCACTGCTCTAATTTACCGATGGCTGATTTTATGCCAACAGGCAATCCTGTTTCAGCAGCCATACTTTCAATAAATTGAACCATCTCAGGTATATTTGAAAAAGCCGTATGAAAGGCTGGAGAGATGGCATCTTTACCTTTTGGAATTAATCGAATTGTAGCTATTTCATTATTAATTTTAGAACCAGGCAACATTCCTCCTTTTCCAGGTTTAGCCCCTTGCGATAATTTAAGTTCAATGGCTCTTAAAAATGGATTGTTTTCTACCTTTTCCTTTAATTTTTTCATGGAGAAATTTCCATCTAAATCTCGAACGCCAAAATAAGCAGTTCCAATATTCAAGATGACATCAGCTCCATTTTGGTGGTAAGGGGAGAGAGAACCTTCCCCCGTATTGTGATAGCAGCCAGCTAAATCGGCCCCTTTATTTAAAGATTCAATCGCTTTCGCAGATAATGAGCCAAAACTCATTCCAGATATATTAATTATAGAGTATGGACGGTATGGCCTTCTTCTTTGATGATATTCTCCCATTATTTTAGCCGCTGGCAATATACCCGGATTTTTGTGATAAGGGTGATTTACAGGAGGATTATACCCAATCATGGCATTCTTGATGAATATATATCCCGGGGCATTAAAATCCTGATCGCTACCAAAACCCTGAAGATTATTTTCTTTCTTTGACGATGCATAAATCCAAGATCTTTCTTGGCGGTTAAATGGCAATTCCTCTCGATTATTAGCTACAATGTATTGCCTAATTTCGGGTCCTATCTTTTCCAACCAATACCTTAGGTGCCCTACGATCGGGAAATTATGGGTGATGGAATGTTTTTTTTGAAAAAATACATCCTTAATGGCTACTAGAACAAGGATTAAAATAATCCAAAACCAAATAGATGATAGCATGTTGAAATGAATTTATATTCAAAGATGTCAAATTATTTCCCAAATCTTATTTTTATCTTTGCATTTTGACAATTAATATGATTGCAAATTATACCCTTTTAAAGCAATATGTAATTTCGGTTTTTGAATCGATCGGATGCAATGAGCATGATGCTAATTTGGCAGCTGATGTGTTAGTTTCTGCCGATTCACGAGGGATTGATTCTCACGGGGTAGCAAGATTAGCCGGATATATTCGTTTGTTTGATCATGGGCGATTAAATCCCAAACCTAATATTAAAATTTTACATGAAAGTCCTTCCACGGCTTTAGTGGACGGTGACCGTGGTCTTGGTTTGGTCGTAGCACCGAAAGCTATGGATATTGCTTGTAATAAAGCTAAAGTAGCTGGAACGGGCTGGGTAGCCGTTCAGAATTCGAACCATTTTGGGATTGCTGGATATCATGCGATGAAAGCCGCAAGCCAAGATATGATTGGTTGGGCCATGACACATGCCGCGCCTTTAGTAACTCCTACATTTTCAAGAGAAAGATTACTAGGGACTAATCCCATTGCTGTATCTATACCAGCTTTACATGAGCCTACTTTTTTAGCAGATTTTGCTTCCACGGCTGTTGCCTATGGGAAGTTGGAAATACTACAAAGAAAAGGTCTCATTACGCCAGATGGATGGGTTCAAGATTCAAACGGTAAGCCAAGCAACGATGCATTTGCCATTAAAAATGGTGGGGCATTATTGCCTTTAGGAGGTGATAGAGAGCATGGTTCACATAAAGGGTATGCGCTTGGTGCTATTGTTGATTTATTGTCGGGTGTCTTATCGGGTGCTAATTTTGGGCCTTGGGTTCCTCCTTTTGCGACGGCAGGATTTATGAATGCGGGAGAAACAGTGGGAAAAGGGACGGGTCATTTCATAGGTGCGATGCGAATAGATGCGTTTAGACCCGCCATTGAGTTTAAAAAAGATATGGACATTTGGATCCAACGTTTTAGAAATGCCGAAGCCGTTGAAGGTCAAAAAGTAATCATCCCAGGTGATCCAGAAAGGGAGTTGGAAGTAGAACGAAAGGCCAATGGTATTCCATTAATTGACCCAGTGGTGGAAGATTTAAAAGCCTTGTCGGTTCGATTTAATTTAGATTTTAAAATTGCATAATATGGTTTCTAATAAGCGATTAAAGATTTTTTTATTAGTTTTTTCATTGTTGATGGCTATGTTTTCATATTACGCCTGGCAAATATTTAAAACGCCTAATTTCCAGGTAGAAAAAAAGCCCTTCGCTTTATTGATTCCCAAAGGATCGACTTATGAAACGGTATTGGATACACTGGAAAAAAACAAGTTAATACGGGATGAATTAAGTTTTCGGTTTTTAGCCAAAGTTTTTAATTATCCAGTTCGTGTCAAACCAGGGCGTTATTTGATTTATGAAACCACGGGCAACTGGGAATTAATCCGGAAACTTCGTAATGGAAGTCAGGACCCTTTGAAAATCACTTTTTCTAATATCCGATTAAAAGAAGATTTAGCAGGTAAATTGGGTCGCCAATTAGCCTATGATTCTGCTACGATTTATCATTTATTGGATTCTTCAAGCATTGTAGAACCACTTGGATTTTCAAAAGAAACCATTCCTTGTTTATTTATACCTGATACGTATGAGGTGTTTTGGACTATTTCGTTTGAAGATTTTTTGGCTAAAATGAAAAAATCCTACGATCGTTATTGGACTTCAGACCGGGTTCAAGCTGCTAAAGCCTTGGGCTTAAGTCCTAGTGAGGTGGGAGTACTAGCTTCAATCGTTTATGGAGAAAGTAAAGAAACATCAGAACAATCCAGGATAGCGGGTGTCTATTGGAATCGCTTACAAGTGAAAATGCCTTTGCAAGCTGATCCTACCATTGTATTTGCTTGGAAGGATTTTACGATTAAACGAGTGACAGGTCGTTATACATCGATTAATTCCCCATATAATACTTATCGTGTTATTGGTTTACCACCAGGGCCAATTTCTATACCGGATCCAAGAGTGATGGATAAGGTATTGAATCTGGAAAAACATAATTACTTGTATTTTTGTGCTAAAGAAGATTTTTCAGGTTCTCATAATTTTGCCGTGACGTATACGAAGCACTTGCAAAACGCAGCTAAATTCCAGAAGGCCTTAGACGACCATAAAATTTATTAAATGTATACACACGCGACTACTTACCGAGTTTGCTATGCCGATACTGATAAAATGGGATACGTTTACTATGGAAATTATGCTCGCTTATATGAAATCGCACGGGTTGAAACATTACGATCTTTAGGTGTTAGCTATAAAGTTTTAGAAGATAACGGAATTAGGTTACCCGTTTTCGAACATTATTCTAAATTTCATGCACCAGGATTATATGACGATTTATTAACCGTAATATGTCATGTAACCCATTTGCCTTCAGCCAAAATTGAATTTAGGTATGAAATCAAAAATGAAGATTTGCTTTTAATTAATGAAGGCAAAACAACGTTGGTTTTTATGGATATGGCGAAGAAAAAAGTTGTAAAATCACCCGAATGGATCATTAATGCTTTAAAGCCTTATTTTAATTGATGAAAAATAATTTACTTAAGGAGATTAAAGCTATTTGGAGAGAATATGAAGAGCATTATGTACTCTGCCGTATTATTAGCATATTATATCAAAAGATTTTTCAATTTGATATCGATGTACGTGCTGCTGCCGTTGCCTATAATTTTACTTTAGCTGTTTTTCCCACCATCATTTTTTTGTTCTCCTTATTGCCTTATATGCCTATTGATCATTTGGACCTTAAAATGATTGGATTTCTGAAGGGTACAATCCCTAAAAATCTTCATGGAGATTTGACCGAATTAATTCGTGAAATAGTGAACAAGAAACGTGGAGGAGTACTTTCTTTTGGTTTTATTTTTGCCTTATATGCCAGTACAAGTGGAATAATGGCATTGATTAGGTCTTTTAATCTTACCTATAAAACGAATGAAAATAGAGGTTTCATAAAAGAACGAGTGATTGCAGTGGCCCTTAATTTTTTATTGACCTTTGTTTTATTGATTGCATTTGTTGCATTTATAATGGGGAATTTTGTTTTAAAAATGTTGGCTAAAAAAGATTTAATTGAATATAATTTCACCTATTATTTGACTAAATCGTTGACTTATTTAAGTATTTTCTCTGTATTCTTTTTTACTATTTCTATCATTTATTATTATGCCCCAGCGATTCATAAACGGTGGAAATTTTTTAACGCAGGTTCTATTACTGCTTCTATTTTAACTATTTCAGTCACGAATATTTTTTCTTATTATTTGGTTAATTTCGCGAGTTACCATAAGATATATGGCTCTATTGGGTCCTTGATAGCCTTAATGGTTTGGTTGTATTTTATTGCATTGATTTTGATTGTGGGTTTTGAAATAAATGCCAGTATCGATCAAGTGAAAGCAGAGGATAGTGCTGTTGAAAAAGACACTGATTTTTTCAATACGTATTAGAAATGGCAGCCCAACTAATCAAACTATACGACAAAAATAATTCCATCGAAATGCTTGATTCCATCGTTCAAGTATTGCATAAAAATGGAGTCATTATTTACCGCACGGATACCATGTATGCTTTAGGCTGTTTGATAACTTCCCAACAAGCCATCCAACGCATTTGTGATATAAAACAAATTAAACCCAATAAGAATCGTTTTTCATTCATTTGCAATGACTTAAGTTCGATTGCTAATTATGCTAAAGTCAGTGATGTGAATTTCAAATTATTAAAACATTATCTTCCTGGTCCCTATACCTTCGTTTTACCTGCAAGTTCAAACGTTCCATCCGTTTTGGTTCAAGGGAAAAAAACAGTGGGGGTAAGAATTCCTGATTATTCGCCAATGCTTGAGTTAATTAAAGAACTTAATGCTCCTTTATTGACAACTACATTAGCCCATGTAGGATTAGATGTGGAAGAATTTACGGACCCAAGTCTTATTTTTGATCGATATAAAAACCAAGTAGATTTGGTTCTTGATGGAGGATTTGGAGGGATTTATCCTTCCTCTGTGATTGATCTAACAGAGGAAAGTCCAGCAATCATTAGGGAAGGTGCGGGCCCATGTGATGATTTTAAATAAATCACCATTTTATCGTTATATCTGATGGTTTTTCATGTTTCCAGCGTTTATGTGACCATAAATATTGATCTGGATATTTTAAAACTGACTTCTCTAACCTTCTCGCAAAAAGTTCAATAATAGCTCCTTTGTCTACATTTTCATAAGATGGCTTGATTAGTTCTTCAAAACTCATCGTATAATAGCCTCTTTTTTCTCTAATTAATTCAACGAAAATTACTGGATATTGATATTCTCTAGCAAACCTTTCAATTCCAGTAAAAAACCCTGTGGGTTGATTTAGGAATTGTGTCCAATAAGCACTTTCGGGTTTAGGGGGTGATTGATCCGCTGCCAAACAAATGGCTCTTGGGATATTTTTTCTTTGTCTCGCTAAAATGACAGATTCTCGTCTTTCCATTAATACATTGCTACCAAATCTTGACCGTACCCAAAATGTAAAGTCATTAAATAAAGGGCTTGTTAGTTTTTGATAGACAATGTCATACAGGTTTTCTGATAGGGCTAGTCGGTGCACCGCCCATTCCCAATTACCTTGATGCCCTGCAACTAAAACAACAGGTATTCCTTTGTCAAGATACTTGGTGATAATTTGCTCATTAACCAAGTTTACTCGCTTTAGCATTTCCTTTTTGCTAATGGTGGATCCTTTGAAGAATTCTACCATTTGGTCCGTTAAATACCCATAAAATTTAACGGTCAATATGTTTACTTGTGAGTTACTAAGGGCAGGAAAGGAGTTTTTGATATTATTGACTATGACCTTTTTCCGATAAGAAAATACAAAATAAAGTAACCATTTAGCTAATGTTGCTATTCGATACAAAACAAATAGGGGTAAATGGCCGATTAATTTTAAAAAAAACATAGATAAACTTTAAGAGTATGCCATCATTAACATGTAATTTTACAAATATCCGATTATTTTTTCAATGCACATTGAAATTCAATATTTGCCCTGCTTAGAATATGTAAGTTTATTGATTCATTCGAATCATGTTGAGTTTGAAGTGATGGAGAATTTCCCCAAACAAACTTTTCGTAATCGGACGTATTTATTAGGAGCCAATGGAATTGAATGTTTGACCGTGCCAACGATACATATCAGCGGGCAAAAAGTAGTAACTAAAGATATTAGAATTGATTATTTTCAAGATTGGGAGCGTCGTCATTTGGGTGCAATTCAGGCAGGATATGGCAAAGCACCATTTTTTGAATATTTTGAACCATATATTAGGGATATTTTTGCGAAAAAAAATAAATTTTTAGTAGATTTAAATATTGATTTCATTCAGTTAATCATGAAAATTTTGAATGTAGAGTTTTCTTTCACTCTAACAGATCAATTTCATTCAACAAATAACCTGAGTCACTGGAATCAAATAAATGCCAAACAAGATTGGCAATTAAGAACTAATTTTAAATCGATTCCCTATCGGCAATGTTTTGGTGATTCATTTGTTCCTAATTTGTCTATTTTGGATTTATTGATGAACCACGGAAAGGAATCGAGAAATATTTTAAGTTAATTTCGTTAATATTGAACAAATAGATATTGAGATGTGTTTTTCGCAATAGATAAAAAGAAATCAAATGGAAGCAAAGTTTTCAAATAAAGTAAAAGAAGTGATTTCGCTGGCTCGCGAAGAAGCATTGCGTTTAGGACATGATTATATCGGGACAGAGCATTTAATGTTGGGAATGATTCGTGATGGAGAGAGTTCAGGGGTTGAGTTATTAGTAAAATCAGGTGTTTCGTTAGACCAATTGCGTCAAAGTATCGAGCATTCAACTGCATCTACCACCAAATCTACTTTTGATAAGCAGAATTTATTGAACATTCCCTTGACAAAGCAAGCGGAAAAAGTTTTACGTTTAACCTACCTAGAAGCCAAATACTTTAAGACTAATTTGGTCGAAACGGATCATTTGTTAATGGCTATCCTTCGAGATGAAGATAATGTGGCTACTCAGATTTTGGAGAAATATCAGGTTTATTATGATTTAATAAAAGAAATGGTTGATTTTCAGTCGAGCACTGGTCAAGATATTTCGCCTAAATCTTCGTCAGATACGGATGATAATGATGACGATAGTCGTCTTTATTCAGGTTCAGCCTCCAATACTCCAGGAGGTGCTTCTGCCAGTGGAACTAAAGGAGCAGAAAAAAGTAAGACGCCCGTTTTAGACAATTTCGGACGCGATTTAACCAAAATCGCTGAAAATGGTAAATTAGATCCGATTGTAGGTCGTGAGAAAGAAATTGAACGTGTGGCACAAATTTTGTCGAGACGTAAAAAGAATAACCCTATTTTAATTGGAGAGCCAGGAGTAGGTAAAACAGCCATCGCTGAAGGTTTGGCATTACGTATCATCCAGAAAAAGGTTTCTAGAGTGTTATTTGGAAAGCGTGTCGTTACATTAGATTTAGCTTCATTGGTCGCTGGTACTAAATATCGTGGACAGTTTGAGGAGCGGATGAAGGCAGTGATGAATGAATTAGAAAAGTCGACCGATGTGATTTTGTTTATCGATGAATTGCATACTATTGTGGGTGCTGGCGGTGCTTCGGGCTCATTAGACGCTTCTAATATGTTTAAACCTTCATTATCAAGAGGAGATATTCAGGTTATAGGAGCAACTACATTAGATGAATACCGTCAATACATCGAGAAAGATGGTGCATTAGCACGGAGATTTCAAACGGTCATGGTGGATGCGACAACTGTCGACGAAACGATAGAAATATTAAACAACATTAAAGACAAATACGAGGAGCATCATCATGTTATTTACACTCCTGAATCGATTATTTCAGCGGTGAAATTATCGGATCGGTACATATCAGATCGTTTTCTACCGGATAAGGCAATTGATGTAATGGATGAAGTAGGTGCGCGAGTACACATTTCTAATATCAATGTTCCTGCCGATATTGTGGCATTAGAAAACCAAATTGAACTTGTCAAAAAAGAGAAGAATCAAGTTGTAAAATCTCAGAAATATGAGGAAGCGGCACAATTACGTGACCGTGAGAAAAAGTTGATTGACCAATTAGAGAAAGCGAAGCAAATTTGGGATGAAGAGTCTAAGAAACAGAAATTCACTGTTACTGAGGAGCATGTGGCTGAAGTAATTGCGCAAATGACGGGTATTCCAGTGAATCGTGTGGCTGCAAAAGAGGGGGAGAAATTGTTGAAGATGGAAGAAGAGCTAAGCAAACATGTGATTGGCCAAACTGATGCCGTTAAAAAACTAGTAAAAGCTATTCAACGGACTAGGGTGGGCCTTAAAGATCCTCAAAAACCGATTGGTTCATTTATCTTTTTAGGACCTACAGGAGTTGGAAAGACTGAAATGGCTAAGGTTTTGGCTACTTATTTATTTGATAAAGAAGATGCACTTGTTCGTATTGACATGAGTGAATACATGGAGAAATTTAGCGTTTCAAGGTTAGTTGGCGCGCCTCCAGGCTACGTGGGTTATGAAGAAGGTGGTCAGTTGACCGAAAAAGTTCGTCGCAAACCTTATTCCGTTATTTTACTGGATGAAATTGAAAAAGCGCATCCAGATGTGTTTAATCTATTGTTGCAAGTTTTGGATGATGGTATTTTAACAGATGGGTTAGGAAGACGAGTTGATTTTAGAAATACAATTATCATTATGACGTCCAATATTGGGGCTAGGGATCTGAAAGACTTTGGTTCGGGAATTGGTTTTTCAACGAAATCGAAATCTGACAATTTGGATGAGCAGGCTAGGTCGACGATTCAAAATGCATTGAAAAAAGCGTTTGCTCCGGAATTTATAAATCGGCTAGATGATATTATTATTTTCAATTCTCTTGAAAGGTCTGATTTGCATAAGATTATTGACTTAATGTTAATTAAACTTAAAGCTCGTCTGGTTAATTTGGGTTATGAGGTTCAGTTAACTGAAAAGGCAAAAGATTTTATCGCGGATAAAGGCTACGATCCACAATATGGGGCAAGACCACTTAATCGTGCGATTCAAAAATATTTAGAGGATTTATTAGCAGAGGAAATTTTAAAAGGTCCATTGGAAGAAGGTGAGTTAATCGAGGCGGATTATGAAGAAAATGCAGAGCAAATAAGTTTAGTTCGAAAAAAAGTATAAATCATATTTATGAATTTAGTTCAAGATAAAGTTGTGTTGGTCACTGGAGCTTCAAGAGGGATAGGGAAGGCCATCGCAACTCAATTTGCCAAAGCAGGCGCTCATGTTGCTTTTACCTATTTGTCCTCGGTCGAAAAAGGTCAAGCTTTAGAAAAAGAATTGTCAAATTTTGGAATAAAGGCAAAAGGTTATCGTTCGGATGCATCTCAATACGCTGAATCTGAAGCACTTGTAGAAGCTGTTTTAGCTGATTTTCAAAAGATCGACATCTTAATAAATAACGCTGGGATAACAAAGGATGGATTATTGATGCGAATGAGTGAAGAACAATGGGATGATGTGATTCGTGTTAATTTAAAGTCGGTGTTTAATTTGACTAAGGCAGTTATTAAGCCGATGATGAAGGCTAAATCAGGTTCTATTATCAATTTAACTTCTATTGTAGGGATTAAGGGAAATGCAGGCCAAGCAAATTATTCCGCATCCAAGGCGGGTATTATTGGATTTACAAAATCTGTGGCACTTGAATTAGGATCTAGAAATATTCGTTGCAATTCGATTGCTCCTGGTTTTATTGAAACCGAAATGACGGGTGAATTGAATGAGGCTACTGTTGAAGAATGGAAAAAAGCCATTCCTTTGAAAAGAGGTGGTGAGGCTAATGAAGTGGCCAACGTATGTTTATTTTTAGGATCTGATTTATCGTCTTATGTAACTGGACAAACTATTCAAGTGGACGGGGGATTATTAACTTAATGTTTTTAGACGAAATATCGATTCAAACCTCAATCGCGATTTATGCGGGATTGGTGCTTGTTTTTTTTCTAGGTTTTGGATATTATTTCTATCGAAATCCAATCAATAATGGTCAATCAGTTTCTTGGAGAATATTTTTAGGGAGTATTAGAGGCCTAATTTTGGCTTCTTTACTCGTTGCTATTTTGCCTTTCAAGATCTTTGAAAATAAAAATTTAAATGAGTCGGTCGAATATATTTTTGTCGTTGATTTTCCTGATTCAATGACTAAATATTTTGATAAGACTTTTAGAAAAGCGGATTCAGTATTAAAAATTAAATATCCCAAATTTAAATGGGTTGATTTTAACGGCCAAGAGATTGTTGATTTCAAGCGACCTTCTCCCTTTTCTCGTTCATTATATCGTTTAAACCAAACCATCCGAAAATTAAGCAAAGGCCCATCGCGTAAAGAAATATTTATCTTAACAGATGGGAATTTGAATGATCTGAACGTGGAGTTGACAGTCAATATTCACCTAATCCCCTATGGCCAGATATTAAATAAGGAACAAATTGAGTTTTCAACAACCCATTTACCCATTTTTTCTGTTCCCGGTGAAGAGGTTCATGTACCAGTAGAAGTATGGTTAAAGAATTTCAAGCAAAATAGAAATGTGATTATTAATTTTTATGTAGATGATGCTTTTGTAAAAACTCAAAAAATCTCTTTCGATAATGACCATACCTATCTAATAAAAGATGTAGACTTGAAGTCTAATAAATTGGGTCAGCATAAAATTAAAGTGGCTTTAGGTATTGGCTTGAGTAAATGGATTGATTGGAATGTAGTTGATGAAAAGGCTACTGTGTATGGATTTTCGGATGCGTTGGATCCTGATGTGGGGGTTTTAAATAGGGTCGCTAAAAATAAGTTCATTAAACTGATTTGGAATTTTGATGTAAATGCTAAAATTCCCGATAAAGCAGATAAATTCATTTTTAAGGGGATTTTACCTAATGAAATTTACAAGAGTAAAATAATTAAATCTCCTGTCTTGTTTTTAAATACTTTAAAAGATAAGACTTCAATTTATTTTAAAAGTGATCATCATTCAAAAATGGATGGTGAGTCACTTTGGGATTTACAAATGAAGGAATTTCGGACGAAAGGTACCTATACACAAACAGATTCTACATTGGGAGTTTTATTTGACAATTTATTTGTAAACAATACTTTGGATAGCTTAAATAAAGATCAAGTTCTCGGAGATGATTTATTAACTCAAGATATGTCAACGAATAGTTTAGGTCGAAATGAGCCTAAATTAACTTTCTTGGCCAATAAAAATGATATAGATTTGTTGGAAATAGAGGATTTGTCCACTGCTGATTTTATCCGCGAGGAACAAAATTCAAATTTCAGAGAAGAATCTGTTTATGTTTGGCAAAATATATATTTCAAGCTTTGGCTATTGTTAATAATCTTGAGTGAATGGATGATTCGAAAATTTAGAGAATTACGATGATAAAGAACATTATTTTATGGTTGGCCCTTATTTTAACCATATCGGCTTGTCAACAGAAATTAACGCAAAAAGAGTTTATTCCAGCGCAATATGCGAAGGTGTTTTCAGGTGCAAAACCTAAGAATTTTCTAGTTTCTGTTTTTATTTCGTTTGATTCTTTATCGAAATGGGTAGACAAAAGGCCTGATAAAACTATTTTTGAGTCTAAATCTGATCAATCTTTTATTGGATTTCCTATTCAATCAAGTTTAGCTGGAAAAGTTAAATTTTCGACTAATAAATCGAAGCATTTAATCATTCAAGCTCCAGCTTTATTTGAGGCCAAACCCAATGTGGCAGGATTTAATGCAGGCATAGTCCGAGGAAAATTAGATTTAAACGTAGATATCGATTTGCAAATTAAATCATTAAATAATTTTGGTGTTGGAAACATTTCATATAGTTATCAATGGTTGGAAAAGCCTATGGTAAAGGTTGCTGGGTTTGGTGTTAATGTGGGGCCTGTCGTTGACAATTTATTTAAAAGTAAAAACAATGAACTTAATGCCACCATTAAATCTAATTTGGAAGGTTTATTGCAGCCTACTAGCTTAGAGAAAATGCTGGTCAATAATGCGCAAAATATCAGTTGGCCCGAGTATACTTTTCCGACTAGTCGAATTGGCTTAGGCATCAGAAAATTAGATATACTACCCCAAGGGCTTAATTTGGAATTGCTTTTAAATACGTCGGTCGGTATTTCCAAATCCCCAATGGATTCTAAAAAGACGCTTCGTTATTATATGAATAATGATCAACAATTAGGCCGTGAATTACCATTTTCAGGCCAATTGGATTGGATTATGATCAATGAATTTTTAACAAAATCTGCTCAAGAAAAATTAAAAATTAAAGGATTGAAAATTCATATTATGGGAGAGAATACTTCCTATTTAAGCGCTCATATTAATGGATTTAAAGGAGCCAAATCGGAACTTAAGATTGATTTTGTGCCGGTGGTTTATGAACAACATATTATAGGTTTTCAAGTGAAAAACCAAGAAATTAAAGGTTTGTCATTTCCCAAATCCTTATTTAAAAAACACGTAATTAGGCGTATTAATCGATTAGCCAATGATTTTAAATTTGATTTAATGAAATCTCAAGAATTAATTGAAAAATTTTCAGGTCCACTTGTGATGAATAACACTAATTTGAAAGTTGATTTAATTCAATGGAATGAATCAAGCTTTTATGTTAGTGGCTTATTGGGCGCCGATTGGAAGATTTCAAAATAATTAAGATACCTTTGTGATGAGAAAATAAATCATCTTATCGCTTTTTAAAGAGGAAAGTCCGAACAACAAAGAGCAGTGTGCTTCCTAACTGGAAGGTGGATTTAACGATCCAACAGATAGTGCCACAGAAAATAACCGCCTTTCGAGGTAAGGGTGAAAAGGTGGGGTAAGAGCCCACCGCTGGATTGGTGACAAGACAGGCAAAGGTAAACCTCACACGTTGCAAGATCAAATAGGCTGACTGTCTTAGGACAAAAGGGTTGCTCGTCCGATGTCAGTGGGTAGATTGCTAGAGGTTAACAGTGATGTTTATCCAAGATAAATGATAAGAGGGTAGGTTTCCTACTTACAGAATTCGGCTTATCGATTTATTTTCTCATTTTTCTATTTGTATTTTAGCTCATTAATCATTAATTTTGCAGACATTTTTATAAACCCGAAGGACGAGATCCTTCATAAACCCATGTATAATGGCTGTTAAAATTAGATTGTCGCGTCGTGGACGCAAGAAGTTAGCCATGTTTGACGTAGTTGTTTCGGATGCTCGTGCACCCCGTGACGGACGTTTTATAGAGAAATTAGGAACTTACAATCCTAATACAAACCCAGCAACTGTTGTTTTGAATGAAAAACAAGCGATTAAGTGGGTGATGGATGGTGCTCAGCCAACAGATACTGCTAAGGCTATTTTATCTTACAAAGGGATATTATATGCAAAGCATTTGCAGGTTGGAGTCATTAAGGGTGCGTTAACCCAGGAGCAAGCTGATGCTAAATTTGAAGCATGGAAAGCTGAAAAAGAAATCAAAATTCAAACGAAAGCTAGTACGATTCAGCAATCTAAAGCTAAATCTAAGGCGTCTCGTTTAGAAGCTGAGTCTAAAGTTTCTGCCAATCGTGCAGTAAATATTGCTGCTAAAAACAAAGCTGCTGATGATGCAATTGTTGCTAGCGTAGTAGATGCGATTAATGAGTCTGATGAAGATGAGGTAGAAGTAGCTAATGAATCGCCATCTGATGTAGTAGCAGAAGTTGCCGTTGAAGAAGCGGTAGCAGAAACTCCAGCGGCAGAAGTTGCGGTTGAAGAAGTTGTAGCAGAAGAGCCAGTAGCTGAAGGTGCGGTTGAAGAAGTTGTAGCAGAAGCTCCAGCAGCTGAAGTTGCGGTTGAAGAAGCAGTAGCAGAAGAGCCAGTGGCAGAAGTTGTGGTTGAAGAAGTTGTAGCAGAAGAGCCAGTAGCTGAAGTTGCGGTTGAAGAAGTTGTAGCAGAAGAAGCAGCGGCAGAAGCTCCAGCAGCGGAAGAAGCAGCTACTGAAAAGCCAGCAGCAGAATAATTTTAAAAATTTGATTAAATCATACAAATTTGTTTTCAGATTTGTATGATTTTTTTTTGTACCTATGGCAAAAACAGAATATTTTGAGTTGGGTGCTTTAGCTAAGCCTCATGGATTAAAAGGAGCGTTTCATGTATTTATGGATGTGGATGATCCCTATGAATATGAGGGATTGGAATCTGTATTTGTTCAAAAAGGCAACGAATTAGTTCCTTATTTTATTGATGAACTTCAAATTAGAGATTCGGTTAATTTAATGACTTTAGAAGGCATCAACAGTCTAGATTTAGCCAAGGAGTTGGTCGGATTGAAGTTGTTTTTGCCCATTAGCTTTTTGCCCAAATTAAAGGATGACCAATTTTATTACCATGAGATTATTGATTATCAGGTACAAGATCGTAATTTAGGTTCATTGGGGTATGTAAAAGAGGTTTATTCAACAGGTGCTCAGGATGTGATTATTATGATTTATAAGTCCAAGGAAGTTTTAATTCCTTTGATCGATGAAATTGTTCCCAAAGTAGATAAGAAAGAAAAAATTGTTTTTACTGAATTACCAGATGGCCTTTTGGAGGTTTATTTAGAAGATGATGCGAATTGATATAATTTCAGTTATTCCGGTATTGATGCATAGTTTTTTCGAGCATTCTATATGCAAACGTGCTTCTGATGCTGGACTTGTTGATATTGTCTTTCACGATTTGCATGATTTTTCCTTAAAAAAACATCGGCAAGTAGATGATTACCCTTTTGGTGGGGGAACAGGGATGGTCATGGCTATTGAGCCCTTATCACGTTGCCTAGACCAATTATTAAGCGAACGGACTTATGATGAAGTTATTTTTTTTACGCCTGACGGCCAACTCTTAAAACAAGGATTAGCTAATCAGTTGAGCCTAAACACGAATATGATTTTCATTTGTGGGCATTATAAAGGGATTGATGAACGTGTGCGAGATAAGTATGTTACTCGGGAGGTTTCCATTGGCGATTATGTACTTTCGGGTGGAGAATTAGCTGCTGCCGTTTCCGCTGATGCTATAATACGATTGTTGCCCGGTGCGCTGGGGGATGAAAGTTCTGCTTTAACCGATTCATTTCAAGATGGCTTACTGGCCCCGCCTGTTTATACACGACCTTCAGAATTTAATGGGCAAAGCGTACCTGAGGTTTTGCTTTCTGGACATGACCGAAATATAGATGCTTGGCGACATGAGCAATCAGTCTTAAGAACCCAAAAGCGTCGTCCTGATTTACTGTCCTAATATGAGCCCCAAAATAAAAATTCCAGCGGCTGCTTTAATCTCATTGGGATTATTATATTTAATCTGGGGTTCCACCTTTTTAAGCGTTCGTATTTTATTGGCTTATTTTCCTCCATTAGTCATTACGTTTTCTCGAAATCTATTTGCGGGATCCTTGTTATTTATTTGGTCTCTGCTAGGCCGACATTGGGTTAAGATGCCCTGGAAACATTTGTCCATTCATTTACAAGCGGGTATCTTATTAATTTGTTTAGGGAATGGTTTTATGGCGATGGCAGGTTCTATTATACCTTCTGGATTTTCATCGGTATTTATGGCTTTAGGCCCTCTATTATTAGTTTTTTTCTTTTGGTTAAGTGGTAGAAAACCGACTAAGCGTAAATTATTGGGGACTTTATTGGGTTTGATTGGGATTGGTATTACGGTCAGTCAAAAAAAATTAGCCATCCCTGGAATGGAAATGGAGTTCTTTAAAGGTATTTTTTACTTGTCGGTGGCAGTGATTGGTTGGAATATAGGCGTTTTCCGAATTCAGTTTACTCAGGCTAATTCATATCATTTTACACAAGTATGTTCGATTCAAATGCTCACCGGCGGTTTGATTGTTTTTTTCATCAGCACATTGAAAGGAGATTATCAACACATTGTTTTAGCCGACATTCCCTTAAAAGCTTTTTATGTATTCTTATACCTTGGATTAATCGGTTCCATGCTGGGTTATTCCCTTTTTGGCTACCTTTCTAAAGAATTAGATGCCACTTTGGTGGCGACCTATACCTATGTAAATCCATTAATTGCGTTAATATTAGGTAATTTAATTTTACAGGAAGAGTTACATAAAATTTTAATTTTAGCTAGTTTTTTTATACTATTGGCAGTTGTTTTAATCACGACTGATAAATCTAAACCATCATAATATGAAACGTGTCATCTATTTTCTTTGTTTTTCTATTTTTATCATTGCTATGAATCAACTAAATGCGCAAGGTGTTCAGGCTCTTTACCCTGGAACGATCCCGAATTATATAGATGGACCCAATCTTCAAAAGAGCGAAGTTACGGGTGGTATTAACCGTATTTCTAATGTAAGTATTCCTACCTATGAGTTTTTTGAAGCCAAAGGAGGTAAATCTCAAAAGCCTTGTGTCGTTGTTTGTCCAGGTGGGGGGTATAAAATATTAGCTTCTTCCCACGAAGGAACTGATATCGCAAAGAAATTTAATGAATTGGGGATTCATGCGCTTGTGTTGTATTACCGCATACCTGATTCTACTCGGCAAGTAGATCGTAAAATTGCTCCTTTGCAAGATGCCCAACAAGCCATCAGATTGGTTAGAAAATATGCGAATAAATGGGGTATCGATGTAGGTAAAATAGGTATTATGGGGTTTTCTGCAGGAGGACATTTGGCGGCCACTGCGGCCACTCATTTTGAAAAAGATTATACTGGTGTGGATGATGGCATTAACCTTAGACCCGATTTTCAAATATTATTATATCCTGTGATAAGTTTTAGGCCATTTGGTCATTCTGGTTCTTCCACTAACTTGCTTGGTAAAAAGCCTTCAGAGGAATTGATTCATTTGTTCTCCAACGAAGAGCAAATTACGGATTACACACCTAAAGCTTTTATGGTACATGCGGCTGATGACAAAGCGGTGCCCATTAAAAACTCCTTGTTATATGTTGAAAAGCTTACCGAAAATAATGTCGCAGCTGATTTACATGTGTATGCCAAAGGAGGTCATGGATTTGGTTTAAACAATAAAACCTCAAAAGAATTGTGGTTCGATCGTTTAGCTGAATGGTTAAAGACCAATCATATTCTTTGATTTTTCTTCATGACGTAATAAAATGGTATCCCTACTAGGACGATAACTAAGCCTATTGTGGACGATATTGTTTTTACCCAAAGTAAATTTCCGGCTAAAAATAGTAAGCAAATTAAATAAATCGAAAAGATGATTTTTTGGCTCATAGGTAATTGTGCCCCCATGATTTTGGTTTTAAATACGGATGCGACGGTTAAGAAGTAAAAGATCAAAATCGCAAATACCGTAAAGTCTAATAGCGTTCCATAAGATCCTGAAAAGCATAATGCGATTGCCCATATTCCTTGAATGAATAGTGAGTTGGCAGGTACACCATTTTTATTTGTTTCCGCTGCTTTTTGGAAAAACAAACGATCGTTTGCCATCGCTTGGAATAAACGACCCCCAGCTAAAATGATTCCATTATTACATCCAAAGGTGGAAATCATAATTAATATGGCCATGACAGTCGCGCCTATTGTTCCTAATACGGCTTGCAAAGCAGCGGATCCTAGTCGGTCCTGGCTTGCAAACATAATACCTCTTTCATAAGGACTAGCGCCATTGGGATCACCTTCCAAAGGCAGTATGCCTAAATAGGCAATATTGGTTAAGATGTATAATAAACAAACAAGGGCGGCTCCATAGACTAAACCTTTGGCAATTGTTTTTTTAGGGTCTTCGAAATCTGCACTGGCAAAAGTTACATTGTTCCAAGCAGAAGAGGAGAATAAGGGGCCAATCATGGCTACGCCAAATAAGCTGCCAAATTGCCAAATACTGATATTTTCAAATGTGTTTGTCGTTGCGTTATAGGTTTGGGTCTCTTTGAAAAAATGATCGAAATGCACCCATCCATTTGAAACACCTACATAAACTCCTATAATAATTAGGATAATGATGGCGCCAATTTTAGTAATGGTAAAAACATTTTGAACTAAAGATGCAAAAGATATTCCTCTAAGATTCACAAAGGTTAAGGTGGCAATTAAAAAGGCCGCTAAAATTTGTTGGCTTGTAATATAATTCCCAACTAATGGAACGTCATTGATTAATTCAGGTAATAAAATACCAGTATACTTAGCGAATGCAACGGCAACGGCGGCAATAGTTCCCGTTTGAATGACTAAAAAAGTGGTCCAGCCGAACAGAAAACCGATCATTGGATTATATGATTCCTTTAAGTAAATATATTGACCACCTGTTTTTGGAAATACGGTTGACAATTTTCCGTAGGCATATGCTCCAGTGATGGTCACAAAACTGGTAAGAACCCATGTCATAATCCAAGCGATGGGAGAGGTGAGTTGGCGGCCAACTTCCGCACTCACTAAAAATATGCCTGAACCTATCATGGATCCCATGACTAACATGGTCGCATCTAAGGTATTTAATTTTTTCATAAAGGGATGAATTTTATATTTTATCTTATTAGTACAATAAATACTAAACTTAATAAAAAATTAATTTGGTGATTTTATTACTTAAATATGGTTGGAATATTGCGAATAAAAAAATGTAAACGTTTACGGTAACGTTTACGGTAAAAAATTATAGAATTTCTTTGATTTATAATAATACTATGGTGTATATTAAAGAGCATAAATGATATCAAATATATTTAATATTTGATTAGTACAATTTGAGAATAAAGATGAAAAATAGTATCAATGAGATTGAATTATGGGACGAGCTTCGGGGAGGTAGTCACGAAGCATTTTCAAAATTATATCAAATGTTTATTAATCCACTTTATTCTTATTCGGTAGGAATTACTAGTGATAAAGATTTGATCAAAGATTGCCTTCATGATTTATTTGTTGAGTTATGGAAAAATCATTCCAATCTTGGTTCCACGACCAGTGTTAAATTTTATTTAATGGCATCGATTAAACGGAAATTGATTCGTCATATGGATGGTAACTTAAAATCATTTAATCATCATGTTAATTATACAAGGGATTTTGTGGAAGATTTGCCATCTCAAGAATCTGTTTTAATATTAAATGAAGCTCAGCTAGAGATGAATATTAAAGTAGCAAATAGTTTACACTTATTAAGTAAACGCCAACGAGAGGCTATTCAATTGAAGTTTTATAAAAATTTGGATACTGACCAGATTAGTGAACAAATGAATATTAATGCGCAGTCTGTATATAATTTAATTTTTGGAGCGCTTCGCGTCATGAAAGAGGGCTTGATAAATAAAACATTTTCTGTTTAATAGAATTAATTTTATAATTCTTTGAGTATATCAGGGTTCTGTACTGCTTTAGAGGGTATATTAAACGTTTACGGTTATTATGTCCTTTAGAAAAATAAGTCATTTTGGGGTTTATCGAAATTTTCTAAAGAGAATTATATTTAATCCAATTAAAACAATATCGCCAGGAATAGGTTCTACTAGCGATTTGAATAAATTAGAGAACCTATTAAGCCGTGATGAAAGCAAAGCATTGTGGATTAAGATTAACCAAACTTTGCAAATTATTCACTAAACAAAATCATTTTATGAGAAAAAAATTACTTTCAAAAGTACTTTTAAGCATGATTTTCATGTTTTTAGGAGTACAGGCGTTTGCTCAGGATCGTGCGGTCACAGGGCGCGTAACAGCTTCTGATGATGGCTCAGGTGTTCCTGGGGTATCTGTTTTAGTCAAAGGCTCTACTATTGGAACGTCAACTGATGTCAATGGAAATTTTAAAATTTCTGCTGCTTCATCAGCGGTTTTACAATTTAGTTCAGTGGGTTACATTACTCAAGATATTTCGGTGGGTAATAAGACTCAAATTGATGTTAAATTGCTTGCTGACAACACTAGTTTGTCTGAAGTGGTTGTTGTAGGTTATGGTACTCAGAAAAAGAGTCAAATGACTGGAGCTATTTCTTCGGTTTCGTCAAAGGAAATTAGCGAATTGCCTGTAACGAATGCTCGACAAGCCTTACAAGGTCGTGCGGCAGGGGTTGACGTGGTTCAGCCGGGATCAAAACCTGGTTCTGGCCCTCAGATTCGAATTAGAGGTAGACGTTCATTTAATGCGACGAATGATCCTTTGTATGTAGTCGATGGTATTCCGTTAGCCGGTGGAATTGATGATATAAATCCATCCGACATTACCTCTATGGAGGTTTTGAAAGATGCTTCATCTACCGCTATTTATGGTTCTAGAGGAGCCAATGGAGTTGTTTTGATTTCAACAAAACGAGGTAAAGCTGGTAAAACGATTGTTTCAGTAGATTCTTATTATGGTTTAAACCAACAATTAGGCACGATCGGAGTAATGAATGGCGCTGAATATGCTGAATATAAACGTGAATCAAGAAGGGCTGTGGGTCAATATTCTTTAGGCGCAGCGAATGCTACAGATGATGCTAAGATTTTTGAACCTCGTGAGTTGGCTAGTATAGCTTCGGGCAGATCGACTGATTATGTAAATGGCATGTTACGTGCTGGAGCTATTCAAAGTCATCAGGTAGGTGTATCTGGTGGAACCGAAAATACTCAATTTAATATTTCTGGTAACTTCTTTAATGATATTGGGGTAGTTAAAATGCAGGATTTTAGTCGTTATACCTTTAGAGTAAATTTAGACCATAGAATTAATAAAAACGTCAAAATAGGTTTATCTACTTTAGTCGTTAATTCATTTAGAAATGGTGAAAACTTAAATATTTTAGGCGGGGCGATGCAAGAAAATCCATTAGGAGAGCCTTATGATGCCAATGGTAATTTAGTTTTCTTGCCGACCAATGATGGATTGAGAACGAATCCATTCTCCGAAATTGTTCCAGGAGCTAACATAGATGAAAACAGACGTTATCGTATTTTTAATAGTCTATATGCCGAAGTTAATTTAGCGAAAGGACTTACTTATAAATTAAATTTTGGTCCTGATTTTACGATTGGACGTGCAGGTAGATTTATAGGAGCATTTACAAATAATGGCCGTGGTGGTAATGCGGTTGGATCGGTTAATGAGTCTTTCTCTTTTAATTATACATTAGAAAATGTCTTGAACTATTCAAGGAAGTTTAATGATGTACACAATTTAAATGTCACAGGTTTACAGTCTATTCAACAGGATAAATTTGAAACAACTAATATTTCTGTGAATGGCATACCGGCTGAAACACAATCCTATAATCGATTAGGGGATGCTAGTCAAATCACGGGTGCTAATACTAATTTGACTGAATGGACGCTATTGTCTTATATGGGACGTGTCAATTATGACTATAAGGAGAAGTATTTATTGACAGCCACAGTTCGTATGGATGGCTCTTCTCGATTTGGTGCAAATACTAAATTTGGTATTTTCCCATCTGTAGCTTTAGGTTGGAATATTTCAGAAGAACCTTTTATTAAGGATATAGCTGCGATCGATCAATTAAAATTAAGAGCTAGTTGGGGCGCCATTGGTAACCAAGCCATTAACCCATATCAAACGCAGTCTCTTTTAGGTAGAACTGCATATGCTTGGGACAATACAGCTGCATATGGTTACAGACCCAATACCATTGGTAACCCGGATTTGCGTTGGGAAACTTCGACAACCAAAAATATAGGTTTAGATTTTAGCTTTTTAAGAGGTCGTATTTCTGGTACAGCTGAATATTATGTCACCAATACGACGGATTTATTAGCTCCTCAGCCATTGCCTACTTCTATTGGTTTTGGTGGTTTTACAACCAACATTGGTGAGACACAAAATTCAGGTATTGAGTTAACCTTAAATACGGTTAATGTGGATCGTGGTGATTTCCAATGGACTTCTGATTTGATATTTACAAAAAACAAAGAAGAAATTGTTTCTTTAGCTAATGGAAAAGTGGACGATATCGGAGCGGGTCGATTTATAGGCCAACCTTTATCTGTTTTCTTTGATTACAAGAAAATAGGTATTTGGCAAACTTCTGAGCGTGACCAGGCTTTAGCTTTTGGAGATCGTGTAGGTCAAATTAAAGTACAGGATTTTAATAATGATGGTAAAATCAACGCAGATGATCGTCAGATTTTGGGATCAGCTGTACCTAGTTTTGCTGCAGGATTAACGAATCGTTTTAGCTACAAAGGTTTTGATTTGTCAATCTTTATTTTTACCCGTGTAGGTCAGTTGATCCGTTCTCGTTTTCATGATAACGTAAATCAATTAGCAGGTCGTTACAATAATTTATCTTTGAATTTTTGGACACCTAATAACCCAACAAATGAATTCCCTCAACCGGTTGTAACTCAAGAATTCCCTAAAAATGGATCATCACTAACATATTTTGATGGAACTTTTTTCAAAATAAGGAACATCAATATTGGGTATAACCTTCCTGATAAAGTGGCGAAGAAATTGAAAATGGAAAGCATTCGGGTATTTGCTTCTATTCAGCAACCATTAATTTTGTCTGAATATCGTCAGAAATACAAAGGTATTGATCCTGAAACATTTGTTGACGGTGAGCAAGGAGTTGGTGGTGGTGAGGTGAATACGAATATTTCCCCTGCCACATCGATTACCACTTTTGGTTTAAATCTTAAATTTTAATTAAATATTTTTAAAAATATGAAAAATGTATTTAAAAGAAAGATATTCTCTTTCATCGCAAATTTAGGGGCTGTTCTTATATTAATCATTGGCACTCAATCATGTAGTGACTTATTGACTGAAAAGGTAGTTTCAAACATTGGAAATGATTATATAAATACTGCTAAAGGATTAAATGATGCAGTTAATGCAGCATATTCTACGAATCGCTCTTGGTATGGTACTGAGCGTGGTTTTAATCTTTCCATTTTTGGAACCGATTCTTTCACAAACGGAGCGGATGGTAGCTGGAAATTTATGAATACCTATACGACTGATTTTGATACACGTAATGGTAGTATTTCTGAATTGTGGAATGATTTTTATTTAGGTATCAATACATGCAACGCCATTATAGAAAGGTCTGCAAAAGTTACGGGCTTATCTGATGCTATTAAAAAACAACGTGTTGCAGAGGCTAAATTTATTCGTGCGCACCATTATTTTATTTTAACTCAATTATTTGGTGGTGTTGATTTACGTTTAACTGAAACAGTTGCTCCCACTAAAGATGTTAAAAGATCAACTGTCGCGGCTCAATATGCTCAAATCATTAAAGATTTAAGTGAAGCAATTCCTGACCTTGAGGCAAAGTCAAAATCAGCGGATTATGGTCGTGCAACTCGTCCGGCAGCAGAACATTTATTAGGAAAGGTTTATTTAACTAAGGCTACGTCAACTGCAAAAGCAGGAGATGATTATGCTAAGGCAATTGCCAATTTGAAAAGTGTAATTGCTAATTATGGAATTTCATTATTGCCTAATTTCGGTGATATACATAAGCAAGGTAATGAGGTGAACAATGAGGTTATTTGGTCAATACAGTATACTAGAGATCCTTTAACAAATGCGGGTGGTAATAATGCACACGTATTCTTCTTAATGGAGTATGATGTTTTGCCAGGCATGCAACGTGATACGGAAAATGGTCGTCCATTTAAACGGTATAAGCCAACTAATTATACCATTGACATGGTTTTCAATAATCGTGAAAACGATAGCCGTTATAAAAAGTCTTTCAAAGACACGTATTTTTCAAATAAGCCTGGAACGTATAATACAAGTTTTGATTTAACTAAAAAAACAGTCACGTTTGCTACGGGTGATACGGCTATTTATTTACCAGGTTTTGAAATGTCTGTGGAAGAAAGAGCTAAGAAAAAGTATCAAGTTTTAGTTCCCTCGCGTTATGATGAACGAATTTATCTGGCTTTGTCTAAGCATATTGATGGGGGACGTATTGATCGTACTCAATTCGAAGGTGGTCGCGATTTTATCGCCTTTCGTTTAGCAGATTCGTATTTAATGTTAGCTGAAGCACAATATTTCTCTAATTTAAAAGCTGATGCTGCTGCTTCCTATAACGTTATTCGTAAGCGTGCAGCTTGGCCAGGAAAAGAAGCCAATATGTTAATTACTGAAGGTGACCTTACCATTGATTTTGTGATGGATGAGCGTGAGCGGGAATTATTGGGTGAACAATCTCGTTGGTTAGATTTGGCTAGATGGGGTAACCTTTTAGATCGAGTTAAAAAGTTTAATCCACAAGCTGCTCCTTTTATTAAGTCTCACCACGTTTTGAGACCTATTCCTCAATTGCAGATTGACAGAGTTACTGGCAATGCCGCTAGTTTCCCTCAAAATCCGGGTTATTAATTCTATTTAATTTGTTATTTTTGTAAAATTCCGAAGGTGTTTACCTTCGGAATTTTTATTAAACCTATATTCTTATGAAAAAAATAATTCTATTTCTTACCTTATTGTCTATTGGAGCCACTGCTCAAAATCAATCAGTTTCTTTTAAAAAGAATGATGTAGAGAAAAAAATTGATGTTTTAATTGGCGGAAAATATTTCACTTCATACTTCTATCCAGGGGAATCAGTACTTAAAAAGGCTGTTTTGTTTCCCATCTTGTCTGCTAAGGGAACTACGATTACAAGAGGTTATCCTATTTCACCTAGGGCAGGGGAGCGAACAGATCATCCGCACCACGTAGGTATGTGGTTAAATTATGAAGATGTGAATGGATATGATTATTGGAATAATTCTACAGCGATCATTAAATCCATGCAGTCTCATAAAATGGGTACTATTTTTCATGATGCCGTTTTATCCACCAAATCAAATAAAAGCACGGGTGAATTAGTCGCAACAGCCACTTGGGTAGATGATGACGGAAAAGGTCAAAAAGTACTAAGTGAAAAAACAACTTATGTTTTTTCAGGAACGTCTGATACAAGAACAGTTGATCGTATCACTACGTTAACGGCTATCAGTGATTTGGTTGTATTTAAAGATGTTAAAGACGGGATGTTTGCGATTCGATTGGCACGCCAATTAGAAATACCGTCTAACAAACCAGATGTCTTTACAGATGCAAGTGGAGTTGAAACGAAAGTTCCTGTTTTAGATAACACAGGTGTTACTGGAGATTATATTTCGAGTGAAGGAATAAAAGGTGAAGCAGTTTGGAGCACGCGCGCTACTTGGATGAATTTAACGGGAGTGATGGATAATCACCCAATCAATGTGGCTATTTTTGATCATCCTTCCAATGTCAGCTATCCTTCTTATTGGCATGCCCGTGGATACGGTTTATTTGCGGTCAATCCACTTGGAGCGAAAGTATTCAGTAATGGAAAAGACGTTCGCAATTTAACTTTGAAAAAAGGCGAATCAGTGACTTTTCGTTACAGAACTTTAATTGCAGATAAAAATATGAGTAAATCTGAATTAGATCTTATGCAAAGCAAATTTGCCAAAGAGGTTAAATAATTCGTTATTAGAGAAATTTGTGTATTTTTGTAACACAATCGGGGGCCTTAGGGCCCCTATTTCTTTCAATTTATGAAGTTACAATTTTTGGGTGCGGCTAAGCAAGTGACAGGTTCTATGTACTTGCTTGAGCTTGAAGATGGATATAAAATTTTAATTGACTGCGGTACTGACATGGAACGCGAAATTGATTTTGAAACACCCATAGTTAATAAATCTTTTTTTCCTTTTGATGCATCGTTAATTAACCTTGTTGTTTTAACGCATGCGCACATAGACCACTCCGGTAATATCCCCATGCTTTTTCGTGAGGGGTATGAAGGGCAAGTTCTTTGTACGCCGCCGACAGCAGATTTAACGGAATTACTGCTTTTTGATTCTGCTAATTTACATTTACGAAGGTTGAAAGCAGCACAAGGGGAAAGTAATAAGAAGCATAAGCAAATGGACCGACTCCTCCGTAAAGGGGATATGTATTTGCAAAAAGATGTAGAAAATTCCCTTGAGAATTTTGTCACCTTACAATTCAATAAAAAATTTACGATTAAGCCTGGATTAGAAATAACCTTCTTTCCAGCGGGACATTTATTGGGTGCCGCTCATCTTTACTTCTCAATTACTGAAGGAGAAGAAATTAAAACTATTGGGTTTAGTGGTGATATCGGTCGGAATAACTACCCCTTACACATTGATCCACAAATTCTCCCACCAGTGGACTATCTTGTTTCCGAAAGTACGTATGGAAATCGGATTCATGAAGATAAAGTTAGTCCCATGGATGCTATGGAAGAAATTATTAGGGAAACATGTATCGATAAGCCTGGTCGTTTAGTCATACCCGCTTTTTCAGTTGGGCGAACGCAAGCTGTATTATATACCTTAAATCGATTGATCGAAGAACGTAATTTCCCTGCCATACGAGTATTTACAGATAGTCCCATGGGTAGAAGTAGTACCAAAATTTATGCGAAATACCTTTCTTATTTAAATCCTGAGGCAAGATCCTTCCAAAAAGAGTATGATGAATTATTTGACTTTGATAATTTAGTTTACCTTCAATCAGAAAAAGAATCTAATGCAATCCAAAATTACCACGAACCTTGTGTTATTATTTCCTCTTCTGGAATGATTACCGGTGGACGAGTAGAAAAGCATATCGCAGATAATATTAGTAATTCCTATGCGACTATTTTGTTGATAGGTTATTCCGCAGAGGGAACTTTGGGCCGCCAACTACTGGCTGGTTCTGAGACCATCAAAGTGAAGGATCGTGAGTATAAAGTAAATGCGAGAATACGTAAAATTGATGTTTTTTCGGGTCATGCAGACCAATTAGGACTATTGTCTTTCATGAAAAATCAACAAATTGATAAATTAAAGAAAGTGTTTTTAACCCACGGGGAAGAAGAAAGTATGTTGGAATTTAGGCATGAGATTCAAAAACTTGGTTTCAATGAAGTTATTTTACCAACTAAGAATGAAACATATCTACTTTAATCTTTATTTTTGCTCATTATAAAATTGGAATTATGAGAACATTGCTAGAATTTGAAAAGCCCATTGCCGAGTTAGAAGATAAGTTAATTGAAATGCGTAAGTTGGCTATTGAAAACAATGTAGATGTTTCTGAAGCTGTAGTCTCTCTGACTGAAAAAATATTGGAACTTAAAAAAGAAACATTTTCTAATTTAACTCGCTGGCAACGTGTTCAATTATCTCGCCATCCTGAACGACCTTATACTTTTGATTATATTGAAAAAATTTGCACAGAGTTTATCGAAATTCATGGAGATAGATCTGTAGCCGATGATAAGGCTATGGTTGGAGGTTTTGGTAATGTTGATGGTGAATTTTCGGTCATGTTTATAGGCCAACAAAAAGGCCGGAATACGAAAGAAAGACAATATCGTAATTTTGGTATGCCAAATCCAGAAGGATATCGGAAAGCACTTAGGTTGATGAAAATGGCTGAAAAATTCAATAAGCCTATTGTTTGTTTAATCGATACGCCGGGAGCATTTCCTGGAATAGAAGCAGAAGAAAGAGGTCAGGGTGAAGCTATAGCAAGAAATATTCGTGATATGTTCATGTTAAAGGTTCCTGTAATTTGTATCATCATAGGTGAGGGAGCTTCTGGCGGTGCTTTGGGGATTGCTGTGGGTGACCGCGTTTTAATGATGGAAAATACTTGGTATTCCGTGATTTCACCTGAGTCTTGCTCTTCAATTCTTTGGAGAAGTTGGGATTACAAGGAACAAGCCGCCGAAGCTTTGAAGTTGACGGCTGACGATATGCTTAAAAACGGATTAATTGACGGGATTATTTCCGAACCTTTAGGGGGAGCTCATTTAGCACCAGATGTAGCAGCTGAAAATATAAAAAAGGTAATCATATCTGAACTTAAGGTTTTGAATGCGATGTCGAGCGCTGAACGGATCAATGCAAGAATTGATAAGTTCAGTAAAATGGGGGTGGTTACCGAGTAATATGAAATCAAAAAAGGCCCTCTTATTTGATTTAGGTAATGTTTTATTGCCTATTGATTTATCGCTTACCTTTCAGGCTTTTAGTCAATTGTCGACTTATTTTAATCCGCTAGAGATTCAAGATAAAATAATCAATGAAGGTTTATGGTTAGGCTATGAAGCTGGCTTGTTGACCGATGAAGAGTTTAGAAATCTATTAAGGGATAAATTAGCTATGAATTGCTCTAATGAAGAATTTGATCAAGCTTTTTCTGCTTTATTGCTAGATTTCCCTTCTAACATTTATACTTTTTTAAAGGATTTGACTTCCAATTTTGACCTATATTTGTTGTCAAACACAAGTGTCATTCATTCACGAATATTTTTAAATATTCAATTAGGTCCCAATGGGGAAAACTTATTTGGACTGTTCAAGAAAGCACATTTTTCTTATGAAATGGGATTAGTTAAACCTAATTCATTAATTTACCAACAGGTATTAAGCGAAAACAATTTAGAAGCTGGCCAAGTAGTTTTTTTTGATGATAATGCTGCCAATATAGAATCTGCTTCTAAATTAGGGATTGATTCTATCTTGATTGACCCAAAAACATCTTTGACTCAGATTTCTGCTAAAATCAATGAACTATGTTAATATCTAGCCCCATTTTTGATTTTGTATATAAAATTTCTGGTTGGTCTTTAGAAGGCAAATATCCTGCCGACCTTAAAAAAAGTATTATAATTGTAGCCCCACATGCTTCATGGATTGACTTTCCAGTAGGTTTAGGTGCTCGCTCTATGATGAATATCCCCATCTTTTTTTGGGGTAAAAAAGAGTTGTTTGACGGGGCTTTTGGTTGGATGTTTCGTTGGCTCGGAGGTTACCCCGTGAACCGAAAAAACAAATCAAATCTAGTAGATTCCATCGTAGATGTATACGCCGAAAAAGAATCTTTCATTGCCGTATTAGCTCCTGAGGGCACTAGAAAAGATGTACAAGAATTACGTACTGGATTTTATTACATTGCTATAAAGGCTAATTTACCTATCATTATGATTGGATTTGATTACGTTAATAAAGCAATTAAAATTAGAGAACCTTTTTATCCTTCTGGGGATTTCAATGTAGATAAAAAAGTTATTGCTCAATATTTCTCCACGATTCCGGGAGTTCAAAAATCTTGGATTAAAAATTATTTAGCTTGATTCTTAGCAAATAATACTATTTTATCTGCGGCTATTTTCGATGCGCCTGTTGGGCCAATTAATTTAATTAAATTTTCGTATTCGCTTTTCTGATTTCTATATTCAAAGGATTTTTTGTCTAGTAATTTTAGCAGCCATGCATGTATATTTTTAGTTGTAAACTCAGATTGAATGAGTTCTGGCACTGCTTGCTTGTCTAAAATAATATTCACCAAAGAAATGTAATTTATTTTTATGACCATTTTGGCCAAATTGTAAAACAACCAATCTGTTTTGTACACTACGATTTGTGGAATATTTAATAGGGCGGTTTCCAATGTCGCCGTTCCAGATGTTACTACCGCTGCAGATGAACAGGTAAGGACATCATAGGTTTGATTATATACAACCTTGATATTACAATTCTCATAAAGGTCTTTAAATTCCGAAACTCCTGCTATGATATAATTGATATTAGTAGTTATATTAACGAGCTCTTCAAAAATGGGTAAACTTGCTTTGATTTCTTGACGCCTACTCCCTGCTAATAGGGCTACGTAAGCATTATTCTTAACTTTAAATTCTGTATTAGGAACAAATGCATCGATAGCATCTTTTAAAGGATTACCGATATAATGCGTTGAGATACCTTTTTCTTTAAACAATTCTAGTTCAAAGGGGAAAATAACATATAATTGATCCACCCATTTTTTGATAGAATGAATTCGGCTTTTATTCCATGCCCATACTTTAGGCGCAATATAAAATTGCGTATAAAAACCGTTTTGTTTGGCTATTTTTGCTGCTTTTAGATTAAACCCACCATAGTCAATGAAGATTATGGTATCTGGCTTAAATTCTTGTATTTGTGTGGTAAATAGATTGAATAATTTGTTTAGCCTAAATAAGTTTTTTAACACGCCTAAAATCCCCATGATGGCTAACTCTTGGTGGTGCACTACTATGTCGACGCCAGCAGATGTCATTTGATCGCCACCCCAACCTATTATTTCGGCCTTTTTGTCAAATAAATGAATTTCTTTTACGAGGTTGGATCCATGTAAATCACCTGATTTCTCACCCGCAAGAATAAAATATTTCATCTATGATTCTCCGTAGTATTCTACCGAGTTTTTATTGGTTTCAATCAAATGAATTTTATGAAGACATGCATGGGTTGTACTTCCTTCAGAAATTTTGGGTGCTAATATTTTCCAAAATTCCATGACTAAAATCTCACAACTAGCCAATTTATTAGCCATGAAATCGACGTCTAAATTTAGATTTTTATGATCTACTTTGTCGATAATTTCAACCTTAATTAATTCACCCAATTTTTTAAGGTCATACACAAATCCTGTTTCTGGATTGGGTTCTCCTTTTACTGTTACAATAAGTTCAAAATTATGCCCATGCCAGTTATTGTTAGCACAAGGCCCAAATACTTCTAGATTTTTTTCCTCAGTCCAGTTTGGATTGAAAAGCCGGTGTGCGGCGTTGAAATGTTCCTTTCGGATTACGTATACCATTTGTTTTCAGTTTGTTTAAAGGACCTCTGGGAAAACAATAGCAGAATGTCCAAATATTTCACAAAGGTAAGAAACCTAATGAAGTTATTGTGTAAATTTGAAAATTAATCCCATTTAATATGATCATAGTTACTGGTGCCGCTGGTTTTATTGGAAGTTGTTTAATTGCAAAATTGAATGAATTGAATTTTAATTATATCATCGCCGTAGATGACTTTTCTAATGAAGAAAAAAATAAAAATTTAATTGGCAAGAAAATTAAAGAGCGTGTGGAAAGGAATGATTTTTTCCAATGGCTTGATCAAAATAATCGAGAAGTAGAATTTCTTTTTCATATAGGAGCGAGAACGGATACGACAGAATTCAATAAAGAAATTTTCGATACATTAAATGTTAATTATTCCAAGCATGTTTGGGAAGCATGTGTCAAATATCAAATACCCCTAGTATACGCTTCATCAGCTGCTACTTATGGTCTTGGGGAATTAGGATATAATGATAATGAAAGTGAAATTCATTTACTAAAGCCTTTGAATCCCTATGGTGATTCAAAGAATGACTTTGATAATTGGGCTTTAAAACAAGAAGAAAAACCATTCTTTTGGGTTGGTCTTAAGTTTTTTAATGTGTATGGTCCTAATGAATATCATAAAAGCCGAATGGCATCTGTTATTTGGCATGCATACCGTCAAATCTTATCTAATGGTTCTCTTAAACTATTTAAATCTCATAAACCTGAATACCAAGATGGAGAGCAGATTCGTGATTTTATATACGTCAAAGATTTAGTTGATGTGTGTATATTTCTAATGGAGCACCGTAAAAATTCAGGCATATATAATTTGGGTACCGGTAAGGCCAGATCTTTTAATGACTTAGGTAAGTCTACCTTTACAGCGCTTGATAAGCCAGTTCAGATTAATTACATCGATACCCCTTTGGACATTCGTGATAAATATCAATATTTTACGGAAGCCAATATGAAAAAGTTAATTGACATTGGATACACAAAACCCTTTTATACGTTAGAAGAAGGTGTAAAAGACTATGTTCAAAACTATCTTGTCAAAGGTCTTTATTGGTAAGTTTCTTTAATCCCTCTTCAAGAAATCCTTTCCCATAGGCTAATAGCTGAATGTTGGCTGCTATAAGTCCTAAAAAAGCGATTAAAAGGTTTTTAGATTTAATGAGCGCGTCTAAGAAAATCAGGATCCAATATCCTATGAGCATGCTGCTGAAAATTAGTCCAAAGTTTATGTCAACAATGTTCCAAATGATTGTATTCCAAAAGAAGATAAAGTAAGCTAAGGGTATGAAATGTACCCATTTGAGTTCCTTTGGAAAGAAGCGACTAATATTGATTCTTGCCCTCCCAAAAAAATGTAGTTGATCGTAAAATTGTATAAATGAAGTTCTTCTTTTGTGGTAAATAAATGCTTTTGGCAATAGCCCTGATTTAAATCCATTTTCGATGCATCGAATACTAAATTCGATGTCTTCCCCCATTCTAGTTATTTTAAAACCACCCGTTTTTTTCCAGACTTCCCGAGAGATTCCCATGTTAAAACTTCTAGGATGAAATTTCCCTCCTATATTTTTAGCTTGGCCTCTAATACCTCCGGTAGTAAAAAAACTGGTCATACTAAAGCTAATTGCTTTTTGAATAGGAGTGAAGCTTTCATGTTCTTTATCAGGTCCTCCGAATAAATCTAAATGTTCTTCGTGGATGCCTTTATAAACTTCGCTTAAATAATTGGGTTCGATTAAGGCATCAGAATCTAGGATGACAAAAAAATCTCCTTTTGCTCTTTCAAATGCGTAGTTTCTAGCAAATCCTTGGCCTCCATTTTCCTTCACAAAATAAGAAATGGCTAATTTGTTTTTAAATGTTTCAACGACAGATTTGGAGTCTATTTTAGATCCATCTTCTATAATTAAAACTTCAAAATTAGGATAGTCTTGCTGACTGAGGCAAGTTAATAATTCGCCTAACTCAATCGGCCGATTGTAAACAGGAATAATTACGGAGAAAAAGATGGATGCCATTCACTTAGGAATTTTGCATGGAGCTAAGCGTGTCCCAACTTGCTGTGATGATTTTTTCTAGTTCTTCTTCACCTATTGAATCAGACAAGAACCAAGATTCAAATTGAGATGGGGGTAAATAAATACCTCGATTAAGCATTCCTCTAAAATATTGACCAAATTTGATTAGGTCAGATGTTTTCGCATCATTAAAATTTTCTACTTTTTTATCAGTAAAGAATAGGGTAAACATGGAACCTATTTGGCTAACGGATGCCTTAATTTGCAATGATTCAATTTGATGTCTAATGGCTTCTGCTAATCTTTTACCTTTCGCTTCTAGCTTTTGATAAACTTCTGGGTTTGATTGGATTAACCCTAACATAGCTAAACCAGCTGTGGTAGCCAAAGGATTTCCGGATAAGGTACCTGCTTGATATACAGGTCCTTCTGGTGCAATCATTTCCATGATGTCAGCTCTTCCACCGTAAGCTCCTACAGGCAATCCACCACCGATTATCTTGCCTAACGTAGTTAAATCGGGTTTTATTCCACAAATTCCTTGATATCCACTGGAAGACAAACGAAAGCCTGTCATTACTTCATCAAAAATCAATAAGGCCTTATGTTTTTCGCAAAGAGATTTAACCGCTTCTAAATAACCTTTTTTAGGAATGACTAATCCCATATTTCCCACTACGGGTTCGACGATGACACAAGCAATGTCACCGGCATTTGCATCGAATAACTCTTCTAATGATTTTACATCATTGTAAACTGCAGTTAATGTATCACGTGCGGTGGCTTGAGTTACTCCTGGACTATCTGGAGTTCCTAAGGTGGCTACGCCAGAACCTGCGGCAATTAAAAAAGAATCGCCATGTCCATGATAGCAACCTTCGAATTTGATGATTTTATCTCTTTTTGTATACGCTCTTGCTAATCTTATCGCAGCCATCGTAGCTTCAGTTCCAGAACTTACTAATCGAACTTTTTCGATTGAAGGTACCATATCCGTTATTTTTTGGGCTATGAGTACTTCGTTGTAACTGGGCGCTCCAAATGAAAACCCGTTTGCTAAGGCATTTCTAACAGCGTGTTCTATCACAGGGTGAGCCTGACCAAATAACATAGGCCCCCAAGAACCTATTAAATCAATGTAAGAATTGCCATCTACGTCATTTAAATAAGCGCCTTTGGCTGAATGAATGAAAATTGGATTACCACCGACGGATTTAAATGCTCTTACGGGCGAATTTACACCACCTGGTATTAATTCCTTAGCTTGTTCAAAATAAATAGAACTTAAATTCGTCATTTACTTTTTCTTTTTAGGCGTATTTTTAGCGTTTTTCTGTGTCTCCTCCATCGTTTTCATTTGTGTTTGTAAGTATTGAGAAAAGCGAGATTTTTTGGCTCCACCACTGGCGGCAATTTTCTTTCTATTCTCGTCTAAGATCAATTTGATTTTATCTTCATTGACAAACTTTCTAATGGCTAATTGTTGGCCTATCGTCACTAAATTAGAAATGAAATAATAAAAACTCAATCCGGCAGGAAATGAATTCATGACAAACATGAAAATCACTGGCGTGAAATAAGCCATCATTTTCATGTTGATTGGCTGTCCTGGTTGGTCAGGTGTAATTTGATTATTGTAATATCCATACGCTAATTGGGATACTGTCATCAATAAACAAAATAAACTTACATGAGATCCGTAAAATGGAATTGTAAATGGCAATGAAACAATAGAATCAAAGGTTGATAAATCTTCCGCCCAAAGAAATGATTCTTGCCTTAGATTGATCAAATTAGGGAATAGCATAAACACGGCCATTAAAACAGGCATGGTAGCTAATACAGGAACACAACCACTCAATGGATTCACTCCCACCTCACCATAAAGTTTCATGGTTTCTTGTTGGACTTTAGCCGCATCGTCACCAATCTTTTCCTTGATAGCTGCTATTTCAGGAGCTAAAATTCTGGTTTTTGCCATAGACACATAAGATTTATATGTCAGTGGCAATAAGGCAGTTTTGATAATTAAAACCAATATGATAATCAGTAAACCGTAGTTTGAAAATATGCTTTCAAGAAATTCAAATAGGGGTACAAATATGTATCTCGTGATCGGTAATAAAAAATCATAGCTAAGTTTAACATTTTTACCAAAAGATGGTGCGATGGTTTTTACGATGGAATAGTCATTAGGACCAAAGTAAAAATTAAAGTTTGATTTGCCTGATTTTAAATCCTGTGTGGATCCTGTAATTTGTGCATCTAGGGTCTTAATGTAAATTGAATCAGATAAATTCGGAGTCGATGTAATAGAGGCCTTTACAAATTTTGATCCTTCTGGAATCAATCCAGTTAAAAAATATTTCTTTTTAAATGCAATCCAATCTGTAGGTTTTAATATATTATCTGTTTCAATAGACGAAGGGTTCTCTGATAAATTATCAAATTCCTCATCTTCAGTGAATAGGTAATTGATCGTTGCTTTTCTTTCTTCATTAATATCTTTTTCATTCTGCAAGATGTTTTCCTTCCAATGAATTTGATATTCGTTGCCTGTAATCTGATCCGATATTTCTCTAACATCTATGCCATATCCAAGTTGGTACCCTTTATCGGCTAATTTATATGTTACTTTTATTTTTTTACCTGAAGGCAAAACCGATGTGTAATAAATTTCCCCATCTTTTTTCTCTAGGGTATATGCTAAGGCATTTAAATTTATTTTCGCTGAAAGAGTGGGTATTTCTACATTGAATAGATCTTTTTTAGAATCAAAAATGTATAAACCCGTTGGGATATTCGCCGCATAGTTTTGATAACTTTTAAAATTCTTTAGTTGGACCGAAATGATTCGAGCTCCCAAATTAGAGGTAACAATTTTTATTTCGTCGTTTTCTAATGTGCTTAATTCCTCTTTAATTAATGAATCGGCTATAGCTACATCGATTGATTTAGCTGATGAATCAGCATTTGATTGAACAATAGCTTTCTTTTTAGGCGATGAAGCTTCAATTTTTGCTTTTGGATTTTCAATGGGTTCTTTGGGTGCAAAAAAATATTGATAGCCCAATAGCATTGCCATGATTAATACGATTCCTGTAACTGAATTCTTATCCATAAATACTATTTTGAATTTTTAATAAATGGTACGGCATGTTGGTAAGCCGCTTTTACAAATTGGACAAACAATGGGGCTGGTGCTTCCACGGTTGATTTATACTCTGGGTGAAATTGAACGCCAATAAAAAATGGATGATTAGGCAGTTCTACTATTTCAACTAAATTGGATTCTGGATTTGTACCTGACATAACTAATCCAGCCTCTTTGAATTTATCCAAATAGGCATTGTTTAACTCGTATCGATGTCGATGTCTTTCTTGTATCAATGATTTACCATAAACCTTATGGGCTAATGTTCCTTTTTCAATTTTACATGAATAGGCTCCTAAACGCATAGTTCCACCCTTTGCAGAAACATCTTTTTGTGATTCCATCAAATCAATCACTGGGTATTGAGTTTCAGGATTCATTTCAAAAGAATGCGCTCCTTCTAATCCCATGACGTTTCTAGCAAATTCAATGACTGCACATTGCATTCCCAAACAAATACCTAAAAAAGGTATATTGTTCTCCCGTGCATACTTTACAGCATTAATCTTACCTTGAATGCCTCTTTCTCCAAAACCTGGGGCTACTAATATTCCATCAAGACCTGCCAAAGTCTCATCGACCAAATCCTCATCCATGGTTTCTGATGAAATCCAGTTTAAATTTACTTTAATCTCATTAGATACACCTGCATGAATAAACGATTCTGCTATTGATTTATACGAATCTTTTAGCTCGACGTATTTACCTATTAGACCTATACTAATTTCAAATTTTGGTGCTTTTAATTTTTCTAAAAACTTTTTCCACTGAACCAAATTCGAATCGCGGTCATTGTAAATATCTAATTTGTATAGAACTCGACTGTCAAGTCTTTGCTCTTGCATGAGAATAGGTACGTCGTAAATGGTTTCAGCATCTCTAGCCTCTATTACATCTTGCTCTGTCACATTGCAAAAAAGTCCGATCTTCCTTTTCATTTCCTGAGGAAGTGGATGTTCCGTACGACAAACTAAAATATCAGGTTGAATTCCCGATTCTGATAATGTTTTTACGGAATGCTGTGTCGGCTTCGTTTTCAATTCGCCTGCTGATGCCAGATATGGAATTAAAGTTAGGTGAATGAATAGGGTATTTTTCTCGCCTTGATCCCATTTCAATTGCCTAGCAGCTTCTATAAATGGAAGTGATTCTATATCTCCGACACATCCGCCGATCTCGGTAATGACTACATCGTATTTCCCCGTCTCCCCTAAAATTAAAATATTTCGTTTAATCTCATCCGTTATGTGAGGGACAACTTGGACTGTTTTCCCTAAATAATCTCCTCTACGTTCCTTTGTAATAACATTGTGGTATATTCTACCGGTCGTTATATTATTCGCTTGACTTGTTGTTGAATTTAAAAAACGCTCATAATGACCTAAGTCTAAGTCTGTTTCCGCACCGTCATTGGTAACATAGCATTCGCCATGTTCGTAAGGATTTAAGGTCCCAGGATCAATATTGATATAAGGGTCAAATTTTTGAATGGTACAGGTCAGGCCTCTCGCTTGTAAAAGCTTAGCAAGAGAAGATGCTATGATGCCTTTTCCAAGTGAACTTGTTACGCCACCCGTAACAAAAATGTACTTTGATTTTTTGGGATTCCCCTTGCCAGACATTAGGATTTTCTTTATTTGGTTACGGGAAACAAAGATAGCGAATAAAACCCACACAGAATAAATCCTATTTTTATTTTATCTTGCATAAACTATTTATTTTTTGAATTTAATATGAGTATTCTATTGTATTCTGCTTCTGCCGGTTCTGGAAAAACATATACCTTGACCTTAGAGTATATTAAATTAGCTCTTCAGGAAGTGGATAAAAGAGGATATTTTCGTAGGATTTTGGCGGTAACATTTACCATAAAAGCTGCTGAAGAGATGCGTACTCGCATTATTGAATATTTAATGGGTATATCCGAATATCCTTTATTTTTAAATTATTCTCAAGATCAAGTCAGTCAGTTTTCAACGATTATTGAAACCATACATCATGATTTGAATATTTCTAGTGAATCAATAAGTAAAGAAGAAATTTCAAGTCGGGCGCAAATTGCCTTGCAACAAATTCTTCAAGACTATGGACTTTTTTCGGTCATGACGATTGATAGTTTTGTTCAGAGGTTGAGTACTTCGTTTGTTGAGGAGCTAAACCTTCCAAGTCAGTTTGAAGTTATTTTAGATTCGAATAAACTGATTAAAGATCTGATAGACCAATTAATGGAGAAGGTAAATCTTCATGGTGATCCACATTTAACAGAACTCATTTTAGATTATGCACGCAATGAAGTTAATGAAGGGCGTAATTGGAATTTAATACGAAGTGGTTTTCATCAATATTTAAAAATTTGTCTTCAGGAAGATTTTTTAAAGGTTCAAGATCATATTCGATCTTTTTCGATCACTGATTTTATAGCGATTGAAAACCAGATTTTCCAATTTATTTCAACTATACAAAATGAATTAAAAGAAATAGCTGAGAAAATTATTTTGCTAGTCGAATCTATTCAAGTGGATGATTCGGAATTTGCTCGAGGAGCCAAGGGTCCTATTAATTTCTTTAGAAAATTTAGTTTAAATCCTGAACTTGAACCTAATAAATTTACCTATATTAAAGATGCTATTTCATCTAGTAAATGGTATTCTGCTGGTTCTTCTCCACTATCTAAGGTTCAGATTGATGGGATTGCGGACCAACTATCTATTTTAAGTCAATCTTTTATTGACATACATGAGGAGGTAATTAACAAATATCTATTGCTACTCTTAATCAAAAAAGACATTAAGAAAATAGCTTTACTAAGCACTGTCGTTGACGAGTTAAGTATTTATCAAGCTGAAAATAACGCTGTATCTATTTCTGAGTTTTCGAAAAAGATTTATGAAGTAATTTCTCAAGATCCCGTACCCTTTATTTATGAAAAATTAGGAGATCGATATTTTCATATTTTAATTGATGAATTTCAAGATACATCCATCCTTCAATGGCAGAATTTTATGCCATTGATTGAAAACTCAGTAAGTATTAACAAAAGAAATTTACTCGTGGGTGACCCAAAACAATCAATCTATAAATTTAGAGGGGGAGAGGTGGGTTTAATTGCTTCAATGACAAATCAAAATTCGGATTTATTAGGAGATAAACTTGGATCAAACGAGTTGGATCAATTCAGATATGATTATTTATTAAGTAATACTGAAAATATTAGTTTGAATAATAATTTTAGAAGTGCTAGTGAAGTGGTCGAATTCAATAATATGTTTTTTGATTTTATTGCTAATAATACTAGCTATCAAGCTTATTCAAGTTTATTGAGTCCTATTTATGGGGCTAACATGAAGCAGAATCCTAAATTAAACCCTAACAAAGGGAAAGGATTTGTTGATGTAGTCATTTTAAATTCTGCATCAAATGACTCGCCTACCAAGGTATCTGATTCAACGATGATGCTTGATGTTTGCATAGATCAAATAAAACAAAGTATTTTAAAAGGATTTTCTTACAAGGATATCGCCATATTAACTCGAAAAAATAAGGATTCTAAATTCATTGCGATTCAGTTAAAAGAATTAGGATATCCTGTTATCTCAACTGATTCACTTTTGGTTCATTATTCTTCGATTGTTGGTTTCATTCACACTTTCATGAAATTGGCGAATAAGCCAAATCAATTTACGCTTCATGAACTGTTGTTTCAATTTAATCAGCTTGAAGGTCAGACTGAAACGATCAATGAAAATATTTCAAAAGTTAATGGAGATTATCTGAGTCATTGCATCGAATTTTTTAATGTTCATTCGATCAAATTGGATCCAGCTAAATTGAATGATTCATTACTTGTTCCCTTTGTCTATTATATAATTGATGAATTTAATTTATTTGCTCACAGGGAAGGAACTGAATATTTATTCAAATATTTGGATATTTTGAATGAATTTTCTTTGCTTAAATCTAATTCGATATCTGAGTTTTTAGATTATTATGAAGATAATAAATCGAGTTTCTGTATCGCTTCTCCAGATCATTTAAACGCGATTACTATTTCTAGTATTCACAAGTCTAAAGGTTTGGAATATCCAATCGTCATCATTCCATTTGCTTCATGGTCCCATCAAGTAGGGTCTGAAAAGATATGGTATAACTTAAATAATTTAGCGTATGATGAGCTATCAGTAGCTGAAAACCAACATTTAGAATATTTTTATAGTAAGGTTAATGCTAAAACTTTAATGGGTTTTGATGATTTAACCGAACAAAGCCAACATGAGAAAGAGGCCGTGTTTTTGGATGCGCTAAATATGTTATATGTGGGGGCAACTCGGGCTAGATTACACCTTCATCTGATTGTAGCTAAACCTTCAGAAGATGCTCATGGAACTACTAAAGCAATATTTAATGTATCCATCGGAGATATTTTATATAAAATGGCTGAAAAAGAAGGCCGTTTAATACATCAAGAATCTTATCTGTTGTCTAGTATATATGCAGAATTCGTTTCTCATTATGTTTTTAGTGAGGATCAGATTCCTGAATGCATTAGTAAATCGGAAGGCTTTGTTTATGAATGTAAGTTGGTCGATATACAGTCTTCGTTATTTGATATCCCTCAAATTCGGGTAGATTCTTCCCATTCAGACATGTTTAATTCGTCTGACAAAAAGAGAGAAAAAGGAAATATAATGCATGATTTTTTAGCCAAATTAAAAGGAATAAATGATTGGAATTTATATTGTTCTAATTCTTCTAATTCTTTTGAATACATGGATGATATTAATGAATTACTTGAAGATAAGGTAATAAGAGGTTTTTTTATTGATGAGGAATTATTGTTTGTTGAAAACGATATATTGTGTCCAGATGGATCTGTATTTAGGCCTGACCGAGTAATTAATCAAGATGGGCATGTGTTTATTATTGATTTTAAATCAGGAAAAAGAGATGAAAAACATAAAATACAATTGGGGAATTATTGTCAGATTCTTCATGAAATGGGTTTCAATAGCCCTAAAGGTGTCTTGATGTATTTGAGTGAAAGAGACGTTGTCTATGTGTAAAAGATATTTCATCCTTCTTCTGTTTTTGGTTTTATGCCAAGGATGCAAAACCTTTCATGGTTCATTGAATTTATTCCACAAAAAGAATTCATCATCTACTTTTAATCTAGACGATTTAGATCAATTATTTAAAAGTGGATTCTCTTATTTAGGAGTTCCATACCGAATAGGTGGGACGGATAAGAATGGGCTAGATTGCTCTGGATTGTTATTTATGATGTACGAAAGTAATTCTTTTCAGATACCAAGAACTACTTCTCAGCAATTAGAATTTGGGTTTCCTGTCTCAATCAATCAAATTCAACGTGGAGATTGGGTGTTTTTTTCAAATCAATCTGGAATAATTAATCATGTAGGTATCGTTTCAAATATGAATAAGGACTCAATTTTGTTTTTACATGCGAGTACAAGTAAGGGAGTGCGAGAAGATGAGTTAATGAAAGGATATTGGTATAATTCATTTGTGAAGGTGATAAGGCCATTTAAACAGATTAAATTTTAATGTGCCGTATGGATTCTAACTTGCAATATGTATTTTTGCATTCTTTTTTAAATTAACATGGGAAAAAAAGTAATTATAATTGGTGCCGGTGGTGTAGGTAATGTCGTAGCAAAAAAATGTGCGATGAATCCGGTGTATTTTTCAGAAGTGGTTTTAGCATCTAGGACTTTAAAAAAATGCGATGCCATTGCCGATGAGTGTAAAAAAATAGGTTTGCCTATTACAATACAAACGAGGCAGGTTGATGCGGATGATGTTCCTGCTTTAGTCCAATTATTTAATCAAGAAAAGCCTTTCATGGTGATCAATGTAGCCCTTCCATATCAAGATTTAACGATTATGGATGCTTGTTTAGCTACTGGTGTACATTATTTAGATACGGCTAATTACGAGCCTAAGGATGTCGCTAAATTTGAATATTCATGGCAGTGGGCTTATCAAGAACGCTTTAAAAAAGCTGGTTTAATGGCATTGTTGGGCTGTGGGTTTGATCCTGGGGTAACGGGTGTTTATACTGCTTATGCTAATAAGCATTATTTTGACGAAATGCATTACCTTGATATTATTGATTGTAATGCAGGAGATCACGGAAAAGCTTTTGCCACAAATTTCAACCCAGAAATTAATATTAGAGAAATTACACAAAAAGGAAAATATTGGGAAAATGGAGAATGGGTAGAAATTGAAGCTATGTCGATCCATAAACCGATTAGTTACCCTAATATTGGTCCTAAAGAATCATATTTATTATATCATGAGGAATTAGAATCGTTGACTAAGAATTTTCCTACGTTAAAGAGAGCTCGGTTTTGGATGACTTTTGGTCAAGCCTATTTAACTCATTTAGAGGTTTTGCAAAATGTTGGCATGACTTCTATTCATCCGATTAAATTTAATGGAATGGATATTGTTCCATTAGAATTTTTAAAGGCAGTTTTGCCTGAACCGGGTACATTAGGAGAAAATTATTCGGGCCAAACATCCATTGGTTGCCAAATAAAAGGGATTAAGGACAATCAAGATGTGAGTTATTATGTATACAATAACTGTCATCATGCGGATTGCTATAAAGAAGTACAGGCGCAGGGTGTTTCCTACACAACTGGTGTTCCTGCCATGATTGGTGCCTCATTGATGTGTGAAGGCGTCTGGTTTAACCCAGGTGTTTACAATGTGGAAGAATTTAACCCAGATCCATTTATGGAATTATTGAATATTCATGGGCTTCCTTGGCATGAGGAAGTGAATGGCGAATTACCACATACTTATTAATATGCGTATCCAATATCCTGAAATTGCTTCACCAGCATACGTTTTAGAAGAAAAATTATTGTTAAATAATTTAAAATTACTTGAACGGGTTCAAAAAGAAGCTGGAGTGGAGATTATCTGTGCTCTAAAAGGTTTTTCTTTTTACCATGTTTTTGGGACGATCAAGAAATATTTAACAGGGGCGACTGCTAGTTCTTTAAATGAAGCAAAATTAGCTTATGAAGAGATGGGGATTAAATGTCATGCATATACGCCTGCATATTTAACATCTGAATTTAATGAGTTTATGCAATATGCAAGTCATATGACTTTCAATTCTTTGAATCAAGTAAATCAATTTGCAGATCGGGCCGTAAAAAGTGGAATTTCTTGTGGTATCCGTATTAATCCAGAATATGCTGAGGTGGAAACTGAGATGTATAATCCTTGTATTGCTGGATCTAGGCTGGGTATTAGAAGATCGGATTTAGGCCAGCTATTGCCAGATGGTATCGAAGGCTTTCATTCTCATACACTTTGCGAAAATGACTCATTTGTTTTAGAAAGAACATTGAAAGTGATTGAAGATAAATTTGGTGATTTATTGCCTCAAATTAAGTGGTTAAATTTAGGGGGAGGTCATTTAATTACCAAAGAGGGCTACGATGTGGATCATTTGATTAATTTGTTACGGTCCTTTAAATCTAGATACCCACATCTTACGATTATTTTGGAGCCTGGTTCAGCAGTGGGTTGGCAAACTGGTTTTTTAAAATCTACGATTCTGGATATCGTTCATTCAGCTGGAATAGATGTGGCTATTTTGGATGTTTCATTTGCGGCACATATGCCAGATACACTTGAAATGCCATATAAGCCTAGAATTAGACATGCTTCTATGGAACCTATTTCTGGAAAGCCCAGCTATAGGTTTGGAGGGATGACTTGTTTAGCGGGTGATTTTTATGGGGACTATTCATTTGATTTGCCTCTGAAAATGGGTGATGAAATTATATTTGAAGATATGATTCATTATACCATGGTAAAAACAACAACATTTAATGGGGTCAATTTACCAGATATTGGTATGATAGATGTCAATGATCAATATAAACAGTTGAAACATTTTGGTTTTGAATCGTTTAAAGACCGACTATAAAAAAAAGGACTCAATTTGGGTCCTTTTTTTGTGGAGAAGATCGGGCTCGAACCGACGACCTCTTGCATGCCATGCAAGCGCTCTAGCCAACTGAGCTACATCCCCATGATGTAAAATTGCCACTTATCTTCTTGATTTCCTATATTCATTAGAAATTTACGCGTACACCAAAGCCGCCTTGTAAGTGCCAAAAAAATGGATTGGGTAATAATTCATTATAAAACCCAATTTCACCAAAAAAAGAGAGGCTGGGGGCATCTATAGGAAAATACTCTATGCCACCGATGGCGGAAGCACCTATTCCTTGATTTCGAGTTGATTTAGTTGAATTCTTCTCATATAAATCCCGTGAATTTATTTGTGGACCAAATCCATAATAGGTATGTAAATCAGCATTAACGAGCGTTGGGTAATGCCATAAATAGAGCATATTAATTGAATATCCTATGTTGCGAAATTCTCCATCTTTATAATTTCGATCAGTCCCCCATAATCCTCCGTAGGTCCCGATATTGACTTCTATGGCATTTATTCCATTTTCGGAATACTTCCTCGCCATAAATCCACCTGGTTCGCCAACCCTAAAGCCCGCCGCCCAATCTTGCAACTGTCCATAATTCTCATGGCTCAAAATCAATAAAAAAAGAAATAAGAATACTTTTTTACACATTGTTCTCGGTATAAAAAATCTTTATTTTTTGTATTAATTCTTTGTTTTCACTTTCTAATCCAATGGTGATCCTTATTGAATCATTACAAAGCTCTACATTTGATCTATTTCGAGCAATTATTTTTTGCGAAATTAAATAATCAAATAGTTCTTGAGCACGAATAAATTTAACTAAAATAAAATTAGTATCAGAATGAAATATAGTGGAGACACCATTAATCTGTTTTAAATCATTAATTAAATTCTCCTTATTAATTATTAATTGATGTATAGATTCAGTGACAAATTGACTACTACCTAATGCATTTTGAACTAATCGTTGGGTAGCTCCACCAATGTTATAGGGCGGCTTTATTTTATTGAAAAGGTTAATGATTGTTGGGTTAGCAAATGCCATCCCCAATCGCAATGAAGCTAAACCATATGCTTTAGACAACGTTTGCAATACAATGAGGTGTGGAAACTTATGTAGCTCTTGTATGAAACTGGGTTCATTAGAAAAATCAATATAGGCTTCATCTATCACAACAAAACCTGATTTAAACGAATCAAGAATTTTATAAATATCTTCTCTTTTCATTAAATTGCCCGTTGGATTATTAGGTGAGCAAATAAATATTAATCGAGTGGTAGAATCAATCGTTTTTAAGATGGAATCTACATTTAATTGATATTCTGAGGTTAAATTAACCTTAATCAAAGGCACATTATTGATAGCCGAACTTACTTCATACATTCCATACGTGGGAGGGCAAACGATAATGGAACTAGAATCTGATTTGCAAGTCATTCTGATCAATAGATCTATCGCTTCATCAGAACCATTTCCTAGAAATATTTCATCAAGCGCACATTTTTTGATTGTCGCTATTTGACTTTTAATTTGCCATTGCAATGGATCTGGATACCGATTGTAATCTTCTTCCAAACCTGATCCAATAGGATTTTCATTGGCATCTAAAAAAATACCTTCGTTTCCTTTAAATTCATCTCTAGCGGAGGAATAAGGCTTTAAATTCCAAATATGTGGTAATATGTAATTTTTATAATCCATTATTCAACCGGATTTTTACTGCATTCGCATGTGCTTGTAACGATTCTGCCTCTGCCATAGGGATGATGCTTTCGCTCAAAATTTCCAATCCACTTTTACTTATCGATTGTAAGGTGATTTTTTTACAAAAGCTATCCAAATTAACTCCTGAATATGCCCTTGCATGTCCATTGGTGGGTAATGTATGGTTTGTTCCTGATGAATAATCACCGGCTGATTCTGGGGTAAAGTGTCCCAAGAATATCGATCCAGCATTGATTATCTTATCGGATATTTTCTCAGCATCATCACAAGCCAGTATTAAGTGTTCAGCCGCATATTCATTTAATAAATCAATGGCCTCCCCCTGATTTTTTACTAATATAAATTTAGAATTTACAATAGCCTCTTTAGCTAATTCTTTTCTGGGTAGATCTTTTAGTTGGCTTTCTAATTCATGAATAATATCATGTATTAATGGCTCAGAAGTAGATACTAAAAATACCTGCGAGTCGACTCCATGCTCCGCTTGGGATAATAAATCAGAGGCCACAAAACTTGAAATTGAAGTTTCATCTGCATAAATGGCGACTTCTGAAGGACCAGCGGGCATGTCTATGGCAACACCCATGGAATTTGCATGCATTTTCGCCGCTGTAACATATTGATTACCTGGACCAAATATTTTATATACTCTGGGAATGGATGGCGTTCCTAATGCCAATGCGGCAATGGCTTGAGCACCACCTATTTTACACATTTTGGTTATTCCACACAATTTCGCTGTATAAAAGATAGCAGGATGAATGCCTGGGGTACATAATACAATCTCAGAACAAGCCGCTATTTTTGCTGGTATTGCAAGCATTAAAATGGTTGAAAATAAAGGTGCTGTTCCTCCTGGGATGTAAATACCAACTTTCTCTATAGGGCTTGACTTTTGCCAACAAACCACCCCGGGACTTGTTTCTATTCTATTTTCAACTAATTTTTGAGCCTCGTGAAACTTCCAAATATTATCAAAGGATATCTGTATCGCTTTTTTTAAATTTTCATCTGTTGCGTCTGCATAGGCATCAATTTCCTTTTCGGTATAAAGAATGGTATCTATTTTTCTTTTTTCAAATTCATAAGTCAGACTTTTAAGTGCCTCATCTTTATCTGACTTAACCTTATTAAATATGGACTCGATTAAACTGTTAATTTTAGATGACTCTATTTGAGGTCTTGCGCACAATTCCGAATAATCTGATCGAGAAGGAAATTTAATTACCTGAATCATTATAAAATCATTTTTTCAATGGGTAATACCAAAATACCTTCAGCACCCGCTACTCTTAGGGACTCAATTATTTCCCAAAAATCATTTTCAGAGATCACCGAATGTAGAGAGAACCATCCCTTTTCTGCTAATGGGACAACAGATGGAGAACGCATTCCAGGTAGTAATGCAATAATTTTAGCTATATTTTCTTCTTTGGCATTTAAAACGACATACTTTGCATTTTGTCCTTTTTGAACCGCATCAATCCTGAATATAATTTTATCTAATAATTCTTTTTTTGTTTTATTTAATTGCTTGTTTGAAATTAAAACCGCTTGACTTTGAAATACTTCAGCAACTTCTTTTAAGCCATTGCTTAGTAAAGTTCCACCCGTTGAAACAATATCGCAAATTCCTTCTGCCAAGCCAATACTTGGCGCAATTTCAACTGAGCCAGAAATCTCATGGGTTTCTGCTTTTACACCATTGGCTTTTAAAAATGCATCTGTTAGGTTAGGGTAGGAGGTGGCAATACTCTTTCCATTGAAATAAGTTAAATCAGTGTAAACTTCATTTCTTGGTATGGCTAAGGATAAGCGACACTTTGAAAATCCTAATTCTTTGACAATATCAACTTTACGCTTTTGCTCCATAAGGACATTTAACCCGATAACACCTAAATCAGCGACACCATCTTCCACGTATCCTGGAATATCATCATCTCGCAGAAATAAGAACTCGATGGGGAAATTACTTGACACAGATCTTAATTTAGATCCATGGGCTTCAAATTTAATCCCACACTCTTTAAATAACTTTAGTGAGTCTTCGCTTAATCGACCTGATTTTTGAATAGCTATTCTAATATTTTCTGTGCTCATAATCATGCTAGTTTTAAATAGACAAGCCCCGATTTTTTCGAGGCTTGCCAATTAATCAGGTGTTATAAAAACATTTTTATTGGGTCCTCTAAATATTGCTTCAGGGTTTGCAGAAAAGCGGCTCCTGTGGCTCCATCAACTACTCGATGGTCACATGTTAACGTTAATTTCATGATGTTTGTGGCATAAAACTGACTGTTTTTGACACCAACAGTTTCTTTAATTCCACCCACGGCCAAAATGCACGATTCAGGTGAATTAATAATAGATGTGAATTGATCTATTCCAAACATCCCTAAATTACTCACCGTAAATGTATTTCCTTCCCAATCTTTAGGTTGCAATTGCTTTGATTTAGCTTTTCCACCTAAGTCTTTAGCCTCAGAAGATATTTCAGCGATTGATTTCTCATTCGCAAATCGAATCACAGGTACAAGTAATCCATCTTCTACCGCTACTGCCATACCTATATGTACATGTTTATTGACCCTAATACGATCTTCCATCCAATATGAATTTACTTTTGGATGTTTTACTAAAGCTATTGCTGATGCTTTAATCACTAAATCATTAAATGAAATTTTAACAGGGAAAACTTCATTCATGCTTACTCTTGCTTCAATGGCCTTATCCATGTTGATTTCCATGGTGAGGTAGAATTCAGGAGCACTGAATTTTGATTCAGACAGTCTTCTTGCAATGGTTTTTCGCATTTGACTATTTGGAATATCTTCAAAACTTTCAGTTCCACCTGTAAAATGACTTGTTTTTGAACCGCCTTGATTAGGATTATAATTTTCCACGTCAGACTTTGTTATCCTTCCGCCTTCTCCAGTTCCTTGAATCCACGATAAATTATACCCTTTTTCTTTAGCTAATGAACGCGCTAATGGAGAAGACTTGATTTCTACATTAGAAGCAGTTTGTTGGTTTGATGGAATTGTTTCAACGGATTTAACTTCTTCTACTGCCTTGACAGGAGCCGGTGCACTGGCTTGTACGACCGCGGGTGCGTCAACTTTAACCACATTTTCAGCATCTAATATTTTCTTGAAATCAGCTCCTGGTTCACCTACAATAGCAATTATTCCATCTACGACAACCCCTTTTCCTTCTTGAGCACCGATATACAATAGGGTTCCGTCTTCATAATTTTCTAATTCCATCGTGGCTTTATCCGTTTCCACTTCGGCAATGATGTCTCCACTTTTAACTTGATCTCCTTCTTTTTTCAACCATTTTGCGATGACACCTTCAATCATAGTATCACTCATTTTTGGCATTCTTACTGCCTTAGCATTGATACTACTTAAATCAATCGTAGGCTGATTTGGAATAACCTCGATCACTTTTTCAACCACTTCATTAGCTACAATAGCTTTTGGTTCAGTTAATAGACTTGAGTAATCTTCACCCTTTGTTCCCACAATAGCTATAATGCCATCTACAGGAGCCGCTTCACCTGCTTTTATGCCAATGTAAAGTAATGTTCCATCCTCATAATTCTCAAGTTCCATGGTAGCCTTGTCGGTTTCAACTTCAGCTATGATGTCACCGGACTTAATTGTATCCCCTTCTTTTTTTAACCATTTAGCAATGACACCCTCTAACATCGTGTCACTCATCTTGGGCATTCTTATAACTTGAGCCATCTTATTTATTTTGAATCTTAAAATTACGCTATAAACGCTTCTTTTAAAATTATTTACAAAAAAATTATTTGTCTTAATCTAATTTCAAGACAGCCATGAAGGCTTCTTGAGGAATTTCAACATTTCCTACCTGCCTCATTCTCTTTTTTCCTTTCTTTTGTTTCTCTAGTAATTTACGTTTTCTGGAAATATCACCCCCATAACATTTTGCTAAAACATCTTTTCTTAAAGCCTTAACAGTTTCTCTGGCAATTATTTTTTGTCCTATAGCCGCTTGAATAGCTATTTCAAATTGTTGGCGTGGCAATAATTCTCTTAATTTCTCACACAATCTTTTTCCCCAATCATATGCTTTATCTCGATGAACAATAGCAGATAATGCATCTACTTTCTCCCCATTCAACATAATATCTAATTTAACCATTTCACCTGGTTCGTACCCTTTGTACTCATAGTCCAAAGACGCATAACCCCTTGAAATAGTTTTTAAACGATCAAAAAAGTCGAAAACCACTTCAGATAATGGCATATCAAACGTTAATTCTACTCGGTCAGTAGTTAAATATATTTGATTTTTTAATATACCACGCTTATCCATACACAAGCTCATAATTACCCCTGTGTATTCAGATTTAGTAATAATTTGTGCCTTAATATATGGCTCCTCTATAATATTGATTAGATTAGGCTCAGGTAATTCGCTTGGAGCAGATACCCATTCAGTTTCACCTGCAGTAGTAAGTACTTTAAATTTCACCGAAGGCACTGTCGTGATAACCGTCATGTCAAACTCTCTCTCAAGTCTTTCCTGGACGATTTCCATGTGCAACATACCTAGAAATCCGCACCTAAAACCAAAACCTAAGGCCATGGAAGTTTCTGGCTCCCAAACTAATGACGCATCATTTAATTGGAGCTTTTCCATAGCATCCCTTAAATCTTCAAATTCGGATGTTTCTACTGGATATATTCCTGCAAACACCATTGGTTTTACCTCTTCAAATCCTTGGATGGCTAATTTACATGGATTTGATACTTGGGTAATTGTATCACCTACTTTTACTTCTTTTGCTTCTTTGATTCCTGAAATTAAGTATCCTACATCTCCAGTTTTAATGAGTGCTTTGGGTTCTTGCTCTAAACCTAAGGTGCCTATTTCATCTGCAAAATATTCTTTACCTGTATTTAAGAATTTAACCCGATCTCCTTTTCTAATTTCTCCATTATATACTCTAAATATAACTTCAATACCTCTGTAGGAATTAAAAGTTGAATCAAAAATCAGCGCTTGTAATGGCGCTTCTGGATCACCTTTGGGAGATGGAATTCTAGCAATGACAGCATCTAAAATATCTTGTATTCCGATTCCTTCCTTTCCAGACGCATGAATTATATCTTCTTTTTTACAACCAATTAAATCAATAATTTGATCTGAAACATCATCTGGCATGGCACCCGGAAGATCAATTTTGTTCAATACGGGTATAATCTCTAAATCGTGATTGATGGCTAAGTACAAGTTTGAAATGGTCTGGGCCTCAATCCCTTGTGATGCATCCACAATTAACAATGCTCCCTCACAAGCCGCAATTGAGCGTGAAACTTCATAAGAAAAATCTACGTGGCCTGGTGTGTCAATTAAATTAAGTGTGTATATTTCTCCATCTTTAGGATATTGCATTTGAATCGCATGAGACTTGATGGTAATCCCTCTTTCTCTTTCTAAATCCATGTCATCCAATAATTGATGCATCATATCTCTCTTTTGAACCGTATTGGTGAATTCAATTAATCGGTCTGCCAGAGTACTTTTACCATGATCAATATGTGCGATGATGCAAAAATTTCGAAGGTTTTTCATTAATGTTATTTACTAATAATTTGTTTATTTAAATTGATTCTTTAATTGAAAATGGTTCATTTTAAGAATTCATTAAGGTTTCAATTTCTTCCCAATAAATTGGAATATTAATCATCAAATTTACGGCTCCTTTGTCAGTGATCAATAAATTATTTTCTAATCTAATTCCTAGACCTTCCTCTCTGATATAAATTCCAGGTTCACAAGTTAAAACCATGCCAGAAGCAAATGGTTTATATTTATCCCAAACATCATGTACATCTATACCTAAATGATGCGCCACCCCATGCATGAAATACTTTTTAAATAGTGGTTGGTGTTTATCTTGAATTTCAACATCCTTGCGCGTAAAAAGACCTAAATCGATCAGTTTACTTTCCATGTATTTTTCTACTTCCTTTTGGTAATCTACCCAATATGTTCCTGAAGTCATTATTTGGGTAGCAAAATTTAATACATCATGCACAGCTTCGTAAACTTGCTTTTGTCTTTTGGAAAACCGACCATTAACCGGAATTGTTCGAGTCATATCAGCGTTATAATTAGCATAACAAGCTCCAACATCCAACAACAACATATCCCCATCTTTACAGGCTAAGGTATTTTCTATATAATGTAAAACGCATGCATTTGAACCGGAAGCAATAATAGGAGTGTAGGCAAAGCCATTACTACGATTTTTGATAAACTCATGAATGAATTCAGCTTCAACTTCATACTCAAACACACCAGGTTTTGTGAATTGTAAAATCCTTCTAAATCCTTTTTCAGTAATATCGATGGCTTTTTGTAAGGCTTCTATTTCAATGCTTTCCTTTTGCATTCGGATGACATTTAATAAAGGAGCTAGCCTTTCGATCTTATGTAAGGGATATTTCTCCTTTATTTCTAGATTTAAACGATCATTTTGAGTTTCAACCTTTGAACTATTCCGAATATGTTCGTTGTCTATTAAATAGATTTGTTCAGCACTATAAACGATGGTTTTAAGAATTTGCTCAAAATTACTAGTCCATTGTATATTTTTGATTCCTGAGATTTCAATGGCTTCTCCTTTCGTGAATTTATGTCCCTCCCAAATTTCAATTAATTCAGAAGTCTCCTTAACGAACGCTATTTCTTTATATTGATCTTCCGGTGCATCAGGGTAAATGATAAGCAAGGTTTCTTCTTGGTCTAATCCTGATAAATAATACAAGTCGGAATTTTGCTTAAATCCCATGGTGCCATCGGCGTTGGTTGGCATGATATCATTTGAGCTAATGATAACCATGGACTTAGGTGGCAACAATTCAATTAATTTAGCCCTATTTTTTATAAATAATGTTGACGATAGTTTTTCGTAGCGCATATTATTTTTTACATAAATATATAATTTCTTCTAATGGCAAAGCCATTTTTTTTGCTTCAATTAGGCCAATTTTTTCCACCATACTAACTTCTTCGACGTTAAAACCTGAAGATTTCAATTGGGTTCCATAGTCTCTTCCATAAATACGTAGGTGATCATCTTGCAGAAAATGCTTTTCTCGTTCTTTTGGGTCTGTAATACTGGCATCTTCATAGGTTGTTTCTAGATCATACCTTTGTGGGCTTTGGCAAAGAGCAAATCCGTCACTTTTCAGCACGCGTCTAATTTCTTTCATACATTGGACATCATCTTTCACATGTTCAAGCACATGATTGCAAAAAACTACATCAAATGAGTTATCCTCAAAAGGTATATGATGAAGATCCATTTTTACCTTAGCTAATGGTGATTCAATATCGGCTGTTATATAATTGTCACCTAGATATTTTTCAAATCTATCTATAAAGCAATATTCAGGAGCTATGTGTAATACTTTTGGCTTACTCGAGTAATAATTAGTCTCGTTTTTTAGAAATAAATGCATTAAGCGATGTCTTTCTAAACTTAAGCAGGAAGGACATAAAGCATTTTCACGAGGAAACATTCTCCCATAAGGCAAAAACTTAAAGAATGATTTATTGCAAATTGGGCAATGAACTTGATCGCCTATTAAAATCAAGCTATATAGTTTGATTAATTTATGAGCAAATAATTGAATGAATTTTCGTGGGATATTTCTTAAAACCCAGCTGATTAAATATTTCATATAACAAAAAAAAGAAGGTCTTTTTTGATAAAAAAACCTTCCTTAATTAAAATTTAGATCTTTTTACATTTCTCGAATCCATATATTTCGAAAACTTACTTGATTTCCATGATCTTGTAAGCTGATAGGTCCTGGTCCATGTACTGGATTTTTTGGTTGACCAATATATTCTGTGGTACCTTGGATTTTAGTATGATTTTGTACAACAACTCCATTATGAATTACAGTTACATATGCAGGGGTATCGATTCCTCCATTAATCGTAAATTTAGGAGCCGTATAAATAATGTCATACGTATTCCATTCGCCCATTTTTGAAGTTGCATTGACCAACGGAGCGCTTTGCTTATAAATACTTCCGGCTTGTCCATTGCGATAAGTTCTATTTTGATACGAGTTCATTACTTGTACCTCATACATTCCCTGCATAAAAACACCACTATTTCCTTTGCCTTGACTTTTTTTAGTATCTGGCTCTATAGGGGATCTCCATTCAATATGTAATTGATAGTTTTCAAATTTTTGTTTAGTAGAGATGTTTCCTGTTTTGCCTACAACCGTCATTGATTTTTCTGTAGGATCTACTTTCCATAAGGCAGGCGAACCATCTTTTGCTGACTCCCAATTACTTAGATCTTTTCCGTCAAATAAGATAATGGCATCAGATGGAATTGTACCAGGTGTAATAACCTTAACCTCTGGATCCCAATATTCAGTGATTTCAGGATTTGTTGGATTTACAACGGCATGTCTATGATCTTGCGCTTTAACATTAAAAACTAATGTGAAAAGCGAAATGGATAGTACAAAGAGAGTCTTTTTCATTTTGTTTAGTAGGTTTTAGATAAAAAAAAACCGGTAAAAACCGGTTTAAATATAAAGATATAAAAATTACTTATTAAAAGTAGCTTTGATTTCTTCTACATCCACCAATTTGATAATTGGTCTACGTTTTAAAATTTTGATAGCGGCTACCTTGTTGTTAGCTACTGCCTTATTTCTTCTGTCTTTACGTTTTAATCTTGTTACAGCCATGTCTTTAAAATTTGGTTTGCAAAAATAGCTATTCTAGGTTATTTATCAAAAATATTAAGCATAATTAATTAATTTTGTTTTTTATATATGATGCAAAAGCCAAGCAACGCAAGGGGAACTAGAGATTTTGGACCAAAAGAAATGGTCAAAAGGAATTATGTTTTTTCAATAATTAAAAAACATTTTGAACGTTTTGGTTTCCAAAATATTGAAACTCCATCTATTGAAAATTTATCCACTTTAATGGGTAAATATGGTGATGAAGGAGATCAGTTGCTTTTCAAAATATTAAATTCAGGTGATTTTTTAAAAGACCTAAGCCCGAATGATGTTGAGTTGGGTTTTAAAAACTTTTCCCAAAAGATAGTTGAAAAGGGATTAAGGTATGATTTAACTGTACCTTTTGCTCGTTTTGTTTCAATGAATAGGAGTGAATTGGCATTTCCCTTTAAACGTTATCAGATACAACCTGTTTGGAGAGCGGATAGACCTCAAAAAGGTCGATATAGGGAATTTTATCAATGTGATGCAGATATAGTGGGGTCTGATTCTTTAATCAATGAAGCTGAATTAGTTTCATTATTTCAATCTATATTCTCGGAATTAAATTTAAATGTTCAATTGTTAATTAATTCCAGAAAAGTTTTGACAGGTATTGTTGACACTTTAGGTATGATCGATAAATTCTCTTCGTTTGCAATCGCATTAGATAAATTAGATAAGGTGGGTTGGGATGTTGTTCAGAATGAATTATTTGAGCAAGGATTTGAAATGGATAAAATAAATAAGCTAAAAGTTATCATTGAGTTTGAAGGAACTAATGATCAAAAAATAGTTAATTTAAAATCTTTTTTATCTCAATCAGAGATTGGCATAACTGGTTTAAAAGAAATAGAGGATGTTCTTTCCTTTTCAGCAGATCAATCGAACATTATTTTTGACGTCAAATTAGCGCGCGGATTATCCTATTATACTGGACTTATTTTTGAAGGGAAGGCAGTAGATATTTCATTTGGAAGTATTGTGGGAGGAGGACGTTATGATAATTTAACAAGTTCCTTTGGTTTGCCCAATATGTCAGGAGTTGGTATTTCTTTTGGAATAGAAAGGATTATCGACGTAATGGATACCTTGAAATTGTTGCCTTCGGTAGATTCCAGTGCATGCCAAGTATTGTTTACTTATTTTGATTTAGAAGGCCAGTTGAAATGTTTAAGTTTAGCTAATTCATTGCGATCAAATGGAATTTCATGTGAGGTCTACCCTGACATGACTAAAATCAAAAAGTCATTTGAATACGCAGATAAAAAAGGAATCAGGTTTGTGGCCGTAATCGGTTCTGAAGAAATTAAATCGGGTTTAATTTCGCTTAAGGACATGATTAGCGGAACCCAAGAAGAACTGAATTTGCTTGAATTAAGCAAAAAACTTTCTTAAGACCTCCAAGCTTTAAATTTGTTGATCAATCCATTTGTTGAGCTGTCGTGAGAATTAATTTCTTGATCACTTTCTAATTCAGGTAATATGGAGTTGGCTAATTGCTTTCCTAATTCCACTCCCCATTGATCATAGCTGAAAATATTCCAAATAATTCCTTGTACAAATATTTTGTGTTCATACATGACGATTAATGAGCCTAAAGTTTTAGGAGTAATTTGCTTGACTAAGATGGAGTTGGTTGGCCTATTTCCTTCAAAAACCTTAAATGGACTTAGTTTATTTATTTGTTCTGTGGATAAACCTGCTTTTTGTAGCTCTGCGTCAACTTCCTTTTTTGTTTTTCCGTTCATCAAAGCCTCTGTTTGAGCGAAAAAATTAGACATCAATAAGGTATGGTGGTTTCCGATTTTATTGTGCGTGATGGCTGGGGCAATAAAATCAGCAGGGATCAATTGAGTTCCTTGGTGTATTAATTGATAAAACGCATGTTGTCCATTCGTTCCTGGCTCACCCCATATGACAGGACCTGTAGGATAAGTAACACGATTCCCATTTCGATCTACTGATTTTCCATTCGATTCCATATCTCCTTGTTGGAAATAAGCGGCAAATCGATGCATATATTGGTCATATGGTAAAATTGCATGTGTATTTGCATTAAAGAATTGAGTATACCAAATTCCTAATAAAGCCAATATAACGGGAATGTTATTTTCAAAAGACGTTGTGGAGAAATGAATGTCCATTTCATTGGCCCCTGTTAACAAGAGTTCGAAATTTTCAAATCCGATACTCAGTGCAATAGAAAGTCCAATGGCTGACCAGAGAGAGTATCGACCACCCACCCAATCCCAAAATACAAACATATTTTGAGCATCAATTCCAAACTTTTCCACTTCTGCTTTATTGGTCGACATCGCTACAAAATGTTTCGCAACGTGCTTCATATCGTGCGCTTCATCTAAAAACCAGCTTCTAGCAGAAAAAGCATTGGCCATTGTTTCTTGTGTAGTAAATGTCTTTGAGGCAATTAAAAACAAGGTTGTTTCTGGATTTATTTTTTTGAATGTTTCAGAGATATGCGTACCGTCAACATTACTGACAAAATGTATATTTAAATGATTTTTATAAGCTTTTAATGCTTCTGTAACCATTACTGGGCCTAAATCAGAACCTCCAATTCCAATATTGACTACATCGGTAATCGTTTTTCCAGTATAACCTTTCCATTGGCCATGAATAACTTGATCACAAAAGTCTTTCATTTGATTTTTTACCAATTGAATATCGAGCATGATATTTTTACCGTCAATCAGTATTTCTGATTTGGTGTTAGCTCTTAGTGCTGTATGAAGAACTGATCTGTTTTCTGTTACATTGATCACATCACCTGTAAGCTGAGAATTAATGGCTGATTTTAAGCCTGTCTGATTAGCTAGGTCAATTAAATGAGAGAAAGTTTCTTTATCTAATATATTTTTAGAGTAATCGAGAAATAGATCGTTAAATGCTAGACTGAATTCGTTTTGTCTTTGTACGTTTGCATCAAATAAGCTTTTGATGCTAGTCGAATTAAGCCTATTAAAGTCATTTTTTAAATTATTAAAAGCTGGCGTCTGTGTGAAATCTTGGTTAGAAAGCATATTGAAATGATTGTTTTTACCTGGGTAAAATTACTTAAATTTTAATTGATTGAGATCAAAAAAAAGGAGAATGACAATTTAGCCAAATTTTCCTTTTTGAAATTAAAATATATCGAGTTTACAAGTTCGGTTGAGGTGTTTTTCTCAAATATGATTTAATAGTAGTAAATCCCTTTGGAAATTTCGCCACTGCATCGGCATCTGATACGGCTGGAGTGATGATTACATCTTCTCCATTAACCCAGTCTGCTGGTGTGGCTACTTGGTAGTTTGCCGTTAATTGCAATGAATCAATAACACGTAAAATTTCCGTGAAATTTCTACCAGTAGATGCCGGATAGGTTAATGTCAACTTTATTTTTTTGTCTGGTCCTATAATAAATACTGATCTTACTGTTGCTTTTTCAGAGGCATTTGGGTGAATCATATCATAAAGCAATGCTACTTTCTTTTCTGGATCTGCTATTATTGGAAAATTCATTTGTACTGAATTAACCTCCTCGATATCAGGTACCCATTTATTATGAGATTCTAAGGAGTCTACGGATATAGCAATTGCTTTTACTCCTCTTTTAGTAAATTCTCCATTAAGAAGAGCTGTCTTTCCTAACTCAGTCGTACACACGGGTGTAAAATCAGCTGGGTGGCTAAAAAACAATGCCCACGAATCTCCGATCCAATCATGAAAGGATATGTGCCCTAAGGTTGATTCCGCTTGGAAATCTGGTGCGATGTCACCTAAACGTAAGCTCATTTTGATTTTGTTTAAAAGGTTGAAATTTTCTCTATTAAATTTATAGACTTTTGGTGAAATAAAAAAGCAATCCTAAAATATGATTGCTTTTAACATTACACTTCATCAACAAACTAAAAACTAATTGCTGTAGGAGAAGGATTCGAACCTCCAAGATGTGGTTAGCCACGACACAGAACTAACTTAGTGGTCAACCCGTTATGCCGCGTTTATCCCAGAATCACCACCCCCGAGACAGGAGGGCACGTCTGCCAATTTCATCACCCTACAATAAATTTAACTACCTTTGTAATTAATAAGTCAACAAATATAATGTGGTAAAGTATAAATTCAAAATTATTTAATAAAATTGTCTTTTTTTTGTAAATATTTTAACAAATACACTATTTAATTTTAATTTATTCATGGATCGTAAGCAAGACCTTGACCCACTAGATTATAAAATATTAGAAATCTTAGTATCAGATGCTAATTTACCCTTTACTGAAATAGGTAATCGATTGGAAGTTTCTGGTGGGACTGTACATGTTCGCATGAAAAAAATGCAAGCTTTAGGTATCGTTAAAGGTTCTCAATTACTCATTGATTACTCGAAGATCGGTTGGGATATATGTGCGTTTTTGGGTATTTATTTAGATAAAAGTAGTTTATACGCGGATGTGGCTAAACAACTTGAAGAAATTCCGGAGGTGGTTAATATTCATTATACTACGGGTATTTATTCGATTTTCGCTAAAATTATTTGTAGAGATACTCAGCATCTTAGAGAAGTTTTACATGATAAAATTCAAAAAGTTAATGGCATTCAAAGGACTGAGACTTTTATTTCTTTAGAAGAAAGTTTGATCAGAAATACTCCATTATTTTAGTTTATTTATATCCATTCTAAACAATTGGCTTAATCTTTAAAATTCATTTTGTAATTTTGGGCTTTTAAGATGTACTGAATTATTATGGCAGATAAAGTAGACGATATATTACAAGAAGTTACTAGCTCAGATTATAAATATGGCTTCGAATCTTTTTTTGAGACAGATGAAGCTCCCATAGGTCTAGATGAATCTACTATTCATTTTATTTCTGAGAAAAAAAATGAACCAGATTGGCTTTTAAATTGGCGATTAGCTGCTTTTAGACATTGGAAAACGTTAGAGGAGCCAACTTGGGCTAACGTTAAATATAAGCCAACAGACTACCAATCTTTAAAATATTATTCCGCTCCCGTTCAAAAAAAGCAATTGAATTCATTAGATGAAATAGATCCTGAACTTAGACGGACGTTTGAAAAATTAGGTATAAGCTTAGATGAACAAAAAAGATTATCAAATGTAGCAGTAGATGCGGTAATTGATTCTGTATCCGTTGCTACTACTTTTAAAGAAACGTTATCTGAAAAAGGTGTCATATTTTGTTCTATTTCAGAAGCTGTAAAAGAACATCCTGAATTAATCAAAAAGTATCTAGGAAGCGTTGTTCCTGTTAAAGACAATTATTTTGCCGCATTGAATTCTGCCGTATTTTCTGATGGTTCATTCTGCTTCATTCCTAAAGGAGTTCGTTGTCCAATGGAATTATCTACATATTTTAGAATAAATGCTTCAGGTACTGGACAGTTTGAAAGAACCTTAATTGTCGCTGAAGATGAATCATATGTGAGTTATTTGGAAGGTTGTACTGCTCCTATGCGCGATGAAAATCAATTGCATGCTGCAGTCGTTGAGATCTTTGTCCATTCCGGTGCTGAAGTGAAATATTCAACTGTTCAAAACTGGTATCCAGGAGATAAGGAAGGAAAAGGGGGGATTTATAATTTTGTAACCAAGAGAGGTATTTGTGATGGCGCTCATTCCAAATTATCTTGGACTCAAGTAGAAACAGGTTCTGCCGTTACTTGGAAATATCCTTCAGTTGTTTTGAAAGGTGATTATTCCATTGGAGAATTTTACTCTGTTGCCGTGACAAATAATTACCAACAAGCTGATACCGGTACCAAAATGATTCATTTGGGTAAGCATTCAAAATCAAGAATTGTATCGAAAGGAATTTCAGCAGGTTTTTCTCAAAATTCATATCGTGGATTAGTTCAAGTTTCTAAAAGAGCTGATCATGCCAAAAACTTTAGTCAATGTGATTCCTTGCTTTTAGGGGATAAATGTGGCGCCCATACGTTTCCATATCTTGAAGTTAAAAATCCAACCTCTTCGGTTGAACATGAAGCCACAACCTCTAAAATAGGGGAAGATCAGATATTTTATTGCAATCAAAGGGGTTTGTCTACCGAGACTGCTATCGCCTTAATCGTTAATGGCTATGCTAAAGAAGTATTAAATCAACTCCCTATGGAATTTGCAGTAGAAGCACAGAAATTATTGGCTATATCTTTAGAGGGGTCAGTGGGATAATTTTATTCCTCCTGTATGTAATGCAATTAACTTAGAGTTTTTGGGGAAGTAATTGTTTCTGATTAAGTCATATAATCCATAAAACATTCTTCCTGTATAGGTAGGTTCAATTAATATAAGATGCTTTTTGTAAAAAGTGTCGCAAAAATCCTTTAAAACTTGAGAGTCTTTGGCGTATTTACCAAAAATGTAATTCGTATTAATTTCTAATAAATTTTCTAGGTCAAATTCTTGTCTATTTTTTTCAATTTCAGTTAAATTATTTAAGGTAAGTATTCCGATTGTATTTATTTTGAGGAATTTGGAAATTCCTATGGCGGTTGTTCCTGTTCCAACGGCGGTTATCAAATAGTCAGCTTTAATTTGTTCATTTAATTCATTTTTTAACGCCTCCAATCCTAATACCCCTACTTTTGAAAAGCCTCCTTCTGGTATAATGATTACATTTTCTTTTTCTATTTCCTCAGGTACTATTTTTTTTCGATAAGATTCCCTATCCATAAAATGCAAATCCATTCCCCATTCTGACATTTGCTTTAAATATGAATTGCTGTTTATGTATAGTTCATTTCCTCTTATTATTCCTATTGTTTTAATATTAAATTGATTGCCAACGTATGCCAAAGCGTATAAATGATTTGAATAGGCTCCTCCAAAACTTATTATTGAATTAGAGGCATTTATTTGGGCAAAATCAATATATTCCTTTAATTTGCGCCATTTATTACCAGAAATTATTGGATGTATTAAGTCGTCTCTTTTGACAAATACTTGTATGTTTTTTTCGTTCCATTCTTCTTCAAATATTTCCTGAATGGGAGAAGGTAGTTGTAAATGTTTAAATGTAAATTCAGAAATGTCCATTGACGAAGAATTAGATCCAGTTGAATCCGAAGATGACTTATTTGAGCATTTTAATTTTGTTGTTGACAAAGGTCAACAATTACTTAGAATAGATAAATATTTACAACTTAAAATTTCTAATTCTAGTCGATCTAAAATTCAATTAGGTATAGATGCTGGCTCAGTTAAAGTAAATGGGGGAATTATTAAACCTAATTATCGCGTTAAGCCCTTGGATTCCATTTCTGTTTCTTTTTCTCAACCCCCTAGAGACAAAGATTTATATGCAGAAGATATCCCAATTACCATTATTTATGAAGATGAAGATGTTTTATTAGTGGATAAGTCTGCAGGTATGGTTGTTCATCCCGCTCATGGTAATTGGTCTGGAACTTTAGTCAATGCTTTATTATTTCATTGTCAGCAACTTCCTGGTAAACAAGAAATTAGACCAGGATTAGTTCATCGAATCGATAAGGATACTTCAGGCATTCTTGTCGTGGCTAAATCGGAATTTGCGTTGACTTATCTTGCCAAACAATTTTTCGATCATACCATTCAAAGAACCTATTATGCGATTTGTTGGGGCGTACCTAAAGTTTTAAATGGAACTTTAAGAGGTAAAATTGCACGAAATCCTAAAGATCGGAAAGTGATGGCCATATTTCCAGAAGATTATGATGAAGGTAAATTAGCTATTTCACATTATGAAGTTGTGGAATCTTTTGGCTTTTGTTCACTGCTTAAATTTCAGTTAGAAACAGGTCGTACACATCAAATTCGTGCCCATGCCTTGTCGATGGGACATCCATTGATATCTGATAGTTCCTATGGAGGAGATAAAATTAGATACATGAGTCATATGGCTAATTATAAATCTTTTGTAGAAAATATGTTTCAAACATGTCCTAGACAAGCTTTACATGCTTATTCTTTAGGTTTTGAACATCCCACTTCAAAAGAGTGGATTTATTTTGAGAGAAGTTTTCCATCCGATATGGAAGAATTGTTGACTAAACTAAGAAAAGTAACCAATGGATAAAATAACCTTACGCAAAGCAGAATCATTTGATATCCCATTAATATTTTCGTTGGTTAAAGAATTAGCTTTATTTGAACGAGCTCCCGAAGAAGTAATAGCAACAATAGAGGATTATGAAATAAATGGTTTTTCAGATAAACCATTATTTGAGGCTTTTATATTATTTGAAAATGATCAATTGGTCGGTTTCGCTCTTTGGTATTTCCGTTTTTCTACTTGGAAAGGCAAACGATTATACTTGGAAGATTTATTTATTAAAAGCGAGTTTAGATCTAAAGGATATGGAAAACTTTTAATGGAAGCTACCATCCAAGAAGCAAAAGTAACCAATTCAAAAGGACTTATGTGGCAAGTTTTAGATTGGAATACGCCGGCCATTGATTTCTATAAAAAGTATGAAGCTAGATTTGACTCAGAATGGATTAATGTTCACATCGATTTGTAAATTATCGAAATCAGTTTTCTTGAGCTTTCAATTTGAATTTAGACAAGAAGCTTGCAATTAGTCCTAATAAGACTATTAAGTATAAGGCATTGTTTAAGCCCCAGTAATCAGATAAGTAGCCTATAAATACTGGGCCAACAAGAAATCCAACATAAGCTATTGTGGATACGCTTGCGATGGCTACTGATGGTGAAATATTTTTTGATCTTCCAGCTTCAGAATAAATAATCGGTATAATAGTAGAAATACCTATTCCTGCGATTAAGCATCCGACAATCATGATATACTCATTAGAGGTAATTAATGTAATGATTAAACCCAGACTAATTAATATTCCATTTAATGTTAGGATGTTTTTTATCGAAAATAAATGGGTAATATAATCGCCCATGGATCTTCCAATAACCATTGATAAAGCAAATGATGTAAATCCAATGGTTGTTGGAAATGTTGTTATGAAGGTTGATTCTTTAAAGTATAAAGTTATCCAATCGGCCATTGCTCCCTCACAAAGCATTCCACAGAAAGCAATGAATGACAACGTAAATAGGTGAGGACCTAAATTAAAAAACGATTTATTTTTTCCTTCTGCTGATTCGTTGTTCTTTTTAAAATGATCAGGTAATAAATTTGACAAAAAGAAAGGGATCGATAAGAAATTTAAACCTCCTACAATTAATAAATGGTTGAAACTTGAAATCTGATAATTCAATATTATGCCTCCGCTTAATGCTCCCAACATCAATCCGAGAGAAAATAGTGCATGAAAACTAGACATGATTTGCTTATTCATACTCTTTTCCAAAGTGACCACTTGAGTGTTCATGGCAATATTTAAGATATCTCCAGCCATTCCAAAAAGAAATAGTGCAATAAATAATCCGAAGGAATTGGGTGAATATCCTAAGATTGGCATTATAAATATGTACATAACAACCGCTGTTAAACATATCCATTTTGACTCATATTTCGTGATTAACCAACCGGCCAATGGTAATGATATGAGCGAGCCTATAGGCAAGCCTAGTAAAATAGTGCCTAATTCAGAATCTGTTAAATGTAATTTTTCTTTAAAATCTGGGATTCTTGTGGCCCAACTAGCAAAGTTAATTCCACAAAGGAAAAATAGTAAACTAATGGACGCCCTATTCTTAAACATTAAAATTGATTATAATAAAAGTTGAGCTACAGCATCCCAAGTATCGACACGTTGGTATTCATGTATATGTAAGTTATGAGGTGCTGTAAATAGGAGAGGAGTACCATGAAAGGATTTTAAATTCTTCTCGTGATCATCAATTAAATAATCAGCTTGAATCATGTATTTATGTCCACAAAAAACAATATGAGTCCATGAAATGAATGGGAAGTGCTGTTTCATCCATATCAATTTTTCTTTTAATGATTCTGGAAATTCAGTAGCAGCTGAAACAATGAAAATTTCGTATTTCTCACTTAATTTTTGAACTATTTCTACCGCTTTGGCTTTAATAGGTACATCTAAAAAAAATCCTGGCTGCCAAAGAAATGAATTATTGGCTAAATAATCTTTTAGAAACCGTTCTCTAGCCGATTGATCGGACATTAATTCTTCGTAGGTATAATTATTATCTACTAGGTTATTAATTGTATGAATGATCTTGACCGTTGTATCTGCCAAAACATCATCCATATCTATTGCAATTCTCTTCATATGGAACATAAAAAAACTCCCCAAATATGGGGAGTTTTAAACAAATAATGAAATTATATTTACATCATGCCGCCCATTCCACCACCACCAGGTGCATGACTATGCGCTGGTTCGTTGGCTGGTTTATCAGCAATAACACATTCTGTAGTCAATAAAAGACCAGCAATAGATGCTGCATTTTCTAAAGCCAAACGTGTTACTTTCGTAGGATCTATAATACCTGCTGCGATCATATTTTCATATTTGTCCTCGCGTGCATTATAACCAAAATCGTCTTTACCTGCACGAACTGCATTTACAACGACAGAAGCTTCACCACCTGCATTGGCAACGATAGTTCTTAATGGAGACTCTACAGCTTGACGAATGATATTTATCCCTGTGATTTGGTCTTCATTTTCGCCTTTCAATTTGTCCAAAGAACCAATTGCACGAATTAATGCTACACCACCTCCAGCAATAATGCCTTCTTCAACAGCAGCTCTAGTTGCGTGCAATGCATCGTCAACTCGATCTTTTTTCTCTTTCATTTCTACTTCTGTTGCTGCACCAATATATAAAATAGCAACACCGCCAGATAGTTTAGCTAAGCGCTCTTGTAGCTTCTCGCGATCATAATCAGAGGTAGTATTCTCTATCTGAGATTTAATTTGATTAACGCGGTTGTTGATATCGTCCTTTGAACCAGAACCATTAACAATAGTCGTGTTATCCTTGTCTATTATTATTTTATCTGCTTGGCCTAAATATTCAATACTTGCATTTTCTAGCTTAAATCCTCTTTCTTCTGCGATTACAGTACCACCAGTTAATATAGCAATATCCTCTAGCATTGCTTTTCTACGATCTCCAAAACCTGGAGCCTTAACAGCAGCAACTTTCAAAGCACCACGAATCTTATTAACTACTAGAGTAGCTAATGCTTCTCCGTCTACATCTTCTGAAATAATTAATAGAGGACGACCAGTTTGTGCAACTACTTCTAATACCGGAAGTAATTCCTTCATTGAAGAAACTTTTTTCTCTGAAATTAAGATAAAAGGTTTCTCTAATTCAACTTCCATTTTGTCAGTGTTGGTAACAAAATAGGCTGAAAGATAACCTCTGTCAAATTGCATACCTTCCACAGTCTTTACTTCTGTTTCAGTACCTCTTGCTTCTTCAACGGTGATAACTCCTTCACGACCTACTTTATCCATAGCCGATGAAATCATTTTTCCAATTTCGGAATCATTATTAGCTGATATTGTAGCTACTTGTGCAATTTCGTTCGATGTAGTAATCGGACGTGATTGTTTTTTAAGATCTTTTACGATAGCATCTACTGCTTTCTCAATTCCCTTTTTAAGGTCCATTGGATTAGCTCCAGCAGCCACATTTTTTGATCCAATTGTATATATTGATTGGGCTAGAACAGTTGCAGTAGTTGTACCATCTCCTGCTTGATCTGCAGTTTTAGAAGCAACTTCTTTAACTAATTGAGCTCCCATGTTCTCAACAGCATCTTCTAATTCAATTTCTTTTGCTACAGTTACCCCATCTTTTGTGATTTGAGGTGAACCAAATTTCTTGTCAATAATAACGTTACGACCTTTAGGTCCTAATGTAACTTTAACAGCATTAGCAAGGGTATCAACCCCTCTTTTCATTTTTTCGCGAGCTTCGCTGTCAAAAAATAATTCCTTAGCCATGTGATTAATTCTTTATTTGTGATTTTTAAATATTATGATTTACAAAACTGCAAAAATGTCTGATTCTCGCATAATTAAATAATCTTTTCCTTCAATTGTGATTTCAGTTCCAGAGTATTTGCCATACAATACATCATCACCTACCTTAACAGTAATAGGCTCATCTTTTTTTCCATTACCAACTGCCACTACGATACCTTTTTGTGGTTTTTCTTTTGCGGTATCTGGAATGATTATTCCAAATGCAGTTTTTTCTTCAGCTGCAGCCGGTTCAACAATAACCCTGTCTGCTAAGGGCTTAATAGTTAACTTTGACATGTTTTATGAATTTAGGTTTTTAAACGTATTTTAAACTCTTCTATAAAAGAATTTCGGCATAACTTATCAACATGCATGCCATTGAATTATTACTGAAAATTTGTCAGTACTTATTTCGTCATGGGTTTAGGAGCAGGAGCTGTAGGAATAGTTTTTCCAGCAGCCTTCTCTACATTAACAGATTGAACAGAATCCGGTGAACTAGAGGAGATTGTAAAATTTGTTAATAAAACCAAGACTAAAATAGTTATTGAGAAGCCCCAAGTTAATTGTTCAACTAAATCACCTGTCTTTTGTACACCAAACATTTGGGTAGCTCCAGTGGGATTGAATTCACCATTAATGCCTCCACCTTTTGGATTTTGAACCAAAATAAGTACGATTAACAATGCTGAGAAGATGACGATTAGGGAAATTAATAAAGTAAACATATCTATTTAATTATTTATTTTTAAAGCTATTTCTGAAATTCGAGATGCAAAGTAAAGCCTTTTTTCAGGTTTAGCCAAACTTAATTTTTCATATACTTTAATTGCTAAATCATATTTGCCTTGTTTTTCTAATATGATCGCATATGATTCCGTCGTTGGCGCCTGGTAGGCAACTTCGGAAAAGTCCACTTCTTCACCTAATACATTATCTGAAGGACTCTTTTTGATTTTAGTTATCGTTGGCATTTTCAATAAAAAATCTTCTATTAATTGAGCCTGAACGCCGTTTGAGATTCCTGCACCCATATTAAATTCAATTGGATAATCAATTTCAAATTCAATATCATGAATAGATTTAAAGTAATTCAATCGGGAATTTGATTTAAGTGCAATTTTTCTTTGTTGCTTTACATTGTTTTTTTCATTCCAGTGCAACAAATAAAAAAAAGGATATCTTTCTTTATCTGAGGTAAAAATATCTAATTCAGCATGATTTGTACGATCAAATCGATGCAGTAAAAACCACAATTTTTGAGCTTTTTCTAAATTCATTACCAATCGCCTGCTATTTTATTGAAAAGATCTAGGATAATTTGGTCTATTAATTTGGGAATAAGATTTTTTTCTACTTGTGTTAACGTTTGATTTTGAGGGAAATCTTGGTAAAAACTAAATTCTTGGTCAAAATTCTTCGTTTCATCTAATCGATTTACTAATGAAAATTGTATTTTCATAGTTAATCTGTTTAACCCTGCCTTGTCATCAGATGTAGGTGCTTGTGGAGTCATCTCATACCCTGTTATTGTACCTTCAAGAAGTAAATCAGGGTTTTGATTAATGATTTTTAGCGTAGTGTTTCTTTGAAAATACTCTTTTACTTTTTCATTAATAGTTAATCCTAAGTTCGTGGGACCTCCAGCAGTCTCCATTCGAATATTATTGATTTGTATCGTTTTCAAATCTTGTGATAGACTCGCTCCTTTAAAGCTATAGCAAGAGCTAAGTAAAAAAGAACCGATTAAACAGATGAAAATTTTATTATACATTATCTTCAAGGTCATATTGTTTAATTTTTCGATATAATGTTCTTTCAGAAATGCCTAAATCCTTGGCTGCATATTTACGTTTATTCTTATTTTTCTTTAATGCTCTTATAATGATCTCCTTTTCCTGTTTTTCTAATGACAGGGTTACATCTGAGGAACTAATTATTTCTTCATATTGGGCTTCCTCTGGTTCTGATATTAAACTTTCAGAATTGATATTTATATTCGTTGGAATTTCACTTTGATGAGTTGGCAAAGCTTTATTCCTTACATTATCTTCCTTACTTTCTTTAATATCTTCAAAAATGGACATATTTTCAGAAAGAATGTCATATGCATTTGAGTTTCCACTTTCAATTAATTTAAGCAATATCTTTTTTAATTCGGTAACATCTTTTTTAAGATCAAAAAGAATTTTATATAGAATCTCTCTCTCGTTGATCCCCTCAGGGTTTTGAAAGTACTCGCGCTTGACGACGGATGAATTTAATTTCGGTTCATTAAAATTTATATAGTATTGTAATCTTTCTTCATCTACTATGCGGTCGCCAATTTCTAATACCGAAATTTGTTCTGCTAAGTTTTTTAATTGGCGTATGTTACCCGGAAAACGTTGTTTCTGAAGTAAATTTTTCGCTTCATTCGTTAACGATATGGGTTTAACTCGATGAGACTCTGAAAAATCTGTGGTAAATTTTCTAAATAGTAACTCAATGTCTCCACCTCTTTCTCTCAATGGAGGAACATAAATGGGAACTGTACTTAGCCGATAAAATAAATCTTCTCTGAATTTTCCTTTTTCAATGGCATTTTGAAGATTTAAGTTGGTGGCTGCCACAACTCTTGTATTTGTTCTTTGAACTTTCGATGACCCCACTCTTAGAAATTCCCCGTTTTCAAGTACACGAAGCAACCTTGCTTGAGTGCCAAGGGGCATTTCAGCTATCTCATCTAGGAAAATAGTGCCTCCATCCGTTACTTCAAAATATCCTTTTCTGGCTTCTATTGCACCGGTAAAAGATCCTTTTTCATGGCCAAATAATTCTGAATCTATGGTCCCCTCTGGGATAGCTCCGCAGTTGACCGCTATAAACTGGCCATGTTTTCTTTTCGACAAAGAGTGTATTATTTTAGAAAAAGACTCCTTACCTGATCCACTTTCTCCAGTAATTAACACAGTCATATCGGTAGGAGCCACTTGTTCAGCGATGGATATAGCATGAATTAACAATGGAGAATTTCCAATGATTCCAAAACGGGCTTTAATACTAGCTAAATGACTATTCTCCATCTTGTTAGGATTCTATTTCACCAATTAATGTTCCTGTTGTGCAATGTGTAATTCTAACATTGACATATTCTCCTTTTTGTTCTTTTACTTTTCTAAATACAACTACTTTTCCAGAATCGCATTTTCCATAATGATGTGCATCTGATTTTTTTGAGTCACCTTCGACCAACACATGTTGAAGGGTTCCTACCATTAAGTTGTTTTTAATTCCTGAGTGTAACCGCTGTTTGGCAATAATTTCAGCTAATCTTCTTTGTTTAGTAGATTCATCAATATCATCCTTGTATTTTTTTTCAGCAGGTGTTCCTGGTCTTTCGGAATAGGTAAACATGTAGCCAAAATCATATACCACTTCATCCATTAGACTTAAAGTATCCTGTTGGTCCGCTTCGTCTTCTGTGCAAAAACCAGCAATCATATCGTGTGATATGCCACAATCAGGTCCTAAAATAGTGCGTATTGAATTAATTCTGTCCAAATACCATTCTCTGGTATAGGTCCGATTCATTAATTTTAATATCCGATTACTTCCACTTTGAGCTGGTAAATGTATGTTTTTGCAAATGTTGGGATATCTCGACATCACAAAAAGGACTTCATCTGTTATATCTTTTGGGTGTGATGTTGAGAATCTAACTCTTAATAATGGATTTATTAAAGCAACCTGTTCTAAAAGGCTTGCAAAATTTACGACATCAGAATTTTCTTCGGAAATATATTTATAAGAGTCTACATTTTGACCCAATAAAGTTACTTCTCTGTAGCCTTGATTAAATAGTGTTTCAACTTCATGTAAGATTGAAGCTGTATCTCTGGATCTTTCTCTACCTCGCGTGAATGGAACGACGCAAAATGAACACATATTATCACAACCACGCATGATGCTTAAAAATGCTGTAACGCCATTTGAATGTAATCTCACGGGTTCAATATCCCCATACGTTTCTTCTTTTGACAAGAATACATTGATTGCTTTTTCCTCAAACTCTAATTTTGACAGTAAATTTGGAATATCTCGATATGAATCTGGACCTGCTACTAGATCTACTAGCTTTTCTTCTTCGATTAATTTAATCTTTAATCTCTCGGCCATGCAACCCAATATACCAATAGTTAATAAGGGATTTTTCTTTTTTAATTCAGTAAATCCTTTTAACCTATTTCTTATTTTTAATTCTGCATTATCTCTAATGGCACATGTATTTAATAATATTGTATCAGCCTCGTTGATATTTGAGGTAGTTCCATATCCGTGATTAATTAAAATAGATGTGACCACTTCAGAATCTGCAAAATTCATTTGGCAGCCATAACTTTCTAGGTATACTTTTTTCTGAAATTCTGAACCTAAAACTTCCTTTGAAATTCTAGGAATATCTAAATTTAATTTCTCTTCAACAGTTAGTACTTTTAATTCTTGCATCAATCAAGGGCCATATTTCTACAAATTTATGACATTTTGGCAGATAAAACTAAATTCGCTTTTCAGAATTTAAATAAATTATTTGATCAGATTGTTTCGTTAGATTTTCATTGTGTGTGACCATAATGATGCATTGCTTCCAATCTTCTTTTAACTCTAAAAATAATTCATATAGATTCACCGCATTTTTATTGTCCAAATTGCCAGTGGGCTCATCTGCTAGTAAAATTTTAGGTTGATTGATTAATGCTCGCGCTACGGCTACTCTTTGTTGCTCTCCACCTGACAATTGACTCGGGTATTTCGTTATTAAATCACTTATTGAAAGTTTATTAATTATTTGGTCAAACAACTCTAATTGCGCTTCATTTAATGATTTTTCTCTTATTAATAATGGCATTTTTATATTTTCTTCGCAAGTGAACTCTCCCAAAAGGTTATGAAATTGAAATACAAAACCAAGTTTTCTATTTCTAAAAGCAATTAATTCTTTTTCATTTAAGGTGGTACATTCCACATTATCTAAAAGTATACTTCCCGAATCTGCAGGATTCAACAATCCTATAATTTGCAATAAAGTACTTTTCCCCGATCCTGACGGACCTAAAATGGAAACTAATTCTTTTTCTTTTACCTCAAATGAAACATCATTTAAGATCAATTGCGCTCCGTAGGATTTTGAAATATTTTTTAATTCCAACATTTTTTTGACTTATTTTTAGAATATTGAATAGAATGTTCTACAATTTAAAAGTTTGGCAAATAAATAGTAATTTCACGAAATAAAAATTTTATACTAAATGAATATTCACGAATACCAAGCAAAAGAAATATTAAAGGGTTACGGGGTAAAAATTCAAGAAGGAGTTGTTGTAGATCAATTATCTGACGTCATTGCAGCAGCTGAAGCTCTTAAAGCCCAAACAGGGACAGGTTGGTTTGTCGTAAAGGCCCAAATTCACGCAGGGGGTAGAGGTAAAGGGGGAGGAGTTAAATTAGCCAAAAATTTAGATGAATTAAAAGAACGAGTTTCTCAGATTTTGGGAATGCAGTTAATTACGCATCAAACTGGTCCAGAAGGAAAATTGGTTAATAAGGTTTTGATTAGTGAGGATGTTTATTATCCAGGTGAATCAGAGACTAAGGAATATTACTTATCTATTCTTTTAGATCGAGGTCGCGCTTGTAATGTAATTATGGCAAGTACGGAAGGTGGAATGGATATAGAGGAAGTAGCTGAACATTCACCAGAAAAAATTATTAAAGAGTGGATTGACCCTAGAGTAGGACTTCAAGATTTTCAAGCTCGGAAAGTGGCTTTTTTATTAGGTCTTAGTGGCCAGGCATTTAAAGAAATGGTTAAATTTATTCATTGTTTATACAATGCCTACGTAGGAACTGATTCTTCTATGTTTGAAATTAATCCTGTTTTAAAAACGTCTGACAACAAAATATTGGCAGTTGATGCTAAAGTTAATTTAGATGATAATGCGCTTTATCGCCATAAAGATTTAGCTCTTTTGCGTGATATATCTGAGGAAGATCCTTTGGAAGTTGAAGCTTCTGAAAATGATTTAAATTATGTTAAATTAGATGGTAATGTGGGGTGTATGGTTAATGGTGCTGGTTTAGCAATGGCGACCATGGACATTATCAAATTATCTGGTGGTGAGCCCGCTAACTTCCTAGACGTGGGGGGTGGAGCTAATGCCAAGACGGTAGAAGCTGGTTTCAGAATCATACTTCAAGATCCTAATGTGAAAGCAATTTTGATCAATATATTTGGTGGAATTGTTCGCTGCGATCGAGTAGCTAATGGTGTCGTTGAGGCTTATAAAAATATTGGAGAAATCAAAGTCCCTATAATTGTTCGTTTACAAGGTACAAATGCTGAAGAAGGTGCTGCCATTATTAATAATTCTGGACTAAAAGTTTTCTCTGCTGTTTTACTTAAAGACGCTGCAAAATTAGTTTCTGAAATATTAAAGTAGGGTATGAAAATTATTTGTGTAGGTAGAAATTATGTAGATCACATTAAAGAATTATCGAATGATAAGCCTACTGATCCAGTAATTTTTATAAAGCCAGATACAGCATTATTAGAAGACTCAAAATTTTATTATCCGTCTTTTTCAAATGATGTTCACTATGAATTAGAATTAGTATTCAAAATTGGCAAAGTAGGAAAAAATATTGAAGCCCAGTTTGCGCATAAATACATAGATTCATACGGTCTCGGAATTGATTTTACTGCACGAGATTTACAATCTAAATTAAAGGAAAAAGGATTACCTTGGGAAAAGTCAAAGGCATTTAACGGATCAGCATTTGTAAGTAAAATGCGGCCTTTTCAATCATCTGTAATCGAAAATAACGTTGGTTTTCATTTAAATCTAAATGATAATTTAGTTCAATCTGGAAATTCCTCTTTGATGATTTGGAATGTGTTCGAACTAATTGAAGATATATCTAAATATTTTACTTTAAAGACGGGAGATTATATTTTTACGGGTACTCCGGCAGGTGTAGGTCCTGTTCAAAAAGGAGATTTATTAACTGGTTATTTAACAAATGAAAAGCTTTTTGATTTAATGATATTATGAAATTACAAATTGGAGATTTAGCACCTTTATTTAAAGTTGAAGATTCTGATGGTAAATTAATCGATTTATCAGTTCTTAAAGGATCTAAAGTTGTATTGTATTTCTATCCCAAAGATGATACTCCTGGATGTACGGCCCAAGCATGCAATTTGAATGAAAACTTATCCTATCTGCAGGCTAATGGTTTTATTGTTATTGGTGTTAGTGCGGATTCAAATAAAGCTCATATTAAATTTAAACAGAAATATAATTTAAGTTTTTCATTGTTATCTGATCCTGAACATATTATACTAAATGCTTACGGAGTTTGGGTAGAGAAATCTATGTATGGTAAATCATATATGGGTATTGCTAGAACTACCTTTATAATCGATGAAAAAGGATTTATTTTAAATATTATAGAAAAAGTGGATACCAAAAATCATACATCACAAATCCACTAATATATTATGCAAACACAAGAATTACTTTCAATCGCATCTCAAGTTAGAAGAGATATTTTACGAATGGTACACGGTTGTCAATCTGGACATCCAGGTGGCTCATTAGGATGTACAGATTTATTGGTAGGTTTGTATTTTGAAGCCATGAACCTTAAATTAAATTCATCAAATGATCAAGTTGTCTTTAATATGTCAGGTTTAGGTGAAGATGTATTTTTTCTTTCTAATGGCCATATTTCGCCAGTTTTGTATTCAGTATTAGCTCGAAAAGGGTATTTCCCAGTTAAAGAACTTTCTACTTTTCGTAAAATCAATTCTAGATTGCAAGGACATCCAACTCCCCATGAGCATTTGGAAGGTATTAGGATAGCTTCAGGTTCATTGGGCCAAGGATTAAGTGTGGCTATTGGTGTGGCTCAAGCTAAGAAATTAAACAATGATTCCTCAGTAGTTTACTGTCTTATGGGGGATGGAGAACAAAATGAAGGCCAAGTTTGGGAGGCGGCGATGTATGCACCTCATCATAAAGTAGATAATTTGATCGCTTTTATAGATGTTAATGGGCAGCAAATTGATGGTCCAACAGAAAAAATCATGAATAATCGTGATTTGCAAATGAAGTATGAAGCTTTCGGTTGGAAAGTTTTACATGTGAATGGCAATGATATGGCTGAATTACAATTATGCCTAAAAGAAGCCAAAAATTTGTTAGGTAATGAAACTCCGATTATGATTTTAATGAAGACTGAAATGGGTGCCGGTGTTGATTTTATGATGGGATCGCATAAATGGCATGGTGTAGCGCCCAATGATCAACAACTAGAAGAAGCATTAAATCAATTATCTGAAACTTTAGGAGATTATTAATAGAGATTATTATGTCGATATATACTTACGAAACAAAAAAAGATACTCGTTCCGGCTTTGGTGCTGGTATGGAATTTTTAAGTCTTACTAATCCTAAAGTAGTTGCTTTATGTGCAGATTTAATTGGGTCTCTTAAATTAGAACCTTTCATTAAAAATTGTCCAGAACGTTTTTTTCAAACAGGAATTGCGGAAGCTAATATGATCGGCATAGCAGCAGGATTATCTATTGGGGGTTATATTCCTTTCGCAACTACGTTTGCAAATTTTGGTACAGGAAGAGTTTACGACCAGATACGTCAATCAGTGGCTTATTCAGGTAAAAATGTTAAAATAGCATGTTCACATGCAGGATTGACTTTAGGTGAAGATGGAGCTACACATCAAATATTGGAAGATATCGGATTAATGAAAATGTTACCTGGTATGGTAGTCATTAATCCTTGTGATTATAATCAAACTAAAGCGGCAACTATCGCCGTAGCTAATTTTACGGGTCCTGTTTATTTGAGGTTTGGTAGACCCGTGGTTCCTGTTTTTACACCTGAAGATCAAGAGTTTATTATTGGCAAAGCCATCAAATTAATTGAGGGTTCAGATGTCAGTATTTTTGCTACCGGTCATTTGGTATGGGAATCTATTCTTGCGGCAGATATTTTAAAAGAAAAAGGCATTCATACTGAAGTCATCAATATTCATACAATTAAGCCATTAGATACACAAGCTATTTTAGAATCCGTTAGAAAGACTAGATGTCTAGTTTCAGCAGAAGAACATCAAATTAATGGCGGTTTAGGTGATTCCATTGCCCAATTTTTATCTACTACTATGCCATTGCCACAAGAATTTGTTGGTGTCAATGATTCCTTTGGAGAATCGGGAAAACCAACAGATTTAATGGATAAATATGGTTTAAATGCAGTATCTATAGCAGAGAAGGCTTTAAAATCTATTTCTAGAAAGTAAATTTTCATTAAAATGGATACCCGATACCAATATTAAATTCAATTGGGTTATCTGTACTGCTTAATGATATTTGATTAAATACCCACTTCTCGTTTTTGGGCTTTGCTGGATTGATAACTTTAGTAGCCATATCAAGTCTTAATATAAAATAGTTGAAGTCCCAACGAAGACCAAAACCAGTGCCCACAGCTATTTGTTGCATAAATGAGTCTAATTTGAAATTTGATAATGGTGAATTAGGATCATTCAATGCCCATATATTTCCTGCATCAACAAAAAAAGCACCATTAATATCACCTAAGAATTTTAAGATTTTAAATCTATATTCGACAGATGATTCAATTAAAATGCTTCCTGGCTGCTCGATTAAATTAGTGTCTGTATTGCGTGATCCTGGACCTAATCTTCTTGGTTTCCATGCCCTTAGTGAACTAGGACCTCCTATGAAGAAGTTTTTTTCATAGGGTAATTGATAATCATTTTCTTGTCCATAGGCATAAGCAAGTCCACCTATAAATTTATATGCGAGTTGGGACGCCCTTTTTTGACCTAAAAACACATACTTTCTGTAATCGATATTCATTCTTAAAAAACGAAAAAACTGCATTGTTTCTTTATTTCCTAAAAAGTCTTCTACAAATTTTAATTTCTTTTCGCCAAAAAGATTCAGGGTAGTTCCACCTGATTCTAAGCCTAAAATAAATGATTTACCTTCTATTAATTGATTTGAAGGATTGAATGTACGGTAAGTATATAGGAAGTTGATACTGGATACAAAACTAGGGTTAAAGCTTCTAAATAGGTTATTTCCTTTTATTCTTAAATCATCTAAATAATTTGTGAATAATTTAGAGGTTTCTGTACTGGGGTAATTTGTATTTATAATATTTAAATCAAATAATGATAATTGAAAAAATTCAAAGGGTGTTTTTTTCCAAAGATACCTTTGAAGTATTTTAAAATTAGTTCTAACATATTCAGGTCTATCGATATAATCATAACCAAACCCTAATTGAGTTTTTGCACCATAAAAATACCCTAGTTTTTTAGTAAATTTTTCAGGTAAAAATAGAGTAGGGAAATTAGCCGTTGCTCCTAAATTTAATTCTAAGTTTTTTCTGGTTAGATCTGTATTTATAAATCCAGCCTGCGCTTCAAATCCTAATCGGGCAGAAAAATCTAAGTAGTCTAATTCTGTAAATACGCGCCTTATTTTAAAAGAATTATATAAAAAAGGACCTGGTATTCCTCTAAAGGCACTTCCGCCTAGTTCAGATGAAATATTGTATTTGTCGTTTCTTGTTAATTCTATTTTGGGAAATAACCGAGTGGAAATAGTATCATATTGAATTGAAACAGACTTAAATTGATCTGTCTCATATATATTTTGAAGACTATGTGTTGTTTTCTCAATGGAAAATAAATCACCTTCATGAATGGAAATTAGTCTTTTTAATTGGGGTGTGAAGGTCGGAGTTTTATTAATTGAAGATTCTGATTGTTCGCCTACGTAAAATACTTTAAAATCAATAGGCCCAAATCTAAATAATCGGTCATAAGCCTGATAAGTGATCAAATTTTTCGTGCTGGGTATCTGATATATTAAACTGATGTTTTTTAAGCTCGTGTCTTTTAGGTCATTAATTTTTATACTAACAAAATCGGGTGAAAAATTAAAATAACCTAGGTTTTTGAAATGGTTTGAAAGGTTTTCTTTTTCATTTTTCAACAAATCAAGATCTAAATTTGAATACTTATGCAGTAAGCTAAATTTATTGATATATTTTTTTAATTCTTTCTCAATGACTGTATTATTGGCTAGAATAGAATCTTCTTTAGTAAAAATACTTTCAGGCCCTTCTATTAATGAATAAGTAATGTTGACCAATTTATTGTCTACACTTAATGTATCGACGGAATACGAAATTTGTGTCTTTAAATAGCCTTTATTGCGGTAATATTTTAATAAAGCTAGCTTATTATTTTCTAAGGCTATCGGATTAAATGGTATGGGTTCGCGATTAAAAAATTTAAAGAATTTCTTAATCGCAATAGTGGAATCATTTGTTTTTCTTTTGTCTCTTAAGTAAGAACTGTATTTTATTGATAAATAATTTTGGTTGCTTTCTTTTAAACCCGTTATATTTGATTTTATATCATCTAATTTTATTTTTTTTTGTCCTTGTAATTTAATTTCATTGATAGTTGTATAAGGAATACGGTAATTTCTGTACCCAGAACAAGAAGTTACAAGGAATATAATAAATGTTAAGAATATTAATTGAGCAATTTTCAAATGACATTATCTAATAATCAAATAAAGTTAATCAATTCCCTACATTCAAAAAAAGGGAGAATTGATAATAATCTATTTTTAGTAGAAGGGGAGAAGGGAATAAAAGAATTATTAGATTCTAGTTTTCAAATCGAATTTGTTGTTTTAAATAATAAAGAGATTAATTCTTTTTTAAATTTTGGCGAAACTCCCATTTACTATGAGTCTGAAAGTAATGTCATAAAATATTCAAGCCTAACCACAAATGAATATGGTTTTGCTATTGTAAAATCTCAAATGTTCAGTCACAATGACTTTAATTTTACTAGTGGATATACTGTAATTCTTGACGGTGTACGAGATCCTGGTAATTTGGGTACTATAATTAGGATTTGTGATTGGTACGGGGTTAATCAAATAGTATGCTCTTCTGATACTACCGAGTTTTATAATCCAAAGGTTATCTCAGCTTCCATGGGATCTTTTCATCGCATAAACTTTTTATATGTAGATATTCCTGAATTTTTAAATCAATTTCATGATATGCCAATCATTGGAGCAAGTTTGGAAGGTGAAAATATACATCAATATGTATTTCCTTCCGCAGGGTTTATTATATTTGGAAATGAATCAGAAGGGATTCGAAATTCTGTCAAGGATGTTTTGACAGCTCAAGTTAAAATACCAAATTGGGGCCATGCTGAGTCTTTAAATGTGGCTATTTCAGCAGGAGTTATTTTGGATAATATTAGAAGGCAAAATTAGTTTGCTTCCTTTTTTAGGTATTTTTCAATGAAATAATGAGCTAAATATAGCATAGGAGTGAAAAGTATTGCCACAAAAAATTTGTAAAAATAGTTATTCAGGGATACATTCATCCATTGACTTATGGACCAGTTTCCAAATGCATAAAATGCAATTCCGATCACTAAAAAACTATCTATTAATTGTGAAATTAAGGTTGACCCCGTAGCTCTTAACCAAATATGTTTGTTACCAGTTTTCTTTTTTATTTTTTCAAATACAGTAGCGTCTATTATTTGACTAATTAAAAATGCAGTTAATGAACCTGTTATTATACCTAATCCCTGTCTGAAAATTCGACTAAAAGCTTCATTAATGTTGATCCCTTTATTAACTTCTATCCAGAAGTCGGCTGGTACCAATAAGGTGGCGGTATAGATAATTAAGAATGCAAAAGCTATAAAAATTGCGGTAGTATAGGATATAAATTTGACTCCTGATTTTCCAAAATAATCATTAATTATATCTGAGGTTATAAATACTAAAGGCCAATTTAGGGCTCCGGCTGTCTGATTTAAGTCCCATTTATCGCCCCAAAATGTCATCATTTGTAAGGGCGCAAAGCCAAATGTTTTCTCTATGCTGACAATTTTAACTCCTATTATCTCAGCAATAATTGCATTTGTAAGAAATACCCCAAATAGAAATATAAATAATTTTTGTTTCCTTGAAAATTCTAAAAATGTCATTTTCGGTAATTATCAAAATGTAAAGCTATTTTATTTAATGCAATAGATAGTTGCTCAACATGTTGTAAAAATACGATCCTAAAGTGATTTTTTGGGGTAAAATTAAATCCTCTTCCTCCTACAACTAATATTTTTTGTTCTTCAAGTAAGGACATGACAAAATGATTGTCGTCTTCAAAAGTAAATTGAGACAGATCAATTTTGGGAAATAAATAAAGAGCGCCTTTGGGTTTTACACAGCTTACGCCAGGAATTGAATTTAGTTTTTCATATGCCAAATTCATTTGACGGTATAATCTGCCATTGGGTTTATGCACTAAATCATCGATTGATTGATAACCTCCAAGTGCTGTTTGGATTCCATATTGTGTGATTACATTCGCACACAATCGAGTGCTAAATAAGAAATTCAACCCTTCAATATAGGACTTTGCTTTATGTTTGGCCCCCGTTAAAATCATCCAGCCACCTCTAAATCCTGCTGCCCGATAGTTTTTGGATAAACCACCCATTGTAACGATTAGTATATCATCACTTAATCCAGATGCTGAATGATGAACGCTGTCATCATATATGATTTTATCATAAATTTCATCTGAAAATAAGATAAGATTATGTTTTTCGGCGAGTTTTACGATACCGTCAACAATTTGTTTTGAATAAACAGCTCCTGTCGGGTTATTAGGGTTTATTAATACGATTGCTCTTGTTTTTAAGCTGATCTTAGATTCAATATCAGATAAATTAGGGTTCCATTCGTCTTCTTCATTACATTCATAATGCACGGCATTTGCTCCAGCTAGACCTACAACTGTTGTCCAAAGTGGATAATCTGGCGATGGAATTAATACCTCATCATCCGTATTTAATAAGGCCATCATGACTAAAGAAATTAGTTCACTGACCCCATTACCGATATAGATATCTTCAATTAATATATTTTTTACTCCTCTATTTTGATAATATTGCATTACAGCCTTTCTAGCGGCAAATAATCCTCTTGAATCTACGTATCCTTGTGCATTTCGTATATTTACAATAATATCATGTACAATTTCATCTGGAGTTTCAAATCCAAAAGTTGCAGGATTTCCAATATTTAATGATGTAATTTTGTATCCTTGATTCTGAAGGATTAAAGCTTTTTCATAGACAGGTCCTCTAATTTCATATTTTAGATTATCTAATCGTTTACTTTTATGAATTTCCATGCCTAAATTTATAAACTCAAGTAAAAGTACTAATTATGTTTTAATTTGTTTAAAGGCCAATTAAATGATTTTCTTAAAGTTCTTATTTCTGGGCAATTTTTTATTTGTAGGTTTTTATGCATTTATATTGATCCGGTATTATTTAGTGGCTGGTAAACTATTTATTTTATCAGGTTTGCTATTTTTTAAATTTTTATTGCGGCTGTTGATTTTTAATATCTTTCTATATTTTATATATAATATAGGCATTGGTCCCATAAATAGCCCTAATAAACAAGTAAAAGATATTGTTGTAGTTAAAAAAGATTATAATTTGAAGGGAATTAATGAAGCTCAAATTAATTCGATAATTAATATTGTACAGAATGGAGAGCGTGATTTCTTGTATTCATTATCGGTATTTAATCCTCTTTCAGACTCTATAGGTGTATTAATTCCTCAAACTAGTAATAAGATATTTCTAAATTTTATTAGACATGTAGATTTTAAACAAACTCGTCCTATTCTTTATATAAAATATAGACCAATGAACCTTTCGATCCTACTGATTAAAGGTGAAACTGTTTTTGTTAAAAGTCAAAATGAATTGGTTGAATTAGAAATAACCAATGATAATTTCCTTTCCATTGGAGAAAATTGGTACTCCATTAATCAATTAAGCATATATTTATTAATTTTGCTATTATTTTTATTCGTTGGAGATGTGTTTTTAAAGTTTCAAGTTTTAAAATAAATTATATTGTTTTCAACATTTTTTTACATATTGATATTATTCTACCAGAACTTATCTTCAGGATTAGGTTATAGTTTTAATAGTGAAATAAATAAAATCAACTCATCTATTTTATCTAAAGATTATGATAAAGCTATTTCTCTAATTAATTTGATTGAAAAAAAAAATATTTTTAACAATGAGAGTATTTACAAAACGAAGGTTTTAATTTCTATAAAAAGGCCAACATCTTTCGTTAATTTTAATGTAAATTCATTAGATGATTATATATTTAAAAGTTTTATTCTTAGGCAAAACAATAAACAGGAAAGTTCGAAAATAATACTAAGAGAAGGTTTAAAGATGTATCCAGATAAAGATACACTGGTCAAATTATATGAATTATTTTCTTTTATTTCTGAAAATAAGGTTAAGGCTTCTGAGCTTTTTCATGAGGAATTGAAAGTCGTAAATAAAAATTATAATACCAATGATTCTAAGTGGATGTTAGATTTATTAAGAAAAAATGAGAAGTTTTTACCCTATTAATTATTATATAAATGTCTAAAGAGTATAAATTTTCAAATCAAACGTCTTTCTATCAAGGTAAAGTACGTGATGTATATGGTTTTGGTGACTATTTATTAATGATTACTTCGGATCGAATTTCAGCATTTGACGTTGTTTTGCCTAAACTAATTCCATTTAAAGGCCAAGTATTAAATCAAATTGCTAGCTATTTTTTAAACGCTACGCGTGATATCGTTCCAAACTGGTTGATTTCAACTCCTGATGCTAATGCGGCTTATGGGATTAAATGTGAGCCGATACCTATTGAAATGGTTATTAGGAATTATATGGTAGGTCATCTTTGGAGAGAGTATTCATTCGGAAAAAGAGTTGTATGTGGAGTTGTTTTACCTGAAGGTCTAAAAGAAAATCAGGTCTTACCTTCTCCCATTATTACACCTACAACAAAAGCACATGAAGGTCATGATCAAGATATTTCCCTAGAAGAAATTGTTAAACAAAATATAGTATCAGAAACTCTTTTGAAGCAACTGGTTGAAAAAACGCATTTGCTTTTTCAACGTGGCCAGCAAATGGCTTTGGAAAAAGGCCTTATTTTAGTAGACACTAAGTACGAATTTGGTTTGTATGATAATAGTATCATGTTAATGGATGAAATTCATACACCGGATTCATCACGTTATTTTTATTTAGGACCTTATGAAGATTTATTTTCCAAAGGTCTTCCGCAAAAGCAATTATCCAAAGAATTTGTAAGAGAATGGTTAATTAAGAATAATTTTCAAGGTAAAGATGGACAACAAATTCCTCATTTAACGGATGAATTTATAAAGGAAATTTCTGAGAGATATATTCTTTTATATACCGAAATAACTGGGTTAGAATTCCATAAAGAAGATCAAAACGATATACATAATCGAATTTTTAATAACGTAAATTTATATTTAAGCCATGTCCAGTAACCCATTTTATAGTTTAGAACAAAATGAAAGTTATGCAATCATTACTTGGAATGAAATTAATTTAACTCAAACAAATTCAGAAGAACTTGAGTTAGTCATTCGAAATTTATTCAAAAAAGAGTTTGCGAATATGATTTTAGATTTAAATAATGTCACAGAAATTGATGGGTTTGGAGTTAGCTGCATACGAAAAGGTACTAAAATTTGTACCAATGAAATGGGCTTATTTGCAGTTGTAACAAAGAATGAACATATTCAAGATCGTTTAGACTTAGCTAAAATTGAAGACTTTACGTTATTAAATACTGTCAAAGAAGCGGTAGACGCAATTTATTTAAATGATTTAGAAAATGATTTTCAAGATTCTGATGAGGAAGAGCAAGAATTTGAAGGTGGTTTTTCAAATAATGAATCTGATGATTATTGATAAATTGGATTCTTAGAAGATTAATTATTCTTCATTTTTGATATTTCATTTACCATATTATATTTTATCTATATTAATATACGCCAAATTAATTTTTGTTTAAATTTGAATTACTAGTATTTAATATTTTATTAAAGCATGGTTATCTATTTTTTATGTTTTGGTTTATTTTTTTAGTGTATAAGAATAATTATATTTTATTATGGAGATTAAGGTAGCTGGAGAAGGATTGTATCGGAAAGAATTTGAGCATGATGCTTGTGGTATTGGTTTCGTTGCTAGTTTAAAAGGAATAAAATCGCACAGAATCGTCCAAGATGCTATCAAAATGTTGATTCGAATGGATCATCGTGGAGCTTGTGGCTGTGATCCAAATTCTGGTGATGGAGCAGGTGTTCTTGTGCAAATCCCCCATGAATTCTTTTTAGAAGAATCACGTAAACTAAAGTTTTCCTTGCCATCTCTTGGTAATTACGGAGTTGGAATGGCCTTTTTTCCGAAGAATGAGATTTTAATTAATGAATGTAAAGAAGTAATAGATCGTAAGGCTAAAAAGTTAGGATTATCAATTTTAGGTTATCGATTAGTACCTGTTAATAATAATGAGATTTTAGGTGCTGATTCGGGAGATTCGGAACCTAACATTTATCAAATATTTATTGAAAAGCCTGTATCATGTAAAACTGAGATAGAATTCGAGCGTAAACTTTATGTTTTCAGGCAATACGTTGCCAAATTGTTAAATGAAACGATTCGAGGATTAGAAAATAAATTTTACTTTGCATCCATGTCGTGTAGGACAATTATCTATAAAGGTATGTTGACTACTATGCAGGTTCCTGGGTATTTTGTCGACTTATTTCAAGATAATTTTACATCGGCTTTAGCCATTGTACATTCGCGTTTTTCAACAAATACTTTTCCAGAATGGAAGTTAGCACAACCCTTCCGTTTTATCGCTCATAATGGTGAAATAAATACTGTTAAAGGTAATTCATCTTGGATGCAAGCTCAATCTGCCTTGTTTTCTAGTCAATATTTTTCGCAGGAAGAGTTAGACATGATTTTACCTATTTGTAATTTAGGTCAATCTGATTCAGCTATTTTAGATAACGCGATTGAAATGTTATATCTGAGTGGTCGGTCTTTGCCTCATGTAATGATGATGCTAATACCTGAAGCTTGGGACGGAAATGAATCAATGGAATCTTACAAAAAAGATTTTTATGAATATCATGCAGCTATGATGGAACCATGGGATGGTCCAGCAAGTATTTCATTTACTGATGGAAAACTCATTGGAGCTACTTTAGATCGCAATGGATTAAGACCTTCAAGATTTTGGGTAACTAATGATGATCATGTTATTATGGCATCTGAAACAGGAGTGCTAGACTTAGATCCAGCCACGATTGTTTCAAAAGGACGTTTACAACCTGGAAAAATGTTTGTTGTTGATATGGAACAAGGTCGTATTGTTCCTGACGAAGAACTTAAAGAAGTAATTTGCCAACAACAACCTTATGGCCAATGGTTGCGTGAAAATAAAATTCGAGTAGAAGACTTGCCTGAAGCGGGAAGTGAATATAGGCAACCAAAATCCAATGAAGTTATTTCAAGGCAGCAGATTTTTGGTTTTACTACCGAAGATATTCGAATTGTATTAACTCAAATGGCGGAAACTGGAAAAGAAGCTTTAGGTTCTATGGGAATAGATACGCCATTAGCTGTTTTGTCGGATAAAGCCCAACATATTTCTAGCTACTTTAAGCAACTTTTTGCCCAAGTTACCAATCCGCCTATTGATCCTATTCGCGAAAGGATGGTAATGTCATTATTAACTGACATTGGAGGTTTGTCTAATTTATTAGAAGAAAGTCCGAGTCATTGTAAGCAAATAGAAATCCAACAACCTGTGTTGCGCAACAAAGAAGTTGAGAAAATTCGTTGGATTGATCATGAGAAATTTCAAACAAAGTCAATTCACATGACTTTTCGTGCATCTAATGAACCCGGAGTATTAAAGAAAGCTTTGGACAGAATTTGTAATTATGCTGAGGATGCAGTGGATGATGGATATTCCATTATTTTGCTTACCGACCGTGGAATAGATTCATCTCATGCTCCAATTCCTTCGTTATTAGCATTAGGGGCAGTACATAATCATTTAATTCGGGTTAAAAAGCGGGCAAAAGTAGGTATTATTTTGGAAGCCGGTGACGTTTGGGAGACCCATCATTTTGCAACATTAATTGGATATGGTGCATCTGCTGTTAATCCTTACATGGCTTTTGAGACCATAAAATTAATGAAAGAAAACAAATTAGTTGACCCTAATTTGTCTTATGAAAAACTTGAATACAATTATATTAAAGCGGTGAATGGTGAGTTACTTAAGATTTTTTCTAAAATGGGTATCTCAACATTACAGTCTTATCAAGGAGCACAAATTTTCGAAATTTTAGGTTTAGATCATTCTGTTGTTAATATGTATTTTACAGGATCTATTTCTCGGATTGAAGGAGTGGATTTAGATACATTAGCTACAGAGGCATTAATTAAACATGAATCAGGTTATGAAATTTTAAAATCAATTAACCCGAAATTGGAAGTAGGGGGTATTTATCAATGGAAACAAAGAGGAGAGGAGCATTTATTCAATCCTCAAACGATTCATTTATTGCAACAGGCCACTAAGTTAAATGATTACTCCGTTTTTAAGAAATACTCTAAACTGATTGATGATCAAGGAAATAAAGCAATTACCTTAAGGGGTTTGTTGAAATTCAAAAGCACTCAATCTATTTCAATTGATGAAGTAGAACCCATTGAAGGTATTTTAAATCGTTTCGCCACTGGCGCGATGTCCTTTGGTTCAATATCATATGAGGCACATACCACTTTAGCAATCGCTATGAATCGTATTGGTGGTAAGTCTAATACGGGTGAAGGAGGCGAGGATCCAATTAGGTTTAAAAAATTACCTAATGGTGATTCAATGAATTCAAGTATCAAACAAGTAGCATCTGGTAGATTTGGTGTCACTATGGATTATTTGACTAATGCGAATGAGTTGCAAATTAAAATGGCTCAAGGAGCAAAGCCTGGTGAAGGAGGACAATTACCTGGTCATAAAGTAGATGATTGGATTGGTAAAACGAGGCATTCAACACCAGGTGTGGGTTTAATATCTCCACCTCCACATCATGATATTTATTCAATTGAAGATTTAGCTCAATTAATTTTTGATTTAAAAAATGCAAACAGAGAGGCTAGAATTTCTGTTAAATTAGTTTCTGAAGCGGGTGTGGGTACGATTGCAGCGGGTGTTGCTAAAGCGCATGCTGATCATATATTAATTGCTGGTTATGATGGTGGAACGGGTGCATCGCCATTATCTTCTATTCGCCATGCGGGTTTACCTTGGGAATTAGGTTTAGCGGAGACGCATCAAACATTAGTTAAAAACAAATTACGTGGGCGTGTCACAATTCAAACGGATGGTCAAATTAAAACTGGCAGGGATATAGCCATGGCTGCTTTATTGGGTGCGGAAGAATTTGGCGTTGCTACTGCAGCATTAGTTACTGCAGGATGTATTATGATGAGAAAATGTCATTTAAATACCTGTCCAGTAGGTGTGGCAACCCAAAATCCGGATTTAAGAGCTTTATATACAGGTAATCCAGATCATGTTGTAAATTTATTTTATTTCTTAGCTCAGGAATTACGTGAAATAATGGCTGAATTAGGATTTAGAAAAATTAACGATATGGTGGGTCGTGTAGATCTATTGGAGATGCGAGATGTTTCATCTCATTGGAAATATAAAAACTTGGATCTTTCTCCTATATTATCTTATGCTGTAAGTGATCCTTCGGTAGCATTAGTAAAGTCTGAGGAGCAAGATCATGGAATGGCTGATCAATTAGACTGGAAATTGTTAGAATTAGCCAAAGATTCTTTAGTTAATCAAAAAGAAACTTATGCTGAATTGCCTATCATTAATGTCAATCGAACCGTAGGTACCATTATATCCAATGAAATAACAAAAAAGTATGGTGAAAAAGGGTTAAAGTCGGATCTGATTCACTTTAAATTTAAAGGGACGGCTGGTCAATCTTTTGGAGCATTTTCGGTTAAAGGATTAAAACTAGAAATTGAGGGGGACTCTAATGATTATATTGGAAAAGGTATGTGTGGTTCAACTATTATCGCTTATCCTTTTAGAAATTCTACATTTGTTGCATCTGAAAATTCTATTGTTGGAAACGTTTCTTTCTATGGAGCAACATCTGGTGAAGCTTATTTAGCAGGGATGGCGGGCGAACGTTTTTGTGTAAGAAATTCTGGAGCTAAGATTGTGGTAGAAGGAATTGGTGATCACGGTTGTGAGTATATGACAGGAGGAATTGTTGTTATTTTAGGGAAAACGGGGCGTAATTTTGGAGCGGGTATGTCGGGAGGAGTGGCTTATGTGTTAGATGAGAAAAATGATTTTGAATCTAAGGTTAATCGCGAAATGGTTGAAATAACCGATTTAAGCCCCGAAGATAAAGTTATTATTAAAATGTTTTTACAAAAGCATATAGAGTTTACTCATTCAGTTAAAGGTAAGTTGGTCTTGGATAATTTTGAATCTATATCGAATCAATTCAAGAAAGTTATGCCAATGGACTATCGAAATGCATTATCCGTAAGAAATTTAAGTATTACAGATGTCATGAACGATAAAAATAAAGTTTACACTGATATTCAAATTGAATTAAAAAAATAAAGGAAATGGGCAAGCCAACAGGATTTTTAGAAGTGGATAGAAAAGGTGCTACCAAAAGACCGGTTAGTGATAGAATAAATGATTATTTAGAGATTGAGTTAATTCCAACACCTTCAGAGACGATTGATCAGGCAAGTAGATGTATGGATTGTGGAACACCATTTTGTCATAATGGTTGTCCCTTAGGTAATATTATTCCAGAATTTAATGATGCTGTTTATGAGGAAAATTGGAAATACGCATATGAAATTCTTGTAAGCACTAATAATTTCCCAGAATTTACGGGTAGAATATGCCCTGCTCCCTGTGAATCTTCCTGTGTATTAGGTATCAACAAACCTGCAGTAGCCATTGAATTAATTGAAAAGTCAATTATAGAAAAAGCTTTTTCTGAAGGTTGGGTTCAACCTCAAGTACCGACTAAACGTACAGGTAAGAATATTGCAATAGTAGGTTCAGGTCCAGCAGGATTAGCTGCGGCTAGCCAATTGAATAAAGCTGGACATAGTGTAACTGTTTATGAGCGTGCAGATCAAATTGGTGGCTTGTTACGATATGGCATTCCTGATTTCAAATTGGATAAAAATATTGTTAAAAGAAGGGTTGACTTGATGGAGAAAGAAGGAATTAAATTTGAAACTAATGTTCAAATTGGTTCTGAAATTAAATTATCTAAGTTACAATTAGATTTTGATGCTATTTTAATCGCTACGGGATCAACCACGCCTCGTATAATTCAATCGAAAGGAAATGATGCAGTGGGTATATATCCAGCGATGGAATTTTTATCCCAACAAAATAAGCGAGTTGCCAACATTTCTATTTCACATAATCACAAAGGAGAGCCTTATCTTGATTCAGACATTTGGGCGACTGGTAAAAATGTAGTTGTCATTGGGGGTGGAGATACAGGATCAGATTGTGTTGGAACTTCAAATCGGCACAAGGCAAAGTCAATTACACAGATAGAAGTAATGCCAAAACCTTCATTAGAAAGACCAGATAGTACACCATGGCCTAATTGGCCTAATATGTTGAGGACATCAACTTCTCATGATGAAGGTGTAGAACGATTGTGGTCTATTTCGTTGGAAGAATTCATAAAAGATGAAAATGGAAATTTAAAGGCTTTATATGTTGGTGATATTGTTTATGAAGTACAAGAGGGAAAGATGGTTAATAAAGTAATCAATCATCGAGAAATTCCTTGTGAATTAGCTTTAATTGCTGCAGGGTTTTTACACACTGACCATGGCACTTTGGTAAAGGAAATTACGGACTTGGGAATATCTCTTGACGAACGTGGTAATATTAATACAGATGCTAAATATCAAACTAGTCAACCAAAAATCTTTGTGGCTGGAGATGCGCGCCGAGGACAGTCACTGGTCGTATGGGGAATTTCAGAAGGTAGAGAAGCGGCTAGAAATATGGATTCATTTTTAATGGGACATAGTATTTTAGAAGGCAAATCAGTATCAACTTTTGATTTGGTAAAATAATTGACATTTGATTATAGAAATATAAATTTTTTTGTTATTTTTGTGCTCTCTTAAAGGCTAGGAGAGATGCCTGAGAGGCCGAAAGGAACAGTTTGCTAAACTGTCGTACTGGCAACGGTACCGAGGGTTCGAATCCCTCTCTCTCCGCACAATTATTTCGGGGTGTAGCGTAGCCCGGTATCGCGCTTGGTTTGGGACCAAGAGGTCGTAGGTTCGAATCCTGCCACCCCGACTTAGTCAATTTATTTAGGAGTGTTTAACACATTTAAATAGATTGACTTTTTATTTACTGGTTCCGTAGCTCAGTTGGATAGAGCAACTGCCTTCTAAGCAGTAGGTCTTTGGTTCGAATCCAAACGGAATCACATCCATTAATAAAATCAATAAAATTTGAATATTTTTTCATATTCTAATTTCAAAAATTCAATTGGTATTATTCTTTTATGGATAGGACCTCCGCTTATTTATTTCTTAAAAGGATATTCTAGTTTAGGATCAGGTTCTGTATTTACGGGCATTTGTTATTTTTTGGGTATTTTATTAATGTTGAATGATACTCCTATCAAACTTGGTTATAAGCCTAATTTATTATTATTTCAAGTAGGCATATCGTTTCTACTAATATCGATTTTTTATTTTATCTTTTATAATGGTGATAAAGGTTCGTTTAATTCGGAAATAATTAATTTTGTTTTTTTGGCTTTATATTTACTGTTTCTGTTAAAAGCAAAAAATTCTATTCAAGGTTATCTTCCTATAATTATTTTATTTTTCACTCTAATTACTAATTTGGCATTAATTTATTCTATTTCAACTAATCCTGCCTATGTTATTGGTTCAAGGGCTACTGTGCAATTTAAAAGTGCTACAGGAGATTTTGCCGGAAATCCTCACATGTATAGTCGAAATGGATTAGCTGGTTTCATTATTTCAATATTATTAATTTTTAAAAATGATTTAACTCTCTGGTTGAAAAATAGTGCATTAGTTCGATTAGCAGCACACGCTAATTTATGGATCAGTTTACTTGTTATTGTACTGACTCAAACACGAGTTACTTTCATCTCTCTTATTTTAGTCATGTTATGCATACTTATTTTTGTCTTTCCTTTAAAATCATTTTTAAAGGTTACTCATTGGTATGTTGTAGGTTTTTATATGTCGATATTTTATTATTTAAACGTATTAAATAATAGATACTCTTTTGTAGAACTGATAAATAATTATTTCAATTCATTTTTAGGATTAGTTTATAAGGCATTAAATACAGGATTAAATCTTGGTAAAAATGATGATATAGATGATTCAGCTATGGGAAGGGTGAGTAATTTTAACTATTTTATTGAATTGTGGAATGAAAATCCTATTAATTTCTTGTTTGGTTTTGGATATCGATTTAGATACATTGATATTCCTGTTTTAGAATCTTTTATAAATTTTGGTTTTATTGGTTTTCTTTTATATCTATCATTTAATTTTATTTTGTTGGTTTGTAGTATTAAAGCTTTTAAATCTAATTCTATTTTTCAGATTTTTTTAGGCTTATTTTATTTGCATACTTTCCTAGCTATATTTTCATCAGGAAGGCCCCTAGATTTTACTTATTGGATCGCTTTTTTAGTGTTTATAAGGTTTTTAGGTATAGAGGATAATGAATTAAACAACTCGTAAATTTGAAAATTCTTATTTTACATAATCAACTTTGGAGTCAGTATAAATCATTTATTTATCAAGGAATATATGATAAAATAAAAGATTCCAATGATGAATTAATGGTTTTACAGTCATCAATTTGTGAAAAGAGTAGATTTGATATTAAGGAGTTTAAACAAGAAGAATTTCCTTATACTTACCCATATAAATTATTAAATTATGATTATCTAGAGAATTCTAACCAATTTATAACAACCCTGAAATGGCTTAAGTACATTATAAAATTTAGGCCCAATGTTATTAATTTAACGGGTTATCAAGAAATGGGTACTCTTCCAGTTTTGTTTCTATCAAAGCTTATGAATATCAAAACCATCATGACGAATGAATCGGTTTATTCTAAGGTTTTACACGAAGGATCTTTGGTATACTACTTTAAATATATTTACAAACGATTTGTATTTTTTTTAACGGATGGTTTCTTTTCCTATGGAATAAAATCTAATGATTTTCTTTTTAGACACGGAGTAGGTAAAAAAAAGATATTGTTGTTTTTAAACTCATTTGATAAAACTAAATTTTCACAGAATAATTCTTTTGATTTAGAGCAAAGCAATAAAACCATTGTTTTCGTTGGCAGGTTATCACCTGAAAAAAATATAGACTCATTGATTTCGTTATTTCGTTTTTTTAAATCTGACCATTTAGACTATAAATTATTTCTTGTAGGAGATGGTCCATTAAAAGATAAATTACAAAATGATATATTGAAATATGATTTAAATATTGAAATTACTGGTTCTGTTTTGTGGAATGAATTATCAAATTATTATAAGAAATCGATATGTTTAATTTTACCTTCTGTTAATGAAACCTGGGGTATGGTGGCAAATGAAGCTATTCAAATGGGAATTAGCGTAATTTGTTCCAGTTCTTGTGGATGCGCTAATGATCTAGTGATCGATAATTATTCAGGATTAGTTGTTGACAATTTTGACTTTGCCAAAGAAGATTTTTCTTATTCCAAAATTTTAAATTTTTTGGAAAATAATAAGTTTGTCAATAAAAAATTTTTAAAAAATAATGCATTGGTATTTGATAGTGAAAGATTAATTATTGATAGTCTATACCATTTATCAGACAATTAAAATATTTTTACTTCAAAAAATATTTACAAAATAAACTGTGTTTATTACTATAGAATTGGGCGTGAATATCTTTGTCTTTATAGAGATCAATCATAGTTTTATCTTTATATGAGCTTATATAATCAATGTTAGAAGGTCTAATAATTATAGGATTTAAAAGTTGATAAATACTTGATAAGGAGTAAATGCTAAGCAAAAAGAAAATTACTATGTTGTATTTAATATTTTGTAGTTTAATTTCTTGTATTAAAATTAAATAATGCACAAATATTAATGGCGTTGAAACTTTAGTCATAAAATCATTATGTTTTCCGAAATGGATAAATGGTAATATCATTAAGATGATTAATATGTAAACGTGGTAATAATTTACACGGTTTCTATAATATTTCTTGAACAAGAAAGTGATTAGAATTAAATCAGTAAAGTAAAAAAGAAAATAAGAATAATTGATTTCTGATAATGGCTTTATGTGAGCGAAGAAGTTTGTTTCTTTTTCTGCATAAAAAAAAATGAATATAAGAAGTGTTACTAACGAAATGATATTTTCCATACAAAATATTTTTATCTTTTTATATTTTGGAACTACTATCAGGGCCAAAGCAATAGAAATAAATGGAGACCAAAAAAACACAAGAACAATAATGTTAATTATAAACATTGATTTTTGCCTTTTTGCAATTTCTGATAAAATTATACATAGCCCAAGTATCGTCGAAATAAGTTGTTGGGGACCATGTGCTAGGGTCATTAAAGAAGAGAAGAATTTTAATGGTACTGGATCCTTAAATAAATATTTATCAATGATCCAGTAGATGCCATTGGGTAGAAATACAATTAGAAATAGTAATTTTTTAGCGCAATAGCTATAAAAAAACAATAACCCTAAATAGAGAGTTAAGAAGGCCCAAATAAATTCTAGGTAATAAATATTAATAGATGGAATTATTTTCGAAATTAATGATACAGGGATAAAATAGGCGAGGTAATATGATAATAAGGTAAAATCTGAATAATCTACTTGAATAAAGACGGGCCAATTATAATATTTTAAGTGGCTAAATATCATATTTGATCTTAGTAAAATGTCATCCTTGGCCATAGAAAATTGACCAATTCCGCAAGCATATAATGTGTAATAAAGTAAAATAGCCATTAAAGCCAAATGGATAATGGATATATCTAAATATTCTTTACAATTGATATTTATCTTATAATAATTGTAAAGGATATATAAACAGGATAGGGTAAGCGGTATAGAAATGATTGGCGTAATCCAATAGACAAAAAATAAGATTGATGGTATTAATAATGTTAAGTAAATGCTTAAATTTATTGTTTGAATATTGAATCGTAATGATTTGTTCATTTAATATGCAATTGAAATATCTTTTAAAATTAGCCATATTAAATTACTATGTCAAATTTAATAATTAGCTTTCTCTATGCATAATTCTGATTTTGAAAATAAAAATTCTATTCTTCATTTTTGCAGTTATACTTGGGAAACAGGAGGGCCTCCAAATGTTATTTACAATCATTCACGTTTTTTAATTGAAAATGATTGGACGGTTCATATAGCTAGTTCTTTAGCTAAATCTACCAGCATCTATAGTTCGATTTTAGGTATGAAAATTTTCCTTTTTAAAAAAAGTTATATTTCTACTTTTTTTAAAGATTTTTCAATTAATATGTTGCTTTGGTTTTTTAAAAATAAAAATAACTATTCGGTTATTAACGTGCATGGATTGTGGAATTTGGGTTCTATTTTACCTTTTTATTTTAAAAACAATGCAATAAAAATCATTACGGTGCATGGTTTTCTGGATACATATGTGATGAAAAATTCTAAATTATTTAAAAGAGTTTTTTGGAATATTATTCAAAAAAAATGTTTTGAAAAGGCGGATTTAATTCATGCGATATCTAAAAGTGAGCACCAACATTTATTAAAGATTTTTCCAGAATATGGGAATAAAATTGTTTTAATCCCTAATGGACTCTTTGCTCCAAAATCCTATGAAGTCATTGATTATAAGTTTAAATCTTTAATTGATAACTTTATTGAAAAAGAAGATTTCGTTTTTTTGTTTTTGAGTAGAATTAGTGAAAAGAAAGGTTTGGACATCTTGGTACCTGCTTTCAACAAATTATTAAATGATTACCCTAAAATAAAAATGATAATAGCGGGTCCGAAAGGTGACTTTTCAGACGAATTAAGCAATATCGTTAATAAGAACTCAAACATAATTTTATTGCCAAGTTGTATTGAATGGTCTAAAGATTATCTTTTCAAGAAATCTGATGTGTTTGTTTTACCTTCCTATTCAGAAGGATTTTCTATTGCTGCTTTAGAAGCTATTTCATATGGTAAACCTTCAATTTTTAGTAATTTTATAGGTTTTTCTGATGATATATCAGATTTTAAAGCTGGATTAATATGTGAAACGACTTGCTTATCATTATATGATCAAATGAAAGAGATTTTTACGAACTCGGAACTTAGAAAAGAACTAACTTTAAATTCTCAGAAATTATTTTCTATTAATTTCAGGATGGATTACATTGGTCAACTATATTTAAATCAGATAAATAATTTGCTTCATGATCAGTAGTGTTGGTATAATTCTTTTGACATATAATGAAGAAATCCACTTGAAGAGGTGTTTAGATAATTTGCTTTTGCTTACATCTAAAATTTATGTCGTTGATTCTTATTCTTCTGATAAAACAGTTGATATCTTAAATGAATATGGAATTAATTTTGTTCAAAATACTTTTATTAATCATTCAAATCAGCTCAATTTTGCTATCAGAAATTTCCCGTTTAATACAAATTATATATTAAGAATAGATTCTGATGAATTATTATCTTTAGAATTGATTCAAGAGATTAAAACCTCTAAATTATTGGAGTCTAATTCCGATATTTCAGGATTTTACATTAAACGAAAGGTGAAATTTTTGAATAAGACATTAAACTATGGAAATATCAATCCTATATGGTTGCTTAGATTATGGAAAATAGGGAAAGGTGTTTGTGATGATAAACTAATGGATGAGAAAATTATAGTTAATGATCAAAAAACCTCAAAACTGCAAAATATTATTATTGATAATAATTTAAATAATTTAACTTGGTGGACTCATAAGCACAATAATTATTCAAATCGTGAAGCTTTAGAGATTTTAAACAATAAATATTTAGTTTCTAAAAACTCATTTAAAGGCGATTATTATTCCATTGATTTTATTCTTTTTATTTTAAAATCATTTTACAATAAGATGCCTATCTTTTTAAGATCTTTCTTGTTGTTTTTTTATTCTTATTTTTTGAAATTCGGTATATTGGATGGAATACCCGGATTTATTTGGAATGTATTACAAGTTTTTTGGTATCGTTATTTAGTTGATGTAAAAGTTTATGAATTTGAATACTCACATGGTTTTAATCAAGAGAAAATTAAAGCAGAATTAATTAGAATTGATGGTAAATAAAGAAATAAATTTCGATCATTTTAAAGATGAAGTTTCTCCAGGAATTTTTCGAAAATTTCGTTATGCATTCTGGTTATTAATTTCTAATATTTTTTTCTTGTCAAATATTCCTTATCCAAATACTATCAAAGTATTTATTCTTAAATGTTTTGGTTGTAAAATAGGAAAAAAAGTTGTTATAAAACCATGGGTAAAAATCAAATTTCCTTGGATGTTAACTATAGGCGATTCAGTTTGGTTGGGGGAGTCTGTTTGGATTGATAATATATCTAATGTTGTTATTGGAAATAATGTTTGCATATCGCAAGGATCTTTATTAATTACAGGAAATCATGATTATTCAAGTGAAAAATTTGAATTAATCTCTAAGCCTATATTTATTGAAGATGGTGTTTGGGTTTGCGCAAAAACGATATTAACAGGTGGGATAACGATCCATTCACATACTGTGTTAGCAATTAATTCATTGGCCTCTAAAGACTTAGAACCTTATTCAATTTATAGTGGCAATCCCGCTATATTTATTAAAAAACGTAAAATAAGATGAAAGAATTCATATCATTATATAGTAAAGTAGAGTTTCAAATTATTATTTCATTTATTGTATCTATCGTCATTACTATTACTGCAATACCAGTAATTATAAATATTTCTAAATTAAAGGATTTAATGGCTGAAATAGAAATTAGAAGTTCACATGAAGAATTAACTCCTACGCTAGGTGGTGTCGCTATTTTTGCTGCAACATTGATTAGTTATTTTTTATGGAAAATACCTTCAGAAGGACATGAAATGCATTTAGCTGTAACGTCTCTTATAATTTTATTTTTTCTAGGCATAAAAGATGATATACTTATACTATCACCTAAAAAGAAAATATTAATTCAAATCGCAGCTTCATTATTATTAATAACCCTTGGGGATTTAAGAATTACTAATTTATATGGGTTTTTTGGATACAATTCTATCTCTTATATACCAGGAGTTATTTTAACCACATTTATATTTATTGTTTTAACTAATGCTGTTAATCTAATAGATGGAATAGATGGATTAGCTGGATCATTTGGATTCATGGCATCTATGTGTTTTGCAGTTCTATTTTATAAATTGAATTTATATGCTTATGTTATTTTGTCTGTATCTCTTGGAGGTTCATTATTAGGTTTTTTGAGGTATAATTTTTCAATTAAGAATAAGATTTTTATGGGTGATACAGGCTCCTTAATATTAGGTTTTCTTGTTTCATTTTTCTCTATTAAATTTATTACTATTAATAGTTCCTATGCATATGATTCTAATTTAGAAAATGATGCACCTTTATTAGTAATGGTTATATTGATATTGCCTTTATTTGACACATTAAGAATGTTTATTATCCGTTTGATTTCAGGAAAATCACCATTTAAAGGTGATCGAAATCACTTTCATCATATTTTATTAGACAGAAACTTAAGTCATTGGAATGCCACTTTAGTACTTTTGATTTTTAATTTATTATCTCTTTATTTATATAATGAGTTTTTAAATCAGTTTTCTAACAATATTCAATTTATGCTCTATATATCATGTTTTATTTTATACTGTATAGTTGCGTATTTATTATCTAGAAATATTTCAAAAGTTGATGGTGCTAATTCTCAATATACTAATATAAATAAATTAAAACGTTTGGAATTAGCAGAGGAGAAAAAAGCAAACCTAAATAATTAACTAAACTTTATTGGTTAATTATTATAAATAATCTTTTTATTTATGAATGAACTTATATCATTAAGAAATATAATTGACGGAATTGATGATTCTATTTTAGAGTTATTAAAGCAACGTATGGATATTGTTGATTTAGTAGGTCAACTCAAGCGTCAAAATAACGCTGTTATTTATCATCCTGATCGTGAAAAAGAAATTATTGAGCGTTTAATAAATAAGGATCTTGGTAAATTAACAAAGTCTGCTGTTGAGGCAATTTACTTAGAAATCTTTGGTGTTTCCCGTAATCTTGAGCTTCCGGAATTAATTTCATTTTTAGGTCCAGAAGGTAGTTTTACTCATCAAGCAGCTGAAAATCGATTTGGCGCTATTGCTGAATACGTTTCTTTACCAAACATTAAATCTGTTTTCGAATCTGTTGAAACTGGTCGAGCGAAATATGGTGTTGTACCCATTGAAAATAACCAAGAGGGAATGGTAAAAGAGACAATGGACTTACTAAATGAAAAGAATCTTTACATAATCGCTGAAATTGTAATCCCAGTTAATTTTTGTATTGCTACAAAGGTTAATCATTTTAGTGATATAACTAAGATTTATTCTAAAGATATTGCCTTCAATCAGTGTAAAGGTTTCTTAAACGATTATTTTGGTAGTAAACAAGTTGACTTTTTCTCTCAGATAGAATCTACCTCACAAGCTGCAAAATTAGCTAGTGAGGATATTGGTGCCGCAGCCTTATGCTCTCATATAGCAGCAAAGATTTACAATGTCCCCATACTATTTGATAATATTCAAGATAATGAATCTAATCAAACCCGTTTTTATATACTCTCAAAGGTTGATAATCTAAAGTTGTCAACAAAAGATAAAACAACGTTGGCTGTTAAATTGAAAAATGATGATAAGCCAGGAGCTTTATTAAGTCTTTTGCAAGATTTTGAATTATACGGAATTAATCTATTGAAAATTGAATCAAGACCATTTAAAGATACAAAAGATTTCAAGTTTTGGTTCTTTATTGATATAGAAGGAAATGTACTTGAAGATCGTATAAAGGAGGTTATTTCTAAGAGAGGCGATGAAATCAAATTTTTAGGAAGTTATTTGCAAACTATTTAGTGTACGAACAGTTTCTATGTCTCTTTTTATTTGTTCAATTAAATCTTCTAAATGATTGAATTTTTTTTCATCTCTAATTCGATCAATGAATATAATTGTAATCTTTTGATCATAAATTGATTTATTATAGTCTAAGATATGCGATTCAATGGAAACAACATTTGATTCTTGTACACTTGGTTTAATTCCAATATTTGTAACACTTAAATATTCCTTCTCGTCCACCTTTGTTAAAGTATAATAGACTCCATTTTTAGGTAGTATTTTCTCTGATGAGTCATATATGACATTTGCAGTTGGGAAACCTAATTTCCTTCCCATTTTCATACCTGGAATAACATTTCCACTAACGCTAAATTTATGGCCTAGCAAATTGTTAGCTTGTAGGATACGTCCATTTTGAATTTCTTCTTTTATTCTAGTTGAACTAATCGTTATTCTGTCTTTTTTCGATGCAATAATTAATTCTGCTTGTATGTCTTTGAAGTTTTGAGTCGTATATTCAAAAGTTCCCTCTCTATTTTTACCGATATGATTATCGTATCCAAAAACAATATATTTGACATTAAATAAAGAAATTAAAATTTCATTAATAAAGGCTGATGGCATCAAATTGGCTATATACTCATTGAATTCTATAACAAATAAATAGTCTAATTGAGTATTATTAAATAAATCTATTTTCTCCTGACTATTTGTTATTTGTAAATCAATCTTATCTTTTGAGAAATAGGAGGCAGGAGAATTTGAAAAAGTTATTATGATAGACTTACATTTTTTTTCTTTAGCGATTTCAATAACACGATTTATGACGGATGAATGTCCTAAATGAACTCCGTCGAACATTCCTATAGATACAACCGAATTCTTAATTGAACTTATTTTTTTTAAATTTCTATATAATTTCATGATTCGCTACTTGGAATTCTTCTATTGACATTGAATTGTCAACTGAATATTCACCTATTTTCGTTCTTATTAGAGAATTTAAATATGCTCCTGAATTTAATTTTTGTCCAAAATCTCTAACAATACTTCGAATGTACGTTCCTTTTGAACAGACTATTTTAAATTTTATTTCTGGAATTGTTATATCCGTAATTTCAAATTGATAAACATCAATTTCTCTCCATTTAATTTCTAAATCAGCCTCTTTAATGCCTGCTCTCGCATGTTTATATAATCTTTGTCCATTAAGTTTTACTGCTGAATATATGGGTGGGAGTTGCTTTGAATGACCAATAAAAGAAATTGCACAATCAAGGATATTTTCTTTAGTAATATGTTCTATTGGATATTCTTGGTCTATTTCGGTTTCTAAGTCAATAGAAGGTGTCGATTTACCCAAAATTAAGGACCCTTCATAGGTTTTTTGTAATTCATGAAAGTAATCTATTTTTTTTGTGAATTTACCCACACATAAAATTAATAATCCAGTCGCTAGAGGATCCAAAGTACCCGCATGGCCTATTTTTTTGAATTGACCTAAGTTTTTAACCTTTTTGACTACATCAAATGATGTCCAAAATTTGGGTTTGTTTATTAAATAAAATTTATCCTCGACAGGTGCTATTTCCAAGATAAATATATAATTAGACTGATTCCTAAAATAACTCTATAATATCCAAAATACTTAAAACCAAATTTTTGAACAACTCCTACCATCCATTTAATAGATAATAATGCCACGATAAAGCTTATTATAAAGCCTAAATATAATTGATACGAATAGCTGCCAAATAAGTACTCATTAACATGATCTTTATAATCTAAAATTTTCTTAGCACTAGCACCTAAAATCGTGGGTATACCAAGTAAAAAGGAATATTCAATAGCTGATTTTGAATTAAGTCCACTTAATCGTCCCCCTATTATGGTTGCCCCTGATCGAGAAACTCCTGGAATCATAGCTAAACACTGATATAACCCAATTTTAAAAGATTGTTTGTATGAGATTGTAGAAATTTCATTATCTGTTGTATTAACTTTTACCCAATCTTCAAACTTAATTAAAATAATACCTCCAAGAATCCATGAAGCAGCAATAAAATAATAGCCTTCAAATATTGATTCAAGCCAATCATCCAATAATAAACCTAATATAATGGCAGGTATGAAGGAGGTTATTAAGTATAGGTATATGTTTATTCCTGAAATTAATCTTTTAAAATAAAGAATAGGCACCGCACATATTGCACCTAATTGAATGAAAATGATAAAAAAATTTAAAAATTCGGAGGTATTAATACCTAATAAATATCTGCCCAATATTAAGTGAGCTGTAGACGAAATGGGTAAAAATTCTGTTATACCTTCTATTATTCCTAAAATAATTGTTTGAAAAGTTTCTAACATTATTTTTTTATATTAAATAAAGAAAATAGGGGAATAAATACACCAATGAGCACAATGATAGGTCCTATGGTAATACCTAATAAACCAAATCCAAATGGCTCTTTATCTAAAGTCATAATAAAAAAACCAATGACCATGATGATAATACCTGTTATTAAAATATAAACACTTTTTGAATTTAATGGTAATTTTTTTGAATTTTCCATAGCTATATAAGATTAGAAATACTTGTTTTTAATTTCAAATTAAGTGAAAATACGGTCGCAATTAAACTAAATAAACAACAGAATAGCGTGCAAACGAAAAATGAAAGAATCTGCATGTTACTTTGATTAACTAGCTCTTTTAATTCCGGAATTGAATTTGAGAAGTAATAGATTAACAGATATGATATTAGTGTACCTAAAGTCCCACCTAATAGACCATGAATTAATGAATCAATTAAATAAGGCTTTCTGATGTAATTATTCGTTGATCCCAATAATTGCATTGATTTAATTATAACGCGGTTTGAGTGTATGTTCAATTTTACAAAATTGGATATTTGCAAGTAAACAAATACACAAACACACAACATAACAAATAACAAAAAGGAAGAAATTTGATTGATTTTTCCAATTAATATAGAAATATATCTATTTGGAAATGTTACTTCATATACTCCATTGATTTTTGAAAGGTCTTTAGCTAATACATTAAACTTAGCTTCATTTTTAAATTCATCAGAAATACCAAAAATCAATAAATTTTTAAATGGGTTATTTTCACCTAGTAAATCTTCATAATTCTCTTTATTTTTCAAAATAAATTCGCTAGCTGTTTTATTTTTACTCTTAAATTCAATATCAGATTTACCATTGACTTTATTCAAATAAGGAGATTTTTTAAATTTATATACAAGTTCATTTATTTGATTAACATCTAAGGAATCTTCTAAATAAATGTACATTTTCATTTGAGAAGTAATATCATTCTTCCATTTGGAAGCTCCAAGAATTATCTGAAAAAATAAACTTATAATAAAAGCTAGACTAGCAATTGAAACAATAAGCGTTGAGTTTTTCCTAATCTTAGTTTGTTTATTTGATTTCATTTGTATTTTTTAGTCTAGAAATGTCATCTCTTAATTTTGCAGCCAACTCATAATTTTCATTGACTAAGGCATCATTCAGTAGATTATTTAAATCATCGTAACTCAAGGAAGTATTAGTAATTTCTTCGTCTTGTGAACGATTAGATTCAGTATTTATTTGAGTCTCGTGAATAGATAATGTAGATAGAAGGCTTGAATCAATCTGAATTGGAACTTTTGATCTTAATGAAATAGCTACGGCATCTGATGGCCTTGAATCGATATCAATAGACGTATTATTAGCTTTAACTGTAATAATTGCGTAAAAAATACCATCCAAAAATTTTGTTATCGTAATTGATTCAATCTTGATCGATAAATCATTTAACATATTAACAAACAAATCATGCGTCAATGGTCTACTGGGTTTAATGGCCTCAATTTCTATCGTAATGGCCTGGGCTTCATTATAACCAATAACAATAGGGAATTTTAGATTTGAATTTTCTTTTGACTCTAGCAAAAGAATAAAAGAACTCGATCCAACGCTGCTTGGAAGTAAGTTTGCAATAATTAAATGGTGGATATTTTTCAATTGTTAAATAAAACCTAAATGTACGAAAAATGGCCTAAAATTAAGCCTCATCAAATAATTTTGTTAATTCAGGCACAATTTCAAATAAATCCCCCAATACAATATAATCAGCATGCTTTGTAAATGGGGCTTCTATATCATTATTGATGACCACGATAGTTCCAGATCCATTAACGCCTGCTAAATGTTGGATCGCGCCGGAAATGCCACAAGCAATATATAGTTTAGGGCTTATTTTTATTCCCGTTTGCCCAACATGTTCATGATGTGGCCTCCAATTTAAATCAGATATAGGTTTAGAACAGGCAGTGGCAGCCTTAAGTTTTTTGGCAAAATTTTCAATTATATCCCAATTTTCTGGTCCTTTCAAGCCTCTACCAGCACCCACGACAATTTCTGCCTCTGATAATTGAATTTCATTTTGAATCAAAGAACTTTCTAAAATGGTACTAGATGAAGTATTGGTTGATGATATATGTACAATTTTTATTTCTTTAGTGTCTAATGAATCCTCTGATAAATCATCTCCAGTAAATCCTTTTGGAAAAATAGCAATACAAGGTTCATTTGTTCCATTCATTTTAGCGATTGCTTTACCTGAAAATATTGATTTGGAAAAATGAAACAATCCATTTTCTAATTGCAATGATTTTATATTAGTAATAATATTAAAATTTAAAATCATTGAAAGCTTAGCGAATATTAGATCATTAGTTGTTGATTTAGTGCAAAAAACATGTGTGATTTTAGTATCTTTTAAATGGCTTACTACATGATCTAAGCTTGCATTAGATGAATAATGTACATTATTATCTATAGTAAAATTAGTAATCGAATCTGTTTTTACTTTTGCTGAAACATAACATTTATTAGCGCTTTGAACAGTATATAAATATAGCTGCACACCCGCATTATTTTCAACCAATTTATTAGCGAAAATCAATAATAATTTTGAATTATTCGTTAGGTTGTCGTGTTTGAAATCTATAAAAACGGCTATATTTATCATCTTAATTAAATTGAATGTCTTTTTTTAACGCTTGGATTAATAACTCTAAATTTTCTTTTGGAATTTGTATTTGCTTTCTATTAGTTTCATTTACAGATTCGGTACTAATTTCAAAATTTGACTGATTAGTTTTCATTTCAAATACTTGTATTTCTTTGGTTCTAGCCGACATAATTCCTCTCATCGAAGGTATTTTCCACTCAGCTATAGGTTCTTGACATCCGAGGACAGCAGGTAGTTTACAATGGATGGTTGATTTGCCTAAATCTGTTTCAATTTGTAATTCAAGACCTTCTTCAATCACATCTAGTTTCATAACAGGAGAAAAATGATTATAATTTAATCCGGCGGCCACTAGGCCATGAATCATTCCGCTATTATAATCGATAGCCTCTTTCCCCATTAAAATTAAATCAAACTTATTTTCTTTAGCGTAATGACAAATTTCATTGGCAATTTGAAGGGAGCTTTTGGGCTCTCCATTAATTCTAAATGCATAATCAGCCCCTAAGGCTAGGCATTTTCTGATTAGAGGCTCAGATGCTTCTAGCCCTACATGAAATACACCAACCTCCACATTTTCATTAGACTCTTTTATTTCAATGGCCCTAGATAGTGCATAATCATCATAGGGACCTACAATAAAAGTTAGATCTTTTTTAGTAAGAAAATTATTTGAGTCTTCTTTAGTAATTTTAGAAGTTGTATCGGGGACGATGGAAATGCATACTAATATTTTCATAATTTTAATTTGTTATGCAAGCATACTATATTTTTTTATTTTATACAATATGAATCGAAAAGAATTTATAATTTCAGAATTAAAAGACAACCCCCAAGATCCATTTAATCAGTATTTAATGGCTCTAGAATATTTAAAAGAAAATAATAGGGGAGAGGCAATTTCTATATTTGACAACATTTATAATACCTCACCAAATTATTTGCCTGTATACTACATATTTGCTTTAAATTTAATTGAATTGAAAAGATTTAAAGAAGCCCAATTAATTATTGAAAAGGGAATCCAATTAGCTAATAGTACGAATAAAGAGAAAGTAAAAAACGAATTATCACAATTGTTGGATTTGTATTTTGATTAAGAGTACATGATTTCTTCTAAATCTTTTTCAATAATTAAATTTTCAATAATAAATTTCTGTCTTTCTGGTGTATTCTTACCCATGTAATAATTTAACAATTGCTGGATTGTAAAATCCTTAGCTAAAATAACTGGCTCCAATTTAATATTTTCGCCAATAAAATTACCAAACTCATCTGGGGATATTTCACCAAGACCTTTAAATCTAGTTATTTCAGGTTTTGGCCCTAATTTTTCTATCGCATTTCTTCGCTCTTCCTCATTATAGCAATAAAGAGTTTCTTTTTTATTGCGCACTCTAAAGAGAGGTGTCTCCAAAATATATATATGACCGTTACGAACTAAATCTGGAAAAAATTGTAAAAAGAAAGTAAGAATTAATAATCTGATGTGCATTCCATCCACGTCAGCATCGGTTGCTATTACTATTTTATTATATCTTAAATTATCCAATGAATCTTCAATATCTAATGCATGCTGCAACAAATTGAATTCTTCATTTTCGTATACTATTTTTTTAGTTAGACCAAAACTATTTAAGGGTTTCCCTCGAAGGCTAAAAACTGCTTGTAATTGAACATCACGTGACTTTGTAATACTTCCACTAGCGGAATCACCTTCTGTTATGAACAAAATAGTATCATGTTTCGATTCTGACTTTTCGTCTGATAGATGAATCCGACAATCTCTTAGCTTTTTATTATGCAAATTGGCTTTTTTTGCTCGTTCATTGGCCAACTTTTTAATTCCAGCAATATCTTTTCTTTCTCTTTCCGATTGCAATATTCGTTTTAATATCGCATCTGCGGTACTTGGATTTTTATGTAAAAAATTGTCTAATTCATTTTTTATAAAATCTCCTATAAAAGATCGAATGGATGTGGAATTAGAATCGGGTGAAATCGTCGTGGACCCTAACTTAGTTTTTGTTTGAGATTCAAAAACAGGTTCCTGTACCCTTATTGCTATAGCACCCACAATGCTAGCCCGAATATCAGATGGATCAAATTCTTTTTTGTAAAATTCTCTACATGTTTTAACCAGTGCTTCTCGAAAAGAAGCTAAGTGCGTACCTCCTTGAGTGGTATTTTGACCATTGACAAAAGAATAATATTCCTCACCATATTGATTATTATGAGTGATCGCCATTTCAATATCATTTCCTCTTAAATGAATTACTGGATAGCGATTTTCCTCAGAATTTGTTTTTTTATTTAATAAATCAAGTAATCCATTTTGAGAGAAATATTTTTCTCCATTAAAATTGATCGTAAGTCCAGCATTTAAATAGGCATAATTCCAAAATAATGAATCTAAATACTGAGGAATAAAATGATAATTTTTAAATATGCTGTTATCGGGCTCAAATATTACATGTGTACCACTTTTTGAATTTGACGATTCTACCCCCTTTGATTCATTTATAAGCTCTCCTTTAGAAAATTCAGCCCATTTTGTCGATCCATCACGATAGGATTGTACTTTGAAATATTGAGATAAGGCGTTTGTCGCTTTAGTACCCACTCCATTTAATCCGACTGATTTTTGAAATGCTCCTGAATCATATTTACCACCTGTGTTAATTTTGGATACACAATCAATTACTTTTCCTAAAGGGATACCTCTTCCGAAATCACGTACTTCAACTTTATGATCTGAAATTTTTACATCAATTGATTTACCATTGCCCATCATGTGTTCATCAATTGAATTATCCATGATTTCTTTTACTAAAACATAAATTCCATCATCAACAGAGGAACCATCACCTAATTTCCCAATATACATGCCGGGCCTTAAACGTATATGCTCTTTCCAATCTAATGACCTAATACTATCATCATTGTAAACTACTTTTGGGGTTTCTTCTATTTCTTCCACTTGATAATTATTACTTATTATTTTTTACTAGGTATTTATAATTAGTATAAAATTAAAGAATTATGAGCTTTTTTTATAATTTTGTGCTTTAATAAAAATATATAAAATGTTTAAATTAAAATTTTTATCCTTAACATTTATTTTAGTTATAAATTTTGCTGCTCTTTGTCAAATTCTTCCGTTTGGAATTCAGTCTCCTACCTTAATGCGGCCTTCTAACTTTTATAATTATACTCCTGCTCAATCAAATGTTTCGAGAAGGAGTCAAATTCTTTCAAGTAGAGAAAAATCGTATAATGATAGTTTGGTTAGAAGTCGTTCTCAAAAAAATTCTGATAATGATATTGATACGGCTATTATTAGTTTAAGAAAGAAAATATTTGGCTTTAATATTTTTAGTAATAAGGTTGGAACTTTCGAACCTAATTTAAAAATAGCAACTCCCAAATCATATATATTAGGACCTGATGATGAGCTAATTATTGACATTAATGGTTATTCTGAAGATCACTACAATTTGACTGTGAATGCAGATGGTTATATTAAAATTAATAGAATTGGTAATGTTTATGTGGCCGGTTTAACTATTGAAGAGGCTAAGCAAAGAATTATATCAAAACTATCACAAATTTTTGTTGGTCTAAAGCGTGAGGGTTCGGGACCTAGTAAAACTAATTTATACGCAAGTCTTTCATTAGGTAATATTCGGACAATAAGCGTTTTAGTTCAAGGCGAAGTAATGTTTCCCGGCACCTATTCCGTTTCCTCTTTATCTAGGGTTATGAATGTTTTATATTTAGCTGGGGGGCCTAATGAAAAGGGGACATTTAGGGAAATCCAAGTGATAAGAGATAAAAAAGTCTTTGCTAAAATTGATCTATATGATTTTTTAACAACAGGAATTCAAAAGAATGATATTTCATTACAAGATCAAGATGTCATTAAGGTTGGAGTTTACAAAAAACGAATTGAGGTAAAAGGTAAAGTTAAAAGACCAGCAATATTTGAATTAAAAGAAAACGAAAATTTAAAAACAGTTTTAGATGAATTTTCAGGAGGTTTTGCTGAAGATGCGTTTAAAGATTTAATAAAAATTACGCGTTACACGAACAGAGACCGTAAATTAATTGATTTGAATGCTGATTTTTTTAATTCTTTTTTTCCAATTTCTGGAGATATAATTCAGATTGAGTCGATTGATGAAAAAAGATTTGATAATAAGGTTACCATTATAGGAGAGGTATTTCGTCCAGGCGACTTTTCTTTGGACAGTAATCCCACTTTATTAAAATTGATTGAAAGATCAGGAGGAGTTAGGGAAAATGCTTTTTTAGATCGTATTGTAATACAAAGAATAAATTCAGATTTATCCTTATCCAACTTATCAGTTAATTATAAAGATATTGTTTCGGGAAAAAGTCCTGATGTTAAATTATTTAGAGAAGATCAAATCAATGTTTTTTCCATTTTAGATTTAAGAGAGAAATATACGGTAACTATTCACGGAGAAATTAATTTAAAATCGATAAAAAAGGCTTCAGATAATTCAAATGAGATTTTGAATCAAGAAAATAATAACAATAATAACAATAATAACACAAGTAAATTAGGTTCTAATCAATATAATAATCAAAGAAAATCGTCTAATAATAATCTTTTAAATAATTACAATCAGGATTCTGATTTAGCAAATTTGAAAGATGAAGATGGGGAAGATATAATTTCAAGTGAGATTGCGGATGAATTTAAGTCCAAAGAGGTTGGAAACTCTTTAATTAACAGACAAGTAAAATTGACATTACCATATGTTGATAAAATGACTGTAGAAGATTTAATTTTAAAAGCAGGTGGTTTACGCGAATCAGCAGCAACTGGATATGTTGAAATTGTAAGAAGAAAGAAAAATATTGGACTAGATAGTCCTGATTTAATTAATTCACAAATTGCAGAAATTATTAAATTTGGAATAAGTAATAATTTGCAATTAGACAATACAGCTTCTAAATTCCAATTGGCTCCATTTGATGAAGTCTTTATCAGAACTTCTCCTAATTATGAATTGCAACAGTTTATAACTGTACAAGGTCAGGTGGTATTTCCTGGTGTTTACGGTTTAGAAAAAAAGGATGAAAGATTGAGTGAGATTATAAAAAGAGTAGGTGGTTTGAATCATCAAGCTTTTCCTCAAGGAGCTCGATTAATTAGAAAAAATCAAATCACAGAATCTGAAAAAAATAGAAAATTAGAGCAACTTAATGAGATTCAAGATAATTTTACTGGAGCTGTAATTCAAAATAAAGAACAGGTTAATAAAGAGACTGAATTAATTGGCATTAACCTTAATAAGGCTTTAGAAAACCCTGGGGGTGAGGAAGATTTGTTTGTGATTGAAGGAGATATTTTGGTTATACCTAAAGAACCACAAACAGTTAAAGTTACAGGTGAGGTTTTATATCCCAACAGCGTTAAATTTATTTCTGGGAATACTTTTAAAGATTTTATTAGTGAGGCGGGAGGCTTTACAACAACCTCAGCTAGAAAAAAATCGTATGTTATTTACTCAAATGGTTCAGTTAAACGAGCTAAAAGTTTTTTATTTATCAATAGATATCCAATTATCGAAAAAGGAGCAGAGATAATTGTGCCTAAAGAAGTAAAAACAGCTAGTTCTGGGCAACAAATTGCAAGTATTGTTGGTATTTTCACGGGAACACTTACCAGTTTAATTGGAATCATTACGTTAATAAAAGCAACAGCGAACTAATATGTCAAACATAAATTCAGATCAGTTTTCGTTCAAAAACATATTATATAGTTTCTTTACTATTATCAATTTTATCGAAAAACATTTTATAAAAATTATAATAGGTAGTTTCATAGGTGGCTTTACAGGCTTATTTATTGAATATCAGAAATATCAAGACATGTCTTATAAATCTGAAATTGTTTTTGTTTTAGAAGGAGAAAATGGTGGAGGTGGAGGTATTGCTGATATTGCAAGTTCTTTAGGAATTGGTTCGTCAATGGGTGTCAGTAGTTCTTTATTTAGTGGGGAAAATTTCAAAGAACTTTTGAAAACAAAGGCTATATACAGAAAAGCGATTTTAACAAAAGTTAAATTTGGTGGTAAAGAGGATATTTTTGGTAACTTTTTTTTAACAAAATCTCAGATTGATAAATATGAATGGAAAAATCTGCCAGCTGATTTTTATACTCATAAATTTACAGAAACAAATCCTCAGAAAATTTCGATTCAAGATCGAAATATATTAGATCTTATTTATGAGCATTTAAAATCTAAAACTTCTATTACTATTGAAAATCCTAAGTCAAGCTTTCAGACTTTAGCCGTAGAAGCTAGAAGTGATACTCTGGCCTACGTCTGGTCTAAATTATATTTAAAGACGGTTACCGACTTTTATATTGATACTAAAACTAAAAAATCTCAAGAGTTATTAATTATTCTTGGTAAAAGAGTTGACTCTCTTCGATCTGCTTTATATTTTACTCAAGGGAAACTGGCCAATTATAATGACCAAAATCAACAAATTATATTTCAAAGTGCTAGGATAATAGCTGAAAGATTACAAATGAATTCGAGTCAAATTCAAGGTATGTACTTAGAAGCTGTTCGTAATTATGATAATTTAAAGTTTTCGCTAGTAAAAGAGGCTCCTTTATTTAATGTGATTTCAGATACAGAATTACCATTAATTGGTAATAAACATTCTTGGGGACCAATTACTATGATTGGTTTTATTCTAGGATTTTTAATTTCCCTATTAATTATATATGTAATTGGTGTATATAAAGAGTTAATCTCGTAACCATGTCCTTTATTTCAACTTCAAGAATTATTCAAGTTAGAAACGACTTAGAGTTGTTATTGATTTTAGCAAAAAGAGATATTTCTGTTCGTTATAAGCAAACATTTTTAGGTATAATATGGGCTATTATTAAGCCTTTGGTAACAATGTCAGTTTTTTTATTTGCTTTTAAAAACGTATCGAATATTCAAGATTTAGGGGGGTATCCGATTCAATTAGTAATTTTTTCAGGGGTACTTTTTTGGAATTTTTTTGCTAATACTTTTCAGTTTTCGAGTAATTCTATTTTAACGAATAGCAATTTAATTTCTAAAGTTTATTTTCCTAGAATCATTATTCCTATTTCTTCGATTAGCGTACCTTTTATTGATTTTATTATTGGATTTATCATATACCTTATCTTAAGTTTTTCCTTAAACTATTCTATATCCCTACATATATTGTATTTACCTGTAGCTTTTTTTTTCCTTTTGTTATTTAGTTTAGGTTTAGGTTTGATCTTTTCATCCTTTGCAATCAAGCACCGTGATTTTTTGCAGGTTATACCTCTAATTGTTCAATATGGTTTTTTTATTACTCCTATCATATATACATCAAGCGAAATAATAGGTAAAACTTGGTTTAAATATTATTTATTTATTAATCCATTAGTAGGTTTAGTTGAATTTTTTCGATTTTCATTAATAAAAGGCTATCATATTCTTTCATTTTTTGATTTTTTAATTTCATGCCTGATAAGTTTAGTCGTTTTTGTTTTAGGTTTATTCGTATTCAAATTTAAAGAAAAAACATTTGTTGATTACTTATAATGAATAGTATTGTATCAGTAAGTTCCATTTCTAAAAAATATCAACTCCCCTTATCCAAAAAAGAGGCTTCTAATTCTTTTTTGAACAATTTTTTCACCAAAAGGAAATATGAAGAATACTGGGCTGTAAATGATGTTTCATTTACTCTAAATAAGGGTGATAAATTGGGGATCATTGGTAATAATGGGGCGGGCAAATCCACTTTACTAAAAATTTTAAGCAAGATAACAAAACCAACAACCGGTAAGGTTAATATTCAAGGAAAGGTAGCTAGTCTGTTAGAAGTGGGTACTGGTTTTCACCCAGAACTATCAGGAAGAGATAATATCTACTTAAATGGTGCTATTTTAGGAATGAGTAAAAAGGAGATTACCCAGCAATTTGATGAAATTGTGGAGTTTGCTGGGGATCAAATAATAAAGTTTTTGGATACCCCTGTGAAACGTTATTCCTCGGGTATGTATGTAAGATTAGGTTTTGCAATTTCAGCACATTTAGACCCTGAAATCTTAATCGTAGACGAAGTATTAGCTGTTGGAGATGCAGATTTCCAAAAGAAGTCTTTAAGTAAGATGAAAGAAGTCGCATCAAAAGAAAAAACAATTTTATTTGTAAGTCATAATCTTACTGCTGTGGCCAATTTGTGTAATAAGACTCTACACTTAGAAAAGGGTTACGTGAAGCAATTTGGTGAAACAGGCGAAGTTTTAAATAACTATTTATCAGCGATGCAGAACAATTTGTTACTGCAAGATTTCGAAGATGTTAATTTATCACCTGGTAATGATCTTGTAAGACTTAAATATGCAAAATTGACTCCCTCCTTAATTGGTTCCCAACTAATAGCAGATGTTAGAAGTTCATTAAAAATTGATATAGAATTTTGGAATTTACTAGATAACCAAAATTTGAACATAAGTTTACATATTTACGCGAGTACGGGAGAATGCATATTTAATGTAGGAACAGAACCAAAAATATTAAATAAAGGGGTAGTACAAGCCAGCCTACTAATTCCCAGTTATTTTTTAAATGATGGTAATTATTTAGCATCCTTTATGATCGTTAAAGACAAATCAATAGTTCTATTTAATTTTGAAGAAGTCTTTAATTTTGAAATTGCAGATTATAGGGAAGAAACTACTTGGTACGGCAAGTGGCCAGGTTATGTACGCCCGCAATTTGATTTTCCAATTCAACAAGTTTCTCAAAAAATATAATGTTACATGTAACTAAATCTTTTTTGCCAGATTTAAAAGAATATGTAAAGTATTTGGAGAAAATTTGGGATTCACATCATTTAACTAACGATGGTCCCTTTGTAAAAGAATTAGAATATAAATTAGGTGAATTTCTTGAAGTAGAAAATTTCATTTTTGTTTCCAATGGAACAATTGCTTTGCAACTAGCCATAAAGGGCTTAGATCTTAAAGGAAATGTACTGACGACACCATTTTCCTATTGTGCCACTACAAATGTTTTAATTTGGGAAGGATGTAAACCTATTTTTGTTGATATAGATCCCATTTCATTAACTGTTAATTCCCAACAAATAAAATCTTTAACAGAGTTGAATTCAATTTCAGGAATTCTGACAACACATGTTTATGGGAATTGTGGTGATCTTGAAGAACAAGAGATTATTTCCAATCAACTAGGCATTCCGTTAATTTATGATGGAGCTCATGCATTCGGGGTTAAATATAGAGGTAAATCCATATTCAATTATGGGACTGTTAGTACGTGTAGTTTTCATGCAACCAAAGTATTTCATACCATAGAAGGTGGTGCTGTAATGACAAATGACCATAAATTGGCTGAAAAAATACGTGGAATTAGAAGTTTTGGACATAAAAATGATGATTATTTTGATATAGGCATAAACGGTAAAAATTCAGAATTTCATGCGGCTATGGGTCTAGTTAATTTTGATAATTTTTCAACCATCAAAAAGCATAGAGAAATTTCAAGTTCAATTTATGATACTCTATTAAAAGACCCAATTATTAAATATAAATATAATTCGGAATTAGATCGAAATTTCAGTTATTATCCCATCATGTTTACTTCTGAAGACCTTTTATTGCAAGTGACAGAAAAACTTAATAATTACCAGATTTATCCTAGACGTTATTTTTATCCTTCATTAAATAATTTACCTACAGTAACAGGAAATGTGTGTTTAAATTCAGAAGATATTTCGAAACGTATCTTATGTTTACCATTATCAGCCGATATAACAGAAGGTGACATTACCAAAATATCAACTATTATTATGAGTTCACTATAATTGAATCTCGATGTACTTGTTAATTTTTATATCTTTTATCTTATTGAATTACAAAATCTCTTCAAAAGTTTCCAATAAATCATTTGAAGAGATTATGATATTGGGTTTTTTATTTTATTCTTCCAGTATAATACTTTCAGGTTATCTACTATCAGAATTTCATTTATGGAATTCTAGAATCTTATGGTGTTTTATACCATTTTTCTTTTCTTACATTCTATATATTTTGTTTAATAAATCCTTTCTTAATTCCGAGGTTACAAATAAGTCCGCCTTTAAAATAACAGGTAGTACGATTCAATCGATACACAACGAATTTTCAGGCATGAATTTATTTGAAAGAACCATATTCTCAATTCTTTTTTGGACAATTAGCATTCTTAGCATCACGCAGGTGTATTTAATTTTCAATAGTCCTCCCAATGAATGGGATAGCATGACAGGACATTTAAATAGAATTCTATATTTTTTAAATCAAGGTACAACTGAGCATTTTATAGGTACCAACTTTAATGTCGACACTTATCCAAAAAGCTTTTGTTCCATTCAGGCGTATCCTTTTTTAATGAGTGGGTATAATGAACATTTTTTTAAACTACCTAATTTTGGTTCTTTTTGGTTGATTTGTTTCGGCACCTACGGAATATTAAAACAATTGGGAGCTTCTTATAAATCTAGGTTATTTGGAAGTCTAATTGTTTTTTTGTCACCCAATATTATTATGCAATCAATTTTAACTGATACTGATATTGTTTTGGGAGCATATTTAGTAAGTATTATTTACCTCATTTTAGTTTTTAAAAATACTCAGAGACTCGTTTATATCTATTTTGCAGGCTTAGCTTTTGGTTTAGCTTTGAGTCACAAAATAACTTTTGCATTTTCATTTTTACCACTTTTAATAATTTATTTGTTTGTGATTTTTTCTTCAAGCAAGTATACATTTTTGTACAAATTCAAACACTTTTTTTTCGCTCATCTATTAGGTATAATTTTCTTTGTTGCTCCAACTGGCTATATCGCTAATTACTTATATTATAATCATCCCATCGGCCCAGAAGTAGCTACTAAACATCAGTCCGTTGAGCGTGCAGGAAGTTTAAATAATTTAATGGTCCAAGGCTCCAGAAATGTAGTTAGATATTCATTCGATTTACTAAATTTTGATGGCTTAAGAAATTGGAATTTTGTAGAAGAAAAGCAAAAATTATTTAAAGCAAAATTGGCCAAGTTAGATAAATATTTAAATTTAGGGTTAGAGACAACAACTGATTTTACCATAATTCCTTTTAGTTTTAATCGTCGATTTGAATTTTATAATGGAAGTCCCATTTATGGTTCAATTTTTATCCTATTAATTTTGCCTGCTATCTTGTTCTATTTTAAAAGGCCCAATTTCATTAAAGGAATCTTTTTAAGCGCTTTTATTTCACATTTTATCATATTAGCTTATTCGGCTCCTTATGATCCTTGGAAAGGAAGGTACATGATTAGCTCCTTGATTTATATAGTTCCATTTTTTATTTATATAGGAGATTATTTTTTTTATAATACACCCTCGAGATTTTTAAAATCAATTTTTGTATTCACTATTGCAATAATTTCTATTTCCGCATTGTCTACTATTGGATTTAATTTAAGAGCATTGCCTTTTGATGCTTATGGAAAAAGATCCATTTTTAAATTAAATAGAATGGAAGCACTTACTGTTTCTAGGCCAGATATTACTCTAGCATATGAAAATTTTGAAAAAATAGTTCCATCTAATGCAATAGTAGCCTTAGGCACTATTAATGATGATTACGAATATCCTTTATGGGGAAAGGACTTTAAACGGAAGTTAATTCCAATTAATCCTTTCGGTAAAGGTTTACAAAAAATACCAAATGAAGCTCAGTATTTGTTTTTTGCATCTAGTGTTATTAAACCATTAAAAACTGACATCAGATTAGGAACCCAACTAGATTCGAAAAATGGTATAATGGTTCCTGCCGAAGATTATTATTTAAGAAAATTACATTAAGTTTTTTGTTTTTTCTTTTGAGCCGAGGGAAATAAGATATTATTTAATATTAACCGGTATCCTGGAGAATTTTTATGTAAACTTAAATCAGTATGCTCTTCATTGACAAAATGCTGATAATCCTCGGGATCATGTCCTCCTAGAAAGCAAAAGAATCCTTTCCCTAAAGTACCATATAAGTATTTTACTTCTTCCAATTTTTGATTTTCAGCTAATACAATGATATTGGGTTTTATTTTAGGTGTTGAGAAAGCAGTGGTTTGTCCCATAAATCCATGAATTATTTTTTCATGATTTTGATTAAGAATAGATGGTATAAGATCATTTTTAGATGAAAAATCATTTAATTCGAAATAGTCTAATTCCTCGGGAATTTTTCGAGTGGAAAAATTTGGTGAGGCATCAATATCAGAAAATTCGTTTACTCTTGGGTTCGTATAGATATTGAAATTGGTGAATGCTAATGTTTCTTGAAATTTTAAGCTTTTGTCTATATTATCTGAGGTTGGATCACCGTCTAAGCTATAATCAACAATGTCTATATCAGAACTTGCTAAGGAAATATCAAATGTATCTGTCGCTGTACACATAGCAAACATATATCCACCACCGATGATAAATGATTTAAGCATTAAAGTAATTTTATTTTTTAGTTGCGACACCTTTTTAAAACCATTTGATTTGGCCACGTTCCTATCTTCAATTAATTGATTTTGATACCAACTTTGATCTTTTTGAGTGAACATTTTACCCATTTGTCCTGTAAAATCTTCATGATGCAAATGTATCCAATCGAATTCTACCAACCGACCATTCATTATATCTTGATCATATATGATTTCAAAAGGTATTTCAGCGTACCTCAGTGCCAACGATACAGCATCGTCCCAAGGCGATGCTGAGGATGGTGAGTATAATGCTATTCTTGCAAATTTATTTAAGGTTACAACCTCCGTATTATTTTCAATTGCCTTAAGTTGATTAACTAATATAGTAGTCTCTTGATCTTTTAGTATCGAACAAGTAATCCCTTGGCTTATTATTTTTTTATAAAGAATGTCATCATAAGAGACTAAAAATGATCCTCCCAAATAATTCAAGCACCATTTTATTTCATTTTGACCATTTTTTAAATGATTATAAATAATTCCATATGATTTTAAATGATTTTTTTGTGTATTGTCCATGGGTATTAAAATGCTTTTTGCATTTAATACGTCTAAATTCAACATAAATATGATTAATGGAAAAATTAGATACCTCATTGGTTTTTCTGCAAGTCAAATTTGTAATAAATTGCAATCTAAAATTATAATTTAGGTAACCAAAATGAATTTAAAAGAAAATGTATTTGAGGGTTTAAGGTCTATAAAAAGTAATTTATTAAGAACGATTCTAACAGCACTCATTATTTCACTTGGAATTACCTCATTGGTTGGCATATTAACGGCTATCGATGGAATCCAAAGCTCTGTGGATAATTCTTTCTCGGGATTAGGAGCTAATTCCTTTGATATTCGAAATAGAGCTGCAATGCAAATTAGAAGAGAAGGTCAAAAAGAAAAGAAATTTAAAAACATTGATTATAGACAGGCATATCGATATAAAGTATTATTTAATGAAAAGGGTAATGTTTCTCTCAAAACAAATGTGTCATTTAATGCCATTGCCAAATATTCATCAAAAAAAACAAACCCTAATTCTAGATTGATGGCCATAGATGATAATTTTATGGATATTAAAGGATATAAAATAAATATGGGCCGATCCTTTTCAAGCAATGAATATACCAATGCAGTAAATGTGTGTATTCTTGGAGTGGACATCATTGATCAATTATTTGAAAAAGAAAATCCAATTAATAAAGAAATAATTGTTAGTGGATTGAAGATGAAGGTTATCGGCATATTGACCAAAAAAGGAAATATGATGGGAGGGGGAGATGATAGAGTCATTATGGTTCCATTAGAAACAGGAAGGAAAATGGCTGTTGGACGTCAGTTAAATTTCGATATAACTACCTCAACATTGAGAATTGTTAATTTTGATGACTTCATGGAAGAGGCTAGAGGTATTATGAGAAAAGTTCGTATGGACCCAATCGGCAGTAATGATTCTTTTTCAATTGATCGTTCTGATTCAATCGCAAAAAGTTTTGAAAGTATTACTTCCACTTTACGAGTAGGAGGGTTTGTCATTGGATTTATAACACTTTTAGGGGCTGCGATCGCTTTGATGAATATAATGATGGTTTCTGTTAGTGAACGTACAAGAGAAATAGGTATTAGGAAATCTTTAGGAGCAACACCAGCCCGTATTTTACAACAATTTTTAATTGAAGCCATTGTCATTTGTTTAATTGGAGGTATCGGCGGTATTATTATGGCTATTCCTATAGGAAATTTAATTGCGTCAGGGATTAGTTCGGGAAAAGCAAGTTTTATTATACCTTGGTTATGGATGACAATAGGTATCATTATTTGCATACTAGTTGGCTTATTTTCAGGAATTTACCCAGCATACAAAGCTTCAGAAATGGATCCTGTGGAAGCTTTACGATACGAATAGATATATGTGAATCTTCTATTAAATTTTGTAAAAGCGGATTTGAAAAGCTACTTTTGCATTGCAAATTTTAATTAATTTGCCCAGATGGCGGAATTGGTAGACGCGCTGGTCTCAAACACCCGTGGGTGCAAGCCCGTGCCGGTTCGACTCCGGCTCTGGGTACAGCCTCTCAAGAAATTGAGAGGCTTTGCCTTTTTATAACATTTTCAAAAGTTCTAATTTCCATTTTTCATAAAAATCCATCGTTTGATTTTTGTTTTGGTCAGGTAAGATTTCAGACAATAATTGAATGGAATTAATACCTTCATTGACTGATTTATAATAATGGGAACCTATACCAGCGCCTAAAGCAGCTCCATAAGCACCATCAGATTCTAAAAGTTGAATGGGAACATTAGACGCATTAACGATTGTTGACGAAAATATAGAACTTAAATACATGTTAGCATATCCTGCCATTATTTTTTTTGGAACAATTCCAGATGAGTTCAATAATTCTAATCCATAAACCATTGAAAATGCAATTCCTTCCTGAACTGACCTAGAAATTTCTTTTTTTTTGTGCCTGTTGAAATCTAGGTTCCTAAAGCTTCCTCCGATAATTTTATTATTAAATATTCTTTCAGCACCATTTCCATACGGAAAACACATTAAATCTTTTGAGCCTATTTCAGATTGTTTAGCGTAATTGTTTAAGTCGGTATAGCTATTTGTAGGAAAAAAGTTCTCTTTTAACCAACGATTTAAAATACCTGTTCCATTGATGCACATTAAAACTCCTATTCTTCGTAAATCTTTAGTGTAATTAACATGTGCAAATGAATTTACACGACAATTAGGATCGTATTTCAACTCTGAACTAACTCCATAAATAACTCCTGAAGTCCCAGCTGTTGTAGCTATTTCGCCTGGCTCTACTACGCCAAGTGATAATGCATTATTGGGTTGATCACCAGCTTTATATGTAATTTGTAGCTTGGTAGACAAACCTAATTCAGATGCCATGGTGCTACTTATCTGTCCATGATTTTCAAATACTTGTTTGATTTCTGTAAACAGTGAAACGTCGAAACCATAATAATCCAACAAATCTTTAGAAATTTCATTTTTATTAAAATCCCAAAATATACCTTCTGATAATGCCGATATAGTCGTTGTTAGTTCATCCGTAAATTTATATGAGATAAAATCACCTGGTAAAAGAACATGCTTAATTAGATCATAAATTTTAGGTTCATTATTTTTTACCCAAGCAAGTTTAGATGCTGTGAAATTACCGGGAGAATTTAATAGATCTTTTAATATTTTCTCTTTTCCTAGAGCTTCAAAAGCATCATCTCCAATGTTAGCTGCCCTAGAATCACACCAAATGATTGATGGTCGTAAAACTTGTTTATCTTTATCTAAAATAACCAATCCATGCATTTGATATGATATTCCTATAGCTGAAATATCTAATGGATTGTATTTTTTTGTGGCATTAGCCATTTTAATTACTTGCCTTACACAATACCACCAATGTTCAGGATCTTGTTCTGCAAAACCTGGGGAAGTAGAAATTATCTCATTCTCGGTTTCAGGAAAAGAGCAAGTGTGAATTATTTTTTTTGTAGATGCCTCTACAACACTTAATTTTATAGATGAAGTGCCGACATCAATGCCACATAAAAGCATAATTAGATATGTTAAAAATTAGAATTAAAAAACATAGGGTGAATAACCTATTTCAATTGTCTAATATAAGAATAAATGTTTTACCTAAAGAAATATTTGCTTTGATAGGTAAAAGTGGCAGTGGGAAAAGTACAGTTGCTAAAATTGTGGTGGGATTATTGCAAAATGAAAATGGGAGTGTTGTAGTAAATGGGGTAGAATTAAGTGATCATAAAGAAAGATTAATCCCCCAATTTTTCAAAGCAGGTTATTTGCCGCAAAACTTACATTTAAAACCTTTTCACACCGTTTTAGATTTTTTAAATATCATTTTTCAAAAATCTACTTCTTCCCAAAAAGAAATAAATAAATATGTCAAGATTTTTCATTTACAAAAAATATTAGGCACTCAAGTGACGCATTTATCCGGTGGGGAAAAACAAAAATTAGGGATCTTACAAGCAATCAGCGAACCCATCGAATATTTAGTATTGGATGAACCATTTAGCCAATTAGATACCGAACAAAAGTTAGAATTTGCAACGATCATTCAAGAGATTATTGAAATCAAAAATATTCCTTGTCTTCTCATAAGTCATGATTTATCTGATGTATTAAAATTAAGTCACTCGATTGGTATTATAAATCAAGGAAAATTAATTCTAAATGGGGACATTCGTAAATTATTTAAGAGCCAGAATAAAGTGGTGATTAATTTGAAAAATGCAATGTTTAATTGGCACGATTTGAATCACTCGATTATTGAAAATTTGAAAAAGCTTTAAATTTTAATGCATTTTTTGTCGTGATACTGATGATTTCATCCACTTGCATTTCATATAAATCAGCTAGTTTTTGAGCGACCAATTTTAAGTATTGGGGATGATTAGGCTTTCCTCTAAATGGGACAGGCGTTAAGTATGGAGAATCCGTTTCTAATACTATATAACTTAAATCTATGTGTTTAATGCTATCAAATAGATTTGTGTTTTTGTAGGTAATAACTCCACCTATTCCAAGTGAGTAGCCTAAATTAGTTAATCTCGTTGCTTCAGAAGCATCTCCTGAAAAACAATGAATAATACCTTTTAATTCATTGAATTCTTTCATAGAAAGGATTGCAATTAAATCGGCATAAGCTTTTCGGCAATGTATATCGACCCAGGTATTTTCCTCTAAAGCCCATTGGCATTGTGTTTTAAATGCCAATATTTGTTCATTTTTATAGGAAATATCCCAGTAATAATCTAAGCCAATTTCCCCAATAGCTAGAAATTTCCTTTGGCTTAAAAAAGTTTTTAATAATTTCAATTGCTCTTTATAATTATTTTTTACGAACGTTGGATGTAAACCAATCATAGGTTTACACAAGTCTGGATATGATGTTGATAATTTTAATAGTGAATCTAATGTTTCAATATCACAATTTGGCAACCACACTTCTTGAATACCCGCTTCTAATAGTTGATTAATATTCGATTCAATATCACTTGTAAATATATCATCGTATAGATGTGCATGTGTGTCAATCATAAAGTCTTACATTCAAAATTATTTTGGGAACAATATTCCAAAATCGGTTCTAGAATAATACTTAAAATGGGAAATGCTTTTTTACTATCATGAAAAATTAAAATTGAGCCATGATTTATATTTTTCTTAGCAGATTTTAAAATCGAAAGAGGATTATTATTTCGATTATAATCGCCAGAAATAAATGACCACATATAAATAGGGGTATAATTGATTAATTTCTTGTAAATAAAACGATTGATTCTACCATACGGAGGTCTGAAGCCCACGGAGTTAGTACCTAGATTATTTATTTCATTTTCACAAAGCAGATAATCATTAAAATAATCATTTGCATTAACATGCCAAGAATTTACATGATTCATCGTGTGATTCCCTATTTTGTGACCATTATTAAGTATTTGCTGTGCTAATTCACGATTGGATTTTAAATTATTACCAATACAAAAAAAAGTAGCTTTTGCATTATATTTGGTAAGAAGATCTAAAACATAATTCGTAATTTCAGGGGTAGGCCCATCATCAAAAGTTAAATAAATAGTTTTTTCGATTTCTAATTTATTCATCTTCCAAATAAGTTTTGGAAAAATGTACTTTAAAACTTTCGAAATCTCATTAATAAACATGCACTAGATTTATATGTCGCAAATTACTAGTTCCACATCAGAAAAAATAATTTTAGGGATTGATCCTGGTACTAGATTTCTAGGTTATGGTTTAATCAAAATAAACAAAGAAAAAGTAACCATACTGCAATATGGAATTTTGAATTTAACCAAGTATACTACACAAGGAGCTAAGTTTCTGAAAATTCATGAAAGAGTGTTAGGCATATTAGAAGAATTCCTTCCAGATGAAATAGCCATAGAATCACCTTTTTTCGGTAAGAATGTACAGTCGATGTTAAAACTAGGCAGAGTTCAAGGAATGGTTATGTCACTTGCATTTTCTAAAAACATTCCAGTTTCCGAATACGAACCCAAAAAAATCAAACAATCAGTAACGGGAAATGGTAATTCATCCAAAGAACAGGTAGCAAAAATGGTTGAAATTATTGGGAACATTAAATTAGACGCAAAGCTATTTGATGCTACGGATGCATTAGGAATAGCTATATGTCATCATTTTCATAATAACAATTTAACATCCACCCTTAAAGGAACAAAAAAGGGTTGGGGTGCTTTTGTCAATGAAAATCCTTTAAGAATTAAATAACCGACTTCATTTGAATTTGTAATTCCTCAATCGTATTTGTGGGTGAATAGCATGTATCACCGATACACAAATAAAAATTATATTGATCTTTAGTCAAGATAGGTGTATAAATTATCATCGCCTTATCTATGAGAAATTCAGTTTGCTGTAGCACATCTAATTTAATAAAACTTGAATTGTATTTAATTAAAGCCTTTGGATACTCAACGTTATCACTATATATTTTTAACCAGTTTGAAAAATATAAAGGATTATTTAGGGCTGATTCTAAGATGTTTTCAACCATTTCTTTGGCATTTAAAGTATAAGCAGGAACTTGGTTAATAAATCCTATTTTAAACAAACATTCACATAAAATCGAATTAGAGGACGGCATAACCGAATCATTAATTTCATATTTTTCGGCAATTAATATCTCTGATTTATTTGAATAATAATTATAAAAAACAGAGTTGGATTTATTTTGGTTGAAATTTTCAAGTATATCTGATAGACAAAGATTGGCCTTATTGATATAATTAATATCTCCACTTACTTCATATAAGTCGATATAGGCTTTCGTTAAAAAGCTCATATCATCTAAAAAGGCTATTATTGGACTAGCCGAGTATTTAACTTGGTGTAAATAGGTTTTATTAATAATAAAATGATTTTCAATTTGCAGGATGATGGACTTAGCTAAATCTAAATATTTGTAGTTATTAACTGAAATGTAAGCTTGAATAAGAGAAGAAACGTAAATAGCGTTCCAAGAAAGTATTTGTTTCGTGTCTGTATTTGGCTTTATTCGAGACAATTTTACTTTTCTTAAAATACTAAATTGTAGATCAAACGACTTGTTACTTATGGGAGAAATTTTGTATAGTATATTTTTATCATTTTCCCAATTTCCATGACTAGTTATTGAAAAGTGATTATAAAACTCTTGATTACTTTTGTAAGGTAAAATTGAGTTAAGTTCTTTAAAATCCCATGTATAATATTGACCTTCTACGCCTTCGCTATCCGCGTCAATGGAAGAAAAATATAGTCCATTTTCTCCTTTCAATTGATCATTTATAAATTTAATGGTATTTGAAATTACTTCTTTATATAAATCACTCTTGGTTTTTGAATAGGCTAATGAATATGATTTAATTAATTGAACATTATCATAAAGCATTTTTTCAAAATGAGGGCAGAACCATTCAGAATCGACCGAATATCGAGAAAATCCTCCTTCTAATTGATCATATATGCCACCTTGAGCCATTTTTTGTAATTGAACATTATATAGTTCGCTTACGCCCAATTTTAAATATTGACTATTGGGTAGGTTAATTAAAAAATCAATTAAACAAGGTAAGGGGAATTTGGGGGCTTTTTGAATTCCTCCAAATATGGGATCTAAGGACGATTTAATTATCGGAAACACCTTTTCTAAATTTCTAGAATGGGTGTTAAAATTAAATTTATTGAAGAGTAAATTATTATCATTGAGGCTTTCTGCAAATCCATCCGCTGAGTTATTTAATTCAGTTCTATTATTTTTGAAAGCTTCATCAATTGATCTTAAGATTGAAATCCAGTTTTTTCGCGGGAAATAGGTCCCTCCATAAAATGGATTTTTATTCGGCATTAAAAATACATTTAAAGGCCATCCACCTCTAATACCCATTTTTTGTACAGCTTCCATATAAATCATATCAAGGTCAGGTCTTTCCTCTCTGTCAATTTTTATATTGATAAAATGATTATTCATTATTTCAGCCACCTCCTGATCCTCAAACGATTCATGCTCCATAACATGACACCAATGACATGCTGCATACCCAATACTGATGATAATAGGTTTGTCTTCTTTTATAGATCGTTCTAGTGATTCTGCATTCCAAGCCTCCCAATGAACTGGGTTATCTTTATGTTGTAACAGATAGGTACTTACTTCATTTATTAGTTTATTCATTAGTATAAAAATGTATTTGTATTTTTGAACAAATTTTAATTATGTTAGAAAGTAGAGATTTTGTAATTAGTCCATCGATTGCTTATTCACAAGAACAATTACATCAATTCTTATTGTCAGAATTGGGTGTAAATCTATTGAATAATATTCAATATCGAATTGAAAAGATTTCATTAGATGCTAGAAACAAAAATATAAAGGCACTTGTTAAAATTGGCTTATATAGTAAAGATCATGATTTTTCGTTAGAGCTTACATCTGTTTTACCTAAATTAAAGAAGAATAGTAAAAGAGTCATTGTCATCGGAAGTGGTCCTGCTGGGTTATTTGCGTCTCTTAAATTAATTGAATTAGGATATAAACCTATCATTTTAGAAAGAGGAAAAAATGTTCGTGATAGAAGGCGTGATATAGCAGCCATTAATAGATTTAATATTGTCGATTCTGATAGCAATTACTGTTTTGGAGAAGGTGGGGCAGGAACTTATTCAGATGGAAAATTATATACTCGTAGTAAAAAAAGAGGTGATATAAATTATGTTCTTAAGAAATTTGTCAGTTATGGTGCTGACAAAAATATTTTATATGAAGCCCATCCACATATAGGTACAAATAAATTACCTCAGATTATTTCATCCATGCGAAATGCCATAATGGAAGCAGGTGGGGAGTTTCATTTTGAACATCGAGTAACCGATTTACTCATTCGAAACAAATCGATCATTGGTTGTCAAACTAATTTAAAGGATGATTTTTTAGGTGAGGCAACCTTATTAGCTACCGGTCATTCTGCGAGAGATATATTCACGCTCTTGCAATCAAAGAATATTTTTATTGAATCCAAATCATTTGCTCTTGGTGTCAGAATTGAGCATTTGCAAAGTTTTATAGATAAAAGTCAATATAAATTCAGCGATCGGCCATCCTATTTACCTCCCGCTTCATTTAGTTTAGTTGCTAAGACGAATTTTAATGGCGGTGAAAGAGGTGTATTTTCATTTTGCATGTGTCCTGGAGGATTTATAGTACCTTCAGCGACAAATCAAAATCAAGTAGTTGTTAATGGCATGTCTCCTTCAAGGCGAGATTCTAAATTTGCAAATTCAGGTATTGTTGTTAGTATTTTACCTTCAGATCTTTCTTCATATTCAAACCATGGACCATTAGCAGGTATGCAATTCCAAGAAGAATTGGAGAATAAAGCGAATGGATTATCTGGTGGAACACAAAAGGCGGTGTCCCAACTAACCAGTGATTTTTTAACAGGTAGAGCCAGTAATGAAGTATTAGATACCTCATATATTCCTGGTTTAATTTCTGGGGATATTCGAGAATTTCTGCCTGACTTCATTTCAGAACCTTTATCTATGGGTCTTAAAGAGTTTAACCGAAAAATACCTGGATTTTCTAGTCATATAGGCCAATTGATTGGTTTGGAAAGTAGAACTTCTTCTCCTGTTAAAATACCAAGAGATCCTGAATCTTTAGAACATATTGAAATTAACAATTTGTATCCTTGTGGGGAAGGAGGTGGTTTTGCTGGGGGTATCATGTCTGCAGCTCTAGATGGTATTAATTGTGCCATTGCGATAGCTCAAAAATTTAAATAAAACATGCATCAAGAATTAGATTCTTTGTGGTTTTTAAATGATAAAATTTCACAGGACTTAACGATTAAAAATAACGCTATAAAAGCGGCTGTTTTAGCCATTATTTATAAAAGTAATACTGAAGAGAGCGTAATATATTTAATTGAACGCAATACTTATAATGGTCATCACAGTGGTCAAATCGCATTGCCTGGAGGAAAGATGGACGAGGGAGATGAAAACCTTAAGGATACGGCGTTAAGGGAAGTATATGAAGAAATAGGTGTTCGAATAGAATCTGATCTATTATTTCCTTTATCTCCACAGTGGATACATGTTTCAAACCATTGGGTTCAACCATTTTATACAATTGTTACCGAAAAGCCAATTTTTACTTTAAATAAAAGAGAAATAAATTGTATTTTTGAAATACCAATTTCGTTGTTTAAAGATTCCAATATTTTAACTTTTCATGAGTTAAAAATTTTAGAAAATAAAGTGATTTCACCTTTGTTTTTGAATGATGGTAAAGAAATTTGGGGAGCTACTGCCATAATTTTATATCAGTTGTTTCTAAGAAGTAATACTAAAATAAATTTAGATTAATATATGAATGATTCATTAGAAGGTGCTTTGCAGGATCAAATAGCGGTTGCGGGGATGTATGAAAATTGGTTCTTGGAATATGCTTCTTATGTTATTTTAGAAAGGGCAGTACCGGCCATAGAAGATGGATTAAAACCAGTTCAAAGACGTATTTTACATGCGCTAAATGAAATGGATGATGGTCGATTTAATAAAGTAGCTAATGTTATTGGACAAACTATGCAATATCATCCTCATGGGGATGCATCCATTAATGATGCTATTGTTAATTTGGGCCAAAAAGAATTATTATTTGATTGTCAGGGTAATTGGGGAGATGTTAGAACAGGCGATAGTGCAGCAGCAGCCCGATATATTGAGGTAAGGCTATCAAAATTCGCTAATGATGTGGTTTTTAATAATCAGACAACGCACTGGCAATTGTCATATGATGGACGGAAAAAGGAGCCTATTACTTTGCCGATTAAGTTCCCATTATTATTGGCGCAAGGTGTAGAAGGAATTGCCGTAGGACTGGCCACAAAAATTATGCCTCATAATTTCTGTGAATTATTACAGGCTTCAATTGATTTACTTTCTAATAAAAAAGTGAATTTATTCCCTGATTTTTTGACAGGGGGAATGATGGATGCAAGTTCATATAATGATGGATTAAGAGGAGGGAAAATTAGAATAAGGGCTCGAATAGAGGAGTTTGATAAAAAAACGTTACTCATTAAAGAAATTCCTTTTAGTACAACAACCACATCATTAATTGACTCAATCATTAAAGCGAATGATTCAGGAAAAATAAAAATTAAAAAGGTAATTGATAATACCGCAAAGGATGTTGAAATTCAGGTACAATTAGCTCCAGGTATTTCCCCTGATGTTACCATTGACGCATTATATGCATTTACGGATTGTGAAATATCCATTTCACCCAATGGTTGCGTCATTATTCAAGATAAACCACATTTCGTGGGTATTGCTGAAATATTAAGGGTCAGTACCAACCAAACCGTTGAATTATTAAGGGAAGAGTTAGAGATTAGAAAGAGTGAACTAATGGAAAAACTTCTATTTAGCTCGCTTGAAAAAATCTTTATTGAAAACCGTATATACCGTAAGATTGAAGAGTGTGAAACATTTGAGTTGGTAATTTCTACAGTAGATGAAGGTTTAAATCCGTTTAAAAAGGATTTTTATAGAGAAATAACGGAAGAAGATATTTTAAGATTATTAGAAATCCGGATTAAAAGAATTTCCAAATTCGACAGTTTCAAGGCGGATGAGTCTATGCGTCGATTAGAAGAAGAACTTAAAGAGGTAGAGGAAAATCTAGCAAATTTAATTAGGTACGCGATTGATTATTTTAAAAATCTATTACAAAAATACGGGAAAGGCAAAGAGCGTAAAACTGAAATAACTAATTTCAATACCATATCGGCTACTGTAGTGGCTGCTGCGAATCAAAAATTATATGTAAATAAATTGGATGGTTTTATCGGATATAGTCTTAAAAAAGATGAATTTGTGATGGACTGCTCAGATATAGATGATATAATTGTTATTCGACTAGATGGAACGTGTATCGTAACGAAAGTCCAAGAAAAAGTGTTTGTTGGCAAGGATATCCTTTATTGCTGTGTATTCAAGAAAAATGATGACCGAAAAGTTTTCAATATTTGTTATGCAGATGGCAAGACAGGAATAACCTACGTTAAAAGATTTAAAGTTACTTCGATTACCCGGGATAGAGAATATAAATTGGTTGGCAATCATTCCAAATCAAAAATTACTTATTTTTCAGCGAATGAAAATGGGGAAGCAGAGATTATACAAATTAGTTTGACGGCCAACTGTACAGCAAAAATAAAACAATTTGATTATGACTTTGCCAAGTTAGCTATTAAAGGAAGGGAATCATTAGGAAATATGTTAACTAAATATCCTGCTAGAAAAATTATTCAAAAGTCGGCGGGTATTTCAACATTAGGAGGTGTGGATATTTGGTATGATCCGACAATAGGTAGATTAAATAGAGATCAGCATGGACATCATATAGGCAATTTTGAACCTAATGATTTAATTATAGCTATTTATGCCAATGGAAATTATGAGCTAACCAATTTCGAATTAACAAATCGATATCAAGCAGACGAAATTTTATATTTAAAACGTTTTAATAGTAAAAGTATCATTTCTGCAGTCTATTTTGATGGAATAAATAAATCTAATTACATCAAACGATTCAAATTAGAAACGACCACAATAGATAAAAAGTTTTTATTTATTACAGATTCGAAAAATTCTAAATTATTAAATGTTACTGATAATTATTCGCCGAATGTTCAAATTAAGCACAAGCCTGATGGAAAAGTAATCGAAACAAGTATAATACCTATTGTCAGTATTGTAGAAGTAAGAGGGTGGAAGGCCATTGGGAGTAAATTGAATTTTACCAAAATTGCTGATATTCAATTTTTGGAAACTGAAGAAATAGATTCTACGGAAATCATAGTATCTGAACCGGAAACATTAAATAATTCCATAAATACAGATGATGATAATGATTCCGATTCAGAAAATAATATAAATATCTTGAATTCAGTTACTTATGAAAATACTGAAGCAATAAAAGATGTATCTATAAAGGGCAATGAAGTAATAAAACAGGAAAAAGATGAAATCCCATTAGAAATAGTTAACCTGGAATCTATTGATAGAGAGGATTTAGATATAAGTGAAACCATTGTTTTAAAAGACGAGGAAATTGAACCCTTATCTAAAAATATTAATACAGACGACATACCGTTTGATATAAATACCAGCAATAATGAAACAGACGTTCCTATGACGATCAAATCAAAGCCTGATGAAAATTCAAATAGTGACTTAAATAAAGGGGATCAATTGGGTCTGTTTTAATGGGAAAATTACATAGTAATAAAAAAATTCAAAATGCTTGGGCTTTCTATGATTGGGCTAATTCTGTACATTCATTAACCATCACTTCGGCTATTTTTCCAATTTATTTCCCAATAGCTGCTGTAGTATTGGGATCAATTACGCCTAATTTACTCCCTATTTTGGGTACTATTTTATTGCCCAATACGGTAGTTTATTCCTACACTATATCTTTTGCATTTTTAATATTAGCAGTATTAGTGCCTATTGTTTCAGGAATTGCAGACTATTTAGGTAATAAAAAGGCCTTTATGCGTTTTTTTTGCTATTTAGGTTCTTTCAGTTGCATTGGTTTGTTTTTCTTCACCAAAGGAAGTTACTGGGTGGGTACATTAGGTTTTTTATTTTCAATTATCGGTTGGGGCGGGAGTATCGTTTTTTACAACAGTTTTTTACCAGAAATAGCTACCAAAGATGAATATGACCAACTAAGTGCAAAGGGGTTTGCCTTGGGTTATATTGGTAGTGTCATATTATTGTTACAAAACTTATCTATGCTATTGATGCCAGGATTATATGGTAACATTTCAAGCGAATTAGCCAGTAGAATTTCATTCTTGTCCGTTGGCATATGGTGGTTATTGTTTGCCCAGATACCCCTACATTATTTACCTGACAATCAAAAATCCATTAAATTAAATAGTAGCTATTTAACCGGGGGATTTACAGAATTGAGAAATGTTTTTTTTAAAATACGCGGTTTAGGCTCTGTAAAATTGTTCTTAATATCATTTTTCATGTACAATCTTGGAGCTCAAACAGTTATGTACTTAGGTGCTTTATTTGGAAGTCAAGAATTACATTTGCCAACGGACGCACTCATCATTACAATTCTTTTAATCCAATTAGTAGCTATCCCAGGAGCCTTTATTTGTTCTTATATTTCTAAAAAAATAGGTAACATTTTAGCGTTAATTATAATTATAACCATATGGATATTAATTTGCTGTTTTGCCTATTTCGTGTACGGTCAAATTCAGTTTTACATTTTAGCTATGTTCATTGGATTTGTCATGGGAGGAATACAAAGTAATAGTAGAGCTAGTTATGCTAAATTATGCCCCATTGATGAAAAAGATTTAGCTTCATACTTTAGTTTTTATGATGTATGCGATCGACTAAGTACTGTACTGGGTACATTTTTGTTTGGCATTATTATTCAAATAACAGGGAATATGAGGGTAGGTATTTTGGTCTTAACTTTGTTCTTTATCGCTAGTTTATTTATTTTATTTAGATTATTAAAAACTAATAAATTAAATATTTAATGGTATTATATATTTATTCTTAGCGTTTATCCATTCTTTTGGAATTACAGAAATAATCTCATCTTTGAGGGCATCAATTACACCTTTCCTATTATAATTTTCTGAATAAATTAATGCAATTTCTCTAACAGGTGTATTAAAAGGTATTTTGAATATCTTCTTTTTAACTGTTTCATTGACATAATCGACCATCATATGCGGAATAATTGTTTGACCCATTCCATTTTCTGCTAATCTTAACATCGTTTCTAGACTTCCTGTTTTATAAACTATTTGAGTATCTGAATTTGATTTATTTCTTAGATTGCATATAGAAGCAATCTGGTTACTTAAACAATGCCCTTCTTCAAGAATCCATAATTTTTCTGGGATAATGTTTTGATCTAACTCTCCGTTTTTCAATAATACATTTGAAAATAAAAATAACTCTTCAAAAAATAATGGTATGCAGGGCATTTCTTGATTTGTTATGGGAACCAAAATACCAATGTCTAATTTTCCCTCATTAATTGCATTATAGATATTTTCAGTAGTCGTTTCAAAAATATTAAGTTTTAGGTTAGGGAATTTTGTTTGAAATGAAGAAAGAAATTTCGGAATCAAGTAGGGGGCGATTGTTGGTATAATACCTATCGATACCTCCCCAATTACATCCTTATGATAGCCTTGTGCAAAAATTTGAATTGATTTTTTTTCTTGGATAATTTTTCTGGCAGCATTTATTATTTGTAATCCTTCCGTAGTAGGTTTGATTGGTTTAATTTTCCGATTAAATATGATCAAATTAAGTTCTTCTTCTAATTTTTGAATTTGCATACTTAAACTTGGCTGTGTGACACAGCAAAACTTAGCGGCTTTTGAAAAACTTTTATATTCATTTAAAGCTACAATGTATTCTAATTGAGTGATAGTCATTATTATAGATATTTGTTATACTAATATAATAAATATAGATTTGATTTATACAAAAATTGTCTTGATATTTGAATCTAATTGTTAAAAAACACTTTGATTAATTAAACAATCAATAAATATGGATAATTCTAATAGCGGCGAAGAAGCCAAGTGTCCTTTAACTGGGGCTACGTCAATGAGTAAGCAACCAAGTGCAGGTAGTGGAACAAGAAATACGGATTGGTGGCCACATCAATTACGATTAAATGTTTTGAGACAACATTCTCGATTATCAAATCCAATGGATGAATCTTTTAATTATGCAAAAGAATTCGCATCACTTAATTTGAAAACTGTTAAAGAAGACATCATCAAATCATTGACTACTTCTCAAGATTGGTGGCCAGCGGATTATGGCCATTATGGTCCATTTATGATACGTATGGCGTGGCATAGTGCTGGTACTTATCGAACAACAGATGGCCGTGGTGGGGGTGGAGCAGGAATGCAAAGATTTGCTCCGTTAAATAGTTGGCCTGATAATACCAATTTAGATAAAGCACGTTTATTATTATGGCCAATTAAACAAAAATACGGTCGTAAATTGTCTTGGGCAGATTTAATGATCCTTGCTGGTAATTGTGCATTAGAGTCTATGGGCTTTAAAACATTTGGTTTTTCAGGTGGTAGGGAAGATGTTTGGGAGCCACAAGAAGATATCTATTGGGGTAATGAACGTATTTGGTTAGATGATAAAAGATATAGCGGAGATCGCGATTTAGAAAACCCTTTGGCAGCTGTCCAAATGGGTTTAATCTACGTTAATCCTGAGGGTCCCAATGGAAATCCTGATCCAATTGCTTCTGCAAGGGACATACGGGAAACATTTGCAAGGATGGCGATGAATGATGAAGAAACAGTGGCATTAATTGCTGGTGGACACACTTTCGGTAAAACTCATGGAGCTGCAGATCCAGGTAAATACGTTGGCAAAGAACCTGCGGGAGCCGGCATTGAAGAACAAGGTTTAGGTTGGAAAAATACATTCGGCTCAGGTAACGGAGTTAATACGATTACTTCAGGATTGGAGGGCGCATGGACAACTACTCCTACGCAATGGAGCAATAACTATTTCGAAAACTTATTTGGTTTTGACTGGGAATTAACAAAAAGTCCAGCTGGTGCTAATCAATGGAAGCCCAAAGGTGGGGCTGGATCAGGTACTGTACCAGATGCACATGATCCTTCTATAAGTCATGCGCCTACTATGTTGACTTCAGACATAGCTTTGAAAGTTGATCCTGCCTATGAAAAAGTTTCAAAAAGATTTTATGAAAATCCAGATTTATTTGCAGATGCATTTGCTAGAGCTTGGTTTAAATTAACTCATCGTGATATGGGGCCGCGTTCTAGATATGTAGGTACAGAGGTTCCAGCTGAGGTATTAATATGGCAAGATCCAATTCCATCATCAACTTTCAAAATGATCGATTCGGCAGATATAGTATCATTAAAAGGCAAAATAATTTCCTCAGGATTAACGGTAAGTGAATTAGTTTCAGCGGCTTGGGCATCTGCATCTACATTCCGTAGTTCAGATAAACGAGGGGGCGCCAATGGAGGACGTATACGTTTAGCACCACAGAAGTTTTGGGCGGTCAATAATCCTGCTCAATTATCGAAGGTATTAGATATTTTAGAGAATATACAGAAGGAGTTTAATGCCACAAATAATGAAAAAGGTATATCATTAGCTGATATAATCGTTTTGGCAGGTTCTGCTGCGATTGAAAAAGCTGCTAAAGATGGTGGAGTTGAGGTTAATGTTCCATTTGTTGCTGGTCGTACCGATGCTTCTCAAGATGAAACAGATGTGGAATCATTTGGAGTATTAGAACCAATAGCAGATGGATTCAGAAATTATGTTAAGCCTCGTACCTTGGTATCTGCTGAAGAAATGTTAATTGACAAAGCACAGTTATTAACTTTAAGTGCTCCTGAATTAACGGTATTGGTTGGTGGATTACGTGTATTAAATACCAATTTTGATGAATCAAAAAATGGGGTATTTACAAATACTCCAGGTGTATTGACAAATGATTTCTTCGTAAACCTTATTGATCTTAGCACAACTTGGAAAGCAGTGGACGCTCATCAATATTTATTTGAAGGTTCTGATCGATCTTCAGGTCAAGTAAAATGGTCTGGTACTCGAGTAGATTTAATTTTTGGATCTAATTCAGAGTTACGTGCCTTAGCTGAAGTGTATGCATGTGAAGATTCAAAAAATAAATTCGTGACTGATTTTGTAGCCGCTTGGGCTAAAGTTATGAATCTTGATCGATTCGATTTAGTATAAATTGATATTTGATTTTAAAGGCTCATTTTAGTGTAATATGCTAAAATGAGCCTTTTTTTATTTTAATATTTGGGTGATATATTGATTAAGGTTAATCCTAAACAATATTAATTCTTTCAAACTCTGCCAACAAACCTTTAATAATTTCATGTGCCTGATCGAAACTTCTCCTGTTTCTCTTTCCTTGTGAATAACCGGAATATTAAAGAGTTTTTGATTTGTTTTTTTAGCTAAAACTGACAAAAATATGTTGGGTGCAAATGGGATTGGATTAGGAAGAACAGATAATAGTTTTCTCAAGAATGTTGTTTTAAATAGCCTAAATGGAATGTTTGCATCATTTATATAGGTTCCATATATAGTCAACAAAGAGAATTTCAATATTTTAGTAATGAGTAGGCGAAAAGGGTCATCATGGCGAATTTGCCTAAATCCTAATATAAAATCTGATTGATCTTTTAAATCCCAAAAATGCCTAAAATCTTCAGGGATAAATTGATCATCTGAATCTGTCTGAAATATAAAATCAGGATTCATTTCTACTGCCAATTTATAGCCATTAACAACGGCATTACCATGGCCTCCATTAAGTTGATGCTTGGCAATTAAATATTTATTCGTTGACGCAATTTCATCTAATATAGCACCTGTATTATCTTTCGAACCATCGTTAATAACTATTATTTTAAAATTTTCATTTTTTAAAATATTGGATATTCCTAAAGTCCATAAATCAATAACATTTTCAATGCACCCTTCCTCATTATAGGCAGGGATTACAAGTACTAAGTCCAATTTATTGAGCATTATAATCTGTTTTTAAATCTGTTAATTGGTTTCTCAATATAGAACCAAGAAAAGCTTGCTATGCCGATTAGTAATATAAAATTTATTGCAAATTTTAATATAATTGATTCTGAATTTAGTGAGTTCAAATAAGTGAAATTTTTTGACATAAATCCCCAAATTGTATTTCCATTAAGGTGATAATAATTAAACACCAAGTTATGGTATAAATAAATGCCATATGAAATAGAACCCAAGTAAATAACTACTTTATTTTCTAATAACTGACCCAAATAATTTTTTCTTTCCATTAAGGCATTCATTATTAAAAAATAAGCAAATATGACTGAAATTGATCTTTCCAAAACACTAAACCATATATTATCATAGGTGTATACAGAATAATTAGATAAAAGTAATGAGATAAATACTGCAGATAGAGAGATTGGCAATAAATTTTTCTTTTCAGCTATTTTATATAAATAATTATAATCATAATGATAAAAATAAGCCATTAAACCTCCCATACCAAAACAATCAATTGCGCTTAAAGGATTTACATAGGAAAACATCCAATATTTTTCTATCGCGTCGTGTGGAACTATAACATAAAAAATCATTCTCGATAAGATACCCAGACATATCATAATGATGAACAGCCGCAAATATGTTTTTTTATTAAAAAATAAAATAAAATAAGGGAAGATTAAATAATATTGCTCTTCAACAGCTAAAGACCACAAATGATCCCAAGTGCCTAACCATTGACCCTTGATCATAATATAAAAATTAGGAGTATAGCTTATCAGCCATGGCCATAATTCCTTGAAATTAGATATATTAAAAATTAGCCCAATGAATAACAAAATAAAGTAAATTGGGAATATCCGTAAAGATCTCCGATAGATAAAACGAAGAATTTTAGGCCATGCGCTTGACCTTGTATTTTGAATTTCATCGGCATTTAAAAATAAAATTCTTGTAATTAAAAAACCACTTAAGACGAAAAATATGACAACACCAAGATGGCCTAAAGGGATAGGTAAAATAGGTACAAGCCAATGATCCAATAGAACTAACAAAACGGCTATAAACCTAATGCCATTTAGTTGCTTAAAATATATATCATTGGATGATTTTGTCATTACAGGGCAAACAATGTGAATTCTACTCTTCTATTTAATTTACGTCTACTTTCGATCATGTTGCTGATTAAAGGTTTAATTCCACCCCAACCTTTAATTTGAATTCTTTCTTTATTTATTCCCTTCGTTACCAAATAGTCTCTTACACTTTCTACACGGTTTAAAGACAATTTTAAATTTTCATTCCAGTCTCCCTGATTATCCGTATGTCCTTCAAGCAAAATGCCATAATCGACGTTTTCCTTTAAAATATTAATAATGTTATTTAATTCATCATACGTCTCCGGTAAAATTTCAAATTTTCCTTGATCAAAATTTATAATAGGTAGATTGTATTTTTTATCCAATCGCAAAGGTAATAGATTAAAATTTTTATTTACGGTTTTGTAAAATGCTTCCTTAGTAAAGTTGAAACGTTCAACTTTAGAAATAAACCCTTTCGATTTAACTTCCATGGTAAAAGGAAATTTTGCAGGCCACATAAATTCAAAATCTCCATTATAAGGATCAAATTCTATAAACAAAGAATCACTTGTACTCAGTGACTTTACTAGCACTTTCCCTTGAATAATCTCTTTACTTTCTTCGTTGTAAATTTTTCCTGAAAATTGAATTAAGGTTAATGGTTTTATTTTAGGAGGTATTTTTATTCGATATATATCCTCGGCGCCAATTGAATTTTCAACAGAACTAAAATAGGCATAATCGCCTTGAGCGGCCACAGAAAAATAACCATCCCATTGTGTTGTGTTTATAATAGGTCCCAGGTTCTCTGGTGTGGACCAGTTTAACCAACTGTCATCTAAGCGCCTAGATAAGAAGATGTCATTGCTACCATAACCTACATGTCCACTCGAGGAAAAATACATAGTTACGCCATCAGGAGCAATAAATGGAGTACTTTCTGACTCTCCTGTGTTCACTTTGTTGCCTATGTTTTTAGGCTCTGTCCATTTATCATCCGTTCGGAGAAACGAAACATATATATCCTTGCCTCCGTAAGAATCTTTCATTTCGGTTGTCATTAACAGTACTTTCCCGTTAGGAGCAAGTGTATATTCTGAAAATTCTGATTTATTTTTAAAATTTATAATCAGCAATGGCTTAGGAAAGCTAAAATCTCCAGTTCTTAACAAATAAGAAACAGAAACTCCCTTTTCCATTTTTCCATCTTTTCCATAAACATTATTCAATAAAATGGTTTTTCCATTTAACGAAATTCCACAAACTGCATTATTTTCTTCATTATTAATGGGCCGACTAAATAACTCTGCCTTACTCCAAGATTTGTCATCTTTTAATCTTGAAAACCAAATATCTTGATTTTTATCTTTCCCAAGGTTATCGGGATGTTTCCAGCGTGTGAAATATAATTTTTTACCATCTGGACTAACTACAGGACAAATTTCATTATAAGTCGAGTTTATGGTAGCCCCCATATTTTCTTTAAAATAAGTCGCATTAGGCTCATCCCGTAATTTTATGCTTTCCTCAATTGGAACATCAGATTCCGATACAGCGATTGCATCGATTTGTGAAAAACCGATGACTCTATTAGAATTGAAAGCTAATTTTATGGCCCTTACTTTAAATGATGTAGCTTTAGTAAGATTAACATAGGTTATTTGTCCGTTACTTTTGGCATACCCATTAGTTAATTCTTTTAACGTAAAAATTTTGTTGTTTTCATCCAATGCATCAATTTTCACAATGCTTCCCGCACCAAAATTTTCAAATATGGCTACTTGTTTGACATTTTGCAAGGAATCAAAACCCACAATGATATATTCACCAGTAGGATTGTCAGGAGTTAAAGATTGCCATGCGCTAGGACTATTTGCAAATTTTGGATATTTACTAGGCTTTCCAAGCGCATGAATAGCTTTATATTCATTTCCCAATAATGGATCTGTATATTCACTTGAAACAGAAATAATTTTGGAAGCCCACTGAATTTTTTGAGCAGAACTATGAAATTCTAGGAACAAGCAGAAAAATAATAAGAGTATTATTCTTGTAAATTTCATCTATGCCTTATTCACCAAGTTTCAATAAATCGGAAATAGTAGATTTTGGGTTTTTAGAATTAAAAACAAAATTGCCAGCTACTAACACATTAGCCCCAGCAGAAATTAAATCTTTAGCGTTTATAGAAGATACTCCACCATCTATTTCAATCTTAAGATTTACATTCCCACACTTATCTGCTAATGCTTTAACATCTTTCGTTTTCTGAAGGCTATTGGATATAAATTCTTGTCCTCCAAATCCAGGATTAACCGACATGATTAAGACTAAATCAACTAATCCGATAACCTCATTTAATACAGATACGGGTGTTCCAGGATTAATCGCTATTCCAACTTGGCAACCCAGTGATTTTATTTCTTGAATTGTCCTATGGATATGCGTACAAGCTTCATAATGAACTGTTATTAAATTAGCTCCAGCATCTTTAAATTTTGTTAAATACCTTTCCGGCTTTTCGATCATTAAATGAACATCCAAAAACTTTTGAGATATTTTATTGATTGCTTCTAACACCGGAAAACCAAAAGAAATGTTAGGTACAAACATTCCATCCATTATATCTATATGAATCCATTGGGCATCAGATTCATTTAACATTTGTATTTCAGTACCTAAATTTGAAAAATCAGCAGATAATACAGATGGGGCTATGATCAATTTTTCCATAATACAAAGGTATGAAAATAATTTACTAAGGTATATTTCTATTGGTATTCCAATTAACTTTATGAAATAATTTTTTAATATGGATATTAGAAAACGAATGGATGAACTTATTAATCTAATTAATAAGTATAATGATGCATATTACCAGAAAAACGAAAGCCTTATATCTGATTTGGCCTTCGATCAATTATTAAGTGAATTACAAAAACTGGAACAGGAGAATCCCCTTTTTGCGTTAAATGATAGTCCAACCCAAAGAGTAGGAGGTACCATTACCAAACAATTTAAAAGTGTCAATCATCGTTTTCCTATGTTATCCTTAGGAAATACTTATAATGAAACAGACTTAAAAGATTTTGATTCAAGAGTAAAAAAAGCTTTAGGAGACGAAAAATATGAATATATATGTGAGTTAAAATTCGATGGGGTTGCCTTATCATTTTGGTATGAAAATGGAAAATTAATTAAAGGAATAACTCGAGGGGATGGAATAAGGGGGGATGATATTACAAATAATGTTAAAACAATTAAATCAATCCCTCATACAATTGTAGATGAGAATCTTCCTGTAGAGTTTGAATTAAGAGGAGAAGGCTTCATGCCAAATCACATTTTTGAACAAATCAATCTTGAGCGATCATTATCAGGGGAAGCCTTATTAGCAAATCCAAGGAATTCCGCTTCTGGTACATTTAAAATGCAGGATTCGGCAATCGTAGCACAGCGAAATTTAGATTGCTACATATATGCATATTTAGGTTATGATAATCCCTTCCAGACACACGAAGAAAGTTTAATTAAACTATTTAACTTAGGTTTTCCAATTAGTCAAACTTGGGAAAAATGCGCTGATATCGAATCAGTTTTAGCGTATGTTGAAAAATGGAGATTAAAACGAAACGATTTGCCATTAAATACGGATGGAATTGTTATTAAGATCAATGATTATGGCCAACAAGAAAGACTGGGTTTTACTGCAAAATCACCCAGGTGGGCTATATCATTTAAATATCCATCTGAAATAGCTAAAACTGAAATATTAAGTATTAGCTATCAAGTTGGCAGAACGGGTAATATAACTCCAGTAGCTAATTTAAACCCTGTTTACTTGGCAGGTACCATGATAAAAAGAGCCTCCATACACAATGCAAACGAAATGACTCGTTTGGATTTACATGAAGGTGATATGGTATTTATTGAAAAAGGAGGGGAGATAATCCCTAAGATTACAGGAGTGGATATGTCCATGAGAAATCCACAAAAACCTATTTTTGTGTTTCCGACAAACTGCCCCGATTGCAATAGTGAATTGGAAAGGGTAGAAGGTGAAGCGAATCATTATTGTATGAATGATTCATTTTGCCCAACGCAAATCAAAGGTAAAATTGAACATTTTATCCAACGTAAAGCCTTAAATATAGAAAACTTAGGAGTGGAAACGATTGATCTTTTATTCGAGAAATCAATTATTAAGGATGTGGGTGATTTATATAAACTAAGCACCTTAGATTTTATTGGACTAGATGGCTTTCAGTCAAAATCGATTCAAAATATATTAAGTTCGATTGAAAAATCTAAAACGGTTCCATTCAGAAAAGTTTTGTTTGGCCTAGGAATTAGACATGTAGGAGCTACAATAGCTGAAAAATTAGTTATTGAATTTAAGTCAATTAATAATTTAAGAGAGGCTAGCTATGAGGAATTAATTGCTGTACCTGAGATTGGGGATAGAATCGCTTTAAGTATTATCTCATTTTTTGGCAAAAAAGACAATATTGATTTAATTACTCGTTTAGAACAATCTAAAGTTCAGTTGAGTGAAGAAATTTTAGAACTAGAACAAGAAAGTAAAAGTTTAGAAGGTAAAAGTTTCGTAATTTCAGGTGTTTTTCAGAATTTTGATCGAGATGGATTGAGGGATAAGATTATTTTGAATGGAGGAAAAGTTGTTTCCAGTATTTCTTCAAAATTAGATTATTTAATTGCGGGAGATAATATGGGCCCATCAAAATTAGAGAAGGCAAATCAATTATTGATAAAAATAATAACAGAAGAAGAGTTTTTAAACCTTCTATAATCGTATGCTAGTTAATAAATTACCTAAATTTCATGGAGTAGCTCCAGCTTTGGTGACTCCTATGCTCCAAGATAGAAGTATTGATTGGAAAGCACTTAGTGCTTTAATTAATCATGTTAGTCAAGGCGGTGTTGATTATTTAGTCGTTCAAGGAACCACCGGTGAATCTGCAACGACTACATCGGATGAGAAGAAAAAGATCATTGAAACTATAAAAGAATCAAATGCGCATCATTTACCCATTGTTTATGGAATCGGTGGAAACGACACAGAATCTTTAATAAGTCAAATAAAAAACACATCATTTAATGGGATTGATGCTATATTATCTGTTGCTCCATATTATAACAAGCCAAGTGCTAGAGGCGTTATAGATCATTTTAATGCGATCGCTGACGCTTGTCCTGTTCCTGTTATTTTATATAATATACCGGGCAGAACTGGGATCAATTTATCTCCCGAAACTGTTTTAAATTTAGCTGAACACGCTAATATTATTGGTATAAAAGAAGCTTCATGTATTATTGAACAGTGTATTGAAATTGCTTTCAATAAACCTAAAGATTTTTTATTGATTTCTGGAGATGATGTTCAAGCAGTTCCTATTATTTCCATTGGGGGAGTAGGAGTTATGTCTGTGATAGCTAATGCTTTACCTATCAAATTTTCTGAAATGATTCACTTCGCATTAAAGGGCGATTTTGTTTCAGCACAAAAAATTCTAGGTCATTTTTTAGCGATCGATTCATATTTGTATGAAGAAGGTAACCCAGTAGGCGTTAAATTAATATTGGAATCTTTGGGATTAATGCAATCTCAAGTTAGAAGGCCATTAGAAGTAGGTTCTGAAGAATTAAGAATTAAATTAATCAATCGTTGTAAACTAGAAAAATTAATCTAAATATGTTTGTTCACGTAGTAAATTTTTGGCTTAAAAATTCCTTAAATAAAGATGAAGTAGCCTTTTTTGAAAAAGAAGTTCAGTTCTTATCAAAAATTAAGACCATAGTACATTTTAATGTAGGAGCACCTGCGAGTACAAATCGTCCAGTAATAGATCGTTCGTATAGTTATTGCCTTTTAACAACATTTAATGATGAGGCTGGACATGATTTTTATCAAGTAGCGCCAGAACATTTAGAATTCATTAAAAATTGTGCTCATCTTTGGGAAAAAGTAATTATTTATGATTCAGAAACCATTTAACTTTCTACATTTAATTTCGGTATTTACAATCATTGGCATTTGCTTATCATGCAAGAATCAATTAAAACAAAGTACATATTATAGTCCCAATTTCAAGGATGGTTCAACGGAGAGACATGATGGTTTAGGATTTGAAATACCTCGTAAATATGAAATAGACATAGTTTATTTCAATGAGACTCCAAAACAAAAATATGAAGTCATAGAACCTCTTAGTATCACTCAAGAGATCCCATTAGAAGATAAGCAAACTCAAAATGGAAAAATGCTTTATCGTGGGAATCATCAAACAGAGAAACAAAATCTTCTAAACAAAATGATCGAATCTGCCTTAGCTCTTGGCGCAGGCGCATTAGTTGATGTTAAATATCAAGTATTTAGTACAAGCACAACTACCGGTTATACGTTTACTGGTAAAGCGGTTCGTTACGTATTGAAATAAGATTTAACAATTCGACATTTGAAATAAGGACCTGTCCTCTAGATTTCAAGAATTCAATTTCTATATATTTTATTTTTTTCTGCTTAAAAGGGATGATACGTTTATTCCCTATGGTCTGGCAAATTATTTCTTCCTTTGCCCCATTTTCATCGGTCAACAAAACTTTAAATTGAATAATTCTTTGACCCATAAATATAGGTTCCTGAATTAAAACAGCATTCATAAGTTTAGATTCCTTCAATTTTACACTAATCCTAGGCGATTGATCGGAATTATTAGCAGCCCAAAAAGTTTTTGAACTTTTATCAATTAATCTTGAATTAGGATGTCCAACATAATTTGAAGAAGTTGAAATTTGATCATTGGAGGTTAATATATTGACGAGACCTTTATCCCTTAAATGTTTAAATCCCATCATAGATATTGAGTCATTAGGATGAATAAGTCCTCTTTTATCCACTGGAATGTTAAGTAATAAATTCGCATTTCGACCTACAGAAGCTACGTAAATTTTCAATAATGAATCGGGGGACTTTACTTTTAAATCTTGGTCTGCGTGGTAATACCATCCTGGTCTTATGGACACATCAACTTCAGGAGAAACCCAATGAGAGCCATTTTGTTGGCCATTACGGTATAAATCAAACTTCGGGAATCCAGGATAAATCTCATCCCGGTTTATTGGGCTCCATGTTTTGTCATAAGCAAATCCGCGTTCATTACCGACCCAACGAATATCCGGTCCTGAATCTGAAAATTGTATCGCATTAGGCTGATATTTTAAAACAGTATTATTGAATAAAGGCCAATTATAAATTTGTTTTTTCCCGTTGGTACCTTCCCCATTTGCTCCATCATACCAAAATTCGAAAATAGGACCATAATTAGTTAGTAATTCTTTTTGCATGGCTGCCTATACTAAATTGTACTTATCGGTTCCGTAATCAGGATGATTTCGATCCCATGGAGATAGATAAATGCCAAATTTAATGCCATATTTTTTGCATGCTTCTGACAAATCCTTAACGACATCACCCTTGCCATTTTTCCAATTAGATTTTGCTACTGTATGTTTTGTATATTTAGATGGATATAAAGCAAAGCCATCATGATGCTTTACCGTTAAAATTAAACCTTTCATACCCGCATTTTTGGCTATTTTAGCCCATTGATTGCAATCTAAATTAGTCGGATTGAAACTATTTGGATTTTCTTGGCCTTCTCCCCATTCTAAATTTGTGAAAGTATTCATATTAAAATGAATAAAGCCAAAATATTCTAAAGCTTGCCAAGCAACTTGTTTTTTGCTAGGTATCGGATTTATTACGGGTATATTCTGCGCTGATGAAAGGAAATTAGCTAATAATATAACTGAAATAATAATTATTTTTTTCATAAGATTAGTTCGAGAATAGGATTAGTTAGAGATGTTTTATGAATTAATTCTTTAAAATTTACCAGGTACAAATTTAAAATTAAAAAAAAGAAGGTATATTGAAAGCGTTTTATCCTTTATAATAAAAAATAAACATATGGCATTACCAACCTTTGATAATGATAATTTAAATGTATCTCAAACATCTAAAGTAAACTACCTTATTCCATTTAGTTTAGTGACTAGTTTATTCTTTTTATGGGGGCTAGCGAATAGTTTAAATGGTACTTTGGTTAAACAATTCCAAACAGCACTTGATTTACAACGTTGGCAAGCCAATATTGTTGAAACAGCATTTTATCTAGGCTATTTTATCATGGCACTTCCAGCAGGTTATGTAATGAAGAAGTTAGGTTATAAGATGGGAATATTAATCGGATTGATTTTATATGCTGCAGGTGCATTTTTATTTTATCCTGCAGCCGAAGTTAGACTATACTCTTTCTTTTTAGCTGCCTTATTTTTAATTGCCAGTGGAATAGCATTTTTAGAAACTGCAGCAAATTTATATGTTACGGTATTAGGAGATCCAAAATCAGGAGATTTTAGATTAAATTTTGCGCAATCTTTTAATGGGATAAGCATAATTTTAGGACCGGTCATTGGAGGATTTTTTATATTTTCTGATAAAGAATATAGCCGTGAATTGTTAAATAGCCTACCAGCAGCCGAAGCTGAAGCAATTCGTATCTCCCAAGCAAATTCAGTGCAATTGCCTTATTTAATTATCGGCGTCATTGTGGCTATAGTAGCTATACTATTTGCCATTACAAAAATGCCAGAAGTATCGGAGGCGACTAGTACAGTTGTAAGTAAAACGAAGATTACGATATCAAGCTTGTTGAAAAATAGACATCTAACACTTGGAATTTTAGCTCAATTTTGTAATGTAGGAGCTCAAGTATCATTATGGGGAAATTTTGTTGATTTAAAAATCGATTTGGCTAGCGAAACAAATTTGTGGATTGTACAAAAAATTTACCAAACAACTAGTGCCATGTCGCCGACTCAAATAGCTAGTTTTCATGCATCTTTTGCTTTTGTGCTTTTTATGTTTGGCAGATTCATTGGCACTTATTTCATGAGCAAAAATGATTCAAATAAAATTCTAGGGATATATTCCATCGGAGCAGTAATTTCAATTATAATTTCAATTTTTGGAGGAGGTGTTTATGCATTAGTTGCTTTAATGATGGTTTATTTCTTTCAATCCATTATGTTTCCAACTATTTTTGCTTTAGCATGTAAAGACTTAGGTGAAGGTTCTAAATTAGCTTCGTCATTAATTATTATGTCCATAGTAGGTGGAGCTATTATTCCTCCAATTACCGCGGCATTATTTAAAATAAGCACTCCTGTAGCTCTTATAATACCTTTATTATGTTTTATATTCATCGTATTTTATTCTTACAATGGGTATAAATTGCCCAATCAAAAAGCATAATGAAAAGGTATATATTATTTTTAGATTTAGTTAACGATGAAAAATTGATATCAGAATATATAAATTACCATAAAGAAATTCCAGTAGCCATTAAAAATAGTATTTTTGAATCTGGAATTACTTCCATGGAGATCTTTAGATTTCAAGACCGATTAGTCATGGAAATCATAGCCAATGAAGATTTCAGTTTTGAAAGTAAAAACGAATTGGATTTGAATAATTCTCAAGTTATAGCTTGGGAAAAACTTATGTCATCTTATCAAAAAATCATTCCAGGAACTCCTGAAAATGTTAAATGGGTTTTGGCTGAGAATATTTTTAAATTATAAATAATGATTACGAAAAGAAAAACTTTTTTACAAATTAACGACGTTGACAATTTATTAGTCGCGTTACAAAATTTAAAAAAAGGCACTGAGATTATTCACAATGGCAATAGTATCATATTACAAGATGATATTGACGCTAAACATAAATTTACGACCGAAGCAATTCCTATTAATGGCGAAGCTGTAATGTATGGAGTATTAGTAGGTAAAGCGAAGCAAGCGATACCCAAAGGAGGTTTAGTGCACACATTTAATTTGCATCACGCATCCCAAGATTTTAAAGGGAAAATAAAAGATTATCACTGGACTCCTCCCAATGTCGATCAATGGAAGAAATTAACTTTTAATGGTTACCATAGAGCAGATGGCCAAGTAGGAACTCAAAACTTTTGGTTGGTTATCCCATTAGTTTTTTGTGAAAACAGAAATATTGAGTTGTTGAAAAATGCTTTTATTAATGGTTTAGGATTTCAAAAAAATGACCCATTTACAGAGCAAGTAGTATTATTGAAAAATCAAATTAAAAATGGTGAAAGTTTAAAGCTTCCTAAATTTGATAAGACTAAGAAGACTACATTAGTTCACAAAAGCGATTTATTTAAGAATATTGATGGGATTAAATTCTTGACTCATGAAAGCGGTTGTGGGGAAAACAAAGACGAATCGGATAATTTATGTTCGTTGTTGGCTGGTTATTGCCTTAACCCAAATGTAGGAGGGATAACGCTATTAAGTTTAGGTTGTCAAAATTCTCAAATCAGCTTATTCCAACAAAAATTAAAGGAGAAAGATCCCCATTTTTCTAAACCACTTTATATTTTCGAACAACAACAAGATGAAGGAAGTGGGGTAGAACAAATGTTAGGTGAAGTGATTCATAAGACTTTTGAAGGCTTAGTTGAAATCAATAAATGCCAAAGAACTCCGGCACCCTTATCTAAACTGCGCGTAGGTGTAAAATGTGGCGGATCAGATGGTTTTTCAGGTATATCAGCAAATCCCGCCATTGGGCACACAGCTGATTTAATTGTATCCTTAGGCGGAACTGTGATGATTGCTGAATTTCCTGAATTATGTGGAGTAGAGCAGGAACTTCAAAATAGATCTATAAATAGTCAAGTTGCGGACGATTTTGGTGTAATGATGAGAGAGTACGCAAGAAGAGCCGCAGCAGTAGGTGCTGGATTTGATATGAATCCATCTCCTGGAAATATAAAAGATGGATTAATTACAGATGCCATAAAATCAGCTGGAGCAGCAAAAAAAGCGGGTTCATCTCCGATACAAGCATCCCTTGGATATGGACAATATGTCACCAAAAGTGGGTTAAACTTAGTCTGTACACCTGGAAATGATGTTTTAGCCACCACAGGTATGGCGGGAGCTGGAGCTACTATACAACTATTTACTACGGGTTTAGGAACTCCAACGGGTAATCCTATTTGTCCAATGGTCAAATTATCTACCAATACTAGATTAGCTGAAAAACTGCCTGAAATAATCGATATAGATTGTGGACCCATTATTTCTGGTGACAAATCAGTGGAAGAAATAGGAGAAGAGGTTTTAAATTATATCATCAAATTAGCTTCAGGTGAAATTAATACCAAAGCAATGGATTTAGGACAAGATGATTTTATGTTTTGGAGAAGAGGAGTTAAATTATAATATTATTGTATGATTTTTTCATTAGAAAATAAAGTGGTTATTATAACCGGGGGTAGTTCCGGAATCGGAAGAGCTATATCAATACTATTTGCCCAACAAGGAGCAGAGGTTCATATATTTGATCTACAAAGTCCATTAAGTGATGACACGATATCTGAAGTTCAACAATTAAATAAAAATTCCAAGTTCCATCCGGTTGATATTACAAATGAAGGATTAGTGTTAGCAGAGATTAATGCTTTAAATATCGTTGACATTTTAATTAATAACGCTGGAATCGCTCAAATTGGAAATGTAGAAAATACAAGCTCTGGAGACTTTCAAAAAATCTTTGATGTAAATGTAAAAGGAGCTTTTAATTGCATTAAAGCAGTTATTCCTACAATGGTGAAAAATAATTCGGGTGTAATATTAAATATGGCCTCAGTAGCTTCCTCCGTAGGAATTCCAGATCGATTTGGATATTCTATGACTAAAGGAGCTATTAAATCTATGACGCAATCTATCGCTAAAGACTATATCTCAAAAGGAATTAGATGCAATTGTATTTCTCCTGCAAGAGTTCATACTCCTTTTGTAGACGGATTTATTCAGAAAAATTATCCGAATAATCAAAAAGAAATGTTTGAAAAATTATCAGCCTCTCAACCCATTGGCAGAATGGCTAAACCTATAGAAATTGCTCATTTGGCCTTATATTTATGCTCAGACGAAGCATCATTTGCAACAGGTTGCGATTATCCTTTAGATGGTGGTTTTTTACACTTAAATAATTAAACACAATGAAAACAAATCTATTTTTTGCCTTTCTACTGATATCTTCTCTATCTTCATTTAAAGCAGATAACCCCATTAAAATTTTATTTTTTGGTGACTCTATCACGCAGGCTGGTATCGGAAAAACGGGCTATATAACTAAAATGGCAGAAATGCTTTCTTCCAAAGGTTTATCAGGAAAATATGAATTAATAGGAGCTGGAATAGGAGGGAATAAAATATATGATTTATACCTTCGACATGAAGAAGATGTGATTGCTAAGAAACCTAATATTGTTGTAATCTATATTGGAATCAATGATGTATGGCATAAGACTTCTTCTAGAACAGGAACAGATTATGACAAGTTTGAAAAGTTTTATCATGCTTTAATTCAGAGAATACAAAAATCTGGTAGTCAAGTCGTTATCTGTACACCTACATTAATTGGTGAGAAGTATGACTCAACAAATGAGAACGATGGGGATTTAAATTATTTTTCAACGGTAATACGAAAAATAGCTTTAGATGAAAAATGCAAATTGATTGATTTACGTAAAGCCTTCATCGATTATGAAACAAAATTCAATACAGAAAATAAAGCATTAGGTATATTAACATCAGATAGAGTCCACTTAAATGAAGCTGGTAACGTATTCTTAGCTGAAGTTATGTGGGATATTTTAAAAGACATAAAATAATTAAGATGAAATTAGTAAGAATTGGAAAGCTAAATAAGGAAAAACCAGCAGTATTAATAGATGATAAATACTTTGATGTTTCAGATTATATAACTGATTTTAATGAAGCATTTTTCGATAATGATGGCCTTAAAAATCTAGAAAACATAGTCTCAAACAATAATTTAAAAGAAATCCTTTTTCCAGAAAGAATTGGATCTTGCGTGGCAAGGCCTTCAAAAATCATATGTGTAGGCTTAAATTATATAGATCACGCAAAGGAAACAGGTGCTGAAATACCTAAAGAACCTATTTTGTTTTTTAAAAGTACCACTGCTTTAAATGGTCCCTTTGATGATGTAGTTATACCTAAAAACTCATCTAAAACAGATTGGGAAGTTGAGCTAGCTATTGTAATTGGTAAAAAAGCTCAATATGTATCTGAAAAAGATGCCTATGATTATGTTGCGGGATACTGTTTGCACAATGATTATTCGGAAAGAGAATTTCAACTAGAAAGAGGAGGTAATTGGTCAAAAGGAAAGGGATGTGATACATTTGCTCCCTTAGGGCCATTCTTAGTAACTAAGGATGAAGTTAAAGATGTCCATGATTTAAACATGTGGCTTGATGTCAATGGAAAAAGATTCCAAGTTAGTAACACGAATCAGTTGATCTTCAATGTACCCCAAGTAGTTTCTTATATATCCCAATTTATGACCTTGCTACCGGGTGATGTCATTAGCACAGGTACTCCACATGGCGTTGGACTTGGTTTAAAGCCACCCGTTTTTCTACAGCCTGGTGATTCTGTTACATTAGGAATGGATAGTTTAGGGGAACAGAAACAAAAATTAGTGGCTTATTCTTAATGATTGATTCACATCAACATTTTTGGACATATAATGTAAACCGAGATGTTTGGATTACTGAGGATATGGGAAAAATTCGTAAGAATTTTTATCCGAATGATTCAGTCGAGTTATTTTCCAAAAATCAAATCGATGGTTGCATAGCTGTGCAGGCTGATTCTTCAGAAGAGGAAACCTGCTTTTTAATTTCATTAGCTGAACAATCTGAATTCATAAAAGGTATAGTAGGGTGGGTTGATTTACAATCAAAAAACATTGAAAGTCAGTTAACTTATTTTTCGCAATTTGAAAAAATTGTAGGTTTTAGACATGTAGTTCAGTCGGAATCAGATCCTAATTTTTTAGCTAGACCAGATTTTTTAAAGGGAGTTCAGTTATTGGATACATTTGATTTTGCGTATGATTTACTAATTTATCCGAACCAATTAAATGCTGGCATTGAATTTTGCAAGAATAATGCTAATCAAAGAATCGTTTTAGATCATTTAGCTAAACCTCCGATTAAATCTGGTGACATTGCTGAATGGAAAAAGAATATTGAAAAATTCAAGGAATTAGAAAATGTTTCTGCTAAAATTTCAGGTTTAATTACGGAAGCTGAATGGTATAATTATAATGAAAAAGATATTTTGAAAATAATTGAAATAGCTTTAGAGGTATTTGGAACGGATCGATTAATGTTTGGAACCGATTATCCCGTTGTATTAGTTGCGGACGAACTATCTAGTTGGGTTACAACATTTAAAAAATCGATCTCCCAATTAACATCCGATGAAATAAAAAAAATCACCATAGATAATTGCCTTCAATTTTATAAAATAGACTTATAATGAATTTAGGATTAAAAGAAAAAGTAATCATCGTCACTGGAGGTGCAAAAGGTATTGGGGAAGGAATAAGCGAAAGTTTAGCCCTAGAAAGTGCAATGGTAGCGATTGTGGGTCGAAACGAAAAAGACAATCTTACATGTATTGAAAAAATTCAAGCTATCGGTGGACAAGCTTTTTCTTTTGTTGCAGAATTAAGCGATCCTAATCAATGTAAAAAAGTGATTGATGAAATATTCAATAAATTTGGGAGAATTGATGGATTAGTTAATAATGCTGGAATAAATGATGGGGTGGGATTAGCTAATGGTACCTATGAGAAATTTGTACAATCATTGCATTCGAATTTAATTCATTATTATTTACTTGCACAAGCTTGTCTTCCACATTTAATTAAAACAAAAGGCTCTATTGTTAACATTGGTTCGAAAGTAGCCGAAACTGGACAAGGTGGAACTTCCGCATATGCAGCATCTAATGGTGGTAGAAATGCCTTAACTCGAGAGTGGGCGGTAGAATTACTGCCGTATGGAATTCGTGTTAATGCGGTCATTGTGGCAGAATGTTATACCCCCATGTATGACAAATGGATTCAAACTTTACCAAATCCTTCCGAAACCTTAAGTGAAATAGAAAATAGAATTCCATTAGGTAAGCGAATGACGACTAAAGAAGAGTTGGGTGCGATGGTAACTTTTTTATTATCGAGTAAATCTAGCCATACCACTGGCCAATTAATTCATGTGGATGGTGGATATGTACATTTAGATCGATCATTAATCTAATATTATGAATTTTAGTCATATTGAAAGTCCTGGATTAATTGTGTTTCCTGAAATAGTTAGGTCAAACATTAAGTTGGCTATTGATATGGTTGGTGGAGATGTCGCCCGATTAAGACCCCATATTAAGACTCATAAGACCCAAGAGGTGAATGACTTACTATTAGAGGCTGGGATATATAAATTTAAATGTGCCACGATTGCTGAAGCTGAACTACTCGCTATTTCAAAGGCTAAAGATATATTACTTTCTATTCAACCTACCGGAACAACTCTTTCAAGATTTATCGACTTGATACTTAATTATCAGAAAAGCCAATTCTCATGTTTGGTCGATGATTATTTAGCTGCCGAAAAAGTAAATGAATTAGCTTTAAAAAATAATATTTACATCAACATTTTTATTGACCTAAATGTAGGAATGAATCGGACTGGTATCGTTCCGAAAAATGCTTTCCAATTGATTGATAAAATTACAAATCATTTACCTAACCTAATAATTAAAGGCCTTCATGCCTATGATGGCCATATACGTGATTTTGATATTGATAAGCGTATAGATCATGTCCAACAAGATTTTGTTGATTTTTATGAATTAATTGACCATATAGACCCGAAAAATAAGTACGAATTAGTGGTTGGGGGAACACCTAGCTTTTTAGTACATCGAACGAACGATCGCTTTGTTTGTAGTCCTGGAACCTTTGTATTTTTTGATATAGGTTATTCAAATTTATTTCCTGAAAATACTTTCAAAATGGCTGTTCAAATAATTTCAAGAGTCATCTCTAAACCTACAAGTTCAACCATTTGTATTGATTTAGGTCATAAATCAGTGGCAGCAGAAAATCCCATTGAAAATAGAGTTCGATTTATAGATTTTCCAAATTGGACCCTTAAAAGCCAAAGTGAAGAACATGGAATGATTGAAGTAAATGATCATGCCAATATAGAAATTGGTCAAATCATTCGAATGTACCCTTACCATATTTGTCCTACAGTTGCTCTACACCAAAATTTACAAGTCATAGAAGATGACGAAATGGTAGGCGAGTGGGTGGTAAAAGCACGGAATCGTAAAATAAATTTTTAATATGCTACTCTTTGACGCTCATTTAGACTTAAGCATGAATGCTTTGGAATGGAATAGAGATTTACGCTCCTCTATTACTGAAATTAATTCTAGAGAAGAAGGCATGACTGATAAATTAGATCGAGGAAAAGCAACAGTATCCTTAGAAGAACTTCGAAAAGGTAATATTGGGATCGTGGTAGCCACGCAAATAGCGAGATATGTTGAAAAAACATCTCAATTACCGGGTTGGAATTCTCCAGAACAGGCTTGGGCACAAACGCAAGGTCAATTAGCCTATTATAAAGCTTTGGAATCATTAGGAGAACTATCTCCCATTCGAAATGCAAATGAACTAAATACCCATTTACATTATTGGAATAGTTCAACCGAAGAAAAAAAATCCATAGGTTATATATTAAGTTTAGAGGGCGCTGATTCTTTAATATCTGTCGAATACTTAGAAATTGCTTATAATTATGGATTAAGAGCTTTAGGGCCAGCGCATTATGGACCTGGTAGATATGCACAAGGCACCAATGCAACAGGAGGTTTAGGACCTAATGGAAAAGATTTATTAGTAAAGATGGAATCACTTGGGATTATCTTGGATGCAACACATCTATGTGATGATAGTTTTTGGGAAGCCATGGATATTTTCAATGGATCTATTTGGGCAAGTCATCAAAATAGTAGATCGCTCGTAAATCATAATCGCCAATTTACGGATGAACAATTTAAAGAAATTATTCGACGTGGAGCGGTGATTGGCTTACCTTTAGATACTTGGATGATGGTATCCAATTGGGTTAGGGGAGAATCGGACCCAATGACTATGAAAGTGGATTTAAATGTCATGATAGACCATTTAGTTCATATTTGTAGCCTTGCGGGCAATACAAATCATGTAGGAATTGGGACTGATTTAGATGGTGGGTTTGGCACTGAACAATCACCAATGGATATTAAAACCATAGCTGACCTACAAAAGATTCCAGATTTGCTATTAAAAAGAGGTTTTTCAAATGACGATATTACCAAAATTTGTCATCAAAATTGGATTGATTTTTTAGTTAAACATTGGAATTAACTATTATACAGATCCTGGGGGAGGACTATATGAGGTCCAACCGCCATCCACAATTAAAGTTTGACCTGTAATTTGCCTTGAATTATCTGAAAGCATAAATAAAATAGCATTTGAAATATCGGATACATCAGCTATTGAACCGAGTGGAGTTATTTTAGTCCATTGATCTTCGAAGTCTTCAATTAAAGCTGTTCTTTCTGTAAGGGTAGCGCCAGGTGAAATAGCATTTATTCGAATACCTAATGGAGATAATTCCACAACTAAATTCCTTACCAACTGGATTAAAGCTCCTTTTGTCATTCCATAAGCCACTAAATCAGGATGGGCTTGATGACCAGTAACTGAAGTTGTAACAACAATGGATCCTTTTGATTTACTTTCTTTTAATAATTTGGCAATGAATTGTATCAAGAAAAAAGTACCCGATACATTTACTTTTAATAATAAATCCATGGATTCCCTCGGATAATCAAGGAAATTACCAAAAGTGGTAATTCCACTATTGCAAATACAACCATATAAAGTTCCTGGTGTATTATTAATGGTTTTAGCTAAATCACTCAAAAATAATTCGCTACTTGAATCACCTAAGATTCCCAAATGATTTGTTAACGAATGTTTTTTTAATTGCAGGGAAGCTGATTTAAAAACAGAAGAATCAATTTCGTTCCATATGACAAAATAACCTTCTTTGCATAATTGGATAACTACTTCTAAACCAATTCCTTGACCAGCACCTGTGACAATTACTTTCTTCATTTTAGTGTGAGTCTCTCGTTACTTTTGAACCTGAACCACCCTTTAAAAAATCAAAATCGGCACCCACATGTGCCTGCTCCACGCGATCAATAAACAATCCCACATAACCTCTTATTGACTTTACTGGTAAAAATGGATTGTCTACTTTTCTTTTGGCCAATTCTTCTTCACTAACTTCCCAATGAATACTTCTATTGTTTAAGTCTAATTCAATAAAATCTCCATTTTCAACCCAATTCAATGGTCCACCAGCAGCGGATTCAGGACTTACATGCAGAATAACGGTTCCATAACCAGTTCCACTCATTCGACCATCTGAAATTCTGACCATGTCTTTTACTCCCTTTTCCAACAATTTTTTAGGAATACCCATATTACCAACTTCAGCCATACCAGGATAGCCTTTGGGACCTACATTTTTCAGAACCATGACTGAATTTTCGTCAATATCTAAATCTGGTAAGTCAATTCTTGCATGATAATCTTCTATATTTTCAAATACAACCGCTTTTCCTCTATGTTTAAATAAGGATAAAGAAGCTGCAGAAGGTTTTACAACAGCACCATTGGGAGCTAAATTTCCTCTAACAACGGCTATTCCTGAATCTAATTTAAAAGGCTCATCAAAAGTTGATATGATATTACTATCGTAAATTGGCGTGTTTTCAATGTTTTCACCAACTGTTTTACCATTTACTGTTATAGCATCCGTATTCAGAAACTTTTTCATTTGATTCATTAATGCCGGAAGACCTCCTGCATAATATAAATCTTCCATAAAGTGTTCTCCTGATGGCTGTATATTAGCTAATAATGGTATTTGCCTAGAAAATTTATCAAAATCATTTAAATCTAATTCCACCCCAATTCTTCCAGCAATAGCTAATAGATGAATAACAAAGTTAGTTGAGCCACCAGTAGCAGCATTAACCCTTATCGCATTTTCAAAAGCCTGTCTTGTTAAAACCTTAGAAATTTTCTGATCTTCATTAACCATTTCGACAATTCGTCTGCCAGAATGTTGTGCTAATACTTTTCTTCTCACATCAGCCGCTGGAATAGCTGCGTTTTGTGGTAAACTTAAACCTAAAGCTTCTACCATAGTAGCCATAGTTGAAGCTGTACCCATCACAGCACAATGCCCAGGAGTTCTTGTCATACAAGCTTCAGCTTCCACAAATTCTTTTTGTGTTAATTCTCCCAATTTATATGCTTCAGCAAAACGCCAAACATCAGAAGTGCCAATGTCCTTACCTTTAAATTTACCCTTCATCATAGGTCCACCAGAAATGACTAAAGTAGGCAAATCAACACTGCAAGCACCCATCACTAGGGATGGTGTAGTCTTATCGCATCCACACATTAGTACAACCCCATCAATCGGATTTGCTCGAATAGATTCTTCCACATCCATACTGGCTAAATTTCGATACAACATGGCCGTAGGCTTTATCAAAGTTTCACCTAATGACATCACGGGAAATTCTACCGGAAATCCACCAGCTTCAATAATTCCTTTTTTTACAAATTCAGCAAGTTCTCTAAAATGTGCGTTACATGGAGTAAGTTCAGACCATGTATTACAAATACCTATGACAGGTTTACATTGAAAGTATTCATCTGGAATACCCTGATTTTTCATCCAGGCTCTGTATATAAAACCATCTTTTCCTGTTTTACCAAACCATTGTTGCGAGCGTAAATTTTCTTTATTCATTTTCAAAGTCTAAGGTTTTTTTTAAAACAAAGCTATTATCCGGACCTAAAGAATAATAACAAACTCTAACACCATTTTCTAATTCTGAATATTGGTCATTCTTAAATTGAAAGGAACGAACTATATTAGATTTAACAAAATACAATGAATCCTTTCCTGCATAACCAAATTCTTGTCTACCTTTTAAATTAGGAAAATTTATTAAAATAAAAGAATTTTTATTGTATTCATACCCATAAATTTTAAATTTATGAGCATCGTTAGCCCCATAAACCCAGAATTCAGGTTGTTGGTTATTATTTAAATCTGAACTTAATAAATTTATTATTTTAAAATTTTTAATTTTTTTTTCAAATACTAACTCATGACTTTTAAATATTTGAAAATTGACAAAATCTTTCTCAACCTCAACCTTAGCCTCAAAATCTTCTACTTGCGTTAAATGAACAGGGGCATTCTGTTCAATTGTATCCAATGTGGGTTTCATATTAGAAATAGAATCAATCGCTGAATTAACTATTTTTTCATCATTGAAGTCATATACCACTTTATCATTTTCAGTTATATCTTGATTAACAATAAAAAAAATCAGATATATAAGTAGAAAAATAATTCCAATAAATAAGAAAGATTTAATGTGTCTCATCAATGGTTTTCTTAATAATTAAAATAGCTTTTTCCAACGATTTTTTTGTACAAGCTATATTAACCCGAATGAAATTTTTACCTAAAAATTGGTCTCCTCGCAAAACATGGAGCCCATTATTGAATAACCTTTGTTGGAAATCACCTAAAATGTTTGAGTCATATTGAATCCAAGCTAAATATGTAGCTTCCAAAGGCAACATCTTCAAACAGCTTATCTTGTGTATGAATGAAAAAAGTAAATCATGATTACTTCTTAAATATACTAGTAAAGAATCCAGCCAAATATGATTCATAGTTAGGCTAGTTTGTATAATTTCAATACTATGCCTTGATAACATAGGAAAAATACCTTGGGAATGTTTTATGAATTTCTCCCTAATTTCTACATTAGGAATAATGGCTACAGCGCCACCCATTCCAGCAGTATTATACGTTTTTGATGTGGCGAAAAATGTAATAGCAGGAAAATCGATGGGTAAATATTTACCAATACTAATGTGTTTAACAGAAGTTTGCAAAAGTATATCCGCATGAATTTCATCTGATAAGATCATGCAATTATACTGATTGCATAAATCTATGATTCGAGCTATTTCATCATTATTAAACACAGTACCCCCTGGATTGTGTGGATTACAAAATAAAAAAACGCCTGGACCTTTTTTTAATTGATTTTCAAATTCGATAAAATCATACACCCACCTACCATCTTTTTCAACCATATTAAATGTTAAAAGTGATCTGTCGACCCATTTGGAAACTAAATGAAAGGGGTGATAGACGGGTATTGGAGTTAAAATACTTTGTGAAGATGATACAAAAACAGAACAAGCTAAAGTTAAACCAGGTACTATTCCTGGAATCCAAACTTGCCAATCAATTTGTGTATCCCAATCATAAACTTCTTTGATTTTTTTTCGATAGGCCACTTTTAAAGTTTCCGGTACTATGGAATAACCAACTACTCCATGATCGTTTATATTATTTATCGTATAGATTAATTCATCAGCAATACGAAAATCCATATCAGCTACAGGCATGGGCAACATATCACGACCAACATACAATGGGTTATCCCATTTAAAGCTATTGGTATTTTTGCGATCTATTTCTTGGTCAAAATTATAAGTTGACATTTATAAATTGGGTCTGTAAATTTGAAATCCTTTGATTTTTTTATTTTTCAACAAGTATTGATCGATGGTCATATCAGAAATACAAACCACTTTTTTTTCTTGAGAAGCATGCAAAATATACTTTTTAGCATTTTTTACACAAACGAATCCCACATGCTTAAAATCCAAATCATTACGAGAAGACAAAAAGGCTATAATATCACCATCTTGAATTAAGGTTTTTGTATCCGAATCGTTCATATAATCAAAGTAATAGATGGGCCGACTACTAATGGACTTTTCTGTTTTAATTAACTTCGACCTATCAATATGCTTACTATTTACATATTTAGATAAATAATCAATGTTTTTAAAAACAGATTTCGAGTTAAATGCATTATTAATAGGAGTGAGGATATTGAGTTTAACAAGTTTTTCTAGCCCAGTAATTAAATAATGGTTTCTGTTTTCGTAGCTGATGGAATCGTTGTATCGGATTTTAATAAGGTTTTCACTGAACTGGATATGATTTCCTTTAGAATGATACAAGGCTAATACGTTTTCTACATAAGTAACACAATCAAAATCAGTAAATGAGAAATATACTTTTTCAGGATTTGATTTCGATAATCGATTAGCCAAATATGGGGCCCCGATAAAGTATTGACCAATCGAAATAGGCCTTTTTGATGAAATACTTTTTTCTACTGCCAACTTCAATTTAATGGGTATTTCATTAAATTTTTGTGCTTTAAGGAAATATCCGGAAGTTAAAACCCAGAAAAAAATAACCTTACACCCAATTTTTTTCATCAAATTACTTTAAATATTAATGCACTATTTGGAGGAATTTCAACAAAAATTTTATCTAAAATTTTGTCATTTTTATATTTAATGGTAGGAGGGGTGAAAGAATATTCAATCTCCCATTTCAAATTACATTTATTCATTAATTCAAATGCTAAATCAGGAATTATTATTTCAAGTTGGAAAGTCTCGGTAGCGTGAAAATTAAGTATAAACAATAATTGCTCCTCATCCGAATATCGCAAATAAGAGTACACATATTTACTTGGATAAATTGCACTCTGTACATATTGTAAGTCAAAAAATTGACCTATTTGTACGGCATTTGATTTTTTAACAAACGTAAATAATTTTTGATAAAAAAGATCTAATTCAATCTCTTGACTTGTTAATAAATCATAATTAAATTTTCCATGATTAAACCATCTTTGGTGGGAATCCACTCGCCAAAAATCAAACATAGTCGTACGATCATCTGCATCATTAAAGCCTTCAATTTCATTTGCTTTTTCGCCAAATTCTTGACCAAAATAGATCATAAAAGGACCTCCATGCAATGTAGCTGTAATCATCATCGCAGGAATTGATGACCAAATATTATGGGCAGCAAAACCTAAAGAATTGATTCTAGTTTCATCATGATTCTCTAAAAATCTTAACATTTTATTAGAAAATTCACCGGATTCCTGCTGCCAAACTTGAGTGATTAAACCTGTATGCGCCTCACTATTTTGTTCCATTAAACTCCTTAATGAATCATACAAACCCACCTTATCATAAAGGTAATCAAAGTGACCCTTGTAGATATAATCAGCATATAAACGTGGCTGATAGATTTCTGCAATAAAAATCAAATCAGGATTTATCATTTTTATTTTAGGTATAACAAACGCCCAAAATTCCACAGGAACCATTTCAGCCATATCGCAACGAAATCCATCCACACCCAAATTTGTCCAATAGGTTAAAACTTCCAACATCTTATACCAAGTGTCTGGTACAGGATCAAAGTGAATATGGCCATTATTAGGATAATCGATTCCATAATTTAATTTAACCGTTTCATACCAATCGTGAATAGTGGGTTGAGAAGAAAAAACATTATTTCCGCTCGCTTTAGCTGGTTTTTCAAAATAAGCTTGAATTTTGGAATCAATTTCAACATGATTAGGTACAACAAATTGCGTCCCTGGTAAATAATAAAAATTATTTTGAGGTGAAAATTCGACATCATTCCGATCATTAAAACCAAAATCATTTACGTTTTCTGGTTTTTTATCTGATTGGTAATTTCTGGCTAAATGATTGGGAACAAAATCCAGTATTATTTTTAATTTATTAACATGAATGCGTTTAACCATTAAATTAAACTCTTCTAACCGATTTTCAGGATTAATGGCCAAAAATGGATTTACATCAAAATAATCTTTAATGGCAAAAGGTGATCCACAACTTCCTTTAACGATGGAAGGGTGATCTAAAGTGCATCCATAATCGCTATAATCTTCTTTGGTGGCGTGTTCGATAATTCCAGTGGTATACAAATGGGTGAAACCCTTATCATGCAAAATTTCTAAAGCCTTGTCAGAAACATCATCAAATTTAGTTGTACCATTTGTGTTTGAATGACCATTCTTCTGGGGATTTGTTACCGTATTTCCCCAAAGATGAAACATCATCTGATAAATGATCAATTTATTTGATTCGTTTGACATTAATTCAATAGAAATCTATAGATATTAATCTACAAAGATTTACATATATTAAGCGATGTAAACCCAAAAATAAATACAGAACTAGTTATATACCTTTAGTCTATATTTAATTATTTGATCAAGTCGATATCAGGTGTCGATTGATCTACTAACGAAACCCCGCCTCGGTCTTTTCTGGTAATTCTTGAATAAAGACCAATTTCTTGACTAAACAGAAAAGTGAAAAATAACTTTACAAAAGATGTATGATAATGTAAATTATTATAAAATTCTGGGGCAATATTCTTCAACTTTGGCAAATTATTCCAAGGAATAGATGGCATATCATGATGTTCATTATGGTATCCTACATTCATATTAATTGAATTTAAGCCACCATAATAACTAAATGTTTCTTGTTTTTTATCTAAAACTAAAAAGTGTTCTTGTATCCACCTAGCACCAAGTGGATGAAGTCCTACAGAAAACAGAAAACTAAACCCTAGATAAGCTAAAGCTGACCAACCCCAAAAATAAACAATGGCAGCATCAAAAATTAGTTGGACCACAATGTTCATAATGACATATCGGTCTATGATGGCCAATTCAATACATCTATAAGTACGAATACCCTGAAAAAAAGGAAATAATAGTAGCCATATCATTTTACCGATAAAAAAATTATTGATCAATTTAGCTTCCCAATAATCTGGCAAATCAGCATCAAGCTCATGAACACCTTGAAAAGCATGATGTTTTAAATGAAAATTTTTGAAAGAAATAGCTGTTGGCGCCAAAGAAGGAAGGTTAGCAATGATCCCTGCAAAAACATTCCAAGATTTTTTCCTATAAATTAAATTATGCGCTGATTCATGAATACAAACAAATAAAGTGTGTACTGGAAAAGCTCCAATAAACCAAGCTGCACCTACAATAACCCACCAAGAATAATCTTTAATAAAATAGGCAATTGTAATTTGTAAAAACACACATGCCAAAATCCAATACATCGTATTAGAATTCTTCCCAATTAATTTTTTTACTTCAGGATGTTTTTTAATTATTTCACGAGTCCTACTACGATGCGGCTCTGCCTCATCAACCCAAATAAAATCATTGATTTCCTCCATAATAATTTTAATATATCGCAAATATAATAAGAGAAATATACTTTATTCTATATTCATAAACTATGTGACAATATGTCAGAAATTATTGAACAATGTTTTTATGGCACTATCCTTGTAGAATGTGGGCGAAATTAAATAAAATTAATCATGGGAAAAATTATTGGAATTGATTTAGGTACCACCAACTCATGTGTGGCGGTTATGGAAGGTAGCGAGGCTGTTGTGATTGCGAATTCTGAAGGACGAAGAACAACACCTTCAATCGTTGCATTTTTGGAAAATGGTGAACGCAAAGTAGGGGATCCTGCTAAGCGACAAGCTATTACAAATCCACAAAATACGATTTCATCAGTAAAAAGATTTATGGGTAAAAAATACTCCGAAGTAAGTTCAGAGTTAAAAACTATTTCATATTCAGTTGAACAAGGAAATAACGATACGCCAAGAGTAAGAATCGGTGATCGTCTTTATACACCTCAAGAAATATCAGCTCAGATTTTGACTAAAATGAAGCAAACGGCTGAAGATTATTTAGGTCAAACTGTAACAGAAGCCGTTATTACAGTTCCGGCTTATTTTAATGATGCGGAACGTCAAGCAACAAAAGAGGCAGGGCAGATTGCAGGCCTTGAAGTGAAACGAATTATAAATGAACCTACAGCAGCTGCATTAGCTTATGGAGTTGATAAAAAAGGACAGGATATGAAAATAGCTGTCTTTGATTTGGGCGGAGGTACTTTTGACGTATCTATTTTAGAATTAGGAGATGGGGTATTTGAGGTTAAATCGACGGACGGAGATACTCATTTAGGTGGTGATGATTTTGATCAAGTTATTATAAATTGGCTTGCAGAAGAATTTATTTCAGATGAAAATATAGATCTACGTAAAGATCCAATGGCACTTCAACGCTTAAAAGAAGCTGCTGAAAAAGCAAAAATTGAATTAAGTTCTAGTGCAAATACTGAAATTAATTTACCCTATATTATGCCAGTAGATGGCATTCCTAAGCATTTAGTTCGATCATTAACACGAGCAAAATTCGAACAATTGGCCGACAGTTTAATTCGCCGTACGCTAGAACCTTGTAAACGTGCCATGAAAAATGCGTCTTATTCAAATGCGGATATAGACGAAGTAATTTTAGTAGGTGGTTCAACACGTATCCCAAGAATCCAAGAAGAAGTTGAAAAATTCTTTGGCAAAAAACCATCCAAAGGAGTTAATCCAGATGAGGTAGTGGCTATTGGAGCAGCTATTCAAGGAGGAGTTTTAACCGGTGAGGTGAAAGATGTATTATTATTAGATGTAACACCTTTATCGTTAGGTATTGAAACGATGGGCGGCGTATTCACCAAATTAATAGAATCAAACACAACGATACCAACAAAAAAATCTGAAACCTTTTCCACAGCTGCAGATAATCAACCATCAGTTGAGCTAAATGTATTGCAAGGTGAAAGACCTATGGCGAAAGACAACCGTTCTTTAGGTCGTTTCCATTTAGACGGTTTACCGCCAGCAGCAAGAGGAATTCCTCAAATCGAAGTAACCTTTGATATTGATGCCAATGGAATATTACAAGTTTCAGCAAAAGATAAAGGTACAGGGAAAGAGCAAAAAATTAGAATTGAAGCTTCTAGTGGTTTGACAGATGAAGAAATTGAGAAAATGAGGAATGAGGCAAAAGCAAATGAGGCTACAGACAAGATCGAAAAGGATCGCGTTGAAAAGGTCAATCAAGCGGATGCTTTAATTTTTCAATCTGAAAAACAATTGAAAGAATATGGCGAAAAGTTGTCTGAAGGCAATAAATCAGCCATAGAAGGAGCTTTATCTGAATTGAAAATAGCTCATGCATCTCAAGATTTAACATCAATCGACTCAGGAATTGAAAAGTTAAATACAGCTTGGACTGCAGCTTCACAAGAAATGTACGCTAACACTCAAGAAGGTGGTGACCAACCATCACAAAATACAGAAACTCCATCGGATGATTCAGCTGAAGATGTTGCTTTTGAAGAAGTAAAATAAAAGGGTTTTAAATGTATTAAAAGGTTCCTCTTAAAAAGAGGAACCTTTTTTATTAAATTTTGGCACTAACAATTCCATCCCAAAGTTTTATTCTTGCTTGCAATGAATTTATCGCAGCCCGCGTGGCGCGTGCCCAGGCATTTGGATCATCTTGGCACAATTGGGATACCATTGAAGTAGCCAATGCAGAATGATGACCTCCATCCACTTCAATATGTCTTTCCAAATAATAAGTCAATGTTTTTATCTTATCAGGCGATTGTACTCTTAATTGATTTAATATGAGTTGAAACATTTCCGGGATTAAATCTTCACGACCAAAAGTAAAAATAGCGGCAATTTCCTCAATATTTCCATTTAATATACTTGAGAAAGTAAACGTTAAGAAATCATTAATACTTTGTGGCAAATTAAATGAAGGAAGGGCAATCAGAAACTCCTCCACTGATTTAAACTGTTTAAAATTAGATAGTGCAGGGGGGACCGTAATGGATAATTCATCCATAGCTCTCAAATATAAATCAAAATGACTGATATAGCCACCTTTAGGGTCTATATCCGACTCTTCTCCCAATACAATTTCATTAATCAAATACCTAGTTTCACCCGATCCTTTTGGAAACCATAATGAATCAACGGATGTTAACTCAATTTGTAACTTTTTGACTAAAGACATAAAATCCCAAACTGCAAATATGTGATTCTGCATGAAAACAGATAAATGCTCATGAGAAATAATATAAGAATTAATTGGATGGTTTCTTAAAACCTTTTTGTAAGGTTCAATGCTTTTTTGTAATTCAATTAAATGCGACATTTTTAATTAGTATGAATGGATTTTATTCTATTTTTCAATGAACTACCGTCTCTAGAACTATTAAAAGCAATAATTTCAGAAACGATGGATAATGCAATTTCATTAGGACCTTCAGCTCCAATATCTAACCCAATAGGGCCAAAAAATGACATATCATTTATGTTAACAGACAAAATTTCTAATTGTTTTATAATTTTTTGCAATCTTTTTAATGGACCTAGAATACCAATGTAACCTTTAAAATTGATTGAAATTAAATGTTTAATAATGATCACATCACGATCAAAATCATGTGTCATTAAAACAATAACATCATTATTTTTAAATACAAATTCATCATCCCAATGGAAATATGATTGGACTTTATTCTTTAAGGACGTATTCATTTTTAACGGATTACCCACCCAACAAACATCCCAAGAAAGAAAATGACAAAGTTCAATCAAGCTCGAAGAATCAAATAAATTACCATAAAGCACAATCCTAGGTATTAATGGCAAGTATTCCACAAATAATAACTCATTATCTAATACTTTAACTTTGGATTGATGTTGATTTAATACCTGTTCTGTATCTTCATTTGACAAGGCAGAAACAAAAGGACTAGTAGAGTTAATCTTTACAAATGCCGAATTGGTTGAATTTAAATGAAAGGAATGTTCTAAGATTGTTGGCTCCGAACTTTGAATATGTGAATTAAGTATTTCAAATAAACATTTTGCATATTCTACATCAGGGCTAATTAAAATCTCAATAAGACCATTGCATCCTAATCCTACACCTAATTCAAATGGATCATCTTCCCGAGTATCATACTTGACTAATTTATTTTGATTGGTAAACATTGACAGTTGAGCCTTTTTTAGCATATCACCTTCAAGACAACCTCCGCTTATTCCTCCGTGCCAATCACCATTTTCATTAATTAACATCCTAGCACCAGGTCTCCTATAAGCTGAACCATCTACGTTTACCACAGTCGCTATGGCAAATTTGACACCCGATTGAATGTATAATGAAAGTTGGCCCACAAATAATTTTATCTCTTTCACCTTAATAGTTTACTTAATTTACTTTCTAAATAATGGATTAAAAAATCAATTTCTTGTTCGGTCGTCAGGTAACTGAATGAAATCCTAAGCGTACTTAAAGCCAAATCTCTTTTGTGACCCAAAGCCATTAAAACATGTGATGGATTCGTAGACTTCACATTGCAAGCAGATCCATTAGAAATAGCTATAGATGTTAGGGAATTAAATAAATCTTCCCAATGAACTCCATGAATTGAAATACTAAGTAGGGAGGATATATTGTTTGGACTTTTAGAATTGATCAAAATGTGATTATTAAAATTACACAAAAGTACCTCCTTAATCTTACGATTAAAGTTACTGAGTGTTTCTTCAAAACCTAAAATTTCAGGAATAAAGGTAAAGGCATAACCCAGACCTACGATGAGCGGCACTGGCAAAGTTCCTGACCTAATTCCTCGTTCTTGTCCGCCACCATCAAATAGGGGGTTAATTATGCAATTACTATTGATTATTAATCCTCCGATTCCTTTGGGAGCATAAATTTTATGTCCTGAAAAACTCATTAAATGAGGTAAATGGGTTAGATCAAATTTAATTTTTCCAATAGCCTGTGTAACATCAGAATGAAAACAAATCGAGTGTGAATCACATACCTTTTTAAAGGCGACATAATCAGAAATAGTCCCTATTTCATTGTTGACCATCATAAGAGATACTAATAAGGTATCTGCTTGAATGGCATTAGTTAACACATCTTTTGTTATTTGACCGACTTCATTGGGCGTTAAATAGGTGACAGAATAACCTTCTTTTTCTAATTGAATAAAAATTTCAAGTACCGCCTTATGTTCAATAATTGAGGTAATTAAATGACCTTTAAATTTACCTTTTAAATAACCTTTTATGGCCAGATTATTAGATTCTGTAGCTCCTGATGTATAATATATTGAACTGGGCTTTACATTAAAATAGGCAGCAATTTGATTTCTCGATAAATCAATAGCTTCTTGTGCCAACCAACCATAATGATGTAAATTAGATCCAGCATTGCCATAAATAGTAGAAAAATAAGGCAACATTTTACTTAATACTTCTGAACGAACTGGAGTAGTAGAAGCGTAATCGAAATAGGTAGGTAAATTCATTTGTTACTAAGACTTGTAACAAAGATAAGTGTAAAAAAAAAGTCCCGAATGTTTCCGGGACTTTTTTTTATGATAATTTGGATAGAACAGCCTTGAAAGCATCAGGATGATTCATGGCTAAATCAGCGAGTACTTTACGATTTAATGTCATACCTGATTTATTATACTTACCCATGAAAGCTGAATAGGATAAACCTTCTTGTCTAGCTGCCGCATTAATACGCTGTATCCAAAGTCCACGAAAATCTCTTTTCTTAACTTTACGATCGCGATATGCATATTGCAAACCTTTTTCTACTTTGTTCTTAGCAACAGTCCAAACATTTTTCCCTCTTCCGAAAAATCCCTTTGCTAACTTTAAAATCTTTTTCCTCCTAGCTCTTGAAGCTACATGATTGACACTACGTGGCATAACTAAATTTGTTTTTTGAATTCAGGCGGCTCATTTCGAACACTTTTTTTGCCTTAATTCTGGTTGAACAATAACTAAAAACTGATTATGAAAGTCCTAATAATAAACTTACACGACCCATATCAGAAGGGGAAACTAAGGTAGCGTGAACTAAATTACGCTTTTGCTTAGTTGTTTTTTTTGTTAGGATGTGGCTATGAAAAGCATGTTTACGCTTTATTTTACCAGTTCCTGTAACTTTGAAACGCTTTTTTGCTCCAGAGTTGGTTTTAATTTTTGGCATTCTATTAAGTATTAAATGTAAAAATTGGAATGCAAAAGTAAAAAAATTACCTCGGAATTCCACTATATAAATAAATTATTTCTTTTGAGCTTTGGGTGTAAATATGATGCTCATTCGCTTTCCCTCTAATTTTGGCATATCATCAGGTTTGCCCACTTCTTCAAGTCCCTTTGCAAAATTCAATAATAGCATTTCACCTCTTTCTTTAAATACAATTGTTCTACCTACGAAATGCACATATGCCTTAACTTTAGCACCTTCTTTCAAAAAATTAACAGCATGCTTTAATTTAAAATTAAAATCATGTTCATCTGTATTGGGACCAAATCGAATTTCCTTGATGACAGTTTTGGTTGCATTTGCCTTAATTTCCTTTTGCTTTTTCTTTTGATCATACTTGAATTTCGCATAATCAATCACTTTACAAACGGGTGGAACAGCATTTGGGGAGATTTCCACTAAATCTAAACTCTGGGCTTCCGCTAGTTCAATAGCTTTAGAGAACGGATATACACCTTGTTCAATATTTTCTCCTACTAATCTAACTTCTTCTACTCCACGAATTAATTGATTAATTCGATAAGGTTCTTCTTCTCTTCTATTTCCTCGGTAATTGTTATTGGGGCGTAAAGCCATAAATTATTGTTTGTTTTTAATGTTTTATTAAATCAATTCGAAATCTAGTTCAAATATCACGTATTTGCAAACCTATACCTTGTATCCTAGGTAAAATAACTAAATAATCAATTATCATAAGTTAGGTGGCTCATTTCTTCCTGAGCCAAATTCATAAATGCCTCAATAGTCATTGAGCCTAAATCTCCTTGATTCTTTTTTCTTACACTTATCATTCCTTCCGCTTGTTCTTTTTCCCCGACTACAATCATAAAAGGAACTTTACTTACTTCCGCATCCCGTATTTTTCGACCTATTTTCTCATCACGATGATCTACATATCCACGCAAATCTTTTTCTTGAAGTCTTAAATAAATCTCATTGGCATAATCTTCATACTTTTCAGAGATTGGTAAAACGGCCAATTGATCTGGGGAAAGCCATAGCGGAAAATTACCAGCAGTATTTTCGATTAAAATAGCAACAAAACGTTCAAGAGAACCAAATGGCGCTCTATGAATCATAACAGGCCTATGCTTTTGATTATCTGAACCCGTATATTCCAATTCAAATCGTTGAGGTAATTGATAATCCACTTGAATCGTACCTAACTGCCATTTTCTACCTAAAGCATCTTTGACCATAAAATCTAATTTAGGACCATAAAATGCCGCCTCACCATATTCAATAGTGGTAGGTAATCCTTTTTCCTTAGCAGATTTTATGATGGATTCCTCAGCGCGATTCCAATCATCATCATTACCTATATATTTTTCTCTATTTACCTTATCTCTTAACGATATTTGTGCTGAATATTGGTCAAAACCAAGCGCCTTAAACACATACAAAACTAAGTCAATGACTTTCATGAACTCATCCTCAACTTGATCTGGCCGACAAAATATATGGGCATCATCCTGTGTAAATCCTCTCACTCGGGTCAATCCATGTAATTCTCCCGATTGCTCATACCGATAAACCGTTCCAAATTCAGCTAAACGTAAAGGTAAATCCTTATAACTCCGTGGTTTAGTTTTATAGATCTCGCAATGATGCGGGCAGTTCATTGGTTTTAGAAAAAACTCTTCATTTTCATCTGGTGTGTGAATAGGCTGAAATGAATCTTTGCCGTATTTAGCATAATGCCCTGAAGTCACATAAAGTTCTTTACTAGCAATATGTGGGGTAATAACAGGCGAATATCCGGCTCTGACTTGCGCGCGTCTTAAAAAATTCTCTAGTCTTTCTCGTAAGATAGTACCCTTAGGTAGCCATAATGGCAAACCTAAACCCACCTTTTCTGAAAAAGCGAATAATTCAAGTTCCTTCCCTAATTTCCGATGGTCACGTTTTTTTGATTCTTCTAACAAAGTTAAGTACTCTTCTAATTCCTTTGCTTTTGGAAATGTGATCGCATAAATACGCGTCATTTGCTTGCGCTTTTCATCTCCGCGCCAATAAGCCCCTGCCACACTTAAAACTTTAACTGCCTTGATAAAGCTGGTGCTTGGAATATGCGGACCCTTACACAAGTCAGTAAAATTACCTTGAGAATAAAAACTTATATCGCCGTCAGACAAGCCCTCCAAAAGCTCTAGCTTATACTCATCCTTTTTTAAAGTAAAATATTGAACCGCATCTTTTTTAGAAATTTCTTTTCGAACATAGTCTAGTTTTAGACGAGCTAACTCTAGCATTTTATCTTCTATTGCCTTAAAATTTTCCTGTCCAAAATCCTGATCACCTAAGTCTATATCATAATAAAATCCATTTTCAATCGCAGGACCAATACCAAACTTGGTTCCTGGATATAAACATTCGATGGCCTCAGCTAATAAATGTGCCGAAGAATGCCAAAAGGTTTTTTTACCTTCCACATCATTCCAGGTAAGTAATTGCAAATTAGAATCTAAGACAATAGGAGTGGAGGAGTCTACCACTTGATCATTTAATTTTGCTGCTAACACATTACGTGCTAATCCTTCTGATATACTTAAAGCAATATCCATCGGCGTAATACCTTTTGAATATTCTTTAATTTGTCCGTCTGGAAAAATAATTTTAATCATCCTTTCTAATTTTTCGCAAGTTACAAATTTACCCCCAAAAATTAAGGCCTAATCGTCAACAAAGAATCTTTGACTACTAAGTTGGAGTCCACTGAAATCCCAAAATGTTTCGTTTTCAATTGATAAAATCTAGTATCATTTTTCAAAAATAGTTTAACTGAATCCATCATAGATTTATAGTGTAAATTATCTCCCATGTATAAATAACACTTTGATTTCAAAAATGGAACGTCAATAAATAATTCCAAATCTTGTTTGATCTTATTCAAATAAATAAGAGCTGTTGGGTAATTTCGATGAAACATATAAAACCTACTAACCTCTAAATAAAGATTATCAATTTGCTCAAATTGATTAATAGCTTTTTGATAATTTAATTCAGCCAATTTAAACTGATTTATTTTACTCAGAAATCTAGCCCAGAATCGAAGAAGATGGGGATCATTGGGGTATTCATTGATAACTTTCAACAATTGATTTTGATACAAATATTTAGAGGTATAATTCATCGCGTTTTCAAAATAAATTCTTTGTAATCTGGTATCTTGAATGCTTTTGGCGTCGAGGATATTGATTAAATTAGCCTTCGGAATATGTGTTGTAAGACATAAATTACTTAAAATAGTATAATAAAATTGATTCTTTAGGGACAAATCACTTTTTCTAATTTGATTTAAATAATAAGTCGCTAATTTGTAATTATTAAGTTTTAATGATACTTCGGTCAATAAAAAAAAGATTTGGGAATGGTTCTTTTCATTTGACTTAATTAAATTTAAATAATTTAAAGCCGAAGTAAATTTCTCTAAATTAAAGGCAATCTGACCGGCTAATAATAAATAATCAAAGTCTCTAGGACTAGCTTTAAGGGCCATCTGAATATCCACATTTGCTTTTTTATATTGTCGAGATTCAAATAGATAGTTAGCGCGTAAATAATACAAATATGCCGGTGAACCCTCTTTAATAATTTGATTTAAATAAGCGATTACTTTTTGATTTTGACTTTTTTCATTACGTAATAAGGAAGATATGTATTTTTGATCAGGAATATCCTCACCTTTAAAATCCTTTGTAGGTTCACAGGAAATTGAACAAAAGATGACAAAAATTAGTAGAAATTTCTCCTTCATTAAAAACCTAAATCTAAAACTAATGGATAAAATTCATATTGATTTAATCGAGGCTTATATAATAACCTAATTCCAAGTTCAAAACCTTGAGAAAAGCGCAAAACATGAAAGTTAGAAGAAACATCTAAGCCAATGGATTCATATGATCTATACAGATTTAAATTGTTTAAATTAGGAACGCCTCTGCTAAAGTCCACAAATAAATTTCCTTTAAATCGAGTGAAATACAATAATCGACTCATTTTTATCGACGTATTTGCTATAGGGAATTTATAATCTAATGATACATTTGTCCATCGCTGATTGACTTCATACAGATACCCTCTAGTAAACACAAAAGGACTGTTAAGATTATAATTACCCTTCATCTCTTGTTGGAATGATGCTTTTATCAAAACACCATGATTTTTGAAGAAACCAGGTAAGTAAACTTTCGCTTGCATACCCCATAATTCAGACTTAATGGATTGCTTGAATGGCATCCCGTTCCAAAAAATATTAAATTGATAACCTAATTTAGACTGAAGATCCCAAAGAGATTTATTTAATAATTTTGAATAATTTATTTGGTATATCATAGACGTATATGTTCCATCAAAAGCTTCTGATTTATACCGCAAAGGCAGATTATAACCATCGACTTTAAATATTGAGTAAGTACTCGACACATATAATTGTTCTTGGAATGCTCCCCGAGTAAGTAACAAAGGCAGCCTGATACCAATATCCATTTTGGTTTGATTCCATTGATCCGATCTCAAACTATCCAAAGGACTTTTTTTATCAACATAAAGAGACGTGTTTCTAGGACCTTGCTGAAATGAAAAATCGAAAACAGGAAACCATCCTTGATACGAAGCACGAAGGTATTTCGTTCCAGTTTGCTCACTGGCATCGTACATATAACCTAATCCCAATTGGAGCGTATTGGTTAAATTTTTAGACATTAAACCTAAATCCAATTTATTGAATTGAGAATTTACAATGGGTCCCCAGGCATAAGGGTTGACTAAATTCCAACGGCTATAGGAAGCCACCTCTACGTTTTCTTGATTAAACTCATGAGGAACTACAGCTGAAGGATTATTATAAATGAAAGAATGCGATTCTTGCAAGCGTCCTAAACTAATTTGGTTTCCCAAGGCGGTATATTTAGAGAAAACAAATGGTTCTGATGTTTCGGTGGAAAAAGAAGCCGCATAGGCACCAAATTGTGTTTGGGTTACATAACTTATTGAATTGTCTTTAAAATTCCATCTTGCTATTTGATCTATTGGACCGATGGGCAAATTGAAATACACAAAATCTTCGTGCAAAAAAGTACTTGCTATATTGTTTGAATGAAAATCATGCGTGGCAATCACTTTTTTTAGCAAATAATTATAAACAACTATATGTTTATGGCCATTTTGAAGCAAGATGTAGGACAATAAGCCATTCGAAGATATTCGAGGTTGGATTACTTGGCTCGATGAAAGAAAACCTATGCTGTCAATTAAATATTTTGTTTCCTTCTCATGAATTTTTAGACTTGAACTTCCATCATTTCGCAATTCTACATAGGATAGGTACTTAGAATCCGAACTAATACTTGGACATATCCACTTTCTATTATTAGTCCAAATCGTTTTCATATTATGCTTAAAATCATAAAAAACTAATTTGGTATGCTGTTTTTGAGTCCATCTTGGATGGTACATTATTTCTGACCAAACAACAAATTGATCTGAGGCGGAAAGCATATTACTTGGGTAAATAGGTCCCAATAAACATAATTTTCTTTCTTTAGAATTTTCAATTAAAACTAATGATGGGATTTCTTGAAAGCCAGATTTAATCGCAACGACTTTGCCTTTTCCGATACTTTGTGGAAAGTCATAAGAGGTAAATCCATTTTTTATTTTTGGAGAAATGATAGAATAAGAAGAATCTTGAACAATTTTTCGAATAGTATCCAATTGTTTTTGTAAAATATGTGTGACATATTGATCGATATTTAACCCAGATCTCTTTTTTACTTCTTTAGAGAAAGAAAATAATCGAGGTTTATTTAATGTACTTTGCCATATTTCACCTATTTTGTCAAGTCCAAATTTCAACGTTAAATTATGCGTAATAAATTGACCAAAAACATAATGATTGGGCATATTTTCTCTGAAATTCCTTGACATCAATTTACTATAACTTGGTACACCAAATTGTGACAAATAAGCATTTAATGTGTTTGAGAATTGCGGAATGTTAGATCGACCAATTTGATTATTTAAACGGGTTTCAGTTTCAACAGCATCACCCTCCCATAACCAATTTGGAATCATTAGATTACTGTAAAGACCTTGGCCATTGCTCCCCCACAATACTTTCAAAATACGACTAAAGCCTTTCGAAGCTAAATCATTTTGATAAATATGTCTAGTTTCATGACTAGCTAATAAATTTAGCCAGTCATTAGTAGCTTGTAGACTTGCATCTTGGCTTGGCGTTGTATAAAATTCACCTCTAGGAGCATAAAGACTTATAAAACCATTTGAATTCAAACCTTGATTTTGTAAAATGATGGACCATGTTTGACGAGAATCATTCGTTGACATTTTGGCTGCAGGCCATTGGACAGACAAATACCGAGCCGTTGAAAATGCTAAGGAATCAGCTCCTTCTGGATAAATAACACGTACACCTTTACCCGGAATGTTTATTTGCTTAAAATGCAAATTGGACGGATTTTGTTCTAATATTGGGTATAATATTTGAGAAAATCCAGAAAATGAAATGACTATTAAAAATGAAAAGATAATTCTTAAAACCATTTTAAGACTTGCTCTATGAGCCATTTAGTTTTAAAGGTGTAAGGAGGATAAAAAATATTTAACAGATTAGTATATTGTTTTAAAACTGATTTTTGATTTGAAAACTCTTGAAATCCAAATAAACCTCCTGATTTACCAATACCGGAATTGTTTACTCCACCAAAGGGTAGATTTGAATGCCCAAACTGAATCAGGCAATCATTGACTACACTCGTCCCAGAAGTCGTATTATTTAAAATATAATCTGAAAACAATGCGTCTTTTGAAAACACGTAAAGCGCTAAAGGCTTTTCCTCTTTTAATAATTTTGTCACTATTTCATTTTCTTCCTTAAATGTTAAAATAGGTAAAATAGGTCCAAAAATTTCTTCCTGCATGATCAACATTTCATCCGTGCAATTGGTCAATAGGGTAGGTGCTATAAAACAAGTAGATTCATCCATTTCACCCCCAGAAATAATGGTGGCCCCTTTGGATTTAGCATCATCCAGTAAATGACATATTCGATTAAAGTGTTTTTTATTCACTATCCGAGCATAGTCACTACTATTTTGTATACCCTTATTATCATGGTCGTAAAATAATTTAATCGTCTCCTCTAAGGCACCAATGAATGAATAATACACCTTTTCGTGCACATAAACATAGTCAGGTGCAATGCATGTTTGGCCATTATTCAAAAATTTACCCCAACCGATTTTTTTAGCTGTTGAAACAATGTCAACATTCGAATCAATAATCGCAGGTGATTTTCCACCTAATTCAAGTGTCACTGAAGTCAAATGTTTAGCAGCAGCCTGCATAACTACTTTTCCAATAGCAGGACTACCCGTAAAAAATATATGGTCAAATTTCTGTTCCAATAAATAAGTGGATACGATTGCATCCCCTTCAAATACAGCCACTTCACTTTCATCAAACAAAGAAAAAATCATTTTTTTGATAAAGGATGAAGTATTAGGACTTAATTCAGAAGGCTTTAAAATAACTGCATTTCCTGCTGCAATGGCATGCACAAGTGGATTAATCGCTAAATTAAATGGGTAGTTCCAAGGGGCAATAATTAAACAGAGACCTTTAGCCTCTGACATGATGTAACTTTTGGTTCCCAGTAGCAAAAGTGGAGTTCCTACTTTTCTAGGCTTCATCCACGATTTCAAATGAGAGACGATATGACCTATTTCCCTTTTTACCCCGAGCAACTCACCTATCACAACTTCTGAACTAGGTTTTTTAAAATCAGCATACAATGCATCATATAGCTCTTGTTTATGCGAAAGCATATATTTTTCTATTGATTTTAATTTAGCTATGCGTTCTTCTGGACTAGAATTTTTTAACCTTTGGCAAGATGATTTTTGCAAAAAAACCACTTTTTCAATAGCCTGCTCGATCATATTATGTTCGTTCATCATAAATTTTATTAAAATAAATCCCTTAATTTCATTTCTAAAATATCAAAATAATTATTGTTTCCACTAGGTTTCCTCAATGAATCTCCTGCAATATACCAAAATCCATCACCCGGAAATACAGCAAACGCACTTGATTTTTTCAAATCTTCCAATGCTTTATCTGTGATAAATTCAGCAATAAATAATGTATTAACGATATCTTGTAATTTATCCCAATCAGAAATCGTTTCTATTTGACCGCTTGAATTTGAATACGTAAAATTAAGATTAGCAAAGGACATATCGCCTTGATATTTATTCCAGGTATCGTTTTCATCTTTAAACTGAAAACCTAAAAATAATGGGTATTCTTTTCCTGCCACTTCAAAAATTGCTTGCATCAATTCTTGTATTAGGTTTTCTTCAAAATCAAAAAATCTAGGAACATAGGTAGACGAATTAGCCGCTTCAATCGCGATAAAAGGTTCAGCATCTTTAGGATCACAAGAACCTGAATGGTATTTAGAAAAACTAATGGCCAATCGATTCTTCCAAATAATAGGTAAATCACCCGACCATTCAAATTTATCTTCAACACTTAACCCTTCAGAGATCAATTCTTCACTAGTAAAGTCTTCTCTTTCCAAATATTGGACATGTAAGGACAATTTTATCGTATCATTCTCGAAACTCTTAAACTCAAATAAAGCCTCAAAATGATAAGGTGCTGGAATATCACTAGGACTTTCATAGAAAAGTTTGAAATCTTGATTTAAAAAGTCCATGCTTATATTTTTAGATTGTTTAAATGCAAAGTTAATGTATTTGGACGATCAATTTTTCCTGATTTTGTATATAAAAATTCAGGTAAAACGATTATTTGCTTAGGAACTTCCCAGGACTCTAAATTCAATTTCAAATAATCAATTAGTTGTAATTTAAAATTAAATTCATCTTTGGATTCAATAAATAAAACTAATTTTTGACCGTAAAAATCATCATTTAAGCCCCAAGCAAATAGTTTAAATTCACAGGAATTAATGGTAAAAAAAGCGAGACAACTTTTTTCAATCATTTCAGGATTAATTTTTCTACCTCCTGAATTTATGATAAAATCTTTTCTTCCTACTATTCTGAATTGGTTATCATTGAGTAACTCAACTACATCATTTGTTTCAATCCATTGATTTGATGTACTAGGCGAATTGATGCACAAACAACTCTCATAATTAATTTTAATCTTGACTTGAGGCAAGCATTGATAAAAACTAGTTTCCTTAATAATTGGCCTAAACGCTATATGAGAAGAGGTTTCTGTCATTCCATACGTTTGAAAAATAGGTAAATTGATTTCTCTAGTCTCTAATTCCAATGTGGGTGTCAATTCCGAGCCACCGATTAATATACCTTTAACTTCAGAAAAATTGGAAAATATATTTCGTTTTGATTGAAGAATGGTAGACCACTGTGTAGTAACAAAAGAAGCTAGATGAATATTCACTGGTTTAGTTATTACTTCCAAGGGGTTTTGTGAGGGTTCGATCAATACAACGTTAAGCTTTAAAACTAATGCTCGCACAAGCATCATGGCCCCAGCTATATATTCAATAGGCAAACAAAGCAACACATAATCACCTTCTTGTAAATTGAGCCAATTCTTCGTCATAATAGCTGATTCGATCATACTCTTTCTAGACAAATAAATAGGCTTAGGCTTTCCTGTAGAACCACTCGTATGGAATAAAAACTTGTTTTTTCCCAATATCCATTGTTGGCAAAAATCAAATACTTCTCTTTGAAAAGAGTCTAATGGTGCTGGATAAATAGAATTATGTGGATTAAATACGAGCATAAAATAATATTCTCTCCAAAATTAGCCAAACATTCTCTAATTTCGTGGGTTAATAAAGGGTTCAATCATAATTAACAATTATTCATGTCAGAAGAACCATTTTTAAATCCTATAAATCCTGAAAAGGTGGCGCAAAATCCTGGGCTTCTTCCTTATGCCCACGCTGCCGGTGGAGCCGTTATTAAGCCGGAGGATATGGGTAAAACTAAAGGTAGATCGGTAAAAGCCATGCGCCAACAAACCGATCGACAAATGAATCAGCTGTATGAACAAATGGAGGTTTTAGCCAAGCAAGCAAAACTTTTATCAGAGCGCAAAGAAATTTCAGAACGAATTTATGATGCAGCCATGGGATTTGAACCTATCATTAGCGAAACCTATTATTTATATGAAAAAGAATCAGGTCAGGATTTATTATCTTTAGTAGCCCCTGAAGAATGGGGTCGCTCATTTAAATATAGTAGATTTTTAGCAAAAGTAACATTACTAGCGGACCATACGTGGGATGTCACTTATAACGATGATTTAAACGATAATTAAAATGATAACAAAAGTAAATTGGGAAACCATTAAAGAATACAAAGACATTTTGTTTCAATTTCATCAAGGCATAGGCAAAATATCAATTAATAGGCCCCATAAGCATAATGCATTTACTCCACTAACCGTACAGGAAATGTCTGAGGCGATGGAGTTAGCGCGTCAAGATACAAGAATAGGAGTGATCATTTTAACTGGAGAAGGCGGAAAAGCATTCTGTTCTGGAGGAGATCAAAGCGTACGTGGAGACGGTGGTTATGTGGGACAAGACCAAGTACCTAGATTAAATGTTTTGGATTTACAAAGACAAATACGCACTATTCCAAAACCTGTTATTGCCATGGTGGCCGGTTGGGCCATAGGCGGAGGACACGTTTTACATGTTATTTGCGACCTTAGTATTGCCGCTGATAATGCTCGATTTGGACAGACGGGACCTAATGTAGGTTCTTTTGATGGGGGTTTTGGAGCATCTTATTTAGCTCGCGTAGTAGGTCAAAAAAAAGCAAGAGAAATTTGGTATTTATGTGACCAATATGATGCAAAAGAGGCTTATGAAATGGGTCTGGTCAATAAAGTTGTCCCTTTAGATGAGTTAGAAAGTACAACCATATCATGGTGTGAAAAAATTCTAGAAAAAAGTCCTTTAGCTTTAAGAATGTTAAAATCTTCATTTAATGCTGAATTAGATGGTCAAGCAGGTATTCAAGAACTTGCCGGAAATGCTACATTACTTTATTATTTATCAGATGAAGCTAAAGAGGGTAAAAATGCTTTTCTAGAAAAGCGCAAACCTGATTTTTCAAAATTCCCTAAATTCCCATAGTATGAATTATTGGCTAGTAAAATCAGAACCTTTCAAATATTCTTGGGATGATTTCGTTAAAGAAGGAAAATCCGTTTGGGATGGGGTAAGAAATTACCAAGCAAGAAATAATATGAAAGATATGAAAAAAGGAGATTGGGTCTTTTTTTATCATTCAAATGAAGGAATGGAGGTAATAGGGCTAGCAGAAGTCAAAAAAGAATTTTTTCAAGATCCCACTACAGAAGATCCAAGATGGATAGTAGTAGAAATCGTGCCCATTAAAAAATTTAATAAAACAGTCACCTTAAAAATGATTAAATCTGATGACCGATTGTCTAATTTAGCGTTAATCAAACAATCGAGATTATCAGTAACACCTGTAGGTAAACAAGAATTTGACATTATATTAAGTTTAGCCGAGTAGTATTATGAAAAATCTATTTATAATTATCGTTTTTCAAATTGTAGCTATACCAATTGCTTTGGGTCAAATAAATAATAAAAGAATAGAATTTCCCATTCAGGGAACTGATTTGGAATCATTTAATATTCCTATCGGCGACCAAGGTGTTATCGTGTTATCACAATTAAATAAGCAATCATTTAACATTCGAAAATTTTCTACTGATTTAGAGCAAATATGGAGCAGTAATACAAATTTAGAGTCCAATTTAGATTATGTTACTTCTAGCTTTGATGGAACTATTTTATCATTACTATTTAGCCGATTCAGAAGCAATTCATATGTTATTTTCAGAGTAAAGGTAAATTCCGGAGAAATTACTAAATACCAAATTTATTCCGTGGACCGCATTGAAATTTCAAATTTCAAGGCCTTAAATTACTCATTATTCATAGGCGGAATGGTGAATAATCAACCGATCATATTATTTACCAATTTAAAAGAGCGTAAAACAAGAATTTTACCAGCTGTTGTAAAAGGACAAGCTGAAATTCAATCCATGGATTTAGACACCATTCAACAACAAATTAATGTAACTTATTCGGTCGGCAGTAAGGCCAAAGATTATCAATTAATCATCAAATCCTTTGATGAAGACGGGAATCAAATCGGTCAAGTCTATATGAATCCTAGTGAAGAATTTGCGATGATGAATGGGAAATTAAATCAAATAAATGACTCATTGCAAGTAATTGTAGGGACTTACGGCCACAAAAACAGTATAGGTTCATCGCGAGGTCCTAGTTCACAGGGTTTATATTTCAACTCGTTTATAGATGGTAATATCATTAAATCAACTTATTATAGTTTCACAAAATTTAATGACTTTTTTAACTTTTTAACTCCTAAACAAAAGGAGAGGCAGGAGAAAAAAATAAAGGATAAAGAAATTAAAGGAGAGGATTTGAGATTAGATTATCGGTTGCTTATGCATGATATAATCAAAAATGGAGAAAATTATATCATCATTGCTGAGGCATTCTATCCGGATTACAAATACAATAATTATAGTCCGTTTGGTGGGTCTATGTTGATGGGCGGCTTAGGTGGGTTCTATTCGCCCTATTGGAATATGATGAATCCTTATCGTTGGGGGTATGGAAATTATGGAATGTATTCGCCATTTTCAAGCTATTATAGTCCGTGGGGTTACCGAGGATATAATTCATATGGCAACCAGCAGCAATTTGATGGTTGGATTTATACGCATGCCGTCATTGCTGAGTTAGATAAGGATGGAAAATTGCTTTGGGATCATTGCATTGATTTAAATGATAGTAGAGAATCAAAGTTGATTCAGAAAATAAAAGCCTCCGTAGTTAGTAATACGGTTTATTTGTCTTACCATCAAGAGGATAAAATTATTACCAAATCAATTTCAGATTATGGTAAAAATGAAGCCATAAGAGTTCAAGAAATCATACCAGAAGATAAATCAGATAAGGTAAGAAGAACCGTGAAATCCGAAATTAACTATTGGTATGGTCCTTATTTCATTGCCGATGGATATCAAACGATTACGAACCAAGAAGAAGGTAGAAGAAACGTTTTCTTCTTAAACAAAATTCAAATCAATCCTTAAATTGAAAAATACAACTAGTATATCTATTGATACTCCCGAATTTTGGGGTAAGTCTTATGAATTAATTGATTCAGGTGGATTTGAAAAGTTAGAGCAATTTGGAAGTTTTTGTGTTAGAAGACCTGAACCTCAGGCAGTTTGGGGCAAATCACTCTCAGATGAAACTTGGGTTTCAAAAACGGATGCTTATTTCAAAAAAGAGAAAGGAAGTTCTGAAAAAGGCTTTTGGGATATACAAAAGAAGACACCTGAAAAATGGTTTATCCAATATAAATCGGATTTATTGAATTTAAATTTCAAAATCTCCTTGTCGTCATTTAAGCATGTAGGTATATTTCCTGAACAAGCCTCTAACTGGGAATTTTTAGCTGAAAACATTCCAAAACTCAAAAACGATAAACCCAAATTTTTAAATCTTTTTGCCTATACAGGAGGAGCGAGTTTGGTATGCCGACAAATGGGAGCAGAAGTGACGCATGTAGATTCAGTTAAGCCCGTATTGTCTTGGGCTAGAGAAAATATGGAAGCCTCCCATTTGGACTCAATTCGTTGGATGGCAGAAGATGCGCTAAAATTTGTAAAAAGGGAAGCAAGAAGAGGAAACTTTTATCAAGGAATCCTTTTAGATCCTCCAGCCTATGGAAGGGGTCCAGATGGCGAAAAATGGGTTTTAGAGGAACAAATAGATGATATGTTGAAGTCCGTAAAAGAAATTTTAGACCCTAGAGAACATATATTATTAACCAATGTGTATTCATTGGGATTCTCAACGCTTGTGGTAGAAAATCTAATGAATAGCATTTTTGATGTGCCTAAAAACGCAGAATTTGGTGAAATCTATTTGAATGATTCATTTAACAAAAAACTCCCATTAGGAGTATTTCATCGTTATTTATATCAAGAAGCTTAGGAATAAATAACTCCTTTTGCGGCCAATAGAGTATTTTTCATTAAAGAAACTATGGTCATAGGTCCTACACCTTTGGGCACTGGAGTGATATAGGAGCATTTTTCAAATACATCATCAAAATTCACATCACCTTTAAGCGCAAATCCAGACTTTTTAGATTCATCGACAACACGAGTTAAACCCACGTCAATAATTACAGCCCCTTTTTTAACATAAGAAGCATTCAGGAATTCAGGTTTACCTAAAGCCGCGATCAATATATCGGCTTGTTGGCAAATTTCAACTAAATTTTTAGTCTTAGAATGTGTTAAAGTAACGGTACAATTGCCTACTTGGTGATTTCGTTGCATTAGAATAGACATAGGTAAACCTACAATTTGACTTCTTCCAACAACCACACAATGTTTTCCAGCAGTTTCAATCTTATAATAAGCTAATAAATCTAAAACACCTTGAGGAGTAGCAGAAATATAAGCAGGTAATCCTTTAGCCATTCGACCAATATTGATGGGATGAAAACCATCCACATCCTTGCGTGGGTCGATTGTTTCCATAATTCGGTCTGGATTTATATGATCGGGTAGGGGTAATTGTACAATTAACCCATCCATTTCAGCATTATGATTAATTTTTAAAACTTGTTCAAGCAATTCATTTTCCGAAATAGAGGTAGGGAAGCGCAATAAAGTAGAAATAAAGCCTAATTCTTCACAAGATTTAACCTTATTGGCCACATAAGTTTCAGAGGCTCCATTATTTCCAACCAAAATAGCGACTAAATGTGGAGGTCTTTTGCCTGCATTAATCAGTTCTGAAACTTCTAAGGCAATAGCCGATTTCATTGTCTCGGCTACAAATTTTCCATCTATAATTTGACCCATAATTTTAATCTATTTTTTTCGCTTTTTCGTTGCTACAGGAGAAGCATCATCTAAAGCTAAACATTCTTCTAAAGTTAAATCCTCTGGTTTTTGACCCTTCGGTATTTTCACATTTCTCTTCCCAATTTGAATATATGGACCGTACATTCCATTAACAATTTTAACCATGTCATTATCTGGAAATTCTTTGATGAATTTATTGGCCTCAAGAGTTCTTTTAGCTAAAATTAATTCGATGGCGCGCTCTTGGGTGATAGTCGTTAAATTATCCGTTTTCCCTAAAGAGTAATATTTGCTATTATGCTTGACATAGGGTCCGAAACGACCTTTTCCAGTTTCAATCAAACTTTCTTCAAAAAACCCTAAGCCAGCAGATTCTGCGGCTAAAGCTGCACTTTTTATAACTAACAATGCCGTTTCTAAATCAATGGAAAAAGGATCAAAATCAACGGGCAAGCTCGTGAATTTGCCGTCCAATTTAATATAAGGTCCTAATTTACCTGCACCAATAATCACAGGATTGTCTTCAAAAATACCTATTTCTCTTGGTAATTTTGGTCTAGCTAAAAGTAAAATTGCTTCATCTAAAGTCAATGTAGCTATATTATGATTGTTACTTAAATTAGCAAATGTTGGCTTTTCTTCTTCTCCAGATTCTCCTAATTGAACAAATGGACCAAACCTTCCTAGTCTAACTGAAATTTTCTTACCTGTTTCAGGATCTAATCCTAATTCTCTTCCTCCACCGATGGAAGTTCTCGTTATTGACTTACTATCCTCGATTGTTTGATGAAAGCTTGAATAAAAACTTTTCATTAAAACCGTCCACTCTAATTTACCCTTGGCAATATTGTCAAATTGATCTTCCATTTCTGCTGTAAATGTATAATCCACAACGTTTTCAAAGTTATCAACCAGAAATTCTGTCACCAAAGTACCAATATGAGTTGGAAATAATTTTGCTTTCTCTGTTCCTACAATTTCGGAATTCAATGAACCTGATATTTCATCATCTTTTAAAATCCAAGTTTGAAATTTCCTTTCTTTTCCATCGCGATCTTCCTTAACTACATAGGCCCGCTTGATAATGGTAGAGATTGTTGGCGCATAAGTAGATGGTCTACCAATTCCTCGTTCCTCTAAAGCTTTCACTAAGCTAGCCTCTGTATAACGTGCAGAAGGCCTAGTAAATCGCTCTGAAGCTTTTAATTCATTAATATCTAATATTTGACCTACGTTTAACGGAGGTAACATATCCTTGTTTTCATCCTCTTCATCTTCATCTTTCCCTTCTAAATAAGCTTTTAAAAACCCTTCAAAAGCGATGACCTCTCCTTGAGCAACTAAAATTTCGGGGGTTGTGGAAATATCTATTTGAGCAATGGTTCTTTCAATTTTTGCATCAGCCATTTGGGAAGCTATGGCCCTTTTCCAAATCAATTCATACAAACGTTTTTCTCGGGCATCACCCGAAATGGTGCTCAATCCGAAATCCGTTGGTCTTATGGCCTCGTGGGCCTCTTGCGCATTTTCAGACTTAGTTTTAAACTGCCGTTCAAGGTGAAATTTCGATCCATATGCAGTTTCAATGGCTATTTTTGCCTTATCCCTTGCTTCTTGAGAAAGCATCGTAGAATCAGTTCTCATGTAAGAAATACGTCCTGACTCATATAATTTCTGCGCGATAGACATAGTAGTCGCCACCGCATAACCTAATTTTCTTGAGGCTTCCTGTTGCAAGGTAGAAGTCGTAAAAGGAGCTGTTGGGGTTTTAATTGCAGGTTTAGTTTCTAAATTTTTGATTGAAAAAGTAGCGCCCACGCATTTTTTCAAAAAGTCAACTGCTTCATTTTCTTTAGCAAATGATTTCGATAATTCTGCTTTTAAAACCTTTTTTCCAGGCAAATCAAATATAGCTACTGCTTTAAAACTAGAAATAGCTTTATGATTATCTATTTCTTTTTCACGCTCTACAATTAATCGAACGGCAACGGATTGAACTCGACCTGCAGATAAACCTCTTTGCACTTTAGACCATAAAACAGGAGATAATTCAAAACCGATCAGGCGATCCATGATCCTACGAGCTTGTTGGGCATTAACTAAATCCATGTCAATTTCTCGAGGATTTAGAAGAGCTTTTTTGATTGCAGTTTCCGTAATCTCTCTAAAAACAATACGTTTGGTTGTATTTTTTAATCCTAATGCTTCTTTTAAATGCCATGAAATAGATTCTCCTTCACGGTCATCGTCAGTGGCTAACCAAACTTCATCGGATGATTTGGCTAAACTCTTTAAATCAGAAATGACTTTCGTTTTATCTGGTGATATTACATAAGTAGGTGTAAAATCATTATCCACATCAATAACCTTGTCACCTTTCGTGGGCAAATCTCTAACATGACCGAAGGATGATTTTACAATAAAATCTTTCCCTAAATAACCTTCAATTGTTTTAGCTTTTGCCGGGGACTCTACGATGACTAAATTTTTTGCCATTTCAAATTTTAGAAATATGTAATTTTAAAAGACCGCAAATATAAGTGCTTAAAATGTATTTATTCAAATAGATTTTTTAACCTGATTGAAATAATTAAAAAATTATTCTGGAATATTACCAATTCTAATTCTTGAGTTTATATTCAGTCGCAAACCTACATAATTAAATTGGCCATTATTAAAGTTTGCTATTGCTTCTAATCGTAATACTTTCATTACTCCGTCTAAACCATATCCAATTTCATTATAAAATAGGTTTTGGTTATTAATATAATAGGCATTGGCAATCAATAGTTCTTTTACATAAGCTTTCTTAAAGCCTAATAATGGTTTCAACCATAAATTTGTAAACTGGAATTGAGACAACGCCTCTACATAATTGCCTGCGGTGCTATACTCGTAATGATTAACATTTAACCGTTGATTTGCTCCACTGGATAAATTCTGATAATACCCGACAAGTCGATGGTTGGCTAGCATATCCCCAGTTTGAACTAAGTTAAGACCGCCATTAAAATGTTTGTAGTCTTGAAAATAAACGGGTTTATCCCCTATAAATGTACCGGTATTAAGAATGAATCCTGTTTTAACCCAAGGACTTAAACTTATATTTTGAATATAGGAAAGCTCCACCAATTGAAAGCTTATGTTAGATTTAAATAAATTCGGCCAACCCGCGCGGTATTTAAAAATAACTAAAGGGGATGATCCCCAGTCGAAAACTCGTAAATTATTAATGTACGAATAAGATAAAAATGGCCTGAAAGCCAATTGCAACTGTGAAATAAAAGAATTGTGCGTATCAAATCCTTCTTTTTTGTATTCCTCGTTAGTGGGATTATTACTGCTAAAATTTCGATTCAAATAATTGACTATAAAAAAGTTAGTCGTATTATCCATTTGGCTTTGTCTAGATGATTCTATCAAAGCTTTTAAATAAAATCTCGATGAAAAACGATTTATCAATGACAAACTCCAAAATTCCTTTCGAAAAATTTTCAATTGATTATTTTTCAAAAACAAAGTAGAAAAAGAATTCATTTCGGATGAAATAGTATTATCAGCATTAAATTGTGAAATATAATCGCCATCAGTTAAATGAATATCGAAATTTTCTGTTTTGTACCTTAATTTCAAATATCCTGTATTTCGATTTAAACCAAAGGATCTGCGCCCTAAAGCTTCGAACTCAATATATTTATAAGGTGCCCATCGGCGCCTAAAAACTAGCGCAGCATTACCAACAAAACCTTCGACTGTATTAAAATTTGAATCAAATACTGGAGATTTATAATATATTTCAAAAGGATAATAATCCTTCCTTATTTGACCAAAAAAAAATGATTTACTCACAATTAAATGACTTGGATTAAAAGGAGTTTTTATAAGTGCGTCATAAGAAGCTATCGTGGTTTCAACAGTTGATTCTCGAATCTCATCGATTAATTCAGATCTTTCTGGAATCAAATCCAAATAATTATATGCAACCGAATCAATGCTTATTTTATCGGCAGTAGGCCTTAATTTCCATTTTCTTACGAGTCCTAGATGTAAATTCTTAATTAATTGTGATACAAAAACTTCATCAAAAGTTATCTCAGATATATTTAGTATTTCCTTTTTATTTGTGGGGGTGCTAAAAATCTGAGGTGGCATAGTCCAATTTTCTACCGGACCTATAATGTTTTGATTTAATAAAAATTCTCCTTCAATTCCTAAAAGACCTCCTTTAACTAGTATATTAGATTGCTTAGGTATCCATTTACCATTAAAATAAGTATTTTTCAAATCGATCAAATACAATATATCATCTGATAAGACTTCACCTTCCCAACGGACAATCCAGCCATCTTGACTAAGAGTAAGTTTACCCTTAAATAATCGATCCGTTTTAAATTTGGGTTGAATAACGAACTGTTTTACGATTTGATTATCGACAAGCGTATCGGATAAAAAAGAATAATTATAATAATAAAACCCATCGTAATTCAAGGGAGAAATACATTGGGTTCCTAAAAAATCTTGATATAAGTCTGGCCAAAAAAATAGGCTAGGGGTTCCACTTTTTTTTCGATAGGGCTTAAAATAATTTATCTCATGAATCATTTGGCTTAAATTTCCTACATAAACTTTAGAAATTGTTTCATTCCCATACCATTGACCCTCTTTAATTCCTTCAACATTTTGTAATCTTTTTTTTCCTATTCCGATAAATTTCGAAAATCTAGCTTTTTCAATTGAGTGAACATTGAATATTAATTTATTGATATCTGAACTATGATATGCAGCTGTGTTAATGGCCAATTTTATTAAAGAATCTGACTTTGACTCTTGCGCACAAAGAATTAATGATCTCGTAAGAAAAAATAGAAAAACGAGAAATTTTACGCGCATTTGAATCACGAAGAGATAAATTAATTAGAAAAAAATACAGAAAAAAGATAGAATTATGATATTCAATTCTTTATTATTTAAAAATTACTTGCACAAAGTAAATCATATTTCTAATTAGTGGCAAAATTGAACCTAATCTATTAATTTTGCAGACAATTTTATAAAACAAATTAATCTTATGGCCTTTGACATTGAAATGATTAAAGCTGTTTACAGCAAAATGCCAGCTCGCATAGCAGCAGCACGTTCACTAACAGGAAAAGCACTGACATTAACTGAAAAAATTCTTTATAGTCATTTATGGGAAGGGACTCCTACAAATACGTTTACAAGAGGGAATTCATACGTAGATTTTGCGCCTGACCGAGTAGCCATGCAAGATGCAACAGCTCAAATGGCCTTATTGCAATTTATGCAAGCTGGAAGGCCTCAAGTCGCCGTACCTTCTACAGTACACTGTGACCATTTAATTGAAGCAAAAGTAGCGTCAACAACCGATTTAAAAGTGGCGGTTGATAAAAATAAAGAAGTTTATGATTTTCTTTCGTCCGTATCTGATAAATATGGCATTGGATTTTGGAAGCCAGGAGCTGGTATCATTCACCAAGTAGTCTTAGAAAATTATGCATTCCCAGGGGGTATGATGATCGGTACTGATTCACATACGGTAAATGCAGGTGGTTTAGGTATGATTGCTATTGGCGTCGGTGGAGCAGATGCTTGTGATGTGATGGCTGGTTTGGCTTGGGAACTAAAATTCCCAAAGCTTATTGGCGTTAAATTAACAGGAAATCTAAATGGCTGGACTTCAGCCAAAGATGTTATATTAAAAGTGGCAGGGATATTAACCGTGAAAGGGGGTACAGGTTGTGTGGTAGAATATTTTGGTGATGGAGCTACTTCGATGTCATGTACTGGAAAAGGTACTATTTGTAATATGGGAGCGGAGATTGGTGCAACCACCTCTACATTTGGATATGATGATTCCATGGCTCGTTATTTAGAATCTACAGACCGTGCTGATGTGGCAGCTTTAGCAAACCAGGTTAGAGAGCATTTAACGGGAGATCCAGAAGTATATGCAAATCCAGAGAAATATTTTGACCAAGTTATTGAAATCGATTTAAATACCTTAGAACCTTATTTAAATGGTCCATTTACTCCAGATTTAGCTACGCCAATTTCAAAAATGAAAGAAATGGCTGAAAAAAATGGTTGGCCTACCAAGGTTGAAGTGGGTTTAATTGGATCTTGTACCAACTCATCTTACGAAGATATAGCCAGAGCCGCTTCATTAGCGAAACAAGTTTCAGCTAAAGGGTTAAAAACTAAGGCTCAATTTACCATCACTCCAGGATCTGAACTAGTACGTTACACGATCGAAAGAGACGGTTTTATTGACACATTTAATTCAATCGGAGCAACGGTATTTTCGAATGCCTGTGGACCATGTATTGGCCAATGGGCAAGACCTGGTGCTGAAAAAGCGGAAAAGAACACAATCGTTCACTCATTTAATCGAAATTTTGCTAAGCGTGCAGATGGAAATCCCAACACCTTTGCTTTTGTGGCTTCACCCGAAATTGTAACGGCATTAGCTATCGCAGGAGATTTAACATTCAATCCTTTAACGGATCATTTAGTGAATGAAAAAGGAGAAAAAGTATACTTAGAAGCACCTTCAGGCGATGAATTACCTAAGCAAGGATTTAGTGTAGAAGATGCAGGATACCAAGCACCTGCTGAAGATGGATCTCAAGTTCAGGTTAAAGTATCGCCAACTTCAGATCGCTTACAGTTATTGGATCCATTCTCAGCTTGGGAAGGAACCGATTTAACTAATTTGAAATTATTAATAAAAGCGAAAGGGAAATGTACAACGGATCATATTTCTATGGCAGGTCCTTGGTTAAAATATCGAGGTCACCTAGATAATATTTCAAATAATATGTTGATCGGTGCCGTTAACTTTTATAACGATAAAACAGATAATGTAAAAAGCCAATTGAATGGTCAATACGATACGGTACCAAATACACAAAGAGCTTACAAAGCAGCTAAGGTTGGAACTATTGTAGTTGGTGATACAAATTATGGTGAAGGTTCTTCACGTGAACACGCGGCTATGGAACCAAGACATCTTGGCGTTCGTGCAGTTTTAGTGAAATCATTTGCGCGTATTCATGAAACTAATTTGAAAAAACAAGGGATGTTAGCATTAACTTTCTCAAACGATTCAGATTATGATAAAATTCAAGAAAATGATTCTATCTCGATTAAAGGATTAACTTCTTTTGCATCAGATAAACCATTAACGATTGAATTATCACATGCTGATGGCTCAAAGGATGAATTTTTAGTGAATCATACCTATAATGATCAACAAATAGAATGGTTCAAAGCAGGTGGCGCATTAAACATAATTAGAGCATCCGTAAAATAAACTTGTTTTTTTAGGCAGAATTATATAATTTTGCACCTCGATTTACCTAAAATTAGTTCCAATAGAGTATGGCAGCCATCAATGCAGTTAAAATTTTTTCTGGATCAGCTTCAAATTATTTGGCTAAAGATATAGCCAAATATTATGGAAAAGATTTAGGTGCTGCCACCATTTTAAAGTTTTCTGATGGAGAAATGTCTCCTAGTTTTGATGAATCGGTAAGAGGTTGTGATGTATTTATTATACAATCAACTTTTCCTAGTTCAGATAATTTGATGGAGCTTTTGCTTATGATAGATGCGGCTAGAAGAGCATCTGCTCATTATGTAACTGCTGTAATGCCCTATTTCGGGTATTCTAGACAAGACCGAAAAGATAGACCGCGTGTCGGAATAGGAGCTAAATTAATTGGCAATTTGTTAACAGCTGCTGGCGCAGATCGATTGATGACGATCGATTTACACGCAGGTCAGATACAAGGATTTATGGATTTCCCAGTAGATCATCTAGAAGGAAATGCCATATTTGTACCCTATTTAAAATCATTAAACTTAGACAATATTGTTTTTGCTTCTCCTGACGTAGGAGGTGTAGTAAGGACAAGAAATATGGCTAAGTTTTTCAATGCCGATATGGTTATTTGCGATAAGCATAGAAAACGTGCGAATGAAATAACCTCTATGCAATTAATTGGGGATGTGAAAGGGGCTGATGTTGTATTGGTAGATGATTTAATTGATACAGGGGGAACATTATGTAAAGCTGCGCAATTAATCATGGACAAAGGAGCTAAATCCGTACGAGCGGTGGTAACTCATCCTGTTTTATCTGGAAATGCATACGAAAACATATCAAATTCAATATTAACAGAATTATTAGTTACAGATACAATTCCGCAAAAACAAGCTTGCGATAAAATTAAAGTACTTTCTGTGGCAGAATTATTTGCAAAGGCCATTGGAAGAATAAGGGATCACGAATCAATCAGTTCATTATTTATTAAATATTAATTTCAACCGTTTTTAGGGGATAGCCAAGGCGAAAGACTAAAAACATTAACAAAAAACAAAATGAAAAAATTAGAGATTGTAGGGTTTAAAAGAGCGAATCTCGGTAGTAAAGGCGCAAAAGATTTACGTGCTGAAGCTTTAGCTCCTTGTGTATTGTATGGTGGAAAAGAGCAAGTGCACTTTGCAGTGCCGATGATATTATTTCGCGAATTATTATATTCTGCGGATGTGTATGAAGTTGAATTAAATGTAGAAGGCGATAAGTATAGAGCTATATTACAAGATGCTCAATTTCATCCTGTGAATGAAATGATACTTCACGTAGATTTTCTTGAAATTGTTCCAGGAAGTCCTATTAAAATGGCTGTACCGATCAAAGTCATTGGAAACTCTCCAGGGGTAATTAAAGGAGGTAAAATGATTCAAAAATTACGTAAGGTTACTTTAAAGGGCTTATCTGAAAACATTCCTGATTTCGTAACCGTTGACATTTCTGGACTTGACCTTGGTCAAACTGTAAAAGTAAATAAATTAGTTGTAGAAGGATGTGAGATTTTAAATCCATTATCTAATCCAGTTGCAACGATTGATATTCCAAGAGCATTAAGAGGTAAGTTAACCGCTTAATTAAGTTCTAATTGAAATAAGAAAGCCTTCCAAATTGGAAGGCTTTTTTGTTGGGCTCATGCCCATTTGACATGCGATTCATCATCGCGGGCCAACATCTTAATCGTTAGCGCACGCAGATAAATTTAAATCTAAGTTGTAATTAAACGATCTAATTCATTGAATGATCCATGACTTGGACAAAAAAAAGAGGCACATACATGTGCCTCTAAATAAAAAAAGATATTAAAAATTATTTCTTTGCAATCACTTTAACAATTGGTGCTTTTTCCATTTTGGAAACATGCTTAGAATCTCCTACATGTATATAAGGTGCAATCACTAAAGAAACAATAGACATTAATTTAATTAAGATGTTCATAGATGGACCAGAGGTATCTTTGAACGGATCACCTACTGTATCACCAGTAACCGCAGCCTTGTGTGGTTCAGATCCTTTTTTATACGTTACCCCGTCAATTAAGACGCCTTTCTCGAACGATTTTTTTGCATTGTCCCAAGCACCACCTGCGTTTGATTGAAATATACCCATCAAAACACCAGATACAGTTACTCCAGCTAAAACACCTCCTAAAACTTCAGGTCCCATAGTAAAACCAACAATGACTGGAACTGATAAAGCAATAGCACCAGGTAAAATCATTTGACGAATAGAAGCTTCTGTAGAAATAGCCACGCATTTCTCATATTCAGGTTTAGCTTTATATTCCATAATACCAGGAATTTCTCTGAATTGACGTCTAACCTCATTCACCATTTCCATTGCAGCTTTACCAACAGCTGAGATACATAAGGCTGAGAAAATAAAAGGAATCATTCCTCCTACAAATAAACCAGCTAATACATCTGCTTTATAAATGTCTATTTGAGTAATCCCTGAGATTCCAACAAATGCAGCAAACAAAGCTAATGAGGTTAATGCGGCAGAAGCAATCGCAAATCCTTTTCCTGTAGCAGCTGTTGTATTACCCACAGCATCTAAATTGTCAGTACGTTCACGAACCTCTGCTGGTAATTGAGCCATCTCAGCTATACCACCTGCATTATCTGCAATAGGACCAAAAGCATCGATTGCTAATTGCATAGCTGTTGTGGCCATCATTCCTGCTGCAGCTATAGAAACTCCATAAATACCTGCAAAATGATATGAACCAATGATACCAGCAGCTAAAACTAAAATAGGCAATACCGTTGACTCCATTCCCACAGCTAATCCTCCAATGATATTAGTTGCATGTCCAGTACCAGACTTTTGAACAATTGAATCCACCGGACGCTTACCCATAGCAGTGTAATACTCCGTAATGATTGACATTAATGTTCCTACTATCAATCCTACAATGATGGCATAGAATACATCCATGGAAGAAAATTCTCTTCCTCTTAAGATCAAAGTTTCAGGCAATATATTGTTTACCAAAAAATAAGAAGTAACAAAAGTAATTGCTATAGACGTGTAATTACCTAAATTCAAAGCATTTTGAACTGAAGATGTTTCACTAGAAATACGAACAAAAAATGTACTTACTAATGAAGCCAACAAACCAACACCCGCAATTAACATAGGCAATAAAACAGGGGAGAAGCCTCCAAAATTATCATTCACTGATATTTCTTGACCTAAAACCATGGTAGCTAAAATAGTAGCCACATAAGAACCAAATAAATCAGCGCCCATACCAGCCACATCACCCACGTTATCTCCTACGTTATCTGCAATTGTAGCAGGATTACGTACATCATCTTCAGGAATACCCGCTTCTACTTTACCCACTAAATCCGCTCCGACATCAGCTGCTTTCGTATAAATACCTCCACCCACACGAGCAAATAAGGCAATCGATTCAGCTCCTAATGAAAAACCAGCTAATACTTCGATAGCAGTTCTCATTTCCATTGAAGTTAAGGCTTGGCCTTCAGCAAAAATTTGATAGAATGCAATGAACAAACCTCCTAAACCTAAAATAGCCAATCCAGCTACTCCCATTCCCATCACTGAACCACCCGTAAAAGAGACATTTAAAGCTTTGGCTAGCGATGTACGAGCGGCTTCAGCAGTCCGAACATTTGCTTTTGTTGCCACGATCATTCCTATATATCCAGCAGTAGCTGAAAAGACTGCACCGATTAAAAAAGCAACAGCTATTAAAGGAGAAGAATGTATTGGATTATCAGGAGTTCCTTCTTGGGTTCCTAACCAAGCCAATAATATAGCAGTAGGTATAGCGAAATAAGTTAAAATATTCCATTCAGCTTTTAAAAAGGCTATAGCTCCGTCAGCAATATAACCTGCCAACTCTTGCATTTTTTCATTTCCAGCATCTTGCTTCGATACCCAACTAAATTTCCATGCTGTGTACAGCAAACCTACTAAACCGAAAGCAGGAACTAAATAAACAATTGAATTCATAAATCTGTATTTATATTATTCTAAATAATTTTGTCACAAAAGTAAGAAATTGACCCTGAAAAAACAATTAAAAAGGCAATCTGAAAACTAATTTAAGCCTTTCCGGTACCCAATTCCCCAAAGGATACGCCAAATCAAATGAGATTATTTTAGCTATACCGCTTACCCCAAATGAAATTTCGTGAAAATCTTGTTTGTAAATAGGGGCATAAATTTTTAAATAATTATATCCCACATGTTCCCTTATGCCATAAAGATTCAAGAAATTTATTTGAGAAAAGATTAATTTTCGAGGTTCCCAGTGAAAATGAGCTCTGATATGCGAACTATTTGTACTAAATAAATAATTAGGCAACGTATAAAACATTCTACGATCGCTACTGACCAAATCTATTTCGTTTCCTTTAAAATGCTGATAATCTAAAAAAGAAGTGGGCTTTTCCAAAAATTGAGAATAATTAATAAAATAACTTACCTGACCTAATCGATTAAGCGAAATAGATTGATTGGCAGATAGACTGATTTTTGAAAAAGGCTGATTGATGAAGCCATTTTCTAGTTGGAAGTTAATTGTGGGCCCCTCATTATTTGATAATCTACGGACTTGATTAAATCTTCGCCAACTAGATAAAGGTTGCCAACGCATATTAAATCTACCATAAAACTGGTTTTTGTCTTGTAAAGAAGTGTTCCCTAATTCATTATTCATTGGAACGTTGGACGTAAAAAAGGTAGAATTACTGAAAAATCCTTGATCAACATGATTAGATAAACCTTTTCGATATCTAAATTCAAAAAATCCACTTAAACGAATTTTAGATGATACTTGATATTCATATCCCACATTCACAAAATTCTTTTGATATAATTTAAGATAATTTTCATTTAATAACAGAGAGTAAAACTTATTATAGGATTCCGAAACTGGATTAGTCGCGTTTATTTGATACACATTACTCCCAACACCCAAGATTAAACGTTGCCTATTCTCGTCAAAATTCCTTAGGTACCCTAGATCTCCATTAAAAGCCTTTCTTGCAAAAGCATATCGGATATTAGCATTGATAGAATAAAAATTAGATAAACTGAATGTTTGCCGAAATTCTAAATTTCTTTGAATCGTATATCCATCAACAGGGTTAAAACCACCCGTAAAAGAACTTAATCTTAGACGCGGACCTAAATTTCTCTTTTCATATATATATGTTCGAGAAGCTATTAAATCAGACCAACGAAATGCAGGTAAATTTCTTAATGAATCCTTTGTCAACTTCTCCTTGTCTAAAAATTGAAGGCTATCAGCTTGCTTATATCCAATTACCTCAGCTTCTGTAAGAGGAACTTGACGTTCAGTCACCCAGAAAGACTCATCATGTTTAGAAGCCATCGAATCCACTTCAAATACATAGTCAGATGTAAATATTTCCTTTTCCTCTGATTTCTCCAGAAATGCCATTTTTTCGGATTTATCAACCTGTCGCAATATCTTCTTTAATTTATTTCTCGTTACCTCTGATGACAATGCGATTTTAGGGTCTTTAACTTTTTCTCGGTCTATTTCTTTAGCCAAAGATTTATTTAAACGCTCTTCAATAATATTCGGTTTAACGACTAAAACAGGGTTAACTTTAATTTTATATTCTTTTATTTGTGTGATGTACCTAAAAGTTGCACCAAAGCCCATGGCATCAAAATTAATATTTACGTCATAATTTATGGGCATCCAAACACCTTGAAATAAGGAATTTTGTTGTTGCATTCTAAACTGACCAGATGAATTTTTAAAATTCAAGCTGAATGAATATATACTCCAAGTATCTTCAACAACTGAAATAACTCCTTCAAATAAATCCTGATAAGATGATTTAGGCGTTATTTGAATTTTACTAATTGTCTGTCCATTGACAATAAAACTACCGAGATAGGCAAATTTATAAAACTGAAACGCATGGGGTGCAACTGGAGAAATTAAATACCCCCAAATTTTAGGTGAATAGAAATTTGTTTGTGTCACGCGCAAATTTGGAGCATCCGCATTTCTTAAAACGGCAGGCAAATTATTTCGATTTGACAGTACTTTTTCAGTTATTTTATTGGGCTTTTGATAATTAACTTGATTTATACCCTCTAATACATACGTGGAACCCACTTTAATTCCTGCTTCTTTTTCCATTTTCTTGCCAACTAAAGCATTCATCATTTTAGAAATAGAAGTGATTTTTCCAACTCCTTTAACATAAGCCTTAGCACTGTATTGATCCACTTCCTTCATATGAAAAGGAGCCATCGAAATCATTCTCCGCATGATGCCAATGGCAGGGTCTTCTTTTAAACCTCCGACATTTACTTCAGCTAATGAAACTGCCTGCTCCTCTAAAACAATATTAATCTCTATTTTATCCGTATTTTTTTCAATGTTTACTTTTTTCGAATATGGACTATGCCCCAAAAAACGAAATACTAATTCATGATTTCCTATCGGAACTTGTATGGCATAAAGACCATCCTCATTTGCTAAGGTCCCTTTATTTGAATCTGATACCCAAACAGTTGCAAAAGGAAGCGCATCACCCTTTTTATCTTTTATAGAACCACTGACAGTTTGGCTAAAAGTGTTAATCGATAATAAGCAAAAAAGAATACTTAAATATTTATGCATAAACAAAAATAGATACATTTTTAATCAGTAAACTGATAAAGTGATAAGTGGTTGATATTTTGGATAATTGATTTAGTAAAAATAACGAGAACGTTGTAAATTTACCTTATGAGGAGTTTTACAAACCGACAGCTTTTTCAAAAATTTCTAGCACCTACTTCAGACAGTCCTTTGGCATTAGAAATTGTCAAAGCAAAAGGTATTTATTTATATGATAAAGAAGGTAAGTCCTATATAGATCTGATTTCGGGAATTGCTGTATCTAATGTAGGACATCGAAATAAAAAAATTATATCAGCGATTAAAAAGCAATTAGATCTTTACATGCATCTGATGGTGTATGGAGAATATATACAATCGCCACAGGTGTTGCTCGCTCAGGCATTGGTAAATTCAACAAAAATACCCTCATTAAATCAAGTCTACTTTACAAATTCAGGGACTGAAGCGGTGGAAGGAGCGATGAAATTAGCCAAAAGATATACTGGGAGAACTAATTTTATATCCTGCATAAACGCCTATCACGGGAGCACTCAAGGATCATTATCTCTTGCAGGTGATGAAAATTTCAAAAATTCATTCAGACCATTACTGCCTAATATTACCCATATTAATTATGGACGTGAGGAAGATTTAGTCCATATAACTAATAAAACCGCTGCCATCATCATCGAAACAATAGGAGGGGAGTCGGGAGTACGAAAGGCATCAAAGTCTTATTTCAAATCTTTGAGAAAGCGTTGCGACGAGACAGAAACTTTATTAATTATAGATGAAATTCAATCAGGATTTGGAAGAACAGGGACATTTTGGGCTTATGAGGAAATGGAAATCGTGCCAGATATCCTATTAACGGCTAAAGGAATGGGCGGGGGGATGCCTATTGGCGCCTTTATTGCCAATGAAAATTTAATGAAATCACTAAGTTTTGACCCAGTTTTAGGTCATATAACAACATTTGGAGGTCATCCGGTGAATTGTGCCGCTTCCCTAGCGACTTTAAATTACATTATAGACGAAAAATTAACGGAAGATGTTCCTTCAAAAAGCCAGTTGTTTAAGGAACTTTTGATTCATCCCATGATCAAAGAAGTAAGAGCAGTGGGATTAATGATTGCTGTTGAGTTTGAAAATTTTGAAATCATTCAAAAAATTATCGCGAATTGTCTTAAGAGTGGATTAATTACAGATTGGTTTTTGTTTTGCAATAATTCGCTGCGCATAGCACCTCCATTAATCATCTCTAAAAAAGAAATAAAAAAAGCCTGTAAAATTATTTTACAGGCCATTAATCAGGTTGAAAAGGAAATTAAATCCTAGACATGCTTTAAAAGCGTTTCGGATAAGACGGATTTTGGAATATTGCCACCCACTAATCTCTCGACCATCTCACCATTTTTAAAGACCATTAGTGTAGGGATTGAGCGAATACCAAATGAAGCAGGAACTGCAGAGTTTAAATCTACATTCATTTTAGCCACAATTGCTTGGCCTTCTACTTCCCCTGCTAACTCTTCCACGATGGGACCAATCATTTTACAAGGACCACACCATTCAGCCCAAAAATCGACTAAAACTGGAGTGTCTGTACCTATTAACTCTTGAAAATTTGCATCTGTTGCTTCTACGTATTTTCCCATTGTTTGATTTATATTTTAAAATTCAAAATTATAACAAATACTGATAAACAAATCGTTCATCAAAAAAAATTAAATAATTAATTTAAAACCTATATTTTCTACCTTACTTAAATCCATAACTAACGCTTTACTTATCGTTAATTGAACTTTTCTAGACAGAAAATCTAATTGAATTCGATCTTGTTCATCATAAACTTCTAAAATGACTTTTTTGTTCCCTTTATATTGATCAAATAAATCTTCCAGATAATCGACCGTCTCTAAATTCAAATGCAATAAATTTAAACGCAACCTAAGTTCTTTAGTACGCTCTTCTAACAACTCGGTCAACAACTCAATCGATTGAATTTTAAATACCATTTGATCTGTATGCTTATTTTTTAATTGATAAGATCCTTGAATATATAACAAACGATCTTGGGCTATAAACCTTTCAAATTGGATAAAATCTTTGGCAAACAAAGCAAATTCATAATTTCCGGCATAATCTTCTAGTGTAAAAATCATGAACTGATTTCCATTCGCAGAAGTCCTAACATTAATTTTGGTGACAATTCCCGCAAAAGACTGAACAATGTTTGGCCTAGATTCTAATAAACCCGAATTAGAATTGCAAAAATTCTGGATTTCAATTTTATATTCATCCAAAGGATGTCCTGAAATGTAAACACCAACCACCTCTTTCTCATTTTTCAATTGCTCCATCACTGACCAAGGCTCTGTTACAGGAATTTTAGGCATCGATATATCATTTCCTGTACCCGCTCCGAGCTCACCAAACAAGGATTGCGTGGCGGCTGCTTTCAACTCAGAAATTTTAGCAGAATAACGCACAATCTTTTCGATAAATGTAATTCCTTCATTGTCGGTCGCAAAAAATTGTGACCTTTGAATATCACTAAAACAGTCAAAGGCACCAGCTAAAGCCAAGGATTCCAAACATCTTCTATTGACCTGACGGCTATTGATTCGAGCCACAAAATCAAATATATCTTTATATTCACCTCTCGCTTGTCTTTCTATTACTATAGAATCGACTGCCGCTTCACCCACGCCTTTAATTGCTCCTAAACCAAACCTGATTTGACCTTTTTTATTGACAGCAAATGATCGTGAGGATTCGTTCACATCAGGAACCAATAAACTTAATCCCATACGTTTACATTCATCCATGAAAAATGTAATCTTCTCAATATTGCCTAAGGAGTTAGATAATACAGCCGACATATATTCTGGGGCATAATTGGCTTTTAAATACCCTGTTTGATAAGCGACTAAACCATAGCAAGTAGAATGAGATTTATTAAATGCATATTCGGCAAATGATTCCCAATCTGACCATATCTTCTCTAATTTATCTGGAGAGTGTGAATTCGAAAGTCCGCCGTCAATAAACTTACCCTTCATTTTATCGATGGTAGGCTTATCTTTTTTACCCATAGCCTTCCGCAAAACATCGGCATCACCTTTAGTGAAATTGGCCAATTTTTGGGATAATTGCATTACTTGCTCCTGATAAACCGTAATGCCATACGTATCACTCAAATATTCCTCCATTTCGGGAACGTCATATTCAATTTTCTCCCGACCATGTTTCCTAGCAATGTAATTAGGAATATACACCATAGGACCTGGCCTAAATAGCGCATTCATGGCAATTAAATCTGAAAACTGATCTGGTTTTAGGTCCCTTAAATGCTTTTGCATACCCGCCGATTCAAACTGGAAAGTAGCATTGGTTTCACCCCTTTGATACATTTCAAAGGTGAGCGCATCATCTAATGGTATAGCATCTAAGTCAATGGTAATTTTATGATTTTGCTCAATTAATCGAATCGACTCTTTTAAGATCGACAAAGTCTTTAACCCCAAAAAGTCCATTTTAATAACTCCCGCATTTTCAATCACTGAACCATCAAACTGAGTAATCAATAAACTAACATCCTTGGAGGTTGCCACAGGCATGATATCAGTTAAATCATGAGGAGCGATAATGATACCTGCCGCATGTATTCCGGTACCTCTGACAGAACCCTCCAAAATCATGGCTGATTCAATAACTCTTGAAGGTAAGCCACCTGAAGATTTTATTTGCCTCAATTGCTTTACCTGCTCTAATTCATCCGAACTTAAATTTTCTCGATCTGCTAAACTACCATCTCCGGTCAATGAGGCATTGAATATACGCTCTAATGTAATTTTAGGTCTTTCTGGGACTAATTTAGCCAAGGCATTCGACTCAGACAAAGGCAAGTCTAATACGCGTGCCACATCTTTCAAAGACATTTTTGCCGCCATCGTGCCGTAGGTCGCAATATGGGCCACTTGATTTCGACCATATTTTTCAACTACATAGTCAATTACCTTTTGTCGGCCTTCATCATCAAAATCCGTATCAATATCGGGAAGTGATTTACGATCCGTGTTTAAAAAACGTTCAAAAAGTAAATTGTATTTAATTGGATCTATATTCGTAATTCCCAAACAATAAGCTACCACAGATCCCGCAGCACTACCTCTACCGGGACCTACGTAAACTCCTAAATCCTTTCCGGCATTAATGAAATCAGCTACGATTAGAAAATAACCAGCAAATCCCATGGTTCTAATCGTATGTAATTCAAATTTAATCCGATCCTCGACAACAATTGAAATATCAACATACCTCTTTTTAGCCCCAACCATTGTCAAATGTTCCAAGAAATCATCTTGACTTAAAAAAGTGGAGGGAATGGTAAAATTGGGTAATAATACATCTTTTTTTAATTCAAGAATTTCAACCTTGCCCACAATTTCATTGGTGTTGTCAATGGCCTCAGGTATGTGTGACCAAAGGTCAGTCATTTCCTGAGTAGTCTTAAAATAAAATTGATCATTATAAAAAGCAAAACGCTTGCCTTTCATATCAAAATCACCCTCTATGTCTTTATAACTTGGCGTACTTTGTTTCTCACCTGTATTGATGCACAACAAAATGTCGTGCGCATTTGCATCTTTTTGATCCAAATAGTGACTATCATTGGAAGCAATAACTTTAACATTATACTTCTTCGCAAACCGCAACAAAACCTCGTTAACAACTTGCTGCTCAGGTATGTGATGGTTTTGAACTTCCACATAGTAATCTTCACCAAACAAATCTAACCACCATTTAAATTCCTTTTCGGCTTCATCCTCTCCAGAACGTAAGATGGCTTGAGGAACACTAGCTCCTAAGCAACAGGTCGTTGCAATAAGCCCTTTATGGTATTTTAATACTAACTCCTTATCGATTCTGGGGTATTTTGAATACATACCCTCCATAAAACCTAATGAGCATAATTTGATCAGATTTTGATATCCTTCTGGATTCTTAGCTAAGAATAATTGATGATACCTTTTATCCTTTAACTCTTTGGTAAAAACTTGTTTATGCCGGTCGGTCACCAAATAAAATTCACAACCTACGATTGGCTTTACTCCATGCTTTCCCGCCTCAGCCACAAATTGAAAAACCCCAAACATATTTCCATGATCTGTAATAGCCACGGCAGGCATATTATCTTCCTTTGCTTTTTTAAACATAGAAGAAATCTTCGACGCGCCATCTAGTAAAGAAAATTGGGAATGATTATGTAAGTGGGAAAATTGCATATAAGACTAAACTTTTATAAAAGGTTCTTTATCAAAAAAAGTGGCGTTCAAGAAATCTAAATAGGGTTTGATAACTTTTGCCTTTTCAATGACTAAATGAACAAACTCAGAGGAAGTCACCTCAACATCGGTAAAATGATGCCAAAAAAACATCGTTTTTACCTTAAGTAAATCTGCGTCAGGATGTAATGCATCAAAGCCCTTGGGTATATTTTTCAAACTTTCACCTTGTGCCTTTCCATAACTTTGGACAAATTGCTTTTGGTTAATAATTTTTCGTAAACCATCCGCATTGTAATCTATTTCCTGTCGATATTTAGCTAATTGTTCTGGACTTGGATTATACATGCCACCGCCTACAAAAGATTTACCCTTAGGCTCAATATGCAAATAATAGTCCATAAACCCCGATTTACGACCTCCTTCAGAAAAACTCGCTGAAAACCAAGTTTTATAAGGATCTTTATTTTTAGAAAATCGGACATCTCGATTAATCCGATAGGTACAATTTTTAACTTGTACTCCGTCTAAATTCTCAAATTCCCCAAATTCTAAAATAAGTTTGGATACGAATTCTTCAAATTTCATTTTCAAATCTGTATAAACCTCTTTATTAGCACCAAACCATTCTCGTGAATTGTTGGCTTTTAAATCCAATAAAAACGTCAAAAGGCTGGGGGTGAGTGACATTGAAAATAGATGAGATCGTTAAAACGAAATTAGTAAATTTTGCTTGAATGCCCAAGAAGAATTCGCTTGGAGTTTTGGTCTATTTTATTGATTTTTGTATAAATTATTTAAATAAGCTATGCGTATTTTAACGGGCATACAGGCTTCTGGAAAACCCCATTTAGGAAATATTTTAGGTGCGATTATTCCAGCGATAGAACTATCTAAACAGCCTGGTAACGATTCGTTTTTATTTATTGCTGACCTTCACACGCTAACATCCTTAAAAGAGGGAGAAAGTATACGTAATAACACACTATCTATCGCAGCGGCCTGGTTAGCCTTTGGTTTTGATACAGAAAAGAATTATTTCTATCGACAATCGAAATTAGCCCCATATCACACAGAATTAATGTGGTATTTAAACTGCTTTACACCGTTTCCTATGTTGGCCAACGCACATAGTTTTAAGGACAAAGCAGAAAAATTATCTGATGTCAATGCGGGTTTATTTACATATCCGGTTTTACAAGCAGCTGACATCGTTTTGTACAATGCCCAAATTATCCCAGTAGGAAAAGATCAAAGACAGCATATTGAAATGACTCGAGATATCGCCAATTCGGTCAATAAGAAATACAACAAAGATATTTTTGTTCTTCCAGAAGCTCGGATTAATGAAGAGGTGATGACTATACCAGGCATTGATGGGGCAAAGATGAGTAAGTCATTGAATAATTACCTAGATATCTTTTTACCTGAAAAGGAGCTCCTGAAACAAATTAAAAAAATTATAACGGATACAACGGCTTTAGAAGATCCGAAAGATCCAGAGAATGATATAACATTTAGATTATACCAACTGATGGCGAGCAAATCTGAAGTAGCAGAAATGCGTGCTAATTATTTAGCGGGAGGGTATGGGTACGGACATGCTAAGCAAGCTTTATTTGAATTAATGCTCCATTATTTCAAAGAAGCTAGAGAAAAATTTGATTTCTATATGGCACATCCAGAGCTGATTGAAGACAAATTACAGATTGGCGAAAAGAAAGTTAAACCTATAGCTGAGGCAACAATTGCAAGAATTAGGGCTGAATTTAAATTTTAAAACATGTTTCCAACTTGGGATAGTGATTTATTTCAACTCATTCATCAGGCCCATAAACCTTGGCTAGATCAGCCGATGGTCATTATTTCAGGAAAATTAACCTGGATTCCCTCATATGCTTTTTTGATCTATCTCTTATACAAAGAGTATAAATCTCAGGTTTGGAAAACTATTCTATATTTAATTTCGACGGTCATTGTCGCTGACCAAGTGAGTTCAAGTATTTTTAAGCCTTTATTCAAACGTTTAAGGCCTTGTCATGTCGAGGCATTTCAATCTTGGATACATTTACCAGCCGGTTGCGGTGGCTTATACGGATTCTGTTCATCACATTCAGCCAATGCATTTGCCGTGGCAATCGGATTTATTTTAATCACTAAAAATAAACCGTTCGGATTATTACTATTGATTTGGGCCACATTAATTGCCTATAGTCGTATCTATCTAGGCGCGCACTATCCTTTAGATGTAATCATAGGTGCAATCGTCGGTGGCTTAGGTGCTTGGACTTTATTTCAAGCTTATACCAAATTGACTAAAAAATCATAGGTGTTAATTCCATCAGCGAAATCGTCTAAAGCAGGTTGTTGACTCTGACCAAAATCTACATTAATACCCACTTTACATTGTATTTTTTCTTCTCTCTCGGAAATCCACTTTTGCAAAGAACTTTCATTTTCATAGCGATGAATGTATAAAACACCTACTGGCGAAACTAATTCCTCGTTTTCGGTGACAATAATATTCCCTAAGTCAAAATGAGGAATCTGATTTAATAAATGCAGCGTTCGGTAATATTGTAAATTATTAGCATACTTAGAATGATTTAAAACCCACTCTTCCATCGATAACACATCAAACAATGGAATTAAATCATAGTCCTTGGGTATTGCTAAAGTTGACACATTTCGGCAGCCCAATCCATAATAAGTAAAAATATCCTTGGCTAAACCTTGAAACTCCTTAACTGATTCAGTGCCTCGTAAAACTGCTAATGAACTTCTATTTTTACGAATAATATGTGGGATATTCGAAAAGTATTGTGAAAAATATCCACTAGAAAAATCACTTCCTGTGGCAATAACTGCGTCCATGCCTTGTAATCGCTCAATAAATGCAATGGGGATGCTGGGATCAAATTCCTTTATGGCAGTCACATACATTTGCATCAATGGTTTGTCTTGAGAACTCAATTTAAGGTTAGCTTGTTGGCCTGAAGCCAAAACCATTAAAACATCATGCATACCAATAGCAGGGAGATTACCAGCTAAGATTAAACCTATTTGCAATTTTGATTTAGCTTTTTCCGGATGTGTGACGAAAAAATCTTGCCATACAGGGACCGAAAAAAACTGTTGGCCTATGGCCGACATAGAATTTTTAACTAAGGAATCGGTAAACCACGGATTTTCATTAATCGCTTTATCTATAAATAATTCTATTTTTTCCTTGTTAGATTCAGAGGAGAAATATTGATCAAGAAATTTAATAAGTTCTAAAAACTGAGCCTGTGGCATATATTACATAATTTTACTAAACAAAGGTCGAAAAATTTTCTGTTAGTCCATATAAATTATATACTATTCAAAATTATGTTAGTAAATTGCACAAAATATATTGATTGTTATGGCGATAATAATTACAGAAGAATGCATTAACTGTGGGGCTTGCGAACCAGAATGCCCAAATACAGCAATTTATGAAGGTGGGATCGAATGGACCTGGGCTGGAGGAACTTCATTGACTGAAGTAGAACTAGAAGATGGAAGTTCCATGGACGCTAAAACAAATATTCAACCCGTTTCAGAAGAGTTTTATTACATCGTCCCTGATAAGTGTACGGAGTGTACTGGCTTTCATGAAGAGCCACAATGCGCCGCCGTTTGCCCGGTCGATTGCTGTGTTCCTGATCCAGACCACGTAGAAGATAAAGAAACATTAATGGCAAAGAAATCTTGGTTACATGCCGAATAAATTTAGAATGAATCCTTAGCATTCATTTACATATTGATTCAATTGTATTGAATTTTAAAATAGCTCAGTGAATGAGCTATTTTTTTTTGTTCAAAAAATACAAAAACTAAAAATTCTATCTTTTTTATTAAAATTATATTATTTCAAGAAATCAAAACGATAGGTTTATATTAAAACCTTATTTTTATTAAAAATTGTAATTATTTTAAATATAGGTTTTAAAAAGACCTATTTTTTAATATATTTTGTAAAAAGATGAAAAATAAGTTAAAATTTTTTCTATTATTCTTGCATTATATATTTTTTGTATGAATATTTGTTCCGTAATCAAGCATTTATTCACACTTAAAAATTACTCCTCATGAAAAAATCAATCTTTACTGCAATTCTGGGCCTTGTATCCTTTTGTGGATTTTCCCAAGAAAAAGAAGCCGAAGCGCCTAAGTTTACATTTTCGGGTTACGTAGATTCGTACTATATGTTAAACTTTAACAGTCCGACCAACAGAAGTAATCTGGGAGTTTCGGGTTATGAAAGAGCGTTCGATCAAAAGTCGAGTCAATTTTCATTGGGACTTGTTCAAACAAAATTTGGGTACAGTACAAAAACATCTGATGTTGTTGTTGATTTGACCTTCGGACCTAATGCGGATTTGGGCCAGTATGGAAATGCCATTGGACCTTTAGGTAAAGGGACAACCGCCTTAGCTATTAAGCAAGCATATTTCAACTGGAAAGCGAGTGATAAATTAACTTTCACGGCGGGTCAATTTGGTACTCATATTGGATATGAAGTAATCGATGCTCCTGTCAATTACAACTATTCATTATCGAACTTGTTCAACAATGGTCCTTTCTATCACATTGGAGTGAAGGCTAATTATGCCTTTAGTGATAAGTTTGCGGCGATGGCTGGATTGGTCAATAATGTTGATAATTTAAATGATAATAATGCTTCTAAAGGATTTATCTATCAAGTATTTACATCGCCTGCATCGGGTTGGAATGTATACTTTAATGGTATTTCATCTAATGAATCAGCTCCTTTAGCCTCAGGAAAAGATGATTCAGGTTCATATAGCTTAACTGATTTAACTACTTCTTATCAAATCTCACCTAAATATTTATTAGGAGTAAATGCAGCTTATGGATCACAAACTGGCGATTTTCAAGGGGGTGGATCTGTGGGAAATAGCAAAACTTGGAGTGGAGTTGCTTTATATTCTAATTACGCATTTACTGATGGCTTTAGCTTAGGTGGTCGTTATGAAGTTTTTGACAATACTTCTGGAGCAAGGGCCTTAAGAGATGCGGATGGAAAAGGAACAAGTGTTTCTTCATTCACATTGACAGCTACTTTCACTGCCGCAAATGGTCATTTATTGATCAAGCCTGAATTAAGAAGCGATGCGTATGCTACCGCTCAATTTACAGATGGAGATGGCAAAGCTCAAAAGTCACAAACTACATTAGGATTGCACTTCATTTATAAATATTAATAATCAATTTATTCACATTTAAATTTTTGTAAACATGACGACACAAAAACCAACATGGATCCCGCTACTTGTATTGCTCGCGATAGCAGTAGCCGCTTTATTTTTAACTAGTGTACCTGGTGTAATGCCAACAGAAGGTTTAGACACTGGTGATACCGCTTGGATGATCGTAGCATCTGGATTAGTTCTATTAATGACACCAGGCTTAGCTTACTTTTATGGTGGAATGGTTAATCACAAAAACGTTATTTCAACTATGTTGCAATCATTTATTGCCATGGGAGTAATTTCTGTTATTTGGATTGTTTTTGGTTTTAGTTTAGCCTTTGGCGACTCTTTGGGTGGTTGGATTGGTGATCCTAGGACATTTTTCATGTTCAATGGAGTATTTGATCACAAGTTATCTTTAGGAAGTACGGGCCAATTGAAATTTACGATTCCATTTGCATTATTTGCATTTTTTCAAATGAAATTCGCGGTTATAACACCAGCACTTATTTCGGGTGCTTTGGCAGAACGAATTAACTTTAGAGCATTTGTACTATTTATGATTCTATTCTGCGTGGTTGTTTATGCTCCTTTGGCGCATTGGACATGGCATCCAGATGGATTCTTATTTAATTTAGGTGTTTTAGATTTTGCTGGTGGAACCGTTGTACATATGTCAGCTGGTTGGGCTGCTTTAGCAGGTGCCCTTTATTTACGTCGTCGTAAGTCACACATAGAATCTAACATCTTGCCTCCAGCTAATATTCCATATGTTTTATTAGGTACTGGTTTATTATGGTTCGGTTGGTTTGGATTTAATGCGGGTTCAGCTGTGGGCGCAAATGGCCTTGCTGTAACTGCTTTCGCTACTACGCACGTGGCTGCTGCAGCTGCTGGTTTATCATGGATATTATTCGATGTAACTCGTGGTAAAAAAGTTTCAGCTTTAGGATTCTGTATTGGCGCGGTAGTTGGTTTAGTAGCTATCACACCAGCTGCTGGTTTTGTTACTGTTCCTGTTGCCATCTTTATTGGTGTTATTGCAGCGATCATTTCAAACGTTGTGGCGCACTGGAGAGCAAGTTCAAATTTAGATGATACTTTGGACGTATTTCCTTGCCACGGAGTAGGAGGAATGGTGGGAATGTTGATGACCGGTATTTTCGCAACAAGCGCAGTGAATGCTGCAGTAGTTGAAAATGGATTGTTTTATGGGGAAACAGCTCTTTTTATAAAACATATTTTAGCATTGGCGATTGTATCTGCATTTGCCTTTGGTGTTTCATATTTGTTGTTGATCATTACAGATAAAATCATACCTCTACGTGTAAATGAGGAGGAAGAAAGACTTGGATTAGATTTATCTCAACACGATGAAGCGTTAGGAGAATAATCTACCTAAAGCAAAGCCGCAAGTAATGGTTCTTGTGGTTTTGTTTCAATCAAAAAGTCGAAAACTTATAGTTTTCGGCTTTTTTGTTTTTAACGGTTTTAAATTTATAAATTCAAATTGAAGTTCGATCTTCATTCCATTTATTCCTTATGAAGACAAACAAAATCACTTTATTGATTGGCAGAGAAAACCTTGAAAAAGACAGCTATTTATAAACGGATATTCTTTCAAAAATAAAAGGAATCCATTTTGTTGTTTTCAATGACTCATACTCTTTCTTTAGAAGAAAAGTTTATCCTAACATCCTTCGAATGATACCCCAATTTATCAGAAAGCAGCCCTTCATAAGACAACATTATTTTCGTATAAAGGAACGAATTTATCTAATTATTTTGAGTCCTATGGGTTATAGCATGCACGAAGCATTTCTAAAAAATCCCAATGATATATCTTTTAGAATAGAAAAATTAACTAAAAAATTGAGCAAAATTCCTAAGAATACTGAAATTACGTTAATTGGTCGAAGCGCGGGAGCGATTGTTGCCACCATGGTTTCAATCCAACATCCCATTCATAAAATAGTTGCTTTGGGTTATCCATTTAAGCATCCAGATAATGTGGAGGAAGCTTATCGGCACGAACATTTAAAACATGTTAAAACACCGATGTTAATTATTCAGGGGCTTCAGGATATTTATGGCGGCAAAGAAATTGAGAAAAAGTATAACTTTAATTCAAATACGACTATAGTCTTTGAAGACATCGATCATGATTTTGAATTAAGTGAAGAAAACAGAATTCGAATTTTAAGAAATATTGAACAATTTATTTCTGATGCTAAAAATTAAACTAAGGCGTTCGAGAATAAAATATCTCCCATCACCTCACCATTTTCAGCGATTGATTTGTAGCGAACGGATTGAATGGTATTGATTAGCAAGGGATCGTATTCGGCCTGAAACCGTACATAGTTTTCAGAAAAACCTTCCATTAATCCATTTTCATTTGATTCTTCAAACAAAACTTCGCCCTTTTTCCCTAATTGGCTTTCATAAAAAGCACGTCTATTTTTATCGGATAGTATGTGTAACATTTTAGATCTTTCTGATTTTTGAGAGCCATCAATTTTAGGAAAAATTTCAGTTGCAAAAGTGTTGGCCCTTTCTGAATATGGGAATACATGTAAATATGAAATATCAAGCGCCTGCAAAAACTGATAGGTTTCTAAAAATAATTCGTGCGTTTCTCCTGGATGTCCCACAATAACATCTACACCAATACATGCATTTGGCATCAATGATTTAATTAAGGCTATGCGGCTTACATATAATTCTCTTTGATATCGACGTTTCATTAAGCGCAAAACCGTATTTGATCCAGATTGTAAGGGTATGTGAAAATGAGGTACAAATAACTTGGAACTTGCCAAGAAAGTAATTATTTCAGGGGTAATTAAATTAGGCTCAATAGAAGATATGCGAAATCGCTTAATGCTCGATTTTAATTCGATCGCTTGGATTAAATCAAAAAATGTTTCCTCACGTTTTCCTTGTTGTATTCCAAAATCGCCAATATTTACACCTGTTAGCACGATTTCTTTTACCTCTTTAAAAGCTATTTCCTCAATTAAAGCTAGTACACTTTCCACACTATCTGATCGAGATTGACCACGAGCGAGAGGGATTGTGCAATAGGAGCAAGGATAATCACACCCATCCTGCACCTTTAAAAAAGTCCTAGTTCTGTCATTCACTGAATAGGAGGCATGGTAATCTAAGTCATACCTAATTTCAGAGGCCAATAATTTAGGAAGCTTCGTGTTTTTTTTATTTAAATGGGGGGGAAGTAAATCAGGCAATTGGAATTTTTCGTTGGCTCCTAAAACCAAATCCACACCCGAAATACTCGCTATTTCTTCGGGTTTCAATTGAGCATAACAGCCCATAATCACTACCGTAGATTCTGGATTGATCTTTTTGGCTTCTCGAACTACTTTTTTACACTTTTTATCTGCTTGTTCGGTCACGCTGCAGGTATTGATGACAAACAAATTAGGTGAATCCTGAAAATCCACACGAGTAAAACCCATAGGTTCCAAACTACGGGCAATTGAACTCGATTCTGCAAAATTCAATTTACAACCTAACGTATAAAAAGCGAACTTTTTCATTATTAATAATCTGGCTACAAAGGTAAAACAAAAATGGCGGGAAAACCCGCCATTTCATTTCATAAAAGTATATAAATGCAAGATAAATTAATATTTAGCAGTCTTAACTGTCTTAATAATACGCGCAGCTACTTTGTAAGGATCTGCAGCAGAATTAGGTCTACGATCTTCTAACCAACCTTTCCAACCTTTTTCCACGGTTGCAATTGGAATACGAATAGAAGCACCACGATCTGAAACGCCATAAGAGAAAGAATCAATAGACTGGGTTTCGTGCTTACCCGTTAAACGTAAATGATTGTCAGCTCCATACACGTCAATATGCTCTTTTACAAAAGGAGCAAATGCTGAACATATAGCATCATACGTTTCTTTTTTACCAGCTGTACGCAAAGCAGTGTTAGAGAAGTTGGCATGCATTCCTGAACCATTCCAATCCAATGTTCCCAATGGCTTGCAATGCCAGTTAACAGAAACACCATATTTCTCTCCTAAACGCTCCAATAAATAACGTCCAATCCAAATTTGATCTCCCGCTTCTTTCGCTCCTTTAGCAAACATTTGAAATTCCCACTGACCAGCAGCCACTTCCGCATTAATTCCTTCAATATTTAACCCTGCTTCAATGCAAAGATCTAAATGCTCTTCAACAATCTCACGTCCATAGGCATTTGTTGCGCCTACTGAACAGTAATATGGACCTTGAGGGCCTGGATATCCGTTCGCCGGAAAACCTAATGGCTTATTGGTTTCAGGATCCCATAAAAAATATTCTTGTTCAAAACCGAACCAAAAATCATTATCATCATCCTCGATAGTAGCACGGCCGTTGGATACGTGAGGAGTTCCATCTGAATTTAAAACATCACACATGACCAAATATGCATTTTTACGAGCTGGATCTGGGCAAATAAATACAGGACGTAAAAGGCAATCCGAAGAGCCACCAGGAGCTTGCTCCGTAGATGAACCATCAAAACACCACATATCACAATCCGCTAACTTTCCACTAAAATTACTTTCGATTTTAGTTTTAGAACGTAAACTCTGGGTAGGTTTGTAACCATCCAACCAAATGTACTCCAATTTAGACTTAGCCATAATTTTAAACGTGTTTTTATTAATAAATACATTTATTTTTCAATTCATTACAAATTTAAACTTGATTTTAACAATTGCAACGAATTTCTTGAAATTCTTATACGTTTTTCAACCTATTATTCGAATTTATTAAAAAAATTTAATTATTTCCATGAAAATTATATTTATAAATTCCTTTCCTATTTATTTACCATTATTGGTTAAAATTGGTTATTTTTACTCTGTATATTAAAGATGAATACATATGGCAATTACTAGATTTAAGGCGTTGGAATTAGCTCAATCGAGATCCAATACACATGTAAAATTACCCACAGAAAAAGTTACTGATTATTATGGTAGTATGACCTTTAATGATGAGGTTATGCGTTCACTATTGTCACCTGAAGCGTACTTAAAAATCAATACGGCCATAAATTCTGGAACTAAAATTGATCGAGATGCGGCGGACGAAGTAGCTGCTGCTATGAAATCTTGGGCTATTTCAAAAGGTGCCACACATTATACGCACTGGTTTCAACCATTAACAGGTACGACCGCGGAAAAACACGATTCATTTTTTGATATTGATTTAAGTACTGGCAAGGCAGTTGAAAAGTTCAAGGGGTCAGCCCTAGTACAGCAAGAGCCAGATGCTTCTTCATTCCCCAATGGCGGGATTAGATCCACATTTGAGGCTAGGGGATATACTGGTTGGGATCCATCTTCGCCTGCTTTTATTATGGAAAATGCAGCAGGAACTGCAACTTTATGTATTCCATCCGTCTTTGTATCCTACACAGGAGAGGCCTTAGATTATAAAACGCCTTTATTGAAATCCATCGAGCTAGTTGATAAAGCCGCAACAGCAGTTATCAAAGAATTTTTTAATCGAGATATCAGTAAGGTAATACCCACCTTAGGAGCTGAGCAAGAATATTTTGTTATTGATGAAGCTTTATTTAATGCGAGACCCGATTTAATGATGGCTGGCCGAACCGTTTTTGGACATGCACCCGCTAAAGGCCAACAATTAGAAGATCATTATTTTGGATCGATCCCCAATCGCGTAAATTCCTTTATGGTCGACTTTGAAATTGAAGCGATGAAATTAGGAATGCCTGTTCGGACGAGACATAATGAAGTAGCACCTGCTCAGTTTGAGGTAGCGCCTACGTTCGAAGAAGCCAATTTAGCTTGTGATCACAATGCTTTATTGATGGATTTGATGTCCAAAGTAGCGACTAAGCATAAACTAAAAGTATTATTTCACGAAAAACCATTTGCGGGAATTAACGGAAGTGGAAAACATAATAACTGGGCATTAGCAACTGATACGGGTATTAATTTATTAGCACCCTCATCAAAGCCAAAGGAAAATTTACGGTTTCTTACCTTTTTTGTGAATACCTTAAAGGCAGTACATGATCATGCCGATTTGTTAAGGGCTTCGATTGCTTCAGCAGGAAACGAACATCGTTTAGGTGCAAATGAAGCTCCTCCAGCGATCGTCTCTGTCTTTTTAGGTTCTACCATGAGCCAAGTATTAGATGAGATGGAGAATATGAGTGATTTAGATGATATTCATTTAGAAAAAGGGGATAATGTGTATTTGAAATTAGGGATCAATAAAATCCCTTCATTGATATTAGATAATACGGATCGAAACAGGACTTCACCTTTTGCCTTCACTGGAAATAAATTTGAATTCAGAGCTGTGGGTTCTTCGGCAAACTCGGCAGCACCCATGACAATTTTGAATACGATCGTTGCAGACCAATTAATCATCTTTAGAAAAGAGGTCGAAGTGATTCTCGAGAAAGGAGTTAAAAAGGAATTAGCCATTATGGAAGTCCTTAAAAAATATGTCAAAGAGTCCAAAAAAATACGATTCGAAGGAAATGGGTACTCAGAAGAATGGGTAGAAGAGGCTGCTAAGAGAGGGTTATCCAATTTAAAGTCAACCCCAGAAGCATTAGCCGTGTATGCTAGACCAGAATCGATTGAATTATTTACAAAGCATGGAATTTATTCTAAAGAGGAGATGCATGCAAGACATGAAATTGAATTAGAAAATTACATTAAGAAAATTCAAATTGAGTCAAGGGTGATAGGAGATATGGCTATAAATCATATCGTTTCCACTTCCTTAAAGTATCAAACTCAATTGGTAGAAAATGTAAAAGGACAAAAAGAAATTGGCATAGATCCTCAATATTTTGCGCCAACGATCGAAATGATTAAAAAGATTTCAGAATATACATCGACGATCGTTCGTCTTCAAAATGAAATGACTGAGGCTAGAAAAACAGCTAATAACATTGAGAATTTAGAAGAAAGAGCCACCATGTATGGAATTAATGTAAAAGGATTCTTTGAGGAAATTAGGTATGCCGTAGATAAATTAGAACTTATTGTGGATGACGACGAATGGCCATTACCAAAGTATAGAGAATTATTATTAATTAAATAGGCCATAATCCACATGTTGAAACAAGATAATCCTGGATTTTTAGCTGAAGAAATAGCTAACCTAAAAGCTCTCTGCGCGGCAGAAAACAAATCATTTATTGTCATTGATGATGAGGATCTTCCTATGGGAAATGATAAAGAAATGGTTCATATTCAATTTGTAGGTAATTATAAAGACAAGGAAGTTGTATATGATGCGATTCTTTGCACACTTCAATTACATTACTCTAGTACAATATATGAAGAAGCGGAGCGTGAGGCCATCGAACAATTTCCATTATACGTTCCTATTGAAAATAGAGATGAAACTTATGTAGCCAATGAAGTACTAGATGACGAAGTAGAAATGATGATTCTAGAAATCATTGACGAAATAGAAGAGAATGATGATATCAAAGTAAGCGAGTACGTTGAACTAGATGAAGATTTTGATTTTGGAATAAGCTTAGAAGCTGCATTATACGTAGCCGCGTTAGAAGACGAAGTCATTGAAAAATTCATTTCGGATTTTAATGCTAATAGCTTAAAGCTTGATTCTTCATTGTATTCATTTAAAACAGAGGAGGAGTAAATGAGCTGTCCGGTTTTTTATGCATCGGAACCCGAATTAAAGTCTTTTCTAAGTGAAGAAGAATCTTTTCATGCCCATAAGGTCTTGCGTTTAAAAAATGGAGATCAAATTCATATTTTGAATGGAAAGGGAAAACGATATCAAACAGAATTAGAATTTGTAGATTCAAAGAAGACCACTTTCAGGGCCTTGAGTATTGTAGAAGATATTAAAAATCCAGCTTATTCAATTTCTATTTGGGTTGCACCAACCAAACAAATGGAGCGAATGGAATGGATGGTTGAAAAGTGCACTGAATTAGGTATCCATTCAATAGGATTTTTTCATTCGCGATATTCCGAAAGAAAAGAAATAAAATTAAATCGATTAGAAAAAATTGCTATATCAGCTCTAAAGCAGTCAAAAAATTTATTTTTGCCAGAGATTAAGTCGATGGTTTCGATCAAAGAAATCATTCCATTGCCAACAAACAAAGATTCCTCCAATCAATATTTGTTTGCCCATATTGCGGATTCAGTGGACCAACCACTATTTAAAATTATACATAAAAATACAAATTCAAATATTCTGATAGGACCAGAAGGTGATTTTTCAAATGAAGAAAGTGATTCTTTAGTCAAAAATAATTGGCATCCATTTAGTTTAGGAAAAGCTATTTTACGAACAGAAACTGCTTGTATCGCAGCTACTCATAGTGTTCATTTGATACATGCGCTCCATGAATAAATTATTAATCCTGTTTTTTTTATTTTACAGCTCGACTCTTTTAGGGCAAATAAAATTGGCTAAAGTGAAATATTCAGGGGGAGGAGATTGGTATGCCAATAAAACTGCATTGCCAAATTTGATTAATTTTTGCAATTCAAACCTACCTTTAAAGCTATCAAATACACCTGAAACCGTAGAATTATCCAGTAAACAATTATTCAATTATCCGTTTATACATTTAACAGGGCATGGAAATGTATTATTTAATGAATCTGAAGTTCAAAATTTAAAGACCTATTTACTAGGAGGAGGTTTTCTTCACATAGACGACAATTATGGAATGGACGTGTACATAAGAAGGGAAATGAAAAAAGTATTTCCTTCCTTAGAATTTGTGGAACTACCCTTTACGCATGCTATTTATCACCAGAAATATAATTTCCCAACGGGAATACCTAAAATTCACGAGCATGACGGGAAACCCGCACAGGGATTCGGTCTAATTTATAAAGGAAGGCTGATTTGTTTTTATTCGTATGAAAGTGATTTGGGAAATGGATGGGAAGATGTAGGCACTTATTCGGATCCTGTAGAAAAACATCAAGAAGCGTTAAAGATGGGAGCCAATATTATTCAATTTGCTTTCAATAATCCTTAAATATGATAAAAATCAATTATTTAAAATAATCAAAACAAAAAGAGTATTAAAATGCTTATTATATTTGTAACTAAAATATAAACCTAAAAATGCAATTAGTTCTTCCCGCTTTCATTATACATTGGTATATTTCTTTATTTAGCCAAACTTTTTTTCTTCATCGGTATTCAGCGCACAAAATGTTTGTCATGAATAAATTTTGGGAAAAATTCTTTTATTTCTTGACCTACTTATCTCAAGGATCCTCCTTTTTAAGTCCTAGAGCCTATGCAATCTTACATAGAATGCACCATGCTTTTTCAGACACCAAAAAAGATCCACATTCTCCTATGTTTTCGAGCAATGTGTTTATGATGATGTGGAAAACGAAGGATATTTATAATGCAGTGTTAAACAGGAAAAGTAACGTTGAAGAACGATTTGAGCATGATTATCCTGTGTCTAAAACAATTGAAAAGATTGGTGATTCATGGATTTCTCGCGTAGGTTGGGGGGTGGCTTATGCCTCATTTTACATCATAGCCTATATTTTTTTTGATATGCATTGGGCATTTTTCCTTTTATTACCCGTGCATTTTCTAATGGGCCCCGTACATGGTGCGATCGTAAATTGGTCAGGTCATAAATATGGATATCAAAATTATGATAACCATGATCATTCTAAAAACTCATTGGTTTTTGATGTCATTATGATGGGTGAATTATTTCAAAATAATCATCATAAATTGCCGAACCAAGTGAATTTTGCTTCCAAATGGTTTGAGTTTGACCCTACATATCCCGTGATTAAACTATTAACTTGGCTGAAAATAATCAGACCCAATATCAAGCCGGCAGACGCAAAATTTTAAATTATTTAAAAGCCCTTTAACGAGGGCTTTTTAGATTTCTTCTGGGAAGTTAAATTTCTCTAGATAATCAGATACTCTTTTTAAGAAACCTCCTCCTAGATTACCGTCAATAATCCGATGGTCATAGGAATGTGAAATAAACATTTTTTGACGCACTTCGATTGAATCGCCTTCTGGCCGGCTCACTACTGAGGCCTTTTTTTCAATTAAGCCAAAAGCTAAAATACCAACTTGAGGTTGGACGATAATGGGAGTACCCATTAAATTACCAAAGGAGCCAATGTTCGATATTGAAAATGTACCGCCCTCCAGATCAGCTGGCTTTAATTTATTTAACCGTGCTCGGTTCGACAAATCATTTACTTTTTTAGTTAGATCTACTAATGATAATTTGTCTACTTCGTGAATAACAGGTACAATTAAGTTGCCATTAGGTAAAGCTACAGCCATTCCAATATTAATTTGGGCATGTTGGACAATGAAATTCCCCTCGACTGATATATTCATTCCAGGGAAATCCTTAATAGCCAAAGCTGTTGCCATAAATAATAATGGAGTATATGTAATGGGCTCTTTATACTTTTCTTGAAATTTGATTTTATTTTTTTCTCTCCAATGGACCATAGCGGTCATATCTGTTTCTAGAAATGAAGTAACATGGGGAGAAATCCTTTTGGAATCGAGCATTCTTTCGGAAATCATTTTCCTCATTCGATCCATTTCAAATACTTCATCTCCAGGTAAACGCAAACCTGTTCCTTGACTTAAGGTACCAGATGCGATCACTCTTTTTGAATTTCGAATGGCTATGTAATTCAATACATCTTTTTTAGTCACTCGGTTATCTAAACCTGAACCTACAATTTCACTTAATTCACGTTGAGATACTTTTTCTTGTTGGCATATTTGCTTAATTAACGGCGAAATCCAAGGATTGGATTTACTCGCATTAGGGTTGAAAGTACCTAATGACAAATCAGTCAAATTAGAAAGAGTTTCATCCTCAATGATGGAGTGGGAATCATTAGCTATTCTATCTACGTTAGAATCTTGGGTGATAACAGAATCAATAATACAAATAGGTTTGCCTATTTCAGCGATACTGCCTACTGGGACCAAAACTTTTTTCAAATAACCTGCTATAGGAGAGGGTACTTCGGTATCAATTTTATCAGTGGCTACTTCGACAATAAATTCATCAGCTTCTACATAATCACCAGGCTGTTTTAACCAATTTAAAACAGTAGCTTCCATGATACTTTCACCCATTTTGGGCATTATTATTTCCGTTATAGCCATATCACTAAGATAAATCTTTTAATAAATATCGCCTAATCAAATTCAATGAATTTAAAGAGGTCATATGTATGTTTTGCATTCGATTACCTCCTAATTGTAGCTTTCTTGTGATTATTTCACCTTCAGATGCTAAAGCAATCCAGACAGTACCTACCGGTTTTTCAATAGTTCCACCATCTGGGCCAGCAATCCCAGAAGTCGCCATACCATAAGTAGTTTTAAATTTTTCTCTCACTGATTTCGCCATTGCGGATACACATGATTCACTTACGGCACCCTCTCTATTTAAAATAGAATCGGAAACATGTAAAATTTCTTTTTTAATCTCATTAGAATATGAAATTACACCCCCCACGTAATATGCGGAACAACCTGGTATTTGAGTGAATTGATGTGAAAGATGTCCTCCAGTACAACTTTCAGCAACAGCAATCGTGGATTTATTTTTTAATAGTAGCTGACCCACTACCTCTGCAATTTCATCTTTTTCATACCCAAAAATATAAGAATTAATTTGGGTACTTAATGTGACTATTTGATCTTCTACATTCGATTTTAACATTTCAAGGTCGTCACCAAAGGCCGTAAGTCTAAGTTTAACAATACCAAGAGAGGGCAAATAAGCTAATTTAATGTGTTTGGGAAGTGATAACTCCCAATCTTGAATTAAATCAGATAAATAAGATTCCCCTATGCCAATGGTTTTTATTATTTTATGATAAATAATGGGTGTTTTAAAATGTGAAACCAATTTTGGAATAACTTCATTTTCCATGATGGCTTTCATCTCAAAAGGAACTCCAGGCATTGAGATCCAAATTACCCCAAATTCATCAAACCACATACAAGGAGCAGTACCTTGTTTGTTGGGAATAAAACGAGCTTTAGTAGGCAATAGTGCTTGATCTCGGTTAATATCTGATAATTCACGCCCTCGTTTTAAGAAAAATTCGGTGACATCTTTTAGTGCGTCCGCATTCATTTCCAATGCGCAATTAAAAAAATCGGCTAAAACTTTTTTCGTTAAATCATCTTTCGTTGGCCCTAGGCCTCCAGTAATGAAAACGACATCAGCTCTAGATTTAGATTCATTTAGAATAGTGGTTATTTCTTCCGCAGAATCACCGACAGACGACTTTCGAATCGTTTTAATCCCTAATTTATCTAACTCAAAACTGATCCATTGGGTATTCGTGTCCAATATTTGACCATAAAGAATCTCATCCCCAATTGTAATAATTTCTGCTCGAACCATTAAGTTTTCTTACTTTTGTACGAAAATACGGATTATTTGGGATTGATTAACACCCAAGAATTGAAAAAGCAACCATAATAAATGAAACACTCAGAAATAAATTTTAAAATCCAGTTGGATGATCAAAATATTCCCGAAAATATTACTTGGTCAGCAACCGACAACCCTAACGAAGGCATAGAAGAAACCAAAGCAATTTTAGTGGCTACTTGGGATCCTTACCATAAAGGAACATTAACTTTACCCTTGTGGACTAAGGACATGGAAGTATTGGATATGAAACGCTTTTTTATTGAGATCATGGGAACGGTATCTGAAGCCTCTCTTCAAGCCACTGGAGATGAATATTTTTCAAAAGAAATTGAGCAAGTGTGTCGGACTCTGTCTTCGCACTTACAGAAAGAAATTTTAGAAGCTGAAAAGGGTACAAAATAAATGACGATGAAATTGATTAAACATTTGATTATCCTGATCGCTTTAAGTCACCTATCCATGGGTCAAAAAGGGATTAATTTTATTAAAACAAGCAATTTTAATGCGGCAGTAAACGCAGCTAAACAACAAAATAAATTACTTTTTGTTGAAGCCTACGCCCCTGATTGTCATGTTTGCATGTCATTCAAAGGAACCTTTGCTCAACCTCAAGTAGGCAATGTTTACAACACCCATTTTATTAATTTCCAATTGGATGTCAATAATCCTGACAATCTAGCGATACTCAAAAAGTATAAAATCATCATTAATGCAACGCCGACATTCATATTTTTTGAACCTAAAACAATGAAAGTGGTTCAAGTGAAGGCTTTTGGCGAAAAAGATAATTCAGTTATTAGCGTAAATCTAATTGGCCAAAAAGCAGCTAACCCACAGGAACAAGTAGGTAGTTTCCCGATCAAGTTTAAATCAGGTGATCGCAATCCTGCATTTTTATTAAACTATGCTCAATATGCTAGAATCATGGGGGATACTTTGACTAACATAAAGATGATGAATGAATATGCCAAGGTATTGCCAACAAATCAATACGTGACGCAAGGGACTTTAAACATACTTCAAACGGTCATGATGAACCATGACAATGAATTATTTGATTATTTTATCACTCATTTATCAGATTATAATAAAGCCTTTGATCCTAGTATGGTTCGGATGATTTATGAAAATATATTTCAAATTGTACTCACTTCTCAAATAAATAATTTGAATTCTAAAAGTATTTCGAAGATAAAAAGTCAAATGAAAACGACTGGAATGGATCCCGGTGGTATTGTCAGAAGAACTTGGTTAGCTGAGAGTAACCTATATTTCAAGCAAAAAAATGCGGCGGCGGGAATTAAGGTAATTCAAAATTTAATTAATGTTTTGCCCAATGCTCTTGGTCCCAAAGAATACCAATATTTATGCGATTACGTGAAAAGCAAAACGACTGATAAAAAGGCCTTGAAATACGCTCAAGTAAATTGGTGTAAATTTGGTCTCCGTTAATTAGCGAAGAAAGGCTCTATAAAGAATCACCAAAACACAAAATAAAAACATCACAATAGATATTTTATTAATGGTATGCATCGTTCTAATATTGAAATTAGTCGGTGCTCCTGGCTTTGGTTTTTTGAATACTCTAACAAAATAGGTAAAGACCTCCTTTAGATTAAATTGTTCTTTAAGTCTGCTCATGATTTTAGTTTTCAGGGGCGTCCTTCCAATCGCCATGGTCTTTAATAAGTTGGATCAATTCGTCAACGGCCAAATGAGCCGGTACTGATTTTTTTATCACATTTTGCCCTTTGTACAGCGCTATTTTATCTTTGCCTGTTCCTACATATCCATAATCTGCATCTGCCATTTCCCCAGGCCCATTGACGATACAACCCATAATGCCAATTTTAATACCTTTTAAATGATCGGTCACTTTGCGAATCTTAGCCGTCGTTTCTTGCAGGTCAAATAAAGTTCTTCCACAGGACGGGCAAGAAATATATTCCGTTTTTGATATCCTAACCCGACTAGCTTGTAAAGTACCAAAACTAATTGAATTACGAAGTGCATGTGTATTTTTAACACCTGAACTGGATATCATGAGGCCGTCACCTAATCCGTCAATTAATAATGCTCCTGCATCTGTAGGCGCATAAATCTGTAATTGCTCATCTGTAACATCCTCATATCCCAAATGAATAATTACCGGAATAGGAATGGCATGATCCATTAAATCAAAAAATGCACGCCTAATTTCAGGCATTTTATGTTCATTAAAAGAGTGTAAAATGATAATTACATTCTTCTCTAATTTCAACTTATCTAATATCCCTAAGTCACCAATAAGGCTGGCTGCATTCAATTTAATAAAATTAGCTATTGGATGTTTACTCGTCGACACGCACCACTCATCCCAAGAAAACTGTGGATAAATTGAATTATCTTGGTGTGACATCCAAACTGATGAAGACTGAATTTGTCTCAATCCATTCGGTAGCATAAAATTAACATGTTGGTCCCCCGTAAATATATAATCAGACCCTAAATCATTCATGGCCCATTTATCTGGCTCTGGCAAATAAAAATGACCTATGGATTTTAAATCATCCATCGACAGATCAGAAATGGTCGAAAAATCGGAAATTACTCGGGGTACCTGTTTACCACCAAAATTTAAAATTTCATTGGATTGGCGTCTTTCATAATAAAACGGATGAATAGGAGAGTCAAACTGATCTGTTTTTCCTTTAAATGCAATAATCGGAGAATATTTACTAGATCGATTCTGTAATCGGCGAACCATTTCCTGCGCCACAGGAATTTCCAACTCAGGATCTTCGGTCAAAGAAACACGGATCGTATCACCTAAGCCATCTTCTAATAAAGTACCGATGCCTACGGCCGATTTAATTCGTCCGTCTTCCCCTTCGCCAGCCTCAGTCACGCCTAAATGCAAAGGATAAGCTTTGAATTCTCCTTCTTCTATTTTTTTACTTAGAAGTCTATAAGCTTCCACCATCACTTGGGTGTTGGAAGATTTCATTGACAAAACAATATTAAAATAGTTCTCGTCCTCACAGATACGCAAAAATTCTAAAGCAGATTCCACCATACCCAATGGAGTATCGCCATATCGACTTAAAATTCGGTCAGACAAAGAACCATGATTCGTACCAATTCGCATGGCAGTACCATATTCTTTACAAATTTTCACCAGAGGCAAGAATTTATCTCGAATTCTTTCTAACTCAGATTGATATGAAAGATCAGTATATTCAATGACTTCAAAACGCTTTTTATCTGCGTAATTACCCGGGTTTATGCGCACTTTTTCGACGATCCTAGCGGCTAATTCTGCTGCATTGGGTGTAAAGTGAATATCAGCGACTAAAGGAGTTTGATATCCTCTTAGACGAAGACCTTTGCGAATATTTTCTAAATTTTGTGCTTCCTTGACTGATGGGGCGGTAATACGAACTATTTCACATCCAGCATCGATCATTTTGATGGACTGATTGATGGATCCTTGAGTATCCATGGTATCCACGGTAGTCATTGATTGAACCCGAATTGGGAAATCAGAACCTATGAAAACATTCCCCACTTCGACCGGAAAAGTATTTCTTCTTTTGTATGCAACAAGAGAATCTGCATACTTATTACCGTTAGAAATCAATTTTAAAATAGACGAATCCGTTGACATACTTTTTATTAAAACCAAATTTACAAAAAAGCCTCATCAAATATATCAAAAGATGAGACTCTCAAAAAACGATTATATTACCAAGAACTCTTTTTATGCCCAATTGTTGCGTAAAAATAAATAAATATATAGCATGGAATCATAATGATATAAGCCTTTTGGGTGTCACCTAAGTTATCCGCTATTTTTCCATAAAGTAATGGAAGTAATGCTCCTCCAGAAATCATCATAATAATCAGAGCGCTTCCCAGTTTTGTGAATTTACCTAAACCTTGGATCGCTAAAGGCCATAAAGCCGGCCACATTAATGCATTAGCTAAACCCAATAACGCTAAACATAATACCGAAGTAAAGCCTGTAAATACAATGGCACCGATAGAAAAAATAATGCCTAAAATGGCAGAATAGTTCAAAGCTTTTTGTTGAGATAAATATTTGGGGATAAAAAGAATTCCGACCACATATCCAGCCAGCATACCGTATAAAGTATACGTCGTAAAAATTTTAGCTACATCTTTATCGAAACCTTGTGAAACGCCATAATTTATAATGGTATCACCGGCAATAACTTCTACACCTACATACAGAAAGAAAGCAATAAGGCCTAAAACAAGGTTCGGGTAAGACCAAACGCTATCTTTTACAGAGCCTTCATCTTGTTTCTCTTCTTCAGCTTCTACTTCAGGTAGACTAGAAAACCAAACCCAAATAGCTAAGACGACTAGAATAGCGGTCATAATCCCATAGGGCGTAATGACTGTATTAAGTTTTTCGTTGCCAACTAAACCCGTCGATAGAAAAAGGCCACCAAAAATAAATTGGCTTAAAATCCCTGCTACTTTATTGCAAATTCCCATCACAGAAATTCTTTTGGCCGCAGATTCACTAGGTCCTAAAATAGTCACATAGGGATTTGACGCGGTTTGTAAAAGTGCTAATCCGGTTCCTATGACAAAAAGACCAAATAAAAACATCGGATAATTAGCCATATTAGCGGCAGGAATAAACAATAGTGTACCTAAAGCCATAGATAACAAGCCCAAAGACATTCCTCTTTTAAAACCTGTTTTAGCTAATACCCAAGAAGATGGAATCGCCATGACAAAATAGGAAATGAAAAAGGCGAAAGTCACTAATAAGGAATCAAAATTATTAAGTTGGAATGCTTCTTTAAAAAACGCAATCAACACGGAATTAACCCAAGTAATAAAACCGAATACAAAAAAAAGTATCCCGATCATCATCAAAGGGCCATTGGAAGATTTAGAGTTCGTTGTCATAATTTTTTAAAAAGATTCGTTTAGTGCAAAGATAGGTTTATTCGTTTTCCATTTACCTCGTGTGAAGTCCGGTATTTTAATGGATGCGGAATTTTTGGCAATGGATTGCTCAGATAAAGGAGCGATAGCTGACCATGCTGCAGCATCATATACGTCGATCGGAGGGGCAACTTTGTTTTTAATGGCCTCAATAAATCCTCTTAAAACGAAATAATCAATTCCACCATGGCCTGCATTTTCAGCATCAGCATAATGTGTCTTCCAAAGTGGGTGATCATATTTTTCTAAATAGGGCTTTGCATCATCCCAGCGATGGGCTTTTGAAGATACCCCTTCAATGTAAATGGATTTATTATCTTCCATCCATAATCCCTTAGTTCCTTGGACTCGAAAGCCTAAAGAATAGGGGCGAGGAGAGTTCGTATCATGCGTTATTAATATAGTTTCTCCATTTACGCACTTAATCATCGTTTGAACAATGTCTCCACATTTAAAATTTACTTTTGCATTCGGGTGATCAGCACCACCTTTGTTGACAATATATTCATGAAGACCCAGAGAAGGAGTGGCCATGGACGTCAAATAGGCAAATTGGTTCCCACGATTAATATTTAGCATTTCGGCCACTGGACCTAATCCATGAGTAGGATAAAGATCACCATTTCGGTCGACTGAATGCTGTGTTCTCCATTTCGCTTCAGAAAATCCTTTTTCTCCAAATTCAACCCCTCCACCATAGGCCTGCGTACCATTATTAAATTTAACTTCTCTAAGATCATGTTGATATCCACATTGAACATGGTTAAGCGTACCAAACATGCCCTGCCGAACCATATTTAAAGTAGCTAACACATCTCGACGGTAACATACATTTTCTAAAATCATACAATGAGAACCTGTTTTTTCAAACATATTAACTAGATCCCATGACTCCTGTAATTTTACGGTTGCAGATACTTCCACACCGGCATATTTACCTTGTTTCATCACTTCCAGGGCCATTGGAACATGCCACTCCCAAGGCGTGGCGATGACCACTCCGTCAATATCAGTTCGCTTAGCTAAGTTTTCAAAATCATGATCATCCTTGCCATAGATGGCAGCAGAAGGTCTACCTTTATCTGAAATCATTTTATTTGCGATAGCAATAGCTTTCGGGTCTATGTCACATATAGCGACAATTTCCACATCTGAACGATACATGGCCATTTCCAAATGATTTTGACCCCGAAGTCCTACACCGATGAAACCTAAACGCACTTTTGTTTGTTCGGTTGGTAATCCTTTCAAAAATATAGGAAAAAGTGCTGTAGAAGAAGAATAAATAAGGGAATTAGATAAAAATTTCCTTCGTTTCATTTAATTTTTTTTTAGGTTTTAATATATAGAATTGAAATTTAATTAAAATACTACATTAAATTTATAAGATTTTTAAAAATATGATGTCACAAAAAATTAGCGTTTTCAGAAAAGAGCATTTCAATGCAGCCCATCGGTTACATAATCCCGATTGGTCAGCAGAGAAAAATAAGGAAATATTTGGTTTATGTAATAATGCCAACTACCATGGACATAATTATGAATTAATTATTCAAATTACTGGAACAATTAATCCTGAAACGGGTTATGTCATCGATATGAAAGATTTATCCGTTTTAGCCCAAGAAGAAGTGGTTAAAAAGTTTGATCACAAAAATTTGAATTTAGATGTACCAGAGTTTGAAAATTTAAATCCATCAGCAGAAAACATAGCTGTGGTTATCTATCATAAATTAAGAGTAAAAATTGCCGCTGAGTTAGACTTAAAAATTAGATTATATGAAACAGAACGAAATTTCGTTGAATTCCCTGCTTATTGATTCTGATCGCTTCTTGTTAACCGACGAAGAAATTGGTGATAATCATGTAGCCACCTCAATAGACACACCTATGAGGGAGGATGCATTTGATCTTTCTGATCTAGAAAAAATTAAAATTATTGAGGGACATTTTAGAGAAATCATGCTCACATTGGGACTTGATTTAACTGATGATTCTTTACGTGGTACTCCTAACCGAGTGGCTAAAATGTATATAGAGGAAATCTTTAGTGGTTTAAATCCTAAAAATGAGCCTAAAGTAGCCATGTTTGAAAATAAATATGGCTATAAAGAAATGTTGATTGAGAAAAATATCAGTTTCTACTCAAATTGCGAACATCATTTTGTCCCGATCGTAGGTAAAACACATATTGCGTATATTTCTTCAGGTAAAGTGATTGGACTTTCAAAATTAAATCGAATCGTTCAATTTTATGCTAAGAGACCGCAGGTCCAAGAAAGGTTAACGATTCAAATTGCCAAGCATTTACAAAAGGTGTTATCATCTGAAGATGTGGCCGTATTTATTGACGCCAAACATCTATGCGTATCCTCAAGGGGCGTAAAAGATGATTCAACTTCCACGATAACCTCTTTTTACGGAGGTAAATTTCAAGAAGAAAATACCAAAAGAGAATTTTTAGGATCAATTCAGTCGTAAGATGGGTAAATACGTTGTTGTAGGTGGAAGCCAAGGGATTGGTGATTCCATTGTATCAAAATTAATTTCACAAGGCCATCAGGTTATTAATCTATCCAGAAATCCTTGTGATGTACAAGGGGTTGAGAATATCCAATACGATGTTTTAGAAACGAATGATGGTGTTTTAAGTTCTATTTCTGGGCCTATCGACGGCCTCGTTTATTGTCCAGGAAGTATCAACTTAAAACCCTTTCATCGCTTAACGGCAGGAGATTTTGAAAAAGATTTTCAGATTAATGTCTTAGGTGCTATCCAAGTAATTCAAGGTTGTTTACCTGCCCTAAAAGCATCTTCGAATGCTTCCATCGTGCTTTTCAGCACTGTGGCGGTACAAACAGGAATGGGATTTCATGCTTCTATCGCCAGTTCTAAAGGAGCTATCGAAGGATTAACTAGATCTCTAGCAGCTGAATTTTCTAGCTTTAAAATAAGAGTGAATGCCATAGCGCCTAGTTTAACCCAAACTCCGTTAGCAAATGCCTTGTTAAATAGCGATGAAAAAATAGAAGCCGCAGGAAAAAGACATCCATTGGGTCGAGTGGGCCAACCATCCGACATTGCAAACATGGCTTTATTTCTTTTAAATCCAGAAAATTCGTGGATTACGGGTCAGATTTTAAAAGTAGATGGAGGAATGGGAGACCTAAGAGCTTAAGCCTTGATCATTAAAGTGCTTTTGGTTCAAAGCTAGATTAACTTTATTCCATTCAATTTCGTTGACGAAAGTCTGTTTTCTAATTTGACAATTCGATATTGGACAATGTGTGCAGCATTCATCTAAACATGGATCTACATGTACAAATATTTCAATATCCGTTGGCATTACTTGGCCTATAATCACCTCAAATTCATGAATTTCATCATGCACGCGGTTTAAATCCCAATATCGAGGAAGAGTTAAGTGGCAATCAATATGTAAATCTCCTCCATATTGTTGAACCCTGAGGTTATGTAAATCTATCCATTCCTGTTTTTTATTGGAGACAATCCATTGGATAACCTTTTGAAACACTTCCGGATTTGTTTCATCCATCAAGGCCGCGATGGCCTCTCGAATTAAATTAAGTCCTTGCCAACACATCACACTGGCAAATATCAATGAGGCAACTGAGTCAATCCAAAATAAATTAGTCACATAGGTAATAACCAAAGCCACGACTACAAAAATGCCATTCAATGCATCTAGCTTAAGATGCTTGCCATCAGCCAAAATAGCAGGCGAATGGGAGGATTTCCCTTGACTTACTAAATAATATCCAAGAATTCCATTGATCGTAGCCGAGCTTAAAGAAATAATTATACCAAGGTCTAAACTTTTTAATTCAGGGCGCGCGTACAAATGTTGCCATGCGTGTAAAAAAATATACAAGGCCGCTAACAAAATTAAAACTCCTTCTAACCCCGATGCAAAAAATTCAATTTTTCCATGGCCATATGGATGATTTAAATCACGAGGGAGTGAAGCTAAATAAATTGAATAATAAGCAAATGCTGCCGCTACGACATTGACAATAGACTCAAGCGCATCGGTCAGCAAAGTAGTAGAACCACTCGCATAGTAGGCATAAAATTTAGCCCCCATGATGGCTAAACTGACTATAAATGACAAAATGATTAATCTTTGCTTCATCCTTGATTAAAAAGTCTACAAAGATAGTATTTTTGCAGCATGGAAAATAAAGAGAATCCTTGGAAAACGTTAAGCAATACAAATGTGTATGAAAACCCTTGGATTAAAATTGAACATCATGAGGTGATCAACCCGAATGGTAACCCAGGCATTTACGGAAAAGTTTGTTTTAAAAACATAGCGGTATCTATTGTGGCTTTAGATCATGAGAATCATGTGTATTTAGTAGGCCAACATCGATATACGGTTGATACCTATTCATGGGAATTGCCAGAAGGCGGTTGTTTAATTACAGATGAAGAAGATCCATTGGAAGCAGCTAAGAGAGAACTGCTTGAGGAAACAGGCCTGCGAGCTCTTCAGTGGACATTGATGGGAGAAGTTTTTCTGAGTAATTCGGTCACCGATGAAAAAGCATATATGTATTTGGCCACGAAATTAAGTCAAAACGAATCAAAACCTGAGGATACTGAAAAGCTAGAAATTAAAAAAATAGCTTTAACAGAAGCGATTGAAATGGCACATAATGGGGAAATAAAAGATTGCCTTAGCGTGGTGAGTTTATTAAAGGTCCCACGATTTCATCAATTCTAACTCCGCATAATCCGTTAAATCGTACTTGATCGGGACAATGCTCACAAAATTATCTGAAAGGGCATCTAGATCCGTATTGTTATTCAAATCATCATTTTCTAAATTCCCATCCATCCAATAATACGATTGACCATAAGGATCTTTACGTTCCTCAAAAAACTCCCTATAAACAGCATTTGCTTGTTTGGCGACTTTAATCCCTTTTAATGGAACCTCAGATTTAGCAGGAAAATTCACATTTAAGGTCAAACCTTTGGGTAAACCATGAACTAAAACTTGTTGGCATATTTTGATAATATAATCGTGGCAATGACTAAAATCAGCATCGGCACCGAATTCACATAAAGAAAAACCAATCGCAGGAATTCCTTCCATGGCAGCTTCGATGGCCGCAGACATGGTACCTGAATATAGAACAGAAATAGAGGCATTTGAGCCATGATTGATTCCTGAAACGACTAAATCAATTTTCCTTCCCTTTAATATTTGATGCTTGCCAAATTTCACACAATCAGCAGGCGTACCTGAACATTTGTAGGATAAAATTTGGGGACCAAAATCATTTGTTTTACTCACACGAAGGGGCGATCCCAAGGTAATTGCGTGGCCCATTCCAGACTGATGGGTATCTGGTGCGACAACAACTACTTCACCCATTTCGGACATAATTTCAACTAAAACTCGAATTCCCTTTGAATAGATTGAATCATCATTGGCAATTAAAATAAGTGGTTTTTCTTGGCTCATAACTTTTATATTTGAATGCAATTTACAAATTTGCACGCATAATTTAGACGCATGAAGATTAGGAAAGCATTATTATCTGATATACCCATCATTAAAACAATAGCAGAAAAAGCATGGAGACCCACCTATGATCATATTTTGACTGAGCAACAAACGATATACATGTTGGATTTAATGTACAATAGCCTAACATTAGAAAATCAGATTAACCATAATATTGCGTTTTTTATGGTTGACCTAGAGCAAGAAACCGTTGGTTATTTTGCCCTAGAAACTATAAATGACCAAATGGTTAAACTCCATAAACTCTATTTAGATCCGATGCAAAAGCAAAAAGGGTTGGGAAGTAAAATTATCCAATTTATCAAGGAATGGACCCTTGAAAATCAAAGGGAAAGGATTATTTTAAACGTAAATAAAAATAATTCAGCCGTTCATTTTTATCAAAAAATGGGATTTACGACCATTGAAGAAATGATTCTTGACATAGGGGAAGGTTATGTCATGGATGACTATGTTATGCAATTAAATCTAGGGTCAACTCAATCAATTGCTTGATTTGGTTTTCGGGATTTTTGGAAAATTCATTTGTCAACCGATTAGCTAAAATAGCATTCAAAGAAATCATTTCATGCCCAAAAGAAGCTGAAAAAGCATAATATGCGGCGGTTTCCATTTCTATGTTGGCCATGATTTCCCCTTCAAATTTAGTCTTGGAAACGTCTGATAAAAAATCAGGCAACAAAGATTTCATTCGAACTGTCCGACCTTGAGGCGCATAAAAACCAGGTGCGGTTAAGGTATATCCTTGCTGTGATATAGATGAAAATTGCTTCACTAATTTTTCACTAGCCTTCGCACCATAAACAGGAAGTTTGTAGTTGATTTGTTGGCACCACGAATTAAGCGCTTCAATGGGCAACATATTAGGTGATTCAAAACCATAAAATTGGGCTAAATTATCAAATCCAATTCCAGCTTTGGAGACTAAAAATGAGTCCACTGGAACATCTGCTTGAATACTTCCAGATGTACCGATTCGAATCAATTCTAACGATATTTTTCGATCCTTCACAAACCGAGTTTCAAAGTCAATATTAACCAAAGCGTCTAATTCATTCATAACAATTTCTACATTGTCGGCCCCAATACCAGAAGATAATACACCAATCGGTTGATTTCGATATTGGCCCAAATGGCTAACAAATTCTCTCTTATGAATTTTATGGTCAATTTTGTCAAAGTACTTAGAAACAAATGGAACCCGTTCAGGGTCACCCACAAGAATTATTTTATGAGGCAATTGGTCGGGACGAATATGTAAATGATACGTACTTCCGTCCGAATTAATGATGAGGTCTGTGGGTGAAAAATAGGTCATTCGCGAATTTATTGATAATTTTCTAAAGAATTTAAATTATGCAAATTTCAAAGGTAGAAATACACGAAACCATTTTAAAATTATTGACTAATTCCATCGTCCATGCAAAAAGGGATTATGAATTAGCGAAAGAATCGCGTGATTCAGATACAAAAAGCAGCGCAGGAGATAAATTTGAGACCGGCAGAGAAATGATGCAAAGGGAAATGGATAAAATAAGTGCGAGCATAGATCAATCCAAAAACCAGCTAAACTTTTTATCGAAAATTAATTTAAATCGGCCCTATTCAATCGTTGACCTAGGTTGTCTCATTATAACTGATCAGGACATTTATTATATATCAATAGGGCTGGGAAAGGTTGAAATCAATGCTGAACTCATCTATGCGATATCCCTAGATTCTCCGATAGGCCATATATTTAAAGGAAAAAGGGTAGGAGACATCTTAGAATTTCGAGGTAAAACACTTAAAATCAATCACTTATTATGAAAAACGAATCGTATTTTTATTTATTATTATCGATCATTGGAGGAGGTTTTACATTTTATTTTGCCATGAAAGGAGTTGCTTTTCATGAAGGGAATTTTGATGTACTCGAATTTGTTCAAAGCACATGGATTCAGGATGATTATGCGAAGAGTTTAACGTTGGATTTTTGGACGGGCGCTATTACGGGTACATTTTTTATCTTAAGCGAGGGGAGAAGATTAAAAATAAAATACCACTACCTTTATGTCTTGCTGACAATACTCATTGGATATGCTTTTGCATTTCCACTATTTTTATTTGTTCGTAGTAAATACGTCAATCCAATTTAAGCATGGAAGAATACATTGCATCGTTTCCTGAAAATACTCAAAAGATCTTGATTGAAGTTTGTGAAGCCATTCGAAGCGTTGTTCCAGAAGGAACGGAGGAATTATTGGCCTATGGCATGCCTACTTTTAAATACAAAAAAACTTGGTGCATTTTGCGGCATGGAATAATCATCTAGGATTTTATCCAACGCCAAGCGGAATAAAAGAATTTCAGGGGCAGCTATCGATTTATGAGGGTGCAAAAGGATCTATCAAATTTCTGTACAGCCAACCCATACCGATTGATTTAATCAAACAAATCGTCAAATTTAGAGTCAAAGAGGTAATTAGCAAATCGAATTAATTAATTTTCTTTTTCTCAATTTTCAGATTGCGTCCAAAAGATTTAAAGCCTAATTCAGGTGAATAACCCACAGATTGCTTTGAATAGTACCCTTTTTCATTGTATGGACGCTTGCGGGGATGATCTTTGCACGATTGAGAACAGGCGCCATCCATTTCTTGTAGGCAAGTAGGGCAAATAGCTAAATGTTCATTGCATTCGGGATTCGCGCAATTAACCATATGGTCTGATAAAGATTCACAAACATGGCATTTTGATATTACTTCCGGATTAATGGAATTAACTAGAGTAGCTACCCGATTGTCAAAAACATAACAAGAACCATCAAAGTCTTCGCCACCTTCTTCTAAACCATACTTAATAATTCCACCGTGCAATTGATATACATTCGTAAACCCTTTTTCTAACAAATAAGCTGAAGCTTTTTCACATTTAATTCCACCGGTACAATATGTAATCACCTTTTTATTCTTAAGGTGCTCAATTTCATGCACATGATCGGGTAAATCTCGAAGATTTTCCATATCAAACGTGTAAGCGCCTTTAAAGCGGCCTAATTCATGTTCATAATTGGATCTCATGTCGACCAAAACGACATCCGGATCATTCTTAAGCATGTTTTTGAACTCGGCAGGTTTCAAATGTTTCCCAGTACGTTCTAATGGGTTGACGGGTAGTTCGGAATGAACAATTTCATTTTTAACACGCACATGCAATTTGGCAAATGTATGCGCATCATGCTTTTCAACTTTAAAATCAAAATCGGTTCCTTGAAAAACCGGATCGCTTTTAAGCCAGTCCATGTAATTTTGGCAATCCGCATGAGTACCAGAAACGGCCCCATTCAAACCTTCGCTCGCTACAATAATCCTACCTAAAATACGGTTCTGTATACAAAAAAGGTGATGTTTCTCCCTATACGATTCTGGATCAGCAATAGGAGTATAAATATAATAAAGTAATACACTGTAAGGTTTCATCTTCAACATGATTTACAGATTAAACAAAAAGTGACGATGGGGAGATTCGAACTCCCAAACCTTAACGGCACTACCACCTCAAGGTAGCGTGTCTACCAATTTCACCACATCGCCAAAACGGTTAGCAAAATTACCAATAATTTACTTACTTGCCAAGAATTCGAATTATTCAAAATTATTTTTAAGATGGCTTTAGAACTAAGCGGAAAATTAATCAAAAAATTACCTGAGGTTACAGGAACAGGTAAAAATGGTACAAATTGGATCAAACAAGAATTTGTACTTGAAACTCAAGATCAATACCCTAAAAAGGTATGCATGTCGGTTTGGGGAGATAAAACACAAGATTTAACTCCAGTTCAAGAGGGTGAAATTGTAAAAGTTCAATTTAATGTAGAATCCAGAGAATATAATGATCGCTGGTATACGGAAATTAGAGCTTATAAATTAGATCGCACTGGATCAAGTCCAAGCGTTCCCCCAAATGTAGAATCAAGTCCAGCAGGAGGGTATCAATTCCCTCCATTAGCCACGGAAAGTGGTGATGATTTGCCATTTTAAAATTACAATAGCCTTTTAAAATCAATCATACATGGAGTTTTCAGAAACTTACATGTATGATTGATTAGGTATTTATGGATTTCTCCATGGCCTGATGTACAATATCAGACTCTATAAAAGTATTTCCATAAGAGATATAAAGCCCAATTTCTCATAGAGTGGCTTAACGCTTACTTGCGCATGTAAATAAAAACAATTTGCATCTGTATAAATGGCATGGGCAACCTCCATTAAATGATTTAATAACACAGTCGCAAATCCTTTTCCACGGTATTGATTAAGGGTAGCAATACGCTCTATTTTTATGCCTTTATCAGTTTTGCGAAAACGCCCTGTGGCAACGGCCAATTCATTTTCTAAAAGCAAATAATGCTGGGCAACAGCATCTAATTCGTCAAATTCCTCAGTGGGTAAGCACTTTTGTTCGTGAACGAATACTTCAGTTCGAATGGCAAAAACTTGGTCAATTAAGGCCGGACTATCAGCTTGAATTATTTTAATATTGGACATCATTATTTCGATTGCTTTCCGTAAGCTTCAATAATCTCACGAACTAATCGATGACGTACTACATCAGAACCATCTAATTCTACAAAGGCAATTCCTTCTATTCCGGCTAGAATCCGTTCAGCATCCCCTAAACCTGAAGTTTGATTTTTCGGTAAGTCAACCTGCGATTTATCACCCGTTATGATGGTTTTCGATTGAACACCCATACGAGTCAGAAACATTTTCATTTGCATCGAAGTCGTATTTTGGGCTTCGTCCAATAATATAAAGGCCTTATTTAAGGTTCTACCCCGCATGTAAGCTAAAGGAGCAATTTCAATCGTCCTATTTTCCAAATAAAACTTAAGTTTTTCTTGGGGAATCATATCATCCAATGCATCATAGATTGGACGTAAATAAGGGTCAATTTTTTCCTTTAAATCACCAGGTAAGAAACCTAAATTTTCACCGGCTTCCACGGCAGGTCGGGTAATGATGATTTTCTTTACTTCTTTATTTTTCAAGGCTTTAACCGCTAAAGCTACAGCCGTATAGGTCTTACCGGTACCCGCTGGTCCGATGGCAAAAACAATATCATTTTTGGAAGCTGACTCTACTAATTTTCTTTGATTAGGTGTTTTTACCTTAATCACAATTCCTTTATTTCCAAAGAGCAATACATCCTTGTCGTCCACCCAAGGCGTGACCTTTTCTTCTCCCGTCGGATTTAAAACACCATCGATAAATAAAGTCATGTACTTAACGCTCAGAGAACTATGAGATTCTAAATGTTCAATGCATTGATTGACAATGGCTTCTACTAAAGAAATTTGATCATCAGTACCTCGAATCGTGAGTTGTTCACCTCTTGCTATAATCTTAGTTTGAGGAAAAGCATTCATTAATGCTTGAAGATTTGCGTTTGATACCCCCAAAAAATCAATTAAGGAGATGTCGGCTAAAGAAATAATTTTTTCTAACAAGAAGAATTAATTTAATTATGAATTAAAACACTAAAATATAAAATATTTGAAATTTTAATAGAAAGAGAAGATGATATTTTTGATAAATTATCGTAAAATTGTACTTATGGAATCCAACACACCATCCTCCATTTTTAAAAAGGGAAATCAGCAAGCAAATACGGCTAATCGTACGAATATGCCTCAAAGGCTTAGTGATATGGGTTTGGGGAAATTACCTCCGCAAGCCTTAGATTTAGAGGAAGCACTTTTGGGGGCACTCATGCTGGAGAAAGAACCATTAGCGAATGTGATCGAATTGTTGAAACCCGATACATTTTATAAAGAAGCACATCAAAAAATATTTGGGGCCATTCAAGCTTTATTCCAAGCTTCACAGCCCGTTGATTTACTTACGGTCAACAATCAATTAAAATCAAACGGGGAATTAGAAAAAGCAGGAGGGACTAGATATTTAGCTCAATTGACTTCCAGGGTAAGTTCGACCTCCAACGTTGAATTTCATGCACGTATTATTATAGAGCAATACATCAAAAGACAATTGATTCATATTTCATCTGAAATTCAAAGACAATCGTATGAAGACACATCCGATGTTTTTATGATTTTGGATCGAATGGAGCAGGAATTATTCACGATAGCCGAGTCCAATATTCGTAAAAATTACGAAAGTATGTCTGATATTTTGAAGAAGGCCGTGGAGGAATTAGAAAAGAAACAATTGCAAAAAAGTGGTCTAACAGGTATTCCATCAGGTTTTACTGATTTAGACCGATTGACCTCTGGCTGGCAAAAACAAGAATTAATCATTATCGCCGCAAGACCCGGTATGGGAAAAACGGCCTTTGTCGTTTCAGCCTGTCGAAACGCAGCTGTGGATTTCGGACATTCGGTAGCCCTATTTTCGCTTGAAATGTCGGCGGTCCAATTGGTCAACAGGATTATCTCTGCTGAAGCAGAAATAGAAGCGGAAAAAATTAGAAAAGGGAAATTAGAAGCGCATGAGTGGCAACAATTGCACTCAAAAATAAAGACATTATTTGACGCTCAAATATTTATAGATGATACACCTGCTCTATCCATTTTAGAATTAAGAGCAAAATGTAGACGTTTAAAAGCGCAAAAAAACATCGAATTAATTGTGATTGATTACTTGCAATTAATGACAGGGGATTCATCTGGAAAAGGACCTTCAGGAAACAGAGAGCAAGAAATTGCTCAAATCTCAAGAGCCTTAAAACAATTAGCCAAAGAATTAGATGTACCGGTTATTGCCTTATCGCAATTAAATCGTTCTACGGAGACCAGGGGTGGAAATAAAAAACCTCAGCTTTCTGACCTTCGTGAATCCGGTGCCATTGAGCAAGATGCGGATCAGGTTATGTTTATTTACCGACCCGAATATTACCAAATTACCCAAGATGATCAGGGGAATTCATTAGTCGGCATGGGTGAAATCATTATGGCTAAAAACCGTTCCGGTTCATTAGAAAATGTATGGTTGAAGTTCATTGGTAAATTCACCAAATATTGTGATTTAAATTTCCAGCCTTTTGGCAATCAAGATGGATCTCAAAATCATGTACTTAGTGCATTAGGTGATCAGACGTCTAGTTTTGAGCAACAAAAAAATGAGTCATCTGTATTCAAATCAAGTAAAATGAATTTACCTCCTGAAGATTATGATCCATTGAATACGCCTTTCTAAAAAGCGAATTTCTTTCAAATAAAAAGACGAGCAACAACTCGTCTTTTTTATTTATATTAAATTTCACATCATCATTTCAATCGCAATCTGACAATATTTTCTACGTGATGAGTTTGAGGAAACATATCCACGGGATGAACGATGTCCACGGCATAGGCCACATCTAATAAAGCTAAATCTCTAGCTTGAGTAGCTGGGTTGCAACTTACGTAGACAATTGTTTTAGGTAATACCTTTAATATTTGAACGATTACTTCTTCGTCCATTCCAGCCCGAGGAGGATCTGTTATAATCACATCAGGCTTTCCGTGCATGGAAATAAATTCCTCCGTTAAAACCCGTTTCATATCACCAGCAAAGAATGAAGCATGATCAATATTATTTAATTTGGCATTTATATGCGCATCAGCTACAGCCATTTCTACGTATTCTAGACCTACTATTTTGGAGGCTTGATTGGCCAAAAACAAACCTATTGTACCCGTACCAGAATATAAATCATAGACAATTTCAGACCCTGTTAAGCCTGCATATTCGCGAACCAATTGGTACAGGCGGATAGCTTGTTTTGAATTGGTTTGGAAAAAAGATTTTGGACCAATTTGAAAGACCAAATCTTCCATTTTTTCCTCTATGAAGGGTTTTCCATGGTGACAAACTACTTCTAAATCATGAAAAGTATCGTTTCCCTTTTGATTAATTACGTAATTTAATGAGGTAATTATAGGGAATTCGGCTTGTAAAAAAGCCATGACAGATTCTATTTCTTTTGGGTCTGCATAGGCAAACTGAACCGTAACCATCCACTGTCCTATACTCGTATTCCGAATGATCAAATTCCGTAAAGCACCTTCCTTTTGAAATTTCAATTCGTAAAATGAAATATTGTTTTTTTCTGCAAACTCGAAAACACTATTTCGAATGGCATTGGAGGGATCGGGTTGAAGATAGCAATGATCTACAGCTAATATTTTATCAAATCGGCCCGGAACGTGAAATCCTAAGGCATGCAAGGAACCTAAATCCTCAGAACCTATTTCATCATTAGTAAGCCAGCGAGCTGAAGAAAAGGTGAATTCAAGTTTATTCCGATAATAATATGCCTCATCAGAGCCTAAAATAGGCATAAATTCCGGAAGGGGAACTTTAGCGATTCTTGTTAGGTTATCTGAAACCTGACGAGCTTTAAAAGCTAATTGAGATTCGTAGGAAACATGTTGCCATTTACACCCCCCACATACCCCAAAATGAGAACAAGGAGCTTCCACTCGATGAGTTGAAAGGGCTTGAATATTAATGGCTTGGGCTTGCTTAAACTTCTTTTTGGACTTTAAAATCCGTAAATCGGCTATATCACCAGGAGCGACAGGCCCTTGAACAAAAATAATTTCATCATTTATTTTAGCGATGCATTTAGCTTCTGCAGCAAAGTCTAAAATTGGTATTTGTTCTAAGACAACAGGAATTCTCTCTTTCTTTTTACTCATTTGCATTAAAAATTTGACGAAAATACGGCTTTATATGTGCAAGCCAATCAAAACTAGTAACTTCGTTCTAAATTTTTTCACATGAATAACAAGGTAATAATCATTACAGGGGGTTCCTCAGGAATAGGAAAAGCATTAGCCTTACAATATGGCCTATTAGGTGCCCATGTCGTTATCACAGGTAGAAATCAGGAGAAACTACAAGCAACCACAGACGAATTAAAACAATCAGGGATTTCGATCATTGGCCTTCCATGTGATAGCAGTTCAGAAAAGGAAACCCAATCGATGATAAAAAAAGTCATTGATCAATTTGGACACATTGACTTATTGATCAATAATGCAGGAATATCGATGAGGTCTATGTTTGAAGATGTTAGCATAGACGTATTAAAAACGGTCATGGATATCAATTTCTGGGGGACTGTTTATGCCACTCAAGCTGCTTTACCGTATTTAAAAGAATCAAAGGGAGGAATCATCGGGATTTCATCCATTGCGGGTTATCGTGGATTACCTGTTCGAAGTGGTTATTCGGCCTCCAAATTTGCCATGAATGGTTTTTTAGAAGCATTGAGAACTGAATTACTACATTCCGGAGTACATGTGCTGATCGCTTGCCCAGGGTTTACTGCTTCCAACATTAGGAACTCATCTCTTAACGCTGAAGGAAATATTACGGGAGAATCCATGAGAGAAGAAGAAAAAATGATGTCAGCAGAGGAAGTAGCTAAAAAAATTATTCACGCATACCAACAAAAGAAAAAGACTTTAATTATGACTTTTCAGGGTAAATTAACCGTTTTTTTAAATAAATGGATGAATGGGCTGATGGATACTTTGGTCTATAATTCATTAAAAAAAGAACGCAATAGTCCATTAAAATAAAGCCCTGCTAGATATAATCTAACAGGGTCTTATACTCCTTAACTTACCACTCTATGAACTTAAAATATTAAAATCTTCTTTTTTCTGAAGAAAATAAGGCCAGGATGGTCAAAATTTCCAAGAAAAAATTAATGAACGAAATGGAGCAAATCATTTAATGGAAAAACCCAAATATGAGTTTAGCGAAGATTTTCAAGCGGTCCGAATTACTTATCCTAGTTCCATACAAAAGATATCTTTGGTGTTTTATCGGCCATCGGATTCCAAGCTAGACCAACAAATTAACCTGTCTAAATTATCAGGTGATTTTCAAATTGTCAAAACATCCTTTTTGAAGAAAGGACCCTGGAAATTATCCATTCATTGGGTTCAAGACAATCATAAATACCAGGAAGAACATCGTATTAATGTTCCGTAAACACCATTTTTATGAATACTTGGTACTATAGTTTCTTTATAGGTTTAGCGGGTAGTTGGCATTGCCTGATTATGTGCGGCCCGATAGTAGCTTCTATTAATACCAAAGGGAAATCGAATCTCCGAATGATTCTCTATCCGCTAGGCCGAATTCTGATGTACGGGATTTTAGGATATTTAGTGGCGGGATTAGGTTCCATTTGGCTATTTCCATCTTGGTGGTATATGTATTACATCGCAGCAGGTATATTGATTATTTTGGTGATAACTCAAAAAATAGGAGATGGATTATTGCTTTTTTTACATGAAAGTGTAGGCGATTATTTACGAAAAAAGGGGGTTCAATGGGGTATTTTGGGATATTTTATGGCGGGTATGGCCAATGGATTAATGCCTTGCGGATTAGTTGTAGCAGGCTTGAGTGTGGCGATGATCCAACCAAATCCTTATTGGGGATTTTTAAGTATGGTCAGTTTTGGGTTGGCTACTTTGCCTGCACCCCAAGTGTATGTTTGGGGCTTGAAAAAAATAAACCTAAAACCCTTGATGTATTTAGGCTGGGTCATATCCGTCCTTTTAATCGTCCGAGGAACATGGGCGATCGGGATGAATCAATCGAATTATTTAAAGCATTCGAATGTAAGCCCGATTATTTGTCATCCCTTTTCAAAATAGTCTTTTAGTATTTTAGGTTAGCCAGCGCAGAAGGTTTTAAAATTTTCATTTCGCTGCCTTTAATTTCCACAAGGCCTTCATTTTTAAATTCACTTAGGGTTTTGATGACCGATTCGGTCGCGGTACCTACTCGGGAAGCTAAATCTTCTCTAGATAATTTCATGGTAATAGGACTTTCCATATTCGTTCCGTAGGTTTTGGCTAGTTCCACTAATGCGGCGGCGAAGCGCATGCGCAGGGATTGATAGGCCATGGACATTAAAACCGTCTCATTTTTGATCAAGTATTTTGTCAGTTCTTTTCGGAAAAATATTTCCAAATGGATATTTTCTTTGACGATGGCTTGAAAATCTTTCGCAGAAATACTGATGACCGTGGCATCTTCCAACGCTTCAGCTGATTCTCTATAAACTTGATTTTCTAAAATATCGACAAAGCCAAAAAATTCACCTTCTTGGACAAAGGAAGTAATAAAGTATTTTCCATCACGGTTTGTATGGTAGGTTTTTATTTTTCCTTTTTGAAGAAAATATAAGCGGGCTGGGTGGTCGCCTTCGGAATATACAATTTGCTTTTTATTGATTGCAGATGATCTTTTTTCTTTGGGGTATTGAGTAAAATCTAAAAATTCTAAAGCTTCGTGCGCCAAGGCCACCTCTGATTGGGAATCGTTTTGCAAAGATGTATAGCCTTCAAATTTTTTGAGTCGGGATTCGATGGCTTTAAGTAACTCAACTTCTTGGAATGGTTTCGTCAAATAGTCATCGGCACCCATTTCCATTCCCTTACGCATATCAGCACGATCCGTTTTTGCGGTCAGAAAAATAAAAGGAACCTTGCTTAAAATATCATTGCTTGAAAAAACTTGGAGAACACCATAGCCATCTAAATGCGGCATCATGATGTCGCAAATGACGATATCGGGGGTAGATATTTTAGCCAAACGAACTCCTTCGATGCCATCGGAAGCTTTTTCTACTTGGTATCCTGAAAGTTCTAATAGCTCTGCCGTGTTTTCACGAATATCGAAGTTATCTTCAATGATTAATATTTTAGTCATTTTTGTGGTTTTGAATAGGAATTTTAAAATAAAGGTTAGTCCCTTTATTTAATTCACTGTTTATCTGTATTTCGCCACCTAGCAATTCTAGGTAACGGTCGATTAAGTGCAATCCTAAGCCAGTTCCTTGGATCACGTTGACATTTCCCCCACGGAAAAAGCGCTCAAAAAGATGCTTTTGGTCTTCTTGGCTAATGCCCACGCCTTCGTCGATGATATTAATTTCAATAAATTCATTCGTAGCATGTAGTCGAAGAATTACATTTTTATTTGAAAATATCAAGGCATTGGAAAGACCATTTAAAAGAATTTTTTGAAGGATTGAACTGTCGGAATAGCACGAAGGCACACCGGTAAATTCAATACTAATTTCTTGATTTCCCTTCTTGAAGGCGCCAAGTTCTGTCACGATATTTTCTAAAAATGGACTTAAATGAATCAAGGAAAGATGTAATTCTACCTTTCCGTCTTCTAGTTTACCTGCCGACAAAAACTCTTCTAAAATTTCAGTTAGGTTAGAAACCGAGGATTTGATGCGATTGATGTGAAGAAGGCGTTTTTCTTGGTCTGTTTCTTGTTGATATTTTTCAATTAAGGTCGCAGAGCTCAGAATAGCGGTTAGGGGAGTCCTGAATTCATGGGAAGCCATGAAAACAAAACGGGTTTTTAGGTCGCCTAACTCAATCTCTTTTTGTAATGAAATTTCAAGTTCGTGCGTATTCTTCTCTAATTTCTCTAGGGTATTTTGTAGTGCTTGGGTCCGCGTTTTTACTTCTTCTTCCAGTGTTTCGTTTAATTGGTTTACCTCTTGATTTTTCAAGATCAGCTCCATTTCCACTTGGCGTTTTAAAGTCACATCGGTGACAAAGGCAATGTAATATATTTGCTCATTCTCTTTAAAGTGGCTTAAGCTAATCTCAATGGGAAAAAGTGATTCGTCTTTTCGCTTGGCTTTAAGATCTAAACCGATCCCCATGGGCCTAGAGATAGGGGAAGAATTTAAGTGATTTAGATGACCATGGTGGCGATCTTTAAGGTGATTGGGAATTAAGATGGAAATATTTATACCGATGTGTTCATCATGTTCAAATCCAAATAATCGGTCAGCAAAATAATTTGAAATAAGTATTTCAAAAGAGGCATTTGTCACTAAAATACCGATGGCCGCTTCGTTAAAAATGGCCTCAAATTGGAATGAACTAGGAAGTTGCTTGGTATCCATAAAACCTGAAATATGTTTTAATTTACAAAAAAATAATCATATATACATTAAATAATAAAGCTAGGCCTACAAATTATCAATCAAGATCAATTCCCTTCTTAATCGCCTGAAATAGTTTTTGACATTTATGTATTCAGTACAAATAATCCATCATCTTTTTCGACCAAAGCCTTAAATCCTGCCACATAAACTTAAAGGACAGTATAAATAATATGAATTAGTCTTTTTAAGTTTGTAGCTTAATCTAAATCGATTCAATTTGAGAAAGTCATTACTCTATTTGTTTGCCTTGTGCACACTTACATTTAATTCAGTCCAAGCACAAACAGGTGCAAAAGGTAAATTTACAGGAAAGACCATCGACGAAACTACTCAGGAAATCATTCCTTTCTCTAGTATCAGATTAATGAGTGGAAACCCTCAAAAAGTAATCGCTGGAGCTATAGGAAACGAAAAAGGGGATTTTGTGGTAGAAGCACCTTATGGAACTTATGACCTAATCATTGAAAGCGTTGGATTTGAACCTATTACATTCAAAAATCAGATACTTTCCAAAGAAATACTAAGCCTCAATTTAGGGACAATCCAAATCAAATCGAGCACAAAGACCTTAGCAGAAGTGACCGTAAAAGGTCAAAAAGCCAGTATGGAACTTGCTTTAGATAAACGTATATTTAATGTAGGTACCGATTTAGCCAATAAAGGAGCCACCGCCGCTGAAATTTTAGGCAATTTGCCCTCGGTCCAAGTAGATGGAGAAGGAGGAATAAGATTGAGAGGTAGTGAAAATGTGCGAATTTTAGTGGATGGAAAACCATCTACGATGGTGGGAATGAGTGGGGGCGGATTAGCCGGCTTACAAGGGAACCTGATCGACAAGGTTGAAATCATCACCAATCCATCCGCTCGTTATGAAGCAGAAGGAATGGCTGGAATCATCAACATTGTTCTAAAGAAAAATACGACCCAGGGATTTAATGCCGCATTTGAAAGCACCACGGGGTATCCTGAAAATTTTGGAGCCACGGCAATTTTAAATTACAGAAAAGATAAATTGAACTTTTTCGTCAATTATGGTTTGCTATATCGCCGCTCACCCGGTAGAAGCAATATATACCAAGAAATTTATATCCCAGGTCAAACCAATTACACCAGACAAAACAATAAAAATAATGTCACGGGAACGGTTAACAATATACGAGGAGGGGCCGATTACTTCTTCAACGAAAAAACAATACTAACAGGTTCCTATATTTTCAGAAGAATGGATACGGAACGTATATCGGACTTCCACTATGATGATTATCAAAAATCGCTCAGTAATTTGTACGCTGTAACCGATCGCCAGCAAGTGGAAACAGAAGCCGAACCCAATTCTGAATATGCCTTAACGTTTAAAAAGTCATTCGCAAAAAAGGGAAAAGACTTTACGGCAGATCTTCGTTATTTAAATTATTGGGAAAAATCAGATCAGACCTACACCCAAATAAGTAAAAAAGTGGATGGCACAGCATGGCCAGAAAATTCAAAAATCCAACGTGCTGTCAATGACGAATTTGAAAATCAATGGATCCTAACAGCCGACTATGTGAACCCAGTTGGCAATAATGCCAAAGTAGAAACCGGTCTAAGAACAAGCTTCCGAGATATGATCAACGATTATGTTGTCACTGAAAAACAAGCCAATGGATTATTTGCCGTTATGCCGGGTTTCTTAAACAAATTCATATACAAAGAGAATATTACAGCAGCCTATGCGATTTTTGGGGATAAAATAAATAAATTTTCGTACCAATTGGGCCTACGTGGAGAGGTGACCGACATACAAACCGAATTAGAAAGAACAGCAGAAAAGAATCCACGGAATTATGCAAACTTATTCCCAAGCATGCATTTTACCTACACGGTATCCCCGGAAAAATCATTCCAATTAGGGTACTCGAGACGTGTAAGACGTCCAACCTACAATGAATTAAGTCCCTTTGTGACTTATTCAGATAATCGTAATTACTTTTCTGGAAACCCAGATTTAAATCCTGAATTCACTGATTCCTATGACTTGGGTGGTTTAAGGTATTTAGAAAGTGGAACTTTAAGTGCTTCCTTATATTATCGAAATACCAACGGAAAAATTGAGCAAATTAGAAGCGTTGATGCTGAAGGATATTCCAAAAGGTTGCCATTAAACTTCTCAAACATGCAATCCATGGGTGCTGAGTTTACGAGCTCAAATAATTTGACTAAAGCCTGGAAAGCAGATGTAAGCCTTAACTTATTTAGAGCCATCACAGATGCACGTAATTTAGATGCTAGCTTTTATAGTGACACGTACTCTTGGTTTGTTCGACATACCTCTCGCGTAAAATTAGGAGCGGGTGTTGATGCTCAGGTCAGGGCCAACTACGAAGCTCCACAGCAAACGCCACAAGGGTCTAGAGGCTATATGTCCTGGATGGATTTATCTGCGAGCAAAGATATCATGGATGGAAATGGAACCATAACATTAAACGTATTAGATGTGTTTAGTTCTCGCATCATGCGTTCTGAGATTAAAGGAGTTGGTTTTTTTACAGAAGCCGAAATGCAAGGACGCCTAACCCAATTTAATTTTACTTTTAATTATCGATTTAAAACCACCAAACAAGCTGCCAAGCAACGCCGCAGTATGATGGACGAAGAAAACTAAAACTATGAAAAAACAATTATTATTATTAGCCTGTGCTGGACCTATTTTCCTGTATTCATGTATGAATAAATTGGAAAAAGACACGTACCAAGTGATCGTAGAGGACCAAGATAATCTCGCAGAAAAGGCACAAGCCGCTCTGGATAAAACACCAATCAAAATTGCCCAAGGTTTTAAAATAACGCGTTGGGCCTCTGATTCGCTGGCCATCGACCCAGTTTCTATGGACATCGATGATCAAGGTGCTGTATTCCTGACACGAACAAACCGACAAAAAAATTCGGAATTTGACATTCGTGGGCATCGGGATTGGATGACTGAATCGATAGGTTTGCAGACAGTTGAAGATCGTAGGGCATTTTTAAGAAAGACTTTTGCCCCAGAGAAAAGCGCTCAAAACGAGTGGTTAAAAGATTTAAATGGGGATGGATCGCACGATTGGAAAGATTTGGCTGTTGAGAAAGAAGAAATTTGGAAAATTGAGGATAAAGATGGAGATGGTTTTGCAGATCTTTCTTCCCGTGTTTTCAATGGTTTTAATGAAGAAATTACGGACGTGTCCGGAGGTATTTTAGTCCGTAAAAAAGATGCATTCATTGCCGTGGGTCCCGATTTATGGCGTTTAGAAAATACGCACAAAAAAGGTTTATGGACGAATCCCGTTTCGATCTCTCATGGGTATGGAGTTCATATTGGTTTTGGTGGTCATGGAATGTCCGGAGTGGTGGAAGGTCCAGATGGTAAAATTTACTGGCAAATAGGTGACATCGGGGCTAATATCACCGCTGTAGATGGCAAGCAATACAAATATCCAAACTCAGGAGTTATTGTGCGTTCAAATCCGGACGGAAGTAATTTTGAAGTGTATGCTTCGGGATTGAGAAATACGCATGAATTTGTTTTTGACACCTATGGGAATTTGATCAGTTCAGATAATGATGGTGATCATCCAGGTGAAAGTGAGCGATTGGTGCATGTGGTGGAGGGTTCTGACGCGGGTTGGCGTTCCAACTGGCAATACGGGAAGTATACAGATCCTACCAACAATCTATATAAAGTATGGATGGACGAGAAGTTATTTACCCCGCGTTGGGAAGGCCAAGCGGCTTATATTATTCCACCGATTCGTAATTTCCACAATGGTCCTACCGGAATGGTGTTTAACCCGGGTACGGCTTTGGGCAAGCAATGGCAAAATCATTTCTTCTTAGTAGAATTTGTAGGCAATGCAACCAATTCTCATATTTGGTCGTTCGATTTAAAGCCAAAAGGTGCCAGTTTTGATTTCAAATCAGAAGTGGATGTGGTGAGTGGAATATTGCCAACCGGCATACGCTTTGGTCCTGAAGGTGCGCTTTATGCAGCGGATTGGGTATTTGGTTGGGATACCAAAAACTATGGCCGTGTATGGAAATTGGATGTAGATGATAAAAATAGAGATCTAACCGAAGAGAGGGCACAAACAAAAACGTATATCCAACAAGATTACGCGCTTCAAACTTTGGATCAGTTATCCAATCTTTTAGCCTATGGTGATCAAAGAGTTCGTTTAAAAGCACAGTTTGAATTGGTTAGCAGAGCGGCTGCTGACCGTTTATTGAACGCCATCAATCAAAAATCAAACCAATTAGCTCGCGTACATGGTGTGTGGGGAATGGGCCAATTGATTGAAAAAACTAGAAGTTTAGGTGATAATCTAATTCCACTATTAAAAGATGAGGATGTTGAATTAAGAGCTCAAGCAGCAAAGGTTTTAGGAGATGCTTTTTATGTGCCTGCTGAAGATGCCTTAATTGCTTTATTAGGAACAGAAGCCCCAAGAAGTCAATTTTTTGCGGCACAGGCATTGGGTAGAATCAAATCAACCAAATCCATTCCGGGATTAATTTCCTTGCTAGAACGTAACCAAGATGTAGATCAATACATCCGTCATGCAGCGGTTTTAGCCTTAGCTCGAATAGGGAAGGAGGAAGCAATCGTAGCGATGCAAAACTCGGCAAACAAATCTCTCAGACTTGCATCTGTCTTAATATTGCGTCGCATGGCTAGCCCAAAAGTTGCCAAATCGCTTCAAGATTCGGATGAATACATTGCTACAGAAGCGGCAAGAGCCATTAATGATGATGAATCGATTGTGGATGCATTGCCTGCTTTGGCCGCTAGTTTAGCTAATCCTGCTTGGAAAGGCGAACCGCTTTTAAGAAGAGCCATCAATGCGTGTCTTCGTGTAGGAACGGCCAAAGAAATCGACTTGTTAATTCAGTTTGCGGAAAGAAGTGATATTTCAGATGCCATCCGAGCGGAAGCCATTGCGACTTTAGGTTCTTGGGCTAATCCATCAGTGATGGATCGAGTGGATGGACGTCACCGTGGTCCATTAAAAAGAAATCCAGCCGATGTAATCGCTAAAATAAAAAGTAAAATGCCTGAGTTTTTACGTAGCAAAAACCCTGAGGTATTAATCGCCAGCGCACGTTTATTGGCAGAACTTAATATTACTGATTTGCGTTCAGAGCAAACCCAAATTTTTGCCAATCATCCAAATGCAAAAGTTCGTTCGTCACAATTATCGTCATTAGCCACGTTAAAAGATCCTAATTTGGCATTAATCATCCAAAGAGGAATGGATGATTCGGATAGGGGAGTGCGTGGAGTTGCGTTAAGTAATTTAAATAAAATTGAAATTTCGAAAAACCAATTGCCATCCATCGTGAATACGATATTCGAAAAAGGCAGTATGCCTGAGCAGCAACAATTGTTGCAAAGCATGGGAAAAATGAAATCAGAAAACACGAGTGATATTTTCGAGGATTTGATTCAAAAAATGGTTGGCGGCAAATTAGAAAATGGAATCAAATTAGATTTAATGGAGGCGGTTGAAGCAAGTAAATTAGATAAATTGGTCGCTAAACTAGATGCACTTAAAACGAAAGGAACCTTAACTGATGAGTTTAAAGAGGCGCTTTTCGGAGGTAATTTACAAGTAGGAAATGGCATATTTAATCGCAATCAAACGGTTCAATGCGTACGTTGTCATAACGTAAATGGTGAAGCAGGAAATGTAGGACCTTCCTTAAAAGGGGTGGGTAGTCGATTAACTCGCGAACAAATACTTCAATCGTTAATCGAACCTAGTGCTCGAATTGCACCTGGTTTTGGCAATGTTACCGTTGTGCTTACCGATGGCCAAGAAGTATCTGGTTTATTGGTTGTCGAAAATGAGAAAGAAATCCAATTAAAAACCAATGAAGCGGAACCGTTGAAAATTGCATTGTCGCGCATTAAGTCGCGTGTGAATGCTCCATCCAGCATGCCACCCATGGGTAGTTTACTATCAAAAAGAGAAATTAGAGATGTGGTCGAATTCCTAAGTTCTTTGAAAGCTAGATAATTCAAATCCTAGTTTAAATACGTAAAAAATGCCCTTTTGGGCTTTTTTTATGCAATTTTGAATGCAATCTAACGGTATAATTTTTATCAGGGCCCAACCAATTTTTGAAACATAGAAGTGAGAAACACCAATGAGAAAATACACGTATTGATATTGCTTTTATATGTGTAATTTTTATGACATAATAGGTCCCAAAAATAAAAAATCACGCCTTTCATTTAAATTAATTTTAAAATAATTCCAAAATTGTTACCTTAGTTTCTTGTAAAAATGACATGCAATTTCTAAACCGATCAAAATATGAAATCATTTAACATTAATCGTAGGCAATTTGTCAAGGGTGCTACCGCATCCTTAGCCTTATCGCAGTTTGGAGCCTATGGTTTGGATTTAATCAATCCAGACAAACCTTTAAAAGTAGGCTTAATAGGTACCGGTTGGTACGGAAAAAGTGATCTTTTCCGCCTCATGCAAGTAGCTCCCGTAGAGGTTTTAGCCCTATGTGATCCAGACCGGAATCAATTAAATCAGGCCGGTAAAATGGTTTCTGAGCGTCAAAAATCAGGTAAAACACCTAAGTTATACAATGATTATCGCCAATTGTTAAAAGAAAATGAATTGGACATCGCTATCGTGGGAAGTCCAGATCATTGGCATCCCTTACAAATGATTGACGCTGTAAAAGCAGGTGCCCATGTATATGTACAAAAGCCTATTTCGGTAGACGTATTAGAAGGTGAGGCCATGGTAGCTGCGGCTAGAAAATATAATAAAACGGTCCAAGTAGGAACTCAACGAAAAAGTACTCCTCATTTAATTCAAGCAAAACGAGATATTGTAGATAAGGGTTTATTGGGCAAAGTAGCGCATGTCGAGATGTGTTGCTATTTTAGTATGCGCAATAATGGAAACCCACCGGTTCAACCTGTTCCTGAGTTTTTTGATTATGAAATGTGGACAGGACCCGCACCTATGCGTCCATATGATGGATTACCTCACACAAGGTGGTGGAGAACTTTCAATGAGTACGGAAATGGAATTATGGGCGATATGTGTATTCATATGTTTGACACAGCTCGCTGGATGTTGGATTTAGGTTGGCCTAATCGCATCAGCTCTGAAGGCGGTATCTACGTACAAAAAGGAGGTAAATCAAACATTCCTGATACTCAAACGGCTGTTTTTGAATACAATGATTTAAACTGTGTTTGGCAACATCGTTCTTGGGGTACTCCTCCAGATCCAGATTATCCTTGGGGATTGACGCTTTATGGGGAAAAAGGTACTTTGAGAATGAGCACAATGCGCTATGACTTTACTCCGGTAGATCCCAAAGCTTCGACGAAAATACACCAAGATGTCATTTTCGAAAAAGAAAAATATCCAGAGGATTTAAAAGAAGAACGCATTGAATTAAATGCTGCTCCGGCAACTCGTGGGCATATGTTGGACTTCTTAGCGGCCATCGACAAGAAATCAAGACCTATAGCTGATATAGAAGCTGGACATATTTCGACAGCTAGTTGCATCATCGCAAATTTATCGATGCGTTTAGGTCGACCACTTTCTTATGACCCAATTAAAAAAGTCATTATCAATGATCCCGAAGCGACAGCCTTATTAGCTCGTCCTTATCGTGGGCCATGGAATAGAAATATGTTAAAATAATCTGAAAAATCACATGAAAAAATTACTGATATTTTTATTATTCTTTGCTTTTCGCCTGCAGGCAGATGTGCAATTGCCCGCTATTATTGGGGATCACATGGTACTCCAACAAAAATCCAAGGTAACACTTTGGGGCTGGACAACCAATCCAGGGGAGGAAGTTAAGGTTACTGTGGATTGGGATACAACCCAATATAAAGCTAGGTCTATCTTTGGACATTTTTCTTTGCAGGTTAATACCCCAAAAGCAGGTGGTAATCATAGCATTACCTTCAAAACGAATGGAAATAGCATCACTGTTTCCGATGTGGTTTTTGGTGAAGTATGGGTATTTTCAGGCCAAAGCAATATGGAATGGAGCGGCTCTCAAAATCTGAAAGAGTCCATCGACGAAATGCCTAATGCGACCAACGATCAAATTCGATTCTTTTACATCCCAAAAGGAACAGCTAAATATCCTCAAGAAGATGTCAGAGCGAAATGGGTCGTTTCTAATCCTACTGATATGAAGGCCTTTTCAGCCATTGGGTATTTCTTTGGGAAAAAACTTCAGGCTCAATTAAAAGTTCCCATGGGATTAATTAGCTCGAATTGGGGAGGTACACGAGCAGAAGTTTGGATTGCCAGAGACTCAGTGATGAAAAAACCACATTTAGTACAGGCGATTAAAAATAATCAAAATACCATCGGCATGAATTACAATGCCATGATTGCACCCATTATCAACTATAACATAGCTGGAGCTTTGTGGTACCAGGGAGAAAGTAATGTAGGCCAATATGGAACTTATTTCGAATTAATGAATGACCTAATTGTTTCTTGGCGCACGGCTTTCAATAAAAACTTTCCCTTCTATTTTGCCCAAATTGCTCCTTATGATAAATATGGGGACAACGTGAATGGGGCTAAACTGAGAGAAGCTCAGACAAACAATTTGAAATTGGAAAATACAGCGATGGTCGTTTTGACGGATTTGGTACCTGATGTGACCAATATCCATCCAACGATTAAAGTAGAGGTGGCCAATCGTTTTGCCAATTTAGCATTAGTCAAACATTATGGCCAGGAAGCGGGTCCCATTTTCTATCCTAAATACGATCGAATGAAAGTAGAAAAAGGAAAGATCAGAATTTATTTCCGTGAGTTAAATGGGAAATTGGTAGCCAAAGACGGCGACCCTAGCCATTTAATGATTGCAGGCGATGATAAGAAATTTTATCCAGCCACAGGAAAAATAGATGGCTCATCGTTGGTGGTTTCAAGCCCAGATGTACCTAATCCAGTGGCGGTTCGTTACGCCTTTAAAAATGCCGATATGCCTAATTTATTTAGTCGGGAAGGCTTACCAGTCAACCTTTTTAGAACGGATGATTGGGAGAATTAAAAAATGGGTGACAGCGCTTAATGCGCTGTCATTTTTTAAAATGAGCTAAATAGTTACCCAATTCTTTCTCTTTCGAAATTAGGTTTCGAAATGCATTTAATAATTTGCCCTTCAATGAAAAAACTTCTTTTACTTGCACTCATCGCAGTTCAGTTTGGCGTACAAGCCCAACAAAGAACCTCGGCTCAATTATACGAAGATTTAAAAGGATTAAAAGTCTTAGGATCTGTATTGCATATCGCAGCACACCCGGATGATGAAAGCACGCATATGTTGACCTGGTTTGCGCAAGAACAACAATGGGAAACCAGTTATTTTGCATGTAACCGCGGAGAAGGAGGACAAAATTTAATAGGTGATGAGCAAGGAGTGGCCTTAGGATTAATCAGAACGCAAGAATTATTGGCCGCTAGAAGAATCGATGGGGCTAACCAGTATTTCTCTAGAGCCTTTGATTTTGGCTTTTCAAAATCTACGGACGAGGCTTTAGGCTTTTGGGGAAAAGAATTAATTCTATCTGACATGGTTTGGGTGATCCGAAAATTACGTCCAGACATCATTTTTACCCGTTTTCCACCCGATGCAAGAGCAGGTCATGGCCACCATTCCGCATCAGCCGTATTAGCCATAGAAGCTTTTAAAGCTGCTGCAGACCCCAATCGCTTTCCTGAGCAATTAAAATTAGGGGTGGACGTATGGCAAGCAAAACGTTTACTTTGGAATACTTTCCGTTTTCCTGGTTCAGCTAATTCAACCATCAGCGAAGACCAATTTAAATTTGAAATTGGGAATTATTTACCAGCTATTGGCCAAAGTACGGGTGAAATGGCAGCATTTAGTAGGAGCCAACATAAAAGCCAGGGTTTTGGATTTTCGGCAGACCGAGGAAAAAGCATGGAATATTTCGTGACCTTGGCTGGAACAACTCCTGTAAATAAATTATGGGATGGAGTGGATGTTTCTTGGGCTAGAATTCCAGGAGCAGCTTCGATTGAATATACCATCGATCAAATCATTCAAAATTATAAGATTAGCCAACCACATGAAAGTATCCCTAGCTTAATTGCTTTGAAAAAATCAATTGCTGCATTGCCTAAATCAACGCTTCGAGATAAAAAATTAAAACAAATTAATGAATGGGTCATCAAAGCAGCGGGCATTAATTTAAACGCCTATTCAAATGCTGGAATCGTGTCGAGAGGTGATTCCATTAAAGTAAAAGCAGAATTCATCGTGCGTACTCCAGTCGAAGTAGGCCAATTAAAAATTACGGTAGGAGATCAAGATTCGACTTGGTCTGGTCAATTAGGCGTTTCAAAAAAACAAATTCTATCTAGAACTCTAATAGCCGGCAGTGAAATAACACAACCCTATTGGATCAAAAAACCGAAAGAAATTGGTCGATTTAATGTCGATGATCCTAAAAAAATAGGCCAACCCAACCCAGATCCAGCCATAATGGCTTCTGCCACTTTTTTAATTGGTGGTGAAGAATTTCAAATAGAAAAGCCTATTCAAGAAATGATCGTGGACCCTGTTAAAGGCGAAATATACCAACCCATTAGCATCAGTCCAAAATCTGTCTTTTCATTAAATTCGAATGTACTATTGCTAACTAAGGGCTCAAAGTCGAAGAAAATGGTTGAACTAACCATTTTTGCTTTAGGAAAAATAGCCCCAGGAATCGTAAAAATTCAGGCCAATGGCCAAAATACATTAAGTTCTATTTCTTTGCCCAAAGGGTTGAAAAAAGGTGAGAAGTTGGCCTATAACCTCCCATTCGACGAAACTAAATTCTCCGAATCAGGGAAAATAAAGCAAAAGCTTTCGCTGGCTTATGAAACCCAACGAGGGAATTGGGTTGATTCATTGGAATTACAAACCATAGAATACCCGCATATTCCTACCCAAAGGTATTTTTCTCCTGTTAATTTAGACATCTTGCACATCGACATTAAGAAGCAAGGAACTCGCATTGGATACATCAAAGGAGCAGGCGATAAGGTTCCTGAAGCCATTAAACAATTAGGATATCAAATTGATTTTTTGAGCGAAAACGATTTGAATTTGGCCAACTTAAAAAAATATGATGCGGTAGTTACCGGCGTTAGAGCCCACAATACGCTTGATTATATGGTCAATGCCTATCCTGAACTCATGAAATATGTAGAAAATGGTGGAAATTACATCGTTCAATACAATACAGCTAGTTTTTTAGGCCCGATTAAATCATCGATTGCACCGTACCCAATGTCGATCGGTAGAGGTAGAATTACTCGAGAAGACGCAAAACCCGATTTCCTACTTCCTACTCATGCCTTATTAAACGTACCCAATAAAATTTCAGAGACCGATTTCGAAAATTGGGTACAAGAAAGATCCATTTATACCGGTGAATCAGATGATACTCACTTTGAATTTCCATTAGGATTTACGGATCCGGGTGAAAAATTAAATAAGGGAAATATCACCGTTTGTCAATATGGAAAAGGCCAATTCATCTACACAGGATTAGTTTTCTTTCGCGAATTACCAGCCGCGGTACCAGGTGCTTGGAGATTATTTGCCAATTTAATATCGAATCCAAATCTGAAATAATTCATGTAATCTGGAAAATTATTTTTTTTCGATAGATTAAAGAGAATTTAATAATCAGTTTTCATTTTAAAAATAATAGAATGAAATCAAAAGTATAATATTAGCAAAAGGTATGAACAGCGATATCATCATCTACAAGAATCCTGACGGCAGCATCAAAATTGACGTCCGATTAGAAGAAGAAAATGTATGGTTGACGCAAGACCAAATGGCCACCTTGTTTAGTAAAGCCAAATCCACAATCAATGAGCATATAAAGAACATTTATGAAGAACAAGAGTTGCTAGAAACTGTTACAATGAAGAAATTCGGAAATTTCGAATTTCAACAGAAGGCCCCTTTTTTCTATAATCTAGACGTTGTTATTTCAGTGGGATATCGAGTGAAATCGCCCCAAGGTACTCAGTTCCGCATTTGGGCTACCCAACGCCTGAAAGAATACATCATAAAAGGATTTACATTGAATGATGACCGATTTAAAACGGGTACATCAATGAATTATTTCAACGAATGCGTTGAGCGTATTAGCAAACCTTTTCATCTAATACACCATCATTTTATGCTTCTAAATTTGAAATATTTTAATAAAAATTATACTTGCTAAAAAACACCTATGAAACATTTTTACAGTCTTCTATTAACCCTTATTAGTCTTAGCATAATTGCACAAAACACGAATTTCCCTGATATTCATGTGGACAAAATCACCATCGCTAGAGATTCTTATGGCGTACCCCATATTTTTGCTCCCACAGATCCAGAAGTGGCTTATGGCCTTGCATGGGCACATGCGGAAGACGATTTCAAAACTATCCAAACACTTATTTTAACCGGAAAGGGGAAATTATCAACCTATATGGGCAAGGAAGGTGCGCCTGTCGACTTTGTTTTTGGGCTACTAAATACGAGAGCGACAGTAGACCAACAAATTAAATCGATGGATCCTAAGTTCATCCAATTGCTTCAAGGCTATTTAATGGGTTTGCAAGCCTATGGAAAAGCGCATCCAAAAGAAATACTGAATAAGCATGTATTCCCGATCAACGTAGAAGATTACATCGCAACGACCATGTTTTCGGTCGCAGTATTTTGTGGAGTCGACAAAACATTGCCTAAAATACTTAACGGCTCGATTGCGAATTTACCCGGTTTTACTGGGGAAGGAAGTAATGCATTTGCCATCAGCAGTAAAAAATCGGCCACTGGAGAACCTATGCTAGTTATTAACGCACATCAACCCATTGAAGGAGCCACTGCTTTTTATGAAGCCCATTTACAAAGTGAAGAAGGTTGGAACATGTTAGGTGGCCTCTTTCCTGGAGCACCGCTTATTTTTCATGGAACTAGCCCTCATTTAGCTTGGGCCCATACGGTAAACATGCAAGACAAAGTGGACGTATTCCAATTACAAACGGATAAAAAGCATCCTGGCCAATATTTAGTCGATGGTGAATGGTTGACATTGGAAAAAAGAAAAGTCAAATTACACATTAAAGATATCCCTATTCCAATCTCAAAAATGGCTTATAAATCCATTTATGGACCTACAGTTGCCAATCCCAAAGGTGAATTTTTCTCCATGCGTTTGCCTTCCTTGATGGATGCCATGGCACTCCAACAATGGTATTTCATGAATAAGGCGAAAAATTGGACAGAGTTTAAAACAGCCTTGGAAACCAACCATTTGGCCATGTTCAATATCATGTATGCCGACAAAGAAGGTAATATATTCTATGTTTCAAATGGTAAAATGCCTTATCGGAATCCAGATCCTACATTTCATTGGAATTCTACTTTGCCTGGAAATACGCGCAAAACATTATGGGATAAGTTCAAGCCCTTTAACGAATTACCTCAGCATTTAAATCCACAAAGTGGTTACTTGTTTAATACCAATCATTCTCCATTTATGGCGACAGCAGAAAACGAAAATTTAAATCCGGCCAACTATGACAAAAATGATGGCTATGAAACGTACCATAATAATAGAAGTCGGAGAGCCAAGGACCTTATCGATTCTTATTCAAAAATCAGTTTTGAGGATTTGAAGAAAATAAAATTTGATCACCAACTGCCTAAACAAATTTTATATCCATATGGCTATTCGTCAGATTCACTATTTATGGTATATGAGTCTAAATATCCCCAATTAGCTCCATTAATTACATCATTAAAAAATTGGGATCATGTGACTAATTCAGATAGTAAAGGGGCACTGGTGTACAATTTGGCTTATTATCAGATTTCAAAAACAATGAAAGGGAATGCACAAAGTACATTAACTTTAGAACAAGGGGTCGAAGTATATCAACACATTTATGATTATTTAATAAAGAACTTTGGTACAATTGACCTTGTTTTAGGCGATGTACAAAAATTGGTACGTGGAAAAGATGAGTGGCCTCAATGGGGTATGCCCGATGTTTTATCGGCAGTTCATTCAAAGAATCATGACAATGGTAAGAAAAGAATGGTTAGTGGGGATGCCTACATTGGTTTTGTGAAATTCCCTAAAGATGGAAGCCTACCAATCATCGAAACGGTCAATACGTTTGGGGCAAGTTCAAATCCAGATAGTCCACATTTTGCGGATCAAAGAGCTTTATACCAAGCGCAAAAAACAAAAACAATGACTTTAGATAAAGTTCAAGTTTTGAAAACGGCAGAAAAAATTTATAATCCGAAATAACTTAATTCAAAAAATCAGGGTCTCGATAAGCAGGATGAGGATATTTATAAAATCCTTCTCCTGTTTTTTCCCCTAATTTACCAGCATCTATGTAAGTTTTGACTAAAGCGGCAAAAGCCTGAGAACCCGGATCCTCTAATTTATGAGTCACATGCCAAGCCGTGTCTAAGCCTATCGAATCTAAAATTCCGAATGGCCCCATGGGCATATGAAAATTGACCATCCAAGATTTGTCAATATCTTCAATACTAGCCACTTCCTCCGTCCTTAATTTACCTGCAGAACCGATTAAAGCCATCAACATCGAGTTGAAAATATAGCCATGGTTTTCTTTTCGAACCACCACAGGAACTTGGTTTAATGCCCGACCAAAATCCTCCAAAATAGAAATCAAATGTTCTGATGTTCCCGGATGCGGCATTATGTCCACTACAGTTGAATAAAATACGTCGTGAAAATGGAAGGCACAAAATTGGGAAGGCCTACCGGTAAAGTCAGCGATCTGAGAAGGCAACAAATAGCTTGTATTAGTCGTAAAGATTGTTTTTTCAGGAGCTATGGCTCCAAATTGAGCCCAGACTTTTTGCTTTAAAGCCAAATCTTCCGTCACACTTTCTGAAATAATATCTGCATCTAAAACGGCTTCCACGGGATCCGTCGTAAATAATATCGAATCAATGATCACCGCATCCATTTTGATTTGCTTCAAAACCTTAGCCATCATTTTACGAGAAGCTTCAAAAGCACTCTCGTTGATATCATACACACGAACTTCAAATCCCGAGATCGCCGATTGCAAAGCAATTCTAGAACCTAAGGTGCCCGCACCTAAAATACATACTTTATTAATTTTCATATTTTATCCAATTTAATACTCTCCATGGCCTTAATTCCTGCTGCCTTAACTACTTGGTTTAATACTGAGAATCGCTCATCGGTGGAAAATCCTAGCGCATAACGCTTATAAATTTGTTGGGCAATCACTGCCACTTTACACAAACCAAAAACATAATAAAAAAGGATTTTGGAAACATCTAAATTACTTTTTGAGGCATAATATTCAACAAGCTCAGCGCGTGAAAAATTGCCATCTACATAGCTTAGGTTAAACATTTTTAAAATATCGGGATCACCTTCCTCGGCCCAATACGCCAAAGTGGTTCCTAAATCCATCAATGGATCACCCACAGTGGCCATCTCCCAATCTAATATGGCAGCCACTGAAGCATCGTCTCGGATGACCATATTGTCAAATTTGAAATCATTGTGGATGAAGGCCACGGAAGAATGTAAAGGTTGATTTTGCGCCAACCAGTCAAAAGCATTCTTGAGTTCAGGAATATCATCCGTTTGTGCTTGCATATACCTTTCGGACCAACCAACTAGTTGGCGCGCCACATAACCTTCCGGTTTTCCCAAATTGATTAAGCCCGAATTATGTAATTCTAAGGCATGCAATTCTAACAAAACATCAATGGACGATTTTGAAAGTGCTGTAAAAAAATCAGCTGAAACATGCTCAGGTATTTTATTTCGAATGATTAAACCATCCACTTTTTCCATGATAAAAAAGGGGGCGCCTAGGATACTTTCGTCCTCACAACATAAAATGGCTTTGGGGATTTTATCGTAACCCGCTTTTTCTAAGGCCATTAAGATTTTGTATTCTCGAACCATGTCATGCGCTTTGGAGATTTTATTCCCGAAAGGTGGCCGACGTAACACATAGGAAAAGGACTCAGACTCGATTAAATAAGTCAGGTTAGAAAATCCTCCTTTAAATGCCTTTATATGTAATTCATTAATTGGAATGGACCATTGAGCCGATAAGTAAGCGGGTAATTTCTCAAATCCCTCCATTCAATGCTCTTGATTTTAACATGCTTTTCGCTAATACCGATTTGTGTACTTCATCAGGTCCATCATAAATCCGGGCACCACGTTCATGGCGATACCAAAAAGAAAGCAAGGTGTCATCCGTAATTCCAAAGGCTCCATGCACCTGGACAGCGCGATCCAAAACCTTCATTAACACATCTGAGACAAAGAATTTAATCGTCGATATATCTTCTTTGGCGGCTTTTGCCCCTTCCTTCTCAATTTTTTCAGCCGTATGCAAAACCAATAAGCGCGAAGCTTTTATCTCGGCCGCACTCTCCGCGATCCAATTTTGAATGGTTTGTTGGCCCGACAAAAACTTCCCCGGATTCAGTTCCCTCGACATAGCCCGATCACACATGAGCCCTAAAGCACGCTCACAAATACCGATCCAACGCATACAGTGGTGAATTCTACCAGGTCCAAGACGTACTTGGGCTAAGGTAAAACCTTGTCCTTCTTCACCGATCAAATGGGATTTGGGTACACGGCAATTGGTAAATTCAACTTCCCCATGGGATAAATAATCCTCTCCTTCATCTCCCATGATGGAAATATTTCGAACTAAACGGTAGCCTGGATTATCCAAAGGGACTAAAATCATGCTGGCTCTTTGGTATACATTTTCCTCTTCAGGATTTGTAATTGCCATCACAATGGTAAATTGGGCCCCATCTGCAGCAGTAGTAAACCATTTATGTCCGTTGATCACATATTCATCTCCTTCCAAAACTGCCGTAGTAGACATATGGATAGGATTACTACCCGCATGTTCAGGTTCGGTCATCGAAAAACAGGAACGAATTTCACCTCTTTGCAAAGGTTTAAGAAAGGTTTCCTTTAAAAAAGGAGAGGCAAAAGCATGCATCAGTTCCATATTTCCAATGTCAGGCGCATTGCAATTAAAAACATAATGTCCCAAAGGGCTTGTACCTAATACCTCAGAAATGTGGGCAAATTCAGGTAAAGAGAGCCCCAGACCACCTTCATCGATGGAAAGATGCGGAGTAAATAAGCCTTTTGATTGAGCCAATACACGTAATTCACGTAATTTGGGTAAATGCGATTTAAATGAACCGTATATAATTTCTTTTTCAATCGGATAAATAAATTCTTTTAAAAAAGCCTGGTATTGAGAAACTAAATCAAGCAAAGTGGCGGATATATGCATTATTCAATATTAAATAGTTAAGCCACCATCTGCCGTAATAACAGAACCGGTGGTGTATAAAGCTCCAGGAGAGGCTAAATAAAGCGCGGCGGCCGCAATTTCTTCAGGTGTTCCGATTCGTTTGATGGGCAAAGCCTTCAAAGTATGTTTTAAAATCTGCTCATTGCTCCATAAAGCTTCTGAAAACTTCGTTTTAATAAGACCGGGACAAATGGCATTGACACGGATATTGAATTCTCCCCATTCTTTGGCAAAAGCTTTGGTCATTGAAATCAAAGCTGCTTTACTGACACTATAAATACCTAGGCCTGCTTCGGGTGAGATTCCACCCACCGAGCTGATGTTAATAACGGAAGGATTTTCTGATAATTTTAAATAGGGAAGACACAGGCGCATGAGTTGGAATGGCGCTTTTAAATTCACATTCATAATCTTATCAAAGGCATCCAAAGTAGTATCATGAATAGGGCCAAAAACTGGGTTAGTAGCAGCATTATTAACTAGTATATCGATTTGCCCATAATGTTCGATGGTCTTTTGAACCAAAACTTCCAATGCGTCCATTTTACCTACGTGGCAAGCAATGCCAATGACATCGTAACCTTTTTTTTGTAGCTCTGCGGCTAAAAGATCTAAGGTAGGTTGGTCTCTGCTGCTAATAACGACTTTGGCACCAGCGGCGGCAAAGTACTCTGCGATGCTAAAACCGATGCCTTTGCTCGCACCTGTGATGAGGGCTACTTGGTTTGTTAATAAAAATGGATGCATGTTTAAAATTTTTAAACAATTTAAATATTAAATATGGTAATTTGCCTCGTAATTCAACAAAAAATATAGATGAAACAAGTTATTTTTAAGGAGACCGGTCTTCCAGAAAGTGTATTGATATTAGAAGAAGTAGATATTCCGGTTCCTAGAGCGCATGAAACATTAGTCCGTGTCACGGCAAGAAATATAAATCCATCCGACATCATGTTCATCCAGGGTCGCTATGGAATTACGCCAAAATTACCTAGTAGTGCTGGGTTTGAAGCGGTAGGAGAGGTCGAAAAATCCGAACAATATCCGAAAGGAACTCGCGTAATATTCACAGCCATAGGCACTTGGAAAGAATATGTTTGTGTACCTACGGCCCAATTAATTCCGACACCGGCGGGAATGCCGGACGAGGTAGCCTGTCAGGCCTTTGTGAATCCCGTAACTGCCTATGGGATGTTGGAGACCAGTGGTTTACAAAAAGGCCAATGGCTTTTAATTACTGCAGGAGCCTCAGCATGGGGAAAATTAGTGATTCAAATGGCTAAAATGCGAGGAATCAACGTGATTTGTACGGTCAGAAGAATGGATCAAAAACAAGCTTTATTGGATTTGGGAGCGACTATAGTCGTCGACGTGCAAACGGAAAACCTGGGTAAAATAGTGCGCGCAGCGGTAGAAACGGGTGTTGATGCCATTTTTGATGCCGTCGGCGGAGAACAAGGAGCCAAAGCACTAGCCTGTTTAAAAATAGGAGGAAGAATGTTGGTCTTCGGATTATTAAGTTTAGAACCCATCCCCTTAAATTCGGGTTTATTAATTTTCAAAAACTTGAAAGTTGAAGGTTGGTGGTTGACTTCCTGGTGGGAGAACTTAAGCCAAGAAGGAATAAAGAAAGTCTTGAAAGAAGTTTTTACCTATTTGATGACGCAAGAGGTCCATGTAGATGTTCAGGAGAAATTTGGGTTATCTGAATTCAAAGAAGCCGTGATCGCGTATCAAAAGGAGGGTAGAACGGGAAAAATATTAATTTGTTAATGGTGAGTAAAAACCTATTGCTATGAAAAATCAATTTATTGTCAGTATTTCTTTATTTATGTGCCTTGGAAGCACACAGATTATGAAAGGACAAACGAAACAAAATGCAGTATCAACTGATTTATGCCGGGGAAAATATTTCTCGGAAATTCAGGGCGCGGAATTTTTAAATGCGCACGTTCCAGAGTCAAAAAAAGCGTGGGAAAATCGATCGAAATTGATTGTAAACCAAATCAAAGAGGGGATGGGCTTACAAAAATTCCCGGCTAAATTAAATTCAAAAGCCGTAATTCATAGTAAAAAAGAGTTTGATGGGTATACGATTGAAAGTGTTTATTTTGAGAGCTTGCCTGGGTTTTATATGACGGGAAGTTTATATAGACCTACGAAAAAATACGCCACATATGCAGGAATTTTATGCCCTCATGGACATGATAATCAATTACGTGGACGTACTAGAGATCAAACTCAAATTCGTTGCGCTACCTTAGCTCGCATGGGAGCCGTCGTATTTGCTTGGGATATGGTTGGATATGACGATAGCAAACAATGTTCGCATGGCATTGCTTCTTCCTTAAAATTACAAACGATCAATAGTGTTAGGGCTTTGGATTTCTTATTGGATTTGCCGCTGATCGACAAAAATCGCATTGGGATAACCGGTGAATCGGGTGGGGGAACACAAACGTTTTTATTAACGGCTCTAGATTCTCGCATTAAAGTATCTGCGCCCACAGTCATGATTTCGTCTCATTTCTTTGGCGGATGTAATTGCGAGAGTGGCATGCCGATTCACAAGAAAGGGGATTATCAGACCAATAATGTAGAAATAGCTGGTTTGACGGCGCCAAGACCTATGTTGATGATTTCAGATGGAGCCGATTGGACCCAAAATACACCTAAGGTTGAATTTCCATTCATGCAAAAGATATATGCATTATACCAAAAAGAAAACCTAGTGGAGAATGTGCATTTAGCCAAAGATGTACATGATTATGGGCCAAATAAGCGTATGGGAATGTATCCGTTTATGGCCAAATATTTATCGCTTGATTTACCTAACGTCATGGATGCGGGGGGGAATATCGATGAGGGACCTTCGAAAGTACTTTCTGCAGCGGAATTGAGCGTGTTTAATGATGCATTTCCTTTGCCTGCCAATGCGGTAAAAGGAGATGAGCAAGTGATGAAATTGCTACAAAATTAAATTTGCTAAATAATTTAGTAATTATCAATTGTTTAAAACTTTAGGCTTTTTGTATAACTTTTTTAGAGATATACTTCATAGGAGTCATATTATGGACACTTTTAAATGCAGAGTAAAAAGATGATTTAGTTTGAAAACCCGACTCTCTAGCTAGCCCTTCAATGGAATAATTCGGAAATGCATTGCTTTCATATAAATTTAAAAAGTGTTCAATTCTTAACATATTTCGATAGGCAGGAAAAGGTATTTTCAACTGATTGTTAAAAGAATTTGACACACGTATTTGCGGTAATTTTAAAGCGCCTGAAATGTCGTGAATTGAAAAGTCAAAATTCAAAAATGGCTTTTCAGACTTGATATACTCAAGAATTCTTTCCAAATCTTCCGATTTACTAAAGCTTTTCTTATCATTATTTATCTGAAGATTAGTAGGTGCTTTCTTGTTTTGATTCGCATTAATTGACTTAACAAAGGAAGGTGAATCTAATCCATACAGCCAAGTGGGCACAACAAAAAAACTTACTGGAAGCACCAAAGTAAACAAATAATAAAAATCTTTCGTTTCAAAAATACCATTTGAAATATTTGGAAAAATGTCTAATTTAAATCGATAATGAAATATTAAAAAAGCAAAACTGAAAATTGAAATAGATAAAATCAAAAGTAAATTTTTCATCAAGGCTCCAAATGCTGGACTTATTTCCTTGGCTCTTATCATCTTTATTAGGCAGTAAACAATATAAAGCTGGCAGAGCAAATTATAAATAGCAATGCAAGTTCTTTGTAAGGACAAGTCTAAAAACAAATATGGAAATGGAATGTAATCTACATTATGAGTGGATTGAACTTGGCCTATAAAAATTAATTTTTGGGTAAAAGGTGTTCCAAAGTAAGGTAATAGATTAATGAAGATTAAAATAGCAGGAATACAAAATAAAAATATTTTAAAATCGAGTTCAATTTTGCCTTTTGTCAGGCTAAAAAAATAATAAATCACCGAGGGCCCCAACAAGCACACAAATGGATCTAAGTGCAAAAATAGAAAAGCTAACTCTTTAGTGTAGGAAGTCTGATTTAAAAGCAATAAAGTTATTTGTCGAATATTAACCGTAACCAAAATAATGAAAAGATAAATAACTCCTTTATTCAATTTCCATTGATATTTTATTAGCAATAAGCTAACTAGGAAATTTAAAAATATCGAAGTATTGAGCATTATAATTATTAGAAATAGGAAACTTACGGACGTATTTTTTGCTAAAAGTATGAAAAATATAAATACCATACTGATGTCTGTAAAAATCAATTAGTTCGACTTTTATATAATTAGTACCACGTTTTTTTAACGGCTTGAGAATTTATAGCCTTTCACTTGTAGTTTTGAGATGTTTTAAAATCAACTAAACAAAAATTACAATGAATAAAATTATTTTAACATCCTTTTTATCAATTGCTGCTGTTGCATTATTTTCGTTTGCTTCAAGCACAGTAAAGACTTTAGAGATAACTAATGGAACGAAATACTCGATCGATGAGATGTGGTTAACACCCTCTGATTCTAAAGAGTGGGATTTCGAAGTTAGTTTTGACAAGTCGGTTGCACCTGGTTCAGGGGCCGAAATTACATTGGGAGATTTGAAAAAAGATTTTGACGTTTTGACTTACGACAAGAAAGCAGACAAATATCATGAATATGATGATTTCAAAATGTCAGACCTAGCCTCATCAAATTTTGTTTTACAAGGTGATGAAGTTACTCCAGGGAAGCATGGACCCAATCCTCCCAAGAAGTAATTATTTCTAATCATTCATTTTAAACAGGGTGTAAATCTTAGAATTTATACCCTGTTGCGTTTAAAAACTTCATATGAAAAACAAATTCTACTTTTTATTATTTATAAATGGATTACTATTTCTATCTCAAAATATTTTTGGTCAGGAATATGAAGAAAAATCCAGAACTGAAAAAATGGCCGCGGCTCAAAAAGTTAATAATGCTGGGCTAGCATTAAAAAATACGGATACTACCTGGACATGGCTTTCGGCTCAATGGATTACGTTAGGAGGGAATGCGCAGGATAAATTTGATTGGCTTGAGGCAGAAGATGATCAACATAGCTTTAATGCGCAGGCTCAATTATTTTTGTATTATCAAAATCGGAATCGTAAGTTTCGTTGGGAGAATCAATTTGAAACAGGAATTTCATATTTACAGAAGGGAGAAATAGATCCAGGTACTTATGCCGGAGACAAGTTGAACTTTTTAACTAAAGTAAGTTATCGAATTTCGAAAAAATCAAAGTTTTCATATTCTGCCTTATTTAATATGAATACCACCTTTTTGGAAAGAGCAGATGCTAATGGAAATGTGACTAAAGGTTTTATGGAACCAGGATCTATTGAATTCGGTCCAGGTATAAATTATAGAAATAACTCCGGTAGTCTTTCCATTTTTGGATCTCCTTTTACGAAAAAAACGATATACGTAATCGGGATGGGGGAAGAATATAATCAATTAAAAAAGAAAGAAAAAATATTTTTTGATGAAACTGAATATAGAGAATTTGGATTTTTGGTTAATGCAACTATTATAAAGGATTTATCTAAGACTATTTCATACACAGGTAACTACGATTTCTTTTCCGACTACTTGCACAATCCAGAAAACATATTTATCAATATGCGGAATTTAGTCAGGTTCAAGTTAGGTAAAGATTTAGCTCTGACTTGGACATTAAACTTTATATATGATGATCACGTATTTGAAGGTCCCCAATTTAAAAGTGAGATAGGCTTAACGTTTTCACCTAAAATTCAGACAAAAACTCCTACTAAGCCTAGGCCCAAAAAGTAAATATTTCAACTGATTGAGATAAAAACCAGATTAATTTAATATTGAAGCATTTGATAGGTTTATGCTGAAAATATTTAACATTTAGTCTGGTTTTTTTTTGTATTATATCAGAATAATCGTTCAGAGGATCATTTGTTTAAACTAAATATAAAGACAATGAAAAATGTAATCATTTTAATAGCCATTTTTATTGGATTTAATGCATTTGGTCAAATTACGGCTAATAAAGTTACTTCAATCAAGGGTAAGCTGAACAAGGACAAACTTGAATTAAAAAAAACGGATGCTAAAATCTGGGTGTTTATTCAAACAGAAAATAATGGAGGTGAAACTAGAATTGAATTAAATGAAATGGCAGCAAATGCCAGTGTATTGACGTTGGAACAAAAAGAATTAGGTGTGAAAATTGTCATAGATGTAGCTAATCTTTCAGCCATTGCTTATTCGCTTAATGATGCCAAACAATATGTTGAATCCTCTGAAACCACCATTACGGTTGAGAGTGCTGACGATTCAGAATCTGTTACGGAGAATGATGACAAAATAGACTCAAAAATAACGCCAAAAAATGTATCCTTGATCAAATGGCAACATGCATTCTCTGGAGCAATTTTTACCGTAGAAAAAAGCAGTGATCAAATTTGGACTTTCACACAAAAATCAAATTTAGGTGGAGGAACTGCCGAAACGTCTAATTTAACTCAAACAAAAATTGACAATAACTCCATTTACCTAGAGTCTTCTGCAGATCAAGAACTAATGCTAAAGCTTCAAATCGATTTGTCCAATAAAAAAGTAAATGCCTTGAAGCTATTTGATGAAGTGGAAAACGGAAAATTTATCAAAAAGTGGATAGAAGATGGATTTATATCAGATGAAAGCCAACAAAAATTTCTTTCGATCAAATAAAAATTTTACTACTCTTAAAATAATCCTTATAAAAACATATTTAAATTTTAAAATATATGCTTACTAAACTTGGAAAAACTTTCGCTTTTGTTCTGATTTGTTCAATGGCCCATGCCCAATCTCAAATTAATATGGGATTCTATAATGGCAAAATAAGTATTGAAGGAGAATTACGTCAGGTAATTGTAGACTTTGAAATAGAAAACAATATAATTATAGGAGAGTATACCTATGACATCAACAAAGGTAAATTAACGAATTGTAGACTAGATGGGAATAAATTATCCTGTGACTGGATTGAGCCTAAAAATATTCGTGGAAAACTCACTGCAATTTTCAATTCGAATTTCAGTGAATTTATTGGGATTTGGTTCCTCTCTGATGACACGTATGGTGGAAGCTGGACCGGTCAAACAAAAATGAGATAAAGTAGAATAAATGGTCATTGTAAAGCCATTTAATCAAAAAAAATAGCAAGAATTTATCTTGCTATTTTTTTGATTTAAAAATTGAGTGATCCCGCTGGTGGTAGGGATACTTTCATTTAAAAGATTAAAGGCTCAATTCGGTCAAATTTTATAGAATAATGTAGTTGTTTTGGGGTACAATTTCGCAAACAAAAAACATTGCTATCAATTTAAATTACTACATGCAATCATTCATTTTTTACAATGAAAATCCATCACTGAAATAATTGCCTTAATGAGTAGTTATTATATAAAATCTAAACTCAAATTTGCTTAAATATCAGCTCCGCTTTTGTTTTAGATACTAATTTCGTGAAAATAACAGTTCAAAAAATTTGAACAAAAAAACAATGAAAAAATCCATCAAATTATTCATAACAATTTTGGGTATCTGCTTATCAGCAATAATGCCTTGTCAACTTTTTGCTTGTGATGCGAATTCACAAACCGAATTCTCAATAGATACTCCACACGCTGACGCAAGTAATATTAAAGTTTTTAGCTTTGAACAAGGAACTGTATTCTTTAAATTGGATGGAAAAAAAGGTGGTCCAAATAGATGGGTATCACACAGACATGATGGTAATATTGAATTATTTGAAGAAATTTATAGAGATGAATGGACAATAAAAATAAAAGAATATTATCCAGCTGCAAAAGAGTTTAGAATTGACTTTCATACAGATAAAACTATGTGGGAAGGACAAGGCGAACAAGGAAAAATCATTTCCACAAGTGATCAATTTAGCAACTAATCGAGCAAAAGAAATAGATAGGTAGACGAAAACGTTCTATTAAATTAAAAAAAAATAGCAAGAAAAATTCTTGTTATTTTTTTGCTTTAAAACTGAAGTGATCCCGCTGGGATTCGAACCCAGGACCCATACATTAAAAGTGTATTGCTCTACCAACTGAGCTACGGAATCATCAAGCTTGCGCTTGTATATTAATTGGTTCACTCTGGAACCGAAAGGAAGTCCAACCAACGGTTGGCCTTCGTTTGCAAAAAAGTAAATAAATACCTTTATTGCGGTGCAAAACTATCATATTTTTTCGAATTATGCAAGCAAGCTATCTAAATAAAATTATATTTTCCTGCATTTTATATCTCGGTATTTGGCAAAACGCTAATGGCCAAATAGATACAAAGCAAATCAGCAAAGCAGATTCCTTGTTTAAAACGAACCAACTTTTAGAAGCGGAAAAAATTTACCTGCAATTTTATAATCCTCGATACAAAGAAATTGAAAATATTAAATTTAAATTGGCTTTCATCGCCAAAGAAAAAAACGATTGGGCCAACGAGATATTTTATCTATCCAGCATTCAGGCTAAAAATGCAAGCCCATTAATCAGCCAACGATTAAATCAAATAAGTGATAATCATCAAATGGGAGGTTATGAGATTGGTTTTGTAGACCAATTAGTCTGGATTTATTTTGCTTTTTTCCCGTATATCATGGGATTCCTTATTGCAATAGCTATTTATGCGGCCGCCATCCTGATTTACAAAAAACAAAAAAACAGAAAATCTCCCCCTGCATACATATATTCGCTTAGCCTTTATCTCGCCTTTATTTATTTATTTGCCAATTTCCCTTCCTATCTCAACTTTGGTATCATCACAAAAAACAAAGTGTATTTACGTGAATTTTCATCCTCAGCCGCACCTGTGGCTAAAATACTGAGCCAAGGAAATCGAGTTACCCATTGGTATACAAAGGATATTTGGACCCTGTGCTATTACGAAGGAAATGTGGGATACATCAAAACAGAAGACTATCTGCCCATCAATTAAAGGTGTAAAATCTCAAAACTTAAATCCAATATAATTTCTC